>CAVPDS010000004.1:0-88722 GCA_963702695.1 uncultured Alphaproteobacteria bacterium | reverse complement strand
CTCTTCCTCAGCGTATCGATGATCGGACCATCGTTCGCGCAGACGCCGGGGGTGGCGCCCGCAGCCCACCAGCAGCGGCTCCAGCCGCCGATGCAGCGGCCGCTCCGGCCGAGGCGGGTCCGCCGGCCTGCGCCGGCAACGCCGATCCGAAACTGGCGGTGCTCGAGAACTGCACGCCGAATTCCGGCGACACCGCCTGGATGCTGACCTCGGTGGCGCTCGTGCTGATGATGACCATCCCGGGCCTCGGCCTGTTCTACGGCGGCATGGTGCGCAAGAAGAACGTCGGCGACACGTGATGACGAGCTTCGCCATCACCTGTCTCATCAGCATCCTCTGGCTGGTCTGCACCTACAGCCTGGCGTTCCGGGCGGGAACCCCATTCATCGGCGGCCTCGACCGCGCCTTCCTGCAAGGCATCGTGAGCGACATCGCCAAGGGCATCGGCAATCCCAATCCGCTGGCGCCGACGATCCCCGAGACGCGTCTATCATCTGCTTCCAGCTGACCTTCGCGATCATCACGCCGGCGCTGATCGCCGGCGCCTTCGCCGAGCGCATGAAGTTCTCGGCGATGCTGTGGTTCATCGGGCTGTGGGCGATCTTCGTCTATTCGCCGGTCGCGCACTGGGTGTGGGGACCGGACGGCTTCCTCAACGCCGGCAACGCCGACGGCTAGATCAAGGTCCTCGACTTCGCCGGCGGCACGGTCGTGCACATCAATTCCGGCGTCGCCGGCCTGATGTGCTGCATCATGCTCGGCAAGCGCAAGGATACCGGCCCCGGCCACAACATGGTGCTCACCTTCATCGGCGCCTCGCTGCTGTGGGTCGGCTGGTTCGGCTTCAACGCCGGCTCGGCGGTGACCGCGGGCATGCAGGCCGGCATGGCCATGCTGGTGACGCACATGGCGACCGCGGCGGCGGCGTTCACCTGGATGATCGTCGAGTGGATGATGCGCGGCAAGCCGACGGTCATCGGCATCTGCTCCGGCGCGGTCGCCGGCCTCGTCGCGATCACGCCGGCTTCGGGCTTCGTCGGCCCGCTCGGCGCGGTCTGCATCGGCGTCGCCGCCGGCGTCGTCTGCTACTGGGGCTGCACCGGCCTGAAGCACATGCTCGGCTATGACGACGCGCTCGATGCCTTCGGCGTGCACGGCGTTGGCGGCATCGCCGGCGCGCTGCTCACCGGCGTGTTCGCGGTCGAGCAGTACGGCGGCACCGCCGGCCTGATCGAAGGCAACGCCGGTGCAGGTGCTCAACCAGATCGACGGCGTCGTCATCGTCTTCGTCTACGACGCCATCGTGTCGCTGATCATCCTCAAGATCGTCGACATCTTCATCGGCCTGCGGGTCAGCGACGAGGTCGAGCGCGAAGGTCTCGATCTCGCGCTGCACGGCGAGACCGTGCACATGACAGAAATACGGTTAGGGCGGAGACCCGGCACCGCCCTTGCCGTCGAGGGGCCCCAGCGCAAGCCGGGGCCCCTCACTTTTTTGGGATAGGCGACGCTCGCTGTCAGACTTCAAACCGGTCCGTGGACGGTCTGCTCAAAACGTTCCCGGGCCGGTCGCTGATTCGGGTGCGCAGGCTGATATTCGGCATCGACGGCGGTCTCACCACCAATCCCATGGTGCGGGCGTATGAACGGTCGGAACGGCGATGGTTAATCGCGTCTTAACCTCGCCGCACCTATGGTAGGAAATCCCTTGTGCGGCGGGTGTTGACGCCGCTTTTGTCGATGTTCATGACCGCCGCCGAACGCGAATCCCCTCCTTCGCCCGCCCGGGCCACGACAGCCGCTCGCCGTTCGTGCGGCTGCGCGAGCTGTTGGGCGACGCGAGCCGGGCAAGCCCGCGATCAGCCTGGCGGTGGGCGAGCCGCAGCATCCGGTGCCGCCGTTCGTCGGCCCGGTGCTGGCCGCCCATATCGGCGAGTTCGGCCGCTACCCCATGAACAAGGGCCTCGACGCGTTTTGCGCGGCCGCCGCCGGCTGGCTCGGCCGGCGCTTCGCGCTGCCGCGGCCCGTCGACCCGGCAATCCGAAGTCCTGGTGCTCAACGGCTCGCGCGAGGGCCTGTTCCTCGCCGCGATCGCGGCCGCGCGCTGGGTCGGTGGCCGACGCGGCCGCCCGGCGATGCTGATGCCCAATCCGTTCTATGCCGCCTATGCGGCCGGCGCGATCGCGGCCAATTGCGAGCCGGTCTATCTGCCGGCGACCGCGGCCACCGGCTTCCTGCCCGACCTCGACGCGCTCTCCGACGACCTGCTCGCGCGCACGGTCGCCTTCTTCATCGCCTCGCCCGCGAATCCCGCAGGGCGCGGTCGCGAGACCCGCCTATCTTCGCGCACTCGTCGCGCTGGCGCGGCGCTTCGGCTTCCTGGTGTTCAGCGACGAATGCTATTCCGAAATCTACACCCAGCACGCGCCCGCCGAGCATGCTCGAAGCGGCCGGCCCGGATTTCGCCAACGTGGTCGAGTTCCAGTCGCTGTCGAAGCGCTCGAACCTGCCGGGGCTGCGCGTCGGCTTCGCCGCCGGCGACCGCACATTCCTCGCGCGCTTCCTCGAGCTGCGCAACGTCGCGGCGCCGCAGGTGCCGGTGCCGGCGCAGCGGGTCGCGATCGCCGCCTACGGCGACGAGGCGCATGTCGAGGAGAACCGCCGGCTCTACGCGCAGAAATTCGATCTCGCCGACCAGATCATCGGCGACCGCTACGGCTATCGGCGGCCGGCCGGCGGCTTCTTTCTCTGGCTCGACGTCTCGGCGCAGGGCGGCGATGAGGCCGCCGCGCTGCGGCTCTGGCGCGAGGCGGGCCTGCGCGTCGTGCCCGGCCGCTATCTCGCGCGCGACCAGGCCGACGGCAGCAATCCCGGCGTTGGCTACATCCGCGTCGCCATGGTGCAGGACCAGCGACACCACGGCGGAGGCGCTGCATCGCCTCGTCGCGGTGCTGGGCTGAGGGGGCGACATGCCGGCGATCGATCGCAGCCTCGACCGTCTGAACCTTCCTCCCGGAAGCCGTGCGCGACGCGCTGCGCCGGCGGCTGCGCGAACTCGGCGGCCTGCGCTGATCCTGCTGGCGACGCTGCTCGCGCTCGCGCTCGCGACCTGGTCGGTGCAGGACCCCAGGCTCAGCCACGCCACCAATGCGCCGGTGCGCAACCTGCTCGGCGTGCCCGGCGCCATCGTCGCCGATCTCCTGATGCAGCTGCTCGGCTTCGCGGCGCTCGCGCTGGTGCTGCCGGTCGCGATTCTGGGGCTGGCGGCTCGCCACCCATCGCCCGCTGCAGCGCGAGCGCATGCGGCTCGCGGTTCTGGATCCTCGGCGTGCTGCTGGCCGCGCTTTGCTCGCCGCTGCTGCCGCGCACGCCGGCTGGCCGCTGCCGGCCGGGCTTGGCGGCGTGATCGGCGACTGGCTGCTGCGGATCCATGCTCGCTCGCGGTGGGCGAATTGTCCGCGATGACGCGCGCTGGTGATCGCCGCCGTCGCCGGCATCGGCACGTCGTCGCTTTGCGATCGCGGCCGGCTTCGGCTGGCAGGACCCGATGGACCTGCCCGCGCCCAAACTCTCAGCGACCAAGCGCCGGGATGACGACGAGTTCGACGACCGGCCGGCCGCGTGGCGATCTCGCTCGGCTTCATCGTGCACGCCCTGCTCAGCCTCAAGGCGCGGCTCGCGCGGCTGATGACCTGGCAGCGTGCGGCGCGCGAGGCGATGTTCCGCGATGCGCCACCGCCGCGCGGCGCGCGCGCCGAGCCGCGTTTCGACGACTATCAGAGCGGGCCCGCCCAGATCGCCGCAGGGCGCGACGACGACGACGCGTCCGAAGAGGAGGACGAAGAGGAAGCGCCGCGGCCGCAGCCGCGCAAGCCGCGCGCCGCGCCGGCCCGCGCGCCGCGCAAACCGAATGGCGGCTATGTGCTGCCCCCGCTCGATCTCCTCGCCGCCCCGCGAGCCAGCGGCCGCGCAACGCTCAGTTCCGAAGCGATCCAGGAAAATGCGACCGCGCTCGAAGGCGTGCTCGGCGACTTCGGCGTGCGCGGCGAGATCATCAATGCGCGCCCCGGCCCGGTGGTCACGCTCTACGAGCTCGAGCCGGCGCCCGGCATCAAGTCGTCACGCGTGATCGGACTTGCCGACGACATCGCGCGCTCGATGAGCGCGCTCTCCGCCCGCGTCGCGGTGGTGTCGGGACGCAACGCCATCGGCATCGAGCTGCCGAACCCGACGCGCGAGAAGGTGTTCTTCCGCGAGATGCTCGCCACCAACGATTACGAGGACACGCAGGCCAAGCTCCCGCTCTGCCTCGGCAAGACCATCGGCGGCGAACCGGTGATCGTCGATCTCGCACGCATGCCGCATCTGCTGATCGCGGGCACCACCGGCTCGGGCAAGTCGGTCGCGATCAACACCATGATCCTGAGCCTGCTCTACCGGCTCAAGCCGGATCAGTGCCGGCTGATCATGGTCGATCCGAAGATGCTCGAGCTCTCCGTCTATGACGGCATCCCGCATCTGCTCACGCCGGTCGTCACCGATCCCAAGAAAGCGGTGGTCGCGCTGAAATGGGCGGTGCGCGAGATGGAGGAGCGCTACAAGAAGATGTCGAAGCTCGGCGTGCGCAACATCGACGGCTACAATGCGCGCGTCGCGGAAGCGAAGGGCAAAGGCGAAAAGCTCTCCCGCACCGTCCACACCGGCTATGACAAGGAATCCGGCGAGGCAATCTACGAGGCGGAGGAGCTCGATCTCGAACCGCTGCCCTTCATCGTCGTGATCGTCGACGAGATGGCCGACCTGATGATGGTCGCGGGCAAGGACATCGAAGGCGCGGTGCAGCGGCTCGCGCAGATGGCGCGCGCCGCCGGCCTGCATGTCATCCTGGCGACGCAGCGCCCCTCGGTCGACGTCATCACCGGCACCATCAAGGCGAATTTCCCGACCCGGATTTCGTTCCAGGTCACCTCCAAGATCGACAGCCGCACCATCCTCGGCGAGCAGGGCGCCGAACAGCTCCTCGGCCAGGGCGACATGCTCTACATGGCCGGCGGCGGACGCATCAGCCGCGTGCATGGGCCGTTCTGTTCCGACGAGGAGGTCGAGAAGATCGTCCGCCACCTCAAGGCGCAGGGCACACCGCAATATCTCGAGGCTGTCACCGCCGCCGATGAGGAGGAAGGCACCGACGAGGATTCCGCGGTGTTCGACGCCACCGGCATGGGCCAGGCAGGCGATGCCACCGACCTCTACCAGATGGCGGTGCAGGTCGTGCTGCGCGACAAGAAAGCGTCGACCAGCTACATCCAGCGCCGGCTGCAGATCGGCTACAATCGCGCTGCATCCCTGATGGAACGCATGGAGAAGGAGGGCGTGGTCGGCCAACCCAACCACGCCGGCAAGCGTGAGATCCTGGTCGAAGGCGAGGAGACCGCCGACCACTATTGAGAATCATCGCCTGGACCGCTAACCCTTGGGCCGTAAATCACCGGCGGACCGGTGGGGCCGTGATGTCGCCACATGCGGCAGCTAGCGGACACCCCGAGGGTCGGCGAGGCGGAAAAGCGGAGAAGGACATGGCGGGCAAGCGCCGGGCGGCGTATCTGGCCGCGTTGCTGTGCGGGCTGATCGCACTCGCTCCGGCCGCCATCGCCCAGCCGGTGCCGCTGCCGCTGCCTGCCCCACAGCCGAAGGACCGCACGCCTCCGGTTGCTGCGCCGCAAGCGCGGCCGGCCCCGGCACAGGAATCGGGTGTTCCCAACTGGTTCCCGCCGATCTTCGGCGGCAAGCCGAGCGCGGGACCAAGCGCACCCGCCGGTACGGTTGGCAACTTCACCGCCGCGCAGCGCGCGCTCGTGGACAAGGTGAGCGCCTACCTGTCCAGCGTCCAGGTGCTCTCCGGCGACTTCACCCAGATCGGGCCGGACGGCCGCCAAACCCACGGGCAGTTCTACCTGGCGAAGCCGGGCCGGGTGCGCTTCGAGTATGCGCCGCCGACACCGATCGACATCGTCGCCGATGGTTCCTCTGTGGTGGTGCGCGACCGCAAGCTGGCGACCCAGGACGTCTACCCGCTTTCGCAGACGCCGCTGCGCTTCCTGCTCTCCGACCACATCGATCTGCTGCGCGACACCAATGTCGTCGGCGTCTATTCCGACGAGCTGTACGCCACCGTCGTGGTGGAAGAGAACCAGCTCATCGTCGGAACCAGCCGCCTGATGATGCAGTTCGGCGCCAAGGACCTGCAGCTCAAGCAGTGGACCATCACCGATCCGCAGGGCTACGACACCACCGTCGCGGTCTCGAAACTCGACAACAAGAGCCGCCCCGACCCGAACATGTTCAAGATCGATTACACGAACTACACGCGGTAGCGTGGGCTTCGTGAGCCACGACCGGCAAGGCGTAAGGGAATGGGTCTCGGGCGAGGACTTCTCGCGGAATTCACTGCATTGAAGCGATCCGGCGCGCTTGAAAAGCCCGCGCGTGTCATCGAGATCGGCGCCCAGCAGCTCTCGGACGACTTCCTGCAAAGCAACGATCTGCTCGACGAGATTTACGCTCTGTTCGGCCGGGCACGATCCGATCTCGGCACGCCGGTCGGCCAGGAAAACTACGCCGAACAGGCGCCGTCGTCGCGCGGCTTCTGGACCTCGCTCGGGTTGGACTATGCAGCGATCGACTATGATGGACATCGCAACAGCGTCGCGCTCGACCTCAATCGCGATCAGGTCCCGGCGACCCTGAAGGGCAAGTTCGACCTGGTGGTGAATGCCGGCACGACCGAGCACGTCGCAAATCAGGAGAATGCCTTCCGCATCATTCACGACCTTACCGCGCATCGCGGCGTGATGCTGCACGACGTGCCGGCGGGCGGCATGATCGATCACGGCTTCTTCAACTATAACCCGCGGTTCTTCCAGCGCGTCGCCGCGTTCAATCTCTATGAGGTCCTGCTGTTGCAGTTCTCCTCCGGGTCGGCCTCGCCGATTCCGCAGTCCGCCCGCGATGACAATGTCAGGTTCGGGGGCGGCGAGGATCGCATCCGCGAGCAGAGCGTGATGGACTTCGCGATCCGCGCCGCCTTTCGCCGGCAGACACGCAAAGAGTTCGAGACCCCGCTTGATGTTCCGCCGCAGACGCTCCGGCTCAAGAACCGCCAGCCGTGGCTCGGGCTGCGGCATGCGCTCGCGCGCCGCCTGAATGGATGACCACGGCGGTCCGGTTAAGTCGTCCCCGCGCAGGCGAGGACCGATATTCTCCGTCGGGAGATTTTCTGAAACGACGTGCGCCGCCGTGCGGACACGACGTATGGGTCTCCGATTGCGCAGGGACGACATAAAAACGAACTGATGTGACGCCACCCTTCCACCCCCTTCCACCCCGTTCCTATCGACTGTCCCCCCATGCGCTTCACCGTCACCTCCTGGAACATCAATTCCGTTCGGCTGCGGATCAACCTGGTCGCCAAGTTCATCAAGGCGGTGCGGCCGGACGTGCTGTGCCTGCAGGAGACCAAGTGCCCGGACGACAAGTTTCCGCTCAAGCGCTTCAAGCGGCTCGGCTACGAGCACGTCGCACTCAACGGACAGAAGGGCTATCACGGCGTGGTCGTGCTCTCGCGGCTGCCGTTCGAGCGTTTCAACATCCAGAGCTTCTGCGGCAAGACCGACTGCCGCCATGTCTCCGCGGTGTTCGGCGAGCGCGCCGGCCTGCGCGACCCCATGACCGTACATAATTTCTATGTGCCGGCGGGCGGCGACCTCCCGGACCCCGAGGTCAATCCGAAATTTGCTCACAAGCTCGCCTTCCTCGACGAGATGCGGGACAGCGCGGCGCTTCGCGCGGCCGCCTCCGAGCATGCGATCCTGCTCGGCGATCTCAACGTCGCCCCGCTCGAGCACGACGTCTGGAGCCACAAGCAGATGCTCCGCGTCGTGTCGCACACTCCGATCGAATGCGAGAAGCTCAACGTCGCGCGCAACGCCGGTGGCTGGGTCGACAGCATGCGCGTGCTCACGCCCGAGCCGGCCAAGCTCTACACCTGGTGGAGCTACCGCGCCGCGGACTGGGCAGCCGCCAACAAGGGGCGCCGGCTCGACCACATCTGGACTTCACCGACGCTCGCCGACCGTGTCGCCGATATCACGATCGCGAAATCCTATCGCGGCTCCGAGCGTCCCTCGGACCATGTTCCGGTGACGGCGATACTGGAGTTGTGACCGCTCGCGCTCACCCGTGCACGCTCACGGCTGCATTGCCGCGCGCCGCGCAGGTGACAACAGCCGGCGCAACGCCCGCTGCGCCGGGCGTTCGTACCACAAGTAACTCACCCGGCTGATCAGCAGGATCGCTGTCAGCACGCCGGCATAGAGCAGCCAGGGATGGAGGCCGAGAAAAAACAGCCGGCGCGGTACACCCCAGAAGAAGGCGTGCAGCAGGTAGATCGAGTACGAGGCCTCGCCGAACTTGACGGCGAATGGAAGGTTGAGGGCGCGTGATGACAAGCTGGCCGGAAACGATGCGGCCAGGAGCACGAACAATACGGCCAGCGGCGCATACAGCGCCGCCGCGGTCCGGCCGATGAAACCGCTCTCGGGAGCGATGCTGCCATAGAGCCAGAGATGAATTCCCAACAACGCAATCAAACTGCCGGCCACCAGCCCATGACCCGATCGGTGCGAAGCGCGGGCGGGACGTTCGAGATACAGCGCGGCGGCAGCGACGCCGCCGCAGAACTCGGCGAGATGGGCCAAGGGATTGAAGTAAAGCAGCCACTGCAGGAGCGAATCCTGGTAGCCGTTCGCGACCGCGGCGACCGGCCCGAAATGCTGGAGCGCGAACGTCTCGATCTGAGGTTCGAAGCCACGGCACGCGAGGAACCCGACGATCGTCAGCGCGTAGATGATGGCCGCGCCGATGACGAGAGAGCCCGCGGTCGCGCGTGAGATCCAGCCGCCCGCAAGAACATAAGCGATGTAGAGAAAGGCCTCCAGGCTGATCGACCAGGCGACCTGCGAGGCCTGCCCGTACTGAAAGATCAGGCTGTTGTCGCAGACGACGCCGTAGGCCCAATCCTGTGTGAGCGTAAGGTAGAGCGGAAGCGCGGTCCAGCTCTCGGCGGGGATGCCCGCCCGCCCGCAGGCGCCGAGCCCAGACCAGGTGGCGCGAATGAATTCAACGGCGAACAAACCGATATAGAGCGGATAGAGCCGCGAGAAACGCGCGACCACGAAGTTTGCAATGCCGCCCGGTTCGCTCCAGGCGGTACGATAATTATAGTGAATGACGAATCCGCTCAGGATGAAGAACAACGTCATCCCGAGGCCGGAGGACGCCAGCAATAGATCACTCCAAGGACTCGGCGCTTGTTGCGGCAAAACTGTCCATGCGTACAGGTGAGCGGCCGCCACCATGAACGCGGCGACAAAGCGCAAGCCGTCAAGCGCCGGCACGTGCGGAGAAGCACGCAGTGGATCGTTACTTCCGCCGGTGGCCATCGAGCACGCTGCGCACCTGGGTCATGTCGCGTTCGGAGTCCGTGATCCGCGCCGCCAGGATATCGCGCAGCTTCCGCGCGGTGTCGGGAAAGCTTTCCAGCATTTTCAGAAACAGGCTGCGCGGGATGCGCATGACGGTCGACGGTTCAAGCGCGGTCGCAGTGCCCGGGCGGGTGGTTTCCGTCACCAGGGCGAGCTCGCCGAGCAGGGTGCCGACGCCGACCGTGATGGCGCGCCCGCCATCGATTTCGCGCGGCGCGACGATGAACGATCCTTCCTGGATCACGAAGCCGGAATCCGCCGGATCGCCGGCGTTGAACAGCACTTCGCCGCTATGGACGTAGCGGTTCTCTGCGCCGATCGCCAGAATCCGCAATGCTTCGCGCCCCAGTCCACCCAGGGTCGGGACCCGTTCGAAGAAGGCGATGTCGTCCTCGATCGTCATAAAGGCCGAGGTTTTATGGCACCAGCTTGTAGCCGCCGGATTCGGTGACCAGGATAGCCGGAGCGGCGGCGTCCTTTTCGACCTTCTGGCGCAGCCGGTAGATGTGGGTTTCAAGCGTGTGGGTGGTGACGCCGGAATTGTAGCCCCAGACTTCTTGCAGAAGCGTCTCGCGCGACACCGGCCGCTGGCCGGCGCGATAGAGGTAGCGCAGGATCGCGGTCTCCTTCTCCGTGAGCCGCACCTTGTTGCCCTTGGAGTTGAGCAGGAGCTTCGAGCTCGGCCGGAACGTGTAGGGACCGATGGTGAAGACGGCGTCTTCGCTCGCCTCGTGCTGGCGCAGTTGGGCACGGATGCGGGCCAGCAGCACGGCGAACCGGAACGGCTTGGTGACGTAGTCGTTGGCGCCCGATTCGAGGCCAAGGATGGTGTCGGAATCGGTATCGTGGCCGGTCAGCATGATGATCGGCGCCTTGAATCCGTTCTTGCGCAGGATTCGCACCGCTTCGCGCCCGTCGATGTCCGGCAGCCCGACATCCATGATCACGAGGTCGATCTGTCCGACTTTGGCGGTCTGCACACCCTTGGCGCCGCTTTCGGCCGCGACCGCGTCGAACTCTTCGTGCAGGCCGAGCTGCTCGACCAGGGCGTCGCGCAACTCGGCGTCATCGTCCACGATCAGAATCTTGCGGGCATTCGTCATCGGAATCTCAAACGGCGCGGGCGACATTGCGCGAAGTAGAGCATTCGGGGCTAAAAGAGCAAGCGGGGTTTGGACTTTGTGCCGGGCTTCCCGGCCGCGGGAGGGAATTGGGAGTGATGCGGGACCGGCCGTTATCGGCCATTCGGGTGCGGACGCGGCCGGGTGACCGCACGCGTGGCGTGCTCCTGGCCGGCGGGCTGGCCATTCCGGTCGTGCTGGGCCGCTCCGGGATCCGGGCCGACAAGCGCGAGGGCGATGGCGGCACCCCGCGCGGCCGCTTTCGGCCGCGGCGGCTCTGGTGGCGCGCCGATCGTGGGCCGCGCCCGCGAACTTTCCTGCCGGTCCGCCGCATCGCGCGGGATGTCGCCTGGTGCGAGGACCCGAGCGATCGACGGTATAATCGTGCGTTCAGCCGTTCGGCCGCTGAACCGGGCGACCGGCTGTGGCGGGAGGACCATCTCTACGACCTGATCGTCGAAATCGACCATAACACCCGCCCACGCACCGCCGGGCGTGGAAGTGCGGTGTTCGTCCATGTTGCCCGACCCGACGGCTCAGCCACGGCCGGATGCGTGTCAGCCAGCGCCAAAGCCTTGCGGCGTCTCATTTCCCGGCTTGGGCAAGGGACGAGAATTGAAATTCACTATTAGGAAATCGCCAACCAGCCCAGCGCGAATACCGCACCAGGCCCGGAACGATTTCGTCGCGGCTGCTTTCATAAGTGAGATAGGCGACAGAGTCCTGCAGCCCGGGAGACGTCCCAATGAGCCCAGTGGAGCATTTCCTCCGCCACGCGGCCGATTGCCAATCCATGGCCAAATTCTCGCACGATGCGAAGAGTTCGACAGGCATGGCGCGCCATGGCGGAGCGATGGAACCGCTGCGCTGAACTCGCCCGGCAACACGATCCCCCCGCCCGTCACCTCGCACCCTCGGCACAGTCGAATCGCAGCGCGGCGACAGAGCCACGCGCGCACTGAACAGGCACTCGCCCTGGTTGCCTGCCACACGACTAGTAGCTCGGCACAGTGATTATGACTCATTGGACGTGACGGGATAGGCGCGGCCCATTTTGGTGCGGGCCTTGTCGGTTGTGAACATCCATTTGATGCGGGCGCTGGCGGCGTTTCGTTGTCGCTCCCATGCCGCGATTTCGCGGAGGAGGCGCTTCGGATCGTCAATGCGGCGATCGAGACATTGGCCGCGCAGCACGCCGATCTCGATCTCGACCATGTTGAGCCAACTGGCATGCTTGGGGGTGTAGTGGAACTCGAGGCGGCGCAAGATACGCCGGGCCTCGGCGGGCGAGAACGCCTCATAGAGGGCACCGGCCGAGTGGGTTGACAGGTTGTCCTGCACGACCCGGATGCACGCGGCGTCGGGATAATGGACGTCGGCGAGTTCGCGCATGCACTGGGCGTAATCTCCTGCCGCTCGCCGCTCGGTGACTTTGACCTTACGCCAGGGACGATGCACGTCGAGCATAACGAAGAGGTTGACGGTGCCGTTGCGGCGGTACTCGCAATCGTAACGTTCGTGCTGGCCCGGCGCGGCCGGGATCGGCTGGCGCACCTCGCCGATGAGTTGGACTGGGCTTTCGTCGAAGCAGACCACCGGCCGCTCGGGGTCAGGCGTTTCGGCATAGAGGTCGAGCACGTCTTCCATGCGGGCGACGTATTCGCCGTCGACCTTTGGAATGCACCACATGTCCCTGCGCCAGGGCTTGAGACCGTTTTCGGCCAGCCGCCGGCGCACCGTCTCGCCCGACAGGCTCTCGTGTCCGGTGAGCCTGACCATGGCGTCGGCCAGCAGTTCCAGCGTCCAGCGGGCGCGACCCTCAGGAGGGTTTGCGCAGGCCGTTGCCACCAGCAAGGCTTCCTCCTTGCCGGTGAGCTTGCGCTCCGCCCCGGGGCGCGGCTCTTCGCTCAGCGCCCGCTCCAGATTACCTTCCACGAAGCGCCGCTTGGTCCGGTACACCGTGGAGCCGCCTACTGCCACCGTGCGGGCAATCTCTTCATCGCTGCGGCCGGCGTCGGCCGCCAGCAATATCTGGGCGCGCTTGAGTTTGCGGGCGGCCCGTTTGCCTTTGCTCAACATCGTGGTGAGTTCGCAGCGTTCGGCTTGGCTCAATTCGACCCGGTAACGTACATTCATCGCGACCTCCTTTTCGGAGAGCCGGACGAACCGACGAATGAATTAAAAATCAGGCGCTGCTCGAAGCCTCAGCGCTCGAGGCTTCACCGACAAGCAAGGCCAGTACCTGGCCTTCATCTATACTTACTCGCACATGTTCCGACGCCCGCCCGCCGAGACCGACATGCAGCGCGACTTTCAAGTCAGCCCGCCCTCGGTCTACCAGATGATCCTGACGCTCGAACGAAATGACCTCATTCGCCGTCAACACGGCGTCGCCCGAACCATCCAGATCCTCGTGGATCCGAAGGACTTGCCCATCCTAAACTGGCTCAAAATCAACCAGTCATAATCACTGTGACGAGCTACTAGTAGCTCGGCACAGTGATTATGACTCATTGGACGTGACGGGATAGGCGCGGCCCATTTTGGTGCGGGCCTTGTCGGTTGTGAACATCCATTTGATGCGGGCGCTGGCGGCGTTTCGTTGTCGCTCCCATGCCGCGATTTCGCGGAGGAGGCGCTTCGGATCGTCAATGCGGCGATCGAGACATTGGCCGCGCAGCACGCCGATCTCGATCTCGACCATGTTGAGCCAACTGGCATGCTTGGGGGTGTAGTGGAACTCGAGGCGGCGCAAGATACGCCGGGCCTCGGCGGGCGAGAACGCCTCATAGAGGGCACCGGCCGAGTGGGTTGACAGGTTGTCCTGCACGACCCGGATGCACGCGGCGTCGGGATAATGGACGTCGGCGAGTTCGCGCATGCACTGGGCGTAATCTCCTGCCGCTCGCCGCTCGGTGACTTTGACCTTACGCCAGGGACGATGCACGTCGAGCATAACGAAGAGGTTGACGGTGCCGTTGCGGCGGTACTCGCAATCGTAACGTTCGTGCTGGCCCGGCGCGGCCGGGATCGGCTGGCGCACCTCGCCGATGAGTTGGACTGGGCTTTCGTCGAAGCAGACCACCGGCCGCTCGGGGTCAGGCGTTTCGGCATAGAGGTCGAGCACGTCTTCCATGCGGGCGACGTATTCGCCGTCGACCTTTGGAATGCACCACATGTCCCTGCGCCAGGGCTTGAGACCGTTTTCGGCCAGCCGCCGGCGCACCGTCTCGCCCGACAGGCTCTCGTGTCCGGTGAGCCTGACCATGGCGTCGGCCAGCAGTTCCAGCGTCCAGCGGGCGCGACCCTCAGGAGGGTTTGCGCAGGCCGTTGCCACCAGCAAGGCTTCCTCCTTGCCGGTGAGCTTGCGCTCCGCCCCGGGGCGCGGCTCTTCGCTCAGCGCCCGCTCCAGATTACCTTCCACGAAGCGCCGCTTGGTCCGGTACACCGTGGAGCCGCCTACTGCCACCGTGCGGGCAATCTCTTCATCGCTGCGGCCGGCGTCGGCCGCCAGCAATATCTGGGCGCGCTTGAGTTTGCGGGCGGCCCGTTTGCCTTTGCTCAACATCGTGGTGAGTTCGCAGCGTTCGGCTTGGCTCAATTCGACCCGGTAACGTACATTCATCGCGACCTCCTTTTCGGAGAGCCGGACGAACCGACGAATGAATCAAAAATCAGGCGCTGCTCGAAGCCTCAGCGCTCGAGGCTTCACCGACAAGCAAGGCCAGTACCTGGCCTTCATCTATACTTACTCGCACATGTTCCGACGCCCGCCCGCCGAGACCGACATGCAGCGCGACTTTCAAGTCAGCCCGCCCTCGGTCTACCAGATGATCCTGACGCTCGAACGAAATGACCTCATTCGCCGTCAACACGGCGTCGCCCGAACCATCCAGATCCTCGTGGATCCGAAGGACTTGCCCATCCTAAACTGGCTCAAAATCAACCAGTCATAATCACTGTGACGAGCTACTAGCCGCTAGCCGCGTCTCCCGAAAATCGCCGTCCCGACCCGCACGTGGGTGGCGCCGAACCCGATGGCGAGCGCGAAGTCGGCGCTCATCCCCATGGACAGGTGCTTGAGGCCATTGCGCCTCGCGATCTTGGCCGTCAGCGCGAAGTGTGGCGCCGGCGGCTCCTGCGCCGGCGGCAGGCACATCAGCCCAGCGATCGAAAGGCCATGGGTCTCCCGGCAGGCGGCGATGAAGTCGTCGGCCGCTTCCGGCAGCACGCCGGATTTCTGCGCTTCCCCCCCGGTATTGACCTCCACGAACAGGAGCGGATGGCGGGCCTGCTTGACGATTTCCTTCGCCAGCGCCTCGGCGACGCTTGGCCGATCGACGGAGTGGATGGCGTCGAACAGCGCTACCGCCTCCTTCGCCTTGTTCGACTGCAGCGAGCCGACCAGATGCAGCTCGATCCCGGAATGCCGGGCGATGAGCGGCGGCCATTTGGCTTTCGCCTCCTGCACGCGGTTCTCGCCGAAAACGCGCTGCCCGGCCGCGATCACCGGTTCGATCGCCTCGGCGCCGAAGGTCTTTGAAACCGCCACCAGCGTGACCGACGACGGCTCGCGCCCAGCGGCGCGGCAGGCCTGGTCGATCTCCTGGCGCACGGCCGTCAGGCCCGACATGGCTTCAGTCGCCACGGTCATCGCGGTAGCGCGCTCCTGCTTCGCTCAAATTTTAACGACCGCCCGAAAGGCGCCTTCACCCCTTGCCGCTACAGTGGCATCGGGTCGGTGGACATGTCGATGGGCAGTCGGTTCTTCAAGCGGGCAGCGGCGCGTCCGAAGTCCATGACGCCGGGGCTGCGGCCGACGCTGAGCATTCGCGCCCGCCTGGTCCTGCTTGCCTTGCTGACGCTGGTACCGCTGATGGCCGACCGCGTCCGGCTGCTCGAAGGGAGCCGCACCGAACGCATCGAGCTTGCCGGCGCCGAAGCGCTCGACCTCGCGCGCCGCGGCGCCGAAGCCCAGCGCGAGATCATGTCCACCGTGCGCGCCGTGCTGCAGGTGGTCGCCCGCACCTCCATCGCCATGCTGGCGCGCGGCGAAACCTGCAACGTCTATCTCTCGGACTTCGCCCACAATGTCCCCTGGATCAAGGGCCTGTCGATCGTCGGACCGGACGCCCGGATCAAATGCTCGACGTTTGCCGGCGGCGTCGGCCTGGACGTCTCCGACCGCGACTACTACCGCGTGGCGGTCGAGAATCGCGACTTCGTCATCAGCAACTATCTCGTGGGGCGGATGCAGCGGACGCCGGTGCTGCTCGCCGCCTATCCGACCCTGAAGATCGACGACACGGTCAACGCCGTGATCCTCGCCTCGGTCGATCTGCAGTGGATCAACAACCTCGTCAATTCGCTCGAGCGCCGTCCGGGATCGACCGTCATGTTGATCGACGGCAACGGAACGCTGGTCGCCGGCGATCGCGAGGTCGCCGACCGGATCGGAACATTCGTCGGCGACTTCGCCGTGGCACGCGAGTTCGCCGCCCTTGACGAGGGCACGCTGCGCAGCAAGGGCCTCGACGGCGTCAGCCGCATTTTCGGTTTCGTGCGTGCCGCGGGAAGCGAGGCCCACCTTGCCGTCGGTCTTGACGAGGTGGACGTTCTCAAGCGCATCGACCGCGACATCCTGATCGCCTACATCCAGCTCACCATTTTCGGGTTCCTGCTGCTGCTCGCGGCCTGGTTCGGCGGTGAGCGCCTGATCGTCGATCCGATCCGGTCGCTGGCGCGGACCGCGAGCCGCATCGGCCGCGGCGACGCCGACGTCCGCGTCGCCCGCGAGGACTGGGCTGCCGAGTTCGCGCCGCTCGCCGCGGCGCTCAATGACACCGCGCGCAAGCTTGCCGAGCGGGAGCGCGAGCTGCGCGCGGCCAACCGGCACCTCGAACAACTGGCATCGCTCGATCCGCTGTCCGGCCTCGCCAATCGCCGCGGCTTCGATGCCCGCCTCGCCGCCGAGTGGCAGCGCGCCGGCAAGCTCGGGCGTCCGACCGCGCTGCTGATGGTCGACGCCGATCACTTCAAGCTGTTCAACGACCGCTATGGCCACGTCGAAGGCGACGTCTGCCTGCGCCGCCTCGCCAAACTGATGAACGAGGTCGCCCGCAGCGACGATGACTTGCCGGCACGCTATGGCGGTGAGGAATTCGTGCTGCTCCTGTCCGGCGCCGACGCCGAGACGGCGGTGGTTGTCGCGGAGCGCCTGCGCAGCGCAGTCGAGGAGCTTTGCATCGCGCATGCCTCCTCGCCCTGCGGACAGGTCACGATCAGCGTCGGCGTCGCATCGTTGATCCCGGCGCTCGGCGAAAAGGCCGAACGCCTGATCGAGGCCGCCGATGCCGCGCTCTACGCCGCCAAGCACCGCGGCCGCAACCGCGTGGTCATGCACGAAACCCTTCAGTTTGAAGCGGTGGCCTGAGTGATTACACTACCGCCCTGAGATCAATCGGCCGGCCGCGCTCTCCGCTCATTCCCGCGCAAGCGGAAATCCAGGGCCGCTTGCACAGAGTTTGGGATTGTTGCCCTGGGTCCCCGCTTTCGCGGGGACGAGCGGAGAAATGTTCAAGAGCAAGGACTTTTACTTCCCCGCCTGATTGAAATACCGCAGGTCCGGCGGCGGCTGGTTCTTCATCAGGGGCATCAGGAAGCCGTCGACGCCGAGCAGATAGTTCTCGCCGTTGATGACGACGTAGTGATTGTCCTCGCAATTGTATTCGGCGTACGCCGGATCCTTCTCGCCGCGCCGGTATTGCCGCGTCACTGTCCACGGCTTGGTCAGCGCGCTGTCGATGGTGGTGATCTCGTTCTTCATGATGCTGGGATTGCTCTTGTCGAGGTAGAGCTTCTCTTTAACGATGGTCTGGTCGTCGGCGGCCAACTGAATGCCGTTGCCGTCGAACAGTCGGGTGCCGCTGATGCCGCGTGTTTCAATGTTGAGGGTGTCGTAGCGGCCGTCGCCGTCGGTGTCCTCCCAATGGCCAATCGAATAACCGGCAAAGGCCGGCAGGAAGGTCTTGGGCCAGTCGCGGCCGTCCGTGTAGATGCGGCGTATCGGGCTGGTCGCTTCGATCAGGAAATAAGTGATGTTCGGTTTGATGACGATTTCCATCGGCTGATAGATCATCATCACCCGCGGCATTCCGGGCGGCAGGCAGTTGCTCTTCGGGTCGACGTCCTTGCCGGCCGCAAGCTTGCGGCGATTTTGTTCGTATACCGCCTGGCCTTCAGGACTGAGCGGCGCCTGCTGGGCGTTGGCGGGCTTGTCGGGATCCCATTTGCCGGAACTCATGCCGCGTTTCCACTGGCCTTCCCAGTTGGTGGGATATTTCGACACTTCCTGCGCCCACGCCGCGAGCGGCAGGCAGAGCGCCGCCGCCAGCGTGACGAATCTGATTGAACGCCGATCGATCATGTTTCTCTCCCTTGTCATGGACGGCGCGCCCCGCGCCGCCATTCGCGATTTCATTATTTCGTTGTCTGCTTGAAGTAGCGCAGATCCGGCGGCGCCTGGTTCTTTTTCACAGGCATCAGGTAGCCGTCGCCGCTGATGTAATAGGTTTCCGTTCCGACTCTGACGTGCTGGCTGTTTTCGGTGCAGTCGTTCTGCAGCCAGGGCTTGTTCAGTTGGCGCCGGTAGCTTTTCGTCACCGTCCAAGGCCGCGTCAGCGCATGGTCGATGGTGGTGATCTCGTCCTTCAAGGTCTCCGGATCGGCGGGATCGAGGAATAGCCGCTCCTTGAGCACGGTCTGGTTATCGAAATGCAAGGGCAGGCCGGTGGGTTCGTAATTGCGCGGCCCCTTGAAGCCGCGGGTCTCGACGTCGAGTTCCTGGAAGCGCCCGTCCTTGTCCGGCTTGCCCCATTGCCCGATCGAGTAGCCGGCGAAGCTCGCCTCCGCGTCCATGTCGGCCGGCCAGGCGCGGCCGTCGGTGTAGATGCGGCGTTCCGGATGCACCTCGGACAGCACATGGGTGATGCCGGGCAGGATGATGAACTCCATCGAGAAGATCGCCGTCATCATGCGCGGCATGCCTGCCGGAACGCACCAGGTGCTGGGATCGTTGCCGGGACCGCCGGCGGCCTGATCGGCGATGCTCGCTTCGAAAATCTTCTGATATTCCGGCGTGAGCGGCGCCTGCTGCGCGAGGCCGCCCGGCTTGGTCGGGTCCCATCGGTTGGGCGGTCCGCTGCGCCAGTGCCCGGACCAGTTCGGATATTTCGCGGCATCCTGCGCCAGCGCGGCAGTCAGCGGCAGGCACAGCATCGCGGCAAGCGTCAGCGTATGGAGCAAGTTTTTGTCGTGCATGTTTCTCGTTTCTCTCTCTCTTACTAAACGGCAAGCGAGTTCAGCATGGCCCCACCGTTTATTTCTTCGTCTGCGGGAAATAGTGCAGGTCCGGCGCCGGCTGACCCTTTTTCACCGGCATCAGCAACCCGTCGGCGCTGAGGTAATAGGTTTCCCCGCCGATATGGAGATGTTCGCTGCTCTCGGTGCAGTAGGCCTCCAGCCATGGCCGCTTGCGATCGCGATGGTAGTCCTTGGTGATGACCCAGGGCCGGGTGAGCGCGTGGTCGATGGTGGTGATCTCGTCGTGCAGGAGGTTCGCATCCATGTCGTCGAGATAGATCCGCTCCTTGATGATCGATTGATTGTCGTTGTGCAGCGGAATGCCGGTCGGCTCGTAGTTGCGCGGGCCCTTGAAGCCGCGGGTCTCGACGGTGAGCTCGTTGAATTGTCCGCTCGCGTCGACTTTGCCCCACTGCCCGATCGAATAGCCCTCGAACGTCGGCTGGATGGGATCGGGCCACGCGCGGCCGTCGGTGTAGATCCGGCGCGGCAGGCGCACTTCCGAGTGGATGTAGGTGATCTCGGGCAGGATCACGAATTCGAGCCCAAAGATCGCGGTCATGTACCGCGGCATCCCGGTCGGGGCGCACCACGCGCTCGGATCGTTGCCGGGGCCGCCGGCCTTCTGGTCGGCGAGGCTCGCCTCCAGGATCTTCTGGTATTCCGGCGTGAGCGGCGCCTGCTGGCCGAGCCCCGTCGGTTTCGTCGGGTCCCAGCGATTGCCACCGGTGATCCGCCATGAGCCGCCCCAGTCCGGATATTTCGCCGGGTCGTGGGCGCGGGCGTCGGGCACGGACACGCCCAGCATCGCCGCCAACGCAATAAGGCCGATCATGGTCCGGTAGCCCATCGTGGTTCTCCCTGTCATCGTCCGCGCGCACCGGCCGCCATGAAGTGCGGCCGCCGCTCGATTTCTTTGCAAGCCGCCTTCTTTGCAAGCCGCCGTTCCGTGCGGCGATCATGGTGAACGATACACCCGCGGCCGGCGGGGGCGGAAGGGTAGGCCCTTGAGGACCGGGGCCCATTTTCCCGGCCTCAGGACGCGATGAACACGACGAATCGCGCCTTCTGCCTGCGCCGGCGCAAGCGCCTATCATAGCCAAAGCCAGTCCAAATTCATAAGGGTTCAATTAGCTCCCATAAACAACATTTCTAAGCTTTTGATCCACGCGCCGCGAAGCATCAGCGCGTTCGTATGATAGAATTTCGATCGCGCCTCATCGGCGGTTCCGGTGGGACGGCTGCAGAACAAGCCATGGCAGAGCTGCGCGCAACGACCGCCGGCTTTGAACAACAAACAGCAATTCGTGAGGACTGCGCCAGCTCATGGCGCCCCGGGGGAGGACATTCATGCTCGCTCGAAATTCGATCGGTCTGATCGCCATTGTGCTTGCCTCGTGGTTCACGACGCTGGGAGCGCAGGCATTCGAAGACGCCCGGTATCCGGACTGGAAGGGGCAATGGACGCGCGCGGACGGCGTGCAGTGGGACCCGAGCAAGCCGCCGGGGCGCGGCCAAAAGGCCCCGCTCAACGCCGAATACAAGAAGCTCTACGAGGGGCGCCTGAAGGAGCAGGAAGTGTACGGCGGGCAGGACTACAACCCGCAAGTCCGCTGCATCCCGCCCGGCATGCCGCGCGCGATGCTGGCCTATGAGCCGTTCGAGCTCATCGTCACACCCGACGTCACCTACATGCGGCTCAACTACATGCAGGAGATGCGGCGCATCTACACCGACGGGCGCGACTGGCGGCAAGGCGGCAGGCTCTCCCTGCTCGGCACGTCGATCGGCAAATGGGTCGATGAGGACGGCGACGGCCGCTACGACGTGCTCGAAGTCGAGACGCGCGGCTTCCACGGCCTGCGCCTTTACGAGAACACCGGCATTCCCCTGCACGCCGACAACCAGAGCGTCTTCAAGGAGCGGATCTATCTTGACCGGACCAATCCCGGCATCCTGCACGACGAGATCACCACCATCGACCATGCGCTCACGCGCCCGTGGACGGTGACCCGCAGCTACCACCGCGACCGCAAGGCGGAGTGGATCGAGTACCTCTGCCAGGAGCACAACACGATGGTCATTCTCAGCCGGGAGACTTACTTCGTGCGCGAGGACGGCTACCTGATGCCGACGCGCCGCGACCAGCCGCCGCCGGATTTACGTTATTTCACACGCGCGGCGGAGTGAACTCGCTTGCAAGGCGCCGCTTCCTTGCCGTCGCGGCTAAAATCGTGGATTGTCGGCATCGCCACGTCGTATCCGTGGCGCAGGTAGTGTGAAGGGATGTCATGAAAGCGAGTCGTCGCGTTGTTCTCATGGCGGTCGCTCTGCTGGCGACCGTGGTGTCAGCCGATGCCCAGCAGGCCGCCGACCCGCGGGTCGCGGATCTGGTGCAAGTGGGCAAGATCCGGGTCGGGCTGCACCTGCCGCAGTTCACCAAGGATCCCGCGACCGGCGAGATCCACGGCACCGGGACCGGCGTCGTGATCGAACAGATGGCTCAGGCCCTGGCAGACCATGTCGGGGTCAAGCTCCAGCTTGTCGGCAATCCGTCGCCGCCGGCGCTGGTGGAATGTCTCAAGGCCGGCGCATGCGATGCTGGCTTCCTCGGCTACGTTCCGGCGCGTTCCACCGACGTCGGCTTCACGCCGCCCTACATCATGGTGCCGTTCACCCTGATGGTGCCGGCTAACTCCTCGATCCACAGCGTTGCCGACATGGACCGCTCCGGCGTTCGCATCGCGGTCGTGCGCAGTCACGCCTCCACCTTGACGCTGAGCCGGATGCTCAAGCACGCCGAAACGATCACGGTCGAAATTCCGGACGAGGCGTTCGACCTCATGCGCAGCGGCCGCGCCGACGCCTGGGCCGCGCCGCGTCCGCCGCTGCTTGAGTACGCCCCCAGGCTCCCCGGCTCGCACGTGCTGGATGACCACTATGGCGCCAACCTGCAATCGCTGGCGGTGGCCAAGGGCCAGACCGCACGCCTCGGCTACATCACCGAGTTCGTGGAAGCGGCCAAGGCATCGGGGCGGGTGCAGCGCATGATCGAGCATGCCGGGGAGCGTGGCATCGAAGTGGCGCCCGAGGAGATCCTGACCGGATCAATTCCGGCGCCCGGGCGCAGCGCGAAGTAGCGAGCGCATCCCCCGGGCTGCGCTGCCGAGATCTGCCGCCGTGGCTCCCAGTCGGCTCCCGATCACAACGACCGTCGCCACGGCCTACAGCGACGTCGGGCGCGTGTGGCGCGCGCTGCCCCTGCTGCTGATCTGCGCGGCGCTCATCATCATCGCGGTCAAGGTGATGGAAGATTTCGTGCCGCCGCGGCTATGGAGCGGCGCTATCCTCGGCACGGTATTGGGCCTCGTGGTGAACGCGGTGCAGAGCTTTTGCCTGGCGCCGATCATGATCGCGATCCATCGCTTCATCATTCTCGACGAAGTGAAGCCGGGCTACGTCCTCGATCCGGGCCAGCCGGGTTTTCTGCCGTTCTTCGGTTGGCTGGTGGTGGTGTCGGTCCTCATCGACCTCGTGTTTTCGGTACAGGAGGCGCTGACGGCGATCGGTCTGTCGGCATTGACCGCACTCGTTCCGACCTTCGTCGTGCTGATTGCGGTGCTGATTGTCCTGATGCGGCTGACGATCCTGTTTCCGGCCATCGCCGTCGGCGCCCGCGGTGCCAGCCGGGCCAATGCGGTGGCCGACAGCAAGGGCCATGCCTTCTCGATCTTCCTGATTTTTCTGCTGGCGCAGTTGCCGATGGCGGCGCTGTCGATCGGCGTCACATTGATGCTCGGCCGCGGCGTCATGGAGCCCGGCACGCCGGCGGCCATGGTCCATCTCGTGCTGGGCGGTGCCATCCAGGTAATCGTCACGGTCCTGTGCGTGGCGATCGCCTCACGCGCCTTTCAGGCGCTCGCCGACCGCGTCTCGCTGAGGACGTGACGGCGCTCGGCGCTGCCTGCCGGCGAGACCTCTTGAGCGGGATCAGTTGATCGCCCGCCTGGTAAAGGCCGTCACGAGTGAAGATTGGTCCAGATGATCAAATGCAAGCTTGCTCGCGACCACGAGCAGCGTCACCGCCAACACGATTCGCAGGGCGGTTTCGGGAATCCTGACCGCTAAATAGCTTCCAAGAAAAATCCCCGGCAGCGAACCGACCAGCAGCGACCCGATAATGTGCCAGTCCACCGTGCCAATCATCCAATGCCCGAGGCCGGCAATGAGCGTGAGCGGAACGGCATGGGCGATGTCAGAGCCAACAATCCTGGCGATGGGGAGCTTCGGATAGAGGACGACCAATGCCACTACACCGATGGCCCCGGCGCCCACTGACGAAATCGAGACGAGCACGCCGAGAAGCACTCCGACGACGACCGTGATCATCGCGGTGTTGTGAGAACCAAGCCCGGCAAGATTTGCGCGGCCGGCCTCCAACAGCGTGTTTCGGAAAATCAGCGCCAGCGCGGTGACGATCAGCGCCGCGCACAGCACGATGGTGATCAGGCTGCTTGCCGCCGGGCTGTTCAAATTCAGGTACGAGAGCACATAGAGTGTGACCATCGTTGCCGGGATGCTGCCGGACGCCAACCGTCTCACAATCGGCCAGTCGATGCTTCGAGCGAGTCCGTGGACGAGGCTGCCCCCGGTCTTGGTGGCGGCGGCGTACAGGAGATCGGTGCCAACGGCCGTCGCCGGATGAATGCCGAAGAGCAGGATCAACAACGGCGTCATCAACGAGCCGCCGCCGACCCCGGTCATCCCCACCAGGGCACCGACACCGAATCCGGAAATGGCGTAGAGCGGATCAATCACGTGCGACAACCCCCATGGGTCGCGATGGCTCATTGCGCTCGTTGATCTTTGGCGCATCTCAGTGCAGCGATTGAACGCCCAGGGGCGCAGCCGGGTTCCCTGGAGAACAAGCGGCGGCGGCGGATTTCCGTTGGGGGCCGCAGTCGCTCCCGACGGCCCCGCCGCCGCAGTGGTTTCTCGTTCCGCATCGTGGCCGCGAGCGAAGTGAAATGCGGGCGCTTGTTCGATGAGACCTGGTCTAGGCGATGATGTGCCAGTCGGTGCCGGGGTTGTCGCCGGCGTTGGCCGTGCCCACGGGCGTTGTGCCGTCCATCAGCCAGGCGGCGGCCTGACCGTTGTCGTTCTGCCAAATGATGTCGCTCTTGCCGTCGCCGTTGAGGTCGCTGACACCCGCTATGTGCCAGGCCGGCCCCGGATTGGCGCCGACCGTGGTCTGGCCGATCGGGGTAATGCCATCCATCAGCCAGACTGCGGCTTGTCCATTATCGTTCTGCCACAGGATATCGCTCTTGCCGTCACCGTTGAAGTCGCCGGCGCCCTCGATGTGCCAGGTCGGCCCTGGATTGGCGCCGACCGTGCTCTGGCCGATCGGGGTGATCCCATTCATCAGCCAGACCGCGGCCTGGCCACTGTCGTTCTGCCACAGGAAGTCGCTCTTGCCGTCGCCGTTGAAGTCACCCGTGCCCTCGAGGTGCCAGGTCGGCCCCGGATTGGCGCCCACCGTGCTCTGGCCGATCGGGGTGATCCCATTCATCAGCCAGACGGCGGCTTGGCCGCTGTCGTTCTGCCACAGGAAGTCGCTCTTGCCGTCGCCGTTGAAATCGCCCGTGCCTTCGATGTGCCAGCTCGGTCCCGGATTGGCGCCGACCGTGCTCTGGGTGACCGGGCTGGTCCCGTCCATTAGCCAGACCGCGGCCTGGCCGCTGTCGTTCTGCCACAGGATGTCGCTCTTGCCGTCGCCGTTGAAATCACCTGTGCCTTCGACGTGCCAGCTCGGCCCCGGATTGGCGCCGACCGTGCTCTGGGTGACCGGGCTGGTCCCGTTCATCAGCCAGACCGCGGCCTGGCCGCTGTCGTTCTGCCAAAGGATCTCGCCCTTGGCGGGCCCGCTCGAAGGCGGCGAGACCGGAACCGCTGATCCGGCATCGCCGACAAAACCATGTTGGCCCGTGCTGTTGTTATAGTATCCGAAGATCGCGCCGGAGGCGTTGATGCCCAAGACGTCGGTTTCAGAAGCTCCGGGCACGTCGATTGTCGCAATGGAACCGTTGTTGTCGACGAACCCATGGACGTGTTCGCTGCCGTCGATAAAATATCCGACGATCTCGCCGGCGTCGTTGAGTCCGGAAACGCCGACGCTGGCGGCCCCAGGTATATCGATCGTCGCAATGACGCCGTGGTCGTCGATGAATCCTTGATTGTTGCTGGCGCCATCCTCATAGTTTCCGACGACGACGCCGGCGGCGCTGACTCCGACAACGCTCGTGTAGAACGAGCCGGGAGGATCGAACGTCGTAAAGACGCCGTTGTTGTCGATGAACCCATGGGCGTGGTCGCCCGTGTCGGTCGTCGTTCCGACGATCTCGCCGGCGGCGTTGACGCCGGCAACCGAGGTACTGGCGGCTCCGGGTACATCGACCAATGCAAAGCTGCCGTTGTTGTCGATGAATCCGTTGACGTGGTTTGTGCTGTCGACAAAGTCTCCGAAAATCAGTCCGGCGTCGGTAGCACCGGAAATCGTGGTGCCGAGAGCCAAGAAAATATTGAACGGCGTGGTGACGCCATTGCTGTCGATGAATCCGTGCTGCCTGTTGGCAAAGTCGACATAATCTCCAAAGATGGTGCCAGTGGGGGTTATGCCAACCACATCGGTGTTGCTCGATCCGGGAGGATCGTAGGTCGTGCCATTGCTGCTGGTGGCGACAAAACCATGGAAGGTGCCGTCACCGTCGCCGTCAACGCTGCCGTAATTCCCGACGGCCTCACTGGCGGCATCGACGCCGTCGACCGAGATGTAGACATAGGTGCCAGCGGCTGCGGGAACATCGATCGATTTGAAGGGCATGTGCTTCACCAACTCTCCCCAGGTGAGACTCGGCCCCCACCGTGATGTCGTCGCCCCGCTCTCGCCCTGCCGTCCAAAGCGAACGGCATGCTAATTCGTCGGCTCACGCTGCGATTGGGTTCGCTTATGGCGGATTACACTTCGTTAATCCCCCTCCGCTCGATTCTGATCCAAGGGCAATGAGTCCCAAGAGCGCTCAGTGCAACTTGTCGCCCGCATGAGCGAAGCGATAGGCGGGCTCGCTTAATCACAGCGCATCAACCGTTTGACCCGGATGTCGCTTCGCTCATCCGGGCTACTGTCCGGTTCCTCCGCGGAATGGACTTTTGTCGCCGGCGCAGTAACCTCCGATCGGCCGCAAGGAGAATCCGCGATGCGCTACGCAGCCGTGATCGGCACTTTCGCGCTGCTGGCGACGTTCGCCGCCGGCATCCCACGCGCGCACGCGCATGACGAGGCGAAATATCCGGACTGGAGAGGCCAGTGGCAGCGGCCCGGTCCGGGCGGCGGCAATGCCTGGGACCCGACCAAGCGACTGGGTCGTGGCGAGGAGCCGCCGCTCACTCCAGAATATCAGGCGATCTTCGAAGCCGGCCTCGCCGATCAGGCCGCCGGCGGACAAGGCTCCGACCCGACCTATCGCTGCTTTCCGCCGGGGATGCCGCGCGGCATGATCGGCATCATGCCGCTGCAATTCATCATCACCGGCGAGACCACCTACATCTTCGGTGAGCTGTTCAACTTCTTCCGCCGCATCTACACCGACGGCCGCGACTGGCCGGCACCGCTACCGCCCAGCTACGCCGGCTATTCGATCGGAAAATGGGAGGATGCCGACGGCGACGGCCGCTACGATACGCTTATCGTCGAGACCCGCGGCCTGAAGAACCCGCACAGCTACGACAGCAGCGGAATCCCCTTCCACAAGGATCAGCGCGCGGTGCTGCTGGAGCGCATCTCCCGCGACCTGGACAACCCCAACCTCATGCACGACGAGGTGACGGCGATCGATGATGCATTGACGCGTCCCTGGCGCGTGACTCGCAACTATCTCCGCGTTCGCGGACCCGAGCTCTGGGTCGAGACCCAGTGCACCGAGAACAATCATCACGTCTTCCTCAATCAGACGAACTACATCTTGAGCGGCGCCGGCCTTCTGATGCCGGCAAGGAAGAACCAGAAGCCGCCGGACCTGCGGTATTTCGCGCCGGCGCCAAAGTGAGATGGGGGGGCGCTGGTTTGCGGAGCGGGTAAGCGAAATCCGGGGGGCGGATGTCGCGCCGGAACCCGGATGTCGCTCGGGTTCCATCCGGGCTACGCTTTTTCGCCTCCTTACCGGTCGTCATCAGCGCTCTCGCTGGATATCGCTCGGTCACTGCCGCACCCTGGTACAGGTGTGGTGGCGTGCCGCCCATTTCGGCGACCTCCGGTTCCCATGTCGGAGCCCGCCGGTGTCCACATACGCGATGGGCCTTTCTGCCACCTGCCGCATCTTAGCCTTCGTTGCGAACAAGAATTGCCGGCGTGACGAGATCGGGGGTTCGAGGACCTTGGGGCAAAGGAGGGGTGTATGACTGAGGTAGTGCAGAAAGGCGGAATGGGTGCCATCGATCATCGGGATGCCAGAAAGAAAATCAGCGTGATCGAGCAAATGCCGCTAACCGAGCGCAGCGTGCAGGTGGTCGAGGCGGGCCTGGCCGAATATCAGAGAATTCGGGAGGAAAGCACGCGGCTGGCCGAAGAGCTGGGCCGCGCCGAGAACCGGCTGCATCTGCTGGAAGTCGAGATCACCATGCGTGATCACGAAATCGCGGGTCTGCGCCAGCGCTGTGCCGAGCTGGAGCGGGTCATCGATCGCAAGACGGGCGACTACGCCGTGCTCGAAACGATGCTGCACAATGTCAAGGTTCAGCTCGACGCGTTCATGCCGGCGCGGAACGAGCCGGTGCCGCCCGCAGGGCTGGTCCCGTGGCAGCCCGGGGAGAGCCAGCAGCAACCTGCGGTGTCCCAGGAAAAATGACCACAAGAGAGAGCTTCTCTTCTGGCCGGCGGTTGATTTGTAGTAACGCGATTACATTGTCGAATCACTGACCGGAAGCTCTGCGGCGTCCGATCGAGTTGACGTGAATTAGCGTCGGAAGCAGGCGTTGTTTTAGTTCGTATGGCGGAATTGGTAGGGTAGGGCTGCGGCTGCACTAATCCACCCTGGACGGGCAGGGAATTGGATGCCCCAGGGCCACTTTTCGGACTCTTGCACCGCAGCAAACAGCGCTGCTATCCCGATCACCTCCTTGGTGATGGCGAGTAGACGGGGCAGCACGGTGAGGCCTACTTGAAATACTTCAGATCCGGAGCCTTCTGGCCTTTTGCGGTAGGCATCAGGAAGCCATCGGCGCTCACCATGTAGTCGTCGTTGCCGACGCGGACATGATTGTTGGTTTCGGGACAGTTCTCTTCCGTCCAGATCGGACGGGGAGATGGGTTGCGTCGGTAGTTCTTCACGACTGTCCATGGATGCGTGAGCGCGTGGTCGATCACGGTGACCTCGTCATGGGCGACGTTGGGATCCTTGCTGTCGATGTAAAGCTTTTCCTTGACGATCGTCTGGTTGTCGTGATGCAGAGGAAGGCCGGTCGCGTCGAAAGCACGCGGACCGCGGAAGCCGCGCGTCTCGACCTCGAGCACGTCGTATTTGCCGTCCCCGTCCGTATCGATCCACTGGCCGATCGAATAACCCAGGAGGGTCGGTATCATCGGCTCCGGCCAAGGGCGTCCGTCCGTGAAGATCCGGCGATTGTCGTAGATATGGTCGACCAGAACGTGGAAGGTCGTCGGTGCTATGACGAATTCGATCTCGCCATAGCCATTGGTGGCGCGCGGCATGCCCGGCGAGAAGCAGACATACGTCATGTTGCTCGTGCCCTGTCCGCCTTCGGACTTGGTGGCGTCGAAGATGGCCTGATACTCCGGCGTGAGCGGAGCATTCTGGTCGCGGGCGAACCGACCTGGCCCGCCGATCGGACGCCACTGCCCGCTGAAGTCGGGGTATTTTGAGTCGTCCCAGGCCCAGGCGCCAGCGGTCGTGACGCAAAGCGCGCCCGCGAGCGCGAATGCGCTGATCGAACATCGGTAAAGCATCTTTATCCTCCCTCTCATCGTGAACCGATGGGCTGATGCAGTTCGCGTGCTCGCCGGTGGCAGGCACGCCGCCTCTTTTTCTCTTTTCCTGCAGCGACCTGAAATATCCCGGTGTGGAAGCCATTTTGCAACCGCCGGGTTCTCGGCCAGGGCGACCATCCCGATGGCAAACGAGCAAGTGGCAGTTGAACGGGCTGGACCTTGAGCTTTGGGCGCTCGGTCGAAAATCTCAATGCGGACGTCGGAAAATCGTTAGGACGCGGCGCGTCGTCGGAGCTTCGTGCGTACCTCGCTCGGCATGGTGACGACACTGACACGAGGATGGTCCAGTCCGCTCGAACGAAACGCTTCCATGGGAGGCGCACTAAGCATGCTTGCGGGCGGCGGATGACGGCCAGCCGTCAAATTGGTATGCTCAAAAATTGCATGCGAAGCGGAGGGGCCAAAAAGGAGAGCAGGCTCGCTCGGCTGCTGTCTGTGAGGGCTTCGATGGCGGAGGTTAGACCGGCGCAAACGCGGGTCGCATTGGTTATTGGCAATTGTGCCTATGAGCATGCGGCCCCGTTGCTCAACCCGGGCAACGACGCGCTGGGAATCGCGGAGCGGCTGAGCGCGGCCGGCTTCGACCAGATCATCGACCATCAGAACTTGGGTTTCGAGGCCATGCGGCGCGCCATCCAGGCGTTCAGCCGTACGGCGGACGGCGCCGACATTGCGGTGGTTTACTATGCCGGCCATGGCATCGAGGTCGACGGCGTAAATTATCTGGTCCCGGTCGACGCAAAGCTCGAGCATGACCGCGACATTGCATTCGAGGCCATCTCCCTCGATCAGTTGCTGAATTCGGTCGACGGCGCCAGCCGGCTGCGGCTCGTGATTCTGGACGCCTGCCGCGACAACATGTTTCGGTCGCGCATGGTGCGCTCGGCGCGCACGCGCTCAGTCGGCCACGGGCTCGCTGATGTGGCGCCTGGCGGAAATGTGCTGGTCGCCTATGCCGCCAAAAGCGGGACCGTGGCCCGCGACGGAGAGGGCCTTCACAGTCCGTTCGCTGCGGCGCTCCTTGAATATCTGGCAAAGCCCGGCCTCGAGGTCGGGTTCCTGTTTCGCTACGTGCGCGACGCCGTCCTCAAGGCGACCGGTGGCGTCCAGGAGCCGCACCTTTATGGGTCGCTCGGCGCCGATCCGATCTTCCTGGTGCCGCAGGAGCCGGACTCCAACTCGGAAAGCGCAGGCGACATCTTCATTTCCTATTCACGGGCCGACCTCTCGCTGATCGACGCGCTCGCGCGCGATCTTGAGGCCGAAGGATACAGCGTCTGGTGGGACCAGAAGATCAAAGGCGGCGAGCGGTTCCGCAAAGCGACGCTGGCTGCCATCGAGGCTGCGCGGGCCGTGATTGTGCTCTGGAGCGAGGCTTCCGTCGACTCGGACTGGGTCTATGACGAGGCCAGCCGCGCCGGCAACAAACTCATTCCGATGCGGTTGAGCGATCTCGATATCGGGTCGATCAATCCGCCGTTCGGCGAGTTTCATACGCTTCTTGTGAACGACCGCCCCGGTCTCAAGGCCGCGCTGGCCCGGCTCGGCGTTCTCCCGCGGGACAAGTTGCGCGGCGGCATGCGGTCGATGGGCGAGGCTCCTGGCCCTCGCCGCGCGCCCCGGAACGATCGTCCTCCGGCGCAAGCCGCCGTTGACCAGCGGCAGGCGTCCGCTCGCGATCCGACGCTAGGTCCACCTGGTCCCGCTGCGCCCCGCGGGCGGCTGATCATTCCGATTGGCCTGGCCGGCGCGGCTTGCTTGCTCGCCTTTGCCGGATGGTTCGGCTTGCAAACACTGAGTCCGAATTTGCGGCAACAAGAAAATCCGTTGCCTGCACAATCCGCCTCGAAGGCAGCGCCGGCAGCCACCGAATCGTCCTCGCAGGTAGTTCTGCTGCCCGCGGCTCCATCGCCGCGAGCCGCATTGCCCCCTGCGGATCCGCCGTCGCAGGGGCCTTCACCGCCCTCAACGCCATCGCCGCAGGCGGTATCGCCACCGGCTGATTTGTCCTTGCCTGCAAAGCCGCCCGCTGCTTCGCCGTCACCAGCGGCATTGCCAACAAACCCCGGCCCGCAGGAACCGCCCGCCGGCGCCCCGTCAAAAGCGACAGCCGTTCCTGCTCCCAGCGCTACCCCTCCCGATCCGCCGGCGCCCAACCGATTGGCATTACCCACACCGCCGCCGGCGCCGCCAGCGAACAGCACTGCTGTGGCGCAGCCACAGCCGCCCGCGACCGCGACAATCCTTGCCGCCGCGCCGGCGAACGCCGATGTCCTCGGCACCGGGCTGCATTTGTTCAGGGAGTGTGAGCGTTGCCCAGTGATGACGGTTGTTCCCGCCGGTCGGACCCTGATTGGGTCGCCAATCAACGAGAGTGGCCATAACGAACACGAAGGTCCTCAGCAGGAAGTCACGATTGGCCACGCCTTTGCAGCCGGGCGCAGTGAAGTCACCTTTGACGAATGGTCGGCGTGCATCGCCGAGGGTGGCTGCAACGCCTATCGGCCCGGTGACTTCGACTTCGGCACCGGCAGGCATCCGGTCATCTTCGTCTCCTGGCAGGACGCCAAGGCATACGTCGAATGGCTGTCACGCAAGACCGGCGCGACCTACCGTTTGTTGTCGGAGTCGGAGTGGGAGTTCGCCGCCCGAGGATGCGCCTCTGGCGCCTGCCCATCCACGCCGTTCTGGTTCGGGCGCGATATCGCCCCCGACCGTGCGAACTACAATTGGAACATATCGTATCTCGGCAGCCCAAAGGCGCAGAAGCAGGCGCGGACAGTGCTGGCTGATACCGGCGAAGCCAATCCATTTGGCCTCCTGCACGTACACGGCAATGTGCGCGAGTGGGTGGAGGATTGCTGGAACGACACGCTTGCCGGGCTGCCCCATGACGGCAGTGCTCGGACCACAGGCGACTGTAGCCGCCATGTCATTCGCGGGGGTGCCTGGTCCGATGAGCCGCGCGACCTGAGGTCGGCCGCAAGAAGCTGGGAGCTCACGACTGAACGGCAGGAAAGGATCGGATTCCGTGTGGCGCGGACCTTGCTTCTCGCGCCCCGCGAATAGACGCGCATGACTGCCTTATTGCCTGGAGATACGATATAAACAAGGACAACTTGCCGCTAAAACGAGCCAGTGTCATAATAGTTTGGGATGATTGCGGAAAGCAAATACAATGGGAAGTTCTGGAAGCACGGTCAGAATTTTACTTCATGTACTATTCGCCGGCGTTGTCGCCTGGTTGTTCTGTGGACCATCCGCTTCGGAGGCGCAGACGCGCCGCGCCTTCCTCGTCGGCATCCAGCACTACAGCGACAAGAAGGTCCCGCAGCTCGAACGAACGATCAATGACGCCAATGATCTTGCGAAGGATCTGGAAGAGATCGGCTTCGACAAGAAAAACATCAAGGTCGTCAACGACACCAGGAACAAGGACGCCTTCGACCGGGAATTCAATGCATTTCTCAATACGATCGAAAGTGGCGACACGATCGTTTTCTATTTTTCAGGCCATGGCTTCGGCATCGACTCGACCAAGACCAATTATCTGTTGCTCGCTGATCTGAGAAGCCCGTTCACCTACGCCAAATCCCAGCTTCCCGAGGCGGATCGCAAGAACGACGACATCGTGCGCCTGCGGATTCCGGCGTTTCTCGATTCCTATGAGCAGAACGAAGTCCCCAAGAGCGGCTTCTCGGAGACGGAGATCGAGCTGAGGCTGGCCGACAAGAATCCGAAGTCGGTGATCATGATTCTCGATGCCTGTCGCTCGCTGATGAGCTCTGATCCCGTTGCCGACAACAACGATCCAAAAACTCCGCTCCGGCGCGGCAGCCAGTCCGGGAGCCGGCTGGTGACCGATCACGTGCCGCCGGCCGGTTTTGCGATCATGTACTCGGCCGCCTTCGGCGAGCAGGCGTTGGAGAAGCTGCCCGGCAACGATTCCGGTCGCAACTCGCTGTTCACCAGCGTATTGCGCTCCGAGCTGCAGCGCCCGGGCCAGTCGCTGACCGAGCTGGGCGATCGCGTCAAGCTGATGGTGCGAGCGATTGCCAACAAATCGGGACGGCAGCAGGAACCGGAATTGGTTGGCAAGCCGGAGGAGGCCGGCTCCTTCTTCTTTGTCGGCTCGATCGGCCGCGAGCGCTTCCAGATGGCGCAAGACAAATGTGACGGCGCCGCCGAGGACTGGGAGCAGATCAAGGGATTGCGCAAGCGCGAGCTCTACGAGCGGCATCGCCGGCGCTTCGACTTCTGCAAGACCGGCGACTTGGCGCGACGGGCCCTCATTCAACTTCAGCTCACGTCCGATGATGCGGTCGAACCGCCGAAGCCGACCACCAACCGTTCGATCAATCCATGCGATCAGGAGGCAGCGGCCGAACTCGATCGTGCGCGCCCTCCGGAAGTCCCCGGCATTCCTTTCGACAAGATCGATACCGATGCCGCCATTGCTGCCTGCAAGAAAGCGGTCGCAGAGAATCCCCGCATCGCTCGCTATTTCTTCAATCTCGGCCGTGCTTATCACAAGCGCTTCACGACGGCGGGGACTTCAGCGGCAGATCAAGCGGATGCTTTGCGCGAGGCTCGTACGAACTATGACGAGGCCGCCAAGCGCGGCTATGTCACCGCGTTGACATATCTTGCTGTGTTGTACGAGTACGCCATCGAAGCCAACGATGTCTCAGTTCTGACGGAGGCCGGCGGCGGCGTCGCTTACCAGCGAGACGAAGAGCAGAAGGAGACCCTGCAAAAGAAGGCTGTCGACCTTCTTAAGCGCGCAGCCCAGCAGGGCCATCCGCTGGCGATGTATGATCTGGCGCTGCACTATCGGGATGGCGCTGGCGGCTTGCGGCGCGACATTTACCAAGCGGCCGAGCTACAGGCGCGATCGGCGGAGAGTGGCTTTCTCTCCGCGATGGTCGAGCATGGCGTGGACCTGTACACCGGCATTGGAGTGCCGCGTAAAAGTCCGCGCCGCGGGGTCGAATGGCTGCAGCGCGCGGCCGATGCGGGTTCTTCGCGCGCCAAGCTGCTTTTGGGAATCATCTATGGGAAGGGTTCCGTTACATACGACAAGAACAACAATGAGGACAGCGCCAACTCGGTGCGCGCCGATCCGGGACTTGCCGTATTGTGGATGGCACGAGTGGCGGAAGCGGGTGATAGCGAAGCCCAGGCCGAACTCGCGACTCTCCTGGAGGAAGGAACGGGTTTGGCCAACCGCGAACCCGAGATCGCCGAGCGCTACTGGAGAATGGCGGCGCATGGCGGCGATTCCCATGCCCAAGCCGAGTTCGCCGATCGACTGCGCCGTGGCCTCATCCTGGTGAAGCAGGAATATGGTGAGCAGGAAGCGATTAATCTGCTCCAGCACGCGATGGCCCAAGGTTCACCGAAAGCCGCGCTGGCGCTCGCCCAAATCAACCGAACCGGCGAATTCGGTCGCCAGCCCGATCCGCTCGAAGCCATGCGGCTCGCCTACCAGACCATCGCGCTTGCGGTGCAGACCGACCCGACGACCAGCGAAGGTAATCCATTCAACGAAATCGCCGCCGCGCATCTGCTGGTGGAAATGGCCAAGAATGGCGAGGCCGTCGATGCATCGGGCCGTCCGTTGCTGACCGACAGCGAGGTCGGCCGAATGGAGCGTTACTACGGCAGCGTCGACCCCGTGACCAAGCAGGTCAAGGTGCGCCGCTTGCTGGTGCCGTTGAACTGCGGATTTGTTACGGGTGGATATAACTGGACAATTCGGAGATACCTCTGGGTTTGGGATTGGGGCCGCTCCGAATCGCCGACGGAAGAGCAGTTCCGCAACCTGCAGCGGACGACCGGTTGCACCAACAATGACCTTCTGCGCAGGACTTTGATCGACGTGTTTGAGCAGTCGAAGAAGGGCAATGTCGCTTTCGCCGATTTGATCGATCAGAAGATCAAGACCTCCCTGGCCAGCGGAAGTGACAATTCGGAAGACAGGACGAGGCGGTCTCGAAGGCGAAGACGCTAGTTGCTAGTCGCATCATGCCCTGGAAAGTAGTGCCACGCTGAAGTGAAATTCCACTGGTGGAGATGAGATATGCGAATGCTCTCGACGCACTGGATGGTAGCGTATTGTTGTGCCGCGGCCCTGCTCACCGCGGGCAGCCTGACGCCTTCCAAGCCTGCCAACGCCCAGATTTCAATCGGGGGCTTCGGCATCTCGCTCGGTGGATTCGGGGGTGGCGGCGGCCGAAGTCATCGATCGCGCACGCGCTCCCGACATTCGTCCGAGGACAATTCCGCCTCCGAAAGCAGCGAGCCGACGTCCCGCACGGAACGCACGGAGCGCAAGGATCGCGTTCTCGCTTCGAAGGGTGCGCCGCCGGCCAAAGATCAGGCGACCATCTTGCGGTATGTGGCATCGAGCGAGGTTCTGGGGGTAGTCGGATCGACCAAGGATCTGGAGCAGGTCGGGCAAGCCTATTCCAAGGAAGACGACCGGGACTATACCGGACGGATCAAGGACATCATCGAAAAATTCAAGACGGAGCAGAATCGCGGCCGAAATTCACGGCCGGGGGACGTCACTGAACAGGCGGTCGAGCAATCGCTTGAAAAGGCTTTTGCCGCCGCCAAACTCGATACCTTCGAGACGTTTCTCGGCGAGAACTGGTCAGTCGAGCGATTGCGCGTGATGGTCCTCGAGCTCGTCAGCAATGAGCTTGACCGGCTGTTCGACGGCAACAACCGCGGGAGCGCGCCCATGCTGGCGCTCGACAGCCTGATCCAAAAGTCGGCTCAGTCCGTTTACCGGCGCGCTTTCGAAATGTCCGAGTTGCTGGCCGCAAACCGGAGCGCATCTTTGTTTGTGCAGCGTCTTTATCAGGCCCATGGAGATTTGCTCGATGATCAAACGCGGGAAACGGCCGATGGTATGATCAGCCGGGCCGCCAATGCCGCGGTCGCTAAATTCGATGGGCTGTTGCGGCGCGACCAGAATGGATTTGCGCTGCACTACCGGGCGCAACGCATCATATTCGATTGTCTGTCCGAGAATGTCGAACAGATCTCCTCATCGGATACCAAGATGCGGTCGGTCGCGGAGATCGAGAAGAAAGTCCTCGTCACCGGCGAGACGACTTGCATCCAATGGCTGGACCGGCAGTTCGGCACCGAAATCGCGCGGCGCGACAATCAGCTCGATCGTGCGAGGCTCAGCTCTCAGGATCCAGTTCCCATGCGTGCGATTTGGTCAGCCGACGGTCCGACGCTTGATCCCTCGATGTTCGGCCGCGCCAGCGGAGCGCTCTAGCAGGTCGCTGAGGCTCGCCGCGGGCGGGCTCGGAGGGTGGATTCATTGCCGTTGTCGTTGGCGAACTCACCTGCGCGCAATCCGTTGGGCCGGACTCCGACGAAGCGGTCTCCTCTCGCCTCGTCCGTCTCCTCGAAGCCGCGCCCACCGAAGTCGACAGCGTTTCCGCCCCTGGCGCCGCCAGCTCCTCCAACCTCGTTAGAGGACTAAATCACCCCATCGTCGTCGACGCGCGTGGCCTTCAACAACCCGCCCGAACTGAGCCAATCGAACCGAAGCATGGACAAAGGCGCAGAATTGACGAAAATCAGCGCAGCTCGCGCTTGAAAGGCCAGCGAATGGATAACCACGCCGTCGTCATTGCTGACTCCTCAGGCACGATCCGCCTGTGGAATCACGGCGCTGAACGATTGTTTGGCTATTCGCCCATCGAAGCGATTGGGAAAAGTCTGGACCTCATCGTTCCGAGCGAATTTCGCGAACAACATTGGAATGGCTTCCATCGCGCCATGGAGACCGGGTCGGCTAACGCCGAGAATCAACCCTGTGAGTTGCCGATCGCCTGCCGGTCGGGTCTGACTGCCGCGCCGGCAGTGTTTACTTTGCTTCGCAGCGCCCAGAAAAGCGTAATCGGAGCAATGGTTGTCTTTACGATATCCGAAGGGACGGCCGCCAGGTGACTTGGCTTTGTCCGGCGGATGCTGTCCTAGCTAAACGTTTGGATACCGGTCGTGGGTAGGCGCACTGCGCACAAGTTATTTATCAGCTATTCGTCCTCCGACAGCGGACCGGCGGAAAGCATTTGCCGCGCTTTGGAGTCTTTCGGGATTCGCTGCTTCCTCGCACATCGCGATAATAAAGGCGGGATGTCCTGGGATGAAGCAATCCTGACCGCGCTAGACAACGCCTCGGTCGTGCTCCTGATCCTGTCTGCGAACGCAAATAGATCGCCCTTCGTCAAGCGGGAGATTGAGCGTGCGGCAAGTCGCGAGATGCCCATCGTCCCATTTCGGATCGAAGAGGTGGCGCCCGGTCGGTCGCTCGAATTTTTCATCAAGGTGCACCATTGGCTCGATGGATTCCCTGGCCCGATCGAATCGCATCTCGATAGCCTGGTTACCTCTGTTCGCCACCACCTCAAGGGGATTTCCAAGAGCGCGCGCGCAAAGCCGGATGTAAATCTCTATCCTTATATGGTCTCGCGCGGGCCGGCGGCGCATCAGGCCTTTACCGCGCGTCCGGCGGAGCCGTGGGACCGCACCATCGGTGGTGTCGAAACGATCGAAAACCTGCGGGCAAAGTTATTGTACGCGCCGGTGGAAATCCGGAGACCCTTCGATATCACGGTCGAAGGCACTCTGTTTCCTTGCGCCCTCCTTTCAAGCGGCTGGTGGGAGAGACGAAAGGAATCGAGTGTGCGCCGGCTCCAATGGCGTGACGGCCTGCAGGAGTGGCTATTCCATGGGTTTGACTTATGGGGTCCGTCTTGGGATTTCACATGGGATTTCGATCCCTCCGAACCCCAAGAGGAGCGTCCCTATTTCATAGCTCAGCTTGGCGAAGGCGATGAAGCCAACTCAATTCCGATTCTCCTGCCGGCCGAGAAAGCCAAGCGGCTGCGCGACGCAGTGTGGCAAACTTGGGGAGGCGTCAAGGCGAATGTCACCGGCGTCCTCGGCCACCGCCGGCACTTCGCACAACACGTCGATCCCAAGGCGTTGGAGCTTTTTGGTGGCATGCTCGACTATTGCTTGTGGCTTGACGAGGACAACAGGAACCACAGCATAAGGATCCGCCTGGAGCGAACAGAAATCTATTCCGGGTATCTGTGGAAATGCGTTTCCCCGGTGGATCTGGTCTTGGCAAATACGCCTTGCCTGAGCGACGTTTGGTTTTTGTGGGAACACGTGAATTTCGCAAACGAGGATGCCCTGAAGTATTGCCTTGAGGCGTTGGAAAAGAAAGAAGAGTACGTCAAGCGGCGATATGGTGAGCTCATTCTCGTTCAAAGATCATCTTCACTTGTACCAGGCAGTCCGATCCTGGCTGCTGAATCGGTGTACAATATGCTGCTTGGCAATTCAGGCGTTGTGATCTGACGCGCTGTGCCGCCTTCTAACGCCGCACCCGGCGGCCGACATCAAAGCGGCCATAATCTATCGGCATCAATTGTGCTGCTCGGCATTGCAAGGCTTCGACACTGAACGGAAATGGACATGCGCCTCTCTGCAGCGACACTTGCCGCACTTCTGCTCGCAATCGCTTCGCTCAAGCCGGCATTGGCCGACGAAGGCATGTGGACGACCGACGACTTTCCTGCGGACAAGGTCAAGCAGAGTTACGATTTCAAGCCCGATCAGGCTTGGCTCGATCACGTTCGCCTTTCGTCGCTTCGCCTCGCTCGCGGCTGCTCGGCGAGTTTCGTCTCGCCATATGGGCTCGTGCAGACGAATCATCATTGTGCGCATGGCTGCATCGAGCAGCTGTCGACCAAAACCGATGACATGGTCGCCTCCGGCTTTTACGCCAAAGAACTACGAGACGAGCGCAAGTGCCCCAATGTCGAAGCCGACCAGTTGATTGCGATTGTCGATGTCACCGACCGGGTCGATCAAGCGATCGCCGGCAAGGATGGCCCAGCCCTCACCGACGCCAGGAAGGCCGTCGAAGCAACGATCACCAGCGAATGCTCGGGCAATGACGTGAACATCCGGTGCGACATCGTCGAGCTCTACCACGGCGGCGTCTATGATCTTTATCGCTATCGTCGCTACCAGGATGTGAGGCTGGTTTTTGCGCCGGAGATAGCGATCGCATTTTTCGGTGGGGACCCCGATAATTTCGAGTTTCCGCGTTATGACTTGGATGTCAGCTACCTGCGGGTCTATCGAAACGATGCCCCGCTCGATACGAGCTCGAATTACCTGCGATATGCCAAAGCTGATGCGCAAGCTGGCGATCTGACCTTCACATCGGGTCATCCCGGCGCGACCAACCGCCGGGACACGGTTGCCGAACTCGAGTTTCGGCGCGATGTAACGCTCCCTCGCGGCATTTTTTATGACTCGGAGCTGCGTGGCATCCTGACGGAATTCTCGACCAAGGGCGCCGAACAGGCCCGAATCGCCAACGGCTTGCTGTTTGGCGTCGAAAACTCGTTGAAGGCCCACAAGGGGCAGTTCGCGGCGCTGGTCGATCCCGCGATCATCCGGTCGCGAGCCGCCGCGGAACATGAGCTACGCGCCAAGGTGGACTCCGATCCGGAGCTGCGTGAGCCATACGGTCAAGCCTGGGACAATGTCCAGCAATCGCTTGTCCGATTCCGCGCCATGCGGGATCGCTATGTATTCACTGAGGGTGGGCAAGGCTTTCGCTCGCGCTTGTTTACGCTGGCCAAGGATCTGGTTCGGCATTCGGCTGAGGTGACCAAGCCGGACGAGGCGCGGCTCAAGGAGTTCACCAGCGCCAGCTTCCCGTTCCTTCGACAGACCATCACCTCGCGTGCGCCGATTCATCCCGAACTCGAAAAGCTGACACTCACGTTCTCGTTGACGAAGCTCCGTGAAGCCCTTGGGCCCGATGACGCCTTGGTCAAGAAGGTGCTTGGCGGCAAGTCGCCTGCCGTGCTGGCTTCCGAACTGGTCGACGCCACCACGCTTGCCGACGTGGAGCTTCGCCGCCGTCTTCTTGACGGCGGCCAGGCAGCCATCGATTCATCGGCCGATCCAATGATCGCGTTCGTTCGCAAGATCGACCCGGACTTGCGCGCGGTGAGGAAGGACTACGAGGATAACGTACAGGGGCCGTTGACGAAGTATTCGGCCCAGATTGCCAGTGCGACGTTCAAGATTTACGGGAACTCTACCTATCCCGACGCCACCTTCACGCTTCGGCTTTCCTACGGCGCCGTTCGAGGCTATCGGCAAGACGGCAAGGACATCGATCCCATAACGACGATTGGCGGCGCGTTTGAACGCGCTACCGGCGCTGATCCATTCAAGCTGCCCGACAGTTGGATCGTCGCGAAGCCGAAACTAAATCTGGGGCAACCATTCAATCTCGCCACTACGAACGACATCATCGGCGGCAATTCCGGCTCTCCCGTCATCAATTCGGCCGGCGAAGTGGTCGGGCTCATCTTTGACGGCAACATCCAATCATTGGGTGGAGACTTTGGTTACGATGCAGCCGTGAACCGCGCAGTGGCCGTGGCCGTGGGGGCCTTGCGCGAGACGTTGTCGAAGGTCTATCACGCCGATCGGATCATTGATGAGACCGCAAAATGAAAGCGATCATAACCTCGCATTCCATGCGAATAGCAGCGTGCTGCGGTCGCTTTCGCCCCGGCCCTGAGACTGCCTATTCAGATCCGAACAGGAGGACCTCATGACCACCGCTATTTTGCGCATCCGCACCGTCTTTGCAGCCGTCCTTCTTGGACTCATGCTCTCAGGCTGTGGTTACAACAATATTCCGACCTACGAGGAACAGGCCAAGGCGAAATGGGCGGACGTACAGAACAATTATCAGCGCCGCGCCGATCTCATCCCCAATCTCGTCGCAACCGTGCAGGGCTACGCCAAACAGGAAAAGGACGTTCTGACCGCGGTGGTCGAGGCGCGCGCCAAGGCGACGCAGGTGCGGATCGACGTATCCCAATTGACCGATCCCGAAAAACTGAAGCAATTCCAGGATGCGCAGAATCAACTTTCCGGCGCGCTTGGGCGGCTGCTCGCGGTGAGCGAGAACTACCCCGACCTCAAGTCGAACCAGAACTTCCTGGCGCTTCAATCGCAACTGGAAGGCACGGAAAACCGCATTACGGTGGCGCGGCGCGACTACATCGAAGCGGTGCGGGCCTACAACACCGAGCTCAAGACCTTTCCCGGACTGTTGTGGGCTTCGACCTTCTTCCGTTCCAACAAGCCGATGGCGGAATTCGCCGCAGGCGAGAATGCGCAGACGCCGCCGCAAGTGAAATTCTGACGCACCGCGACCACAGAAAAGCATCGAAATGAATGGGGGCCACAGCTCTTCTCGCCTCGCGGAGGGAGGACAGTGCCTCGCTGTCGCTTTTGTGGCTCTGCTGTGCGCGGTCGTCGCCGCACTCGCCCTTACTTTTCCGGCGCTCACGGGTCGCATCGTCGATCAGGCGAACATCATCCCGGCCGATACACGGAGCGCGATCGAGCAGAAGCTCACCGAACTCGAAACAAGGTCCGGGATCCAGCTTGTCGTTGCCACCGTCACTTCCCTCGAAGGCCAGGAAATCGAGCCTTACGCCAACGAACTGTTTCGCAGTTGGAAGCTCGGCGAAAAGACGAAGAACAATGGTGTGCTGCTGCTCGTTGCGCCGACCGAGCGGCGAGTCCGCATCGAAGTAGGGTACGGGCTCGAGGGAACGCTCACCGACGCGCTCTCGAAGGTCATCATTACCAATGCCATCGCGCCTCGCTTCAAGACCGGCGATTTCGGTGGCGGCATCTCACGTGGCGTCGACGACATCATCACGGTGTTGACCACCGATGCTTCGGAATGGCAGCAGCGCCCCTCGCTGCGGCTCGACAGTCAACCAACTACCGGTCTGCCGAGCTGGCTTCTGATTGCAGCGCTAATCGGCCTTGTCACCTTGCTCGTCGTTTCGCCCGGGTTCCGATGGTTTTTCCTGAACGTTGCGCTGAATATCCTTTTTAATGCGGGCGGTTCTCGCGGCGGCGGATCTTCGAGTGGGAGCGGTGGTGGGTTTTCGGGCGGCGGCGGTTCGTCGGGTGGCGGCGGGGCATCGGGAAGCTGGTGATGAACATTTCCGCACCGGACCGCCAACGCATCTCGAACGCCATCCGCGCCGCTGAGGCACGGACTTCGGGCGAGATCGTATGCGTGCTGGCGCAGACGTCCTCCGACACCACCACGCTGCCGGTTCTTGTCGCGGCGGTGGCCGCGCTCGGGCTGCCTTGGCTGCTTGTGGCGTTCACCGCAATGACAGTTCACGGTATCCTGTCGCTCCAGGTCGCCGCATTTTTGTTGTTTTTGGTAGTCCTTTGGTTGCCGCGCGTGCGGGTCGCACTGATGCCGCGCAAGGCGCGCCGCGCCGTCGCGCATCGCGTTGCCCTGGAGCAGTTCGCCATCCGCGGAATTGCGCGAAAGCAGGAACGCTCCGGGATTTTAATCTTCGTCTCGCTCGCTGAACGTTACGCGCGCGTCGTCGCCGACGACGGCATAGCTGCCCGCGTGCCCCAGTCGGAATGGCAGGTTGTCATCGATGCTCTGGTGGCGCATATGCGCAATGGCCGCCTCGCGGATGGTTTTGTCACAGCGATAAACCTATGCGGGGACAAGCTCGCGAGGCATTATCCGCGTACCGAGACGAACCGCGATGAGCTGCCGGACAGGATCTATCTGATCTAGGGTCGGAGTGTTGTCGCATTTGATGGTTCGGGGCTCGCGGAAGCACGGCTTGATTCATGAGTGACTGATATTGCGTCGCTCCTTCTCGTCGGCACGATCGAGGCTATGCCTGCAATAGCCCGCGCAGACTTGATACCGGTCCAATCCGCTCGAGATTGCCAATCGCGGCGATGAGTTCATGGGCTCGGCCGGCGCCGAGGACGGGCGCCGTCAGGTCAAGCGCTTTCGCCTCGACCTCTTTCGCATCCATCGGATTACCCGCCGTGCCGCGAACCACATAGGTGCGATGGCTGAGCGAGCGGCCATCCGCCGTCTCGATCCGCACGATCGCCTGGCGCACCGGCACCGCCATTTGCAGTTCCTGGCTCCCCACCAGTTCGATCAGTTTGCGAACAGCGAGCACTTTCGGATCGCTCATGCGCGCCACATCGTGCACGCTTGCGAAGGTGGCGCCGCGGTCGACGATCATCAGGGCGACGAGGTGCTGCAGGCAGAGATCGGGGACCGTACTATTATCAACGATGCGAAGGCTGGCGGTCGGCATATCGACTCTGATGTGCTTGATCGTGTCAGCGCGTACGCCCGGATCGTCAAGCAGCGCGGCGACGGAATCGAGCACCGACTGCAGCGGCGATCCGACGGTCCATTTCTTGATCGTCGTGCCGAAGACGGCATAGCTCGACCCGAGTTCGACCAGGAGTTTCTCCGGCGCCGGCTTGTCGGCGAGCGCCGTGTAGATGTTGTCGTTGCCGCTGAAGGGATCCTCGACCGCCGAGAATCCCATCGCGACCATGGTCGCCGCCATGACACCGTTGCGGGCACCCATGCCGCCGAAATCGAACGCCTTCTCGACGTGTTCGCGGTCGCGTGTCCAGAAGCCGATGCCGGATGCCTGCTGCGCCGCGTAGGAGAACGTATGACGCACCTGCTGCGAGTCGAGGCGCAGCATAGCCGCGGCGGCGGCGGCGGCCACGAAGGTCGTCATCAGGCATGACGGGCTGTGCTGCCGGGATCCTTGACCGACGCCCAGCGCGGAAACCATTCGCGCGCCGATGTCGTAGGCGAGCGTTACGGCGCGCAGGAGGTCGTTGCCGGATCGTCCCGCGAGTTCGGCCGTAGCGAGGGCCGCCGAAACGGCGCCGCAGCCGAGGTGAACCGGTCCGATGGGGTTGGTGTCATCGGTCTCGTCGGCATGGGCCGCCATGGCGTTGGCGAGAGCCGCGTTGACGGCCGACGTCAAGATGCCGGTGCCGACCACCATCGCCTGGGGTTTGCCACCCAGGCTGTCGACATAACGGGCGGCCAGGCCTCCGGGCTTGAGACGCGAGCCGGAGACCATCGCGGCCAGGGTATCGAGCACATGCAGCTTGGTCCTGGCGACAACCTGCGCCGGCAATTCGCGATCGAGCGTGTTCGCCACATAATCGGCGAGCGCGGTTGTCGTGCGGGAGATGGGAGTTGAGTCCTTGGTCGCATCGGTGGGAGCGCTCGGCGCCGGCGCCGCCGCGGTTTGTGCGTGCGACGCCGTCAGTGGAATGGCGCTGGACAAGATCGCCGCGCCGCTTGCATTGATCAGCCAACGTCTCGTGTGATCTGCCTCGTCGCTCATCGCTGCCTCCATGAGCTCTCAACGCCGTAATTCCCATGCTACCCCGGACCCATGGCGCGCGTCTGCCCGTTCGCAGCACCGACGATGACCGACTTATGGTCGGTGCTTCCGGGAAGCGCGCGCAAACAGAAAATGGAGACTGAGAAATAGCAGTATAACAAGAGCGCTCGGGTGTTCGTTCCTCGGCGCTTGAAAGTGTTGCTCTTTGATAAGGGGGTGAAAGTCGGGAGTCGATCGAACTCGACGGATCAACAATATTGGCGGGGAGCGCGCGTGGCCTTCAGCTCCGGTCGTGCCGCACCGGCGCAGCTAACCTGCCGTGGGAAATAGGGCGGCTTCAGTTTGCCGATATCTATGTTCATTCAACGTCAGCTCATTGCGTGCGTATGCAGAAATCATTGCATAGTCCCAACGGCCGTCCGGGGCTGGGAAGGAGCCAGCGGGTTGTTGGCGCTCATCTCGCGAGAAAGGGCGTGCTAAGCATCGTGATGACGACGCACCAGCGCAGGATCGTTGACCCATATCGCCTGCAAGCCGTGCTTCTCTGCTTGCGGCTTGTTGTTTCTATCGAGTTCAGCAAAAGTACGGTTAAATCCGGGAAGGGCTTCAGCGTGCCGGGAGCGGCCGGATCTTACTTGCGCTTTTCTCCCTGCAGCCAAGACGAACGGGCACCCGGTCAGGGGCGCACCACGGGCCAATCACAGGAAGTTCGCGCCTTTGAGCCGTTGGAGCAGACCGTCTCTGGCGATTCGATAGTGCATCTCCATCAAATCTTTTGGCCAGCCGGCATTCTTGCTCAGGTTGTCGGCAGCCTGCTCGACAAATTTATTACCGAGCGTGGGCGGACGCTTGGGATTCGGCGTGGTGGACATCAGAAGGCCGTCGAGACCCATGAGGTCATCAATGTATTTGGTGGTGGAAATGCCGAGCGTCACGTGCAGCTGCGAAACGTCGGGGCCTTCCGGATCGCGCCTTGCTCCCTCGCGAGTTGCCAACCCTTCACCCATCAAATACAGCTTCACGGATTGTGGAACGGTGCTGGCGCCGTAGGAGATGTAGAGCGGGCGGGCATTATTGCCGGTCGTCCAATTGTACCAAAAGGTCGCATCATCGGGCGTGGCGTTGGCCCCGTAGAGGCAATCGAACCCCCAACACTCGGCCAGATGCCCCCTGTAGCGCCCCAGGGCGTCGACGAGGTTGCGCATGCCTTCTCCGCCACCGGAATGGCAGGCGATGACGAGCTTTCCAAGCCGAAGACGTGGGGTCGAGGCGGGCTGATAACCACTGATAAGTGACGTGTCATTGCGCTGCAATTGCGCCTTGAAGGTCGCCGGGTCCTCCATCAGAGCCAAGCTGCTGAGAACCGCGTCGAGATATTGCTCGCCCCAGCGGCCTGTCAGGTCTTTGACACTGTAGGTGCTGCCGCTCCCTCTTTGTCCGTTCCCGAGCCAGGGCGCGACCAGAATCACGGGCTTGCCGGAAGCGAGAACCTGCTGCCGTACGGCCGAGCGATCGCCCTTAAAAAACGACTCGATATTCGGCACGTACCACCCGTGCAACCAAAGGAGCACGTTCACCGGTCCCTTGTCGATGTCTACGCTAGGGGGAAGATAGACGCCGGTCGGCTTAGCCCATGCGCCCAGGAGCGGATCGGAAAAGAACGTTTGGCCGGACAGGGTCGGCGCTTTCTCAGGCATGAGAAGCAAGGGCATAGGCGTGTGACCATTGATTAGAGTGTTAAGATCGGCGGGCTGACATCTTCATTCGATACTGTTGAAATCAGGGTTCGCAATCCGGGCTTACTGCGTTCTGGCGACAAAATCGAACTGGATCGATTCCCTTTGGGAAGGAGACCTTACGCCACATTCCGCCACGCAGGGCGTGCAGAATTGCAAGCGCGTGTTGCTGCGTTACCAATAGTCTAGAGGTATCACGCTCCTTAGGATAGCCAGCATCATGGATTCGAACGTGGATATTTGGATCTGACGTTGGTCGTTCCTTCACACGCACCAAGCTTGCGGCAGAAATAATGTCTAGGAGCTCTGCTCCTAGATGCGATCGTCTGAGGCGCGGATTTGTCGCTCTGGCTGAACGCAAGGTTCATCCGAATCGGTCGATCGTAAAGCCCCGACTTGGGCCATGCGCGTCATTTAGAGCAAATTCCGATCACGTTGAGACATCCCCGCTCGTCCCCGCGGAGGCGGGGACCCAGGGCCACACAATAAGCGCCGTGCCTGGGCAAAGACTGAACCCCCCCATCGCGGCTAAAGTCGGCGCCGGCTTGAATGATCTTGCCCAGTGTAGTTCGCCGCGCCACCGCCAATATTGCATTCAATCCGTTACTTTCCGTCTTCAATTTGGCCGGGTCTTAGTTCGCATTCTTCGCCAGCGGCGCCCAGATTTAGTCGTGGGTTTGGTTCCTCGGCGATCACGATGGGAATCATCATCACGATCTCCGCTGATTCCAAGCTGTAACCCATTCGGCACGTTCAATCCATCGAGCGGCGACGTCGGGATGCTGGTACCTCGAACACGCTGCGCTGGCGCAGAATGTTTCTGATCGCGATCGGACCAGCGCCTTCGCGCGATATAGCCTGGCCGGCGCGATCGCAACCGCGGGCGGATTACTGGCCGCCGCCACGCCCGTCCTGCTGGCATCGATCGGGATCGGCAACATCGAAGCGTTCAAGCTGATGTTTTGGTTCGTTCCTGAAGGCGCGCGCGCGTGCGCGCGAACTCCGCTCCGGGGCCATTCACGTCGGTTAGCGGCCTCGCCACGACCTAGGCGAGGTGCAATTCCGCATGATGCACCGGGATCGAAAAGAACATCTGGCCCAGGGCGTCACGCACCTCAACGGTCCAGCCGAGCCAATGCCCTTCGGGCTCGATTGATAGATCGAGCGCGATCAACTCCGCCATTTCCCTGGCGGTTTCAGGAGTTGAGCAGGCTCGGCCCTTGTAATCGTATTCCGACCTGCTCCGTCCAACCCTGTCGAAGAAATACTTTCCCATGGTCCTCTGCCCATATCACTCGCGAGGGGTATATCGGACGCTATCAGACCCCCATTTCCTAGCGGCTAATCCGATCAGTAAAAATATCTACTTCGGCCCGGGAGAACGACGACCATCCCGAATGAACCGGCAGCTTCGACTGGATTGCGTGCTGCGTTGCGTTCGGATGGGCGCCAAACAGGGATTGATGTCGAATGGCGATCGCAAGGTCGTGGTGCTTGCCGATGAGTTCGCGGATCGACCGAGGCGCACGCCCTCCGGACCGCCAGACTTGACGGCTCAGGCGCGCGTTGAAAGGGACGGTCCCTCCAACCCGTTTCACTGCCGCTCCGACGGGCCGTTGCCGAAAATATCTAGGGGCTTGAGAAAGACTTGCTGATCGCCTCGAGGCGTTTCATGGTTCCGCGCGGAGCCGGGGTGCCATCGGGTGCAAAGTCTGTTGTCTGGTCACAGAGGGTCTCGGTAAGGCGGCCGGTTTTGTTATTGAACTCCCGGCAGAGTTTGCCTCTGTTGCTTTCGAGCGTGATTTTTCCTCTGCCAACAGCGGTATCAGGCGCGATGCTTGCTACCGGCGTAGGATCCCCCGATAGAACGGGCGTCTGAGGCCTGCTGGTAAAAAAAATGCCTACGCTCATGATCAGGACAAAGATGGCGCTGATCGTCAAAACGTATCGGAAGACGGGAGTTTGCCGACCTTTAGATGCATTCGCCGGCTTCTTGCGCGACACGGGATTGGTGCTCATAGGTGGATCACCAGGGTTGCACGAGGGTCCGGCGCCATAGCGATTTCAAGTGCCAACAGTTGAACCGAGTTTTCGGTATCCATGGGCCTTGTCCAATTTTAATGGCGTCAGCGTTGGCGGGAGCGTGTCTTTGGATGAGGCACTGATGAAATCGCTGGAGACAGTTACCATCTCCGCTGCTAAGCTGATTGAAACGCTTCGCCTGCCACGGCATCTCCTACGCTAGGGTATATTACACTTGGGTTAACATTTTATTGATACGAGATGGCGTGAAGTTTTAGTGCATCAGGTTCGAATCCCGCTTGCGGCGCCAGCCAAAACCAAAGTTAAAGTGGGCGCTTTCAGTCAATTCGGCGAGTTGTCATCGTACGGGGTCCGGACAATCGCAAGCCCGTAGAATCGCGGCGGGCGAATAGGGCTTTTACTTCGTCCCATGACGGGCGCCGACGCCCTTTGTTTGCAATCAATAGGCCCAGTTTGAATTCGTTATTGCCGCGCAAGCCGCAAGTCGGAAGCGGAATCCAGGCCAGCCTGCACCAGCGGCGAAGCTTGCCGCCGCTGGGTCCCCGCTTTCGCGAGGATGGAGCGGGTAGGCGTTACGCCGTGCTGCCGGCGTCGACGGTCAGCACCGTGCCGGTGATGTTCTTGGCCTTGTCGCCGAGCAGGAATTCAACCGCATTGGCGACATCGTCGATTTCGGCTAGCCGGTGGAGCGCACTGCGGCGTGCGACCTTCTTGCGCTGCTCATCGCCGAGGCTTTGCGTCATGTCGGTCTCGATGAAGCCGGGCGCGACCGCGTTGACGTTCACGCCGAGGCGGCCGACTTCGCGCGCCAGCGATTTGGTGAAACCGATGATCGAGGCCTTGGTTGCGCCATAGACCGACAGGCCGCTGTAGCCGGTGAAGCCGATGATCGAGGCCACGTTGACCACCCGCCCGCCGCCCTCCGACAGCATCGAGCGCACGGCGTATTTGGTCAGCACGATCGGCGACACCGTGTTCACGCGCACGAGTTGCTCGATGTCCGAATTGTGCATGATGGCGAGGACGCCGTCGGTGCCGAGCGCGGCATTGTTGACCAGGCCGTAGATCGGCCCGTGCTTGGCCTTGATGGTTCGGACCAGTCCCGGAATGCGTTTGATCTCTCCGAGGTCGAACGGCACGAAGTGGAGCGCGCCGGTGTTGGAATTTTCGCGATCGCGCATGGCGGCGGCGAGCTGGTCGCTCATCTTTCGCGCCACGGTGATGACGTGATAGCCGGCCGCAGCGAGCTTTTGCGCGATCCCGAGGCCAAGTCCCCGGCTTCCGCCGGTGACGACGATGTTGCGGATCATGTCTTTACGCATAATGTCGCGCGAGCTTTCCGGTTGCCGAAACGTCGAGCCGCGAGACGAATTTGATCGCGGCCGGTACTTTATGCTGGGGCAGTGCGGCGCGGCAGACCTGCAGGATTTCGCGTCTCAGCTCCACAGCGCGCTCGGAAACAGTCGGGTCGTCCGGCGCTTCGGCGAGGACGACGTCGGCGACGACCACCGCGCCGGTGATCGGATTTTTCCGTGAGCGCACCAGCGACATCCGCACGTCCGGATGGCGATTGATGATCGCTTCGACTTCCTCCGGATGGACCTTCAGCCCGCCGACGTTGATGATGCCGCCGCGCCGTCCGACGAAGTAATAGCGGTCGTCGCGCAGTTCCACGATGTCGCCGGTGTCGATGAATCCGTCCGCATCTGCCAACGCCGCGCCTTCACCGCCCTCATAGCGCAACGCGGCGCGGGAGGAGCGGATGCGAAGTGATCCATCCTGCACCTTCATTTCCACCTCGGCGCCGCTCTGCCCGACCATCCGCGCGGGAAAGCCTTCGCGTCCATCATTGACTTCAAAGCCGACGCCGGCTTCGGTCGATGCATAGGCGTGGCCGACGCCGGCCAGCGGATAGGTCGACTTCAAGCTGTCGAGGATCGCCTGGTCCGCGATCTCGCCGGAAAGCCGGACGTATTGCGGCGCGATCGTGCGGGCGGCCGCCAACTGGATGGCGCGGCGCCAGTGCGACGGCGTGCCGGAGAGGTGCGTCACGCCATGGACGCGCAAGCGCTCAAGATGAGCAGCGACCGGTTCCTCGGCGCAGGACAGGATCAGCGATCCTCCGCAGAGCAGCGTGCGGAAGAAGATCTGCAGCCCGCCATAGCGGCGAATATCGTAGAAGGTGCCCCATACAACTGGCCCTTTTCGATTACTTCCGCTTTTGATCGCGCCGGTCAGGCTCGCCAGCGTGTGCACGACCATCTTGGGCATGCCGGTGGTGCCGGAGGTGAGCATGATCCATTCGGTCTGGCGTTCGCCGGGCGCGTGCTGTTGCTGCGGGATGATCGCGGGGCTGCAGTTCACGCACAAAGCAACGTCATCGCGCAACCGGAGCGTATCGCCGCTGGTCACGATCGCGTCGACGCCGGCGTTGGCGATCACATAGGACATGTGCTCCGCCGAGAGATCGGGCGGACACAGCACGAGCCGGCGCGCTATGCCGTCAAGCTCGATCATCGCCAGCGCGGTCGTGAGCTGGTCGCCGGTCGCGATCAGAACGGACCGGCCGGACAGCTCCGTAAGACGGCCGCCGAGACTCGATCCTGCGATCAGATCGCCCAGGCGGACCTGCGCGTCGGCCGCCCAGAGGAAACGCTCGCGCGCGTCATCGCTCTCGCCGAGGCCGTCACGAAGCGACGGCAAGGGACTTTGCATTTTCATAGACCCCAATGAAGTCGCCGAGGGTCACGGGAAAGTAGGCATCGTCGGACGCGGTGAAGGGATCGACTCCTAGTTCATCTTCGAGACGCGCGACGAGAATCGCAAAGCCGAGCGAGTCGAGTCCGGAATCCAGCAGCACGGTATCGTCGGACAAGGCTGGTAGCGTGATGCGCTGCTCTTCAGCGACCTGCTTGAGGAGAGATGTTATCGTTAATCTGATGGACATTTGTTCTCCGCCTTTAATTCGTTTGCTGCATATCGCATACAGTCCTCGCGCAAACTGGGTCAAGTTCGCCGCGTGAATATGGTCAACCATGGTCAATGATGACATCACCTCGGACCAGCCGGAAGATTCGCTCGCGACAGATCAGTCAGTCCGATCTCGACGGCGTGGTTAACCTTCTGACACGAGGCTTCAGGATCCGCACGAGCGACTACTGGCAACAGGCCATCGCCACGCTTGGCGCGCATCCGACGCCGGCGGGATTTCCGAAATACGGCTATCTGCTGGAAGACGACGGCAAACCGGTCGGCGTCATTCTGCTGATATTTTCGTCGATTCCGGTCGGCGGAACATCGACGACGCGATGCAACGTGTCGAGTTGGTACGTCGATCCGGCCTACCGTGTGCATGCCTCGATGCTGATATCGCAGGCGATCAAGCACAAGAACGTCACATACGTTAACATCTCGCCGGCGATCCACACCCGGCCGATCGTGGAGGCGCAGGGATTCGCGCGCTTCAGCAGCGGGCAGTTCGTGACCATTCCGGCGCTCACCCGTGCGACTCATCGTGTCGCCGCGAAGGTGATCGCGTCAGGCGTGCTTCCGGACGCGCCCTTCGATCCGTCCGAGCGCGACCTGCTCGCCATTCATCGATCGCACGGATGCCTCTGCCTCTGGGTGGCGACCGCAGAGCGGGCTTGTCCGTTCGTGTTCATGCGGCGGACGGTCAAAGGGATCATTCCGTGCGCGCAGCTCGTGTACTGTTCCGACATCGCGGACTTCGTTCGCCTGGCGCGACCACTCGGGCAATATCTGGCCATGCAGGGGCACCCCGTGGTCATCATCGATTCCAACGGCCGAATTCCCGGCCTGGCTGGCGTCTATTTCGACAACAAGTCGCCGAAATACTTCAAGGGCCCGCACCAGCCGCCGTCCGGCGACCTGGCCTTTACCGAAGCGGTGATGTTCGGGCTGTAGCCCGGGGCAGCCGCGTATCGCCTGCCGGCGTCATTTTGCTGCCATTTTCCGCCCCGGCCGCCGCCGAGGTAAGAAAAGGAAGCCCGCTGGACCTCTTGCCGCGCCCTTACTAGGGTCGCGACGATGCAGCCCGGCCGCGTTCTCCCCGACAGCCGCGATTACGACGAGCTTTACCGCGCGTTCCGGTGGCCCGCCCACGCGCGCTATAACATCGGCGTCGATGCCTGCGACCGCTGGGCCGGGGTCGAGCCGCGGCGGACGGCGATCCTGCACATGCGCCCCGACGGCGTGGTGGATGAGATCAGCTACGGCACGCTGCGCGAGATGTCGAACCGGCTCGCCAATGTCCTGCGCGCGCATGGCGTGACGCGCGGCGACCGGGTCGCGATCCTGCTGCCGCAGACGCCGGAAGTCGCCGCCGCACATCTCGCGATCTACAAGCTCGGCGCCATCGCGCTGCCGCTGGCGATGCTGTTCGGCGTCGACGCGCTTTCCTACCGCTTCGGTGATTCCGGCGCACGGGCGCTCATCACCAATGCGCCCGGCGTTGCGAAGCTCGCCGGCATCCGCGCCGGCGCGCCCGGTTTCGTGCTCTCGATCGACGGCCCCGGCGACGGCGCCGACGGCTTTCATGAACTCTGCGCGCGCGCCTCCGGCGCCTTCACACCAGAGGACACGAGCGCGGACGATCCCGCGCTGATGGTCTATACCTCAGGCACGACCGGCCAGCCGAAGGGCGCGCTGCACGCGCATCGCGTGTTGCTCGGCCACCTGCCGGGAATTGAAATGCCGCACGAATTCCTGCCGCAGCCGGGCGACCGGATGTGGACCCCGGCCGATTGGGCGTGGGCCGGCGGCCTGCTCAACGTGCTGCTGCCGGCGCTGCACTACGGCGTGCCGGTGGTCGCGCGGCGGTTCGAGAAATTCGATCCGGAGGAAGCCTTCGCGCTGATGGCGGCGCTTGGCGTGCGCAACGCCTTCATCCCGCCGACGGCGTTGCGGATGCTGCGCTCGGCGCCGAGCCCGCACGGCCGCTACGCGCTCGCGCTGCGCACCGTCGGCTCCGGTGGCGAAGCGCTCGGCGCGGAAACCTACGAGTGGGGCAAGACGGCGCTCGGCCTCGTCATCAACGAGTTCTACGGCCAGACCGAATGCAACCTCGTGCTCGCGTCCTGCGCGGCGATCGGCGTGTCGCGGCCGGGCGCGATCGGCAAGCCGGTGCCGGGCCATGTGGTGGCGGTCATCCGCGATGATGGAACGCCCTGTGCGGCCGGTGAGCAGGGCCAGATCGCAGTGCAGCGGCCGGATCCGGTGATGTTCCTGGAATATTGGGGGCGACCCGACGCGACGCGCGAAAAATTCGTCGGCGACTGGATGACCACCGGCGACCAGGGTGTGGCGGACGACGATGGCTACATCCGCTTCATCGGCCGCGACGACGACGTGATCACGTCGTCGGGCTATCGCATCGGCCCGACCGAGATCGAGGATTGCCTGATCCGCCATCCGGCGGTGGCGCTCGCGGCCGTGGTTGGCAAGCCGGACCCCGTGCGCACCGAGATCGTAAAAGCGTTCGTGGTGCTCAAGGCCGGCCACGCGCCGTCCGACCGCGTCGCCGCCGATATCCAGGCGTTCGTGAAGACACGGCTTTCGGCGCACGAATATCCGCGCGAGGTCGCCTTCATCGATGCGATGCCGATGACCACGACCGGCAAGGTGATCCGCCGCCTGCTGCGCGAGCGCGCCTGACCCGCTCCGCTCATTCCCGCGCAAGCGGGAATCGGAATTTTCTAGCGCCGGCGAAGCAAATTGCGCATGCGCTTGGCGCTGGCAATCGCGGAACGACGGAGAGACTCGAGCGTGCGGATGAGCGCGAACTTCGCTGCTCCATCGGCGCCGATCCGAACCAGGAGATCGGCCAGCGGCAGCCGCTCGCGCCAGATGTGATCGATCATCGGGTGGTCGGCGGTGGCGCAGGAATTGGCCCGCGCGATGCTCTCGTCACTGAGTAATTCCTGGCTCAGATCGAGCACAAGCTGCACGCCGGGAGATAAACGGGCGAAGCTTTCGTCGTAGGCGATCTTCCAGAACCACGCGGTGTCGCCGCTGCGCAGCACGATGCCTGCGGCGACGGCCCGATCGCCGACGCGCAGCCGAACGACCTGCGCCTTGCCTTGGCCGGCGAGTTCGGTCACCGCGCCTTCCACGAATTTGCGGAGCGCGTCATCCGCGCGAACCGCGGTGCCGGCGCGGCCTTTCCAGCCGCCGGCCTCGAGCGCGAGATAATCGCCGAGTGCTTTGGCAATGGTCGCGGGCTCGCGCGCGCTGTCGAAGCTCACGACGCCGGAATCAGCCAGACGCCGGCGCTGCCAACGCAGCGTGCGGCGTTTGTGTTTGGAGATCGCGTGATCGAGGTAAGTGTTGCGCACACCGGTGGGTGCGAGCAGCGCACGCTGATGCGACCCGAACGCGACGCTGGTTCCCCCGCGCTGAGTAAGCACCGCATCGAAGGCCGCGGCCAGGCCGCCGCCGATCGGCGCGATCGGCAGCAGCAGGACGTCCGGCAATCCGGGATCGCCCGCAACATGGTCGAGCCACGCCGCAATCACGGCTGCCGCGGCGTCGCGGTCGACGAGCGGCGCGCTGAGCGGCGCATAGGGATGCGTCCAGGCGACCAGGACCGGCAACGGAATGCCGTAGCGCCACCGCTCGATCCGTGCCGGAAAAAATCCAAGCAGCCGCGGCGACGCCCCGCGCGACCACACCAGCCCGGCGCCGACATCGCTGCCGAACATCGGCTGCGCCGCCAGCGCGAACGCCGGCTCATAGAAGACGTTCGGCGCGATCGCCGATGCCGCGAGCGCACGCCATTGCGCGGCCGCGCCCCTGAGCTGTGCGAGCGGCCGCCACTCCACGCGAAAGTTCGATTCGATCGTGCCGTGCACGTCAGCGCTCCGCGCGACGCCAGACGAAGACGTGGAAGCCCAGCCGCTGCTTGGTGACGAAGAAAAGGATAGCGGTCTCGATCACCAGCGCCGTGGTGGTCGCGATCGCCGCTCCGGCGGAACCGAAAATCGGAATCAGGATGAGGCAAAGGCCGATGTTGAGCACGAAGGCGCCGCCATAGACGATCGCGCAGGCCCGCTGTTCGCCCAGCATGCTGAGCAGCCGCTCGATCGGTCCGATCGCGGCGCGCGCCAGCAGGCCGAGCGACAGGATGAGCATCAACTGATAGCCGTCGGTGAACTGCGGGCCGAACAGCGACAGCAGCGGCTTGCCGACCGCGAGCAACAGCGCCGTCGCCACGAGCGATGGCCAGAACGTCCATCTCACGGCCTGCGCAACGAAGGCAGACAAGCCTTCGCGGTCGCCGGCGACGTGATAGAAGCTGAAGCGGTGCGCGGTCGTCGCCGAGATGGCGTAATAGATGAATGAGACGAGCGCGAGCGTCTTGGCCGCCGCATAGTAGACCGCGACTTCATTGGGCGGACGGAACAGTTGCAGCACCAGGATGTCGGTGTAGGTGAGCAGGAGGTAGAAGCCTTCGACCAGAAGGATCGGCAGCGAGGTCAGGAACCAGACTCTGAAAGCGTGCGCCTTGGGTCCTGGCGCGATGCACCGGGCGAGCCGGCCGTTCATGAGCCAGAGCTGCGCCAGCGTCGGCAGCCAGTACGACAGCCCGGCGGCGATCATCGCAGTCACGGCGGTCATCGGCAGGTGCGCGAAATACGCCGCCGCCATCAGCACCGTGAGCACGAGCTGGCGCACGATGTAGGTCGGCACCATCGCCAGCCCGATCCAATCGTAGCTGCGAGCGATGCCATCCTGCACGCTGGCGAGCGCATAGGCCGGCAGCATCACGCAGGCGAGATAGAGCGGGATCACCATGAAGTCGTCGAGCCACGGCTCGATCAGCTTGATGCCGCCGGCGCACAGCGCCGCGACCAGCACGGCGAGACCGACCGCCAGCCAGCGGCTGCCCGACACGAAGCCGCGCAGCAGCGCGAGCAGGCCGCGCTCGCGATATTCGGGAATGAAGCGTTGCGCCGAGGTCGAGAGACCGAGGTCGAGCGGCTGCCCCAGCAGCAGCACCCAGGTCCAGACGTAGACGTAGATGCCGAAATCGAAGCTGCCCATCCAGCGCGCGAGCAGCACCTGCGACACGAAGGCCAGCGCGGCGCTCACCGCGCGGATGAGGAAGACGGTGCCGGCGAGGCGCTGCAGCAGCAGGTCCTCGGCGTCGCCGAGCCGGACCCTGAGGCGCCGCCAAAGGCCCAGCAGCGACGGACGCGCGGACAGGCGCGGTGCTTGCTCGGAACCAGTCAGCGCCAAAAATGCCTCCACCCGCCGCAGCCCATGACTGCAGCATGCTGGCGGCCAGCCTTAGCAAGGAAGCGTTAAGATTTGGTTCGGACGCTGGCAGAATCCCCACGGGATGCGGGCAAGAGTTGGCGCCGATGCACTTTCGCGGGGACGATTTGATAAGAGACCATCACTTCGGATCAATCAGAAAATCCACAGCGATTCTGCCGGAAACTCGACGTGATAATCCTGGGGCTTCTGCGCGGAGTTCGTATAGGCGCGCACAGTCAGCGCGTCCTTGACGAACACGAGCTCCCAGCGTTCGCCGAGAAACATCTGCGTCGACAGACGCATTGCGATCCGGTTCGGACCCGGCCCGTCGCCGAGCCGCGCGTGCTCGATGCGGATGACGCCGGTCGCCTTCTGGCCCGGGCTGGCCTGCGTGCGTGCGATCCCTTCGAGCTTGGTGCCCAGCACATCGAGGGTCGCTTTGTTGTCGGCGGCTTTGACGAGGGTGCCTTCGAGCCGGTTGTTGTTGCCCATGAACTCGGCGGCGAACAGCGTCTTCGGCTCCTTGTAGAGCTCGGTCGGCGTGCCTTCCTGCTCGATCTCGCCGGCATTGAGCAGCGTGATGCGATCGGCGATCGCCATCGCTTCGATCTGGTCGTGAGTGACGATGAGCGCCGAGAGGTTGAGCGAAACGATGAGCTGGCGCAGCCACGCGCGCGCCTCCTCGCGCAGTTTCGCGTCGAGGTTGGACAGCGGCTCGTCGAGCAGGATTACCGCCGGCTCGTATACGAGCGCGCGTGCCAGCGCGACGCGCTGCTGCTGGCCGCCGGACAACTGATGCGGATAGCGCTCGGCGAGGTGCGAGAGCCCGATCTGGGCCAACACTTTTTCGACGCGGGTCTTGATCTCGGCCGTCGCGACCTTCCGCAGCTTGAGACCATAGGCGACGTTGTCGAACACGGTGCGATGCGGCCACAGCGCGTAGGACTGGAACACCAGGCCGAGCCCGCGCGCCTCCGCCGGCAGCTCGATGCCGCGCCCGGCATCGAAGAACACCTTGTCGCCGATCGCGATCGAGCCGCGGTGTGGCGTTTCGAGCCCGGCGACCGCGCGCAGGAGCGTGGTCTTGCCGCTGCCCGAAGGCCCGAGCAGGGCGACGACCTTGCCCGGCGCGATGGTGGCCGAAACCCCCTTCAGGATCTCGTTGTCGCCGAGCCGCAGCGCGACATCCTTGATGACCAGATCAGGCATGGAGACGCACTCCGAGACGCATGGCGACGAAAAGCCCGACGCCGATCATGACGACGTTGACCACCGACAGCGCCGACACGAGATCGATCGCGCCGGTGCCCCACAGCGAGACCAGCAGCGAGCCGATCACCTCGGTGCCGGGACCGAGCAGATAGATGCCGGTCGAATATTCACGCACGAAGATGAGGAAGACGAGCAGCCAGCTCGCCAGCATGCCGTATTTGATCAGGGGAATGGTGACGTCGCGCTTCACCCGCGATTCGTTGGCGCCGATCGTGCGCGCCGCTTCTTCCAGCTCCGGCCCGACCTGCAGCAGCGTGCCGGAAACGAGCCGCATCCCGTAGGCGAGCCACACGATGGTGTAGGCGAGCCAGATCGAGACCATGGTGTCGCGGAAGGGCGTCAGCGGCCGCACGAACAGGAAGATCCACAGCATCGCGAGGCCGGCGACGATGCCCGGCATCGCGCGCGGAACGAGCACGAGATAGTCGACGACGCGGGTCCAGCCGGACTGCCAGCGGTGCACAGCGAGCGCGACCGCCGTGTAGAACACGACAGCGAAGGCGCCGCCGATCAGCCCGATCGCGAAGGTGTTGATCATGCCGCGCACGACGTTCGGATATTCGATCAGCTCGCGGTAATGGTCGAGGGTGAGCACCTCGGAGAGCGAAATTCCCTCGCCCCAGGTCTCGACGAACGAGCGCAGCGTGATGCCGGCGAGCGGCACGACCACGGTGACCGTGAACCACAGCAGGATGAGCAGGAACGCCGCCCAGCGCCAGGAGCCGAGCTTGAGCGGCGCGGCGCGCAGCCCCTTGCCGCGCACCGAAATGAATCGCTGCGCCTGCCGCAGCAGGTGCCGCTGCATGTAGACGAGCGGCGCGGTGGTGGCGACGATCGTCACCACGACGACGGCCATGAGCTGATAGGAGGGGACGCCGAGCTTGTTGGTGAGCTTGAACAGATAGGTCGAGAGCACGAGCAGTCCCTGCGGGTCACCGAGCACCAGCGGCAGGCCGAACAGCTCGAAGCCGAGGAAGAACACCAGCACGCCGGCGAACAGGATCGCCGGCAGCACCATCGGCAGGCTCACGTCGATCGCGACCTTGAACGGGTTCGCGCCGCTGACGCGGGCGGCTTCCTCGACATCGCTGCCGAGCCCGCGCAGCGCCGCCGCGGTGTAGAGATAGACATGCGGCACATGGGTCAGGCCGGCGATGATGATGAGCGAGGGGAAGGAATACAGGTTCCAGAGATCGAAGCCAATCAGTCCGCGCACGGGGATGGTGAGGAAGCCGACCGGGCCGAGCGCGACCACATAGCCGAAGGCGATCACCACCGCGGAGACGAAGATCGGGATCAGGATCATGGCCTCGAGCCATTGGCGGCCGGGGACGTTGGTGCGCACCATCAGGAAGGCGAGCACGGCGCCGATCGGCACCGCGATCAGTGTCATGCCGGCGGCCAGGGCCAGCGTGGTGCCGAACGCGGTCCAGAAGTCCGGGTCCTTGAACACGAAATCATAGGCGCCGAACGACAGGCGCGCACCGGCCTGGAAGAATGGCGCGGTGAGGAAGCTCTGGTAGAACACCAGCGACAGCGGCGCGAGCACCATGACCGCCGTGATGCCGATGACGAGGAAGCGGAAATACTTGAAGGGAATCGAGAGCGCGATCGCCATGACGGCGACGACGCCGAGGGTCACCCAAAGGTAGATCAACGCGGTTGCCACAACGCCCAGCCTGCGCGTGCTCATGGCCGGGCTTGCTCCGACCATCTCGATTAAAAAAAGCTACGGCCGTGCCGTTTCTATCGGGATACCCGGGACAAGCCCGGGCATGACGAACGGGCTCAGACGGCGAAACACTTCGCCATCACTGCCCCTTCATCGCAGCTTGCCACCGCTTGAGGAAGTCGAGGCGCTTCCCTTCGTCGAGATTGGTGAGCAGCTCCGGTCCGATCGGGATCGGGCGCGCCTTGTCGCCTACCAGTTCCGCGACCTTCTTCACGGTCGCTTCGCCCACCACGTCGTCGCGCAGCGAATAGAGCTCGGCCTGGTTGGCGACGATGGTCTGCGCCCGCTTCGACAGGAGATAATCGAGGAATAGCTTGGCCGCGTTCGGGTTCTTCGCCTTCGACGAGATGAAGGCGACGCGCGAGGCGACGAGCGTGTAGTCCTTCGGCATCACGATGCCGAGGTTCGGCACCTTCTTGGAGCGGCCGAGCGCATACGAGCCGAAAATGCCATAGGCGATGGTGTGCTCGCCCGAGGTCACGCGCTCGATCATGGCGCCGGCGGAGGTGTAGAGCTTGATGTTGACCTTGCCGAAGGCGCGGAACAGGTCAAAGGCCTGGGGGAAGTTCTTCGCGTCCTCGTTCACGAACAGATAGCCGACGCCGGATTTCTCCGGATCGTAGGCCGTCACCTTGCTCTTGTAGGCATCCGGCTTGGCGGTCAGCAGCTTGAGCAGCGCGGTATGGTCGTTGGGCACGTCGGCCGCCGGGACCAAGCGCTTGTTGTAGACGAAGGTGATGGGCTCATAGGTAGTGCCGTAGGCCTTGTTCTCCCACACCGCCCATTTCGGCAGGCCCGGGATTTCCGGCGACGCATAGGTGGCTGCGTTACCTTCGGAAGCGAGCTTCACCTGCAGATCCATGGCCGACGACCACATCACGTCGCCGGTCGAGCCGGCCGCGACTTCGGCAATGAACCGGTTGTAGAGCTCGGTCGAGTTGAGGTCGGAATAATCGACCTGAATGCCCGGGAATTCGGCCTGAAAGTCCCGGATGAGTGGGTTCGCGGCGACCGCGTCGGTGGTCGCGTAGACGACGACGCGGCCTTCCTTTTTCGCGGCGTCGATGATCTGGGCGTAGTCGGCCGGATAACCCGGCGGCACCTGCGCCTGCGCACCTGCGGCGATGGCGAGCGCAGCCGTGGCGACTGCGGCCTGAAGGAATTTCAACATGGGACCTCCTTGGTGCCGCCGTTGGCGGCCGCCGACTTCGATGTCGATCAAATGCTGGAAAGGATGCTAGCCCAATCGCGCCATCCACGCCTAGGAGGCCTGCTGAAAAATGGTTCCCTGTCATTCCGGGCCGGCCGAAGGCCGGCGCCCAGAGTGACGCCGTGATTTTTTGTCGACACGCCCGGCCAAGATGGAGTGTCCGGGGCTACCCGGTGAAGCCGCCGGCGTCGAGGAAAGCCTGCTCCTCGGGCGTGGTGGCGCGGCCGAGGATCCCGTTGCGCTGGGGGAAGCGGCCAAACCTGCGGATGATGTCGGCGTGCATCTGCGCATATCTGATGGAATTGTCGTCGCCGGTCGCGCGCGTGAGCGCAACGCAGCGCTCCTGATCGGCGAGCGCCTCCGAGTGCATGAGCGGAAGATAGAAGAACTGGTGCTCGCCTTTTGGCACCTGCCGGTCGAACCCGCACGCGATCGCGCGGCTGGCGACGGCGCGCGCGAGCGGATCGGCGGCGAAAGCCTGCGGCGCATTGCGGAACATGTTGCGCGGGAACTGATCGCGCGTGATGGCCAGCGCGAGCGCTGATTCCGGCGTCTCCTCTCAGGCGGCAAGCTGGCCGGCCGCGGCGGCTCGATGCAGCGCGGAGAAGCGTGTCGCGACCTCGGAATCGAACGCGGTGTCCTTCTTGAACCATCGCTTCGGCCCGGCCGCGCGCCGGAATGCGAGCACATCGCCCGGCCCGGGCAGCGCCTTCGCATCGCCGCTGCTCATAGCCGCGTCTGTCCCGCTTTGATCTTGGCGTAGAGCGCGGCGTCGAGGGGAACGAAGGCTTCGGCGGAGGGATCGTTGAAATAGAGCGGGTCGCTGATGATTGCGGGGTCGAAGCCTTGCGTCACCAGGTCGACTTTCTTCGTCTTGAATGTTCCGGTGACTTCGATCGCCTGGCGCACCCGCAGGAACAGCGGCCGCGCATACTCCGGCAAGCGCTCCGCCAGATGAGCGCGCAGCGCCGCCAGGTCGATCTCGGTGCCGCCGACCACCGCGGCCATCCCGGCGCGCCCGTCATGGCCGGGAACATGCACGCCGTAGACATTGGTTTCGTGAATGCCGTCGACCTGGCCGATCGCGCCCTCGACCTCGGTGGTGGAGACGTTCTCGCCCTTCCAGCGGAAGGTGTCACCGATGCGATCGACAAAATAGAAGTAACCGTTGGCGTCCTTGCGCATCAGGTCGCCAGTCCGGAACCAGGCGTCGCCCTTCTCGACAACGTCGTGCAGGATCTTCTTGTCGGTCTCCGCCTGCGTGGCGTAGCCCTCGAAGCGCGCGCTGGGTTTCTCCGCGTCCTTGATGATCTTGCCGATCACCTCGCCCGGTTCGTCCGCGGCGCATTCGATGCAGAAGCCTTGCGCGTCACGCACGGGTTGCTGAGCTTCGACATCGAACTTCACGACCTTGACCGGGAAACGGCCGGCCAGGAACCACGGCAGGCGTCCGACCGCGCCCTCCTTGCCCTCGAAATTGAACAGCGTCACGTTGCCTTCGGTCGCGGCATAGAATTCGAGGATGTGCGGAATCTTGAAACGCCGCTGGAATTCCCCCCACACGTCGAGGCGCAGTCCATTGCCGCAGGCGAGCCGCAGATGATGCGCCGTCTCCTTGGGATGCGGGGCTGAGTTGATGAGATAGCGGCACAATTCGCCGATATACTGCACCAGCGTGCAATCCCAGCGCACGATGTCGTCCCAGAATTCGCGCGCGGAAAATCGCTCGCGGATCACCACCGAGCCGCCCCTGGCCAGCAGCGCGCCGGTCGCCACCAGCCCGCCGGCGGTGTGGTACATCGGCAGGCAATCGTACATCCGGTCCTTGGTCCGCGTTGCCATTACGCCGGAGAACCCGAATGCAGCAAGCATCACCCGGTAGTGGTTCATGTTGGCGGCCTTGGGCAGGCCGGTCGTGCCGGATGTGTAGATGTAGAGAGCGCGGTCCTCGATCGAGAGCTTGAGCCGCTCGGAGCCGGCCAGCGGATCGCCGGAAAAGCTGTCGACAACCAGGTCGATGCGCGGATGGCCGCTGTCGCCGCCGTGCAGCCAGACCTTCGGATTGCCGGTGACCTGCGGACGAGCGGTCTCGAACGCCTCGAGCAGTTCGGCCGCGACGACAACGTGCGTGGGATGGACCACGTTGATGCAATGGGCGAGCGACACGCCGGTCAGGTTGGTATTGATGAGCGCGACCACGCCGCCGACGCTCGTCACCCCGAGCCAGAACGCGAGATATTCGGGCCGGTTCGGCATGATCAGGCAGATGGTGTCGCCCTTGGCAAGGCGCTGGGCGAGCGCCCACCGCGCATAGCGGTTGGCGCGGGCGGCGAGCTCGCGATAGGTGAATCGCTCCCGGTCGGACAGCAGCGCCGGCGCGTCGCCATGGCGATCGGCCAGCTCTTCGATGATCAGCGGGAAGACGCGGTTCGGGTGCTTGGCGATCGGCGTCGTCGCTTTCAGGGTGCGCAAGGCACCCCGCAGGCAGATCAGGTCGCCCCTGAATTGTTCGAAAAACCCCATCGCGATCCCTGTCGCGTCGCCCGCGCGACTCCTCCTCCCAACTCTCACCCGCTTGCGGAGGAGGGCATCGGTCGGCCGCCCATGATAGCAGGGCCAGGTAAACGTCCCGTCAGTGGTCAGCGCCGCCGAACGGAATCAGCGGATTGTCGAGGAGCGCCGCGCGGTCGGGCTGGTCGGCCGCGGCGCGGCCGAGGAAGGCGTCGAACAGCCGGGTGACGACCGCCGGGTCGAGATCGCGGGTGATCAGCACGATGCGGGTGCGCTCGTCGCCGTCGGGCCAGCCTTCAAGCCGCACCGCCGGGTGCATCACGTGCTGGACGCCGTGGATGACCAGCGGCTCTCCGGGGCTTTCGGCGATCTTCACGATCCCCTTGAGACGCAACAGCTTCGGCCCGTGCAGGGAGCGCACGAGGTCGATGAACATCTCGAAGGCTGCGCCCGGAATTGGCTCGTCGGTGGCGAGCGTGAAGGCGCGAATGCGCTCGTCATGGCGATTGGGGTCGTGCGCGTGGCGGGGATCGTGGCCGTGGTGATGACCGTGGCTGGCGGCAGGCTGAGCGTAGGCTTCCTCGGCCAGCCAGCGCCGCACATCGGGGGTTTTGCGCTCGGGATCGAACAGGCCGCAGCCGAGCAGGCGGTCCGGCGTGGCTTCCCCGGCCGCTGCATCGAGGATGGCCGCCGCCGGATTGAGCGCACGCAGACGCTCGATGATACGATCCCGCGCGGCTTCCCCGGACGCCGGATCGAGGAGGTCGGTCTTGGCGAGTACGATCCGGTCCGCGACCGCGACCTGCTTGACCGACTCCAGGTGCTCATCGAGGGTCGCGCCGCCGTTGACGGCATCGACCACGGTGACGACGCCATCGAGCCGGTAGCGCATCAGCAGGTAAGGATGCGACATGGCGGTCTGCAGCACCGGCGCCGGGTCGGCGAGGCCGGTCGTTTCCAGAATCACGCGGCGGAACGTGACACGGCCGTTGTCGAGATCGCGCAGCAGGTTTTCCAACGCCTCGACCAGGTCGCCGCGGAGCGTGCAGCAAAGGCACCCGCTTTGCAGCAGCACCATGTTGTCCCCAATGGTCTTGACCAGGAGATGATCGAGGCCGATCTCGCCGAACTCGTTGATGATGACCGCAGTCTCGGCCAGCGCCGGGTCGCGGACGAGTCGGTTGAGCAGCGATGTCTTGCCGGCCCCGAGGAAGCCGGTGAGCACGGTGAGGGGGATGGGTTCAGCGGGGCCTCGCGGGCGCGAGACGCCAGGAGCGGTCATTTCTTCTCGTCCGGCTTGGCCGCCGGCCGGGTTTGCGGCGGCTTGGGTGCGAGCGCCGTCCGTTGCGCCTGCGGTGCAGCCTGGACCACGACCCTCGGGCGCGCACGCGGTAACGGGACGCCGGCTTCGACCGCGTCGGCCGGAAGCGCGGCCGGCAATGCCGCTGAGCTGGAAGCGGCAGACGGCGTCAAGCCGCGCCAGGGAATCGCGGCTGCGGCCGCGACCGTCGGGGTCGGGGCGGTTCTCGCGACCTTGGCATCGACCGCGGCGATCTTGGGCTGGCCCTTCGGCGGCCCGGTGAACACCACGACCGGCTCGCCGAGGTGGACGTCCTGCAGCAGCGCGGCGGCCTTGCCGGTGGGCGGGCGCAGGGCCGACAGGAACACCCCGTAGGGAGACTCAGGTGACGAATTGAGAGGTGTCAGATCGGCGGCGTCTTCCTCGGTTGCCGCGCGCCTGCGATGGCCGCCGCACATCTCCTCGCGGAGGTTCGGCGGATCGACATTCACCGGCTGGAGCGCGTCGACTGTGCCGAGCGAGGGCGTGAGCCAGGACAGCGGCCCCTGGGAGAATCCGCGCTCCAGCAGTTGCGCGGCCTTCATGGCGCGCGCGGTCGATGAAGGCGCCCCCAGGACGACCGCGATCAGGCGCCGATTGTTGCGGGTGGCGGTCGCGACCAGGTTGAAGCCGGAGGCACAGATGAATCCCGTCTTCATGCCGTCGGTGCCGGGATAGCGCCCGAGCAGCGGATTATAGTTCCGCACCACCCGCTTGCCCAAGCGGATGCCGGGCAGATGCCAGAGGTAGTCGTACTCCGGAAATTCCCGGAGCACGGCACGCGCCAGGATGGCGAGATCCCGCGCCGACATCACGTGGTCGTCGGCCGGCAAGCCGTTGGGATTGACGAAATGCGATTGCGTCATCCCGAGCCGCTGCGCATTCGCGTTCATCAGGTCGGCGAAGCCCTCGATCGAGCCGCCGACCCCCTCGGCGAGCACGACCGCCATATCGTTCGCCGATTTCACCAGCAGCATCTTCAGGGCATTGTCGACGGTGACCGTGGTGCCGGTCGGGAAACCCATCTTGACGGGCTGTTGCGCTACCGCATTGGGCGAGACGGTGAGGAGCGTGTCGAGGGTGATTCGGCCCTCCCTGATCGCCCGCAGGACCACATAGGTGGTCATGATCTTGGTGACGGAAGCGGGATACCAGGGATAGGCCGCGTTCTCGGCGTGCAGCACCTTGCCGGAATCGACCTCGACGAGGAGGAGCGATTCAGCACCGGCGCGCGCTATTCCAAGGCTCGTGGCCGCGACGGCGGCGAGGGCGAAGACGAGAGTGCGAGCGCGCGGGGAATGACTTGAAAACATCGAAAATCGCGGTCCATCGTCTGGTCGGACGCCAGCAGGCACGCGGTTCCACAAGCGGCGAAGGATCGGCATGTAACCCCAACAACACGCGAAAAGCAAAGCCAAAGGCCCGCAGTTCCCCACGGTTGCACCCCCACTTCGCCGTTAATCGTAAAAGAAAGCGCCCGAATTTCGGCGGCCCCCGCCAAGTGGGGCGCAAGCGGAGCCTCGCAAGACTTATTCTCCGCGACTGTTGCCCGGAATCGACAATGACCCTCCCGCATCCCATTTGCGGGTGAGGTACCCCAGCCAGGCTTTTCGCTTCGCCGGGTACGTCGTTTGAGGTATCCGGGAGACCGGATGAGGAGGCCGCCATGACTGCTTGCATCGTCGGATGGGCCCATACCGCGTTTGGCAAACTCGCGGGGGAGACGGTCGAAAGCCTCATCGTGCGAGTGGCGACCGGCGCGCTCGCCGATGCCGGAATTGCTCCGGCCGATGTCGACGAGATCATGCTCGGGCATTTCAATGCCGGCTTTTCGGCGCAGGATTTTACCGCCGCTCTGGTGCTGCAGGCGTCGCCGGCCTTGCGGTTCAAGCGTGCGACCCGGGTCGAGAACGCCTGCGCGACCGGCTCCGCCGCCGTCCATCAGGGCCTGCGGGCGATCGCTGCGCGCGACGCGCGGGTCGTTCTGGTCGTGGGGGTCGAGCAGATGACCACGACGCCGGCGCCGGAGATCGGACGCAACCTGCTCAAGGCCTCCTACGTGCGCGAGGAGGCCGACATCGAAGGCGGCTTCGCCGGGATCTTCGGCCAGATCGCCGGGCGCTATTTCCAGAAATACGGCGATCAATCGGAGGCGCTGGCGCGGATCGCAGCCAAGAACCACAAGAACGGCGTCGGCAATCCCTACGCGCAGATCCGCAAGGACCTGGGCTACGACTTCTGCCGGACCGAGAGCGACAAGAATCCCCGCGTCGCCGGTCCGCTGAAACGCACCGACTGTTCGCTCGTCTCCGACGGCGCCGCCGCCCTGGTGCTGGCGGACACTGGCACGGCCCTCAGGCTCGGCAAGGCGGTCGCCTTCCGCGCCGCCGAGCATGTGCAGGATTTCCTGCCGATGTCGCGCCGCGACGTGCTCAAATTCGAAGGCTGCACGGAGGCTTGGCAGCGCGCGCTGGCAAGCGCCGGCCTGGCGCTCAAGGACCTCTCCTTCGTCGAGACGCATGACTGCTTCACCATCGCCGAACTCATCGAATACGAAGCGATGGGCCTCGCGGCCGCAGGGCAGGGCGCCCGCGTGCTCGCCGAGGGGCTGACCGAGAAGACCGGTGCGCTGCCGGTGAACCCCTCCGGCGGCCTCAAGGCCAAGGGACACCCGATTGGGGCGACCGGCGTCTCGATGCACGCGCTGGCGGCGATGCAGCTCACCAACACCGCGAGCGACATGCAGGTGAAGGACGCGAAGCTCGGTGGCCTGTTCAACATGGGCGGTACGGCGGTCGCCAACTACGTGAGCATCCTGGAGCGGATCAAGTGAGCTTGCGGGCTCAATGTCAAAGTGCTGTTGTGCCGCGGCCGACTCGCTTGTGATGCACGCGCCGGCGGCAATCGCGCAAGATGAGGTGGACTGGGAAGTTCGCCACAAGAAGAAGTATCTCGGCAGGCTCAATGCAGCGAATACGGGCGCTCCTGCTCAATCTTTTGACGATCGCCGCCAGCGTCGCGTGTACGCTGCTGTTGCTGGAAGTCATCCTGCGATTCCTGCCGGTCGCCTGGTCGCCACCGGTCGAGCCACCGACGGCTGAGAATCCGATCCAGCGTTATGCCGCCAACACGCCGTTCACCTGGTCGCTCGGCTGGAACTTCTACAAGGTCATCCGCGGCCGCTCCAACGCACAGGGCTTCCTCGCCGATTACGATTACGACTTCGACTGCAACGACACCGCTCGTCGCGGTCGTCGGCGACAGCTACATCGAAGCGTTGCGGGTGCCATTCGCGGAGACGCTCACCGGCCGGCTGCAAGCGGTGCTGGGTCAGCGCGGACGCGCTTATGCGTTCGCCCAGTCAGGGGTGCCGCTGAGCCAATATGTGGCTTATGCCCAGCAGGCCTGTGCGCTCTATCACCCGCAGCGGCTGGTGGTGAATGTCGTCGGCAACGATTTCGACGAAAGCGTCTATGCGCATCGGAGCCGCGACGGATTGTTCAATCTCTATCCGCGGCCTGACGGCTCGTTCGAGTACAAGCTCGCGCCGCTGCCGAAGCCGGGACCGCTCCAGCTGATTGCGCGCCACAGCGCGCTCGCGCTTTATCTCGCACGCAACCTCGGCGTATCGAATTTCGTCGATTGGTTCCGCCCGGCCACGGCCCGCGCAGACGACGATTGGACCGGCCGCATGGTCGGCAATACGGCGGCGGCGGCGGATCGTGCGCGCATCGACGAGGGCGAGCGGGTCATCGCCTGGGCGCTGGCGGCGCTGCCGCAGGCAGCGTGCCTGGAGCCGCAAAAGATCGTGATCGTGGTCGATGCCGCGCGTCCGGAGATTTACTTCGATTGGGATCGCAGGGTGGTGCACAGCAGCTATTTCGGCAGGATGCGGGCGAAGCTCATCACCGACGCACGAGCCGCAGGCTTCACCGTGGTGGACCTGGAGCCGTATTTCGTTGCCGCTTTCGCGAAGGACCATGCGCCCCTCGAATATCCAAACGATGGACATTGGAACGCTCACGGCCATGAGGTCGCTGCCGTCGCCGTGCGCGAGGCTCTAAGTGACTGGCTCAAGCCCACAATGGCGCGGCCACTGTCCCAATGATGCGCGACCTGCACGAACAGACTTATTCGCTTGCTCCGCTTCTCTTTGATGGGTCGCGTGATCCGATCCGAACAATCCGCAACTTTTCGGGATCATGCTCTAATGACTGTTGGATGGCGCTTGCGATGCGCCGGCCGGACCATCGCTCATCGCGCGGCTGAGCCTGCGGGCGATCTGATCGGCATAGAAATGGTGGCCGCGCACATCGAGATGGATCGCGTCGTAGTAAAAGTCGGGAGTCAATGACTGGGACACCGCGGCGTGGAGATCAAGCACGTCGAAATCGGACTGCGCGAGAATCGACTGGACGTGCTTGGTCAATGCACCTTCGCGGTCATCAAGCTCGGCTTTGACCGGGGACAGCACGATCAACACCTTCCGGCCGGGCTGGTCGGTTTCCCGAATGGCGGAAAACAGGTTGTTCAGACTGCGCTCCGCCACGCGAAGATCATCATCGTGGCGATAGGTCACTGATTGCAGGTATTGGTAGAATTTCCAGGTCGCGAAGGTCGTCGCCTCCCACAGCGCCCGGATCGGCGCCGGCAGCGGTTGCGTGAAGAGGAAGCGGCCGTCGGCGTCGACCAGGCCGCGCACGGTATCCTGGGCGATCAGGGTCACGACGAGGACCGATTTATCGCTGAAGTCCTTATAGCGGATCCGCGCCGCCATATTGTCGGTGCCGTATTGATTGGCGCCGCTGTTTCCGCAGACGAAGGATTTGCCGGTGGAGTGCGCCAGGCGCTCACAGACGCCCTCGGCGAACGTATCCTTGTCATCGATATAGGTTCCACCCCACGTCACGCTGTCGCCGACGAACAGGATTTTTGCGTCCGCCGGATCGCTCCAATCCCTGCTGCTCCGCAATCCTTTGGAGTTGATCGTGACGGTTGCGCCGTGGCGCCGGACCTGCCGCTGATGCGGTTGCGCGGCGTAGCGGTACGACGTGTTGGCGTAAAAAAGGATTGGATTGCCGAGGCCGAGGGTGCGCAGATAGAATTCAGCGAGAACAACCGGCGCGCCAATGAGCGCAGCCAGAACGAGCCAGAACGCCAGCCTTTTGACGAACGACAAGAAGCACTCCCTCTGTTGCCGCAGCGGCGGCAGTCGGTGCTTTTAGCACAGGTTCCCGGTAGCGCAGTTGGAGCGTTGCGCCTGGCGGCCGGTTTTGGCTAGAACAGGCTGCAGCCTGAGAGGTGGAAGTTGATGGCGACGGTCCTTGAGCCGAGCATCGAGCACGGTCCCGCACCGGAAAGCTCGGACCGCAGTTTCGGCTTCGTTTTTGCCGGCGTCTTTGCGCTCATCGGCGGTTGGCGGCTGGTTCACGGCGCGCCGCCGCGCTGGTGGGCGCTCGCGCTTGCCGTCGCGTTCGCGCTGGTGGCGTTGGCCCAGCCGAAGTTGCTGCACCCGCTCAACCGCGCCTGGCTCATGTTCGGCCGGTTGCTGCACAAGGTGGTGAGCCCGCTGGTGATGTCGGCGATCTTCTTTCTGGTGGTTACGCCGACGGCCTGGATCATGCGCCGGCGCGGCAAGGACGTGCTCTCGCTTCGCCGGCGCTCCGACCTGTCGAGCTATTGGATCGTTCGCGAACCGGCGGCGCCGGAAACCGAAACGATGACCCGCCAGTTCTGAGGAATACCAAGCCGATGACATCGATCCTTGCCGAGCTGTGGTCGTTTCTACGAGTGCGCAAGAAATACTGGCTCGCGCCGCTCGTGCTGGTGCTGCTTGTTTTTGGCGGCCTGATCATCCTGGCGCAGGGGTCCGCGGTGGCGCCTTTCATCTACACGCTGTTCTAGCCCGCGGCATGCGCATCCTCGGCATTTCGGCCTTCTATCACGACAGCGCCGCGGCGCTGCTGGTCGACGGCCGCATCGTCGCCGCCGCGCAGGAGGAGCGCTTCACGCGCAAGAAGCAGGACGCGCGCTTTCCGGTCCACGCGATCGGCTATTGTCTTGCCGAAGCCGGCATCGCGCTCAAGGATGTCGACTATGTCGTGTTCTACGAGAAGCCGTTCCTGAAATTCGAGCGCCTGCTGGAGACCTATCTCGGCTTTGCGCCGCGCGGCTTCCAATCCTTCGCGATGGCGATCCCGGTCTGGATCCGCGAAAAGCTGTTCCAGAAGGACGTGCTGCTGCGCAGCCTGCACGACCTCGACCCCGATTTCGACGGCAAGAACCGCCTGCTGTTCACCGAGCATCACGTGAGCCATGCGGCGAGTGCGTTCTATGCCTCGCCGTTCCAGGATGCGGTGGTGCTGACGATGGACGGCGTCGGCGAGTGGTGCACGACCTCCGCCGCGGTCGGGCGCGGCAACAAGCTGCAGCTCCTCAAGGAGCTGCACTTCCCGCATTCGCTCGGGCTGCTCTATTCCGCGTTCACCTACTACACCGGCTTCAAGGTGAACTCCGGCGAGTACAAGGTGATGGGGCTCGCACCTTACGGGCAGCCGAAATACAAGTCGGTGATCCTCGATCACCTGATCGACCTCAAGGACGACGGCACGTTCCGGCTCGACCTCGATTATTTCGACTACTGCACCGGCCTCACCATGACCAACGCGCGCTTTGCCGCGCTGTTCGGCGAGCCCGTGCGTGATCCCAAGAACGATTTGCTCACGCCGTTCCACATGGATGTCGCGGCGTCCGTGCAGGCGGTCACCGAAGAGGTGATCTTGCGGCTCACGCGTTCGCTCGCGCGCGAGCACGGGCTCGACAGTCTCTGCCTCGCCGGCGGCGTGGCGCTCAACTGCGTGGCCAACGGCAAGGTGCTGCGCGACGGCGCCTTCCGCAACATCTGGGTGCAGCCGGCGGCGGGGGACGCGGGCGGGGCAGTCGGCGCCGCGCTCGCGGTCTGGCATCAGTTCCTCGGCCGCGAACGCACCGCCGACGGTCAGCACGACCAGATGGACGGCGCGCTGCTGGGACCTGGCTTCGCGCAGGGCGACGTCGAGCAGCGACTCGCCAAGGCCGGTGCGAAATTCTCGGTCGCGGCCGACGATGGCGTGATCGAGGACGCCGCAAGCGCGCTGGCGGCGGGCGAGGCGGTCGGCTGGATGCAGGGCCGCATGGAATTCGGTCCGCGCGCGCTCGGCGCCCGATCGATCCTGGGCGATCCGCGCTCGCCGACGATGCAGAAGCAGATGAACCTGCGCATCAAGTATCGCGAAAGCTTCAGGCCGTTCGCGCCCGCGGTGCTGCGCGAGGACGTTGCCGACTGGTTCGAGCTCGATGCCGACTCGCCCTACATGCTCCTCGTCGCCGATGTGCGCCGCGAGCGCCGCCGCCGCATGACCAACGAAGAAGAAGCGCTGTTCGGAATCGACAAGCTCAACATTGCTCGATCCGAGATTCCGGCGGTAACGCATGTCGATTATTCGGCGCGGGTGCAGACCGTGCATGCCGACACCAACCCGCGCTTCCATGCACTGATCGACCGCTTCAAGCAGAAGACCGGCTGCCCGGTGCTGGTGAACACCAGCTTCAACGTGCGCAGCGAGCCGATCGTCTGCACGCCGGAGGACGCCTTCCGCTGCTTCATGGGCAACGACATCGAGCTGCTGGTGGTGGGCAATTGCATGCTGCGCAAGGAGCAGCAGAACCCGGCGCTCAAGATCGACTACAAAGACGACTTCGAGCCGGATTGATCCCGACCGTGCCGACGATCGACGCCATCTATCGCTATCCGGTCAAAGGGCTCAGCCCGGAGCCGCTGCTGCGCACGCAGCTCGCGGTTCGCCAGACGCTGCCCGGCGACCGCATCTATGCCATCGAGAACGGCCCGACTGGATTCGATCCGGCGGCACCGAAGTATCAGCCGAAGTCGCAATATCTCGAATTGATGCGCAATGAGCGACTGGCGAAGCTGCGCACGCGCTTCGAGGAAGCGAGCCACACGCTGGTGATCGAGCACGACGGGCGCGAGGCCGTGCGCGGTGATCTGCGCACGGCCGACGGCCGCATGGCGATCGAGCGCTTCTTCGCCACGTTCTGCGCCGACGAATTGCGCGGACCGCCGAAGGTTCTGCATGCGCCCGGTTTCAGCTTCTCCGACGTGGCGAGCAAGGTCGTGTCGATCATCAACCTCGCGTCGGTCGCCGAGGTCGAGGACGCCGTCGGCGCGCCGGTCGATCCACGGCGATTCCGCGGCAACGTCTACGTTCGTGGCTGGCCGGCATGGCGCGAGTTCGATTTGATGGGACGACAAATCACGCTCGCCGGCGCGCGGCTGAAGGTGGTCAAGCGCATCGTGCGCTGTGCCGCGACCAACGTCGATCCCGATACGGGCGCCCGCGATCTCGCAATCCCGAATACGCTGTTGCGGCAATTCGGCCACGCCGACTGCGGGGTGTATGCCGAGGTGGTGGCGGCGGGCGAGATCGCGATCGGCGACGAGGTCGGCTAGAGCATGGTCCCGAAAAGTTGCAGACTTTTCGGATCGGATCATGCGACCAATCAAAGAGCATGGTCCCGAAAAGTTGCAGACTTTTCGGATCAGATCATGCGACCAATCAAAGAGCAGCGGAGCAAGATCGCTTCAATCTGGAGCAATCTTGCTCTGGCGTGTCTGCCGCTACTCCGCTGCGATCACCTGACTTGAGATCGCCTGCACGTCGCGGATTCCACAGAGCGCCATGCTCACTTCAAGCTCGGCGCGCAGGAGATCGAGCGAGCGCCTCACGCCGGCCTCGCCCATGGCGGCCAGTCCGTACAGATAAGCGCGCCCGACCATGCAGCCGCGGGCGCCACGGGCGAGCGCCTTGAGCGCGTCCTGCCCGGAGCGGATGCCGCCGTCGAACAGGACTTCGATGCGGTCGCCGACCGCGCTCGCGATCTCCGGCAGCGATCGGATGGAAGACCGCGCGCCGTCGAGCTGGCGTCCACCGTGGTTTGAAACCACGATCCCGTCGACGCCGGCGGCAGCGGCCTGGCGTGCATCCTCGACGTCGAGGATGCCCTTGAGCACCAGCTTGCCGGGCCACAGCCTGCGGATCCAATCGATATCGCGCCAGCTTAGCGTGCGGTCGAAATTCTGATTCGCCCAACTGCCGGCGCGGTACATGCCGGCGCGGCCTTTCAGGTAGGCCTCGACATTGCCGAAAGTCTTGCGCTTGCCCGCGAGCACCGACAGCGCCCAGGCAGGCTTGGTCGCGATGTCGAGGATGTTGCCGGCGGTGAGCCGGGGCGGCACGGTGAGCCCGTTCTTGATGTCCATGTGACGCTGCCCGCGCATCGGCAGATCGACGGTCAAGAACAGCGCAGAGCACTTCGCTGCGCGCGCCCGCTCGATCACGGATTCGCTGAAGCCGCGGTCGCGGAAGACGTAGAGCTGGAACCAGAACGGCTTGGTCAGCACGCTCTGCACGTCCTCGATGGTGCAGACCGACATGGTGGACAGGCAATATTTTGTGCCGGCGGCCTCGGCGGCGCGGGCGGCCAGCATCTCGCCGTCGCCGTGCAGCAGCCCGGTCAATCCGGTCGGCGCGATCGCGATCGGCATCGATACCGGATCGCCGAGCAGCGTGGTCGCGAGTGAAATCCTGGAGACGTCGATGAGCACGCGCTGGCGCAAGCGGATCGCGTCGAGGTCGTCGCGATTGGCGCGCAGCGTGATCTCGTCATAGGAGCCACGGTCGACATAGTCGAACAGCGCGCGCGGAACCTTGCGCCGTGCGACCTGCCGCAAGTCCTCGATGTTGGTGATGATCGGCATGCTGCGTGCTGCGCGGCTCTGGAGCAAGGTCGCTTCAGATTGAAGCGATCTTGCTCCGCTTCTCTTTGATTGGTCGCATGATCTGATCCGAAAAGTCTGCACCTTTTCGGGATGATGCTCTAACGGCCGCGAAACCTCACACCATTCGTGGTCTGAACTGGCCGGTCTTGCGGAAGCGCCAGAGATAGGAGGGCACTTCCGCCGCCATTGAGACCGGCTCGATGCCGAGGCCTTCGAGCGTGCGTCCTTCGCGCTTGGCCGCCTCCGACACGACGTTGTCGACCTTGAGCAGTTGGACCTGGTCAGGGGTGAGCGGGGGCTTGGGCAGGAACTGCAGGAACGCCGCCTGCAGCGTCGCGAGCGCGAACGGCAGCGGCAGCAACAGGCGCCGGCGCTCGATCGTCGTCAGAACGAACTGCATCAGCTCCTTGAAGGTGCGCACGTCCGGGCCGCCGAGTTCGTAGATCTTGCCCGCGGCGGTGCAGCCGCCGATCGCGGCGACCACCGCCGCGGCAACGTCGCCCACGAAAACCGGCTGGAAGCGCGTGGCCCCGCCGCCGATCAGCGGCAGCGCCGGCGCAAAGCGCGCGATGCCGGCGAATTTGTTGAAGAAGTCATCGTCCGGGCCGAACACGACCGAAGGCCGCAAAATCGTCGCCGATGGCATCGCCGCCAGCACGAGCTTCTCGCCCCTCGCCTTCGCGCGCGCATAGGCCGAAGGCGAGCTCTCGTCGGCGCCGATCGAGGAGATGTGGACCAGGCGTGCGCCGAACGCCGAAGCCGCGAGCGCGACCACCTCGGCGCCAAAGGCCTGGACCGCGTCGAATCGCTGCCGTCCGCGCTCGAACAAGATGCCGACCAGGTTGATCACCACGTCGGCGCCGCGCGCCGCCGCCTCGACCGAGTCCGGATAGCGCAGGTTCGCCTGCACCGCGTGGATTTGGCCGACCCGGCCGAGCGGCTGCAGGTGGCCCGCCAGGTCGGGGCGGCGCACGGCGACGCGGACGCGGTAGCCGTCCTTGGCGAGCGCGCGCACGACATGGCGGCCGAGGAAGCCGGAGCCACCGAAGACCGTCACCAGCGTTTCAGTCGGGATGGGCGTCATGCCGCGCCGAATACAGGATCGATTCCCCCCTGTACAGGCCCGTTTCACCCATTTGACAAGGCGCAAGCCGCTGCCTACCTATCGCCTCCGCGGCCCAGGTGGCGGAATTGGTAGACGCACTAGTTTCAGGTACTAGCGGGTAACACCGTGGAGGTTCGAGTCCTCTCCTGGGCACCAGCCATTTTCTATGCTCCTGATTTAATTCGGCGTTTCGTCGCCGATCCCGCACCGGACCTAAGGTGCGGGCGTTTTTCGTTCTCTGACTGTGCCGGTAGCAGCAATTGCGCGGCGTCGTGTGCAAGGCGCGTGCGATCCGCCGAGCGCGTGTAGTGCTGCGCCATCTTGCCGGTTGACCATCCGAAGATCGCCATCAGTTGCCGCTCGCTCGCGCCGCGCTCGGCCGCGCGCGTTGCGCCGGCCTTGCGCAGCCCATGCGCCGAACCCGGGCAGCGCGCTTTGCGGCACGCCTCACGAAACCAAGTCCCAAAGCTTTCCTTCACCCAGGGCCGGCCTGCTTGTGTCACGAGGTACGTGAGATCGCCTGTCTTCGTCGCGGCGATCGACGCGGCGAGCGGTTCAAGGATTGGGATCGTCACTTGCTCGCCTGGCTTACCCTTCTGATGCTTTTCGGTGCGGATCGTGATCACGCCGTCTCGGACATGCTGCAAGCCCACGCGGACGGCATCGCTGCGCCGTAGGCCGGTATAGAGCAGCAAATCAAACGCGAGCCGCTCGCGCGTGCCGAGCGGCCAGCGTGCTTCATAGCGGTCCAGTTCCTCCTGTGACCACGTATGGAAGCCGTCCGCATCGTTCGGGCCGGCGAGCATCTTGACCCCTTTCGTCGGGTCGACCGTGACGAGCTTGCCCTCGACTGCCCAGGCGAAAAACCCGCGCATCGTTTTGAGGAAATTGTTCGCTGAATGCGGTGTTGCGGCGCGCCGCTCACGCCCGGCCCGTATCGCTTCCTCCGTGATGTCGCGCAACAGCGACGTGCCCCCGGTCTTGATTACGGCGCGGAAGATATTCTCGCGCTGCTTTCGTGTCGCCGTCGACATTGCAGCCCAAGCGGAGTTGTTGCGGTAGCGCTCGATTGCCCATGCGAGCGTGTGCGCCTTCGCCGTCCTTGATGGCAGTGGCGAGCCCTCAAAAGCCGCGCGATATTCTGCCCAGAACGCTTCCGAGCCATATTTGGCTTTGATTCGAGTCCGCGACCCGTGACCGCGCCGTACATACCATGTCACCAGGCCGTGACGGGTTTCTTCGCGGTGTAAGGTGTGGTGGTCGAGATCTAGGCATTACGCATACCTTAAAGGAGAACGGGAACACTCGGGGCAGATTTCGACAGTTCTTCGTCAGGTGGTTCGATCATTACCAATACAATCTTGCCCTCGCGATCAATCTCAACCCGAGATACTTTGCTGCCAGCGGCATCCGCGGCGCGTAACGCTCGCATTATATCCAGCTGTCTAAGTGCGCTGCGATCGCGTGGCATTTCCGATCCAACCCTTGCATCCGAATTCGCGTGCGGCCCCCGGACGATTATTCTTGAGACGATCGAGAATTCGCCAACTCGTGGAAGCCAACCCGTCGCTAGAATTGAAGCTCATGGTAATATTGCGATGACCAAGCGGAGCAAGTAGATCGCGAACATTTTGGTCGGCGCAACTTTCGCTGCCGATTGAGTACAGCATGGGATACGGGCGGCTCAGAACGTTCACGGCTCTGCCCTGTTTTTCCTATTTGGCTCAGTAGTCTTATTTGGGTCCCACAATCCGTCGAAATCGATCGAAATCCCAAACTGCTCGGCGCGTGCCTTTATGATGCGAAGTACGCGAGAGAAGTTAACCAAAATAATAGAGCTAGATTGCTTCTCAATATCTTTGACCGTGATATCGGTCTGCACAATCGACAAGCTAATTTTCGAGAGCGTGCCGACAGTGCCGGCGTAGCGGTGAAGAAGTCCGCGATTAGTCGATTGCGTGAACGCAATTGCACCAACCCATATATCAGGCTGTTCCGCAAGGGTGGCCAACTGAAAAGAGGGTGCACTTATATTCAGCTCAGCCACCACGGCGCAGGCCGTCCGTTTATCAAGCCCGGCATTCGCTAACTCGATAGCGAGAAGCACGAAAATTGCTTGGCGGAGTGTGTAATAGCCCCATCCCTGAGCGGGAGCGTCCTCATCCTCGGCGTACGGAAGCAAATCGTTGCGCACGAGGTTCTTATGCTTGTCAGGGCTAAGTCCCGTAAGATTTAAAAATGCTTGCCTGCGCATGAGAGCGGATCCGCAGAAATGGTGTTTAACGAACACCATTAATGTATCCGATTCGCGCCCTCTTTTAACCCCCTTTTTTTAACGTTACCAGGATTTTTTTCCGGCAGGGGCTTCCGGTATTTGGGTGGGCTTGCAGGCCGCGGCGTCCAGCAGCAAGCGCTGGGATATCCGAGCGGCCAGTTTCGATCCGCGCTCCCGCGAAGGAGCGACCTGTGGAAGTATCTCTCCATCCACGATTGCGAGGTTTCGATCCGCGCTCCCACGCCATTCAAACAGGCTCCGTCCGCATCAAGACCGCACAAGATGGTGGAGGAAAGGCCAGGGCCGCCCTCAAAACAATCCGAGGCGTCGAATTGGTGACGCGTTTCATCTCCGGCATATGGCAGCGATACCTGAGCGAGTTGGATTACCGCCTCGCTTCCATTAACGGCGAAACCGGAATTGTCGCCTTCGCGGGTGAGCGGCCCGTCTGGGCACTGACCATTGAAACCGATGGCGCGCGCATTCTCGCGGCCTTCGCCATCGTCAATCCTGACAAGCTCAAAGGCATCGCCCCAGAAAATCTGAACACACCTGTCACAGGGCGCGGTGCAGACCCGTCTTGTCTTTGAAGCCTCGCGCAGCCGAGTCGGTGCCGTCGCGGAGTTGGTAGGAATTGAGGGTGGCGTAGTCTCCGGGGTGATCAACCTCGAATCATCCGGCGTTGAAGCGTCGGACTGGAGACCACGCCATGATGAGCCATACCACGAAGGCTGATTCTTCGCAGCCTACAGCCGAGATGGCTGTTGATCTTTTCGACAACTGGTTTGATCCGATCGAGACCGCGGTGCGCGCTCGGGCGCGTGAGTTCATCGAAGAGCTGATCCGCGGCGAGCTCGACACTGTGCTTGCCCGCCCGCGTTACGGGCGAAGCCAGATGGCCGGCGATGAAGAAAGTGCGGACGTTACCGGCCACCGCCACGGGAGCCGGCCGCGGTCGCTGACCGGCACGTTCGGTCCGATCGAGATCGCCGTGCCGCGCGCCAGGCTGAACACCACCGACGGCAAGACGACGGAGTGGAAGAGCAAGGCGCTGCGGGCTTACCAGCGGCGCACGCTTGCCGCCGACGCGCTGATCGCGGGCGCGTATCTTGCCGGCACCAATACACGGCGGGTACGCCGGGCGCTCGCGGCGCTGTTTGGCGGCGCGGTGGGCAAGGACACGGTGAGCCGGGTGTGGCGCAAGGTGCAGACCGACTGGGACGCCTGGAATGCCCGCTCGCTGGCCGAGGAGCCGATCGTGCGGCTTATTCTCGACGGCACTGTGGTGCGCGTGCGGCTCGACCGCAAGGCGACCTCGATCTCGCTGCTCGTTGTCCTCGGCGTGCGCGCGGACGGCCAAAAGATGCTGCTTGCAATCAAAAGCATGGGCGGAGAGAGCACCGAGGCCTGGCGCGCTGTCCTCGACGATCTCATCAAGCGCGGTCTGCGGCGGCCCGAGTTCCTCATCGTCGACGGCGCGCCGGGGCTCGACAAGGCGATTGCCACCGTCTGGGATGGCGTGCCGGTGCAGAGGTGCACAGTTCACAAGCACCGCAACCTGCTCGCCCATGCCCCCGAGCGCCTGCACGAGGAGATCGGCGCCGACTACAGCGACATGATCTATGCGACGACGCGCGAGGACATCGAGACTCGCCGCAAAGCCTTCATCCGCAAGTGGCGGCTCAAACACCGCGCTGTCGCCGACAGCCTGGAGGAGGCCGGCGACCGGCTCTTTACCTTCACCCGTCTGCCGCCGAGCCAGTGGCGCAGCGCACGAACAACAAATGCAATCGAGCGGCTGCACGAAGAGTTCAAGCGAAGGATCAAAACCCAGACCGTGCTGCCGTCGGCAGACACCGCCGCCATGCTGTTCTGGGCGTTGCTCGCATCCGGTCAGATCAACATGCGCAGGGTTGATGGCTGGCAGACGCTCGCAGAAAACTTTATCGGTCAGCCAATTGACCTTGCCGCCTGAAACGATAGCCTCGTGTTACTGGAGATCGCGCCACCAAATTCCAACCGCATTCCGGACGGCACCGCCGAGTCATCGCGGGGCTTCAGAAGCAATGTTGCACAGGAGTTTGCCATGCGTTCTTTGCCAACAGCAACCGACATATTGATCGTTGGCGCCGGCCCCACTGGCCTCACCCTCGCCGCGGAGTTGAGGCGGGACGGAGCAGAACCACTGATTGTCGACCGCCTGCCTGCGGTTGCGAATACACCTCGTGCCTGCGTCGTGCATGCCCGGACAATGGAGGTCCTGGAACCCCTCGGGGCCACCCGTGATCTGCTGGAACTTGGCGTGAAGGTTCCGATCTTTCGCATCCGGGACCGCGACCACACGCTCATCACTATCGATTTCTCGGAAATACCGAGCGAATATCCGTTCACGCTGATGTGCCCACAGGACCGGGTCGAGCGCTGCCTAGAAGCGCATTTGAAATCGCTTGGCGGAGCCGTGATCCGCCCATGTCAGGTTGTCGGCATCGCGGAAGCCGATAGCCATGTCGATGTACAAGTGAGGGATGGTGATGCCGTGCAAACGATCCGGGCACGGTGGCTGATCGGCTGTGACGGCATGCACAGCATCGTCCGCACGCAGGCTGGTATCCCGTTCGCGGGCGCAGCATACGAACAGGATTTCGTGCTGGCTGACGTCCGCATGCAATGGCCGCTAAGCCGGGAGGAGGTGACGCTGTTCTATTCCCCGGCAGGAACTCATGGCGGTTGCTCCTCTCCCTGAGGATCACTACCGCATCGTGGCGTTCTTCCAGAATCTCGGAGCCAATGGAAGAACCTGCTTCAGCTGCCACCAGCCGCAGAATGGCTGGACCATCAGCGCAGCGGACGTTGCCGCGCGCTTTGCAGCGAGCGCAGGCACCGACCCGATCTTTCGCGTAGTCGACGGCGCCACGTGCCCGAGCGACGACGTTTCGACCTTCGCCGCCAAGCAACTGGCTTACAAACTGTTGATTGACAGGGGTTTGATCAGGATCGGCCTGCCGATCCCGGCGGGAGCACAATTCGCCGTCACGGCCGTAGATGATCCCTACAACTGCAATACCAACCCCGTCACGGGGCTCACCAGTGCGACAACCGGCATCGTCTCCACGTATCGGCGCCCGTTGCCGTCCACCAATCTCGGCTTCTTGAGCGCGATCATGTGGGATGGCCGGGAGCCCAGTTTGACCAGCCAGGCGACCGATGCCACGCTCGGTCACGCGCAGGCCAGTACGCCGCCCACCGCCGCGCAGTTGGCCGAGATTGTCGCATTCGAAAGCGGCATATTCGCCGCCCAAGCCTTCGACGATAGGGCGGGCAGCCTGGCTGCCGATGGCAGCACCGGCGGTCCGGTTGCACTCTCGCTGCAACTGCCGAATTTCTTCATCGGTGTGGACGACCCGCTGGGGCAGAATCCGCACCACGTTCAGTTCACCTCGCAGATCTTCGATCTGTATCGGCCGTGGCTCGCGCCGAGCCACCACGAGGACACAGCCAAACGACAATCGATCGCGCGCGGCGAGGAGGTATTCAACAACACCACTATCAACATCAGGGGGGTTTCGGGCCTCAACGATGACCTCAACGTCGCGAGCATTCCGGGATTTTGCGGCACCTGCCATGACACACCCAACGTGGGCGACCACTCGGTCAAGGCGCCGCTCGACATCGGCATTCCCGACGCCGGTGTCAACAAGCCGCCGGTCCTCGACATTTCTGGATTGCCGGTCTTCACGCTGACGTGCACGCAAGGTCCGCTGGCAGGCCAGATCTATAAGGTCACCGACGCGGGAAGGGCGATGATCAGCGGGCAGTGCAAGGACATCGGCAGGTTCAAAGGGCCCGTTCTGCGTGGGCTTGCGTCACGGGCTCCGTATTTTCATAACGGTTCAGCGGCGACCCTCCTGGATGTCGTTAACTTCTATGATCAGCGGTTCGGAATAGGCTTCACCGACCAGCAGAAAGCCGATCTGGTCAACTTCTTGAACGCACTTTGACGCCACGATCCCGGTGTTTCGCACGCGGCGCAGCGCAAGCGCTCCATGCGCTTTGCGCTGCCGTCTGAACACGGTCTGCAACGAGCCCGAAGCTCGCCGACGCCGAGATCACGCAACCGCACAATCTCGGCGTCGAGTGCCTTCCGGTCCGGCGGTGCCGGACCGATGCTGACGAGCGGCATGACCCTCAGGACGACCCGCGCTTGGACTGGCGAGGCTTCGCCTTGCGGCTGTGCCCGCCAGCGATCCGGTAGACCCGGTCGCTGTCCACTTCATTCGAACTGAGCTTCAGCTTAAGGCGCTTACGCACCACTCCGGCAAGGAACCCGCGCACTGCTGCTAATCCGTGACTTTCATGATTGCGGCAATCGTTGCCTGCGCATTCCGACGAAGTCGGCCGTTTGATTCCGGGCGAAGCCGGCCGCCTGTACCGATCGAAGCCGGCCGGGCATTCCGATGATGCCGGCCATCTCGTAGGACGGGCTCTCGTGTCGACGACATCATCAGGTCAGTTGGCGGTTTCGCCGTCAAGCTTCTGACGCTTGGCAGCGGCTTTGCGGAGGCTCTCGCCCTTGAGCGTGAGCCGGTGGGCGTTGTGCACCAGGCGATCGAGGATGGCGTCGGCGATGGTGGGATCGCCGATGATCTCGTGCCAGTGCTCGACCGGAAGCTGGCTGGTCACGATGGTGGACCCGCGGCCGCGCCGGTCTTCGATGATCTCCAGGAGGTCGCGGCGTTGTTCGGCAAGCATGGGGGCGAGGCCCCAATCGCCCTCGGCACCCCCGATTGCGTTGAGAGCGTTGACGTGCACACCGATCCAGTCGGCAAGCCCTTTCGACCAGCGCGCCTCCGCATAGGTGTAGTTGGACGCGCCCAGCACCGCGACGAAGATGTGGGCGCAACGTTCCATTCCGGTCGTGGCGTCGAACACCACCACCATGTCGCCCGCAGAGTTGACGAACAGCTTCTCGGCCGGCCCGTGCGTCTGACGCATGGTCGGCGAGATGGTGCCCCGCCAGGCCCGATAGCGATTTGCAGAACCGGCTGTAGCCGTAACCCTCCGGGTGTTCGGCCCGTACTCCTCCCACAGCAACAGCAGCGTCACCGAGCGCCGCTTCAGCTCCCTGTGGATGTAATATAACTCCAATCGGGCAGTGGCTGGCCCGGATTCTCTTCGAACGTCGGCGGCGTGAACAGGCACCGCTCAAGCTCGCCATCGTCCAGCCCCTCCGGCACCGGCTAGGTGATGCCGATGACGGCGGCCCGACGCAGATATTCGCTGACCGTCGACCGGTTCACGCCGACCGTCACAGCGATCTGCCGCTCGCTCACGCGAGCGCGTGCCGCAATCTCAGGACTTCTCGAACCTTGCGCATCGGCGCTCTCTCCGCGGGCATCGGACCTCCGCTTGCGTGACCACAAAGGAAAACCGCGTCCGCGATTTGATCGCCGACAGCGAGAGCTTCAGATCACCTTCAAAGGGTGGCTTGCTTCGATCGGAATTGGTGGCCGACTTCCGTCGGAATGCACGAGGGTTCAAATAGGTCCCGCGTCACACACATTGCCGCCGACTCAGCGCGGGACCTATTTGAAGCCGGGTTGAACGAAGCCGCCTGGTATTGACCGGGCCCTATGGGCGTTCAAGCCGAGCGCCGGCGGCTCGATGATAGATGTTCGGTTGGAATGACTGAGCGTGAGCAAGAACTGATGATGAGCAGATTGTGCGGTCGGGAACGATCGCGTGCTTCCTGGCATCGGAAAGGCGACGTGGGCATGCACGTGAGAGTTTGCGGGTATGCTGAGACTTTCCGACGGGGAGCGTCGGTATCGATATACGCGGACGATGCAAAGGGACGGGTTTGAGGCGAGTCGTCATGAGGTGTCACAGCGCGGTTCTGAGGGTCGTGGCGATCTCGAACGCGGCCAAGTGCCGATCTCGACCATGCGGCCTCCGCAGATGGGGCATAGATCGATGCGTCGGCCGGTGAGGATTGCGTAGCGCTCGCGATAATCGGCGGGCTCGGCTGTCGCGGCCGGCGCGGGCGCTTGTAGAGCGGCACGGATGATTGGCATCTTGGCAGTGCGGCAGGCGTTCGCCAGGAAGCCGAAGTGGCGGATGCGGCGGAACCCTTTCGGCAGCACGTGAAGGAGAAAGCGACGAATGAACTCGTCGGCGTCGATGCATCATCACCTTGGACTTGTTGTCCGCGCGATAATCCTTCCAACGGAAGTGGACGCGACCGTTCTCGCAGGCGAGGAGCCGGCTATTGGCGATCGCGACGCGATGGGTATAGCGCCCGAGATAATCCAGCACCTGCTGCGGGCCGCCAAAAGGACGCTTGGCATAGACATTCCATTCGATCTGGCACAGCGGCCCGAGATGCCGGGCGAACGCACCCGGCTCCATCAAGCTGACGAGATCACCGAAGAACACGAGCTTTTCTTTGTCGAATGCTGCCTGCAGGCGCTCCAGGAACAGCCGCCGATAAAGTCGCGACAGGACGCGAACCGGGAGGAAGAAGTTGGGCCGGCAGCCGACCCAGCGTCCGTCGGTTGCGAGGCCGCCGCCCGGCACGAGGCAGTGGGCGTGCGGATGATGCATCAGGGTTTGGCCCCAAGTATGCAGAATGGCGATCATGCCGGTCTCGGCGCCAAGGTGTTGTGGATCGGCGCCGATGATGCGCACCGTCTCGGCGGCAGTCTTGAGCAGGATGTCGTACACGACCGCCTTGTTCTGGAGCGCGATGGCGGCGATGGGGGCCGGCACGGTGAAAACGAGGTGGAAATACGGGACAGGCAGCAGGTCGGCCTGCCGATCGGCAAGCCACTGGGCACGTGCCAGGCCTTGGCACTTGGGACAGTGCCGGTCGCGACAGCTGTTATAGGCGATGCGAACCATGCCGCAGTCATCGCACTGCTCGACATGGCCACCAAGGGTCACGGTGCGGCAAGCCTCGATGGCGGCCATGACGCGGCGCTGCGCATGCGAGAGGCGGTCACCTTGCGCGATTCGGAATGCGTCGCCGTGGCTGCGAAAGATGTCCGCCACCTCCAGCACGGGCCGCATGAGCCGGCTCAGTCGGGAGGAATTACCTCAACGGTGAGTTGATCGAAAGGACTGGCGGTCCTGGCGATGAGATTAGTCGCGACCTGAGCGTAACGCGCAGTCGACTCCAGGTCGGTGTGGCCGAGTAGAGCTTGGATGACGCGGATATCGGTCCCGCTTTCCAGCAGATGAGTGGCAAAGGAATGCCGAAGACTGTGGACCGTGACAGGTTTGCCGATCCGCGCGCGCCGCCTTGCGGCTCGGCATGCGTCTTGGATCGCGTGGATGGTCACGTGGCCGCCCGGGTCTCGGCCCGGGAACAACCACAGCCCCGGCTGCACTCGTTTCCAATAGGCTCGCAGAACCTCCAGCAGCCGCGGAGATAACATCGCGTATCGATCTCTGCCGCCCTTACCGTTCTTGACAAGGAGCAGCATCCGTCGACTGTCGATCGAGGCGACCTTCAGGCGTACAACCTCGCTAATCCGTAAGCCCGCCGCATAAGCGGTTGTCAGTACAATGCGATTACGCAATCCTGCAACCGCCTGCAGAAAGCGCGCGATCTCCTCTGCGCTGAGCACGAGCGGAAGCTTGTCGGGCTTCTGACCGCCGACGATTCGCTCGAATGCCTCCGTTTGCCCCAACGTGACGCCATAAAAGAACCGCAGTGCACACGCGACTTGGTTGATGTGCGACCAAGACCGCTTCTGCTTGATGAGATGCAGCTGGTAGGCGCGGACTTGTTCTAAGCACAACTGGTCCGGCGAGCAGCCGAAATGCCGACTGAACTTCGCGATTGCGTAGATGTAGGATTGCTGCGTCGACGGTGAGAGGTTGCGGATGGTCATATCTTCGATCATCCGCCGACGCAGCGGGCTCATCGTGGTCATCGGGGTCTCCTGTCTTGAAGAGGGATGGGACATGACAATCCACATCCTCTCAGACAGGGGACTTCCGCTCAGCCGATCAGCCGGCTCCCTCGCGCGCAGCGGGTTCGTTCAATCGGTGGCCGGATTGCTTCGGAATCAGTGGCCGCTTTGCGTTGGATTACGCATGATGGGGGAGCCAAGCCTGAACCGTCGCCACTTCCCGGTCAGGCAAGAGCGTCACGATATGTCGTCGCTCGAGGTCGCACACGATCGTTCCATAACTGTGATTTCGCCGGAAGGCCCAGTCGTCGATACCAACCACGTTCAGCGGCTCGGTGCGTGGGCAAGCTCGAGCGCGCACGACTCGAAGGACGGTGTCGTTGCCTGACCGGCAACATCAGGCGCTTGGCGAAGCTCGCTGCCGGTCTGCCGCCGAGAGCTAGGCCCAGATGATGGACGATGCAATCGAGCCGCCTGGTGCGGCGCGACCGCACGAGAAGAATGGCCTCGTCAAAGCGCTCGGCGAAAATCTGTCTTCGGCAATGTGGCGCCGGTGCCGTCCGGAATGCGGTTGGAATTTGGTGGCGCGATCTCCAGTAACACGAGGCTATCGTTTCAGGCGGCAAGGTCGATTGGCTGACCGATAAAGTTTTCTGCGAGCGTCTGCCAGCCATCAACCCTGCGCATGTTGATCTGACCGGATGCGAGCAACGCCCAGAACAGCATGGCGGCGGTGTCTGCCGACGGCAGCACGGTCTGGGTTTTGATCCTTCGCTTGAACTCTTCGTGCAGCCGCTCGATTGCATTTGTTGTTCGTGCGCTGCGCCACTGGCTCGGCGGCAGACGGGTGAAGGTAAAGAGCCGGTCGCCGGCCTCCTCCAGGCTGTCGGCGACAGCGCGGTGTTTGAGCCGCCACTTGCGGATGAAGGCTTTGCGGCGAGTTTCGATGTCCTCACGCGTCGTCGCATAGATCATGTCGCTGTAGTCGGCGCCGATCTCCTCGTGCAGGCGCTCGGGGGCATGGGCGAGCAGGTTGCGGTGCTTGTGAACTGTGCACCTCTGCACCGGCACGCCATCCCAGACGGTGGCAATCGCCTTGTCGAGCCCCGGCGCGCCGTCGACGATGAGGAACTCGGGCCGCCGCAGACCGCGCTTGATGAGATCGTCGAGGACAGCGCGCCAAGCCTCGGTGCTCTCTCCGCCCATGCTTTTGATTGCAAGCAGCATCTTTTGGCCGTCCGCGCGCACGCCGAGGACAACGAGCAGCGAGATCGAGGTCGCCTTGCGGTCGAGCCGCACGCGCACCACGGTGCCGTCGAGAATAAGCCGCACGATCGGCTCCTCGGCCAGCGAGCGGGCATTCCAGGCGTCCCAGTCGGTCTGCACCTTGCGCCACACCCGGCTCACCGTGTCCTTGCCCACCGCGCCGCCAAACAGCGCCGCGAGCGCCCGGCGTACCCGCCGTGTATTGGTGCCGGCAAGATACGCGCCCGCGATCAGCGCGTCGGCGGCAAGCGTGCGCCGCTGGTAAGCCCGCAGCGCCTTGCTCTTCCACTCCGTCGTCTTGCCGTCGGTGGTGTTCAGCCTGGCGCGCGGCACGGCGATCTCGATCGGACCGAACGTGCCGGTCAGCGACCGCGGCCGGCTCCCGTGGCGGTGGCCGGTAATGTCCGCACTTTCTTCATCGCCGGCCATCTGGCTTCGCCCGTAACGTGGGCGGGCAAGCACAGTGTCGAGCTCGCCGCGGATCAACTCTTCGATGAACTCACGCGCCCGAGCGCGCACCGCGGTCTCGATCGGATCAAACCAGTTGTCGAAAAGATCAACAGCCATCTCGGCTGTAGGCTGCGAAGAATCAGCCTTCGTGGTATGGCTCATCATGGCGTGGTCTCCAGTCCGACGCTTCAACGCCGGATGATTCGAGGTTGATCACCCCGGAGACTACGCCACCCTCAATTCCTACCAACTCCGCGACGGCACCTGGCGCCGTACAGTAAAACCGACGTGTCACAACGCGAAGTCGTACGCTGCGGTCCGAGCAGGGCAGATCCGAAACCAATCGGGTATAGCGACTATGAACTTGCCCTGAAGGAACAACACTGCGGACACATGGCCGTCTGGCCCCCGGCACGAACCGTCACAACGAGGGCAGCGTCGATCTGGGATGTGCTTTCGACGATCAGACCGCAGGGAATGAGGTAGGAAATTCGGAAGTTCGCCGGCATCGCGCTGATTCCTTTCGGGAAACAGCGTCACGCCACCAGTAAACTTCATCGAGATTGAGTCAGAGCCGAAGTTTGACCCCTTCGACATGAGATAATCAATGCGTTGACCACGCCGGTCGGCGTCGGGACCCCACGCCGATTTACAAACATGCGGCGACCAACTCGCGCTTCCCATGAACGCTTGCGAAATTTTCTGCTGCTGGTGACGTGAATTGTGAGCGCACGGCCGAGCGACGCGGAATAGTGCGTTACAAGCGAATATATACCGTCGAACCTGTGCTGAGAATTGAGAGCAAAAATGGCGAGGGCGTGGCCGAGGCCTGGACAGCCTCCTCCGGGCTGCACAGGATGACGTCCACGGGAGGAAAGCAGCCGGCAACGAGCTGGCGGGCTCGGCGGTGATGGACGTCACGATGGCCGTTCAAGTTGGCCACGACCAACAGATCGACGTCGCTGCCGGCGTGATTTGTGCCCTTGGCATACGATCCAAAGAGAATAATTCGCTCGGGAGCAAACGACACAACCAGTCGCTGGATCGTCCGCTGGAGCGAAGGGGGCGGGAGCGATATCATCTCAGTTCACCTGGTAGTGAACCAGCAAGGAGACATCGCTGACATCGTTTTTTGTGATCGTGGAAAAGCCGGCAGCGTCCTGCTTGCGCAATTTGAACGTCCAGGTTCCCAGCGTTGTGTTCGGCCCAACCGCCACAATTCCCGTACAGACGTTCGGCTGCGATACATTTGGGACCGGCGTCAGGGTGACCTCCGCAGTTGGCAGTGGGGCGACCGGCTGCAGAACAAAATTCCCTGCACTGCGAGACACGACCAGCACGCCGATGGATGACA
>CAVPDS010000003.1:0-345916 GCA_963702695.1 uncultured Alphaproteobacteria bacterium | reverse complement strand
TGGCGCGGCCTTGTCGCTGATCGTCGTCCTCACGCGTCTTCCGCGAATGACGCCCTGCAAGCCCATTCTGCGCATCAGCCGGGCCACCGTGCAGCGGGCCACATCTTCGCCCTCTCGCACCAACTGACGCCAGACCTTGCGGACACCGTAGACTTGGAAGTTCTCATCGAACACGCGCCGAATCTCCACGCGCAACGCTGCATCCCGCTGGACGCGCGGCGGCGCCGTGTCAGGGCAACGCCGCCGCTCGTCGTGAGCGTGATAGGTGGAAGGGGCGATCTTCAGTACACGACAGATCGGCTCGACCCCGTAAGCCCGGCGATAATCGTCAATGAAGCCGATCATGGCCTGAACCGGCGGTCGAGCTCCGCCTGGGCAAAATAAGCCGACGCCTTGCGCAGAATCTCATTGGCTTGGCGAAGCTCGCGGTTCTCGCGTTCCAGCGCCTTGATCCGCTCGCGTTCCTCTGTCGTGGAGCCAGCTCGACGGCCCTGGTCCCTCTCGGCCTGGGCCACCCAGTTGTGAAGGGTCTGCGCCGTACACCCGATCTTCGCCGCAATCGAGACGATCGCCGCCCATTGCGAGGCGTGATCGACCCGGTGCTCAATCACCATCCGCACGGCACGCGCGCGCACTTCAGGTGAAAACTTCTGCCTTTGCTGCTTGTCCATGGCTCCATCCTCTCAAGAGTTGGAGCCTCCGGCAAACCCGGAGCGGTTCAGTGTGCGGATATGCACGGCGGTTGGGAAATGGCTCCCGTCCTGCGCGAAAATCGGTTCCGCGACCGCTGATACAAGCACCACAATTGCGAAGCCAAACTTTGTCATCTTGTGCATGCGTGAAGATCCTTGAAGGAGCAAACGCCACAAGTGGACCAAGCCGGCCAATCCCACAATATTTCGAGCATGGCCGAGATTCGAATACTAACGACGCCGCGCCGGATGCGGGAAGGAAATCTCTGCTTCGATCCGACCTTATGAACAACAACTCGCGCAAGTCGTGCCCGATTTGGCCACGCAAGGCCCGTCATCGCATTTCTGAGACCATTGCTATCCGGTTAGGCAGCCCGCTGCGCATGGCTACCTTATGGAGCGGCACGTTGCGAATTGGCGAAGGCTTCCCGATCGGGCTGAGGTCTGGTGAATAGGCAGCAGAATATCCTGGCGCCCGTGACCTCGACCATTTCTCTGATGCCTTCGACCTTATGTGCGGGCAAATGTTTCTGACGACGACATCACCTCGGCGCGGCTTTGCTAACAGACGCTTCTCAACATAAGCGTGGAAAATCGAAAAATCGTTTCGTTCATTCGTGTCGTCCACCACCAGCGGTGCGTTGATGGCATCGCAGCTTCGCCCAGCAAGGCGCATGGGAGAAAGCCGCACGAGCCTCCACGGGTCACCCGCACTCTTGCAAGCGAGCCCGCGTAATCACCCAGCTGCATGCAAGCTCGAAGGCTGATTAAGTCCGGGGGATCCGGGGTCCAGTGTTTAGGTTACTCGGACAAAACTCTGGCAGCGCCTTGCACCGGATGTATTGGTAATTCGCGCAAGGCCTTGGTTCGAGAAAGCTTCCGATATAGCGAGAGGAAGATAGTATGGGTAACTTGATGCGTGCAGTGATCGCAGGAGCGGCGTTCTGTGCGTTGCTGCTCACGCCGGATATCTCCTCCGCTAGATCGGACCGCATTTCCCCAGGTGGTGAATTTCGCGGAGGAACCCGCGGTGCTCCCATCGCGGGCCGGCGCGATGGCGGGGCTCGGGACCGCGAAGTTGTTTGGCGCGGAAGCGCTGGCCGCAATGGTGCACAAGTACGCTGGGGGCAAAGGGGATTGGGTTTTACCGGGATGGACTCGGACTTCGCGAACGATGGAGCTGATTCTGACTGCCGAGTGTATCGCGTGCAGCTCTCTGATGAACATGGCTGGCGCGTACGCGAAGTCGTCGCGTGTCCCTAGCGCCGCGTAGATTGATCCACCAGGTCCTTACAATTTCCGGCATTCAGAAAAGAAGGCGCCATTCGCGGCTTCGACCCGCTCAAGGCACTGCGTAGGATCGGTGATGGGCCCTGCCACGGTGAAGTCGTAGGCTTGGCCTTTGAGCACCAGCCCATAACGTCCGGCGGGAAGTTCGAAGTCGGAATTCTCCGGCCGGATCATCAGCATTTCTGTGTTGTCAGGCACCGGCGCTACCCGTAACTCATAGGAATTGCCACGGATCGTCCATTGATCGTCGACACTGGTTGTGTTGGCTTGTCGGGTATTGAACGTCATGGCGCGCATGACCTTCGCGATGACGCGGATCTGGACGCGGTCAGGCGCGCTGGTCGCGATGTCGCGGCGATAGACGAAAAACGCGAGCCGCCCATCTGGCAGCTTCGTGTGGCCTGGTGTCTTGATCGGCGTGGACATGAGCACCTTCTGGTCGGGCACGCGGCCCGGTAGCGCTTCCAGCTCGAAGAGTTCCCCATCGCTGAGGGCGTAAACGCCGTAAACGGTCGGGAGCGGAAATGCCGGTACTCGCGGTGGCGCCGCGGGTGATGCCAACTGTGCCTGGGCAACCGGTTTGGGTTCGTCGCTCTGCACGAACGACCGCGCGATCGCCGTCAGGGGGGATCGGATATCAGAGCGGAAGCGGGCGAATTGCTCCACGATCAATGAGAGCGTGATCACTGAAAGAAGAATGAGCGATACCCTGACTAGCGGGGCCGTGCCTGACCAACGCCACTTCCAGGCGTGGTCCGCCAATTGGGCTTTGGATAGGAAGGCAGACGCATGACGGGCCTCCGTTTCCCAGCTGGGAACTGTTCGATGATTTCAACGGGATGGAGTGCATCATCGAAGAAAACTTGCGCGTTGGAGCTCCCGCCGTCGAGCAATCGCCGCTGGGGGTCCTGCAGGCTCCTCAACTCGTCCTGTTGCGAAGACAGCGTCTCAACCCGCTCGATTGCGGTCTCGAGCGCCAACATCAGACGCCGCATTTCAAGAAGGTTCATCGGCGGGTTATGCTGCCACGCCTCCCGCTGCAGCTTGACGCGCGCTAGCTCATAGACGGCGTTGCGCAGCTGCGCCGGGTCGTCGTGGATAGATTCGATGGTGCGCGCCAGCACAGACGAGAAATCGATCGTTGGCAGCTTTGCCGCCGAGCGTCCTTCCACGTCGTGGCTCTTGATGTCCGAAGCCATCACCAACCAAGGCTTTTTCGGCAACTCATGTCCACGTCCTCCCGAGCCCCCGCCGTTCAGACCGGCCTGAGCTTGTAGTCGGATTACCCTTTAGGGATATTCATGCCTCGCCAGGGCGAGGCACGTCCTCGTCGTGGCCTCGCTCAAGGCCTCGCCGAGCTCGTCAATCGCGGCACCAACGATTCCAACCGTCACCGCGCTCACAACCTCCGCCCTGCCCCCAACGAGGAAGAATGTTGGCTCATCTTGGCTAATTTATAACAAAAGTCCAATGTTGAGCACCATACCCATCAGCCGCCGGTCATCAACCGCTTGGTGGCGCAAGGTCTTGCGAAGCATTCGACGCGGTGACGCAAGCCGTAGGCGTTCTGGTCATAGGCGATCTCTTGACCTGTCCATGCTCAAAACTCCGATGTACCGAGAATGGCTCGAGATTTTCGCGCCACCGACGTACCGTGGCGGGCATGATCACGATGATTTTCCGCTTTTGTTTCGCTGCTCTCGTTCCGCTTTCGTAGCCGCCCCGGCCTGGAACTTGAACTCGTCGCGCTTCGGCATCCGGTCGCCGTCCTGCGGCGTCAGCGCAAAGGCAGGATTCAGCTTATCCGCATCGGTCGGGCAGGCGCGCGCCGCGCTTACCGCCGCAACGGCCGACCGAAGCCACGTGTATGCCGGCGTGCGTGCGGAGGAGATCGCTGCGCTTTCGGCCGAGATCGCCAAGGCGAAATCGCGGCTGACCTAGCTCCGAAGCGCGGTGGCACATAGCTGAAGCCGAAGCTGGCCCCTCAGTTCACCGGCAGCGCGGCTTCTTTCCAGGCACTGAGCCCGCCACGATACCAGTAAACTCGCGTGAAGCCCATCTTCGTGGCGCCCAGGGCGACGTTGTAGGATTCCCAGCACACCCGCGTTCACTCACTTGATCACCGTCTCGCGCGCGCGACGACGGAGCGACCAGGGCGTGCGATGGCCCACCGGCGCCGCGCCGACAGTTTTTCACCTATTCGCTGGCGGGGCGGAGCCGCTCGACCGCACCATCGCGGTCGAGCAGGTCGACCGGCCGCTGCGAGCTAGGGGGTCTGCTTCGACAACACCCCCTTCGCCGCAGCACTGAGACTGACCCGCGTTCACTCACTTGATCACCGTCTCGCGCGCGCGACGACGGAGCGACCAGGGCGTGCGATGGCCCACCGGCGCCGCGCCGACAGTTTTTCACCTATTCGCTGGCGGGGCGGAGCCGCTCGACCGCACCATCGCGGTCGAGCAGGTCGACCGGCCGCTGCGAGCTAGGGGGTCTGCTTCGACAACACCCCCTTCGCCGCAGCACTGAGACTGACCCGCGTTCACTCACTTGATCACCGTCTCGCGCGCGCGACGACGGAGCGACCAGGGCGTGCGATGGCCCACCGGCGCCGCGCCGACAGTTTTTCACCTATTCGCTGGCGGGGCGGAGCCGCTCGACCGCACCATCGCGGTCGAGCAGGTCGACCGGCCGCTGCGAGCTAGGGGGTCTGCTTCGACAACACCCCCTTCGCCGCAGCACTGAGACTGACCCGCGTTCACTCACTTGATCACCGTCTCGCGCGCGCGACGACGGAGCGACCAGGGCGTGCGATGGCCCACCGGCGCCGCGCCGACAGTTTTTCACCTATTCGCTGGCGGGGCGGAGCCGCTCGACCGCACCATCGCGGTCGAGCAGGTCGACCGGCCGCTGCGAGCTAGGGGGTCTGCTTCGACCAGGACACCTCAGCCGATTTTGTCCATACGAACGGTTTCGATGTTGCATTGTGGTTCGTGAGATACGCCATGATCGCCGCCTCGAGTTCGGCCACACCTTTGAAGATGCCACGGCGGATAGCATCCTCGGTGATCAGGGCGAAGAACCGTCTCGACCAAATTGCGCGATGACGAAGCGGTCGGAATGAAGTGCAGATGGCCACCGCTTGCGCCGCGCCAGCCAATTCTTCACCTGCTGGGTTTTGTGGGTCGCGTAGTTGTCGACGACAAGATGCAGATCGAGCGCCTTGTCTACGGCGGCGTCGATTGTCTTGAGAAAGCCGATGAACTCCTTGGCGCGATGGCGCGGCACGCATTCGCCGATCACTTGGCCGGTCTTGATGTCGAGGGCAGCAAACAGTGTGGTCGTGCCGTTGCGCTTGTAATCGTGCGTCATCGTCTGCGCCCGCCCCTTTTTGATCGGCAGGCCAGGCTGGGTGCGGTCGAGCGCCTCGATCTGGCTCTTTTCATCGACGCACAGCACCAGCGCACGCTCCGGCGGGTTCATGTAGAGGCCGACAACGTTGACCACCTTCTCGGCGAAGTTCGGGTCGTTCGAGAGCTTGAAAGTGTGCACCAGATGCGGCTTGAGGCCGGCCCCGTTCCACACGCGCTGTACGCTGCGATGGCTGACGCCGATGACCTTGGCCATCTTGCGGGCGCTCCAATGCGTGGCGTTGGCGGGCTTTGCAGTCGCCGTCTTCTCGATGATGGCAAGCTTCGTCGCGGCCGGCAGCGGCGCGATGCGCGCGGGCCGCGTCTTGTCGCGCAGCAGACCCAGCACGCCTTCTTCATATAGCGCTCCTGCCAGCGCCACACGCACGGCTTCGACTTGCCGGTCCGCCGCATGATCGCGTTGGTGCCAAGCCCATCCGCGGTGGCAAGCACGATTTGCGCACGCCAGCAACACTTGCGCGGGCTGTTGCCGTCGGCGACGATCGCCGCCAGTTGAGCACCGATCCGCCGGGCACAGGTAAAGGCAGATGTCGTCGCGTCTCATCTCGATCCCCATCGCGCCGTCCAGCAGTGCTATGACTGATTTGCGGCCGCTGCGGGATCCTCTGTCGGCGCCGGAACACTAGGGGGTCTGCTTCGACAACACCCCCTTCGCCGCAGCACTGAGACTGACCCGCGTTCACTCACTTGATCACCGTCTCGCGCGCGCGACGACGGAGCGACCAGGGCGTGCGATGGCCCACCGGCGCCGCGCCGACAGTTTTTCACCTATTCGCTGGCGGGGCGGAGCCGCTCGACCGCACCATCGCGGTCGAGCAGGTCGACCGGCCGCTGCGAGCTAGGGGGTCTGCTTCGACAACACCCCCTTCGCCGCAGCACTGAGACTGACCCGCGTTCACTCACTTGATCACCGTCTCGCGCGCGCGACGACGGAGCGACCAGGGCGTGCGATGGCCCACCGGCGCCGCGCCGACAGTTTTTCACCTATTCGCTGGCGGGGCGGAGCCGCTCGACCGCACCATCGCGGTCGAGCAGGTCGACCGGCCGCTGCGAGCTAGGGGGTCTGCTTCGACAACACCCCCCTTCGCCGCAGCACTGAGACTGACCCGCGTTCACTCACTTGATCACCGTCTCGCGCGCGCGAGGACGGAGCGACCAGGGCGTGCGATGGCCCCACCGGCGCCGCGCCGACAGGTAAAAACAAGGCGACTGCTGACCAATCGCCCCTGCTCAGGCTTGTCTACGTAGAGTCCCTTTCCAAAAGAACGTCTACGCGTCAGCAATTGGATTGTGCAAAAACTCTACAATTATACAGTCAACGAAACCGTCGAACTCTGACTTCTGGCGGTCCTTCAGCATGTAGTTGATCCAACCCGCGTTCGCACCGTCGCGGACAAGAATTCGGCCATGACCCCACTCGACCTTCGCCCAACAGTCGCGGATTAGCTTTTCAAGGGCAATACCATTGCAGTGCGAGGGCAATTCAATTGCGCAATGAATATGCCATCGACCTGACGTGCCACGGTCCCATGAACGTGAGGCGCGGGCGCGGACCTCGCCTTTTTCAAGTACGGGTAACACGCGGAGCATTTTGCCGTATCGACGAAATGCCGCTCCATATACTGTTCTGTTGAGTAGGTTCATGAAGTGTCGAAAAGCCTGTCTGCACCGATAATCGTTGATCTTTACCCAGCCGCCGCTGTCGGGCTGACGAGCTTGCCTCAAGGTTAGGGTGACGTCGCAAAATGCACCCCAGCTGCTCGTGTCGAAGAAGTGTGATTTGGCGGATCCAAAAGGATCAGATCTAACTTCCATCCAGCAGGTATCCGGTGCGCATTACAGAATGACTTTAGGGCGATCTCGAAGTTCCTTCGGGAAGCTATTGTCTTCGGAGGCGGCAGCGCAACGGACGCGGATTTGCAAGAAATTGGGCCTTATCGCTTCGCCGGCCTCGCGCGCCGGATTTTCGTAAGCAGGGTACGCACTGCCTAATACGCGTCGCGATGCTTGCGGCGAATCACGGCACGATCAATCGGCCTTTTTTGTTTTGTGCTTCGTGCCAGATGGGAATTGAGAAAGATCGATTTCGATATTCATGGGCCATCCTTATGTCTCGATGTGAACGTGGTCAACTCCAAACGACTGCCAGACGGTTAGCCGCGCCCCTTGTCCTCGCCCTCGGCCGGCTCGCGCGTGACCTGGTCGACCAGCTGCTGCCGCAGCCGATCGCCAGTCTTCTCGTTGATCTGGCGAAACGAGACCCGCTCGGTCGATGATGTCCCGGTGCAGAGAGCGATCGGACAGGAAGACGAGCGAAAGCTTGATATAGCCTTTCCAATACGGACGCGCGGGGTCACGGGAATCTCCTTTTGGTTGCGGGTGCCACTTGGGCACCGGCCGCGTTTACGGACCACCTTGCTAGGAGAAGCGCAGGCTGGTGCGGGCCAATCCGTCGATGCCCGTCTCGATACGCTGGATCTGATGTAGGGCGCGATTTCTGGCAAGCGAATCGCTTCGCTTAGTGCAGTGAACCCTAGGGACTGAACAGGGAATTAGGTGGGGAATTTACCAGGCTGGCGGGCGTGTTGTTCCTCGAACTCGATTGGGCTCCGATAACCGAGTGCGGAGTGGAGCCTTCTGGCGTTGTAGACCTCGTCAATGAAGTGCGGAAGATCGGTGACGACGTCGGTGAGCGTTACATAGTCGCCCAGGTAGACGGCCTCGACCTTCAGCGTCTTCATGAAGCTCTCGGCCTTGGCATTATCATAATCGAATACTTCTGCGCTACACTCTGTCGGCATCGGGGCTTTCCTCAAATCGACGTAAAGTCGTTGGGGCACAACAACTTTCGCTGATTCGGAGCCTCGATGCGCTCATTTGTGTGAGACATGCGGGCTAGCCGCGACCATTTCGCGGTGATGTCGCTAGGATTGAATACCGCGACGCCATTCAAGAACGGAACGATGGTGCTCACGTCATGCCTCGCACCCTACAGGGCGGGAGGACCTGGGCCTCTTGCCCGACTGTCCCAGATGGCGGCATTGATCGCCCCGCCCATCGCCACAATGGCACCGTTGCCGTTTCAATCCAACTCGCCGACCACCTCGTTGCAGCGCGCCTGAAGCCTGGGCTCGCTATCAGCTCGATCAGAAGGCCGCTCGGGAGGTGCCGAAAGAGCTGATTGGCCGTGAGCTGTCGAAGAAGGAGGCGGAAAAACTGCTGAACCAGCTGGCATAAAGTTCTATTTTGTCTTCTGAGCTTCTAGAGAAGTCCAGCAACAGTAAATCTCGCTGACTAATTGCAGCATTTGACGGCTGCTACCAGTTAATCATTTAACAATTTTTTGATTGGAGTGAGAGGCGGAACGCCTATGAACAGATCTCGACACCGGCGTACCCCCGATCCCCTGATCTCCAGTTCGCCGGTTAGCCCCGCCCCAAGCACCCCCTTGAGGCGGGGCACTTATTTGCGCTTAAGCCTTCATCAATATTGTCGCCCTAGCCTGCTGAAGGGCGGATAGCCCTCGGATGTTGCAAACAGGGAACTCCGATCGGGACACACCCCCGATTGGAGTTTTCTACTTTTGAAGGGACCTATATCTCGACCGCCTCACCATCGTCGGTCTCGCGACTGCCCACTGGCCAGCGCCGGTCATGGCACGCGAGCCTTATTCGCGGCGCTCGCTTCGATCAAAGGCCAGTCGATCCCGCAGCTATTGTTGCCCGATTCCGCAAGATCAGGTCCTGGAGCAGACGATTGCCGCATTCTCACCAGGCTGGCGCGCGGCCCGGCCATGTAGCAACGGCGGACGGCAAGCGTTTTGAAATTCACCGCGCGATTTGATTTATATCAGCTAATTGGCTTCGGACACAGAGAACGGTACGGATTCGGACTAAAATTTAAACTCGTCTAGGGCCTGTGTTCAGTTGGGGATTCCCATATGTGGAACGACCCCGCGGTCAAGGGGCTCTCTTCAAATCTGACCCCATACAGGAGCGGTGCGCCCATATGTCCGGCCTTCAGTTGCGGACCTATGGCCCGCTGGCCTCGATGACGTTCGCGATAGGACTGGCCAACCAAATCAGCGCGCTCGTTAAGCGCCTTGGGAATCGCGGCCTCTGTCTTACCGGGATGTCGTCCCGTGGGGTCATCGTTGTTTGAGTGCACCTCGCCCTTGGCCGGCGGCGGTAAGGCCGACCAATTCGTTAGACCGTATTCGAGTTAGGCTGCTGCATGTTCTGCAGTTCGGTTCTTTCGGATGAACGTTCCGCCTTTGGTAAGCAACGCCCAGGCGATCCTGGCCATCTTGTTAGCCAACGCTATGGCTGCCACCTTGGCGGGCCGGCGTGCCAACAATGCGGTCAGCCAAGGCGATATCGTGGCGCCGCGGCGAGCGTGCTGTAACACTGCTGTCGCGCCCACGACGAGAAGAGAACGCAGCGTCGGGTTCCCCATCTTGGAGATCTTCCCCAAGCACTCCTTGCCACCGCTCGAATGCATCTTCGGCGTCAACCCGATCCATGCGGCGAAGTGCCGGCCCGACTTGAAGGCGGCGGGATCCGGCACCAACGCCTGGATGGTTGCGGCAGTGATCGGCCCGATACCGGGGATTGTTGCGAGCCGTCGCATGGTATCGTCCCGCCGGACTTCGGCGACAATCTCACGTCCAAGCGTGTCGATACGCTCCGTCAGCATCTCGATCTGGTCAGCTAATAAATTGAGTGCCGTTCGCGCCGCGGGCGGCAACCGTTGGTCGTTGTCGTCGCGCACGATTGCGATCAGTGTCTCGACCTTGGCCAATCCCTTAGCCGCAACAATTCCGAGTTCGGCAAGATGGCCGCGCACCGCGTTGATCGCCTGGGTCCGCTGGCGGACCAAGAGGTCTCGGGTCTTCAGCACCATCAGGGCAGCTTGGCACTCGGCCGTCTTGATTGGGACGAAGCGCATGGTTGGCCGCGATACCGCTTCACATATGGCCTCGGCGTCGACTGCGTCTGTCTTGCCACGCTTCACGTATGGCTTCACATAGGCCGGTGGGATCAATCGGACGTCATGGCCGAGGGCTCGGATCTCGCGTGCCCAGAAGTGCGAACCGCCGCAGGCTTCAAGGCCGACAATACCGCGCGCCAATCTGCCAAAAAACCCAAGAACCTCGGAGCGGCGAAGCTGTCGTTTGATCGTAACGTCGCCATCCGCCGACACTCCGTGAACCTGGAAAATCTGTTTGGCGACATCGAGCCCGATTGTCGTAGTTTCAACCATGGAACGACCTCCTCCTCTGTGGTCCAGCCAAAACGACCGGACCTCTGGCACATGATGCCGCGGGAGCGGGGTCGTTCCACAACATCAAATCAGCGGTTGAGTGATTCATAGGCGGTCGGGCTGAGGAGGTCCGACCGATGCGGCGCTATTCATTACGCGATGATCAATGGGACCGGATCAAGGATTTTCTGCCGGGCCGCGAAGGCCATGTTGGCGGCACGGCGGCGGACAACCGGTTGTTCGTCGAAGCCGTTCTGTACCGATATCGAGCCGGCATTCCATGGCGTGATCTGCCTGAGCGTTTCGGCGATTGGAAGATTGTCCACCAGCGCTTCAGCCGGTGGGCGAAGAGCGGGGTTTTCGAGCGCATTTTCAAGCTGTTGTCGTCCGATCATGATAACGAATACATGATGATCGATGCCACCATCGTACGCGCTCACCAACACAGCGCCGGAGCGCGAAAAAAACGGCGAACAAGCGATCGGCCGATCCCGCGGCGGACTGACGACCAAAATCCACGCCCTCGTCGACGCGCTGGGCAATCCCGTCGATCTGATGCTCACGCCAGGGCAGGCTCACGATTTGGCTTGTGCCGAACCGTTGCTCGAACGCGCCGACCCCAAGGCCCTCCTCGGCGACAAGGCTTACGATGCCGACGCTCTGATCGCCACCCTCAACAAGCGGCAGATCACCCCCGTGATTCCGCCAAAGGCCAATCGCAAAACCCCGCGCCGCTGCGACTTCGCGCTCTACTGCGAACGCAATCTCGTCGAACGCTTCTTCAACAAACTCAAGCATTTTCGCGCCATCGCCACACGCTACGACAAACTTGCCAGAAATTTTCTCGCCGGTGTCCAACTGGCCTCCGCTATGATCCTGCTCAACTGAACACAGGCCCTAGTAGCCCTGCAGATCAAAATTTAGCGATCCTAGACAGCAGGGTCGGGAAGGCGATGCGAACCGTGCAGGTTACCGGGTGCATGCGATTGGCGGGCGGCGCTAAAGCCCCGACCGGCGACACGGCATCGACACTGAGCTTACTCTAATTAATAATGTTGCCGATGATTTGCGGGTAGAAATAGTCGGGACCGCCGATTTGCAAAATCGGCCTCGTTGCTACCGATAGAATCGGTAGCAGTGTTGGGATTTCGCGTCTGGGCTCGCCGGGACCCTAGTGCCCGTGGGCGCTCCTGGCCCCATCGTCGGTGAAGGAGTGCAAGGTCTGCTATTTTCTTGCGTCGGACTGCTCGGCTGGTTGCGAAGCCGTCCAAGAAGGACGGCTGTGCTGCCTTTGCAGCCGCGTGACACACGGCCAATCTGATTTCTAATCGACCGCCGCAAGGCGGTCCTTCTGTATGCAGGTCACCGAACATGATATAGCGCATGAGTCCGTTCGGTTGCAGGTTTCTCGGACAGTGCCGGCGCGCAAAAAAAGACGGCGAAGACCAGGCGATCGGGCGCAGCAAGGGCGGGCTGAGCACCAAGATTCATGCGCTTGTCGACGCGTTGGGCAATCCGCTGGACTTCATCCTGACGCCGGGCCAAGCCCATGATCTGGAAGGGGCCGACGCGCTGCTGCCGGATATGGCGGCCGAGACTTTGCTGGCAGACAAGGCCTTCGATGCCGACGCGCGGGTGATCGAGCCGTTGCTCGCATGGGGAAAGTCGTTCGTGATCCCGCCCAAGAGCAACCGCAAGGTTCAACGCGATTTCGACAAAGACGCCTACAAGGCCCGCCACCTCATCGAGAATTTCTTCTGCAAGCTCAAGCAATACCGCGCCATCGCCACCCGGTACGACAAAACCGCCAGAAATTTCCTCGCCGCAATCCACCTCGCGGCTGCTATCATCTGGCTCAATTGAGGACAGGCTCTAGTCCTAGCGCCAATAACGCGCCAGCCGCCGTCGTCGCGCGTGGTTCCGATTGAATTATCTCATCCCGTGTAGCAACCCAACTATCCTGTGCGATTCTGTCCCAATCCTCATTCGTGATTCCATCAGGCGCTGTGCCATCATCAAAAGCTTTCAGCTCGTCCTGGTAGCGCAGTAGCAACGCGAGCAAAGGATCAGGGGCGTCCAAGTGTCGCCTCTCTAGTGCAGTATCCGCGTTCATGAACGAGTTGGGCGCAGCGGAGCTTGCAACGCGCGATCTGGGCCATTCGAAGTTCATCTTCATCTTTTCTTACCGCCCGCCAAGGGCACGAACCAGCGCGCATCCCCATCGATATGCTCTGTGCGGGGACTATAGGCCGACGGGGCTTTCCCCCGAAACGCGAGAAAGGCTAGCCGGCCGAGAAAGCGAACTACTCACTAAATAGTACCGCCGGCCGTTCCCGCGGCGGCTTTGCCACGCCACCGGCTCAGGATCGGCTGGACTCACCGCAAAACGCGGCATTTCCCGCCGACGTGACGCGCCGCATTCAACAGCGGCGATAACCCGTTGCCGAAGATCACTTCTAAAGACGCATACGCCCCTGCGCGTCTTGATTTGATGCGCCAAAATGTTGTCATTTCTTGCCAAATAGGTCTGAAGATCAAGGAAAGAGTTCAGGAGAGCCATCGGGTCAAAAGCGTTGGTTCGCTCCGCGAGGAGCGCGGCAGAACTTACTCAGATTCTGTTGCAAAACTCCCGTTGAGACGACTCGCGAACCGTGATTTGGTCGAATCGAACGGCCATTCGACGGGGGCGGTCCATGATGGGGCGGCGAGAGGACGGACAGGGCGAGTTCTTCTATGCCTTTGATCTCGACAAAGTGGTGCCTGCGGATCATCTGGTGCGCCAGATCGATTGCCTGCTCGACTTGAGTTGGGTGCACAAGGAGCTTGCACCTTTCTACTCGCACACCGGTCGGCCCTCGATTGATCCGGTGCTGATGATCCGAATGTTGATTGTCGGCTACGCGCCCATCATCGTTCCTTGCATTTCGCGCCGCGAGCGATGATCCAGTCGGCCGATTAACCCTGCTTCCCCACCCCGATTAACAATCGGCGCAGCCCGAAATTGCGGGCAATGCCACCCGGGCGCGATGCTGGCCCCCGGGGAAACGGGCCGCTTTAAAACGTGCCGACCTTGCCGAAGCTCGCCGGGCTCGATGGCGTGGAGCAGCGCGCGCTGATCTCGATCCTGACTGAGCTTCTCAAGCGCCAGGCGCTCGACCACGAGCTTTTCCGGCGAATGCGACGGCCGCTGTGGCTGTTCCAAGGTCACGATCCGGTCTGCACCGCGATGGCGCGATGGTGCCGCTCCCTGAACCATTGGGTCCGCTGACCGGTGCCGAAGAAAAAGAGTAACTACCCAGGTTGCGCTGGATAGCTCACGCCAGGCGTAGGGATTTGGCGAGGTTTGATGGGTCGCGGGATAGGGCGTCGATGATGTTCCAGCCCTGCTTCCTGGCAGTTGAGACGAAGGAGCGGATTAGCGCGAAGTCCATCGCACCTTGCAACGACCGGAAACCGCCGGAGATTTTTTGACGAAGCTTCATCATGCGCCCGTCGCGTTCGGCCTGATTGTTGGTGAAGGGAACGGTCGGATCGCGAAGGAAGCGCAACGTATCCTCTTTGCGGGCTGCGAGGCGCAAGAGGAGATTGTGTCCGGTTCGGCGAGGCGCACGGCCGCGCCGTTTGCCGCCTCCCTCGAGCACGGCGCGCGCCAGTGGCGCTTGGGCCTCATGGAAGAGGAACCCTTCGGCGAGAATGGCGTCGTAACGACGCTCGAAACATCCGATGAGTCGAGGCTTCAACGGAACGTCCCGTTCTCGCGCTCTGTTCACGGCGTGACAGGCACGGCGCAGTAGCTGTTGCATCTTGCGCGCCCACGCTTCTTTCTCGATCTCGATGAGAGCCTTCAGTTCGCGCAAGTGATGGGCATTGCACAAGGCGTGCAGCACGCCTTGCATCGTGTAATACCGCTTCCAGATCACAATGACCTGACGATGTAGGGGAACGACGTGATGGATTTGACGAGTTTTGGATTGCATTCGATGTAAGATGCAGCCTCCTCCAGCTTGGCGTAGACCTCGTCCATGGATTTGAGGGCATAGTTTTTGAAAATTTTCTCCCGAATTTCGTCCCAGATATTTTCCTGAGGGTTCAATTCCGGAGAGTAAGCCGGTAGCGGATGCATCATGATATTGGCGGGAATTACAAGCTTATCGCTGCGGTGATTTCCGGCACCATCCACAAACAGCAAGACGAACTCCCTGGAATATTTCTTAGCCAAGGTGTTCAGGAAAATCTGGAAGCATTCCGTATCGGGCGCCGGCATGATCAGATAGACGCAAGTTCCGTCCTGTGGGCTGACAGCGCCATATAAATAGACGTATTCACGAATGAGTTGGCAGGCGACCCCCGGCCTGATGCCGATAGGAGCCCAGCACGGCCGCGGGCGGTTCATCCGGCCGAAGCGCGCTTCATCGGCGAACATGATCCGCAAGCGACGACCACGCCTGGCGGCAGCCCGCCGGGCTTTCCTCACAGCATCTGGAAAATGGGTTTTTTAAAAGCGTTTTGAGCCGCGAGGTCGCGTTGGGGATGAAACGGACGTGGCATCAGCTTGCGCCAGTCATGCCGATCCAGAAGATTGTAGACCGTGCTGTTGCTGGTTTCGTGGCCGATGGCCTTCTCGTAAGCCGCCTTGATATCGTGGATGTTCAACATCTCGCCCGCTCCGGCGGCCTTGGCAAAACCCGCCAGCAGAGCCTTTTCCTCTGCCAAGGTCATGTTCTCGCGCTGGCGCCCACCGCAACGCTTCGATTGGAGTCCCTTGAGCCCGCCGCCGTCATAAGACATGTGCGCCCGGTTCACCGTGCTTAACGAAACGCCCATCGCCTGTGCGATCGCAGGCTGCGTCATCCCGCTTTCCCGCAACAGCACCATCCGGATGCGTTCACGGCGCTTTGGATCGCCTTTCCAGTAAAGTGCTTTCTTCAATAGACGGACCTGCCCTTTGGTGCATTTAACCATCTGTTCCCTCCGAATCAGATCGTCAAAAGCGAATCACACCTCGCGCCGAAGAAAAACCTCGCGCCGAAGAAAAACCCCGTTCCGGAGGCCGGAACCCAGTACATCCGATTTAATCAGCTATGGAAGCGGTATAATAGGGCTTCCAGTGATCGTGGACAACGATGCCGGCGACCTTCGCTAACAGACTGCCGCGCTTAGCGCAGACGCGATAGAAAGTCAGCAAGGTGGTGGACGCGACATGCAGCCATTGCGTCTTGCCGCCGATGCGAAACCCGGTCTCATCCATGTGCTTCACCAGTGCGCCAGCGACGAGATCGCGCACCGCTTCACCAAAAGCCTGCAGCCGTTCGGCGTAGGTGCGGCTCATTCTCGCGATCGTCGCGGCGGCCACTTTAACGCCGAAGAGATCGGCCATCAGTGTGACCAGGCGGTTCTCGGGCAGAAACTGATAGTGCAACAGATAGATCACGAAGGCTGTGATCCTGGGGCCGTATTGCACTGGCGCGTTGACGCCATCTGGAAACCGGGCGCGTGTCTTCGCGCCGCAGACCTCACACTGGCAGTCGTGCGCACGATGTTCGATAACGACGAGAGGCTGCGGCTCGGGCAGATCAAATATCTGACGGGCGCTATGGCCAACGCTCGTTTTCGGGTCGAGGCCCACGCCGCACATCGAACAGGCCGGCGGGTAATGATTAACCACTTCGTTGGGATCGGCGACCTGTCGCAGGGTCTCGCCTTTGTGACCCTTCTGCCCACCCGGTTTCTTGCCAGACCGTTCGCGCAAACTCGACACCCGCGCCGACTTCGTCAGCCCATCGCTCGACGGCGGCTTGCTGCTGTTCGAGCTATTCAACCCGAGCCGGCGCTCAAGTTCGGCGATTTGCGCCTTAAGAGCCGCGATCTCGCCTGCCTGCGCCGCGACCAACGCAATCAGTTCTTCCCGCGAGGGTTCGGCCGCCAATCAGCATTCATCGAATCCTTAAATCGAAGGCTGATTCCCCTGTCCAGCCAAATCTATACGCTCGGTTCCCAAAATCTCTCCGGCAGCCTGGGCAGTTACGAAAAAGAAAGCAAAGAAGGAAGCGGTGCCGACCGCCCGGGCAAAGCCCTGGCGGGTAGCGGTCGACAGTCCGACCGTGCCGCGAGGTCTTCCGCACCGCCTGGGAAGCGCTCGGCGGTTCTATCGGCGGCGCCATGGACTTCGATCGGACCAGTGGCGGCGGCAGTCACGGCGCGCCGCCGTCAGAAGGACAGTTTGCCGCCGCCATGGCGTTGGCCATTTCCGCCTGCGTCTTAATATTAGTCTTGCGACGTCAACACTCCGGAAGGATTTGAGATCGTGCTCCGAGGACCGAGGTCTCAGTCCGACAATCAAAGCACTCGAAAATCCGCAACTCACCTGCCGCATTTCCATTGAGGTTACGCCGGGTGCAGGTCATCGGCCCACCACATATTCCGCAGGACGGCCGCAACAATTCAGGAAACTCCACACCGAACAACTTTTTGTCACGACGAACTCAATCTCGAAAGGGTGCGTTGATAGCCTGTCATACTAAGGACGACAAGATCGGTGATCAACTCAGACCGCCTGTTAATATTACTGGTGCGCGGCTTGCGTTCGATGGCCCTCAGTGGGATGTCGATTTGCCCGATTCATCCTCAGTCGGTGGTGCGGGCAACCTCTAACGAAGTGAAGACTGCGTCGCGAGGCCGCGCTGAGCGGAAGGAGGATGTAGCAGCTGACACTGGAAAATCGCCCGCTCAAAAAACGTGACGGCGGGATTGGGGACGCCATATGGGATACCCCGCCGCCGAGAAGCTTGCGATCATTCGGCTCGTCACGCATGCCGCCTTGCCGGCGCGGCGAGTACCCTGGAAAAGATTGGCATTCGGCGTGCTACCCTTGGTACGGACCACCAGCATTCCCCCGCAGACCGGGCCTGGAAGATCTACTCCATTGGATATTTTCACTCACGAAATATCGGCGCTTCCGCTGCAAAACAGTGCCCGGCGGAACCTTAAGAAGAACGACTAATTCGTGCCGTGCCTAAGCTATTGAAATCGTTGGCTACAGCGGATTCCAATCATATTGAAGCATAGCCTGCATGCTTGAAATAGTTGGCACATTCTTGCGGACCAAGCTGAGGGATGAACACTCGAATTGCGCGATGGAGGCCGGGATTCGCGCCGCGACCTTGCACAGGAAGGCCTTGAATTTGCTGTAGGGCAACTCGATCGGGTTGAGGTCGGGCGAGTACTTTGGCAAATAGCGAAGGCTCGCCCCCGCTTTCTCGATCGCTCGCCGAATGCCGGGCCCAAGGTGGGCCCGGCAGTTGTCCATCATTACGATGTCGTCGCGCTTGAGCGTGGGGACCAAGCATTGCTCGACATAGGCGAGGAACATTTCACCGGTCATGGCGCCTTCGATCACCATCGGTGCGGTCATTTTATTGTAGCGCAACGCCGCCACAAAAGTGATTGTTTGCCAGGTCCCAAGGGGAACGCTGCCGATCACGCTCGCCCCGCAGCGCGCGTCCCCGCGGCCGCACCAGGTTCGTGCTCACCGCCGTCTCGTCGATGAACACCAGCCGGGCGGGATCAAACAGGCCTTGCTCACGCATCCAACGCCGGCGCGCGCGCCAGATCCGCTGTTTGCGCAGCTCTTCAACCATCTCCACCAGGGTCAGGTCTGGTTGTTCATCAACCAGAGCCAAGACCTCGGCGGCGACCTGCTCCAGCGGCGAGATGCTGCCGCCGCGCCGCTTGGGCACCGCGCTCCTCGTCTCGTGCCAGCGCTGCAGCCATTTGACCGCCGAGGCCGCACTCACCTCAAAACGTTCCGATGCCTCGCGGCGCGACGCACCCGCTTCCACAGCCTCGATCACGCGCTCACGCAGGTCCCGCGAATAGGATTGCGGCATCGTTCGGCCCCCACAGGCGAATCATTGCACACACACTCGCTCATCTCCAACCGCTTGGGAATCCCGCCGATTGAAATCGGCAGGGAACCGCTGTAGTGGGCTCGAACCCCTGTTTTCGCCGTGAGGGGCCATCGTCCTGTGCCGGAAGCCGCCCTCGGATTGGCGTACATGGTCCCTTCGGCATTCTCTCCCGAAGTGGCCCGGAGCGCGCCAACGCTCCAGGCTGCGTTAGTTACGCATTGCTGCGACGAATACCGACCACGCGGCCATTAGCTTCACTCGTGCGGCGAAATGGTTGTGGCGCAAGTACGCTGCCTCGACCTTGTCTTCCAGCTTGTGCGCCAGTGCGGATTCAATGACCGGATGCGGATAGGTTCGGCCGTCGTCCTGGGCTTGCGCCCACGTGCTGAATGAGCTTCGGAAACCGTGTAGCGTGAAGCCGTGTTCCAACATGCTGCAAGCGTGATGCGAAAGCATCCCCCCCGTTTTCGCCGACGGAAACACGAAAGCATCGGCCACGCCAGGCTTGCCGATGCAAGCAATCATTTCGTCCGTCAACGGCACATCATGGGCGATTTTTTCTTTCATTCGGTCGCCGGCAACGTGCCAGACGCGATTTGCAAAATCGAATTCCCGCCAGCCTGCGCCTAGTGCTTCTTTGCGGCGGACGGCCGTCAAGATCACGAATAACATCGCGCGGCTTTCCACATCCTCGCCAAGTGTTGCGACGAATGCGGGTACGTCGGCGAACGGCATGGACGCCTTCGGCGTCGGCTTGGCGACGTTCCGATTGAGCTTCCCGCTAAGCCGGTCCCACGTCGCCGGGTTAGGGTCCACATCGTTCGCGGTCAAAATCGACTCGACAAGGCGACGCAAACGCGAGCCGCGATTATCGCCGGGGCCGTCCCATATAGGATCGAGCATGGCCTTAACGTCGGCGGTGGTTATGAAGTTGACGTGCTTGGCGGCGAGCGGCCCGGCGTAGTTCTTGATGAGGCCGGCAAGCCCGGCCGCGTGGCGGGCCGTCCATTCGGGCGCATGGGTTGCGAGATAGTCCGCCGCCGCGTCTTTGAACAGCACGCCGGGGCCGGCCTGGGGGCGAATGCCGGCCATGGTAACGCCGCCGGCAAGTTCGCGCCGCCGGGCGGCTGCGAAGTCCTCGCGCTTGCGCCGCGCGGCGGCCAGCGTCACGTCGGCAGCGGACCCGAGGCCCTTGCTGCGGGGAGTATTACCGTTGGCCTTGTCGCGAAATTGGTAGACCCAAAAGCCGCGACCGCGACGGGCAACAAGGTAGAGGTTGCGCCCGTCCGCGTGCCTGCGGCTTTTGCCACTCTTGCTGGCGGCGATTGCTTCGGCGACTTGCTTTGGTGAAAGAGGCATGGTGGCACTCAGTGGTTACACACGAATTACACACATTTACTGGCCTGCCCTGGCCCGCACAAGCCCCAAACAGCTGGATAGTGAACGTTTCGTAAAGCCTATGGAACGGGCGTTTTATCCCGCCCTGGCCCGCCCTGGCCCGTGTTGCGATTAACCATCGGATCAGCGGGAGGCGCCGCCCCGCTCACCACGGGGCGGAACGCCTCGCAAGCGTTCCGGCGGGCCGATCGCAAGGCCCGCCAAGGAGGCCTCGCAAGCCTCCTGGCGCCTCCCGGCGCTCCATCCCCTATTCGGGGAAAGGAAAAAGGGACACCGGCGCGCCCGCGCCGCAAACAACAGGGCGGGCGGAGCGTTGGCTTGAATATCAAAATGTGCCGCACGTTAAATTTCGCGCTGTTCGTATTACATTGACGGTCATGGCGAAATCGAAAGACGGCTATCTCATCAAGCCCGACCCGCTCGATCCGCGGTTGACCGAGCGCGTCGAGGGCATCGACCAGACCGGCCAGAAAATCGAGACCTCGGTGGTGGTCGAACGCGCCCTCACGATCTTCCTCAACTCACAGGAAATCGTGACCGCAATGACGATCGGCGATTATCCGGAATATCTCGCGATCGGCTACCTGCTCAACCAGCACATGCTGTTGCCGGATGATGTGGTCACCGGCGTCGACTATGACGAGGAGCTCGCGGTCGTGGTCGTGCGCACCAAGCGCAAGACCAACTATGAGAAAAAGCTCAAGAAGAAGGTGCAGACCTCCGGCTGCGCCCAGGGCACGGTGTTCGGTGACCTGATGGAAGCGCTGGAGAACGTGAAGCTGCCCGACGCGGAGCTGCGGACCTCTTGGCTCTACGCGCTCACGCACGAGATCAACACGACGCCGTCGCTCTATCTCGAAGCCGGCGCGATCCACGGTTGCGTGCTGGCGCACGAGGACAAGCCACTGGTCTACATGGAGGACGTCGGCCGCCACAACGCCGTCGACAAGATCGCGGGCTGGATGTTCAAGCACCGCGTCGCCCCGCAGGACAAGATTTTCTACACCACCGGCCGGCTCACCTCGGAAATGGTGATCAAGACGGTACGGATGGGCATCCCGATCCTGATCTCGCGTTCGGGCTTCACCGCCTGGGGCGTCGAGCTGGCGCGCAAGGCGGACCTTACCCTGATCGGACGCGCACGCGGCAGGCGCTTCCTCGCGCTCGCCGGCGAGCGACGCATCGTGTTCGACCAGGACCTTGCCTATGTCGAGGAGGAAAGCGCCAAGCACCGGCGCAAGGCGGCCGTGCATGATGAGTGATGCGGCTCTTCGAAGGATGGGTGGAGCGAGGCGAAACCCATCACTTGGTTCAACACAAGAAATGGGGCTCGCAAGGGCTCTACCCATCCTGCGGGCGGCGCAATAGATGGCCGCTCCTCCCATCGTAGGGCTCGTTCTCGCCGGCGGCTTGGCGCGGCGCATGGGCGGCGGCGACAAAGCGCGCATCAAGATCGGCGATTCAACGATCCTCGATCGCGTGCTGGCACGGCTTCGGCCGCAATGCACGCACATCATTCTCAATGCAAATGGTGATCTGACCCGATTTGCTGATACCGGATTGCCAGTCGCGCGCGATAGCGTGCCGGATTTCGCCGGGCCACTCGCCGGTATCCTGGCCGGTCTTGACTGGGCTGCGGCGAATGCGCCGGGCCTATCTGACGTCGTGAGCGTGCCCGGCGACTGTCCGTTTCTGCCCGAAACTCTTGTCGCGCGGCTTTCGGAAGCGCGCGCCGCCTCCGGCCAGCCGCTCGCTTGCGCGCGCTCGGGCGACTGGCGTCACCCGGTGGTTGGGCTTTGGCCGGTCGCGCTGCGCGATGATTTGCGGCGCGCCTTGGTCGAGGAGGGGCTGCACAAGATCGAAGCCTGGACCGCCCGGCACGGCGTCGCCATCGCGGACTGGCGGGCAGAGCCGGTCGACCCGTTTTTCAATGTCAATACGCCGGCAGATGTCCGCGAGGCCGAACGCATCGCCGCTCACCGACACGACGCCTGATCTCTTGATATCGGCCGCCCCCGGTCATACCTGCTTTCAGTGGGGCGAAGGAGAACAAAGACATGCGCACTTTCCTTATTTCGTGCGCCGCCGCCGCCGTCATCGCTTTGGGCGGTGCAGTCGTGCTGCATTACATACAAGAGCCCGTCTCGGTTGCGTTTGCGGCCTCGGGTGTGCGCATTTAATGCCGGAACATGATCGCTTCAGATTGAAGCGCTCATGTTCTGCTGCTCTTTGATTGGTCGCGTGATCCGATCCGAAAAGTCTGCAACTTTTCGGGGTCATGCTCTAACCGACGAGCGCGGCGTACGAGAGGAAGCCGACGCTTGCGCCCGGCTCAATCTTTGTCACATCTTCGGGCAGTTCAACCAAGCCGTCGGTCTCCGTCAACGAGGTGATAATGCCGGCACCCTCCTGTGGGTGCTTGTGCGCTTCGATCGCCCCCTCGGTGGTGCGGATCAGCGCCACCCGCACATATTCGCGCCGGCCGGCGCGCTTTTTGTAGGGGAAGGCGGCGCTCACCGGCAGCGGCAGGAGTTGCGTCGGCTCTGCGCCGGCAAGGCGCAGGAACAGCGGGCGAACGACCCGGGCAAAAGTCACGAACACCGCGACGGGGTTTCCCGGCAGCCCGACGAAGGCGGCGCCGGTTCCGGCCTGCCGGCCGGGGAGCACGCCCATCGCGACCGGACGGCCGGGCTTGATGGCGACCCGCCAGAACACCAGCTTGCCGACCGCTTCGACCGCGCGGCGCACATGATCGGCTTCGCCGGTCGAAACGCCGCCGGATGTCAGCACGAGATCGTGGTCGATGGCAGCGGCCGAAATTGCCTGCGCCAGCCGGTGCGGATCGTCCGGCAGAATGCCGAGGTCGGTCGGCTCGCCGCCGATGCGCTCGATCAATCCGGCGAGCAGATAGCGGTTGGCGTCATAGAGCGCGGCCCGCGGGAGCGGCGCTCCCGGCTCGACGATTTCGTCGCCGGTCGAGAACACGGCGACGCGCACGCGCCGGCGCACCGTCAGCGAGGTCAGGCCCACGGCAGCCGCCAGTGCGACCTGTTGCGCGTCGAGCCGCCGGCCGGCCGCCATAAGGACCGATCCGGCGCCGACATCCTCGCCGGCGAGCCGCCGGTTGGCGCCGCGCTTGAGGCCGGGAGGCACCACCACCACGCCGCCGTCGACGCGGCAATCCTCCTGCATGAAGACCACGTCAGCACCGGCCGGCATCGGGGCCCCGGTGAAGATTCGGACCGCGTCGCCTGCCGCCATCGGATGCATCGCGGCGCGCCCGGCGGTGACGCGCGCGACGACCGCCAGCCGGGTCTCGCCGCTGGGGTCGAGATCCTGATGACGTACCGCATAACCGTCGACCGCGGAATTGTCGAAGGGCGGCAGATCGATCGGCGCGATGAGGTCCGCGGCAAGCACGCGGTTGTACGCGGCTCTCAGCGGCACCTCTTCGACTTCCGCGACCGGCGTAATGCGCTCGCGCACGATCCGCTCGACCTCGGTCACCGGCAGAAGCGGCTCGGAGAAGGCAAAGCAATCGTCGGTGAGTTGCGCCATCACGCCGATTCCAGCGGCGCCAGGAATTCCGCGATGGGCGCCGCATGCTGCACCAGGATATCGGCAATGGCTTCGACATTGTCGAGATCGACCACCGGGATGCCGGCTTCGGGCAGCGGCGCGTCGGAGGCGACCGCCACGATGGTCGGGTCGTCGGGATGCAGCAACGGCTGACCGAGCACGGCGCGGCGGACTTCGAGCTTGGGATGCCGCTCGCGCTTGTAGCCCTCGATGATGACGAGATTGACCAGCGCGAGCTTGCGCAGCAATGCCGGCAGTGCGGGCTCATTCGCAGCGCGCAATTCATGCATGAGCGCCCAGCGGCGGCTGGAGCCGACCAGCACTTCGGTGGCGCCGGCCAGGCGGTGGGTGTGCGAGTCCTTGCCGGGCCGATCGATATCGAAGTCGTGATGCGCGTGCTTGAGCGTTGAGACCGTCAGGCCGCGGGCTACCAAGCACGGGATCACCTTGGCAAGCAGCGTCGTCTTGCCGGAACCGCTGAAACCTGCGAGGCCTATGAGGCGCATTCGCGCACCATAGCACCGACGTTAAATACTTGCGCGCGCGGGCTTATTCGGCCGCGGCCATGCGGCCTTCGGAGCGCGGCGGCGGGGCGGCGTGACCCTTGAAGATTTCCTCCTGCAGCCAAAGGCTGTGATGCTCCTTGGCCCAGTTGAGATCGACGGTGCCGGTGCCCATGGCTTCGAAGGCACCTTGCATGCCGATGGTGCCGATATAAATGTGACCGATCATGGCGGCGATGAACAACATGGCGACGATGCTGTGGACGACCGCCGCGGCCTGCATATTCTGGATGGCGGTGCCGTAGAACGGGAATATCAGCACATAGCCGCTCAGCGCGACCGCGGCGCCGCCGAGAACGACGATCCAGTAGATCATTTTCTGGCCGCCATTGAATCGGTACGCCGGCGGATGGTCATGCCCGACGATGCCGCCGCCGCGCTTGAACCACTCGACGTCGGCACGATTGGGGATGTTGCCTGCGATCCACATGAAGAAGATCAGGATGACGCCGAGCGTGAACGGAAAGCTCAGATAGTTGTGGGCGTATTTGGCCCATTCGGACCAGTCGGTAAAAGCCTCCGGACCAATGAGCGGCAGCAGCAGCGGCCTGCCGAATGTGATGTTAAGTCCAGAAACAGCGAGGATGATGAAGCAGGTCGCGGTCATCCAGTGCACGAAGCGCTCGAAGGCGTTGAAGCGCACAATGGTGCGGCCCGAGCGGCCGCTCTCGATGCGCACCATGCCGCGCCACAGATAGAATACGACGAGCAACGCCAGGATGCCGAGGATGACAACGCCGCCAATCCAGCGAAGAGTCACTTCATGGAAGTGGCGCCAATCGCGGCCAGCGGGCTGTATGATCGTGCAAGCCTTCTGATCGGGGATGGTACAGCGGCCGGAGATGCGGTTGAGCTCCTGGAAGAGCTGGTTTTCGGTTACCGCACTCGCTTGGGGATCGACCGAGGTGGGCTGTTGGGCGCTCGCGGGTTGCGCACCGATTGCCAGCATGAGGAGCGCTAGCGCTCCGACGATAACGCGGAATTTGGCGACAAGCTTCGTCATGCCGTTTCCTCTCCGTTCAGCCTTTCTTGCCGACAGCAGCGGCGCGCTGACAGCACGTGCGTCGCGGTCACGTCGCGATGGTTTCGCGGTAGGCGGTCTGCCAGCCCCAGGCGCCGGAGCCATAGCCGCGCTTGGCGACCCGGTCCTTGTAGATCTGCGCGATGATGTCGCCGTCGCCCGCGAGCAGCGACTTGGTCGAGCACATCTCGGCGCAGAGTGGCAGCTTGCCTGCGGCGAGACGGTTGGCGCCGTATTTCTCGTATTCTTCCTTGGAGCCGTCGGCTTCCGGCCCGCCGGCGCAATAGGTGCATTTGTCCATCTTGCCGCGCGAGCCGAAATTGCCGACCTGCGGATATTGCGGCGCGCCGAACGGACAGGCGTAGAAGCAGTAGCCGCAGCCGATGCAGAGGTCCTTGGAGTGCAGCACCACCGCGTCCGCGGTGGTGTAGAAGCAGTTCACCGGACACACCGCCTGGCAGGGCGCGTCGGTGCAATGCATGCACGCCATCGAGACCGAGCGTTCGCCGGGCTTGCCGTCATTGATGGTGACGACGCGGCGCCGGTTGATGCCCCAGGGCACCTCGTTCTCGTTCTTGCAGGCGGTGACGCAGGCGTTGCATTCGATGCAACGGTCGGCGTCGCAGAGGAACTTCATCCGGGCCATGGTGTCGCCTCCTTATGCCGCCCTGACCTGACACAGGCTGACCTTGGGCTCCTGCATGCCGGTGGCCGGATCGTAGCCGTAGGTCATGATCGTGTTTGCGCTTTCGCCGAGCACGATCGGATCGGCGCCCGCCGGGTATTTGGAGCGAAAATCCTCACCGCCGAACCAGCCGCCGAAATGGAACGGCATCCAGGTCACGCCCTTTCCGACGCGCTCGGTGACAAGAGCCTTCATCTTGGCCTTGGCGCCGTTCTCGGCGCCCGTCACCCAGACCCAGCTGCCGTCCTTGATGCCGCGCTCGGCGGCGTCCGCCGGACTGATTTCGATGAACATGTCCTGCTGCAGCTCGGCGAGCCACTTGTTGGAGCGGGTTTCCTCGCCGCCGCCTTCGTATTCCACGAGCCGCCCGGACGAGACGATCAGCGGAAACTGCTTGGCGATGCCCTTGTCCACGGCCGACTTCTGCACGGAAAAGCCGATGTTCGGCAGCCTGAATTGCTTCGCGTCGGGGAGCGTCGGATATTTCGCAATGAGATCGACACGCGGGGTGTAAATCGGTTCGCGATGGACAGGGATCGGATCGGGCAGGTTCCATGCGACGGTCCGCGCCTTGCCGTTGCCGTAAGGCGAACAGCCGTGCTTGAGCGCAACGCGCTGGATGCCGCCCGACAGATCGGTCGACCACGATACGGTGTCGACCTTGTCGGGACCGCCGGCGACCTTCTCGATCGTCGCCAATTCAGCGGGCGTGAGGTCTGCGTTCCAGCCGAGTTTCTTGAGAACAGCCATGGTGAATTCAGGGTAGCCATCCTGAATCTCCGAGCCCGGCAGATAGGAGCCTTCGGCCAGCAGCGTCTGTCCGTTGCGTTCCGTGCCAAAGCGCGCACGGAACCCGTTTCCGCCATCCATCGCAGCGACGCCGGCATTGTAGAGAATCGGCGATCCGGGATGCCTGATCTCCGGCGTGCCCCAGCACGGCCAGGGCAAACCGTAAAAGTCGCCGCCAACCTCGGGATCGTCCTTGGGGGCGCGCAGCGTCACCAGATCGAATTTGTGCTGGTTCTTCATGTGCGCCTTGAGCCGTTCCGGCGACTGGCCGGTGTAGCCGGTACTCCAGCTTCCGCGATTCATTTCGCGCAGAATGTCCTCGGGCAGCGGCCGGTCGCCTTCGACCTTGATGTTTTTGAACATAAGATCCGCGACCCCGAGCTTTTTGGCCATCAGATAAATGACCTGATAGTCGTCCTTGGACTCGAAGCTCGGCGGGACAATCTGCTCGCCCCACTGCAAAGACCGGTTTGACGCCACGCGCGAGCCCGAGGTTTCGAACTGCGTGCATACCGGCAGCAAGTACATGTTGTCCTTGCGTCCGGCCCCTACCGCCAGCGAGGCCCAGGTGGTGGGATGCGGGTCGGCGACGACCAGCAAGTCCAACTTCGGCAGCGCTTTCATCGATTCCGGGATACGCGTGATGCTGTTGCTGGCGTGCCCTTGCACGAACATGGCCCGCACGTTGTCCTTTTGATCAACTTGATCCTTCGGCAAGAGAACGGCATCGAACCAGCGCGTCAGCGGAATGCCGGGGGTTTCCATCATTTTCTTGGAATCGAAACGGGAAAGCAGGTAGTCGTAGTCGACTTCCCACACCCGTGAAAAATGTTTCCAGGCACCCTCGGCGAGACCGTAGTAGAACGGCAACGTTACAACATCGAGACCAATGTCCGTCGCACCTTGCACGTTGTCGTGGCCGCGGAAAATGTTGGCGCCGGTTCCGGGTTTTCCGACATTGCCCGTCGCCGCCAACGCGATGCAACTCGCCCGGACGTTGGCGGTGCCGACGGTGTGCTGCGTCTGACCCATGCACCAGATCAAAGTCGCGGGCTTTTCAGTCGCGAACATTTTGGCGACGCGTTCGAGCTGCGCGCCGGGTACGCCGCTGACACGCTCGACCTCTTCCGGATTCCACTTGTCGATTTCCTGGCGCGTCTCCTCAAAACCATAGACGCGCTGTTTGATAAATTCCTTGTCTTCCCAACCGTTTTTGAACACGTGCCAGAGCATGCCCCACAGAACCGGGATATCGGTGCCCGGCCGGATGCGGACATATTCATTGGCATGCGCGGCCGTGCGCGTCATGCGCGGATCGATGACGATGAAGTTCGCCTTGTTGAGTTCCTTGCCCTCGAGCAAGTGCTGCAATGACACGGGATGCGCTTCCGCCGGGTTGCCGCCCATGATGATCATGGTCTTGGCATTGCGGATATCATTGAAGCTGTTTGTCATCGCGCCAAAGCCCCAGGTGTTGGCCACGCCGGTGACTGTGGTCGAATGGCAGATGCGCGCCTGATGGTCCTGATTGTTGGTGCCCCAAAATGCCGCAAGCTTGCGGAAGATATAGGTACCTTCGTTGGAAAATTTCGCCGAGCCGAGCCAATAGACCGATTCCGGTCCGGACTTCTGACGGATCTCCATCATCTTGTCGCCGATCTCGTTGATCGCCTGATCCCAGCTCACGCGGGTCCACTGGCCGTTGACGAGCTTCATCGGATACTTGAGACGCCGTTCGCTGTGCACCAGTTCGCGCACCGAGGCGCCCTTGGCGCAATGCGAGCCGCGATTGAACGGACTGTCCCAGCTCGGCTCCTGGCCGATCCATACGCCGTTGGAAACTTCCGCTGTAACGGTGCAGCCGACGGCACAGTGCGTACAGATGTTCTTGTGGATCGTGACCGCAGCGCCGGGCGCCGGCGGTGGACCAGCCTTCGCCTTGCGCACGCTGGCAAGCGGCAGCGTGCCGAGGGCGGCGAGACTGCCGGCGACGAGGCCCGAGCGGCGCAGAAAGGCGCGGCGGTCAAGGGTGGCCGATTGGCTCTGTAGCGCGATGGCGAGATGGCCGCGCCGGCCTTGACGTTCCGTTCTTTTGATCAGCATGTGCGCCTCCCTTACTTCGGCGGATAGCGGTTGACGCGGTAAAAGGTTTGAACCTCCGCGGAGTTCGCCTGATATCGAGCCTTGCGTTTCTCATCGTTCGTCTCGCTGTCAGCGCGGGCTGCGTCGGTAGACGTTCCGGCGCCGGCGGCGACCGCGACCGTCGCGCCGGCACCCAGCGTGCGAAGGAAGTCACGACGACCCAGCGCTGTCTTGCGGTCCTTGCTCATCCCGTCGTCCTCCTGGTGCCGGCTGCCGAGCCGCACTTACTCCGGCAGCGCGAATGCTTCCCTCTCAATTTCCATAAACACCTGACCGAGCCTGCCTATTCGCGCGTAGAAGTCGGCCGCTTCGGCTCGCTCCAGGTCGGCGAAGAAGCGACCGATCCAGGGCGACATGTTCTGTTCGAACAGCTCGCGATCGGCGTTCGCGGGGGCCGGCAGACGCCGGCTGACAAGGCCGGACATCACCTCGCACAGGATCGCGGCGTGATCTTCCGGCTCCACTTGCCCCGCCGCTCGCTCGATCCCGAGTCGTGCCAAGCGTTCGCGTAATCTGGCGAGCGGCCGTTCGTTGAGGAAGCCGGTTAGATAATACGAACCGTACGGGAGTAGTTCCCCGCGCCCGACGCCGATGAAGAGATCGAAGAATTCGCGTTCGACCCGCTCGGCCGTGGCGGCGCCAGCGGCCTCGGCCAGCGCGACGTGAGCGAGACCGAGCATGCTCGCATCGCCGCGCAGACACGCCAAGCGATCAAGCAAGGCCTGGTCGGGCGCGCGGGCGAGCAAGGTCGCAAGCAGCGCATATTCCTGCGCGCGAGCAGCATCGACGTTGTCGAGGTCGCCGGCTTGTCGGAGATGGCCGGCGTAGAGATCAGGCCGCAGGATCGCGCGGTTCAGGCCTGTCACGCCCTCGACCGAGAGGACGCGTTCCGCGGGAATTCGCTCCCAGTTGGAGACCGAAGGCTGTGAAATGCCAATTTTTCTTGCAAGCGCACCAACACCGCCTGCAACGCGAATGGCTTCTTCCAGGCCTGTGTCGCGCATAGCCTTACCCTGGCTCGCCGTCGATCACTCCCTTCCCACCGGTATCAATGTGTTACGGCGCAACCTAGGATCAATAGGCCGACCAGAAATTGGGCCGTCTTGTCGCGTCGAAGCGCGAGAAATGCCCATTTCATAGGGATTTCTCGCATTTCCGGCCGCCAATGGAGGCCCCTCGCGCTTGTGAGCCGCTTGCGCTATTTTGCGCCAGTTTTCAATGGTTCGAGATGGCTAGCGGTGAGTGGACGCGACAAGGATGCGACATGGCGCTCGCTGGCGGCATTGTGCCACAGGCTCGACTGGTCGCGGCCGCGGGCGCTTTACGAGCTGCAAAATGGCCTGCATTACCGCACGGTCCCGCCCGGGCATGTCGTCGACTGGCACCACCCGCATGTCGAGACAACCCTCAACATCAACGCCTCCACGGTGCAGGTCATCCTGGGCATAGCAAAGGGCGTGGTCGGCTTTGACATTATCACCCTCGGCGTAGAGGTGCTGCCGCCATCTTCGGCGGCTCCGCCTGGCCCGTGGCAGCCCAAACTGCCGCCTGCGGACATAGAAGGGGCCGTGAAGAAAATCGCGGATGCACATCCAGCGCCCGACTGGTTGCCGTTCCCCAAATTCTGGGAAGAACTAAAGGACCTGCTCGGCTCCCAAGCCACCAAACGCGTGGCCCTCGATGCTCTAAAATACGCCCCACATCTTCGTGGAAAGCGCGGCTACAGCCGCAAGAAAAAATCTCCCAAATAAAATCGTCCGACATTTTTGGCGTGGCGATTTGGCGATTAGTGCAAACACTCCCAAAAATATTTAGCCATTGCGAACCACACGGAGGTGTTCGCAATGGAAACCACCCATCAAATCAAAGATGAAAACGAAGCCGGCGACCTGTTGGTTGGCGCGGGGCCGATCGAAGCTTTTCTCGAGGCACTCGGCGTGCCCAACGCTGACGCTTATTACTCAAGGCGGGCCGGGAAGTGGCCGATTGGCAAATACGGCGCGAACCTAATCGCGTCCAAGCGCAAACTCAAACAGCACGCCGAAAAGCTCACGCGCGGCGCCGCCGTCTAACCCGACAGCCCCGCCCGTGGGCGGCGTCGGTGACGCTCGCGGCGCGGATCATACCCCCACACCGACAAACGCACGGCCGGCGCCCCGCTCTTGGCAAAGCAGGGGGCAACCGGCCGCAAACAGGAGAAGTCCTGATGAAGTGCGACACGTATAGTGTATCGGCCCCATCGATCCAAGTCCTCAGCGGCCGCGAATTCGATCGCGAGGTCAGGGCCGCCACCCCGACAAAGAGAGCGCTGCTCGCCGCCGACCTGGAGGCCGGCCGTATCCTCGTCGAGCGACCGACGGCGCGGCAGGCGCGCCTGATCACAGGGGCGTCGCCATGCTATTTATACCTGGCGCGCCGTCTCAGCCCCTTAAAGTCTGTCCGGAGAGATCATACGGGATTGCATAGCTTTCTCAACATGAGCCTGATGGAGGCGAGACGCAGGAACGCGAGCGCCTTTCGATTGAGATTTTCCCAATCCTTGGCGAGCCGTCTGCAGCGCCCGAGCCATGCGAATGTTCGTTCCACCACCCATCGCTTTGGGCAACACGACAAAGCCCTTGGCATGATCCGAGCGCTTGACGATTTCGACATTCACTCGTGCCATGATTTTCGCCACAGCGCGGCGGAACACCGGGCCTTGATAGCCGCCATCGGCATAGAGTTTCAGCAGGAACGGATACAGGCCGAACATGGTCGCCATCACCAGCGCGCCACCATCGCGATCCTGAATGTCGGCGGCGTGCACGATGGCGTGGATCAGCAGGCCTTGCGTATCGACGAGAATATGCCGCTTCTTGCCCTTGATCTTCTTTCCCGCGTCGTAACCCGGCGGATCGATCGAGGCCCCCCTTTTTCAGCGCTCTTCACGCTCTGGCTGTCGATCACCGCTGCCGTGGGGCTCGCCTCTCTGGAAACCGCCTCGCGGCACTTCACATAGAGTTCGTGATGGATGCGATCGAGCGTGCCATCCCAACTCCACAGGTCAAAATAATCGTACAATGTCGAGCGCGGCGGCAGGTCCTTCGGGATCGCCCGCCACTGACAGCCGGTCGACAGAATGTACATCAGGCCGTTTACCACCTCGCGCATGATCACCGTTCGCTTGTCGCCGCCGCGCTTGCCCGGCGGGATCAAGGGTTCGACCAGATTCCATTCGTCGTCGGTCAGGTCACTGGGATAGCGCAATCGGCTCCGGTCATACCGTCCGCGATTTTCCTTCGTCCACATTGGCGGCCCCTCCGAATCAGGCCCGCCACCCTTGAATCACAAATGATTCATACGATTCAAGAACTCTCCGGACAGACTCTTAGAGCGCTCGGCGGTCCGCACCGGCCGGCTGAGCCTCCCCGCCAAGGCCCGCGAGCGCCGTCAAGTTACAGACAGCAAGCTCGATCAGCTCGTCGCTGACATCGGCGCCGAGCGCATCATGGCCGCACTAGATCGGGTCACGCGGCCGCCGATGGCGATCGCAGCTGAGTAAATCATCAGGCGCCGCTCGCCGCGCGCGGGCGGCGCCTTTTTCTCATGAACTAACAAACCAGGAGGCATGCAATGAACACGGGCAAACAAAAGGAAGTGCGTAAGCTCGAACTACAAATCGCGATAAACGAAGGTTTGCCGGCCGATCTGCGGTGCGACGAGGCCATTGCCGGGATGAAAACCAAATTAGCCGCCTTGCGGCAATGGCCGAACTTGAAGCTCATCAAATCCTTTTCGCCGCCGCTCACCGCCGCCGAGAAGGCGGAAGCAGCGGCGACAGTCGGCGAGCTCGGCAATGCGTATTAAGATTTTCCGTTCTGAACGTCCTAGCGCCGCCTCGCGAATGGGGCCGGCGTCTTTTTGTTCGAGACAGAACTTCTCGCCGGATCACGACAATGTCGGCATCACAGCAGCTTCCCCCAATCGGTAGAATTGCCGAATTACTTGGCGGCAACGTACACGGTGACCAGGTCCTGGCGCCGGGGCCGGGCCACAGCGGCGCCGACCGTTCGCTGGCGGTGAAAATTGATGGCGCAGCCCCGGAAGGTTTTTTAGTTAGTTCGTTTTCTGGCGACGATGCAATTCGCTGTCGCGACTACGTTCGAGCGAAGTTGGGCTTGCGCCCCTTTGAGCCGAAAAAGCGGAATGGCAGCGCTGGTAGGCCCTATTCACCGACGATTGCGAAGTACATCTATCGCCTTGCGGATGGTGCGCCGCACCTCTGCGTTCATCGATTAGCCGATAAGTCCGGTTTTCCTCAGTATCATTGGGACGGCGAGAAGTGGGTTAGTGGCAAACCCAAGGGGCCAAAAATCCCCTATCGGCTGCCCGAGCTGATCGCGGCCGCGCCAGCTACGCCGGTCTACGTCTGCGAAGGAGAGAAGGACGTCGAGGCCTTAACGAAAATCGGGTTCGTAGCCACCTGCAACAGCGAAGGCGCCGACAATGGTACGGGCGGCAAGTGGACGCCTGATCTCAATCAGTATTTCAGCGACCGGCACGTCTACATTCTTCCGGATAACGATGAGCCGGGCCACAAGCATGCCCAACACGTCGCTCGTCAACTCGACCCGGTTGCCGCGAGCGTGCACATCGTTGATCTGCCGGGCCTGCTGCCGAAGGGCGATGTCAGCGATTGGCTGGCACGCGACACCGCCGGTGTTGAACTCACAAAGCTGGCCAGGACGGCGCCGATCTGGGAGCCGGGTGAAATCCTTGCCGAACCGGCCGCGCCTCACAAGCGGACCAAATCAGACCCGCCGCAGCATGTTGCCCGCAGCGAGGGCGCGACTTTGATCGATGACGTGCGCCGCTTCTTGGCTCGGTTCGTCATCTATCCTTCCTCACATGCGCATGTCGCGCACGTCTTGTGGATCGCGCATACACATTTGATGGACGCGTGGGAGAGCACCCCGCGGCTCGCGTTCTTGTCACCTGAACCTGCGTCGGGGAAAACACGCTCGATGGAAGTGACCGAGCTTCTGGTCCCCGATCCGGTAGCGGCCGTGAACGTCACGCCGGCATACCTGTTCCGCAAGGTCGGCGGCGCGGATGGACCACCGACAATCTTGTTTGATGAGATCGACACCGTCTTTGGCGCGAAGGCAAAAGAACACGAAGAGCTGAGGGCGCTGCTAAATTCCGGACATCGGCGCGGTGCGGTGGCCGGACGGTGCGTGGTGCGGGGTGCGACCGTCGCCACCGAAGAAATCAGCAGCTTTTCAGCAGTGGCGCTTGCGGGGCTCGGGTGGCTGCCGGATACGATCTTGACCCGGTCCGTGATCATCCGCATGCGCCGGCGCGCGCCTGACGAGACGGTCGAGCCATTCCGCCGGCGAATTCATGCACCAGTGGGGGAGGCCCTCCGCCGCCGGCTGGCGGGCTGGGCGGCCACCGTCTTAAAGGAAGCGACCGACGCGCGGCCGGAAATGCCGGAGGGGGTCTCGGATCGCGCGGCGGATGTCTGGGAGGCACTGCTGGGGGTGGCGGACATTGCCGGCGGCGATTGGCCGAGGCTAGGCCGAGAGGCGGCCAAGGTGCTCGTCGCCATTGCCGAGGAAGCCGAGCCGTCCCTCAGCCTTCGCCTGCTGGCGGACTTGCGGACGGTCTTCGGCGAGAGCGAGGCGCTCTCTACCAAGGCAATCCTGGCGGACCTCCTCCTGGTTGAGGACGGCCCATGGGGCGACCTGAAGGGCAAGCCCATCACCGACAGCCAGATGGCGCGGCGGCTACGCCAGTACGGGATCAAGTCCAAGCCCATCCGGATTGGGGACAGCACGCCAAGGGGCTATACCCGCGCGGACCTGCATGATGCGTGGCGCCGCTATCTCCCCCCGTTGGCCGGGAAAGGCGCAACATCCGCAACATCCCAGTCTTTTCAGGGGGATAGTGTTGCACCCGGAGGCGCAACACACCCGCAACGAGGCTCCCCTCGGCCGCAACAGGAACTCATGCCTGTTGCACCTGTTGCGGCTGGTGCTGAGGCTTGTTGCGCCTCGGGACCCGCAAGAAGTGCCGATGAAATCGATGTTGTTGCGCCTGTTGCGCCTGTTGCGCCTTTTCGGAGGGACGGGGGCGAGCCCGGCCTCGGCTCGTGGCGGATCGACGACCCCCCGGCGGCCCACCGGCTGCGGGTTGCGGGAGCACCCTGGCTGGAACTCATCGGCCCGGAGCCGGACGGCACCGCCTGCGCCCAGTGCGGCGCCAGCGACGGCACCGTCTACCTGATCCGCGATCCGGCGCGTGGCGTCGGCTGCGAGCCGCTGCACGAGCCGTGTGCGCGGTTCTTTTTCTCGGAGCGCAACTGACCGGCATCCCCCAGAAGAAGGAGCAGACCATGAACCGCCACACTCGCCGCCGGGCAACCGCCCTCAACCGCGGCCGCCAGCCCGGCTACCTGCATCGCATCCTGGCCGCCCGGCGCAACGGCGCGCTGGTGCCGACGCCGGGCGTGCACTTCGCCACCATCGAGCACGATCCGGGCTGCAGCATTTATCGCGGCGGTGGCTGCTCTTGCATCCCCGACATCAGCATTTCGTCGCCGACCGGCATCATGGTGATCGATGAGTGGGGCGGGGTGAGCAGGACTAGCAGGCAGTGAAAATTTCAACCGCGCCGACCGGATGTCGGCAACACGAGAGGAGAACCATCATGAAAATCACCACCCTGACCTTGCCGCTGACTTACGCACAGCTTGCCGAAATGATCGGCATTACGGAACAGCAGATGCTTTCCGAAGGCCTCGACCTCGATCTGGCCGATACGGCGCGCTGGCTGATCGGCAACAAGGTCGATCTCGACGACCGAGACGCTGTCGCAGCCGCACCGAGACCAACAGACGAACCGCGCGGCTTTCTCGATGCAGCGGTCAGCCTCGCAAGACGCTGCACGCTGACGACAATCGAGCGCGGCGTCGGCACGAAGCGGGCGACATCCTAGTGATATCCAACCGAGGAGAGGAGAGAAGCAAATGACGGACCTTGAAGAAATTCTAACCCTACTTGACCCCCCCAAGCGCGCTTCGCTCGAAGCGGAAGTCATGGTGAGCGGCGAGGAGGTTCTCGACGTGATTGGTCATTGGGTTTACTGGATAAACGTCAGCGGCTCCGCCGAACAGCTCGCCGAACTGATCAACCGTGGCTACGAAGGGACCGACGACTTCATGCGCTCGGTCGACGACGCTCTCGCAATTGCCCGCGGGGAAAGCACGGGGCAAAAAGCTGCACGGGAGGCGCGCGAAGCGGTGCAGCGCCGTGAACTCGTCGAGCGATGTCTTGGCGCGTTTGCAGAAGCGGGCGTTAACGCCGTCGAAATACCTAAGCCTGAGACCAAGCATTGAGTTTGTGCTCGGCGGGCGGGAGGGCGGCGACGTGCCGGTGGTGGTCAAAGGACAGAACTTCGACGCGCGTCGAAGTTGGAACTTGCCGCGCCACCCACCCGTAGGTCGCGAGCGTACCGAAATTCATATCCTCCAGCGGCTGTCCTTCAGCGAACAGCGCTTTGCGCGCACCGTATTTGTGCTCGCCGTACGCCCACCAGTCGCCGAGCCACCATTTCATTGCGCAATGAGATTTGTCAGTTCAGCGCGCTCGATATTCCGGCCACGCCGGCGCTGCTGCCGCGCTCGGCCAGCTGCTCGCGCAGCTTGGCGTTCGTTATTCGCAGCTCACAATTGCTGATTTTCAGTTCGGCGAGCTCGCAGCGCAGCGGCCGCATGGCGTCGTCGATCCGCTCGTGCGCGCGCGCCTCAATCTCGGCGATCGTCTCTTCGAGCAGCTGCATCATGTGATTGCGCTCGGCGGCGATTGCGTCGCGGACATATGAGATCCAATCCGGCGCCGGCGTCGCCGCGCGGGCGGCTCGCGCTCGGGCTCGGCGGGCCCGTTCCCATGCGGCGTCGCGTTCGGCGAGCTCGCGTCGGTCGCGGTCGCTGCGGCTTTCGACAGGCGGCTCGGGCGCGATCGGCGGCGCGGCTTGCTGCTGTGCGGCCGCTTGTGCGCGCGCTTCCTGCTCGGCGCGCTGCCGCTCGTTTTCCAACTTCTCGGTCCAGAAGTTTTCGTCACCCATGGCGTTCACCAGTTCACCGTATTTATCACTTGCACCGCGCCCGGCGCGGCTACCCACGCACAATTAGTTCGAACGCGGATCGCAATCATGTCCGACTGAAACATGCTCTTCGCCGGCGCTGCAACAGTCGGCGGTGTGCCGGGCGTGCTGATATCGAGCGGCGCATCTTGTTCGAAGTGGATGACACTCTCGCGCCCGGTCTCGATCTGTGGCGCGCCGTCGTAGCCGGAAAAGACGCCGTTCGGCGCGAGCGCCACGATCGTCTTCGCCGGCAAGCCGAGCGTGGTCAGCACGGTGTTGCTGAACTTCAAGCTGGCTCGCGTCTTGATCAGCGTCGCCTCGCGCGGCCCGGTGGCGTAGACGGCGTCGGTCGGATCGATGCCGGCGGCCCCGATCGCGGTCGCCAGCGCGGCGAGATCGTCGCTCATGGCGTCCAGGCCAGCTGCGGCGGCAGTAAGTGGCGACACGCCATGAAGCAATCCCGGCGGTGTCGCCGCATCGCCGGCGCCGGCGCCGAACACGGTTAGGTCCAAGTTGCGGTTGGCTCGGTCGGCAAGCGTGCGGCCGATCACCAACGACGCGGCTTCAGGCCCGCATGCTTCGAGCTCGCCGCTGACGGCCGCCATCAGCAACATCTTTTTCGTCGGGCCCAGTGTGCTCGACGCCAGCGAGAACTGCTGAATGGGCGCGGGCAGCCCTTCGCCGATGAACATTGCAACGGGCGGCAAGTTGGCGACATACGGAATTCGGATCGTCAACAGGCCGCGCATGCTGAGGATATTCGAGAGCGCGAACAGCGAGGCCGCGGCCGAGCCGGGCGCGAGACTCCTGAAACTCGCAACGACATCTTGAGGAACGAACTGCGTCGTCGTCGTCGGGCTCGTGGCCGCTTTAGTGATCGCCGCCGCGCGCGCGTCGCCAGGCCACGCTTGTTTGAGGATCGCGGACGCCGACGTGCGCTGGTTCACAGCGAACACGCTGGCGGCGATCGCGCGTCGCCAGGCGCGTCGCTCGCTGCGTTCGATGGCGGAGGGATCGGCGCGTAGCGGGACGGGCTGCGGCATGAAGACGGCTTTCGTTGGTTTGATGCCTTGCGCGTCGGTCCACAATTGCGCGCAGGTTTGTTCATCGCCGCCGTCGCTGCCGGTGCAGCGCGCCATGAAGTCGGCGCGGCTCTCGCTTGGTGCTGGCGGCGACAATAGGCGTGTGATGGTTCTCATGCCGGAAGAGTAGCGGGTACGACAGCGGCTCGTGTCGCAGGCTTACTTACTTCGCGGCGTCGTTGAGCAGCGCCGTCACCGCACGACTGATCGCCCTGTCGTCGGCGGTTGCGCGGTCGTCGATCCAGTGCAGTCGCACCAGCATGTCGAGGACCGGCTCGCTCAGTTCGATGACGTACGCGCGCCGGCCATGACGCAGGCGTGCCCGGTGTCGCCGTTGCTGCTCGCGCCGCAGCGCTCGCCTTCGCTCGGCAAGGTCGGTTGTGCGGGTAAGCATGCGACGCCCACCAGAACTGGCCATTTCGGACGAAAATGATACAACATCTTGCGTGGTTAGAGGCTACGACGTTGGCCTGTGGGTGCGGCCCCTTCGGGTGGCTATCCCACATAGGGTCCTTCGCCCCACGCGATGTAGGGCCCGATTTGGCGGGAGGGGGGAGGGTTCAAAACGCAGGGGCGAAGCCCCGCGGAACGCGCTGCCGGACTTTCATGTCAAATTCCGCAATTAACGAATTCGCCTCGGGAATTTTCTTCCCTCTGATCGGAGATTTCGCCAATGGGAAATCCCCCTATCCCCTTCGAGCTGAAGGTCCTTCGGGGCAACCCCGGCAAGCGGCCGCTGCGCCCCGGCCCGCAGTTCGATCGGGCCGACGACGTGCCTGAACCGCCCGCCTGCCTGCGCGGATACGCGGTCGATGAATGGTGGCGCATCGCGCCAATGCTGTTCCGGATGAGGCTGCTCACAGTGGTCGACGTCGCGCCGTTGGCTGCCTATTGCGCGGCGTTCGCGCGCTGGCGGACCGCGGCGGAATTGTTGGGGAAGATGGTGGAGAACGACCCGCTCACGAGCGGCTTGATGATCAAAACGCGATCCGGCGATGCCGCGCAGAACCCGCTCGTCTCGATCGAGCGCAAAGCCATCAGCGACATGATGAGATACGCCGGCGAGTTCGGGTTCACGCCTGCTGCTCGCGCTCGCATTGCCGGTGGCCTAACCCCGCCGCCGGGGCCGAGCAAGTGGGACGGGCTGATCGGCGCATGATACGCGGGCTCGACGACGCCGAAATCGAACAGGTTATGGCGGCGGCCGCGCCGTTGGCGCCCGAGCATCGCGCCGACTTTCTGCGTGCGGTCGTCAACGCGATGGCCGGCGCCGAGCCCGGACCGGGCAGCATTCATCGGGCTATCGCCACGGTTCAAAGGAAGCACCTCAACGTTGTCGAAGGGCGTCGCCCGAAGGCGGCAGGGAAATATCGATGACATCCCCGCTGGAGCTCATCGTCTACGCCACCTTGCGCCCGGATGGCGCCTGGGAGGCGACGAGCGATCAGGACGAACTGCTGGCGATCATCCGGTCGGCGGCGGATGGCGTCTTGGTGAGGGCCGTGCGGGTCAAGGTCGAGGCGAAGGCGCCCGGCGCCGTCAAGGCCGAGATCATCTCTCTGAAGGAGACCGGCACGGCCACCGCGCTGCCGGCGGTCGCGTAGGGCCGTCCGCGCGCTTCACCTCCGCCTGCTTGCGCGTGATCTGCACCAGCGCGGCGGTGATCTTGCGCAGCCGCTCGGCGTGGACCTCGGCCAGTTCGACCGCGCCGGCGTAATCGTTCGGGTCGTCGCCCTCGGCTTCCGCGGCAAGCCCACGAATGGCCATCACCAGGCCACGCGCGAAATTGACCTCGCGCGTGAGTTGGTCGCAAACGTCGACAAGCAGCGCAGGGGTGGGTTGGTCGGTCGCCATGATCACCCGGCGCGGCGCCAGCGCCACCATCGGGCGGGGCGAGCCGCTGCAGCACCATGGATTGGGGATGGTAAACGGTCCGTTTATGCCATCGCGCCTACGCGAAGAAAGCCCGCTCCGCTTCGGCCAGCTCGGCACCGTCATCGCTGCGCGGGAAGAGGTGGCCGTAAACGTCTGCGGTCATCTGGATGGATGCATGGCCAAGCCGCGCCTGCACAACCTTGAGCGGCAGTTCGAGCCCGCCATCGGCGCGCCGGTTGATGCACCAGGACGCATAGAAGTGCCGCAGCGAGTGCAAGCCTTTGTACTTGGCTCGGCCATCGCCATCGATGATACCAGCCGCCAGCTGTGCCCGGTGAAAGCCAGCCGCGATGATAATGCTGAGTGCTGAGATGTTGCCGCGGCTGTTGGCGAAGACGATGTCCCGATCATTTCTCGGACAAGCCAGCCGGTGCTCGCGCAACGCGGTTGTCACCGTCGGCGGCAGTGGCACCGTGCGCTCGCCAGCTTCTGACTTCGTTCGTCCGATGGTGCCGTAACGGTCGGCGCGCTGGCGGACGTGGAGCTCGCCGCGCTTGAGGTCGACATTGCTCCACGGCAGGCCGCGAAGTTCTGAGGCCCGCAACCCCGTGAAGATCGCAGTCAGTAGCAGCGGCCGCCAGCGCCCCTGCAGGTGAGCGACGATGGCGCGAACTTCGCTCGGCGACGGGATGTCGATCCCGACCTTGATCTTGCCGTTCTGGCGGCGCTCGCCCTTGCGGCCAGTCCGCAGCGAGCGCACGACATTCTGGCCCACGAGCCCGCGCTCCTGGGCGTCGGCGAGCAGGGCGCCTAGCGAGCGGCGCACTTTCCGCACCATCGCCGGCGAGCGTGCGTCCTGCCGCAGCCGCTCCTCGAAGCCGCGCACGATCGGCACCGTGAGCTGCGACAGCCGCAACGCCCCAAGCACCGGGATGATGTGCAGGTCGGCGTGCTGCCGGTAGCCGCAGACTGTCGTTCGTTCCAGGCCGGCGGCGTCGCAGCTCTCAAGCCACAGCTCGGCGGCCTTGGCGACGGTGACGCTCTTGCTGTCGGCGGTATGGGTGCCGGCGCGAACTGCGGCCCCGACGATCGCGTGATGGGCGTCGGCGTCGCGCTTCTTCGCGAACGTCTTGAGGTGGCGGTCGCCGTGCTGGTCGACGTAATCGACGATCCACGCCTCCTTCAGCTCACCGCTCGGGCTCTTCCAAATCCGCTTCCGTACCGACACCAACGCCTCCTAATATTTCCCAACGTTTCGCAACAAGTGCGAACCCGTGGGCGCGGCAAGGACGCGACATGTAGCGGAATTCTTCAATGAAATCAAATCTACATTGCGGATCAATAGTCCGAGGCTATTGAGTCGCGCCTAACTGGGAAGGGCGCGGCCATGGCCGCGGCGCGTGGAAGGACCCGAATCTGCCGGTGTTTCCCTCTCTTGCTGCGGTGCAGCATCCAGGTCGCGCGGCAACCGCCCGCGCCAATCCGCCACGCTTGTCGCCGGGAAATTTTTTTCAACCGCTTCGGAAATAGCTTGCTCCGGCGCGGCGGCAGGCAATGCCGCTGACTCTATGTCACTTAAAATTCCTGTAGACTCTGCTTTGGCGGCAGGCACGGGGGTTTTAGCTTCCGCCACGCCCTTGATGAGTTGTTCGATCACCTGACGCAGTTCGTCGGTCAGTTCGAGCGGACCGAATCCAGCAATGCCGCCAGGCGCATTGAAGTCCCACGAATTCTCGGACAAGCCGACGAAGTTCCGGATCGCCGGATCGGCGGCCCAGGCGCGGCGCAATGCCGCACGTGTGATCTCCGCCGGCACGCCGGGCGCGAGGAACGCCTGAATGTCGGTCGACGCGGTGATCGATTCGATCGGCGGCAGAGTGGCGAGTTCAAACGAGGGCGCGGCCGGCGCGGAGAGCGGGTCGCCGTGGCTTGGTGGGCCCTTGTTCTCTGGCTGCTCAGGGGCGCGCTCGGGATCGACCGGCGCCGGGGCAGCCGCATCCGGGGCCGCTTCATCGTCGGCATTCTCGGCCGCTGCCTGTTTGCGGCGCGCCCAGCGCGCCAGGAAATTTTCCGGATCGCTCATTCGTCGTGATCCTTCTGCAGCGGGCCGCGGCGCGCCAACGCTTCGGGATCAGCGTGGTCGCGTTGGCGCTTCACGAACGGGCGCTCGACGTGATGCTCGGCGACAAATGCCGCGATGATCTCGCGCACCGGCGGCGGCATCGGCACCGCATCGACCAGATCGTCGCCGACCAGCGTAAGAGCCTCGCCCTGGTCCGGATCGGCGGTCGCCGCAACCAGCCGGTAGGGCGGCTCGCCGCCGGTCGCGCGCAAGGCGACCCACAGCGAGGGCGCGGCGGCCTGCAGGTTGCTCAGGTAGTTGCCGGTCTCGCTGCGATAGAGCGCGATTTCGGCAGCGCCGGCATAGTAGGTCGTGACCTCCTCGGTCGCCGAGAGCACGGTCCAAGAGGCTGCCTCCGGTACGCCAAAAAGCACGCCGACCGGCACCCAGTTGAAATCGATCCACGCGCTCCTGGCCTTGCGCCGCTCCACCACGACGCCGACCGCGATGCGCGCATGCGGGACAACCGCACTCACGACACCGGCTCCAGGCGCCGGACCGGCAGGCCGGTCACAAGATTCTGCGGTTTCATGCGGAACGCTCCGTCGGGCGTCATCGCCGCTATCAGATAGATGGGCGCGCCGCCAACCGTTTCCAGCGCGATCGCTTCGGGCAGGCGCGCGCGATAGAGCGCCACGATCCGCGACTGACGCACGTCGTCGAGCGTCTCGCCGCGCCAGAGGGTGTCGCCGATCCCAGTCGCCTGCGCGTCGAGCCCGACATACCAGGTGAGATCGACATTGGCCGCCTCAGTGAGCGGCTCGACTGCCATCTCGATCGCAAGCAGATGCGCGACCCAGCGCTCGACCGCCTCGCCCAGCGCTGCCACGCCGCGACGGCCGGCGGTGAGATCGAGCGCGAGATCGAAGCCGTCGCTGCGTTCCCAATAGCTGTCGGCGTTCTGCTCGTTGAGCACGTCGATCGCCGCCGCGGCTGGCAGCCCAAGCATCGAGACGAGCGGCGAAACCCGATCGGCATGCGCGCCGGCCAGAGTTTCCTCATCGGCGGCGAGCAGCGAGCCTTCGTGCACGGTGAGGCGCTGCGGGCGGAAGAACAACTCGGCTGCCCGCAACACGAACGCATCATCACAGCCGTCGAGCGCGTTGCGCAAGACGAGGTGGGCGAGCTGGTCGAGGAACAACGGCGGCGTCGCGCCGATGCCGCCGCGGACAAGGTGCAGGTAGGCGCCTTCGATCGTGCCCTGGGCGATCAGCAGATCGCGGAAGCCGAGCATCAGCGTCCAGTTCTCGCGCGCGTCGGCGTCCGCGATCGCGGCGATCTCGGTCGCAGTCACCGGCCGGCGCGGATCGGACAACAGTGCGGCATGGAGCGTGCGCTCGACCACGCAGGCCTCGGGCGGCGGGGTAAGCTCCGGCCGCGCCAGATAGACCTTGAGGAATTCATCGGTGACGCCGAGCCGGCCCCCGGCATCGCGGTCGAGCAGATGATGGCCGCAGGAGAGCCAGAAATCCCTCACCCGCGCGGCCCTCCGGTCGCGGGATCGAGCCACGACGGCGCCGCCAACGCCGGCATGAGCGCGCGGCGCTCGACCTCCGCGGCAGCGGCGCGTCGCGCCAGCAGATCGCCGTTGGCGTCGATCTCGCAGCGCAAGCCGCGCTCCGGCGCGAGCCGCGTGAGATAGTTCTTCGCTACTTCAGCAAAGCCGTCCCGTTCCCAGACGTCGATCGCCACCATCAGATGCCGCGAAAAACTTTCGGCCAGCCGTCCTGCGCCCACGTCGTCAAAGCCTTCCTCATTGAGCGCGGCGGCGAGCGGGCGCAGCCCGGCCTCATGCTCGCCCATGGCGACGGTGCGGATCATGGCGCCGAAAACGAGCCACGGCGGCGGTTCGTCTTCCTTGGCGTCCTCCGGCCACGCCAGCCGGCCGCCGCCTACCAGCCCGCCGTCGACGAAGACCGCATCGGGCCAGTCGACGCGGAGCGGCTTCTCCGGCGGCGCATGCACCGCCAGCGCATCGGCGAGCGCGGACATCCCGGCATAGAGCGCGCGCCGCGCCGTGCGCAGCGGCTCGTCCGGTTCCAGCACGACCGCGAATTCGGCAAGGTCGAAGCGCCCGACATGGACCAGCGTACCCGCCCCTTCCTCCGCCGCGATGCGGCGCGCATGCGCGAAAGCGTCGCCGGCCTCGCGCAGGGTCACGAGGCGGAACAGCGGCGGAAGATCCAGCGCGGGCGTAAAGGGAGTGTGCACGCAACTCTTGGTCCCTGGCGACATTCGACCTCCTGGACTCGCGATTTTCAATTATTCTAACTATAATCTACTTGAGGCGGTGGCCAGTCCTGCGGTGTAACGCCGTGGGGTGGCAAAAGCGCAGCGTGATGTCTCGCTTGCCGCGCACGGCTTGGCGAGCTCACGGCTTGGCGCGCTCTTGCCCACGCGTTTCTCCGGCTTCGTCTCAGCCGCTTGGGCAACGCCGCGCGGCGCTGAGCGAACAGGTCAACGCAAACCTCGCGCTGTTGCCCACCGTGCGGCCGCGCAACCGGAGAGCTTATGGCCGAACATCCGCGCACTGTCGTGCTCTGCTCGTGCGAGGAGACGATGCCGCTTGATGCGGGCGCGGTGCAGCGCGGCTGCCGCGGCGCGGACATCACGACTGCGCATCAGCTCTGCCGCGCCGAACTGGACAAGTTCCGCGCCGCTGTGGCGAAGGGTGAACCGCTTACGGTCGCGTGCACGCAGGAAGCGCCGCTGTTCTCCGAGACCGCGGCTGCGAGCAGCGCCGATATCCGCTACGCCAATGTGCGTGAGACCGCGGGCTGGTCCGCGGACGCAGCGCTTGCCGGGCCCAAGATGGCGGCCCTGCTGGCGGCTGCGGCTGAACCCGTGCCTGATTTTTCCTTCGTGAGCCTCACCAGCGAAGGCGTGATCCTGATCTATGGCCGCGACGCGCAGGCGATCGAAGCGGCCAACCTGCTGAAGGATCACCTCGACGTCACCGTGCTGATCAAGCCGCCGGCGGATGTGACGCCGCAGCGGGTCAGTGAATTTCCCGTGGTGCGGGGAACGTTGCGCTCCGCCAAAGGCCATCTCGGCGCCTTCGAGCTGATCGTCGACGACTATGCACGGCCGACGCCGTCCTCGCGCGGCGCGCTCAAGTTCGGCCCCGCCCGCAACGGCGCGAAATCGAATTGCGACATCGTGCTCGATATCGCCGGCGGCGCGCCGCTGTTCAGCGCGGCCAACCTGCGCGACGGTTACCTGCGCGCCGACCCCGGCGATCCGTCCGCAGTGCTTAAGGCGGTGCTGAAAGCGCGCGATCTCGTCGGCACCTTCGACAAGCCGCGCTACATCAACTTCAAGGCCGAGCTCTGCGCCCATTCGCGTTCGCACATCGTCGGCTGCAATCGCTGTCTCGATCTATGTCCCACCGGCGCGATCGCGCCCGACGGTGACCACGTCGCCATCGATGCACAAATCTGCGCCGGTTGTGGGCAATGCGCTGCCGTCTGCCCGACTGGAGCCGCATCCTATGCGCTGCCGCCCGCCGACACGCTGATGCGCAAGCTGCGCGCGTTGCTCACGACCTATCGCGAGGCCGGCGGCGAACGCGTGGTCGTGCTGCTGCACGATGAGGCGCACGGCACGCCGATGATCGACGCGCTGGCGCGCTTCGGCGACGGGCTGCCGGCGAACGTACTGCCGCTCGCGGTCAACGAAGTCACGCAGGTCGGGCTCGAAGCGATCGCGGCGGCGATCGCCTATGGCGCGACGGCGCTGCGGTTGCTGCTGCGCGCGAAGCCGCGGCACGATGTCGAGGGCCTGCGCCGGACGCTGGCCTTGGCGGAGCCGATCCTCACCGGGCTTGGCTTCGGCGCGGGACGCGTCGCGACCATCGAGACCGATGATCCCGACGCGCTCGGCGCAATATTGCGCAACATTCCCGCGGCGGAGCCGGCGCCGCGGCCGGCGAGCTTTTCCGCCGTCGGTGAGAAGCGCGAGGCGCTGCGGCTGGCGCTGCGCGAACTGCAGCGCGCCGCACCTGCGCCGGTGGATGTGATCGCGCTGCCTGCGGGCGCGCCGTTCGGGGCGGTGGAAGTCGATACCGCCGGCTGCACGCTATGCCTCGCTTGCGTGTCGGCATGTCCGACGGACGCGCTCAGTGATGATCCGGAACGGCCGACGCTGCGGTTCTCGGAGGACCTCTGCGTGCAGTGCGGGCTCTGCAAGGCGACTTGCCCGGAAAAGGTGATCACGCTCAAGCCACAACTCGACTTCCGCGCCGCCACCGCCTCGGCGCGCGTGCTTAAGCAGGAAGAGCCGTTCGCCTGCATCCGCTGCGGCCAGCCGTTCGGCGTGAAAAGCACGATCGAGCGCGTCACTGCCAAGCTCGCCGGCCGGCACTGGATGTTCCAGGGCAGCGACGCGCGTCTCGACACGCTCAAGATGTGCGCGGACTGCCGCGCGATCACGGTGACCGAGGCCGGCTTCGATCCGCACGCGCCGCCGCGTCCGCCGGTGCGCACGACCGCGGATTATTTGCGCGAGCGGGATGAGAACGAACGAAAAGGTTAGTGGATTTGAGGAAGCCGACGTTTCGCACCGCGTCGTCCCCGCTTGTTCGGGAACGACAGCATGAGAGCGCGTCGTTTACTTGCCGTGCTTGCCGATGAACTCCAGCACCGCGCGGTTGAAGACATCCGGCCGCTCCCAATAGACGGAATGGCCGGACTCGTCGACGACGATGAGTTCGCTGTTCGGAAGCTTTGCCGCAACCATCCGCACGATCGACGGCGGCGCCGTCAGGTCCGCGGTGCCTGAGATCAGGAGCGTCGGCACTTTCAGTTCCCCGAGCTTCGCCTCGGTGATCTTGTTCGCGAGCGTCTGCCGGAAGTCGGGGCCAAGCAGGGCCTTGCGATTGAGCGCGACCCATTGCTTGAAGCCCTCGGGATTGGCGCCGCGGTAGGAGGGTCCGACCTCACGGTACTCGACCGGGATCTCGTCCCAGATCTTGGGCCGGATGAAATTCGCCGCCGCGTCAATCGCCCCGTCGCGCACACCGAACGAACTGCTGGAGACCGTGAGGCTCAACAGCCGCTCCGGATGCGAGAACGCAAAATCCGACGCGATGCTGCCGCCGGCCGCCGAGGCGACGAGATGGAAGCGCCCGAGCCCCAGGATGTCGACAAGGCGCTGCAAATCCTCCGAGCCGATGCCGGGCTTGGCCTTGTCGTAGGGAGCGGAGTTGAAATAGCCCCGCCGCGAATAGCCGATGACGCGGTAGCCGGCCTTGGCGAACACCGGCTGCTGATAGCCCCAGACCAGTCCGCTGCCGCTGGCCGGATGCGACAGTACGATGGGCGTGCCGTTGCCGCCCGTGTCCCAGTACCAGAGCTTGGTGTCGGGAAGCTGCGCCATGCCCTCCTTGGCGGGCACCTGCGCGGGGATCGGGATGGGGACGAGTGGATTGGATTGGGCGGCGGCGGCGTTCGCTCCGCTTGTCATTGCTGAGCTCGCCAGGCCCGCGGTCAGCGCCGCGCTTGCGAGCAGCAGGTCTCTTCGGCGGACGCCGGAATTCACGCGATCCCGCAGGCATGCATCGCTCATGATCGTCCTCCCTTTGGCTTTCCGCGATGATGGCACGCCGCCGCGCCGTGCTCCAGATGCATCCGCATCGAGAGGCGCGCATTGCTGCTATAAGCGTGCCCGGATTGAACGTGGGAGGGCTGCTGGTGCCGATCTACTTCAAGGAAGCCGACGTTGCGGAACTGGTGGACATGCCGGCCACGATCGGGGCGCTGCGACAGGCGTTCGCGGCGCAGGCGCGCGGCGAGGCCAACATCGTGCCGCGCACGCGCTGGGAGTTCGGCGACCGCCGGCTCAACGTGATGGGCGGCGGCGAGCGCTCCTCGAAGCGCTATGCGGTGAAGTCCTATGGGTCGTCGGCGTTTCACGTTTTGCTCTATTCGGCCGACCAGGGGCTGCTGGCGATCATCGAGGCGAACCTGCTGGGGCAGATCCGCACCGGCGCGGCGACGGCCGTGGCGACCGAACGCATGGCGCTCCGGGATGCCGGCAAGGTCGGCCTGATCGGCGCCGGGCGGCAGGCGCAAGCGCAGGTGCTCGCGCTGCGCGCGATCGGCCGGGTGAAGGAGCTTGCCGCCTTCGCGCGCAATCGCGACACGCTCACCGCGTTCTGTGACGCGCTCGGCCGCGAACTGGGGATTGCGGTGCGCGCAGCCGCCTCGGCCGAGGACGCCGTGCGCGGTGCGGACATCGTGGTCACGGCCACCAACGCCGCCAAGCCCGTGCTGATGCACGGCTGGCTCGCGCCCGGCGCGCACGTCAACGCGATGGGCGCGAACGCCGCGGCGCGCCGGGAGCTTGATCCGGAGATCGTGCTGCGGGCGGCGACGATCGTCACCGACGATATCGCGCAGGCGAAGACCGAAGCCGGTGAATTCATCGATCTCGCCAAGACCGGACGCTTCGACTGGAGCCGGGTGATACCGCTGCATCAGATCGTCGCAGCACCGCTGGCCGCCCGCGATCCAACCGCGATCACCCTGTTCAAATCGCTCGGCGTCGGGCTCGAAGACCTCGCGATCGCCTCGCTGATCTACGACCGCGCGGTCGCGAGCGGGCGCTTCAAGCCCCTTTGAAGGATCGCCATTCGCTGCAAGAATGCCGCCACGCGAGACGTAAGGGAGGAATCAAGGCCATGCTGTTGCGCGCGCTCGTTGCCGGCGCCCTGCTTCTGACGGGCGGGCCGGCCTTCGCCCAGTTCTACAAGGACAAGACGGTCACGCTGCTGATCAACTACGGCGTCGGCGGCAATGCCGACACCGAGGCGCGGGTCTATCAGCACTACCTCAAGAAATACATTCCGGGCGAGCCGACCATCATCATCCGCAACCAGCCCGGCGCCGGCGGCGCCACCGCGATGAACGCCCTCGGCCTCAACATCGGCTCCCAGCCGGACGGGCTCACGGTCGGCTATTTCACCACCAGCGCGACCCAGTCGCTGGTCGACGACCCTGTACTCAAGGTCAAGCTCTACGATTTTGCGATCGTCGCCGCTGCGCGCGGCTGGAACATGGTCTACGCGCGCAAGGACATCATCCCGGGCGGCCTGCAGCGGCCGGCTGACATCATCAAGGCGCAGAAGGTCTACGTCGGCGGCTATGCCAAAGGCACCTCGCACGACACCCGCCTACGCCTGGTGCTGGAGCTGATGGGCCTGCCGTTCACGGCGGTGACCGGCTTCCCCGGGACGGCGCAGATCAACAAGGCGATGCTGCAGAACGAAGTGAACTTCACCGGCTCGTCGATGCCGGGCTACACCACCCAGGTGATTCCGCAGATCATCAAGCCGGGCATCGGCATGGCGCTTTTCCACTATCCGATCATGGATGCGAACGGGAAGCCGGTAGGCAACCCGGCGCTGGAGAAGATCGGCATGGAGACCTTTGACAAGGTCTATCAGGAGGCTTTCGGGAAACCCCCGTCAGGGCCGAAATGGGACGCATTCTTTCTGCTCAGCGACATCAGCGCGAAGATGCAGCGCGGCATCTTCATGCCGAAAGGCTCGCCGCCGGAGGCGGTGGAAGCGATGCGCCAGGGCGTCGCCGGCATCGCGAAGGACCCCGATTTCATCTCGGACTACAAGAAAGTCACCGGCGAGGCACCGGACCTGCTCAAGCCGAGCGAGATCGAGCCGCTGTTCGACCGCATGCGCAATCTCAGCCCACAGACGAAGCAGATCCTGAAGGAGGCGATGGGGATGGAGTGAGGCGGGATGCGCGCGATCGGATCGTTCGGGGCCGCGGTCGCAGCCGCGCTGTTGTTCGCGGCCGCCGCCCACGCGCAAACCGGCGCGGCGGCGCCTGCCGCCGATCAAACTCCCGGCCGCACGCAGCACCTCGTCGAGGGCGCGAAGAAGGAGGGCGACCTCACCCTTTACAGCTCTATGCAGGTCGACAGCATCCTGCCGCTGCAGAAGGCGTTCGAGCAGAGCTACGGCGTCAAGATCAAAATCTGGCGCGGCTCCGGCAAGGACATCCTGCAGCGCACGGTGACCGAAGCGCAGGCCAACCGCGCCGAGGTCGACGTCACCGAAAGCGACGGTTTTGCCCTCGAGGCGCTGCATCGCGAGGGCCTGCTGGCCGCGGAGACCTCGCCGTTCCAGTCCGATCTCATGCCCGAAGCGGTGCAACGGCACCATGAGTGGATCGGCACCCGTGTCAACATTTCCGCCGGAGCCTACAACACGCAACTGGTGAAGCCGGCCGACCTGCCCAAGACCTATCCGGATTTGCTGCAGGCGCGGTTCAAGGGCCAACTCGGGATCGAGGCCGACGACTACGACTGGTTCGGGATCACCATGGGACTGCTCGGCGAGGAGAAGGGCCTCGCGCTGTTCCGTGAGATCGTCGCGAGCAACGGCATCTCGGTGCGCAAGGGACACACGCTTCTCACCAACCTCGTCGCTGCCGGCGAGGTGCCGATCGCGCTTTCCGTGTTCATGCAGAACGCCGATGTGGCGAAGAAAAAAGGCGCGCCGGTCGACTGGTTCCTGATCGATCCGGCGGTGGCGCGTTTCAACGCGGTCGCGGTGGCGAAGCGCGCGCCGCACCCTTACGCCGCGCTGCTGTTTTATGACTTCATGCTCAGCGAAGGGCAGCGCATCATGTTGCAGCGTGAGTTCGTGCCGACCTCGCGCAAGATCCATTCGGTGCTCGACCGCATCAAACTCAACTTCGGCGACCCGGCGGCGGTGCTCGATCAGGGAGCGAAATGGCAGCGGCTGTATAGTGAGGTGGTGCGCAACGGGCGGCGGTAACCCTCGTATCCCGACCTCGTGGAGCGAGCGCAAGACTCAGCGAGGCGCAATATGGATACGGTCTCGGGCGGTCACTTCTCCCCTGGGTCGCGGCTCGGCGCCCGCGTTATGCGCTCGCCGGGCCGGCACACGAGTCACTCCGCGACCGCCTTGTTATACAAGTGACACTCCACCAATCCCGCTGCATCGCTCGTCACCTTCGGCGCGACCTCCCGACACACCGCCGTCGCCTGCGGGCAGCGCGGATGGAAATGACAGCCGGACGGCGGGTGCAGCGGATCGGGCATGCGCGCGCCAAGCTTGGGGTCGGGCAGGCCGTGCCCAGGATCGCGATCGAGCACGGAGGCGAGCAGCGCCTGCGTGTACGGGTGGCGCGGATTGCGCAGCACGTCGTGCGCCGCGCCGAACTCCACCACGCGGCCGAGATACATCACGGCGACGCGATCGGCGAGATATTCGACTACAGCGAGATCATGGCTGATGAAGACGTAGGTCAGCGCCAACTCGTCCTGCAGATCGCGCAGCAGATTGAGGAGCTGCGCCTGCACCGATAGGTCGAGCGCCGAGGTCGGCTCGTCGCAAATCACGATCTGGGGGCGGATGACGAGTGCTCGCGCGATCGCCACGCGCTGGCGCTGGCCGCCGGATAACTGGCTCGGGAGCGCGTGCAGCAGCCGCGGCGACAGCCCGACGCGCGCCATCACCTCCGCGACGGTCGCGCGCTGCTGTGCGCGCGTGCCGACGCCGTGCACGCGCAACGGCAGCGCGATGATCTGCTCGATGGTCTTGCGCGCGTTGAGAGACGAGTAGGGGTCCTGAAACACCGGCTGCACGCGACGCGACAGTCGGCGCCGATCGATGGAATCAAGCGGCAGGCCGTCAAGCCGGATGTCGCCCGCGCTCGGCTGAAGCAAGCGCAGCATCAAGCGGCCGAGCGTGGTCTTGCCGCTGCCAGACTCGCCGACGATGGCCAGAACTTCGCCGTGGCGCAGATCGAGCGTCACATCATCGACGGCACGCAGCACATCGCGCTGGAGAAAACCCGCACCCGCCACCCGATACGCGCATCCGACATGGCGCAACTCCATCAGCGGAGTTTTAGTCGCTGGCATGGCGGTCATGCCTGCGATCCTGATGAGGGAGCGCGGACCGCGTGCTGCGACGTTGAACTCAGCGCATCGGGGCCGAGGACGCAGCGATAGCCTCGGCCGTTGCCAAGCTCACGCATCGCGATCTCACCGCCAGCGCATGGCGCGGTCGCGTAATGGCAGCGGTTTCGAAAGCTGCAGCCCGCGCTCGCGCCGATCAGCGACGGCACGATGCCGGGAATGGAGCCGAGGCGGGCGCGGCGGTCAGCGCCGGCGACCGGGACGCATTCGAGCAGGCCTTGGGTGTAGGGATGCTGCGGCGAGCGCAGCACCTCGGCGACGGTGCCGGTCTCGACGATCCGGCCCGCGTACATGACGGCGACGCGTTGCGCCATCTGGGCGACGATACCGAGATCGTGCGTGATCAGGATCAGCGCGACGCGAAATTCGTGCGCCAATTCCTTGAACAGGCGCAGGATCTGCACCTGCACGGTGACGTCGAGCGAGGTGGTCGGCTCGTCGGCGATCAACAGCGACGGCTCACACATCAGCGCCATCGCGATCATCATGCGCTGGCGCAGTCCGCCGGAAAGCTGATGCGGGAATTGCGCCAGGCGCAGCTTTGGCGAGTTGACGCCGGCGCGTGCGAGCAGGTACTCCGCGCGCTCGCGGGCGTCGCGCCGCGGGCCGCTACGATGACGCAGGTAAACCTCCTCGAGCTGATTGCCGATGGTGTAGACCGGATTGAGCGAGGTCATCGGATCCTGGAAGATCATGCCGAACCGGTTGCCGCGCAGCGCCGCCATCTCGCGCTCGCCCAGCTTGAACAAGTCGCGGCCCTCGAAGGCGATGCGCGAGGCCTTGAAACGCGCCTTGCGCGGCAGGAGTTGCATCAGCGCGAGCGCGGTCATGGTCTTGCCGCAGCCGGATTTACCGACGAGGCAGAACGTCTCACCCGGCGCGACGGAAAAACTCACGTCGGTGACGGCGTGCAGCATGCCGCCGGGCACTTTTATTTCGACCGACAATCCTTCGACGTCGAGCAGGGGCGCGGCATGCGCGGGCGCGCCGGCATTGAGCGGTGCGGCTTCGGCCGTCATTCGCGGCCTTCCGGCGCGGTGGCGTCGCGGATGCCGTCGCCGAACAGGTTGATCGCCATCACCAGGAGGAAGATCGCGAGCCCGGGAATGATGATGAGATGCGGCTTGAAGAACATCATGCTGCGCCCCTCGGCGATCATGATGCCCCAGGACGGGGTCGGTGGCGGCACGCCAAGCCCGAGGAACGACAGCGCCGCTTCGATCGCGATCAGGATCGCGATCTCGAGGCTGGCGACCACGATGATCTGGCCGGCGAGGTTGGGCAGGAGCTCGCTGAGCAAAATGCGCAGATGCGAGGCGCCCGCGGCCTGTGCCGCGAGGACGAATTCCTGCTGGCGCAATTGCTGGGTGACGGCGCGGGTGACGAGCGCGTAGCGGTCCCAGGTGAGGAAGCCGAGGATGAGGATCAGCGCCGTCATCGAGCCGCCGACGATCGCGATGATCGCGAGCGAGACCAGGATGATCGGCAGCGCAAGCTTGACGTTGACGATGTAGACCACGAACGCATCGACGCGGCCGCCGAAATAGCCGCCGGTCACGCCGAGCAGCGTGCCGATGACGCCGGCGATGGCGGCACCCGCGAAGCCTACGGTGAGCGAGACTTGGGTGCCGTAGATCAGGCGGCTCAGCACATCGCGGCCGAGCGCGTCGGTGCCGAACGGATGCGTCCAGTTGCCACGCGGGCCCCAGTACGCATCGGCGAGGCGGTTGGTCAGGTCCTGGTCATAGGGGCCGTAGGGCGCGAGCAGCGGCGCGAAGACAGCGACGAGGACCAGCAGCAGCACGATCGCGCCGCCGAGCGTCACGCCGAGGTTCGTGCCGGCGCGCCGCAGCATGGTCGCGCGTGGGGACGGGAACGCTGTTTCGAGGTCCGCGATGAGGGCTGACGTGTCTGCTGGAGGGCTCATGCGCGGCTCACAGCCGGATGCGCGGATCGAGCCGCGCATTGATGAGGTCGGCGAGCAGCGTGAGGAAGATGTAGCCGAAGGAAAGGAACACCAGGATCGACTGCACCACCGGGAAATCGGCGCTGGTGATCGAGCGGAAGGCGAGCAGCCCGATGCCGTTGAGCGCGAACACGGACTCCACGATCACCGAGCCGCCGAGCAGGAACCCGAGCTGCACCGCCGCGACCGAGACGATCGGCAGGATCGCGTTGCGCAGCGCATGCTTGAACAGGATCGACGCCGGGCGCAATCCCTTCGCGCGCGCGGTGCGGATGTAGTCGGACGAGAGCACGTCGAGCATGCCGGCGCGCGTGAGCCGCACGAACGCCGGCATCGCGGTGAACGCCAGCGTGACGATCGGCAGAATGAAGTTCTGCCAGCTATCGGAGCCGGAGATCGGCACCAGGCGGTATATCACGCCGAACACGTAGATCAGGATCAACGCGAACCAGAAATTCGGGATCGCCTGGCCGCCGACCGCGAGCGACATCGCCAATCGATCGCGCCAGGTGTTGGCGTTGACGGCCGCGAACACGCCGAGCGGCACCGCCACCGCGAGCGCCAGGATGAGCGAGCCGAGCGCAAGCGTGAGCGTCACGCCGATACGCTCCACCAGGAGCTGCGTCACCGGCTCGCCGGAGAACAGCGAGCGGCCGAGGTCGCCGCGCAGCGCGCTCCGCGCCCAGTCGAGATATTGCAGATAGAGCGGCTGATCGAGGCCGTACTGATGTGCGATACGGGCGATCTCGTCGGGCTTGGCGTTCTCGCCGGCGAGCAAAGCGGGCAGATCGCCCGACAGCCGCAGGAAGCTGAACGCGACGATCGACACCGTCAGCGCGACCAAGACGGAGACCAAGAGCCTGCGGGCGAAGAAACGGATCATTACGAAGTCTCAGGTTCATAACCCCGTCTAGTTTGCGAGCGGGGAGTTGTCATCCCGGACGTCGCGCAGCGGCGATCCGGGACCCAACGCGCCGCGCACTCTCGTTCAGTCCCAGCGCCGGAGGAGCGGCACGTTGAGTCCCGGCTCTCGCTTCGCTCGGCCGGGATGACAAGCCACAACGAATGTACGGGTACCGAATATTGACTTGCGATTCCCCGGTTGTCACGATGCACGCTGCCACACGCCTGGAGAACTTTGTGCTCAAGCGATCAATCGGCATCTGCGTCGCACTGGCCGCGCTCGTGCTCGCCGCGTCGCCGGCGCTGGCGCAGAAGGCGAAGGACACGCTCCGCATCGCGCTCAACGAATTCGTGCCGGTGATCTCACCATACGATCTCACGCTCAATGAGCTCAGCCGCATCTACCGGCAGGTCTACAGCTCGCTCCTGCGCTATGACGAATACAAGGGCCAGTACGTGCCCGATCTCGCGAAATCGTGGAAGCGCCTCGACGACAAGACCATCGAGTTCGAGCTGCGCGACGACATCACCTTCCACAGCGGCAACAAGTTCTCCGCCGACGATGTGGTCTACACCATCAACTACATCATCGATCCGGAATTGAAGATCCCGGGCAAAGCGCGCTATTTCTGGATCAAGGGCGCGGAGAAGGTCGGACCTTACACGGTGCGGATCATGTCGAAGGACGTGGCCGGCATCGCACTCGATGCGCTGGCCTACGAGTTCTACATCCTCGATTCGAAGGTGCATCAGGCGCTCGCGGACAAGACGACTTACGGCCGGGTCTCGGCCTCGAGCGCCGGACCTTACAAGCTCGTGTCGATGGACCCGCGCCGCGGCGCGCTGCTGCAGCGCTTCGACGGCTTCAAGGGCGATCCGAAATATCATCGCGCGCCAATCAAATACATCCAGCTCGTCCCGATCCCGGAGCGGCAGACGCAGATTGCGCAGCTTCTTACCGGCGGCGTCGACGTGCTGCGCAATGTCGAACCTGACATCGCCGCCGGCCTCGCTGCCAATCCCGATCTCGCCAGCACCACGGTGCCGAGCGGCGAGTTCATCTATCTCCTGCTCGACGCCGCCGGGCGCTCGGGCGTGGCACCGCTCAAGGATGTGCGGGTGCGGCGCGCGATCGCAATGGCGATCGACCGCCAGACCATCGGCAAGACGCTCGTTTCGGGCGGCGCGGCAGAGCCGCCGATGGACGCGCTCTGCTTCCCGACCACGGTCGCCTGCGCGTGGATCGTGAAGCCGCCGACCTACGATCCCGCCGGCGCGCGCAAGCTGCTTGCCGAGGCCGGCTATCCGAACGGCTTCAATGCGCCGTTCTACGTGCATTCGCCGATCAAGCAGGTCGGCGAGGCGATCGCGCTGCAACTGCAAAAGGTCGGCATCCGCACCACGGTCGAGTCGCTGCCGATCACGGTTTATACGCAGAAGCGCGGTGAGGGACAGCTCTCGATCTTCGTCGGAAGCCGGCCGACCACGACCTTCCCGGAGACCACGCAGGTGTTCCTGAGCCTGTTCGGCGGCCAGCGCGACTATGCCAAGGACCCACTGATCGACAAAGCAGTGGCGGCGGCGGAAAAGACCTTCGATCCGAAGGAGCGCGCGAAAATCCTGCAGGCCGCGATCGACCGCAACAACGAGATGGTCTACGTGCTCCCGATCGCCTCCTTGCCGACGCTGCTCGTCCATGGAAAGAACGTCCGCGTCGAGCGCAATCTCCTGTCGGCGAACGACGTGGAGATTTCGGATTATTTCTGGAAATGAGCTCATCACGGATCATGCCATCGCGGCGTTCGATCAGGAGCGCAGTGCGTGATGCACGTTGGGTCCCGGTTCTCGCCGCGCTCGGCCGAGATGACAAATGCTGACGAATCCCGCCAAGATCCAAACCCCATGAGACCAAAACCCCCATGAAACTCCAGCTCAGCCTTGCCATCGCCTCCAATCCGCGCTCGTGGCCGATCCTCGACGGCACCGTGGCGCCGGACGGCATCGATCTCGTGCCGACCATCCTGCATCCGTCGGAGATGTTCTGGCGCCAGCTCAAGTTCGCCGACTTCGACGTCTCAGAGATGTCGTTCTCCTCGCTGATGATGGCGCGCGCCGGCGGCGACGATCGCTGGGTCGGGCTGCCGATCTTCACCACGCGCAAAATGTTTCACACCGAGATTCTGGTGCGCAAGGACGCCAAGATCGATACGCCGGCGCAGCTCAAGGGCAAGCGCGTGGGTGTGCCGGAATATCAGCAGACCGCGGCGCTGTGGACGCGCGGCATCCTCCAGCATGAATTCGGCGTCGCGCCGAACGAGATGGAGCACTGGATGGAGCGCGTGCCGTCGCACAGCCATGCCGGCGCGGTTTCGTTCAAGGCGCCGCCGGGGGTGACCATCCATCAGATTCCGCCGGAGAAAAGCATCGGGTCGATGATGGCGTCCGGCGAGCTCGAAGCCGTCGTCCATTACATCCGCAAGAGCAACCTAGTTGATCGCTCGACCGTCGATCTGGAAAACCATCCGGACGTGAAATTCATCTTTCCGGATCCGCGCGCCGAGGGTGTGCGCTACTACCGCAAGACCGGCATCCATCCGATCAACCACGGCATGGTCATCCGCCGCGAGATTGCCGAGAAGCATCCGTGGGCGGTGCTCAACCTGCTCAAGGCGTTCGAGGCCGCCGCCGAGATCGCCAACGAGCAGCGCATGGAGCACGTCGAGTATCACATCGCGTGCGGCGCGATCCCGCAGGAGGCGGGCAACGCTTTGCGCGAGCCGGTGCTGCGGCACGGCGTGAAGGCCAACCGGCATATTCTCGAAGCGGCGGCGCAGTATTCGGTCGAGCAGGGTCTCACGCCGCGGCTGATGAAGCTCGACGAAGTATTCGCAAAGAGCACGATGGACCAGTGAGCGGTTCGCGGACGGAGCGCGCTCGGCGTTGTCCCCGCGAAGGCGGGGACGACCGGACCCAAACGGCGGACATCCAATGAAAGGCAGACAAAAACGCAAAGCGCGGCGCACCTCCGCCAAGCCCGCGGTTGATCCCATCGTCGCGGAGATCGTGCGCAATGGCGTGATTGCGGTGACTGAGGAAATGAAGACCAACCTCATGCGCACCGCCTACAACATCATCATCTACGAGGCGCTTGACTTCACTACGGGCCTGTTCACGCCGGACGGCGAGACCGTGTCGATCGGCATCGGGCTGCCGATGTTCATCCGCGGCATGGCGGAGACGGTGAAGGCGAAGATCCGTCACTTCGGCAGGGACGACATCAAGCCCGGTGACATCTACGTCACCAACGATGCCTATCTCACCGGTAGCCATCTCAATCACTTCACCTTCACGCTGCCGATCTTCCACCAGGACACGCTGGTCGGCTTTTCCTGCTGCATGGCACACTGGCTCGACGTCGGCGGCACGCTCGGCGGCATGACCACCGACATTTACTCGGAAGGCTTGCAGATTCCGATCGTAAAATATCAGCGCGAGGGCGTGGTAAACCAGGACCTCGTCGACATCATCCGCCAGAACGTGCGGCTGCCGAGCCGCGCGATCGGCGACCTGCGCGCGCAGATCACGGCGGTGAAGACCGGCGAGCGGCGCTTTCTGCAACTGATCGAGCGCTATGGCCGCGAGGCCGTACTCTCCTCCATCGTCGCGATCATGGACCACGCCGAAGTGATGGCGCGCGCGCGCACGCTGACGATCCCGGACGGTACCTACGAGGCCGAGTCCTACATGGACGACGACGGCATCGAGCTCGGCAAGCCGGTGCCGATCAAGGTGCGGGTCGTGGTCAAGGGCGAGGAGATGACCGTCGACCTCAGCGACGTGTCGAAGCAGGTGCGCGGCTTCTACAATTCCGGCATCACCACCGGCCACGCCTGCGCGCAGGTCGCCTACAAGTGCCTCACCTCGCCGACCGACTACCCGATCAACGACGGCTCGTTCCGCAGCCTCAAGACCATCGTGCCGCCGGGCCGGATCGTCAGCGCCACGCGGCCGGCGCCGATGCGCTGGTGGATGACCTATCCGATGACGATCGTCGACACGATCTTCAAGGCGCTGGCGCCGGCGATCCCCGATCGCGTGATTGCCGGGCACCACGCCGACCTCCTCGTCGCCAACCTGCACGGCATCAACACCAGGACCTCGGAGTTCTTCATCGCCAATTTCGGTCCGCTCGGCGGCGGCTGGGGGGCGAAGCGTAGCGAGGACGGCGTGAGCGCCACCGTCTGCATCAATGACGGCGACACTCACAACAGTCCGAACGAGCAGGCCGAAGTGAAATTCCCGATCGTGGTCGAGCGCTACGCCATGGTGCCCGACTCGGGCGGCGCCGGCCGCCGCCGCGGTGGCCTCGGGGTCGAGCGCGTGGTGCGAGCGCGCGTCCCGATGACCTTGAACACCCAGAGCGAGCGCGCGCATTGCAAGCCCTGGGGGCTCGGCGGCGGGCGCGACTCGACCGGCAACGAGGTGGCGCTGCGGATCGGCGGCGCCTGGAAGACCGACTTCCCGAACGCGAAGGTGCTGGTCGCCGCGCTCAAGCCCGGCGACGCCTTCCGCATCCGCTCCGGCGGCGGTGGCGGCTACGGCGAGCCGCTCGAGCGCGCCCTGGAAGAAGTCGAGGACGACGTCCGCCAGGGTTATGTTTCGATCGCTGCCGCCGCTGAATTGTACGGCGTGGTCATTGATCCGCAGACGCTCGCCGCCGACGCGTCCGCCAGCGGACGATTGCGCGCGTCGCGGCGGTCCGCGCAGGTGCTCGCGCGCGCGGCGGTGGGATCGCATCCGAAGCTCGGATGATGGCGGCGCAAGAGCGCTTTGAATCTGATGCGCGCCGTCTTGCTCTTGGGCGCTCCACTTCCCCAACGGCGAGAGGGAGAAGCAAGGAGCGCCGGCCTAATGCAGCGCGCGCGCTTCGCCCGACAGCGCGCCCTTCACCGCGGCGCGGATGGTCGCGAGCGAGAACGGCTTGGTGATGACGTCGTGGATCAGCGCTTGCAGGCCACTGGCGCGTTCGCGCTGGTCGGCATAACCGGTCATCAGCAGGATCGGCAGCCGCGGATGGTCGCGCGCGGCCGCCAGCGCCAGCGCGATCCCGTCCATGATCGGCATGCGGATATCGGTCAGCAGAAGCTCGAAGGCGTCCCGCTCGTGGCCCAGCACATCGAGCGCTTCCGCGCCGTCGTTCGTGGTCCTCACATCGTGGCCATCGAGCGCGAGCGCGCGGGCGACGAGGTCGCGGATGCCTGCTTCGTCTTCGGCAATCAGGATGCGTGCCATGGGTCCCTCATTGAAGGCCGGCGATGCGATCGCGCCGGTTGAAGAAGCGCACTGATACGTTGCGGCCCTCGGCCGGCGGGGAAGCAAGCCGCGACCGGAACGCGAGTTGCTCGCCGGGAGCGAGCACGTTTTTCGTCGGCAGCGCCGTCCAGGTGTAGATCTCGTGGCCACCGGCATCGCGCACCGCGAACCGCAGCCGCGGCACCACCACCCGCCTGGCGGCGGTGCTCGCGATCGTGCCTTCGACGACGAGCACCTGCACCCCCTCGTCCGTTTCGCTGGTGGTAGTGACATCGTCGAATTCGAGACCGCGCAGATTGACCGGCAATCCGATCGCCGCATAGAGCGACGCGGTCTGCGGCGCGAGCGCCACCACCCTGGCGCGCCAACTCGCCAGCGCCGCGAGCACGAACATCAACGCGAGGATCGCGGTCGGCCACAGCGTCAGCGGCCAGCCGCGGCGCCGGCGCTTGCTGCGGCGCTCGCGGCGGGCGGCCACCGTCTCGATGTCCTCGGGGACGGTCGGCGGCACGATCTCGTCGGGGGCCGCTGGCGCGAGCGGCGGAGCGTCGTCGATCAGGAACGGTTCCGGCGACGGCGCGGCCGCCTCGACCGGCGAGTTCGGCGCGGATTCGGCGGGTGGGGCGTGCTGATCCGGGGCGGCCGGTTGGGCTTCCGTGCGGTCGTGCGGGTCCGCCTGCGGCGTCGGCTGCATGAACGGATCGAGGGAAGCCGAGCCCTCGGTCACCCATTCGGCGGGGGGCGCGGGAGGTGCGGCGGGCGATTTCGACGTCACCAGGTCGGAGCGGTGCGCCTGCGCGATGGCGGATATGGCTCGGGTATTGGCCGCGAACCACACATTGCGACAACGTACGCAGCGCACCGAGCGGCCCGCTCCCAGCGAGTTCGGCTCGATCTGATATGAAGTTCCGCAGCTTGGACAGACGATCAGCATGGGCGAATCGAACAGTGATGCCAGGACTGGTACGCTAGCAGCCGTCCGTTAATGGATCGGAAACCATAATTATGGCGAGGCGGCTTGGCCGCGGCCGGCCGCATCGGCGCCAAACCGGCACCCTGTCGTGGCGACCTTACCCTTGCGGGGCCCGCCAACCCCCGGCATTGTTTTCGGGTTCCGCTCCAAGCCCTGGGGTTCGGAGGCTGCGCATGTCTGCAAAGGTCATCAACAACAGGCCCTTCAACCTGTTCTTGAGCCACGCGCACATCGACAAGGCGATCGCGGACCACATCTACCGATGGTGCACCGAATTCGCCAAGGTCGACGTCTGGTACGACTCCGTCAACCTGCCGCCGGGCCGGCAGGTCGCCGCCGAACTCGGCAGCGCCATCGCCGATTGCCAGTCCGCCATCGTCATGCTGAGCGAGAGCTCGCTCAAATCGGGATGGGTGAAGAAGGAGTGGAACATCTGCATCAGCCAGCAGACCCAGTTCCCGGACTTCCACGTCATCCCGATCCGCATCGATCAGTCGAAGGTGCCGCCGGAACTCGAGAGTGAAACGTGGATCGACATCGCTGCCGGCGGCGAGCTGACTCCGGGCATCGCCACGCAGTTGCTCGCGACGCTGCACGGCACCGACGGCGATCTGCGAACCATCGGTTATCCCCAGATCTACCTGGCCCGCGGATCGCTGCCGCACGAAGTGGCGGTCGGCCAATACATTTCGAACCAGCTCAAGGATTACCGGCTGCGCAGCGTGCGCGACGCGCCGAACCAAAAATTCGTGCCAAGCCGGATCGCGACGCTCATGTCGGGATGCATGGGCGTCATTTGTGTCCTGTCGCACCGTGGCGACGGCAAGACCTCCAAGTATTTCTTCGACGAAATCAAGATCGCTCGCGAGCTTAAACGTCCGGTGCTGGCGATTGTCGAGGAGGCGGTGACGCAAGACTTGGACGAATTGGATGGCATCGTGGTGCGGCGGGCCCCGCAACTCGATCCGTGTCCCGAGGACATCCTGGACGGAGCGATCTTCGAGTTTCAGGAGGATGTCGCGCGGCGGCCCGCGATTCCGGTCCATTGTTTCATGGGACATTCATTCGATGAGGCGGAACGGTCAACCTGGGATCTGGCACGACGGTCGATGGAGATCGTGAGCGGTCTGCGCTGCATCTCCGGGGTCGAAATCAAGGGAAATGTCCAAGCCGAGATCGTCACCCGCATTCGCGACGCAACCTTCTGCATCTTCGATATCAGCGATGACGCGGACGGCAAGACGGCGTTGAACTCGGCGATCGAAGCCGGCATCGCGCTCGGCGCCGGCAAGGACTTCGAGCTGGTGTGCAAAGGCACTCCGGCGACGCCCAAACCGTTCATGTTCCGGGACCGGGAAGTGAAATTCTACCAGACGCCGACCGAACTGGTTGGTCTGGTACGGAAGCTGTCATTACCCTACCGGCGTGTCGTCAACTGACGATCTTGCGTGGAGCGCATTCGCTCGACAGCCCGCGGCGGCGGGAACCGGTCGCCGGGGCCGCCGCGCCGCCGTTGCCGGGAACCATTGGCAGGGATCGAAATTGGCAATTGGCCTCTCGCGACCCGACAGTCTAAGATTTCTCCATAGATTCGGGCGTTTGGTGCCGGCGCATACCGCATGGCGACCGCAGGGGGATGGCTTGGTCCGATTCGAGAACGTCGGTTTGCGCTACGGGCTCGGCCCGGAGGTCCTGCGCGACCTCACCTTCCGCATCGACCCGAATTCATTCCAGTTCCTCACCGGCCCCTCGGGCGCCGGCAAGAGCTCGCTGCTGCGCCTGCTGTTTCTCTCGATGCGGCCGACGCGCGGGCTCATCACGCTGTTCGGCCACGACATCGCGACGCTGAGCAAAGATGCGCTGGCGACGCTGCGGCGGCGCATCGGCGTGGTATTCCAGGATTTTCGGCTGCTCGACCATATGACTACCTACGAGAATGTCGCCCTGCCGTTCCGGGTGTTGGGGCGGGACGAGGACAGTTTCCGCGACGAGGTGGTCGAGCTTCTCAATTGGGTCGGCCTGGGCGAACGGATGTGGGCGCTGCCGCCGGTGCTCTCAGGCGGCGAGAAGCAGCGCGCCGCGATTGCGCGTGCCGTCATCGCGCGCCCTCAGCTCCTGCTCGCCGACGAGCCGACCGGCAATGTCGATCCCAATCTCGCGCAGCGGCTGCTACGGCTGTTTGTCGAGCTCAACAATTCCGGCACTTCGGTGGTCATCGCCACCCACGACATCGCACTGATGGATCAGTACGATGCGCGCCGGCTGGTGCTGCATGAAGGTCGGCTGCATGTCTATGAATGACATGTTCAGGGATGATCCGGACGTCGACGACATGGAGGAGCCGGCGGGTTCCGGCGATATCGCCGCGCCGACCCGGCAAGCCGAAGATCCCGCGGCCGAGTTCGAAATGCCGCGCATCCATACGCCGATCGTGCCGCGCGGCACGATCGCGGGCCGGGCGCTGGTCGCGGTGATCGCCATCATGACGTTCCTCGCTTCGCTCACGACCGGCGCCGTGATGATGGTGCGGTCCGCCGCCGGCGACTGGCAGTCCGACGTGGCGCGCGAAGTCACGATCCAGGTCCGGCCCGCCGCCGGCCGCGACATCGAGGCGGACGTCGGGCGCGCGGTCGCGCTCGCCCGCGCGGTCGCCGGCGTGGCGGACGTGCGGCCATACACGAAAGAAGAGTCGCTGCAATTGCTCGAGCCCTGGCTCGGCTCCTCGCTCGCGCTCAAGGACTTGCCGGTGCCGCGCCTGATCCTGGTCCGCCTTACGAATGGCGCGAGGCCTGACCTCGCGCCGCTGCGGGCGGCGCTGGCCGAACAGATCCCGCCCTCGAGCCTCGACGACCACCGCAGCTTCGTCGAGCGGATGCGCACGATGACGAGCATCGCAGTCGCTGCCGGCCTTGCCGTGCTGGCGCTGGTCTTCATCGCCACTGCCTTTTCGGTCGCCTTCGCTACCCGTGGCGCCATGGCTGCCAACCGGCCGGTGATCGAGGTGCTCCATTTCATCGGCGCCAAGGACAGCTTCATCGCCAGCCATTTCCAGCGCCGGTTCCTGGCGCTCGGCCTCTACGGCGGGACGATCGGCGGCGGCTGCGCGATCGCGCTGTTCGGGCTCGGCGAACTGGCGAGCCGCTGGCTCTCCGGCACCGCCGGCGACGCCTTCGCGACCCTGTTCGGCAGCTTCTCGATCGGCCTTTTGGGCTATTTCGGGGTAATCGCCCAGATCCTCCTGATTGCGCTGGTAAGCGCGGCGACATCACGCTGGACCGTGAACCGGACCCTGGCAACCATTCAGTAACCATTCATTGCAATGCCACTACCAAGCCGGATTTGTCGCTATGATTCCGGTCTGGATGAGCAGCATGCCGATGGTCGGATCAAAAACCGGTGACGGCGCGGGCAACCTGCCCCCGCCGCCCGCCGGCGCGCCCGGCGGGCTTATGCGTCGCATCCGCGGCCTGACGGTGGCGCTTTGCGTAGTCCTGGCGCTGCTCGCGGCCGCCGGGTTCCTGCTGTTCCTCTGGCGGGTCCCTGCCGCCGAGGTTGCGCTCGACCGCAATGCCGACGGGATCGTCGTGCTCACCGGCGGCGCCTCGCGCATCACCGACGCGATCGAACTTTTGGCCGCCGGCCGCGGCAGGCGCCTGCTCATCAGCGGCGCCAACCGGGCCACGACATCGAGCGAAATTTCCCGCCTCAATCCGGAATTCTCCACACTGGTGCGCTGCTGCGTCGATTTCGACCGCTCGCTGAACACGCTCGGCAACGCGATCGAAACCAGGCGGTGGGCGCAGGGGCGCGGCTTCCATTCGCTCATCGTGGTGACCTCGAACTACCATATGCCGCGCGCCATGGCGGAGATCGGGCACCAGCTTCCCGGCATCACGCTGCTCGCCTATCCGGTGGTCAGCGACAAGCTGCGCGCGGAGCCCTGGTGGTCGAACAGCACGACCATGCGGCTGATGCTGTCGGAATATCTCAAGTACATCTACGCCCGGATCCGCATCCAGTCCGGCGCGAGCGGGACCGCCAGGGGGTGACTCCCTGCAAAGACGTTGATTTACGTCATGGCAGGGCTCGTCCAGGCTGGTCCCGACCATCCACGTCTTTGGGCTCCGAGGAATATGAAAACATCGCCATATGCGCGGCACGGTCGCGCCTGCGGGCCTGCTTCATCAACTTGGCGCCCATTCACGCAAGCGGGGACCGGCTTCGCGGGGACGACGGAGAAACGGGTCAAACGGATTGCGCATCAACCGGGTGGCGCTTGCTATAAGCAAATTCCCGAAACACTCCCCATAGGATTTCCCGCGTGTCCGTGATTGTCCGGTCGATCGTCTTCAACGTTCTATTCTATCTGAACCTAGTGGTGCATCTCATCGTCGCGGTGCCAACGTTGGTGCTGCCGCGTCACGCTATTCTGGCGGTCGCAAAATTCTGGGGGCGTACCAATCTCTGGCTGCTGCACGTAGTGTGCAACATCAGGTACGAACTCCGCGGCATGGAGAAGATTCCGGCGGGTCCGCTGCTCGTCGCTTCGAAGCACCAATCGCTGTGGGAAACGTTCGCGCTGCTCAATCTCTTCGCCGATCCGGCCTACATCATGAAGCGCGAGTTGATGTGGATCCCGTTCTTCGGCTGGTACACGTGGAAGGCCGGCATGATCCCCGTCAACCGCGGCCGCGGAGCGCAAGCGCTGGCGGAGCTGACGGTGCGCGCGCGCAAAGAGTTCGCCGGCCAGCGGCAGATCATCATTTTCCCGGAGGGCACGCGCCGCGCGGCCGGCGCCGAACCGAACTACAAATACGGCATCGTGCATCTCTACGCCGCGACCGGGGTCGCCTGCCTGCCGATCGCGCTCAATTCCGGGCTGTTCTGGCCGCGCCGCTCGTTCCGCCGCTTCCCGGGCACCATCGTCGTGCAAATTCTCGACCCGATTGCGCCGGGCCTCGACAAGCCGGAGTTTTCTCAGCGGCTGCAGCAGGCGATCGAGACAGCGACCGCTGGCCTGATCGCGGCGAGCGGCATGCGACCGTAGGATGGGTAGAGCGAAGCGAAACCCATCCTACGGAGCGATGGAGCGACGAAGTAACATCGCTCAACCTTTCAAGTTCACCATGCGCTCGACGGCGCGGCGGGCCTTGGCGGCGATCGCGGGATCGATCACCACCTCCTCTTTCAGGTACACCAGGCTGTCGAGGATCTTCGGCAGCGTGATCCGCTTCATGTGCGGGCAGAGATTGCACGGCCGCACGAACTCGACGTCGGGCAGTTCGACCTGCACGTTGTCGGCCATCGAGCATTCCGTGACCATCACCACGCGCTTCGGCCGGTTCTTGCGAACATAGTCGATCATACCGGCGGTCGAGCCGGTGTAATCGGCCTCGGCCAGCACGTCGGGCGGGCATTCCGGATGCGCGATGATCTGCAGCGTCGGATCGCCGTCGCGGTAGCGGCGCAATTCCTCGGCGGTGAAGCGCTCGTGTACCTCGCAGGCGCCCTGCCAGGCGATGATCTTCACCTTGGTGTGGGCGGCGACGTATTTCGCGAGATACTGATCCGGCAGGAAGATCACGGTGTCGGCGCCGAGGCTCTCGACCACTGCAAGCGCGTTCGATGAGGTGCAGCAGATGTCGACCTCGGCCTTCACGTCGGCCGACGTGTTCACGTAGGCGACCACCGGCACGCCCGGGAATTTCTGCCGCAGCAGCCGCACGTCCGCGCCGGTGATCGAGGATGCCAGCGAGCAGCCGGCCTTGAGGTCGGGGATCAGCACGGTCTTGTCCGGATTGAGGATCTTCGAGGTTTCCGCCATGAAGTGCACGCCGCACTGCACGATGATGTCGGCGTCGACCTTCGCCGCCTCGCGCGCAAGCTGCAGCGAGTCGCCGACAAAATCGGCAACGCAGTTGTAAATTTCCGGCGTCTGGTAATTGTGCGCGAGGATGACGGCATTGCGCTCCTGCTTGAGCGCGTTGATCGCCTTTACGTAGGGGGCGAAGAACGGCCACTCGACCGGCGGCACAACTTTCTCGATCCGCGCATAGAGCGGCGCGGTCTCGCGCGCGACCTGGTCGTTCCATTCGAGCGAAGGCATCGGCAGCACGCCGTAGCGGCGGGCGGCCGCGGACGGCCCAGTGGCCGGCGGAAGGAGCGGCGCAGGCCCGAAAGACGGGCCAAAACTTTGCAGTATGGTCATTGCCCACCTCCTACCCTTCTATGCTCACAATGAGCATATTAGGGGACAAAAACATCCGGCTGGATCAGCCGGCACCGCGAGCCTGAGGGCGACGTAACTCGTTATCCTCATTTCGAGCAAATCATATATAGCACTTCCAGCAGCGCGTTTCCAGCCCCCGCCTGGAAGTCTGCCATGCGTCGCGGTGATGCACGCCCTGACGAAGTTTCGTTTGGGCACGACGATATGTCGCTTTATGCAATGTCGCCCCGTGGTTGATGCCCGCATCGTCACCGCGGAGACGGAGGCTTCCATGACCGTGACCACCGACGCCGCCAAGCCGCTGACCTGGCGCGCGCCCCTCGTCATCGTGCTATGCGGCTGCGCAGTCTCGATGGTCGCGTTCGGGCCTCGCGCCACGCTTGGATTTTTCCTGACGCCGATGTCGGCGGCGAACGGCTGGGGCCGCGACACGTTCGCCTTTGCGCTCGCGATCCAGAACCTGCTCTGGGGCGTGGGCCAGCCGTTCGCCGGCGCGATCGCCGACCGTTATGGCACCACCCCGGTGCTGTGCGTCGGGGCACTGCTCTATGCCGTCGGGCTGGCGCTGATGGCGCACGCGAACTCGCCGGGCCTGCTCGATCTTTCGGCCGGAGTCTTGATCGGCTTCGGGCTGGCCGGAAGTTCCTTCACGATCATCCTCGCCGCTTTCGGCAAGCTCCTCCCGGAAAGCTGGCGCACCACCGCCTTTGGCGTCGGCACGGCGGCGGGCTCGTTCGGCCAATTCCTCTATGCGCCGCTGACCGTCTCGCTGATGGACAACTTCGGCTGGCAGAACACGCTGCTGATCTTCAGTGTCACCATGCTGATGGTCCTGCCGCTGTCGATCGTGGTGGCGACGCCGAAGTCCATCCCGCTCTCCGGCGCGGCCGCGCAGCAGTCGCTGCAGCAGGCGCTGGCGGAGGCGCTCGCGCATCGTTCCTACATGCTGCTGGTGCTCGGCTTCTTCACCTGCGGCTTCCAGCTTCAGTTCATCACCGTGCACATGCCGGCCTATCTGGTCGACCGCGGGCTTTCGGCGCAGGTCGGCGGCTGGACCCTGGGCGTGATCGGCCTGTTCAATATCTTCGGCTCGCTGTTTGCGGGCTGGCTCGCCGCGCGGCTGCCCAAACGCTACATCCTCTCCGTCATTTACTTAGGCCGAGCGCTGGCCATCCTCGTCTTCATCCTGGTGCCGGTGACGCCGGCGAGCGCGCTCGTGTTCGGCGCTTGCATGGGCTTTCTCTGGCTCTCGACCGTGCCGCCGACCAACGGCATCGTCGCCGTGATCTTCGGCACCCGGTGGTTCGCGATGCTTACCGGCTTCGCGTTCTTTAGCCATCAGGTCGGCGGCTTCCTCGGTGTCTGGCTCGGCGGCATCGTGTTCGAGCGCACCCATTCCTATGGCGCGGTGTGGTGGCTCTCGATCCTGTTCGGCGCGCTCTCGGCGGTGATCAATTTGCCGATCGTGGAAAAGCCGGTACAACGGCTCGCCGCCGCCCCCGCGTGATTCCGAGCCCGCGATGACCGCCCACTCTGCAACCGACCCGCGCGAGACCGTGCGTCCCGCGACCCTGCGCGCCGCAACTTGGCGCACGCCGGCCGTGATCGTGCTCACCGGCTGCATCATCGCCACGATCAGTTTCGGACCGCGCTCGGCGCTCGGCAATTTCCTGCGGCCGATTTCGTTCGAGAACGGATGGAGCCGCGAAGTCTTCGCGCTTGCGGTCGCGATGCAGACGCTGCTCTACGGGGCCGCGCAGCCATTCGTCGGAGCGCTCGCCGATCGCTTCGGCACGGTGCGGGTGATCATCGCCGGCGCGCTGCTCTACGCCGCCGGGATTTTCATGATGGCGCATGCGACCACACCCGGCATGCTCTACCTCTCGAACGGCGTGCTGATCGGTTTCGGGCTGTCCGGCTGTTCGTTCAACCTGATCATCTCCTCGTTCGGCAAGCAGTTGCCGGACAGTTGGCGTTCGACCGCGTATGGCGCCGGCACCGCGGCGGGATCGTTCGGGCAATTCCTGTTCTCGCCCCTCGGCGTGTACCTGATCGACGCCTTCGGCTGGCAAACGGCGCTCGAGATTTTCGCGGGCCTGCTGCTGCTGATCATCCCGCTGGCGCTGGCGGTCGGCACCCGCGGCATGGTCACCCCCACTGGCCCGGGCGCCGCGGCATCGCCCCAAACCTACAGGCAGGCGCTGGCCGAAGCGCTGGGGCATCGCTCCTACATCCTGCTGGTGCTCGGCTTCTTCACTTGCGGCTTCCAGCTCGGTTTCGTGACTGTGCATCTACCGTCGTACCTGATCGACCGCGGCCTCTCCGCCGAGGTCGGCGGCTGGACGCTCGGGATCATCGGCCTGTTCAACATGATCGGCGCCATGCTGTCGGGCTACCTCGCCGGCCGCCTGCCGAAGCGCTACATCCTGTCGTTCATTTACTTCACGCGCGCGCTCGCGGTGGTGTTCCTGATCACGATGCCGGCGAGCCCGGTGGTGACGCTGATCTATGGCGCGGTCACGGGCCTGCTGTGGCTCTCATCGGTGCCGCCCACCTCCGGCCTGGTGGCGCTGATGTTCGGCACGCGCTGGCTGGCGATGCTGTTCGGCATCGCGTTCTTCAGCCATCAGGTCGGCGGCTTCCTCGGCGTCTATCTCGGCGGCGTGCTCTACGAGCAGACTGGTTCCTATGACGGGGTGTGGTGGCTCGGCGTGATGTTCGGCGTGATCTCCGCGCTGATCAACCTGCCGATTGTCGAGAAGCCGGTGATGCGTCCCGCGCTTGCAGCGCCCTGAGGATAGAGCCAATGGCCACGTTCAAGGCAGTCGTGATCGAGAAGACCGAAGGTGGCCAGAAGGTCAGCCTCACCCAGTTCGACGAAGCAAACCTGATGGACGGCGACGTCACCATTCGCGTCGAATGGTCGACGGTGAACTACAAGGATGGACTTGCGCTCACCGGCAAGGCGCCGGTGGTGCGGCGCTGGCCGATGATTCCCGGCGTCGATCTCGCCGGCACTGTCGAGGCGTCCACGCATCCCGACTGGAAGCCGGGTGACCAGGTGATCGCCAACGGCTGGGGGCTCGGCGAGACTCACCTCGGCGCCTATGCCGAGAAGGCGCGCGTGAAGGGCGACTGGCTGGTGCGCCTGCCCGCCACCATGACCACGCGGGACGCGATGGCGATCGGCACCGCCGGCTACACCTCGATGCTGGCCGTGATGGCGCTCGAACGGAGCGGCCTGACGCCCGACCGCGGCCCGATCGTGGTCACCGGCGCGGCCGGCGGGGTCGGCTCGGTCGCGATCGCGATCCTCGCCAAGCTTGGCTTCGAGGTGATCGCGTCCACCGGACGGCCGGAGGAAGCCGATTACCTCAAGCGGCTCGGTGCGCGCGAAATCATCGACCGCAAGGAACTCAGCGCCCCGGCGCGGCCGCTCGGCAGGGAGCGCTGGGCCGGCGGCATCGACGCGGTCGGCTCACACACGCTCGCGAACGTGCTGGCGATGACGCGCTACGGCGGCGCGGTCGCGGCCTGCGGGCTCGCACAAGGGATGGACCTGCCGGGGAGCGTCGCTCCGTTTATTTTGCGGGGGGTGTCACTTCTCGGCATCGATTCGGTGATGCGGCCGATCGCCGACCGCCGCGCCGCCTGGCGCCGATTGGAAACCGACCTCGACCGCGCCAAACTGGCTGAGATGGCGCATGAAATCGGCCTCGGCGAGGTCGTCGAGGCCGGCCGTCAGATCGTCGACGGGCGGGTGCGCGGACGAATTGTGGTCAAGATCGGGTAAGAACATTCAGAATTTGGCGACAAAGCTTCCCCATGATCCATTTGATTCGAGTGGTTAAGGCACGGTAAACGGGAACGCGAATCGAAGGCGGGAGAGGGGTTACCATGCTTGCACGTGTTGCGATCATCGCCACCGGCCTGCTCGCGGCGAGTTCGTCCCTCGCAGATCAGCTCACTCCGGAAGCGGCGCGCCAGTTCATCGCGGGCAAGCTGTTCGCCTTCAATTGCTTCGACGGCACACGCGGCGTCGGCCGCATCTACACCGACGGCTCGGCCTTCGGCACGGTCCAGTTCCGCCCCAATCAGCCACCGCGCACGATGGCGCTGCCGGCCGGGACGCTTCACATCAAAGGCCAGGCCTATTGCGCCGCCCTGCGCGGCATGCCGATCGAGCCCTGCTTCAACGTCAACCGCACCGATGCGGCGAGCTTCCGCGGCTCCATCTCAGGACTGGGCTTCGCCTATTGCGACTTCACGCGCCCAAATTATCGGCCCGCCGTCGCATCGAACAATTGGCGCGCACGCCGCCCCCGCCCGCCGCAGCACTCCGCCGCCGCGGCGGAGGACTAAAAGCGCGCTGAGCGTGCCGCCCTAGTTTGCAAACCGGTCGGCGTCATCGCTGCAGAAGCAATACCGAAGCATCCATTCATCTCACGGAAGGCATTCCAAGAGCTTGCGCCGCTTCGCCAACTCGGCGGCGCAGAAGGTGAGGAAGGCGCGCACCCGCGCCGTGTTGCGCAGGTCAGGGTGCGTTAGCAGCCATAGCTCTCCCTCAAGCTCGGGCAACGTCGGGGACAGCCGGGTGAGGCCCCCAACGCTTTCGCCGATGTAGCATGGCAGCAACGCCAATCCGACGCCTCTCGCCACCGCCTCCGCGAAGCCGAGGATGGTGTTGACCTTGTAAACGATGCGCTTGTCGCCGCCGCGCTCCCTGAGCCACTTCGCGGCACGCGCGATTGCAACATGATCAGCAAGACCGATCCAGTCATGCCGCGGAACATCGACAAGTGGTTCGAATGGCTTCCCCTCCCACGTGGCGGGTCCGAACACCGCCCAGGCGATGCGAGCAACGCGCTGACCGGTCAGCCCTTCCGGCCCGTGGTAGGTGGCGCGCACGGCGAGGTCGGCATCGCGGCGGGACAGGTTGAGGATCTGGTTCGAAATGATGATGTCGAGGACGATCTCTGGATACTGGCGGCGGAATTCAGCCAGCACATCGGTGAGGAGATGCAGGAGAATCATGTCGTTGGTCGTGATTCTCAGTTCGCCCGAGGGACGCAGGTCCCGCCCCGTGACGTTGCGCTCATAGGCGAGGATGTCCTCACCCATGCGGTCGGCGAGGTGCACCATTTCCCCGCCCGCCGACGTCAACGAATATCCGGCGCGGCCGCGCTCGAACAGACGCGAGGCAAGCTGGCGCTCGATCTGCCCGAGCCGGCGGAAGACCGTCGAATGGTTGACTCCCAACGCCTGCGCCGCCCCGGCGAGGGAGCGGCTATCGGCAATCGCCTTGACGTACCGGAAGTCGTCCCAGGACAGCATTCCGCATTTAATTATGTAAATTGCAGACGTGCAAAGTCACACTTTAGAATATTTCAAATATTTGATGAAACCGCCAACGGAAAAAGAAAAGCTGGAGGTATCATGTTCAGGTCGAGGCGACCGGAGCCGGCAGCCGGCGCGGAAACAGGAGCCGCTGGTAGAACCAGCCGATGGCAAGCAGCACCAAGCCGGTCACGATGAACGAGAGCGCCTGATAGATGCCGGTGAGGTCCGACATGTCGACCAGGAACACTTTCACCACGGTCAGCACCACCACGGCTGCGGACGCAAGCCGCACCGGCTGCGAGCGCAGGAGCATCCCAGCCGCCAGAAGCGCGACACCGAAGGCGAGCCACACCGCCGAATAAGTGTACTGCTCCGCGTTGCTGGTGAAGCCGCTGGTTAATACCGGACCGTGGAATAGCGTACGCACTTGGAGCGTGAGGTAGGACATCGCCAGTCCCACGGCGACGATCGCCACGGCAGTGCTGTAAGCCCGCGGGCGGCGGCCGCGCGTCACCAACCCGAGGACGCCGGCGAGCACCGCCGGAATGCCGTAGCTGAGCAGCACGAGATTGACGAAGATCCCGCCCACCGGATGGCTCCAAAGGAGCGGGTTCTCGCCAAAGCCCAATCCAAAAATAATGGCCAGCAGCGTGACGGCCGCGATCAGCAGCGCGGCGAAGTCGTGTACGATGCTATGACTGCGGACGCGCAAGCGTTCGAGCCCGATCACCAGGGCGAGACCCGCGCTGACATCGAGCCCGATCTCGGCCAGGCTTGCCGAGGCGAAGTAAATGTCGCCGCGGTAGACCGCGTGGCGGATTTCAAGCGTCACCAGCAGCACCGTGAACAGGATGGCGCCGGCATCGACCACACGCGCGGGCGCATCATCGGCGCGGCGGCGCAACAGATAAGCGCCGATCCAAAACGCCGCCGCGGGAGTGCCATAACCGTAGAGCAGCCAGTTGAAGATTTGCACCGTTCCGACATCGGCGACGATCCGCGGCTCCCAGCCGATGCGCGCGATCACGAGCGCGACGATCACCGCAGCGAGCACGCGCAGCGCCGGCAGCGGGCGCTTCTCGGCGACCCACGCGATGCCCGGCACCATCAGCGCAAGACCGATGGTGAGCCAGCCTTTCTCCATCGCCAGCGTCAGCGCCAGCGCCAGCGCCGCGACGCTGCCGGTCGCGAAAATTGCGCTCGCCGCGGCGAGACCGGGCCGCGGTGCGCGCCTGGTCAGCGCCTCGGTAGCGTAGGCGAACAGCGCAGCCAGCACGAGCGCAAGCGTCGCGAATGGAATTGAGCGGTCGAAGCCGGCGATGCGATAGTAGAGCGCCGCGAGGATCGCGACCGGCGCGAACACCGCCGCCGCGCTCCACAGCATCGCTACCCGCGGCTCTTCGGATCGGCCCTGGGCGAGGAAGCCGGCGCCGCCGAACATCGCCGCAAACAAGGCGCCGAGAACGAGATGCCAGCCGAACTCCGCGCGCGTGGGCTCGGGCACGACACCGGCAGCCGGTCCCGACGGCGCGACCAGATGGAAGATCTCAGTCACCACGGCCCAATGCACGAACACCAGGGCGACGAGCACGGCGGCCACGGGCACCACCGGCATCGCAGCATCGGTCTTCCAGGCGATGGTGACGGTTGCGGCGATGAGGAGGACGAATATCGCGAGCGCACCGGCATCATGGAGGGTGGCGATGACCAGCAGGAACGCGGCGAGCAGATAAGCCGACAGCGACGCCGACGAAACCGTGTCGAGACGTCCCGCAGGAATGTCCGGCCCGTAGAGAAGGCCGGCAACGATCAGAGCCGCGGCGAGCGTGAAGCCGGCAACGACATGGAAGAGATGCGGCGACAACGAATGCACCATGACCACATCGAGGCCCGGCATCGTCCACATGAAGCCGAACACCGAGGCAGCCAGCGCCAGCCAACGCCAGAGCCGAAGCCGCGCGAGCACGAAGGCGGCCGCGGTCACGACTGCGAGGTAGAGATAGAGCGCCCAGTAGTTCGGGGCGTCGCTGCTCACCAGCAGCGGCGTCACATAGGCGCCGACCAGCCCGAGCCCGGCGAGCGCCGGCCCGTGCAGCAAGGCGGCTGCCAGCGTGGCAAGCGCAACGATGCCGAGCAGGATGAAGGCGCCCGCGGGGCCGATGAATCCATACAGCCCATAAGCCGCGTAAACGTCGGCATAGGCGACCGTCGTGCCGGCCGCGGTGAGGAGGCTCGGAATGTGGGCGCTGGCGACGCCGGTGATGCCTGAGAGCCTTTCGGTGCGGCGCGCCCATTCGCCGACGCCGATCAGCACTGCCGCCAGCAGTGCGCCGAGCATGATGCGCGCGCCGGGGCCGATCAGGCCCTGCTCGATCGAATAGCGCACGAGGAATACCCCGCCGATCGCCACTGCGAAGGCGCCGACCCAGACCACCCATTGCGTGCCGAAGCGTTCTTCGAAGCTGATCGCCGGCGCGGACGGAGGGGCCGGCGGCGGGATAATCGGTGAGCGTGCCGCGAGCGCGGGCTCGGGCGTTTCGCGAGATTCCGGCGTGATGGGAGCAACCGGCTCGGCCACAGGCGCGGGCTCGGGCGAGCGTTCCGGCTCGACGGCCGCCGCTGCGGGTGCGGGTGGAGGCTCGGGAATCACCGTTGCCGCCGGCAGGCCGGCAAGCCGCCCTTCCAGATCGACCAGGCGCAGTTCGAGGAGCCGTATGCGGGTGCGCGTTCCGGCGGCCATCACGATGGCGACAATGGCTGCGACCGGGAAGGCAAGCGCGACCAGAATCAGCAATTCCAGCATGTCCGCTCCCAGCAGAACGCCGGGCGTGCCCGCTCGCATGCCGGATGGCATGACGACAGGCCGCCCCCTCCCCGCCTGTAATGCGGCCGGGTTCACGCGCGCATTGGTCGATTGAGCCGGGGTTTCGGTTCAGGAGCGCCCGCCGAGCCGCAGTCCGGACGAGGGCCGCTCCTGCAGGACCTCGCGACGGAAGCGAAACAGCGCCGCCGGCCGTCCGCCGGTCGCGGTCGATGTTTCGCCGGTCGGCTCGACCAGCGCGGCGGCTTCGACCAGCCGGCGGAAATTCTGCTTGTGCAGATGGCGCCCGGAGATCGCCTCGACCGTGTGCTGCAGGTCGGTGAGCGTGAATTCGCGGGGCATCAGCTCAAATACCACCGGGCGATATTTGAGCTTTGCCCGCAGCCGCGCGATCGACGTCGCGAGGATACGCCGGTGGTCGAAGCGCATCGGCTCGCCCAGCGCCGGCAGCGACGAACGCGCCAGCGCCGCTTCGCGCCCGTCGCGGCGGGCCTCCTCGATCAAGCCCGCTTCATAGAGCAGTTCATAACGGTCGAGCACCTTCTCCTCGTCCCAGGGACTGCCGCTGGTGCCGAAGCAGTGCCGCAGCCGCTCGCGGCGGCCGAGCGCGCGCGCCGCCCCCGGCGCTTCGGCGCAGTCGGCCCATTCGGAGAGCAGCGGCACGATCACCTGATCGAGGATCGCCGGCCGGCCTTCGCGCCAATCCTCCCAGACGAAAAAGCGATACCAAGGCTCGAAGCCCGCCCCGGCCGCGCGCAGCGCCGCGAGATTGTCGGGCATGCGGGTAAGCGCGAGATAGCCGACCGAGACCATATGCGGCCCGACATCGCCGGGGTGCGCGTGGCGGCCACGGTCGCCGAAGGTGTAGAGTTGCTCGACGTAGCCCACGGCCAGGCCGGTCTGTGCCTCGACCCAGGCGCGCAGGCCGATCTCGAGCGTCCGGTGCACCAGCGGATCGAATGGCCCGAACGGTAATCCCGCGCGCGGCTCGCCCTTGGCCCCGTCGCCGGCCACGAGAATCGCCGGCTCCTCGCCATCGACCGTGACGATCGCGGCCGTAAGTCCGATTTCAATCGGCGTGAGCGGGAAGTCAGTCATGCGGCGTATGATAATATTTCACCCCACACAACAACGCGAGCACCCTCCCCGGCCGATCAATCCGATGTCACAAGCTCCCATCATCTTCGACCGCGCAATGCTGCGCCAACACCAGGCGCGTGCGATGGCGCTTGGGCCGGCGACGTTTCTGCTCGATCGGGTCGCCGAGGATTTGACCGATCGGCTGGCGACGGTGCTGCGCCACTTCGAGGTCGCCGTCGATCTCGGCACGCCGACCGCTGCAGTGCGCCGGGCGCTGCGCGCGAGCGACAAAATCGGCGTCATGATCGGCGCCGCACCGGACCCGCCGCGGGAGGACGCCGCCCTCGCGGTGATCGCCGACGAAGAGGCTCTGCCGTTTCGCGAGGCCTCGCTCGATCTCGTGGTCTCCGCACTGGCGCTGCAGTTCGTCAACGACCTTCCCGGCGCGCTGGTGCAGATTCGCCGCGCACTGAAACCCGACGGGCTCTTCCTCGCCGCGCTTGCCGGCGGTGACACGCTGGCCGAGCTGCGGCAGTCTTTTGCGATTGCCGAAACCGAGATTGAGGATGGCCTCTCACCGCGGGTGGCGCCATTCGCGGACCTGCGCGATCTCGGCAGCCTGCTGCAGCGCGCAGGCTTTGCGCTGCCGGTCACCGACGTCGACCGCATCAGCGTGCGCTACGCTTCGCCGCTCGCGCTGATGCATGACCTGCGCCGCATGGGCGCGACTAGCGCGCTCGCCGCACGCCGGCGCACACCGCTCAAGCGCGCCACGCTCGCGCGCATGATGCAAATCTATGGCGAGCGGTTCTCCGATCCGGACGGCCGCATCCGCGCGACCTTCGAGATCGTGTGGCTCTCCGGCTGGGCGCCGCACGCGAGCCAGCAGCAGCCGCTCAAGCCAGGATCGGCGCAGCAGCGGCTGGCGGACGCGCTGGGTTCGCGGGAAATTTCGGCGGGCGAGAAGGCGAAGCGTTGAGCCTTCGCAGCGCATACCGATGACGGCGACGGTGAGCATTTTCACGTAGCCGCCGAGTCACATCCGCACCGTGACCTTACGGTTCTCGCCGAGGTTTGGCTTTTCACCGGTCAGCCGCGCCTTGGCGAGTTCGAACACCGCGACCGCCTGACTAGACGGTCCGTCCCACAGTTCGGCCGTCAGCGGCCGCACACACAGAACACAGACGTTGGGATCGCCCGGCCCATGCCACCATATGTTGTCGGTGCTCTTCCAAATCTCTGCCGCCTTGGCGTGATCGCGCAGCACCTCGGCGCGCGCGGTCAGTGACAGGTAAGCCTTGTCTTCGGAATCGATGAAAACGAGGCCGACGTCGTGCTCCCGCTCGATCTCGTGCTCCTTGTCGCTGCGCAGGTCGGTGACGAACCAGACGATGCCCGCCTTCCGGTCAGGCCGCGCCTCCACCGGCCGCGCCCGCAGGCCGCCGGGAAACTGCGTCGTGAGCATGCAGACGTCGACTTTCTCGATGATGTCCCAGACGCGTGAGATCTCGTGCTGCTTGCTCATAGTGGACCAACGGCAAAGCGTACAACCCGGTTCCGAAGGTAGTGTGGCGTGAGGCCGCTCGTGCCTCTACATCTCACGTTCGACCATCATCTTCTTGATCTCGGCGATGGCCTTGGCGGGGTTGAGGTGCTTCGGGCACGCGTTGGCGCAATTCATGATGGTGTGGCAGCGGTAGAGTCGGAACGGATCTTCGAGATCGTCGAGCCGCTCGCCGGTGGTCTCGTCGCGGCTGTCGACGATCCAACGCCGCGCCTGCAGCAGCGCGGCCGGCCCGAAGAAGCGGTCGCTGTTCCACCAGTAGCTCGGGCACGCCGTAGAGCAGCAGGCGCAGAGAATGCACTCGTAGAGGCCGTCGAGCTTGACGCGGTCGTCGTGGCTCTGCAGCCATTCCTTTTCCGGGGTCGGCGACGTGGTCTGCAGCCACGGCTTGATCTGGGCATATTGCGCGTAGAAATTGGTGAGATCAGGCACGAGGTCCTTCACCACGGGCTGGTGCGGCAGCGGATAGATTTTCACCGCGCCCTTGATGTCGGCCATGTCCTTGGTGCAGGCGAGCGTGTTGCGGCCGTCGATGTTCATCGCGCAGGAGCCGCACACGCCCTCGCGACAGGAGCGGCGGAAGGTGAGCGATGGGTCGATGTGGTTCTTGATCCAGATCAGGCCGTCGAGCACCATCGGCCCGCAATCGCCGGTGTCGATGTAATAAGTATCGATGCGCGGGTTTTTCCCGTCATCCGGATTCCAGCGATAGACGCGGTATTCGCGGGTCTCGTTGGCGCCGGCGGGATAGGCCCAGATCTTCCCGTCGGTGACCTTGGAGTTTTTCGGGAGATTGATTTCGACCATTTAGTACACCCGCGTCTTCGGCTCGATATACGTCACGTCATTGCTCATCGTGTAGGTGTGCACCGGCCGGTAGTCGATCGTCACTTTGCCGTTCGGATCGAGCCAGGACAGGGTGTGCTTCATCCAGGTCTTGTCATCGCGGTCGGGGTGATCCTCGCGCGCGTGCGCGCCGCGGCTCTCGGTGCGGTTCTTCGCCGAGTCCATCGTCACCACGGCCTGGGCGATCAGATTGTCGAATTCCAACGTCTCGACCAGATCGGAATTCCAGATCAGCGAGCGGTCGCTAACGCGCAGGTCGGGGACGCCGCTGAGCACCTCGTGGATCAGGCGGCTGCCTTCCTCCAGCACCTCGCCGGTGCGGAAGACCGCGCAGTTGGCCTGCATCACCTTCTGCATCTTGGCGCGGAGCTGCGCGGTCGGCGTACCGCCGGCCGCGTTGCGGAATTTGTCGAGGCGGGCCAGCGCGCGCTCGGCCGAATCCTTCGGCAGGTCGGCATGTTTCTCGCCGGGCGATATGATCTGCGCGCAGCGCGCAGCGGCGGCGCGGCCGAACACCACGAGATCGATCAGCGAATTCGAGCCCAGCCGGTTGGCGCCGTGCACGGACACGCAGGCCGCTTCGCCGAGCGACATCAGGCCCGGCACGATGGCGTCGTCATTGCCGTTCTTCTTGGTGAGCGCTTCGCCGTGATAGTTCGTGGGCACGCCGCCCATGTTGTAGTGCACCGTCGGCACGATCGGGATCGGCTCGCGGGTGACGTCGACGCCGGCGAAGATGCGCGCGGATTCCGAGATGCCAGGGAGCCGCTCCTTGAGGACTTCCGGGTCGAGATGGTCGAGGTGCAGAAAGATGTGGTCTTTAAGTTTGCCGACGCCGCGGCCCTCGCGGATCTCGATCGTCATCGCGCGCGAGACCACGTCGCGCGAGGCGAGGTCCTTGGCCGAGGGCGCGTAGCGCTCCATGAAGCGCTCGCCCGCGCTGTTGACGAGGTAGGCGCCCTCACCGCGCGCGCCTTCAGTAATCAGGCAGCCAGCGCCGTAGATGCCGGTCGGGTGGAATTGCACGAATTCCATGTCCTGCAGCGGCAGGCCGGCGCGCAGCAGCATGGCATTGCCGTCGCCGGTGCAGGTATGCGCCGAGGTGCAGGAAAAATAGGCGCGGCCGTAGCCGCCGGTCGCCAGGATCGTGATGTGCGAGCGGAAACGGTGGATCGTGCCGTCGTCGAGCTTGATCGCGACCACGCCGCGGATGCGGCCGTCCTCATCGGTGATCAGGTCGATGGCGAAGAACTCGATGTAGAACTCGGCCGAGTGCCGCAGCGACTGGCCGTACATCGTGTGCAGCATCGCATGGCCGGTGCGGTCAGCGGCGGCGCAGGTGCGCTGCGCGGTGCCCTTGCCGTAATGCGTGGTCATACCGCCGAACGGGCGCTGGTAGATCTTGCCTTGCTCGGTGCGGGAGAATGGCACGCCCCAGTGTTCGAGCTCGTAGACCGCTGCCGGTGCATTGCGGACCATGTACTCGATCGCATCCTGGTCGCCGAGCCAGTCGGCGCCCTTGACGGTGTCATACATGTGCCAGCGCCAGTCGTCCTCGCCCATATTGCCGAGCGCGGCCGAGATGCCGCCTTGCGCCGCCACGGTATGGGAGCGGGTCGGAAACACCTTGCTGATGCAGGCAGTGCGCAGCCCGGCCTCGCTGCAGCCGACGACTGCGCGCAGGCCGGAGCCGCCGGCGCCGACGACCACCACGTCGTAGGTGTGGTCCTCGATCGGATAGGCGCGGCCGTTGACCGCCGGTCCACCCCCGTTCGATCCGTCAGCCATTCTCACACTCCAAAGGAAAGCTTGAGCAACGCGTAGACCGCCGTGAGGCCGATCGCTACTGAAAAGAAGGTGTTGAGCATGATCAGGGCGGGCTTGATCAACTGATCATGCACGTAGTCCTCGATGATCACCTGCATGCCGATCCGCATGTGCACGACGATCGACAAGACGAACAGCAGCATGATGATCGCGACCACGGGCGAGCCGAGAATCTGCTGCACAGCCGCATGATTGCGCCCGAGCAGCGACACCATGATCACGACGAAGCCAATCGTGAGCGGCACATTGGCGACGGCGGTGAGCCGTTGCCGCCAGAAGTGCTCGGTCCCAGCCTTGGCTGCGCCGAGCCCCCGCACGCGGGCGAGCGGAGTGCTGAGCCTGCCCGGAGCCATCAGCGCGACCCTCCCATGATGAGATAGCCGATCACCCACAGCAGCAGCGTCAGGCAGATCGATCCGACGACGGTCGCGAGCGACAGCCATTCGCGTTCCTGCTGGGTCATACCGTATCCCGTGTCCCAGATCAGAAGGCGGATGCCGCCGAGCATGTGATGGATCAGCGCCCAGGTGTAGCCGAACATGATGAGGCGGCCGATGAAAGAGCTCATGAACCCAGCGATGAGCGCGTAGGCATTCGGTCCCTTCGCCGCCGCCAGCAGCCACCAGACGAGAAGCAGCGTACCGACATAGAGACCGCCGCCGGTGATCCGGTGCGCGATCGACATCATCATCGGCAGTGGCCAGCGATAGATTCCAATATGCGGGGAGAGCGGCCGCTCGACGGGAGCTTTCGTGGTTCCGGGCATCTTTTCTCCAACTCGGCTTGGCGCCCTCTCCGAGGCCTGCCGCCCTACCTAACGAATGTCCGCGCCGGTCGCAACGCGCTCTGTGCACTCATCTCATTTCGGCATTTCAACCGCAGACGATGCTGTGAGCGGGGTTTGAAGACTTCCGCGCAGACTGATACGCTTCGTCGCCAGCGAATATGAGCCGTGTAAAAGGTGCCTGCAATAGGCATTTCACGTAACCATCCTTCGCATGCGACGAAGGAATGGCGCCATGATGCACTACGATCTCATTGACCTCAGTCTGTTTCGGCACATTGCGGAAGCCGGCAGCATCACACGCGGGGCGGAGCGTGCGAACCTTGCACTGGCCGCGGCGTCGACCCGCGTGCGCAATATGGAAAAGTCGCTCGGCGCCGCGCTCCTCGTGCGCGGTCGTCACGGCGTGACGCCAACCCAGGCCGGTCGCACTCTCCTGGTCCACGCACGCGCAATTCTGCTGCAGTCCGAACGCCTGCGCGAAGACCTGAGTTCTTATGCGGGCGGGCATGCCGGTCACATTCGGGTGCTGTCGAATACCAACGCGCTTACCGAATTCCTGCCGGACGCCTTGAGCTCGTTCCTTGCCGCCCATCCCCATGTCAGCGTCGATATCCAGGAGCGGTTGAGCGACGAGATCGTCGGCATGATCGCGGAAGGGGTGGCGGACTTGGGCATCGTCGCCGGCACAGTCGATATGAGTGCGCTCGAGACATTTCCATTCCGGCGGGACCGGTTCGTCCTCGTGGTCGCAAATGACCACCCCCTTGCGACCCGCGGCCAGATCGCTTTTGCGCAGGTTCTCGACTACGACTTCGTCGGGCTCGACCGGGCGAGTGCGCTACAGCGATTTCTCGCCGACAAGGCAGCGCCGATCGGACAAACGCTCCGCTTGCGCGTCCAGCTGCGCAGTTTCGACGCGGTCTGCCGGCTAGTTGAACGCAAGGTGGGAATTGGGATCGTGCCGGAAACGACGGCCCGCTGGGCTGCGAAGAGCATGGCGATCAAGATCGTTCAACTGACCGATTCCTGGGCGCTGCGCGAACTGACGATCTGCGTGCGCGACTACAGCGCGCTACCCCCTTATGCGCGCCAACTCGTCGATCACATGCGCAGCGGCGGGCCGGCGCCCATCCCGTGACCGTCAAGGATCACCGAGGCAGCAGCACCCAATAGTCGAGGTCGAGCAGGACGGCGGGATCGTCGTCCGCGTCGGCTTTGAGCGGAAAATCCGCGCATGGCCGGTCTTTCGTCGCGATCGTGCGCAGCCGCAGCGCGCCGACATCGCTGCGGCCGGGCAGTTCCGACTTCGCCAGCACCTCTGACCAGGCGAACACCGTCCCGCCGGCGAATAGCGGCGCGACATGCCGCCCGCCATTGATGGCGGCGACATGGAAGGCGTTGGCCAGGCCGTTGAAGGACAGCGAGCGCGCGAGCGAGATCACATGGCCGCCGTAGATCAGCCGGCGGCCGAAGCGGCCCTGGCTCTGCGCGAACAGGTTGAAGTGGATGCGGGCGTTGTTCTGATAGAGCCGCGCCGCGATCTGGTGCTCGGCTTCTTCGACGGTCACGCCGTCGATGTGATCGATCCGCTCGCCGACCTCGTAGTCGTCGAAACGGTAAGGGCTTCCCGCGAGGACGAAGTCATAAGCCGTGATGTCGAGGGGCGGGCAGGCATCTCCGATCGTGCTCGCCGGCACCGAGTCCGGCAGCCTTGGCACGTGATCGGGCGGCGCCGGCGCGCTTTCGTCACGCTTGTGGACCATCACCCAGCGCACATATTCGAGTATCTTGCTGCCGTCATCCCTGCAGCCGGTGGTGCGCACGAACACGATCCCGGTCTTGCGGCTTGAATTTTCCTTCAGTCCGATGATTTCGGAGACGGCGTGCAGCGTGTCGCCGGGATAGACCGGTGCGAGGAAGTGGACATTGGCGTAGCCAAGGTTGGCTACCGCATTGATCGAAATGTCCGGCACGGTCTTGCCGAACACCACATGGAAAACGAGGAGATCGTCCACAGGCGACCGCTGGTATCCGATCTTGCGCGCGAACTCGTCCGAGGACTGCACGGCGAAGCGCGGCCCGAAGACCCCGTTATACAGGGCGATGTCGCCGGTCGTGATCGTGCGCGGCGTAGCGTGACGGATGACCTGGCCGACGCGGAAATCCTCGAAGAAATGGCCGGGGGTGGTTTTCATGGCGGTGAGGGAGACGGTCAGCGGCGGTATGTCAAGCGTCCCGCAACCTTCCACGGCGCGATTACGTATCTTAGATATAGGGGGCGGCCCGCGGAATGTGACGCGACGTGAAGGCCACCATTTGTTATAGGTTCCGCGAACGTTGAGGACAGCGATGACGATCCAAACAGCGGAGGTTCCGGATCTGGCGCAGCCTGCGGCCGTCGCGATCCATCCGGCTTGGGTCCGGGTGACGCACTGGGTCAATGCGCTTGCGATCCTTATGATGGTGGGCTCCGGCTGGCAGATTTATAATGCCTCCCCGCTATTCCCCTTCGTCTTCCCACAGGCCATCACGCTCGGCGGATGGCTCGCGGGCGCGCTGCTTTGGCATTTCGCGGCGATGTGGCTGTTCGTCTTGAATGGGCTGGTCTACGTCACGCTCGGGATCGCCACCGGGCGCTTCCGGAGGAAGCTGCTGCCGATCCGGCCGGGCGACGTGATCGCGGATGCCAGCGCTGCGCTGCACGGCCGGCTCTCGCATGACGATCTCTCGGTCTACAACGGGGTGCAGAAGCTCCTGTATCTTGGAGTCCTGATCGCCGGCGTTGTCATCGTGCTGTCGGGCCTCTCGATCTGGAAGCCCGTGCAGGTCCAGGAACTGACTGCGCTGTTCGGCGGTTACGACTTCGCGCGCTATGTGCATTTCACCGCGATGGCGACGATCGTCGGATTCGTCATTATCCACGTGATCATGGCTTTCGTGGTGCCGAAGAGCCTGCGCGCCATGGTCACTGGCCATTGAGGTAGTCCCATGCCCCGCATCCGCAGAACCATTCCCGGCGTGGATCCGCAGCTTCTGATCAAGGACGCTGCCAAGCGCCTGCCCGATCCCACCCGCCGGCTGTTCCTGCGCGGCGGCTTGACCCTCGGCGCGCTCACGTTCCTGACCGGCTGTGACATCGTCGACGGCTCGTCGGCCGAGAACGTGCTGATGAAGATCTCCTATTTCAACGACAAGGTGCAGGCGGCGCTGTTCAATCCGAACCGGCTGGCGCCGACCTATCCGGACAGCGCGGTGACACGGCCATTCCCGTTCAACGCGTATTATCCGGAGGAGGACGCCCCGGAGGTCGACAAGGAGGACTACGCGCTCGAAGTCGGCGGACTGGTCGACGACAAGAAGACCTGGACCCTCGACGAGCTCTATGCGCTGCCGCAGGAGACCCAGATCACCCGCCACATCTGCGTCGAGGGCTGGAGCGCGATCGGCAAATGGACCGGCCATCCGCTGCGCGACTTCCTCAAGCGGGTCGGCGCCGACACCCACGCCAAATATGTCTGGTTCCGCTGCGCGGAGGGCTATTCCACCTCGATCGACATGGCGACCGCGCTGCACCCGCAGACACAGATGACCTTCCAATTCGATGGCGCAATCCTGCCGCGCAAGTACGGCTTCCCGATGAAGGTGCGCATCCCCACCAAGCTCGGCTTCAAGAACCCTAAGCACGTGATGGAGATGGCCGTCATCAACAACTGGAACCCCGGCTATTGGGAAGAGCAAGGGTATAACTGGTTCAGCGGAAGCTGACCATTTTCAAGGCCACGCCGGTTCCACCGGCGTCCTGGGACTATCAGGCATGCCACCTCGTCGGGGGAGAAATCCCAGCGGAGCTTATGCCATGCCCGAAAGTCGCATGCAGCCCGAGGATGCGAATCCCCGCCATCATACGCAGAACCTCCAGCATCGGTTGCAGGACCTGATCTCGCATCCGCGGAGTTCCCTTCGCGGAGCACAATCTTGCGTTTCACCGAGCATCCCTCAAGAGAACGCGCAGGCAGCACCTCGCCGCATCGATGGCGCGCGATCAGGGGTGCCCCCCGAAGGCCGCGGGCCCGGTGATCCCGGCGGCGGGAGGCCGTCTCATCGACTTTTCTCCGAGAAGCTCCAGGGTACTCTTGCGCTCTCCCGGCAAGGGTGCCAATAAAACGCCGCTGGATCGCGCCGCTTGGCCTCCTTCCCGGGGTGGAGAGTGGCCGGTTCGTCCGCCGGGGGGCGCCTCTTTTGCTGGGGGTTTAGGAGTGCGCCGGAGCGTTTCCGCGCGGGCGAACTGAACCGAGAAAGGGACTGCGAACGTGACTACGATGACGGCGGTCGAGCACACTCGCCGCGACTTCCTCTACATCGCCACGAGTGCCGTTGCCGCGGTCGGCGCTGCCGCCGCGGTCTGGCCGCTGGTCGCGCAGATGAACCCGGACGGCTCGACCATCGCCGCGGGCGCGCCGATCGATGTCGACCTCGCCCCGATCGCGGAGGGGCAGATCATCAAAGTGTTCTGGCGCAGCAAGCCGATCTTCATCTTCCACCGCACAAAGAGGGATATCGACCTCGCGCGCGAGGTTCCGGTCGCGAGCCTGCCCGATCCCGCCCCCGATTCCGAACGCGTCAAGGCCGGCCATGAACAGTGGCTGGTCGTGATCGGCATATGCACGCACCTCGGCTGCATCCCGCTCGCGCATCAGGGCAACTACGACGGCTGGTTCTGTCCGTGTCACGGATCGCAATACGACAGCGCCGGGCGTATCCGGCAGGGGCCGGCGCCGGCCAACCTCTACCTTCCGCCCTACAAATTCACGTCCGACACCAAGATCCAGATCGGCTGACCGTCCTCTCCTTCAGGGTTAGAACATGAGCGGAACTTCGACCTTTGAGCCGCAGAGCCCCTTCCTGCGCTGGCTCGAGCGGCGGCTGCCGATCGCGAGTCTCGTCCATTCGTCCTTCGTTGCCTATCCGACCCCGCGCAACCTGAACTACCTGTGGACGTTCGGCGCGATCCTCGCGTTCATGCTGATGGTGCAGATCGTCACCGGCGTTGCATTGGCGATGCACTACACGCCGCACGTCGACATGGCCTTCAATTCCGTCGAGCACATCATGCGCGACGTGAATTTCGGCTGGCTGCTGCGCTACCTGCATTCGAACGGCGCGTCGATGTTCTTCCTCGCCGCCTACATCCACATGTTCCGCGGCATGTATTACGGCTCCTACAAGGAGCCGCGCGAGGTCTTATGGATCCTTGGCGTCATCCTGTTGCTGCTCATGATCATGACCGGCTTCATGGGCTACGTGCTGCCGTGGGGCCAGATGAGCTTCTGGGCGGCCACCGTCATCACCAACCTGTTCTCGGCGATCCCGCTGGTCGGCGAATCGATTGTGACCTGGCTCTGGGGCGGCTTCGCGGTCGGCAATCCCACGCTCAACCGGTTCTATGCGCTGCACTACCTGCTGCCATTCGTGATCGCCGGCGTGGTCGTGCTGCATATCTGGGCGCTGCATGTCGTCGGCCAGAACAATCCGGCCGGCATCGAGCCGAAGTCACCGAAGGACACCGTCGCCTTCACGCCGTACGCGACCATCAAGGATGCGTTCTTCACGATCCTGTTCTGCATCCTCTTCGCGTGGCTCGTGTTCTACATCCCGAACTACCTCGGCCACACCGACAACTACATTCCGGCCAATCCGGCGGTGACACCGACGCATATCGTGCCGGAATGGTACTACCTGCCGTTCTACGCGATCCTGCGAGCGATCCCGAACAAGCTGCTCGGCGTGACGGCGCTCGCCGCCTCGATCGTGATCCTCGCCTTCCTGCCGTGGCTTGACACCTCGCCGGTGCGCTCGGGGCGCTACCGTCCGCTCTATCGGCAGTTCTTCTTCGCCTTTGTGATCGTCTGCATCGGGCTGGGCTGGCTCGGCTCGAAGCCGCCGGAAGGCGGCTACGTGATCGCAGCGCGCCTGTTCACGGCCTATTACTTCTTGTACTTCCTCGTCATCCTGCCGATCCTCGGCTTCGTCGAATCGCCGAAGCCGCTGCCGAACTCGATTTCCGAGGACGTGCTCAAGCGCAAGGGCTTGGCGGCGGTAATCGCGGCATTCGTGGCGCTCGGCGGCCTGCTCGCGAGCAGTCATCCCGCCTCCGCACAGGAGGACGCGGCGCAGCCGCCTAAAAACCATTGGAGCTTCGCGGGACCGTTTGGAAAATTCGATCGCGCCCAGCTCCAGCGGGGCTTCAAGATCTACCGCGAGGTCTGCTCGACCTGCCACGGCCTGCAACTGGTTTCCTTTCGCAATCTGGCCGAGCCCGGCGGCCCCGGCTATACGCCGGAACAGGCGGCTGCGATCGCGGCCCAGACCATGGTCCCGGATCAAGATGACGACGGCAAGCCGATCCAGCGGCCCGGCCGGCCGGCTGACCGTTTCCCGCCGGCGCAGATCAAGTTCCCGACCGCCACGCCGCCGGACCTGTCGGTGATCGCCAAGGCGCGCGGCTTCGAGACCGGCTTTCCCGGCTTCCTGCTCAATGCCGTGACGGCGTATCAGGAACAGGGCGTCGATTACATCGTGGCGATCCTCACCGGCTACGAGAACAACCCGCCGCCCGGGGTGCAGCTTCCGCCCGGCGCCATGTACAACAAATACTTCCCAGGTCATGGGATCGCGATGCCGCCGCCGCTTTCCGACAAGCGCGTCGACTACACCGACGGCTACCCGCCGACGGTCGATCAATACGCCAAGGACGTCGCCGCCTTCCTGATGTGGACGGCTGAGCCCAGGCTTGAGGAGCGCAAGCGCATCGGCTTCCAGGTGATGGTGTTCCTCATCATCTTCTCGGCATTGCTCTACGTCACCAAGAAGAAGATGTGGCGCGAAGTCGAGAAACCGTCCGAAATGGCGCGCGGTGCGGACCCCGCGGGCACCGCGGTCTGATACGAGCGCTGCGGCGAACTATGCGAGGGCCCCGATCGGGGCCCTTTGCTTTTGCGGCATCCGTCGCCGCAGGTGCTTTGCCCGCGCTTCAGCTTCTTGATACACGATCGGATCGGCGCCGGTGGCGCGCGGGGAAGAGACTCATGACCAAGGCCGTGCTCGGCATCATCGGCGGCTCCGGCATCTACGACCTGCCCGGGCTCGAAAACGTGCGCGACGAGCACATCTGGAGCCCGTGGGGCGAGCCGTCAGCGGCGTTGCGCATCGGCGAGCTTGCAGGTCTGCCCCTGGTGTTCCTGTCGCGCCATGACAAGGGGCATCGGCTCTCCCCGTCCGACATCAACTACCGCGCCAATATCGACATGCTCAAGCGCGCCGGGGTCACCGACGTGGTGTCGCTGTCCGCCTGCGGCTCGTTCAAGGAGGAGCTGGCGCCCGGCAGCTTCGTGCTGATCGATCAGTTCGTCGACCGCACCCACAAGCGCGAGAGCTCGTTCTTCGGCAAGGGACTGGTCGCGCATATCTCGATGGCGCATCCGGTGTCGCCCCTGCTGCAGGGCCACATCGCGGCGGCGGCCGCCGCCGAAGGCATCGCGGTCGCGCGCGGCGGCACCTACGTGTGCATGGAAGGGCCGCAATTCTCGACGCTGGCCGAAAGCCTCACCTACAAGAACCTCGGCTACTCGGTGATCGGCATGACCAACATGCCGGAGGCTAAGCTCGCGCGCGAGGCCGAACTCTGCTACGCAACGGTCGCGATGGTCACCGATTACGATTGCTGGCACCCCGACCACGACGCCGTGACCGTGCAGGACATCATCAAGGTGCTCAACGCCAACGCCGACAAGGCCAAGCGGCTGGTCGCGCGGCTGGCGCGCGATTTTCCGCGCGAACACGAGCCCTGCCCGATCGGCTCCGACCGCGCTCTCGACACCGCGCTCATCACCGCACCGGAAGCGCGCGATCCGCTGCTGCTAGCCAAGCTCGACGCCGTGGCGGGACGGGTGCTTGGAAAGTAGCCGTCGCCCCGATAGTCTGGTGCAATCGATGCGGGGTGGCGCGCGCTGCCGCAGTTGTGCCACCTGAGAGGGGACACGATCGATGCCTAGCAAAGCCGCCGACTCGGCGAAGAGCGCGAGTTGGCTGCCGCCCGAGTGGCGCACCGCCCTCATTACCGTGATCACCGCGGTGGTATCGGCGGTGGCGACAATCGCGGTCGCCTATGTCGGCGGCTTGTTTGACGTAGCGAAGACGGACGCCGCGAGCCGGGGCTCGATCGGACTCGAGCAGCTCAAGTTCAGCAACGAGCTGGTCAAAGAGGCGCTGGGCTCCAACAATCCCGCCAACAGCCTGCTGTTCTACGCCGATATCGGGCTCCTCAGCGGGCTGAAGAACGATACGGTCAAGGAATATGCCGCCCGCGAGAGCGACCGCCTGAAGCAGGGCGGGGGCGGCACGCCTATCCTGCCGAGCTTCGACAAGTCGGCGCGGCCGACGCTCTGGCTCGACCGCGAGTTCATGGCGGCATTCTCGCCGCAGGCCAAGCCGCCGGTCGTCGATGCGCTAGTCAGCATCGGCAATTATCTGTTCCTGGGATTCGGAATCAACGCCTCCGCCAAGCGCCTGTCGGCGTTCCTCGGGCAGATGGCCCACGAAACCGGCGGGTTTGCGCTGACCGCGGAAAACGCAAATTACTCCAAGGCGCGACTGCTGCAGGTTTGGCCGAACCTGTTCGATGACGCCAAGGCGACGGAATATGCCAATCAGCCCGAGAAGATCCTGAGCTATGTCTACGCCAATCGCCTGGGCAATGGTCCGGAGGCGAGCGGCGATGGCTATCGGTATCGTGGCCGCGGTCTGCTGCAGTTGACCGGCCGATCCGAATACGACCGTTACAAGAAGGAAACCGGCATCGACCTCATCCAAAACCCGGATGCGATGAGCGATGCGAATATCTCGCTGCTGGTCTCCGCGCTCTTTTGGAACGGAAATAATTTGAACGAACTCGCCGACTCCAACCGGCTCGAGGACATCGTCAAGAAGGTCAGTAGCGGACAGGGTCTTGAGGAGATGAAACGATATACCGCCCAAGCGCTCAAGCTTCTGTCGGATCGCGCCAAGCCGGCCCCGTGACGATTATCCAAAGACGATTATCCAATAACGCCTTCGGCCATGCGGGGCGCGGCCGGCGGCGGATCGATCCATGAGAAATGCGGCAGAGTGCAGGGGTCGGGACACAGGATCGGACCGCGCCCGCAATCCCCACAGCTGCGGAAATACCAGAAGGCCGACAGCGCGGCAGCGCCCAGCACGATGAGCGCGACGATTGCCACCGCGAGCTTGCGCCGGCGGGTCCAGCCCGCCGGTTTGGCAACGATGGAAGCGGCAGTTTCGTGAGGGGTCATTTCGCGATTGCTTCGGTCGCCTCGGTTCGCCAAAGTAGCACGCTTATCGGCGAACTTAGGCCAATACTTGGTGAATGATTCATGGCGTCTCCAGCACTCGAACACGACCTCCGCGAAGCGATCCGCACCATTCCGGACTATCCGAAGCCCGGGATCATGTTCCGCGACATCACCACGCTGCTCGGCAACGCGCGCGCGTTCCGGCGCGCGGTCGATGAACTGGTGCAGCCCTGGGCGGGAATGAAGATCGACAAGGTCGCCGGCATCGAGGCGCGCGGCTTCATTCTTGGCGGCGCGGTGGCGCACCAGGTGTCGGCCGGCTTCGTGCCGATCCGCAAGAAGGGCAAGCTGCCTTACAAGCGCGTGACCATCGGCTACTCGCTCGAATACGGCATCGACGAGATGGAAATGCACGAGGACGCGGTGGCGAAAGGGGAACGCGTGGTGCTGGTCGACGACCTCATCGCCACCGGCGGCACCGCCGAAGGCGCGGTGAAGCTGTTGCGCCAGATGGGCGCGAACGTGCTGGCCGCCTGCTTTATCATCGATCTTCCCGAGCTTGGCGGCGCCGACAAGCTGCGCAAGCTCGACGTGCCGGTGCGTACGCTGATCGCGTTCGAGGGGCATTGATGGTTTAGTTTAGCACTGCTTCTCATCGCAGCCGGCTTCGCAATCTGCTCCGACAGCGGCAGCACCATGCGTCGGTTCGTAGCCGCGGCGGGTGCTTATGGCACGAGATGCTCTTGCCTGGCGCGCGGGCGAAGCGCGCGTTCGGCTGGCTGGGGTTAACCGGCCAACGACGCGACTCGGCACCGAGGCAGAAAATATTAAACATTTGGTGGCAAATTCACGAGACTGGCAACTCATTTCTCGCTTCCCGGACCGCCGGAACGATCGCGGCGCAGCCGGTTTGAAATAGGCCTTACTTTCGTTCAGCTGGCGAGCTCGCAGCAGGCTTAGCAATGAACCGCCTTTTCATCGTTTCGGACTCGGCTCAGCGGGCGAAAAGCCTCGGCAGTAAATTGGCGGGCATCTTCGACACGCAATTGGTTACGCCCGACGATATTCCGGGTACAGAGCCGTCCTGCTTCATGGTCTGTGACGCCAATGTGGACATCGCCCGAATCCCAGGGCTCCGGCTTTGGCTCAAACGTCGCCCAAAAAATGGAAAGATAGTCTTTGCCGTTGACAAAGGATCTCGAATTCAAGCCGTTCAGGCCTACGCAATCGGTGCTACCGATCTCTTGCAGCGCCCAATTGAAGGCAAATCGCTGCTGACAACGCTATTAGGCGACATCGATTCCTTGGGCAGCGCGCCGGAGGACCCTTCAATTGTCAGTTCCTGCGGCGCTTCGGCAGGAGTCAACGCGCTGAAGGACATTTTTGCATCAGCAAGTCTGGGCGCTCCGCTTGACCCTAAATCAATCGATGCGGCCGGCGGCGCTATCGTCTCTCATATCGAGAAGGACGGGTTCGGACGCTGGATCGATATCATTCGCAAGCATCATAGCCAGACCTACCAGCATTGCCTGGTTGTCACCGGGGTTGCCGTGACGTTCGCTCAGCACCTTCGCTTTTCCCACGCGGACCAACAGAAAATGGCGACGGCAGGACTGCTTCACGATATTGGCAAGGCTAGAATTCCAGTGGCCATTTTGGAGAAACCCGGTCCCCTCGATGAGGATGAACTTGCCGTCATGAGACAGCATCCCCTCTTAGGATATGAGGCGCTGCGAACGGTGCAGGGGCTTCATGCAGCGATGCTTGATATGGTGGTCCATCATCACGAATACCTAGATGGATCAGGATATCCCCACGGGCTGCAGGCGAGTGAATTGTCCGATCTGGTTCGGATGATGACAATCGCAGATATTTTCGGGGCGCTCATCGAACAGCGCTCCTACAAGCCCGCGATGTCTGGCGAGGCCGCGTATCAAGTCATAAAAGACATGGGCTCTAAGCTTGATAAAGATCTGATCCGAGAGTTTCAACCGATCTCGCGGATTCATTTTTAGTTGGGCAATCGTGCCGTCAATCGGGTACCTGAAGGGGGCCTACCTCTTTGAGCGTAGCCACCCGGTGCGGCCAGTACCGGCGAACGATATAAAAGCTTGGCGAGCTGCATTGGCGCTTGCCCTTCGGCGCCGCGAGATCTTCTCTCCCACAGCAACAAGGCCTGCGTCCTTGAGCTATTCGCCGCCTTGGATTATCATATGACTTTGTAAAGATAGTCAGCGTACGTAAATCTTATGTGATCATACGGGGAGCGACCAATGGCCAAGGTACCCAAGATCATCAATATATCGGAAATCGACAAGTCGAACCTCAATTTCAAGATGCTGCACTTCACCAAGGCGCAGTGGAAGAAAGCGACCGCCGACGTGACGTTTAGCAAGGACCCGTCGCTGGCGCCGAAGCACGGCCTCGTGCTGCGGGCGATCTCAGACCCCAACGGCGACGTTACTGTCTCTCCCATATGCAATGAGCAATCTCCGGGAACGATCTGCATCGTCAAGAGCAAGCTCAATCCGGACGGATCCCTGACGATGCAGTGTCAATGCAGACCGAGCGGCGGCTCCATTCCGTCGCCGTCCGGGGGCGGTTCCGTTACATTGCCCGACTGCTTCGTGCGCCACGTCAACGGAACGCTGAGTTGCGGCAAGCTGGCGTGCAAAAAAAACTGCACTCTCAAAGGCATTCATATTCCGCTTTCCAGCCTGAGCATCCTTTTCTGCGCCTGCCAGGCCTAGCGTAATCATCAGTCCAGGCGGAAACGGCCGCGCACGCTCGAAACCACGGTGTCGATCGCCGTACCGCCGTGCGCGCCCGAGGATGAGATGGCCTGCTTACCGCCGCCCAAACCCGTTGTGCCGGTCGCCACGCCGGTGAGCTGGACGGATTCGGTGCCGCCGCCCCCGGACAGAACATCCTGCACACCGTCACCGCGACATGGGCGTCGAGCGACCGCCCGCGCCGCATGGCTACGTGAATACGACCGAGACCTGGATTTGCCCTTGCCGACGCAGCACTTCAAGCGAGATTTCCTTGCCGCGACGATGGACGCGCAAATCGACGCTTGAGCCGCGGAGTTGCAAATTGCGTATCACCAATTCTTCGAGAAACTCTGGCAGGCAAGGGTCGATCAGGCGAATTTCTCCGGCATAGTGGTCGAACTGCAGGCCGAGCGCAGCCTCGATCAGCGTGAATGGCGTCGCGCTCGCCCAGGCTTGCGGCGCGCATGCGACCGGATAGTGGGTCGGGCCGCGTGCGCGTCGGCGATGGAAACCGCAGAACAGCTCGGGCAACCGGCGCATTTCCATATAGTTCGCGGCGTCGAATAGTCCCTTGAACAGGCGCTCGACCGAGCGCTTACAGCCGTACCTGGCGAGCCCAAGCGCGATCAAGGCGTTGTCATGCGGCCAGATCGAGCCATTGTGGTAGGACATAGGATTGTAACGGGCTTCCTTGTTCGCGATCGTGCGAATGCCCCAGCCGGAAAAGAATTGCGGCTGCAGCAATGCATCGGCGACCTGGACCGCTCGATCGGCCTGGGCGATCCCGCTGAACAGAACCTGGCCGGCATTCGATGAGCGAACGCGACAGGGATGCTTGTCGCCGTCGAGGGCCATCGCATACATGCCAAGGTCCGGACACCAGAAACGCGCCTCGAATCTTTGCGCGAGCTGCGCGGCCTCGGCCTGGAGCTTTTGGGCAAACTCGCTGCGTCCAAGTCGCGCGGCACAACGCGCCAACACGATTTTTGCGGCATAGACGTAGCCCTGCACCTCGGCGAGCGCGACCGGACCTTGCGCCAACCGGCCATCGGCATGGAAAATGGCGTCGACCGAATCTTTCCAGCCCTGGTTCGCGAGTCCCTGCCGGGTCGACCGGTCGTACTCAACGAAGCCATCGCCATCCGCATCGCCCGGTCCGTCGATCCAGCCGAGGGCAGCCTCGATGTTGGGCCATAGCGCGTGGAGCGTGTCGTCGTCGCCGGTGCGCTCAGCATATAGGCCTGCGAGCAGCACGAACAGCGGGGTCGAATCAACGCTGCCGTAATAAAGTCCGAACGGGACTTCTTGCAGGGCCGCCATCTCCCCGCCGCGCATCTCGTGCAAAATCTTGCCCGGCTGAGCATCCGACTGAGCATTGTCGGCGGTCGCCTGATAAGCCGCCAGGCGCCGCAGAACACCTTGCGCCACACGCGGATAGAACCACAGCATCTGCAACGCGGTGATCAGGCCGTCGCGACCAAACGTGGTCGAATACCAAGGAATTCCTGCATAGGGATAGAGCCCCTCCGGAGTGTCGGTCGTGAGCATGCAGAGGTCTGCCATCGACCGGCAGAGAACTTCATTGAAGAGTTCGTTGGAGGTTCTCACGGTTGCAGCGGCGCTCGAGCGGGCGCGTAAATCTTGATGCGCGGCCCGCAGCCCACGCCGAAACGGGATCGCCTTCGATGGTTTCACGCCTTCGCAGCCAATGCTGACAAAGATCAACTGCGCATCCTTTGGCTCGATCGAGGCGCAATAGGAGGCCGCCCCCACTGTGAGATCGTTCGGCGGCGGGTCGAACACAAGCCGGCTTCGTCGCAATTGCCCGTCGAGTCCCTCGTAGCTCAGGACGGTCGTGGTCCCGTCGACGAGCGTACGGCTGATTTTTCCACGCCGCTGACGCTGGAGCCCACGCACCTCGAAGAGGTCCGCGAAATCGCTGTCGAACTGGACAGTCAAGCCGAGATCGACGGGGCGGTCGCCATGATTGCGGATGGCATACCTCTGATAAGCGATGCCTCGCCAAAGAAAGATCGTACGCACAATGTGGAGCACGTCTTTCGGCAGGATCAGACGGTTCTCAAAATACATGTCCGCGTTGGTGAGGTCGGCGGTGATCAACGTGTTGTCGTCGCGCACGTTAGACCCGAGCAACAGCGGTTGCACGCCATCGAGAAGCAGTTCCAGGCGTGACAGAAAGCGGGTGTCGCAGTGGAATAGCCCGTCGGGACCGCCGTCCGAAGTGCCGATGTCGCCGTGGCTGTCGAGCACCAAAAAGGTGTCGTCTTGCTTGAGCGTGCGCCGCGGCCGCGTCGTCAACCCGGTGGCCGGGATGTAGAATGACGTTTGAGGAAAGTTGCCGACTGGCAGCACCGAGATAGTCATGAAGTCCTGTTCAGTTGAGTCCCTGCTCCAGGGCCGGTTGCAGTAGTCTTCGGCTCGGCTCCTCAATGGCGGACTGCTGAAGCAACGATCGATAGATTTGCAGATAGTCCTGCGCCATCCGCATCGCGGAGAAGCGCTGCTCGAAGCGCCGCCGCACCGCGCGGCGATCGAGTGACATCACCTTCGGCAGCATCCTCACGGCCTCGTCCATGCTGTTGACGATCAGGCCAGTAACGCCAGGATCGATGATTTCGGGCACTGAGCCGTGGCCGAAAGCGAGCACCGGAGTCCCGCACGCCATCGCCTCGATCATCGACATTCCAAACGGCTCCGGCCAGTCGATGGGAAACAGAAGCGCCCGCGCTTCGCCGAGGAACTCGGTCTTTTCGCGTTCGCTGATCTCGCCGACGAATTGCACACCGGGCAGATCGATCAGCGGTTCAATCGTCTCACGAAAATAGACCCGGTCGACGTTATCGACCTTGGCGGCGATCCTAATGGGAATACCGAGCGTCCGCGCGATTTGGATGGCGCGGTCGACACGCTTCTCCGGTGAAATGCGGCCGAGGAACGCCACGTAGCCGCCGCGTGGATCGAAGGTCGGCTTGTGAAGGTCGACCGGCAAGCCGTGATGCACGGTCGCTGCGAAATTAGCATTCATCACCGGCAGGCGCTGCGCCTGAGAAATCGACACCAGCGGCATGTCGTTGAAGCCGAGGTAGAGAGGTTTGAGGTCCGGGAGATCCTGACGGCCGTGCAGCGTCGTCACGGTCCGCTCCGCGATGGGGCGGAACAGCGGGAAGTGAAACTGGTCAATATGGAAATGCAAGACATCAAACTCATCGGTGCGCTGCCGGACTCGGTCAAGCATCAACATGTAATAGGGGATGGGATCGCGGATATTAGGATCAAGGCGGAGCGCGACGGGTGCGCAGCTCACCAGCTTCGCACTCGAAATGGAATCGCCGCTTGCAAACAGGGTGACATCATGACCGAGCCCCACCAGTTCGTCCGTGAGATAGGCAACAACCCGCTCGGTTCCCCCATAGAGCCGCGGCGGCACGCTCTCCATGAGCGGCGCGATCTGCGCAATTTTCATTTCGAATTACTCCCGAGGAGTGGCCCTCAGACAACGCTTTTGCAATGCAACATGTTCCATAAGCCTCTTCAGAAAGGGCTGCGAGGGCAATACGAATCTATCAAGGTATTCCACTACATGATAACTGCAGCCCAAGGCTGCAATGAATATGCTCCTATTTTTTGCGAGAGTGAGGCTGCCCGCCGTCACACTCGTGGCCTCTTCGGTGCGCCGTCTATTCTTCGTTATTTGCCAGTCCGGTACATTTACCGGCGTGAGAAGTGCAGCGCTGTCTTAGTCAAGCAGGCAAATCCACAACAGTGCTCCGACATTCGATGCTGTCATAGACGACAACCTGAACAAGGGGATGTCCCGTCTTGATGGCAAGACCCGCCGCTTCCGCAGTTTCAACCGTTGGATATGACGATTTCGTCTGCCGATCGACCTGGAGCCAGAATCGTCCGTTCTCAGGCCGCTTGCGCTGAGAGAGATGCTCGTCAGTCTCGGGGGCTGGATCGCTAGCTTCGCGCAGCTTGATGACTCTTGTTACCATTTAAACAATTCCCGACTGCCTGTGAGTTCTCGATGTAGTTATTGCATTCTTATAAAGCTACCCTCCTCGGGGCTTGTAAAAGGTAACTGTCGACTGCCTCCGAAAGAAAATCACTAATCCGGAGGTTCTTGTCGCCGCATATCTGCTTGATGAGTTCAAGCTTGTCCGGCAGGAGATAAACCGTTGCGCTTACCAGGGCTGTCCGGCCAGCCTCCGACCTCTGTATGCCCGCAAACCAGCGACTCATAGCGAGACCTTTCAAGACTGACGTTCGGCGCCGGCAACTTTCCTTTTCGGCCCCGAATAGGCTGCGATGACTGCGCGCTTGATCACCGCGCCACGCCCGCAGGTCCAATGTCATTTCACCGGTGCGTACGCGGTCAAGACCGCACCCAATACCGAAACGACGATTAAAGTAACGAAAACAGCATCGTTTGCGCACCTCACCGACCGGATCGAGGCGCACATCCCTCAGTCGTCAGTTCGAGAGTAGGCAGTGGTCGACCACGACCATTAACTCATCACATGTCGATTGTCGAAAGAATATCGATCGAATTCGTTCAATTGTGAGAATATTTCTGTCACCGGAACCTATTTTTCCGTCAGCGCCTGTGGTGCCCGAACGGAACGTCAGCGACGAAATATGTCCCTCGCCGATGGTGCGAAGGCTCGGGATGCAACCGAACGCGAAGGCTGCGTTCCCAACGTTGTCTATGCCTGCGGCGCCGTGCGTCATCGCGACCAGATCATTTTGCCCTACGCGGCACCTGACATTTCTCGAATTTCGTGACAATAAAGATTGCGGCGCTGATGCTGACGATCGCGCGCTGATGACAGCTTCAACCTGACTGACTCTGGTTCGCTTAACTGCTTCGCTCAACTTGTACAATGCTCACAGAGGCACCATCTCCGACATGCGTATGCCTGAGGTGCCATCCTGCTACGCATATCCATAGCTGCTGCGCTGGCTGTGCTGAGCGCTTCTGCCTTTGCGCAGCCCATGGATGCGATGAAAGGCATCAAGTTCGGGGTTGGTTGCACCGGCCCCTCGAGCAAATTTGCTGCGGGTCTTGCGACGTGCGCCGCAGGCGCGAGATCGCGGATCTGGTGCCCAAATGGTCAAACTTTCGAGCGAGATGGCGTACCGCCCCAATCCTACATCGTGCGTTCCATCTGCAACTTGAACCAAGTCTTGTAAACTCCATTTGCAGTAGTGAGAACTCCGCGATCTATCCCGATGCCTCGTTACCACCCTCAGCACAAAAAGCGAACCTCGTCGGCGTAGGTTCGCCGGTTGCGATGGACCACGAGCGGCTGTCGGCCAAGCTCATTCGAGAACGTCAGGGCGCGACCAAGCAGCGAGAAGGGAAATTTTATTCCGAGTGCCTTCCCGGTCTTGAGATTAATGACGAGTTCAAATTTTGGTCGCCTGCATGACCCGGCGGGGTCAGCCGGCTTCTCTTCCTTGAGGATGCGGCCGATGTGGCCGCCGGCCTAACGGGTACGGGTCCGCAATATTAGCGCCGTAGCCCATCAGGCCGCCTGCTGCCGCAAACTCTCAATCCGGATGACCTCCGAATTTTGCGTCACCGACCGTCTTGCCGGCAAAGCCCGGAAGGCGCATCCTGATTACTTGGTCATTTGAAGACGTCCGAAAAGGACGCACCATCGTCGGGAGGAATCCAATGCGGGTCAGTCGCACGCTGGCCGTTACGGCCGTGATCGCGAGCGGAGCAGTCTGGTACGGAGCATCCTTTGCCATCTCGAATGCGTGGGCCCAGGCTCCCACGCCGGCGGCGCAACCTTCCGCGGCCTCGAACGATCTCCAGCGCTCGGTCGAAGTCTTTGGATACAACGCCGCGGCCAAGAGCGGCGCCACGCGCGGCGAGGTGATCTACTATTACAAATGCTGGAATTGCCACAACGACTACACGCGCGCGGCCGGCTCGCCGGCGCCGACGCTCAAGGGCATTTTCAGCCGCGCAAACCTCGTAACCGGCGACCCCGTCAATGACGACACGGTAGCCAACCAGATTCGCAAGGGCAGCGCGCAGATGCCCGCGTTCGGCACCGCGCTCAAGGACGCCGATATCGCCGACCTGCTGGCCTACCTGCACAACGCGTGCTGCTACGAGGAGACCAATCCACCGGCCAACCCGTGGTATCGCGCGACCGCGCAGAATTCGCCGGTGATGCCGGAACGCGGCAATCTTCGCGGCGGCCCGAAGGGGGTCGTGCGCAGCGCCGGCGGCGATAAACTTGAAGGCATCATGGTGCAGTTGATCGCGGCCAACGCGGTGCGCACCACCGTCACCACCAACCAGGACGGACAATACGAGTTTCCGCAGCTCGTGCCCGGCCCCTATACATTGCGAATCGCCAGGCCGGTCCAGTTCCTGCCCTATCAGCGCGACGCCATGCGGATCGACAACGGCGCGCAGCTCGATGAGATCGTGCTGCAGCGGCGCTCCGAGAACGACTTCCTGCCTCCCACGGACGACGTGCTGGCGCAGCTCTCAGGCGTGGAGTGGCTGTGGAACTTGCCCGGCACCGCCGAAGAAAAACAGACGTTCAGCCGCGCCTGCGGGGAAGGCTGCCACGGCTACGAGCAGATCATGCGCAACAAGCTCGACGAGCGGAGTTGGCGCCTGATGCTGTTCCGCATGCTCCATTACAGCGGCTCACCGCTGATCGTGCGCGGCCGCGCGCGATCAGAGCTGGGCGAAGAGGAGATGATCATCAAATGGCTGGCGCGGGTGCGCGGGCCGGATAGTCAAATGGGGCAGCTTCGGGTGTTTCCGCGCGCGCACGGGCCGGCGACCAACGTGGTCGTGACCGAGTACGAACTGCCGCACGTCCTGCTGGCGACGCACGACGTTTCGGGCGATTCCAAGGGCAACATCTGGTATTCGAGCCACCGCACGCCGTTCATGGGCATGCTCGACCCGCGCACCGGCATCGTGACCGAGCATCAGGTGCCGGCGACCCCGGTCGGCGTCCTTCCCGGCACCCACCGCATCCAGGTGGACAAGAACGACATCGTCTGGGCCTCCGAGAACTGGGCGCACAACATCGTGCGGTTCGATCCGGTGAGCCAGACCTTCACCAAGTTCCCGATCCCTGGGCAGGAGCCGCTCAACACGCCGGGGTTCGGCAATTTCTCGGTCGGCAACGACATCATCTGGTTCGCCCGCCAGCGGGCGGTGCAGAAGTTCGATTCGAAGACCGGCAAGCTCATCGAGCGGGTTCCCTACTCGATCGGCGCTGCCAATCCGTATGACAACATCGTCAGCCCGGACGGGAATTTCTGGGCCGGCGGCTCCGCGGCCGGGGGCGGCGACACCATGGAACTGATGGATACGCGCACCAACAAGATCACCGAGGTGCGAAGCTTCTCGAAGGACTCAACACCCGCCCGCGGCGGCTTCGATGCGCAGGGCAATCCCTGGTTCGGCGGCCGCGGCGGCGCGCTGCTTGAGTTCGACGTCAAGGCCGGCCAGATCCGCGAGTTCTGGCCGCCCGTGCCTTACGTGACGTTCTATGAAGCGATGCCGGACCAGCGCGGCGAGGTGTGGGCCGGCGCGCTCCATAGCGGCCGCGTGCTGCGCTTCAACCCGCAGTCCGATCAATGGACCCAATATGTGCTGCCCGAGCCGTTTTCGCACGACCGGCGAACCTGGATCGACAACTCCACCACGCCGGTCTCTTTCTGGTACGTGGACCACAACAGCTACATCGTCCACGTCCAGCCCCGTCAATAGGCGGCCACATCGCGGTCCGCGCGGCTCCAAAGGCTCCGCAAAAGCGGACAAGGCCGCGCGGACGCCTCCCCGCGCGCCCTTGCACTGCCCGGCCACGATTTAAGCTGCTCAGGTCGGAAAACCCAACCGATGCACGAGTCAGGAAAAGGTTCCAGCTACCACGGCCGGACTCAGCTCCGGGGTGATTGGTCGCGGCCGCCATGTACGAATAATTGAGCGCTTTGCCGACGGTTAGGGCTTTTAGCGAAAGAACTGATCCCGCCTAGACTAGCAGGCGATGGCGCTGACGATCGAGCCATCTGCTCCAAATTGCACAACCGGACAGCTTTTGGTCTTGGAGCCCAATCGAGAATTAGATGATTGACGACGGGTGTTTGGGGCGGATGATTCAGCAGCAGACTGCTCCTTCCGCGACTTTCTCACGTCTCTTTGCATTTGAGCGCAAGTGTACCATTCGACATAGCTTGGCAAATATTGGTTTGGTTGCACACACAGCGACTTGTCAGCCGCTGAAAACGTCGCCCACTCCTTGACAAGCAGCTCCCGCGTCCTTTGCTCGCCCTCCACGCACGACTTCAGGAGGTCTACATTTCCAGTACCAATTGCGGCGTCGATCGCAATTTGATTGGATCGACAGAGTTTTTGAAGATCGATATTCGGAACACCGTCATCCCTCGCAGTAGCTGCCGGACCGAAAGCTAGGATCAAGACAACCGAGAGAGCGACTGTTGACTGGATAGACAAGCTGTTTCTCCTTTTCGACCTGCCCCGGAGGCAGGGAGTCAGAGTGTTAGAACGAGGGCCGGATCAAAGCGGGCGTTACCCGCTCAGCGGGCTCCTTCGAATGCAAAGATGCGCTTCCAATCGCGCTTCATGTCCACCACCGTCCAACGGTTCAGCGCCGCGGCATCCAGGGCCTGATCAAGCCGGCCGAACGGCGTTTGCCGATCGTAGGCATATTCACGTTCCGCGTCGGTATGATGGACGATCAGACCGAAGCGGACGTCACCTGTCATAGTCGTCCATTGTAGCATCTCGAGATCGCCGTCGGAATTGCCAAATGCGGCGATTGGACGGCGACCGATATACTCGTTGATGCCGATCGGCTTGCCGGCCTTGTCATCGATAAAATTGACTTCCGGCAGGCGGAACAGGATGGGTCTTCCGCGGCGCATCTCGAACTTCGTCTTGACCGACGATCCCACCACCTGCTCCGGCGGAACGCCGTAGACCCGCTCGGCCCACGGGCGCATGAACTCGACGCCGCCACCGGACACGATAAAGGTCTTGAAGCCGTTGGCGCGCAGATAGGCCAGCAGTTCGACCATCGGCTGGTACACCAGTTCCGTGTACGGCCGGTTGAATCGCGGATGGCGTGCAGTGGCGAGCCAATCCGAGACGATTTTCTCGAATTCATCGGTGGTCATGCCAGCGTGGGTCGCCATCACCAGCTCCAGCAGGCCGCGCTCGCCGGATTCGGCGAGGGTCTTCATGTCCCCGTCAAGCACCGCCTTGAACGGCTGCTTGTCCTTCCATTCGGGATGCAGGGGCGCCATTGCCTTCACGCGATCGAGCGCGAAGGCGAGTTGAACATACATGGGCTGTTCCGTCCACAAGGTCCCGTCATTGTCGAAGACCGCGACACGTGCGGCGGGCGCCACGAAATCCGGGCCGCCCTGGCGCGTGATCTTGCCGACGAACTCGACGATGGCCTGTTTGCTGGCTCCGTCGTTCCACGACGGCAGTGGGTCAAGAGCCTGCGTCCGTCCGTCACCGGCGACGACAAACGAAAGCAGCAATAGCGAAAGAGACCAAAGGAGCCGGATTGATCGTTTCATTTCGCGATCTCCTCGGATGGGTGATGGCTTGGACGGTTTCCCGAGTTGCGGGCGGCCCACTGTAAGCCGCCCGCCGTGACGATCATCAACACTTCTTATTTCGCTATTGCCGCCTGGGCTGCCGCGATTTTCGCCTTCACGGCATCGAGATTGAAGCTCGCGCCTTTCTGCATGGGCGGGAACTCGATCGCCGTCATGGCCAGCTTCTCGACTTCCTGCTGGACAAACACGAAGCGCCAGAATTCGTATTTGAACCAGTCGAAGTATTGCTGCGCCCCTTCTTTGGTCCCGTTACCGGGCCAGCCCGTACGCTCGAACGGATCGAGGCGAAGGTTGGTGATATAGGGAACGTCAGGCTTGGTTTTGTCACCTAGCCATCCCCCAGGTTGATCGATGAAGCGAAACTTGTAGTCATCGATGCGCACGGCGCCCAGCTCACTTTCGCCGAAGTACCAGATTTCATGCCGATTCGACGGCCCCTTGCCGGTGATCATGTCCAGCTGGTTGTAGCCGTCCAGATGGACCTTGTAAGTCGTGCCACCGATCTCCTTGCCCTTCTTCAGCTCCTCGATGATGTTCGGGTTGCCGGCGGCGGCGAGGAACGTCGGGAACCAGTCGAGCCCGGAGATAATGCCGTTCTCGACCTTGCCGGCCGGTACTTTGCCCGGCCAGCGGATCATCGCCGGCACGCGGAAGCCGCCTTCAAAGACCGTCCCCTTGCTCTGCGCAAACGGCGTCTGTCCGCCGTCCGGCCAGGTGAAGACCTCGGTGCCGTTGTCGGTGGTGAAGACGACGATGGTGTTGTCGTCGACGCCCATGTCCTTCAACTTCTTCATCACGATGCCGACGTCATCGTCGAGCTGCGCCATGCCGGCTTCATGGATGGACCAGCCGTTCTTCGAGTTGCGCATCGCTTCGTACTTCGGCGAAAGGTGGGTGACGATATGCATGCGGGTGGGGTTGAGCCAGAGGAAGAACGGCTTGTTGTCGGCCTTGGCCTTGTCGATGAATGCGAGCGCGAGGTCGCGGATTTCGTCGTCTACGGTCTCCATCCGCTTGGGATAGAGCGTGCCGGCATCCTCGATCCTTTGTTTGCCGACCTTGCCCCAGCGCGGGTCCACGGTGGTGTCGTCCACGTTGGTCGCGAACGAATGGACCATATTGCGCGGGCCGACTATGTTCAGCAACTCCTGCGGATAGGCCGGATGCGCCGGGTCTTCCATCGCGTCGAGGTGATATAGGTAGCCGAAGAACTCGTCGAACCCGTGCACGGTCGGCAGGAACTCGTTTTTGTCGCCAAGGTGGTTTTTGCCAAACTGGCCGGTGGCGTAGCCCATTCCTTTCAGTGCGGTTGCAATGGTCACAGCCTCCGCCGGGATGCCGATAGGCGCGCCGGCCTGGCCGACGGTGGTCATGCCGGTTCGGATCGGCAACTCGCCGGTAATGAAGTTGGCCCGGCCTGCCGTGCAACTCGCCTCCGCATAGTAATCAGTGAACAGCATGCCTTCGGCGGCCAGCTTGTCGAGGTTCGGCGTCCGGCCCGCCATCATACCGCGATGGTATGCCCCGAGGTTCCACATGCCGATGTCATCGCCCATGATGACGACGATGTTCGGCGGCTGTCCAGCCGCTTGCTGGGTTTGCTGTGCCTGCGCCGTCGTCACAAGGCCGGTCGCCGACAGCGCCGACGCGGCCAGCAACGAGGTGCCGCTCAGCAGCAGATCGCGCCGTTTCACTCCGCCGCCCGGTTGTGGCGTACTGTCGTGAGACTCTTCAGGCGTGTGTTTATTGATCATAACGTGCTCCTCTATTGTGACGCATCAGATTTTGTTCGCCTGATACATCTGAAACCGACATGACTAGTCGAGGTATCGACAGCTTCAGCATGACGCGCGGCCGGGCGATAGCGGCGGCAATAGTTCGGCGCGCACAGATGCGAGCCGCCCTTGATCACCTTCCTCGGTATCTTGATGTTGGGCTGGCAGGAATCGAAGCTCTCAGCCTCGGGGCCGCCGCGCGGATTTTCCGGAATGCAGCACGCCTTCGGCGCATCGGCTTCGTGTTTCTGCGAATACCAATCGGTCGTCCATTCCCAGACGTTGCCGATCATGTCGTGCAGGCCGTAGCCATTGGGCGAGAACGCGGTCACCGGCGAGGTGCGCTCGAAGCCGTCCTCGTTGCGATTCTGCCGCGGGAATTCGCCCTGCCAGGTATTAGCCATGTGGCGGCCACCGGGCGTGAATTCGTCACCCCAGGCGAACTCGGCTCCGTCAAGCCCGCCGCGCGCGGCGAATTCCCATTCGGCCTCGCTCGGCAGGTCCTTGCCGGCCCATCTGGCGTAGGTCAGCGCGTCGGCAAACGACACATGCACGACCGGATGATTGTCGAGCGCGTTGATGTTGCTCTTCGGACCATAGGGGTGACGCCAGTCCGCGCCTTTCAGGAACGCCCACCATTCGCTCCAGTTTCGCAGATCGACCTGATGTACCGGCGGCGTGAACACCAACGAGCCGGCATAGAGCATGTGCGGCAACGCGCCTGGATAGTCCTTCGGGTCAGGCGGAATTTCCGCGAAAGTTACGTGACCGGTCGCCCTGACGAATTCCTTGAACTGACGGTTGGTGACCGGGGTTCGATCTATCCAGAATCCATCGACCGTCACGCGATGGACCGGTGCCTCTTCCGGGTAATGCTTGTCTGATCCCATGTGGAACGTCCCGCCCAGCACGTAAACCATGCCGACTTCCGACGAGCGCTCCCGGCGTTGTTCGCGACCTGACGACGAGTTTACATCGGAGAATTTCATGACGGTCTCCACAGCGGTACTCTCACATCGGGTCCCGGCAGATTAAACTGCACAAAGGGGAAGGTCATCCGGTGCTATTGCACCTAAGCAACGTAAAGCCACATGGTCCAGTGGCCCGCTGCGGTGATTCATCGTGCACGGTTTGAGTGCCACGGCCGCCCCATGATTTTCAACAAACGCCGTTCTTTTTGCTAAGGCACGGCCTTCTCAATCGCATCGATCAGTTGGCGTCCCTCAAATGGTTTGCGCAGATAAGCAACGCAACCTGCCGCCAGCGCCAGAGCGCGTGTGGCCTCATCGTCGAGGGCGGTCATGAAAATGACCGGAAGCGCGCAACCGGAAGCCTTGAGTTGATGCCGCAATTCAATTCCGGACACGCCGCCAAGGTGGATGTCCAGGAGGAGGCAATCGACTTGAGTCGTGGCCCCGCGATCGAGGAATTCCTCAGCAGATGCAAACACTTCTGTTGCAACACCATGCGCGTCCAACAGGTTCTCGGTGGCCCTGAGCATACTCGGATCGTCATCCACGATCGCTACGATCTTCCGCCGCTTGCGCATGGATATCTCGAATCTCGCCTCATCAAGGCGACCTGTAGGCGTGTAACTTTTCAAGGCTCTCGGACGTTTATGACAGAACGGATGCTCGACGGGACCTGTCCCTAAGGGAAGTATGATCAAGCCGAAACGCCTTGTCGGGCCTCGGAAGGCCGACGGTATCTTCGCGAACCAGGTGAGCCGACGATCTGGTGCGCAGGGAAACAATTTACCAAAATTCAAAAGTTCACGCGCGAATACAAGGGCACTCCGCGGAGCGAAGACAAAGGCGGAGCAGTCAACGCCGCTGCCTTCGAATCACAAATGCGGTCTGCGCCCGCTACGGGTGGCGAGGGGGGGATCTGAAGTTGTCGGGGTCGATTTTTTTCCAGCGATCGTGATGCCTTCATTTCCGAAGCCGCCTGGCACAGACAATAATCCAAGACGCTCTGCAATCACCGCAAGCTCTGCGAGTGATTGAACCTGAAATTTTTGCAGCACATTGTGTCGATGCATTTTGACGGTTCGTTCCGAGGTGCCTAGCGCGTAGGCAATCTGCTTGTGAGGCTTGCCGCGAACCAACAGATCGAAGACTTCCTGTTCACGAGGTGTAAGCCGAGAAAAATGCGAACGCAGAGCCGCAATCCGATTGTCCTGCTCCTGCATTTCCTCGTAGCGAACGAGAGCGCGCACAACCACCTCCAATAGTCTTTCTTTGAGGAGCGGTTTCGTGAGGAAGTCTTCCGCACCGGCTTTGATCGTTTGCACAGTCGTCGGAATATCCACCTGCCCGGTGACGAAGACGATGGGCAACCTGCACCCCAACTCACTAAGGTGATCCTGCAACTGCGGTCCACTCACGCCAGCCATATGAACGTCCAGCAGAATACAAGCGGGCTCCCCGCTTAAGGGTGTCTTCAGCAGTTGCTCTGCCGATTTGTAGAGCGCGACCCTATAGCCGCAAGCGCTCAGCAACTCGCCGACAGCCGTGCGGAACGACACATCGTCATCGACGATGTGGATGATCGGCGACATGCGCATCATGCGGCAATCGCTTTAGACAGCGGCAATGTAAAACGAAGCACCGCTCCACCTCCAGGTCGATTTTCCGCCCATATCTTGCCTCCGTAGGTCTCGATGATCGTGCGCGCGATGGACAAGCCAAGTCCCGTGCCCTGCTGCTTGGTTGTATAAAAAGTATCAAAAATCTCGTTCAGCTTACCCACGGGTATGCCCATTCCGGAATCGGCGATCGAAACCTCGATTGCGGACTCTCCGACCAATGCGGTTTGGACCGACATCCGGCCACGACCGGGAGCGCAGTCCTGCATGGCATCCATTCCATTCACTGCAAGATTTAAGATGACCTGCTGCAAGTGAATCGGGTCAACGCGAACAGGCAAAGAGCCATTCGCGTGGTGGACACTGAGCTCCACGCCCCGCTTTATCGCCTCAGGGTCAAGAATTCGAAGCGCAGCTCGAACGACATCATTGAAATCACATTCCCGCAAGTCGCTTGCACTTCCCTTCTTCAGCAATCCACCCATGTGGCTAATGATTTCTGCCGCGCGCTTGTCGTCCCGAAGTATGTTGGCGAGAATCTGTTCGACTCGCTCAAGGTTGGGCGGGTCGGCCTTAAGATAGAGTTCCGCGGCCTCGGCATAGCTCTGAATAGCCCCCAACGGCTGGTTCAGTTCATGAGCGAAGGAGGCCGATAGTGCACCCGCTGTAGCGGTACGATTCAGATGAATGACTTCCAGCAACCGCTGGCGTAATTCCGTTTCCGCAATCCGACGGCGACGGCGCTCAAAATACAATTGCGCGATCACCGCCGCCTGGGCCAGGACCAAGGCAATAATGGCAATGATCTGCCAGCGGTATTGCTCCCACAGGCTAAATTCGCGAAAGCGGATATCAGTACCCGGTGGCAGCCTGTCCTCGCTGATATTCCAACGCCGGAGCTGACGCCAATCGACCCTGTCGGCGTTCGCCGTGGCGGCCCGCGGCACTAGCTTAGATGGACTTGCGCCGGCAAGAATGTCCAAAGCCAGATCAGCGATCTCCGCGCCAACCTGTTGAAACGAGTCCATGCGCCCCCCCACAACGCCGCGCCCGAGATAGGTTTGGTACGGGGAATAAACCGGAGCAGCCGCCGCAGTCGTGATGTCTTGAACGACTTCGGGAGAAATGAACAAACGGCCCGTACTGTCCGCAAACATCGTCAATACGATAACGATCGTGTCGCGCGGCAAACGCTTCAAATTCTCTAACAATTCGTCATACCGCAGACCCACTAAATATTTCGTATCATATTTTTGCTCATACGGAGCGAGTTGGCGGCGCGCAATTTGGGCTGATTGCTGGTCGAATTCGGTCGCACCGGCGATGACGACGATATGGCGCGCGTCGGGCTGCAGCCGTTGCGCAAGTGACAACGTCTTTGTCAGATCGAAATCGAAGATGATGCCGGTGACATTGCCCGGCGGTTTCAAGGCGGCTAGTCTGGCACCCGATGTGCAACAAAAGACAATCGGAGCATCGAAACCAAGATCGGCCTGATATTGAAGAATAAACCGCAGAGATTGCGGGCCCAGTGCCATGACCAGATCGGGCTTCCGGTCGCGATATTTGTCGATAAGATAGCGTACTGTCCGAGCCTCGTACGCTTCCCCGGAGAATCGTCCGAGGTCGAGAAAATCACTATAAAGCTCGAGCGGCTTTTCAGATCGCTCGATCAACCGCTTCGTTGCAGCCTCGCCAGTAATGACGCTGATGGGGAACAGATTGCTGTAAGGATACAGCATAAGCACGCGACGCACTTTTTCCTGCGCGCGTGCCGCCCCGACCCGCGGCCAAAACATTAACGGCCCAAAAGCCAGCAACAACGCCAAGGCGACGACGACGCCGGGCCTCCTGGCAGGCCGATCGTCAATCCGCGGCAACGCTTCTGCGGCTGCGCAGAGCGGGCGCACCAAGCCCGCTATCACCTTGATGACCATTCGGCAAAGGTCCACTGAGCGTCCTTTGCGGCGACGAAGCGGATTTCCAGAGTACGCCTGTAATATAGCAGTCCGGTGACGCGGCTGGAACCCTTGGGTCATGCACCGGACGGCCGGCGCCTAAATCCGATCTATTCGCGCTCAGAAGTCGGATCGGCTGCTTGTCGCTTCATTCAAAAAGGCCCTACATCTTCGCGCGGAAAATCGAGCGCCCCTAGCGGTCACAATAGACGCCCCTACCCGTCACAAAAGAGCGGAGCGCGTCCGCATCATTCCTTAGGCCGTGATGCCTTCGGCGCCGACAAGGCGCATCATTAACATCGGCAAGCTCAATAAGGCGGGTTGAGGACTGGAAGTCAAAGCCCTCGCAGAATGAATAATGTCGCGGAATTTCGGTGGATTATGAGGCTGGCTGCCACCCCGGCCCTGGCAATTTGATAACGGTTTGCCGCATTAAGAGCGAACGTTGCAATTGCGTGCGGCGGGTTCAATGGTGCGGATCTCACGCCGTTGAAGTAAGCTCGTCAGGCACGCTGCGCAAACAACATACGGGGATGAGTTGCACCGTGCGATGGTTTAAGCGGGCGGGATTGCCCACAGAAAGAGATTGAGAAGATGCCGATTTTTCCGATCGCTACGATCACGACCGCGAACCCCGACAACGTAATCGCAGCGGCGGGGACCGGCCCCGTCAGCCTCGGCATCGCCGCCCCGATCGACAGCCTGGACAATCCGGTCACGATCACGCTCGATACTCTGCCTGGATACGGTGTGCTGCAGTTCTTTGACGGATCAAGCTGGGTTGACGTCACCACGCCCGGCACCGCGGTCACGACCGAAGAATTGACGAGCTTGCGCTACACGCCGCCGGCGAACGGCGAGCATGGCGGCGACACCCTCATCTACACCGTGACTGACGGCCCCGCCGCCGCTCAAGGTGCCATCGCGTTCAGCGTCGAAGTCGACAGCGCCGGCCCGGCGCTGCTCTACTTCACTTCATTCGATGGCACGGGCAAGCCGCTGCCAGATCTCTACGCGGTCGACGCCAACGGCAACGTAAGCGGGCCAATCATCGGCAATGCAAATGGCGACAATAGTGGCATCGATGGCGGACTCTTCCAGTACGCGGGAAATCTTTATTTCAACGCGTTCGACAGCTCCGGCAGTGAAGCCCTATTCTCGCTCGATCCGAATGGAGCCGTGACCGAGGTTGCCGATACCTCTGACCCCGGACAGTTTTTCCCGGCAAACTTTGGCGTGAACGCCGATTTCACGGAGTTCGCAGGACGACTCTATTTCCGCGACGGAACCGGGGTGGGAGAAATCAATGCGGACGGCACGTCGCAATTCATCGATATCAACGGCAACAATCAGGCGTTCAACGACAATCTGAATGGCGGCTTCGTCGAGTTCGACCACAGCCTCTATTTCGCGGCCAATACCCCGACGACAAACGGATTCAGTCCGGACCTCATCAAGCTTGATTCCGATGGGACCGTGACAGAGATTTCGACGCGCGCGCCTGCAAATGCGGCGTTTGGCAGCAACACCGGCGAGGATGGCGGACTTTTTGTCTTCAACAACGCGCTCTATTTCAACGCGTTCAGCGACGCGCTCGGCGACACGCTGTTCCGGCTCGACGCAGGCTCGACCACGCCAGTGCCGGTCGATCCGACCGGTACCGTGTTGCTGCATCTGCCCACCACCGCGGAGACCAGCAGCGCCTTCCACGCCTTCGGCGCCAACCTCTATTTCAACGAATTCAGCTCGGCGGTTGGCGACGACACGCTGTTCCAACTCGCTCCCGACGGGACGCTGACGCCGCTCACATATTTCGGTGAAGGGCTGGAGGGCGCGGGCGCTCTCGGCGGCTATGCCGACTTTGCCGGCGGCACCTATTTCGTTGCGAACACTTCAAGCACGGGCATGGCCCTGTTCCGGCTCGATGCCGACGGCACGATCACCGACGTCTACGACGATGGGGGCGCCGGAGCGTTCGACGCCAATCTCGTCAGCGGTTTCGCCGTGTTCAACGGCAGCCTGTATTTCGATGCTTACTCGTCGACTGGCGACAGTCTGTTCAAGCTCGACCCGAATGGCATGCTGACGACCGTCGCCGTCAACGGCGGCGGCACGACCAATGCCGGCGTCGAGGGTGGCTTCAGGCAACTCGGCGACAGCCTCTATTTCACGGCTTTCGGCGCCAACGGCTACGAACTGGCGAGCCTTAATGCCGATGGTACGGTGCATGTCTACGATTTCAATCCTGGTCCGGGTGCGAACGGTATCGTGCCAGGCGACGGTGAGGCCTTGGGCCTCTTCCCCCTCACTGTCCTGCACGGCACCGGCGGCACGGACGTGCTCGCGGGCGGCAGCTTCAGTGAAATCCTCGACGCGGGCGCCGGCAACGATGTGCTCGAAGGCCGCGGTGGCAACGATGTGCTGATCGGTGACGGCGGCGCGGACATCTTCAAGTTCGACGCTTCCGGCCCGGCAAATGTCGATACCATTACGGAATACGCCTTCACGTTCGGTGGCGGCGACCTGCTCGATCTTTCGGCTCTGCTCGACGCAAATTTCACGCCAACGAGCAACATTTCCGATTTCGTGCGGCTGGTCGCCGTTGGGCAGGATCTGAAGGTGCAGGTCGACACCGACGGTCCTGCCAACGGCCAGAACTGGACCGATGTTGCGATTCTCGATGGCTCCAATACAGGCGCGGTCGACGCAGCCACTGTTTTTTTCGCAGGGGCCGACCACACGCTGGTCGAGCCCGATCTCCGCAATCTGCGCACCGTCGATCTTGCCGGCGGCGGCTGGGCGGTGACGTGGTCGCAAACCGGCGATGACGATGGCACACCGGACCTCAACATCTACGCGCGCGTGTTCGACGCTCAAGGACACCAGATCGGTAGCACGTTCGAGGTCAGCGATCCGAACGACATGGATGACCAGAACGACCTGCTCACAGCGCTGCCGAATGGCGATTTCGCCGTCACCTGGCAGAGCTGCGATGATGAGATTCTCACCCGCGTTTACGACGCGACCGGCAACGAAGTCTCGGCGGGCACGCAGACGGTTGTCAGCGGCGCGAATTTCCCGATCCCAGGTCAGGCGATCACGCTGAACAGCGGCGGCTATGCCGTCATATGGGATCAGATCGATCTACCCGGCGCCGGGGGTGACAACGTCTACGTGGCCACATTCAACGCGGACGGGAGCCCGGATTCCGGCCCGGTGCTGGCCAACAGTCCGGGCGCTCATCCGGATGACTTATCGACGGCGATCGGACCCTCCGACGTCGCCGAGCGCAATGAGATCGTGCGGCTTGATGATGGCTATGCGGTGACTTGGCTGTCCAGCCGCGACACCGGCCCGAGTGGAGGGCTGGAGGACAGCGTCTTTGTCCGCGTGTTCGAGAACGACGGCAACGCGGTCACAGCCGAAATTCAGGCCAACAGCACCGACGGTGGCGTCACAAGCGTCGATGGCGGTTTCTTCGACACCCAGCCGGAGATCGTCGCCCTCGGCGGTGACAATTTCGGGGTATTCTGGGAGAGCGACAGTCTTTCCGGAACCCAGCAGATTTTCGCCCGGGTCTTCAACGCGGGTAGCTACACTGCAGCGACGCCCTTACGGGTCGATGGCAACACCGATCCGACGGTTTTGGCGGAAACGCAGCACGCCACGGGGCTAACCAACGGCGGGTTCGTGGCCCTTTGGGGTCAATATGACACCTTAGATCCAAACAGTGACCTGTACGTGCAGACCTATGACTCGACCGGCGCCATTGCAGCAGGTTCACAGTTCGGCGGCATCAAGGTCAATCAGGTTTCCGGCGTCGTCAATCTACCCGATCAGGTAATTGCACTTGCAGACGGTGGTTTTGCGGTGCTGTTCGAATCCATTCGCGACGATGGAACGGGTAGCGGGCCGGACCAGGACGTCTTCATTCGCACCTTCGCGGCCGATGGTTCGCCGACCTCGGGCGAGGTCATGGTGAACACCGCGGATTCCGTTGTCGACGCCGGCGAGGTGATGGTCGCGTTGGCGGATGGCAGCTTCGCGGTGCTCTGGACGCGTTCAGCATCGGACGAGTCGCATCAAGATGTCCTGCTGCAGCGTCTCAGCCCCACCGGGGCCTTGCTAGGGACGCCGTTATTGGTCGATTCGACGCCGTTCGACAACACCAATCCCAATGAGCAGTCCGGCGTGGCGGAGTTCCGCACCAGCCTCACGTCCAACCAGGATCTGATGGTTGCTGCGATCGACTTCATCACCCAGGATTTCAATACCGTCTTTCCCAACACCGGGTTCAACTATTTCTTTCCGTTGGATTTGCACGTCGTCCCCGCATCGGGGCTAGCGCCCAACATTCCGCCGAGCGCTCCGATCGACAGCAACGCTGCAATCAACAGCGTCACTGAAGGCGCCGCCGCTGGAACACCGGTCGGCATCACGGCCTCGTCGACCGACCTCGAAGACGGGACCAACCTTGCCTATTCGCTGATCACCAACCCGGGCAATTTCTTCCAGATCGATGCAGCGAGCGGCGTCGTCACTGTCAGCGCAGCGGGCGCCGCCGGCATCGATTACGAGAGCGTGCCCGGGCACGCTTACGCCATCTCAGTGCAGGCGAGCGACAGCCAGGGCGGGACCAACGCCAGCAACTTCAGCATCGCGGTGGGGGACGCCGCGCCGGCGGCTGCGCCCGACAATTACTCCGTCACCATGAATCATGCCCTGACGGTCGCGGCTGGCAGCGGCGTGCTCGCCAACGATGCCGATGTCAACGGCGGAGCGATCACGGCCGTTCTCAACAGCGGCCCCACTCACAGTGCGGCGTTTGCGCTCGGTAGCGACGGCTCGTTCGCCTATACGCCGGCGGCGAGTTTCGTCGGCAGCGACAGCTTCACCTATCACGTCGACGACGGCACGCTGGCCGGCAATGTCGCCACCGTAACGCTCACGGTAGCTCCGACCCAGCTCGACGAGGGTTTCCACGGCGATTTCGATGGCAATCACATTGCCGACCTCCTGGTGCGCGGCCCCGACGGGACATTGACGCTGCTGCAATCGCAGACCGCGGGTGGCCAACTCACATCGAGCACCAACCTTGGACTTGTCGGCACTGACTGGCAAATCGACGGCAGCGCCGATTTCAATGGCGACGGCAAGAGTGACATCCTATGGCGCGACGACGACGGCACGGTCGCGCTGTGGCAGATGAACGGCGCCCAACTTGCCATAAACACCAGCCTCGGCCTCGTAGGCAACGAGTGGCACATCGACGGCAGCGCCGATTTCAACGGCGACGGCAAGAACGACATTCTGTGGCGCAACGACAGCGGCGCAGTCGCGCTGTGGCAGATGAACGGCAGCCAGATTGCCTCCAACGCGAGCCTCGGCTCCGTCGGGACCGAATGGCACGTCGTCGCGCTCGCCGATGTCGGCAACGATCACAGGAGCGACATTCTGTGGCGCAACGACAACGGCACGGTTGCCTTGTGGCAGATGAATGGCACGCAGGTCGTGTCAAACACGAGCTTCGGAGTCATCGGAAATGACTGGCATGTCGTCGGCGCCGGCGATTTCAACGGCGATGGCAACAACGACATCCTGTGGCGCGACGATGACGGCACCGTCGCGATTTGGCAGATGAACGGGGCGAGCATTCAGTCAAACCAGGCGATCGGTCTCGTCGGCCCTGAGTGGCGGATCGAAGGAACCGCCGACTTCAATGGGGACGGGAAGACCGACATCCTGTTCCAAAACGACGACGGCACGCTTGCGACCTGGACCATGAACGGAACGCATATCGCCAGCCAACAAATCGCTGGCGACGTAAATCCCGCCACCGCGCCCGCGGTTCACCACTATGATTTGGTGTGAGCAAGCGGCCGCTCGCAATAAATTCCGAGGCAACGCCGGCCGGTCTTTTCGGACGGGCGCTGGTCTGGAAAGACCGATTCGGCTCCGACACTTGGAGGGCATAGCGAGGAAGTGCTTCGGCAGCTTTCCAGCGATCGATGCATTCAAAGAATGCTCCCAACCTTGGTACGCGTGAGCTAATTCGGCATCTCGGCGAGCAGCCGGCCATAACCGGACTGCGGCCGCTGCAGTCCAAAGCGGACCTGCAATTCCCAGCAGCGGGCGGCGACGGCCTGCACCACCGGCACCTTGATGCGGGCTTCCAGTCGATCCACGACATTCAGCGAGGGCCACTTGCTGCCCTGCAGATACATGACCTCGCCACCGGGATGTCGAAGAAACACATCGACCATCGTCTCGATCATCTCCTCGTCGGTCAGCAGTCCGACCTCCTCCCAGGTCGCCTTCACCTTCTCGACGGCAACGACGTCGAAACCGGCGTCTGCGAAATAACGCTCGACAATCGGTCCCGTGATGGAATCGTACCCGGCGCCGACCACGCGCGTGGCTCCGAGCGCCTTCATCGCGCGAATCTGGTTCGTGCCCGAGGTAAAGACGGGGATACCGTACTTCTCTTCCCACGCCGCGATGATCCGCTGCTCGCCGGAATAGCCGTGCAGCATGAACGGAGGCGTGCCCTCGGCATGGATCAGGTCGACCTTTAGCGCCGCGACTTCCGCCACGCCGCGCTCGTATTGCGGCATGATCGTTTTGAATTCTTCGACGGTGCCGTCGCGGATGCCGCAATAGACCGTGTGGGTACGGATTTCAGCGGGCAGGATGGCGGCAAGCGCGTCGTGCGAGCCTGACGCCTGCGACGTCGGCTTCACCATTCCGACGAACCGGCCTTGATTGGAGTTGCTCACACGGGCCTCCCGAGTTCAACATAAGATTTGGCCTGTTACCATGCGGCAGGTGCGAATAGAATGCTGCGCGTGTATGAAGATTTGAATGGTGGACGTCCTCATGGACGACAGAAAAGCCGCTTCAGGTCGCGGGGGTCGGTGGGTGGCCGTCGCGATCGTCACCCTCTGCATTATTGGTTGCCGCCGGGGTGAGGCGACCGCGCAAGACGCGGCTCAGTTGTTTCGGGGCAAGCAGATCCGGCTTGTGATCGGCTCGAGCGCGGGCGGCGGCTACGATCTGTTTGCCCGCACGATCGCGGCCTACTGGACGCGGCACATTCCCGGCAATCCGACGATCGTGCCGCAGAACCTGCCCGGCGCCTCATCGATGCAGGCAGCCAACCACGTCTTCTCCCTGGCTCCGAAGGACGGCACTGTCATCGGCGCGGTGAACCCGCAAGTGGTGACCCGGGCTATCCTCGATCCAGAGCGTGCGCGCGTCGATGCGCGGCAATTCACGTGGATCGGCAGTGCGCTGCGGGAGTCGCAGCTCATGGTGGCGCGCACCGACGCGCCGGTGAAGACATTCGATGACGCATTCAGGACCGAGCTGATCGTGGGTGGATCCGGCGGGGCAGACGAGACTTTCCCGACCCTCACGAATGCCGTTCTCGGCACCAGGTTCAAGCTGGTCACCGGCTATCCGGGCACCAAGGACATCAATCTCGCGATGGAACGAGGTGAGGTGCAGGCCAACGGGGGCATCACCTGGGCCAGCATCAAGGGGACGATGACGGCCTTGCTGGCCGAGCACAAAATTAACCTGATCGTGCAATACGGGCTTAAGCCACATCCCGAATTGCCGCAGGTGCCCCTCGCATTGAACTACGCAAAGACGCAGGAGCAACGCGATTCGCTGTTGTTGCTGTTCGCCACGCAGGAATTCGGCCGGCCTTATCTCGCACCGCCGGGCACTCCCGTGCCGATTGCGGCCATCTTGCGTGAAAGTTTCATGGCAACGATGCACGATCCGGAATTTCTCGAAGAGGCGCACCGGCGCGGCCTCGACATCGATCCAACCCGAGGCGAGGAGATCGACACGCTGGTACGACAGCTTTATGCCACGGCCAGTGACACGGTGCATCGGGTGCGCGATATCTTCGTCGCCCAGAAGAAATGATCGTCCAGGCATATGTCGTATCGGGAGAAGCACAGATGAGACATCTCATCCCCTCGCTGGCATGCCGCGGCGCCACGGCGCTGGCACTCATCGCCACCATGGCCATAGGCGCGCATTCGCAAGGCGCTGGTGCGCCGGGGAACTGGATGAAGAAGGCGCCGCTTCCGAGCACGTGGACGGAAATCGTCGCCGTCGCCGTCAACGACAAGGCCTATGCATTCAGTGGCGGCTTCCCGGCCAAAGCCGATGTCGAAGTCTACGATCCGGCGACCGATACATGGCAAATGCGCAACCCGATGCCGCTCGGTATGGACCACATTGGGACCGCCGTTCTCGATGGCAAGGTCTATGTCGTCGGCGGCTTTACCAACAACCGGCATCGGCAGGTCAGCGACGGCGTCTTTGAATACGATCCCGCTGGCGACAAGTGGCGCAAGCTCGCCTCACTATCGGCGCCGCGCGGCTCAGTCGCCGCGGCGGCCGTCGATGGGAAGATCCACGCCTTCGGCGGCCGTAAGAACGAGACTGACGTGGTCGCCATCCATGAAGTCTACGATCCCAAGACCAATATCTGGAGTCCGGCCCCGCCGCTGCCGCGCGGTCGTGATCACATGGCCGCAGTGGCGGTCGACGGCAAAATCCACGTCGTCGGCGGACGGTTTGGCGCAAACGAGGATTCGACGGGTCTCCACGACATCTACGACCCGGCGACGCAAATCTGGACGTCCGGCCCGCTGATGCCGACGCCGCGCGGCGGCGGATCGGGCGCCTTTTATCACGGCATGGTCGTCTATCTGGGCGGAGAAGACGATAAGCGCGCCTATAACGAAAACGAAGGCTTCGACGTGAAGACCAATCGGTGGGTCACACTGGCACCGATGCCGACGCCCCACCACGGGATCGGTGTGACGGCGATCGGGAACATGCTTTACGTCGCCGGAGGCGGCCAATCACGCGGCAACCGCCAAGTGACGAACGATCTGCTTGCCTTCACCATACCTTGAGACGATACCGGAAGGGCGTCCTCGGAGCTGCAGCCGGTGACAGCGTGAGTGTCGTGAATGTCGGTAGATTCGCAGACGGGTTGACGAATGCTGGCGACGAGCTGCCGTCGATTTTGTATTTTGGAGAATGGTGCGGGGACGACAAAGGCGTGCATCTCATTGCGGGGCGTAGCAGCAGGTAATCGACTTCGGAGAACTTCGATGACACGGAAAGTGAAGCACGGGCTGCGGCAAGTTTGCACAGGAATAAAATCGCAGATCTTGGCGGCGATGCGATCGCACAGGCGCGCCGCGCGTGCGACAACACGTCTGCTCTGCGGGGTGCTTACCGTCATCACTTTGGCAATCGGAGCGCCGCCCGCCTTCGCCAACGTTCTGATATCGGTCGACAAAAGCACGCAACAGATGTCCGTGTCGGTGGACGGAGTGACGCGCTATCAGTTTACAGTTTCGACCGGCCGAGCGGGCTATGGCACGCCGAGCGGCACCTACCATCCGCAGCGCTTGGAAAGAACGTGGTTCTCCAAGGAATATTATAATTCGCCAATGCCACATTCGATCTTTTTCCACGGCGGCTACGCAATCCATGGCAGCTATGAGATCAATCGGCTGGGCGGACCCGCTTCCCACGGCTGCATCCGTCTGCATCCGGCAAATGCCGCAACTCTTTTTGCGTTGGTGAAGAACGAAGGCATGGCGGCAACGACCATCGTCGTATCCGGCGGCAATTCTGCGCCGATCGCTCGACCCAGGTACACTTTGCCTAGACCAAGTTATGAACGGCCCTACCCTGATTACGGGCGGCCACAACGGTTTCCCTTCTTTAATCCTTACTGATGCCGGCGTGCATTCGGGGCCGGCATGAACAAATTCAAGCCTTGGTCGCGGGCCTATCGAAATTCGATCATGGCAGAGTGAAGATCAGCGTCTCACTCGTAGGCTGAGACGCACCCACTCCGCGCGCGCCGGCAATGACATAGAGATTTGGTCCAACCGCGGCGACGCCGAAGCCGTGGCGACCCGTCGGCATGGGCGCGAGTGTCAGCCACTTGCCGGTCTTGAGGTCGTAGGCTTCGTTCTCATCGTAGGTCCGAGTATCGCTTTCGCCGCCGAGGAACACGATCATGTTTCTATACAGCGTTCCAGCGCCGCCGCCGCGTGGGGTCGGGACCGGTGCCGCCGACATCCACGAGTTGGTCTTCGGATCATAGATGGTATGCAGCCCGGTGCTGTCCTCGTTCGCTCCGAAGCGGCCGCCGACAACGTGGATCTTGCCATCAACAGTCACCGCCGCCATGTGGTCACGCCCTTTCGGCAGCGGCGCGGCTGCGCTCCATTTTCCAGTAGCCGGATCGTAAACTTCGTGGATCGCAACGACATCGGTCTCATTCTTGCGGCCCCCGAACGCATGGACTCTCCCGTCGATGGCCGCCACGGCTACCGAACCCCGAAGACTCGAGAGCGGTGCCAAGGTCCGCCAAGTGTCGCCCGCGATATCGTATTCGTAGGCTTTGTCGGTGACGCCCCTGTGGCCGTTGCTGGTGAAGCCTCCGACCACATAGATTTTGCCATTGAGGGTCGCGGTCCCGAGATGGTTCAAGCCACTCGGCATCGGCGCGCGCATGCGCCACTGATCCGTTGCGGTGTCATATTCCGCGTTGTCGGCAACATCATATTTCTTCGACGGATAGTTGCCACCGATGAGATAGATTTTGCCATTGACTGTCACGGCCGACGTCTCGTTGCGCGTCGTCGGAAGCGGCGTCTTGTTGCTCCAGGTGCCCTTCGACGCGTCACCCTGTGGTTGTGCCAATGCGCCGTTCGCCAGCATCAGCACCGAAGCGACGAGACCGGCCGCCATCGAGATGAATCGGATCATGAGAACCTCGCTCAGTCGGAAGGATCGATGATTGATCTTCCACGTGCATCAAGGCATACCGCACGATACGATGGCAACGGCTATAGCGAAAGAACTCGCCCGGGTTGAGAAGGAAAGCCGACCATGAAAGAGCCGACCATGAACATGACGGCTTGCCGGCACCTGGCAGCGGTGACGACGCTCGCCGTGATCACTTGCCTCGCTGGTCCGGCAGTGGCTCAACCGGCTGACGATTTTTTCCGCGGCAAGCAAATTTCAATCATCGTTGGGTCGACGGCAGGCGGGGGTTATGACGCCTATGCCCGCCTGCTGGTACGGCATATCGGTGCTCACCTCCCCGGCAATCCGAACGTCATCGCCAAGAACATGCCCGGCGCCGGTGGGCTGACGCTCGCCAACTATCTCTACAACCGGGCGCCCAAGGACGGCACTGAAATCGGGACCGTCCAGAATGGCCTGCCGTTCGAGAAGCTCTTCCAGACGCTGTCGCCGGGCGGAAGGAACGCGTTGTTCGACGCGAAGAAATTCGGCTGGATCGGGAGCATGGCGCAGACTGTGTTCGTCACGGTGACATGGCATGACGCGCCAGCGAAGACGCTGCAGGAGGCGACGACGAAGGAGATCGTTCTCGGGGCATCCGGGCCGAGCTCCGACAGCTCGATCCTGGCGGTGCTGAGCAACAATCTCCTCGGAACGAAATTCAAGATCGTGCACGGCTATGACGGTGCCGCCGCCGTCGACTTGGCCATGGAAAACGGTGAAATCCAGGGCGAAGCGGGCAAGGATTGGACCACGCTGACCTCGACGCGCCCACAGTGGCTCAAGGACAAGAAGATCAACATCCTGGTGCAGATGGGCACGACGGCCCATCCCGCCTTGCAAGGCGTGCCCATGGCCATCGACCTTGCCCGCACGCCACAGGATCGGCGCATCATGGAATTGGTTTTCGCCAAATATGGAATGTCGCGTCCGTTCATGGCGCCCCCGGGCCTTCCGCCCAAGCGGCTCGCGCTACTGCGCCGCGCATTCGACGAGACCTTGCGCGATCCCGACGTTCTTGCCGAGGGACAACGGCTTGGAATGGAGATCAGGCCGGTGAGCGGTGAAGAAGTCGAAGAGCTCGTGACTCAAATCATGGCGACGCCTGATGACCTGGCGGTCAAGGCACGGGCGGCGCTGCAGCCGCACTGAGCCGTCAGAGAATTGCCATTGAAACGGAGGACAGTCGAATGGCCTACACCTTGTGGCGCGGCGTTGTTGGGTTGATCAAGCCGACGCGCCGGCCCGGCTCATTGGAGGAGTTGATCAGGCTCTTACCAGCGGGCATCGGCATCGTTCCTCTGCTGTTGAACGTGCGCCAGGGCAACGAACAGGAATTCAGCACGGCGATTCCGTTCTACGAGAAATACGTTGCCGAACTCGCCGAACAGGGCATGGACATGATCCATCCAGGCGGCACGCCCCCGTTCATGATGCTCGGCTACAAAGGCGAAGCCGAACTCATTCGATCGTGGGAAAAGAAATACAAAACGCCGATCTTCACCGCAGGCCAAAACCACGTCGCAGCGTTGCGCGCCCTGGGCATCAAGAAATTCATCGGCGCCAGCTACTCGGCGCTGCAGAACAAGATCGTCATCGATTATATGACGCAGGCGGGCTTCAAGGTGGTGTCAATGGAGCCCATCGACGTTCCTTTCGATCAGGCCGGTCAGATTTCACCGGAACACTGCTATGCGCACATTAAAAAGCTTTTCCGTGATCACAAAGGCGCCGACGGCATCTACATCCAAGGCGGCGCCTGGCGCACCGAGGGCATTGTGGAAACCCTCGAACAAGACCTGCAGGTTCCGGTCGTTCACGCGAACATCGCGCAGGCCTGGGAAATTCAGAAGCGACTCCTGGTCAATCAGCCACGCGCGGGATTTGGCAGACTGCTCAAGGAACTGCCTCCGATCGCGTAGCTCCTCGCGTCACCGGCCTTCGATGCCGCGTCCGGAAGTCGATCCCAACGGCCGGCCTTGCGCCAGTCATTGGAGCTGGTTCACGGACCCGTAGCGCGCTGGAATGCCGGCTCACGGTGCTCGGCGCTATAAGTCGCCAGAAGATGCCGTTGAGCAGAGGCCGATCGTTCACTCGCCACTCGCGATAAAGGCGGTGAAGTTCGTCTGCGTCGGCAAAATGGCTGTGCGTTAAACTCCTATTATGTTCAGCGGTTTCCAGGGATCAGCCAATGCATTGCCGCCAATGATTATAATACCAAGTGTGAGGTTTCCGAGTACGCTGAAACATTTCTCCGACTGCGGGCGGATATCCAGTGCGATGCGCCCGCCGGCAATGCGGTTGTTGGCCGCCGCGACGATTCGGCCGGCGATCATCACGTCGGCGCCACTTGCACGCTGGCTATCGGGAGTGGCCAGAACGCAATGGTTTTCGCTGAAGACGCAATCCGCTCCGCTCGCCACCAAAGCCACGGGGGAACGGCCGTGCCCTTCCAGATGATTGCCTCGGATCGCCACGCTGCTGACGACAGCCACCGCCTGTGCTCCCGAAGCAGCCTGATCGGATTTGACCGGCGCCGCGGCTGGCTGAACGGTCACCTCTTCCGCCTTGACCGGCGCGGCGGCTGCCTGAACCGACACTGTTTCCATCTTGACCTGTGCGGCAGTTGTCTTCAGCACCAGGAGCTTGTCGATCTCTGTGACCGCGACGCTCTTGTCGAGCACAAAGGCCTGATCGAGACGGCTGAAATCTGCATTATTAAAAATGAGAATCGGATTCTTGTCTGCGTCGGTTGAGTCCGTCACCACGAGCGCCATCCAGTCGGAATTGTCGTCATCCGTCGTCACCGAAGGCGAGAAGCGCCGCACCAGATTGTCGCTGATCGCAAGCCCGCCCGTGCACCGACGCACGAGGATGCCCACCGACGGTCCGACGAACTCGCCCACCGGCCCCACATCGGTCACTTCGTTGCTCGCCACACAAACCCGATCGCCCGCCGCGACCAGGATGCCGATGCGGGAACGCGCGTCGCGCATGGTCGTGCCGATACCTTTTAGAAAGTTCCCGGCCACCTGCGCGGAATCGGCATTCGCGATCCAGATGCCGGCGGCGACCGCGGCTTTCGCAGCCGCGGTCGAGGGCGGCTCCACGGTCTCGATCTGGTTGTTTTCCACCGAGATTGCGCCGCTGCGTGCATCGCCGTCCAGCGAAAGTACGATACCAGCGCCGCATTGGCTGATTTCGTTCTGTTTGATTATGGCTGCCGACAGCGGCGCATAAGCCATGATGCCGCCTCCGCCGAATCCGGAAATCCGGTTACCGATGATCTGGCAATCCGGCGGCTGATCCAAAGGCCTGAGCATCACGCCCTCGTGCTGGTTCGCCTTCTCACCGGAAAACACGATATCGTTGCCGGTGATGCGAAGGCTGGGGATGCCCGCAACAATGCCTGTTCCCGTGACGGCAAGCCGGTTGCCCGCAATCTCGGCCGCGACGGCTGGTTTGCCCGTGGCCAGGATGCCGATCCCTATTTGGGAGCAGAGCGAGAAACTGTTGCTCCGGACCAGTACATTGCTTTCGGGCAGCGCACCCTCCTGGAGGATCACACCACCACCGCTCGTGACAAAAACATTGTCTTCCACGACAAGGTGCAGGGCACCCCCGTCCTTCGCCAGCTTTGCGCCAGCCTCGGTGTTCAGCCTTGTGGTGTCGCTGCTTCCCGCTTGTCTGCCGCTATTGCCGATGCCGACCGGCGCAGTAATGCTGCAATCGCGCACCGCAGCCTCGATCGGCAGGACCAAGAGCCCGATCGCCGTGGCCGTCGTGCCATCGACCTGAAGAGTGACGGTCAGCCGATCGAGTCGCAGACCGGTTGTCGTGGCCACCGCAATCGCTCCATTTTCCGGCACTGTGCGACCTTCGATCGCAAAATCGCTCAACGAAACATCGTTGCTGGCAGAGATTACGAATGCGCCGCCCACGGCCTCCAGCACGGTTGCGGTTCCCTGCCCTTTGACGTGCAGCGACTGGGCTTTCTGAATCTTCAGCGGCGCGTCCAACCGGTATTTGCCTTCATGTAAGCAAACCGTGCCGCCATTCCCGATCACCTCGTCGATCGCTTTCTGCAAGGTATAGCTGCCGTCGGCATGGCCCTCGGGCGTCACGCAGCGAGTGCAGGCGCAATCGCCCGCGCCTTGCGTTGGCGGCCACGGAATGCGGCAATTTGCGATCGTATCCGGAAAAGTGATGACGGCGAGCTTGGCGTAGTGATGATGAATACCTCGCGGTGGTGCGGCATTGAGGATTTCGATCGTGCCATTGCTGGCGCGGGCCGCGAACACCCAGTAATCGCCGGAATGAAACATACCGCCCGCCGGATCGAGGCTGAATGTCACCAGGATGCCGTTTTCCAGCAAAAGCGACGTGCCGACCGCCGTGGTGATAACGCCGGCCGTGCCCGCGTCCAAATCGACGTAGACGTTACCGTCCTTGTCGAGAACCTTGCCCTGCTGATCCCAGCGGCGGATACGGGTGTGTCGGGTCGGGTCCGTATTGCCGCTGGCGTCAGCGGGAAAGAGGCCCGCCGTAATTGGTTGGTCTAGGGTGATGGTACGCGTCGCATCGTTCACCCCGTCGCCCACCGTGATTTTGCGCATTTCGCCCGGTTGGCCGTTCAACTCCCGCCAGTCGTCGGTGATCTCGATCCAGTCGCCGTCGGAGAAACGCAGCACGTCGTCTTTGCCGACGCTGTCCACGACGACATGCCTGGGGTCGATGATCCGGTTGACCCGCGCGGTTATCGATGCGTTGTCGCGCGACCATTTGAAGGTGGCCGTGCCCAGCGCGCCGCCCTGATCAATCTCGACGCGATAGAGCTGGTTTTCGAGTCCGGTATAGCCGGCAGTCGGCGGAATGATGCAGGGATTGACCTGCCCCGCCACATCGCCCGTCACTGTGGTAAGGCGTCCGGCGGAGGGTGCGATCAGATCCGTCCACCCCTTGAGCTGATCGGGCGGCGTGGCGCAGGTGACGCCGGCGCCGACATCGCCCAGCAGTTTCACCTGCCAGACAGTCTGCAGACGCGTCGTCGTGTCGACACCCAGCGCGGGCTCCACCAGGTTCGGGTCCTCGAATTGCGTGACTTCGCGCTGCCAGACATCAAGAAAGGCGACATACGGGCCGCCAGAGGCGGGCAGATCGGACGGATTGGGCAAATAGGGCTGCCCATTCGTCGCCGGTGGGATTGCCTTGTACGGCACTGGATCGGCGCCATAGGTTTCGGCAAGCGCGGGATCCCAAGCGGCTTTGCCGTTGCCGTGATTTTCCACGAGCAAGCCATCAACATACATACGTCCGCGGCTGATCTGCAGACGGCCCGCGCCATCGAATGACAGCAGAAAGCCGTTCGGTGTGGTCGATGGCACTACCGCCTGGCCCAACGTGTCATAGGTGCCGGCCTGGATTCGGCGGCCCGTCATTATGACCTGATCGTTCCAGTCGCGATCGGTCAGCGGCCTGCCCTGCTGCAACAGCACGCCCTTGTAATCGCTGCGTGGGTCGAACCCGAACCGGCTGTAATCACCACTCATGGCACGCCTCTTCCGCTGCTGGGTCCTAGCTGTCGTAGAAAATTCCCGCGTCCAGGCTGGTCCGCAGATATTCATTCAGCCGCACCGTCAGATCGGTCTGGCGCTGCGGCTGATAAAGTGAATGGAACGCTCCCGGCTGCCCCTGATCGTCGGCGCCGTTTTGCAGGCTGGCACCCGCGCTGGTCGCGAGTTGCGCATAGGCAGCGAAGCCGTAACGCAGCGTCATGAAGCGCGGCAGCGCCAGCGTCGGCGATGCTGCCGATTCAGGCAGGCACTGATAGCGCCGCGGCACGCGCGCGCCGGCCGGCACGTAGCTGAAGCGGATGCAGCCTTCCTGCCGCCGCGCGGCGAGCACGGGTGCGGTCCAGCCATCGCCCGTCGCCAGCCGCGCCAGCAGGATCGAGTTGCTAACCAGCGGCAGTTTCAGCGCATTTATTTTCCCGATCACCGTGCAGGCGATCAGTTGTAGCGCGCCGCCCGCGCTTTTGCCGTCGACATTGCTGTAGGCGACGCCATCGACAGCGACCGCGTCTATAATGCTGTCGGCGGCGGCCATAGTCGCTTCGGGATGCGCACGCACACCGCCTATGATGGCGTGATCGATGGTGACAGCAAGTTCTGGCAAGTCAGCGATCAGACTCGGCGCATTGGGCGAAACGGGTGTACTGTCCGTCGCGAGCGTCAGCCCCGGCACCAGCGTGCAGTGGCGGATGTCCAGAGCGGCAAGCTGGTTCCCCGCCGCGGTTGTCACCTGCACCGGCTGTCCCGCGATCAGGAGGCCGTTCAGCCGCACCGTCGATCCGGCGCCGCCCGAGAGCGTGAGCGGACCGCCAAGCACCAGTGTCGGCCGCTGCGTATCCGCTGCGCGCAGCTCGACCGCGGCATTCGCCGAAGCCGCAATCGAAAGCGTTTCCTCGTAGCGTCCGCTGTTCGTGATCTCGACCACGCCTGCCCCGCCCAGCGCCGTAAGCGCAGCGGCAACGGTCGGGAAATTGTCGGGCACCAGCAGCGTCTGCGGCGGCGTGGCCGCATCGGCAAAGGAGGCCGCGCGCTCGTACTCACCCCCGCCCATCTCAGCGCTGAAGCCGTAATGGAAATCTACTTCGACCTGCGTGTCGGCAGGCAGGGCCGGCGGCAGACCGATGCGGCCCAGCACCGGATCGACGGCGTATTTCCCGGTCGGCGGCAAATGAGCCCAGCCTGCCCCATCGTCGGATAGATCGCAGACGCAGATTGCGTCCGGCGCAATCGGCGCAAGGCTGCCAGGTTCGCCGACATACAGCCGCAGGCTCTTCTGCGCATTGTCCGGGCCGGTGTAATAGTCAGAAAGGCGCGCATCCAGTACCCGGCGGCTAATGGGTTCGGGCACATTCAGCGGCGTCGAAAGATGCGTGACATCGCCGATGGTCGCGGGCCGGGTGTAAAGCGGCTGGTCGATGTCCAGCGGATGGAAGCGCCAGCGTTGCGCATCTACGCGCACGGCCGGCGAGCGGCTGAGCGGAAAGGCGTCGAGCCGCCAGAGAACGAGTCCGATATTCGGGATGTTGTAACGTCCGCGGCCGCTGGCGATCCGCCGCACATCGACCGTGCGCATGATGGAATCGAAGGCCGTGCCCTCGCGCTCCAACGGCTCCCATCGGCGAAAGTCCGGCGATGCCAGGCATTGCGGCCGGATATGATTCATGTATTGCGTGACGATGAGGCGCTGGAAATATTCGACGGCCGTGGCGTTCCAATCGGTGACATCACGCGCCAGTTGCTCGAGCATCGTGATTGTGCCCTTGCGGCGGCGATAGGCGATGGTGTGAGCCACTTCGGCCCTCGGGCTCGCGACCTCGGGCGCGACGCCGTTCAGCGTGCGGTAGCCGATCAGATCGCCGATATAGGGGACGACCCAGTTGGCGCAGGTCTCGATGAATTGATCGTCGTAGAGCTGATCGATATCTTCCTGGAGGAGCGCGAACTGCTCCGCAAACACCGCCAGCAGGCTGGCGTGCGGGCCCGCTAAGGCGCGCTGCTGCAACTGGGTGAACTGCTGCTGCTCGGCTGCGCTCAGCGGAATCGAAGCGGCAATCTTGGCCTCGAGATCGGCCAGCGCCGCGCGCTCGCTTGGCAGCAACAAGCCGGGCGACACCGAGGTCTGCGCCGAATCCCGGATGCGCAGGATCGCCGGCAGCAGATTGAACAACGCCTGTGGATCGAAGCTCATGTCATCGCCCCCAGATCGAGCGGCGCGGAATCCAGCGTCAGCAACTCCGCCGCGCTAACGGTGGCGCCCTGTATCTGGGGCATGGCCGCCAGCAGGCGCGGCTGCGGCTCGCTGGCTGACGGCCCGGTATCACTGCGGTAGAGCGCGAGAATGTTGGAGGCAACGACGCCGGGGACGCTCTGGATTGTCGCATAGACATCGTCGATGCTGACGGGCTCACCGAAATCGCGGTTCGCGAACGCATAGGCAGAACGCAAAGTGCCTTCGACCGCGGCCAGCACGGCATCGGCGTCGTAGTCCTCCGAAACCTTGACGCGCGCCTTCAGCATGAAGGTCGCGGCACGATAGGACTGCACGGACAATGGCAGCAGCGCATCGCCGAAACGGCGCAACGATGCGCTGAGTGCGACCGGCGTCGGATCGTCTGCTGCAAAGGTCCCGCCGTTCGGACCCGCGATGGTGACGTAAATGCCGCGCGCCAGTCCGTCATTGATCCAGACTGAAATTGCCTTGGCGATCCCGGCAAAGGTACGGGCAAAATCCGCATAGTCCTCGGTCGAGACGACGCGGCCGAGCGTGAGAACCTGCAACGGCGCATTGCCGCGCGCGTCGTCGAGTGTTTCCGGGTCCTGTCCGCCCGTAGCCGACGCCGGATTGGTCACGCCCGTCACGCCCAGCGGCCGCGTCAGCAGCATGCTGAGCTGTCCGCCGCGCAGGTTGCCCACCGTGCCCAACCCCTGTCGATAGCTGAAGGTCACGTTGTTCTGACCGGTCGGGAGCCGCGCGCCGTTGACGCCGTCACCGAATTGCACCGTGGTGACACCGTCATTGTCCTGGCTGAGCTGATAGACATGATCGCTCGCGACCGCACCGTATAGCGTCGAGTCTTCATGCCATTGCACGCCGTTGACGCGCGCGGTCAGTGTGGCGCTTCGCCCGTCGGGATTGCTGGGATCAAGCACGTAGGTCAGCGGTGACTGCTTCAACGCGAAGCTCTGGTTGGGCACCGCCGCATTGCCGCCGCCACCGACCTGGCTGACGGTCAGGCCGTGCGTGGCGGGCGCGACATTGGCGTTCGCTGTCACGGTGGCGCGGTCGTAACAGTTGGCGAGCGGCGCGGTAAGGGTCACCGTCGTCGTGTCGATGTCGCTGGTCACGCCATCGGCGCCGGCGACGATGACACCCACTTCGCTGACGAGAAGATCGGTCGCAAGCGCGGATTGCAACTGGAGCGCCGCCGCCGGCGCCGTTACAGCCACGGTGGTTCCGTCACGATCTTGCAAATGCCAGATAAGCGTTCCGGACGGAAGCTGCAGCGGATCGAGTTGCTCCGGCGTCAGCGCCTGCGGCGCGCCGCCCACCATCTGCTCCGGCGCCCTCAGCACGATGAAGCTATCGCCGGCTCGCGCTTTGCGCGCAGGGTTGTCGAAGCTGATGCCCGTGGCGTCGGGTCCGATGACCACGCGCTGCAACTTCCCGCTGATCGCGATCGCCTGGCTTGGGGCGAGGCCTGCCTGCGACGGCGACAACTCCAGCGCATTGCCATAAACCGGATAAAGCAGCGGCTTAGCCGCGAGCGTCAACAATTCGCTCTGCGCCAGGACCTGCGTGTTTTGCAGGTCGAACTTGCTCAGATTGGAGGTACTATCGAGGCTGAGCCGTGTGATCTTGCCGCTCAGTCCGAAATTCGTGCGAGAGAGTTGCGTGGCTGCCGTGACGCCGTAAAGTTCGACATAGCCTTCCAGCGCGCCACCAGGATCGTAGCCGCCCGCCAGCGCGATCCAGCTTTGGGCCACGATCTTCGGATAGGTGCTGTCGAGGTCGAGCTTGGTGCCCGTGGTGTCGATGCTGTAACCAACCCATTTTTTATTGGACACCACGTCGGTGTCGGTAATGTTCATCAGCCGCGGATCGGGCGCATTGTTGCCGAAGAGCGCGGCGCGCTGGCGAAAGGCAAAAATCTGCGTGCCCTGCGTCGAAGCGAGACTCCACACCCCGCCGAGCGGCTTGGACCACGTCAGCCTGGTGAGATTGCGCGTCGTATCGGTGGTGACGGTCTCCACCCAGCGCACGTCCCAGCGCTCGCTGGCCGCGCTGGTGGTGCGCTCGGTACCGACGATGGCGATGGCGTCGCCGGGCTGGAGCTGCGTGGCGACGCCGGCAACATAGAGATCTTTGAGGCCGTTGAACTCCCGTATCGGCACCGTGGTCTGCGCGGCAATCGCATTCCACTCCACACGGCCGGTGATCGCAGCAATGGTTTCGAAGGTTTGCGGCGTCTGACCAGGATCTGGCGTGCTCTGCACCCGCGTGCCGACGGAAATGACCGATGGCTGCGAGGCCATTGCCGGCTGGCCGGGCGCCGCCTGCAGGGTGAAGGCAAGCCAGGTGCTGGCCGCCACGCCAGGCGACGGACGGTAGCCGATCAGCCGCGCCAGCTCGACGATGGAAATTCGCTCGATTGCGGTGCGCAAATAACTCTCGTTGGCGATGCGCTCCTGATAGAAGGTCAGCACGTCGCCGAGCACCGCGAGGGCATCGCACAGCGCGATGGTGTAGTCGTCGTCGCTGCGCGTCGTGAGCGCCGCCAGCGCAGGGAAATCACTGCTGGATAGGCGCGCCAGGAGGCTCGCCTTGAAACCGGCATAGGCGCCGGCGCGATAGGCAATCGCCGGCAATCCGGGGCGATTGAATTTCCCGACCGGCGTCTCGGCCGTGATCCCGGTACAGCAGTTGCAGGCGTTCATATCCATCACTTACTTCCCGCCGTTGAGATCAAGCTTGATCACGCCGCGCTCAGGAAAGTTAGGATCATTGTCGAGAACCGCGATTTGCAGCCGGCTGAGGGGAAATTCGCCCGCGGCGAGGTAGCTGGAATCGTCGATGCCCTGACGCTGGAACGTCGTGATCTGCACCGACTGCACGCCCGGCACCGAATGCGCTGTGGCATAGAGCGGGCTCAAATAGACTGTCTGTCCGAAGGTGAAATTGTCCGGATAGAAAATGCCCTTGCGCCCGTCCGGCAACAGGCGGTTGCTGAACACGTCGAGCAATTCGGCCTTCACATCGCTGCGGAAATAATCCGGCGCGACACAAACATGCATGTCGATTTCGAGCGGGACATAGACCGGATCATTGAATTCCAGATCGTGACCGGCCATGCGATAGGCGTCGACGAAATCTGCGAGTCCGGCTTTCAGCGGAACTGAATCGATCCCAGCCTCCGGGTCAATGGTGATGAAGACGGTGTACCAGCTCCCGGTCCAGCGCAGCGTCGCCGCTGCGCGCGATACGCCGGCATAGCGTTCCGAAACCGCCGCATAGTCCTCGGGCGTGACGGCGCGTTCCTGCGTGCGGAACGCTTGCGGCGCGTTGCGACGGACGTCGGCCTCCGCTTCGGGGTCGACACCACCTGCCGCCGGCAGTGGATTTCGCACGCCGGTCACCGCGGCGATGTCGGCGCCCGACGCCACGATATGCACGATGGATTCTGCGCCGGCATTGCCGGCCGTGCCGTTGCCGATGCGGTAACCGGCAGAGAACGCTGTGCCGGTAGCCGGCCGCATTCCGTGCGAGCTATCGCCGAAGCGCAGATGCGCGAGACCGTCGTCGTCCACTTCAATCACGAAATCGGTGGCGGTGTCGGCGCTGTTGAGCAGCGTGCGCTGCGGTTGCCAGGTCTTGGTATCGGCGTTCAACGTTGAAGTGAGGGTAAGTTGCGGATTGACGCCTCGCATATCCCAGTCCATCGCGTCGACGGCCGCCGCATTCGGATCGAAAGGCAGCACGATCGGCGTACCGCCGCTCGCAGAAGGCAATGTGACGGTTGCGGCTTGCGTCAGAGGACCCTGCGCCAAAGTCGGCCGGAAGCGCACAGGGATCGGCACCGGCGCCGGCGGTGCGCAGTGATCGGCGCTGCAGGATGGCGCCAGGAAGAGGGTCGGCTCCGGCATCACGCCGAGCGATTCGGCGGCAATTGTCTGTCCGTGATCGACAAGTACAAGATTGCCCCGCGCTACACTCACGTCGGTCAGCATCTGCGAACCATGCGCCTCGTCGGTGATGCTAGAAATGCACAGCGTGAAAGGAAGCGCATCGTCCTTGCCCCAGGCAACTTCGGTGACGTCGGCGCCGGTCAGCAGATCCTTCGATGGCGGCCCTGCCGTGGTCAGCCGCACGACGTGGCGATGGCCGGCATCGGCGTCGCCGAGCTTGCCGCTGAGCGGTCCCATCACTTCCTCGAACAACAAGGTGTCGCCCTGCTTTAATTCCGGAAATGCCCCAGCCAGCGTGGCGCTGGTGGCGCCTTGGATCAGACAGCAGCGCTGATCGCTCCAGGTGTAGAACGACATCTGGTTGTGCGCCGCGTGCAGCGTCGGCGTCTCAAGTGATTCAAAGACTGTTCAAAGACCAGCGGAGTGAGGAGCATGGCGTCTTCAAGCTTGGCGGAGCCGCTGGCGATGCCGACCGGAAAGCCGGGGCAGCGGGTCAGGAATTGCGTGGTTTTTGCCAGCGTCAGGCTGGGGGCCGAAAGCTGAAGCTGCAGCCATGCCCGCGCATTGCAACCGTCATGCATGGGATAGTCGACCAGCACGGCGTGTCGCCTGAGCGAGATGCGCCGACGCGCCGTGCCGAGATAGGCTTCGGTCGCGATAGCGTCCTGCTGATAGCTCAACTGATCGCCGACATAGGCCAGCAGTTCGACCAGCGCGATGCCGTAATCCGCTTCGCTCGTCTGCGCCCAGTTGGGCACCAGTTGCGCCATGCGATCCAGCAGCAGCCGGCGGAAGGTCGCATAATCCTTCGCAAGATAGTTGATCTCGGGCGGGGTCACGGGTTGCGGCGGACAGATCGCGACCGGCGCACAATCGAAGTCGGACGGGCAATCTACCTTGAAGCCGAAATCGATCGCCGCAAGGGGTGGATCGAAATTGGCGAGCGGTAGATTGCTCAGCGCGGACGCCACCAGCCGCAGCGTGTAGGTGGAAAAGTCCCCCGCCTCGCTGACGCGCACCACGAGGACCGAGGCGGCGTCCAACAACGCAGCGACGATCGCGGCGGTGTCCGCCTCGCCTGGCGCGGAAAGCGGCGCGGGCTCCGGCGTGGCCGATGCCGCCCAGTCCACACTGATATTCTTGATTCGCTCGCCACCCTCGATCCGCACCTTGTCATCATAGGGGCCGGCCGGCAGCGGCTTGAGACAATGCACCAGCAGCGTGCGTTGCCGCAATGGATCGGTATCCGACAGATCGGAATCGATCACTTCGAGGTAGTCGATGCCGTTGAGCGTCGGGTCGGCGGCCACCGCGTCGCGCCGCCGCTTATCGCAACAAGTGTAGATCATGACGGCCCTCCGAGCGGACGCTGGAAGGTCTGCAGTTCGACCTGTTCGGTGCTGCGCAGCAGATACTGGATGGTGATGGTGAGTGTCGCGTCATCGGCGGCCACCGTCACGCCCTGCACGACGATCAGTTCGCCCAGCCAGCGCTGCAGCGAGGCTTGCACAAGCATCTGCGTCGCGGCGGCCAATTCGACGGAGTTCGGCGCAAAGACGAGACGCGCCGCGCCGCTGCCGAAATCGGGCAGCATCACACGTTCACCCGGCGCGGTGAACAGCACCTGCTCGATGAGATCGCGAACATGCACCGCGTCGCTGCTCTGTGCTGTGCGGCCGTCGGACCCGAACTGATAGGAATAAGCGAGGTTCATCTGCGCCTCACATCGCAATCACGCGTGGCTGCACGACCATCGGCATCAGCGGTGTCCCGGTGGGCGCGCACACCGCCACACCGCCCTGGATCGCAACCGGCTGCCCCATCGCCAGCACGCGGGTAGCACCGACCACCCATTGCCCGGTGACGCAGGGGCCGGCCGCTGGCGGCACGAACGGACATCCCGCCACCGCGTAAGGCGCGGTGATCGTGGCAACCGGCTGCGCGCTGACGAGCACGCGCGGCACCGGCGCGGTTGGCATCGCCTGCCCGCCGTGGGCGCAGAGTACGACAGCTCCGAAATGCAATATCGGTCCCGGCATCTCGCCCTCACACGATCGTCAGCGCACCTAGGTTTATGTCGACGGCCGGCCCCACCATCGTCAGCGAGGCGCCCTTGCCGTTCTGAATGAAGATGCCGGCGTCGTTCACCACCAGCGAGGCGCCGGTGAGACTCTTCAGCACGATGCCGCCCGTCACCGGCGTGGGCGGCATGTCGCTCAGCATCAGCATCGCTTGCCCCGCCGTCTGCAGGCAGATGTTGGGCGAGATCGGCAAGCCCAGCAGCGCCAGCGGCGGAATGTCCGTCGGCAGCCCCCAGCGGCAACCGACCCAGATCGGTTTCGAGGGGTCGCCCTGCTCGAATTCAACCCAGACGCCCGCCCCCATCGGCGGCACCATGTAGACGCCCATTGGCGGCCCGCTGGGACCGGCCAGCGGCACACAAGGCTCGGCCCAACTCGACGGCGTGAAGCCGACCACGTCGGGCACTTCGAGCAACAGCCGTCCACGCATCATCGGATCGACGTTGTTGATCACCGTGCCGCGATATTTTCCATAGAAGGTGCGTGCTTGCGCAGTCGACGTCGAAGTGGTCATGGGATCACCACAGGCGTGTTGGAAATGAGTCCGTCGCGAGACAGGTTGAAGCTTTGCTTGTATTCCCCGAGCTTGAGGTTGTGCGTGACGCTGTTGACGTAATAGAGCCCGTCATAGGCGAGCCCCGCGCCGCGCACGCCCACCATCATGCGCGAGCGCAGCGGCTGGCCATAGCGCAGCACGTCGAGCGACCCGGAGCCACTGATGGAATCGTTGGCGCCGAACATAATGCCGAGCGCACGGTTGAGGGCATCTGCGGGACCGAGCCCGCCGCCGCCTTCGGCGAATTCGAGCTTGCTGGGAATGGACAGGCGCACGCCCATCGGCGGGCGCAGCGGGTCGATGTTCGGTACCGGAATCGGAATGGGAATTTTCTTCGTGACCGGATCGAAGACGGTCAGCACCACGATCTTCTTCGCCAGGCCGTCGAGGCTAAAGCTCAACGACTCCACATTGGTCTGCGAATCCATGTTGACGTTCAGCGCCGGCTGCGGCGCGGGAATGCGGATGTCGGGGCCGAAATAGGCAATGCTCTGCGCCGGCAGCGGCCCAGGCTCGACATAGAATACATAGCCGGCCTGACTGGCGAGTTGACGGATATAGGCGAGATCGGTGCCGGTTTGGGTAGGGATTTCCTCCAGCGGATCGGGAATATCGGGAATGATCGGCGGAATGGCAACCGGCACGACGCCGAGCACCGCGTACTTCGCCAGGATCGCGTAGACCCGCGCGATCACCGGCATGCCGGGAAAGCGCATGAACGGCATTTCCACCAGATCCATCATCCGGCTGAGGTCTTCGCCGGTGACAGTGAGCGTCGATTTGCCGACCTCGTTGCTCGGTTGGATCTCCTGGCGGGTAACGACCCCGTCCATGATGACGTTCGGCAGCCCATTCAGTGTGACGATGATGATGACGCGGGTGAGGATCGGATCCAGATAGCCAGCAGCGATCAGCATGTGCAGCGAAGAGGTCTTACCGATCTTGAAAGTAAGCTGAAAGCCGCTCGTCTGCGTCGAACCCGTCACCTGCACCGCGTCGAGCGCGTACAGCACGTCTTCCGGGACCGGGACAGGCACCCCCGGTCCGATCAACAGCGAAAGGTTGATGCCCTCCAGCATGTCAGACGCCTTGTGCCGTTCCGGGGATGCCTTGCGGCAGGGTGATGCGGAGCTGACGGCCGATCGTCTCTACCAGTTCGTTGGGGCGAATGGCGTTGTTGGCGTCACAGATGCGCCAGTACTGTTGCGGATCGTTGAAATAGGTGCCGGCGAGGATATCCAGCCGGTCGTTCTGCACGACGGCGTGCAGCTTCAGTAGAGAGAACTGATCCGGCTGTGGGACGAAGCGGCGCGTGAGGTAGCTGATGGTGCGCCCGTCGGGAAAGGTTTGCGTCAGCGTCGGCAAGCCATAATAGCGGCTGTTCGGAGCAAACAACTGCGGCGCCGCCGCCGAGCTTTGCAGCAGGGCTTCCAGTGTTTGCAATGGATCGCTCATGGCAGGCTCCCGATACCGAGCGTGTCTAGCGTGCCGGTGGGCGCGCGTGCGGCCAGCGACTCGCGGCGCTGGAGATAGCTGAGGAAGATCGTGCTGCCGCGATGGGAGAACGGCAAATCGTCGACATTGAGCACGCGCAAGCCCAGGCTCACCTTGGCCCGAATGGGATTGAGCGTGGGATCGAAAGCCTCTTCGGTAATACTGAATTCGGTCACGCGTACCGGAAGCACGCGCTGCGCGCTCCACACGAACAGGGTCAGCGGGGCCTCGGCCGGGGCAATTTCCAGCGTGCCGAATTGCGCCAGTGTGTTCTGCGAGACCAGATCGGAGACCGATGGATTGACCAGCGACTCGAGCGCGGCCAGTTGCGGATGCAGACCGAACTGCACCGTCGTCGCGTTGTTGCCTGGATCTTCGAGCTGGTCGGCGGCGTCGAGCTCGGCTTCGAGCTTGATGGTTTCTACCGCCGGGCCCTTGAGCCGCAGCGCCTCGGACCGCTCGCCGCTTTCCCCCGCGCCCTGAACCTGCAGCGTGCGCGACAGCGAATCCGGATTGTATTGCAGCGCGATGATACGCAGCACGGTGCCGGCGAGCGGATCGACTTCGACCAGACCGCCGCGAACGAGTTTTGGAGACCCTGGAAACGGCGCCGTCATCGTGCGTCATCCTCGATGTTCAAGCTTTTCTGGACTGAGGGCCGGCCGAAGAAGTCGCAGATTCCAGCTCTTCGCGCGCGACAGGAAACGATCAGGCTTGTGCCGCAGCACGAAGGCGACGACCGCACACAGTTCGGCCGCGCGCGCGTCACGATCGCGGTGCTGGCGATAGCAATCCTTGAGCTTGCCGACGAGCGCATCGGTCAGCGATGCGAGCTGCGGGTCGTCGGCGTTGTCGCTGCCCGGATGAAAGACCGGTGCCTTGCCGGCGGCGCGTTCCTCAATCCCGTCGAATTCGGCCGCGACGCCGTGCCGAAGGAGCGAGCGCGCGAAGGCGTCCAGAAATGCCTTGGGCGTCGGCAGCGGCACGCCGTCGGCGCGGCGCGCCGTCGCAAAATCGTCGAGCGCGATCTCCACCAGATTGGCGGGCTGATCGCCGATCTCGTCGTCCTGAATGCCAATAGTCCACCACGACATGCGCTGTGCCTTCACTCGCATTTGACCTTCGGGTCTTTGAGAATTTCTTCTTTCGCCTCCTGTATGCGTTCCTTGCTGATCTGATTGCGCCGGTTCACCACATTGCTGTCGCCTTTGAGCTGCCGCTCGATGTCGATATTTTGCTGCTCAAGCCAGTCGGCCTGAGACTGATTGCCGATTCCGTAAACCAGCACTTCGACGCTGGCGCCCTTCTTAAACTCAAAGAAGTCGAGCTTCGCCTGGACTTCGGGAGATGGCGGTTTTCCCGCCAGTTCGGCTTTGATCGCTTCGATCTCCACATCCGCTTCCTTGACATGCTCGCCCTTGCGAACCTGCGCGCCGCGTGACTTGCCCGCCTTGCCTGACGTCGTGGTCTGGCCGATGTAGCTCCGGCCGGGAAAATCCGGATTGGTGAGGCGATAGATGAGGTAGCTTCCGCCCTGGCCGGCATCGACGCCCTCGTTGTGAACGAGCACGCCCGGGCCGACACAGAAACTGCTCAGTCTCTCCACTTGGAGATTGAAGGTCGGCGTGTCGGCGGCATGCGAAACGCGGACCTGCGCGATTCGTCCGCCACTGCCGTCCACGGTCTTGAGCCGCATGCCCGCGCGAAGAGCATGGGCTTCAACCCATCCCTCCACGTCCTCGACCCAGAACGGATGCCGGCCGGTGGCGACGATCTCCTGATCGGTGACGCTGATGTGCACCAGCCGGTCCGTGATCGCCTCTTGCACATCAAGCACAGCCGCCGACTCGAACCGCCCGGTCTGAAAATCGAAGGCGATCACCTGGTCGCCTGCGGTCAGCGCCTCGATGGAGCGCAGCCCCTGCGGCGTAGCGACGGGCGTGCCCGCAGCAAAGCAAGGCAACTTGGCCCGATATTTCCCCGGGTCCAACTGCACATCGAGCGGCGTGAAGGCATCCTTGGCCTGCTTGAAATCGCCGATGAGTTCCTGCCGCTTGGCGTCCAGGGCGCGGGAGTCGTTAGGATCGACGTCGAATTCCTTCTTCAGCGCGCTGAGGATGTCGGCGATTTGCGCCTGCGCGTCGCGAACCGCGGCGTTGGATTCGAGACTACCGCCACGCTGGACCGCCTGACGATTCTTCGCGTCCTGCAGCCTCTTGCGGGCCGCCGCCAGCGCTTCGATCAGCGACTTGAACCGGCCAAAGCGCGCTTGCGCCGCATCCATGCTGCGCTTGGCGGCGTCCCGTTTTGCCTCTGATGTCTCAGCTTTGCCCTGCTCGCCGGCATCCTTGCCCCCCTCCGCCGGCGGCTTCGTCTGCTTGCCTTCCTTGGGTGCGTTGGGATCGTCCGCCTTTTGTGGTTCCTGTTTGCCCGGTTCGTCTTTTCCTTTTTCTTTGGTTGGTTCGTCTTTCTCCGCTGCTTTGCCGGGTTCGTCCTTCCCTTCCACTTTCGGTTCGCCCGTAACTTCAGCCTTACCTTTGGCGGGAGCGTCCGTGGTGTCCGTGATCGTGCAATGTGAGCAATGGATTTCCGCTTTCCCGCCGGCGCGCAGCTTGAGGATGATGCCGATGAGCTTGCCGCTGAGCTTCATGCCTCCGAGCAGGCCGATCTGTGTCAGCAGGCTGACAAGGGGAGCCTTCGCGTTGCGCAGGTGGCGTGCCGAGAGGTTCGTGAATGTCCCGTCCGGGCGCTTTTCGATCTTCACCAGATGACGGCCAGCCTCGTAAAGCGTGTCGACGATCGAGCCATACATCTCGACGTCCATTGCATACTCGGCGCCTTTCAGGAGAAGCTTCAGCGCCAAGCCGACGCCCATCAACGTCGGATTCGCAGATTTCATCATGAATGACGAGGCGGCTTCTCCCACCATGAAGCCAATAAAGTATTTCAGGGTATCCTTGAGTGCGTCCCTGATCTTCGCAGGAACTTCCTGAATGATGCCGTCTTTCAGGATCTCCACATTGTGAAAAATGAAATTAGCCGCCTGGAGCGTCACGCGCGTCGGATCGCTAAGGTTCATGCGTACCGTGTTGAGCAACGCGTAGAGGCCGGGATCTTCTATGTTCGCGATGTTCAGTTGGAAGGAATCGAGCAGCCCGCCATCCGGCTTCACCCGCGAGCCGACATAGCCGTGGTCGCGAAAGCCCATGCCGGAAAATCCGGGGAACGGCGTGCCGGTCTCGTCATAGAGCAGCCAACCCCGATCGCGATCTCGAATGCCGATGATCTTGTCTTCACCGGTGAGATTGCCGTGGCCGATCTCCAGCTTGTTGGTCGCCGCAGTGGGATTGCCGCGTGCAAGCTGTTCCAGCAGCGCCTCTTCCAACATGAAGAATGGGTCCGCGTCCTTTCCACCGGCGGCTTTGAACTCGTTCCAGCCTTGCGTATAGACATTGGTGAGCATGCGATAGGACGCGTTGCCGCCGATGATTGCATTCAGCTCATCGGCTGAGAGCCCGTCGGCGGCAGCCGCAGTATCCTGCGCGCTGATCGCACGGCCCGCGAAATGCTCCAGCGAATCCAGCAGGTGCTTCGACAGCTTTGGATCCTTCTCGAAGATCGTAAGATCGACATGGACCGTGGCGGTCTTGTCGTGCTTGATCTTCTCCAACTCTTTTGCCGCTTCGCCGATCCCGATGGTCGGGTCTTCTTCCGGTATCGGCGCAGTCGACGGCTTGCCCTTCTTGCCCGCGATGACGCTGCCGCCGCCGGGGCCTTTGCCCTCTTTGCCGCCGCCGCCCTTGCCGCCTTCACCACCGCCTTGCTTGGCTGCCGGCCTGTTCTTGTCGCCAATCCTGTTGAGCGCGGCATAGGTGGGAAAATCGAGGCCAATCGAATACTGGCAACCCGCGGTGATCGCGACGTTCGCCCCGTCAGCCGTTCTTGGCGCTCCTCTAATCGCCGCCAGGATCTTCGCTTTGTCCTCGGCTGGGATCTTGCCATATCGCCAATCGATCCATTTCGGCAGTTCGCGCTCCTTCAACGCCTCGTAGGTATCGCCGGCTGCAGCCGTCAGCATGATGAGGTAGACCCACGTGTCGATCTTCCGATTCACCCCGCGCAATTCGTCGTGATGGCAGTATTTGTCCTGGTTGGAAGCGGGCGTTTTCTCCTGGCGATGGATCGCCGGCGACTGCTGCAGCACATGCGCCAGCTCGTGCGCGATCAGGCGCCGGCCGTGGGCGGTGCCGGGGCTGTATTGCCCCTCGCCGAAGTAAACGTCGCGGCCATAGGTGAACGCCCGTGCATGAAGCGCATCGGCCGCCTGCCCGGCCGTTGGCCCGGTATGCACGCGCACTTGGGAGAAATCGTGCCCGAACCGCCGCTCCATGTCGCGCCGTGCAGCACTCTCGAATGATGCACCGGACTGCGCGAGCGCGGTCTCGACCACGCCGCCGGAATGGCTGTTGTCGCGAGCCGGTTCGGGGAGCGCCCGGCGGGCGATGTTGAGCTCGCCGAGTCCGGTATCGTGCCCGCTCACTTGCGCGGGCGAATGCACGGAATCGCTAGTCACACGTTCCGCTATCCGGTCGGCCTGCTGTTCCAGCGGATCACCGGATTCTGCGATCCTGAGCTTGGTCTGCACCTGCGCTTTGCCGGCGCATTCTTCGCACGTTCCGCCGGACGCAGCGTCGTTGCCGCATTTGCATTTCCGTTGGATGACCGGAATTCCTGTCAGCGAATAGCCGGGCAATGGCGTCGATCCGCCGTCCACAGCCACGGCGGCCAGTGCGTCCGCCTCGCGTTCGAAGCGACCGGTCGAAGGCTCGCTGGCCCGCTGACGCGCATGCGGCGACGGCTGGGCCTGGCGCGAGGCCTTGGCGTATGTCGGAGCCGTCGCTGCGCGCGCCGCACCGCTCATCGCTAGCCTCCCAGCCACTTTGGAATGGGAATCGGCGGAGTCTTGAAGATGTGCTCGCCCGGCATTTGAGGGGACTGCGGTTGCGGCCCGAAATCGGGCTGCACTGGCGGTGGCGTGGGCGGCTTGAACGAACGACCTTTCAGCGTTTCGAGTAATGCCTTGATGGCAGCCGTGACCGCCGCTTTCTGATCGATCGGCAGAGCATCGATGATCTTCTCCGCCAGCGTCTCATCCGCGTCCTTCAGCGCCCCGAGCAGCGGATCGCGCACTTCCTTCGGCAACTCCTTCAGAATCGGATCGTCCCGGAAATGATTTTCGAGCCACTCGCGGGACGGCGGCTTCACGGCGGGTGGCTTCTCATTTGGCACTGTGCCTGGTCGCGGCGGGACGCCGGCGCCTGGAATCGTGAAAATATCCAGCGGCTTTTGCGCTGCGGGCGCGGGTACGCTGGTGATTGAGATGACGATTTCGACGCGGCGATTGCGGGGTTCCTTCGTATTGTCCTTGGTGGGAATCGCCGGCTTGCCTTCGCCCTCCGATGTCGCCGCAATATCGGCGATCTGGACGTTGTCCATGCCGCGCTGCTTTGCCAGCGCCTCGCTCAGGGCCGCTTTCGTATTGTCGGCGCGGCGCTGGCCGAGGCCGGTGTTGTATTCCTCCGAACCGGCCGTATCGGTATGCCCCTTGATCGTAATCGCGACTCGCGCTGCTCGCAGCATTCCGGCATGAAGCGCGATGCTGAAGGCAAACTGATCGATGGCCTTGCGATGCGCTGCCGTCAGCGCATCGCTGTCGAAGCCAAAATGGTCAAGCGTATTGCTGAAAGTCTGCGCCGCCGGTCCTGAATCGGGCGAGCCTTCGGCCTCCGGCTTGGCCTGAACGGACACCGGCGCGCCGCCGAGTTCGGATTGCGAAACGGCCTCGCCACGCTCGGCTCGTTCGGCGGCATGATCCGCTCGTGCCTCGGCATCGGGCGTCGAGCCGCCTTGCTTCTGTTGCGCCACATGCGCCAGTTCATGCCCGAGTAACGCACTTCCTTCGGTAGAGCGCGGTGCAAACCGTCCGCGCGAGAAGTAGATGTCGGCTCCAACCGTCATGGCTTGCGCGCTGCGTGCCCGGGTCATCGCGGCGGCCTCGGCGCTGTCGTAAATCCGCACAGCCGAAAAGTCGTGGCCGAATCGCTGCTCGAAGGGTGCCCGCACGGATGGCTCGATCTCACGTCCTCCATGCACCGCCGGCAGCGTGCCGCCACGCTCGTTGCGCCGGGTCACTGGACGCACCGATGTGGCCGAAGAGGCCCTTCCGATATTGCCGGCAGTGGTGGGCTTGTTCTCTCTCACCGGCGCAACCCCTTCATGAGTTGCTGCGCGCTCCACACACCGATCCCGCGCGCGCCTTTCGCTGCGGTCCCCGGAACCTTCAGCGCCGAAATGCTCCGCGAGTCGCCGAAATTTCCCTGCGGCGCCGCAGCCAGCATCCGGCCGAGCTCTGTGCGGAATTCCGCGAGCACCCGCCTGCCGTCCTCGGGCGCGAAGCCGCGTAGCACCATGCGGTCGATTGTCAGAAACACACGAGGGGCGCGCGCCGGCGCGATCATGCCCATCCGCGGACCTCTACATCGCTTAAGCCGCGTTCGAGTTTGGCGCGATCGGCCTGGGCGGCCCGCAACAGGTGATGCATACCGATGGTCTCTCCGGTTTCCGCTGCGAGAAAGGCCGCATTGAGTGAAATGTTGCGCACGCCCCCGCCCGCCACATTGAGCCGCGCCAGCTTCTCGAAATCGAGTTGCCCGGCCGGGGCCGACGGCGGAAAGGCCCGCCGCCAGAGTTGTTCGCGCTGCCGGGCGTCAGGAAACGGAAACGTCAGGACGAACCGCAGCCGCCGCTGGAACGCCGAATCCAGCGCCGACTTCAAGTTGGTGGTGAGGATGGCGAGGCCGCGATAGGCTTCCATCCGTTGGAGCAGATAACTGATCTCGATATTGGCGTAGCGATCATGGCTGTCCTTGACCTCGCTGCGCTTTCCAAACAATGCGTCCGCCTCGTCAAACAGAAGGATGGCGCCGCTGTCCTCGGCGGCGTCGAACACGCGACGCAGGTTTTTTTCCGTCTCGCCGATGTACTTGCTGACGACTGACGACAGATCGATCCGGTAGAGATCGAGGTTGAGATCCGAGGCCAGCACCTCCGCCGCCAGAGTCTTGCCGGTACCGCTTTCACCGCTGAACAGAACCGAAACGCCGAGGCCGCGCTCACAGCGCTGGCCAAAACCCCAATCGTCATGCACGCGGCGGCGCTGGCGGACCTGGGCGGCGATGTGCTTGAGCGTGACCAACTGCGGCTCAGGCAGGACAAGATCGTCCCAGCCTGCTTCGGGCACAATGCGCGTCGCCAATTCGTCCAGCCCCGAGCGCCCCGTGCCGCGGCAAATGCTCCACAACGCGTCAACCGCCGGTTCGCCTGCCGCGATGCGTGTCGTCACTGCACGACCGGCGAACGCGATCGCCTGCGCGCTCAGGCGGAATTGCGTGGTGACGCTGTCGAGTGCGCTGTCGAGTGCAGGATCGTCGTGCCCGTTCGCGCCCAGCGCAATTCGCCAGAGGTGTTTCTGTTCGGTAGCGTTGGGCTTACGGACTTCATAGGCATGCGTGGCGCGGCGCAATCGCTGGGGTGCGCGCGCGCTGACGATCAACGAGGCCGAAAGCCGCTCGGCAAGCGCGTTCACGGTGGCTGGCGCGGCGGCATCGCCGCATTGTACCAGCAAGGCGGCTGGCAGCAGCGCGGCCTCGCGGTCCCACAGAACCGCGAATGCATTGAGATCGGGCATGCTGGCCGGCAGATGCTCCGACTGCACGACGTAAAGCCGAAGGCCGAGCGTTTCGGCGGCGGAAGCCGCCACGTCCTCCGCGCCGGCGGCGTCATCGCCCGACAGGTGCACGATGGCCTGCCGGCCCTCCAACGACTTCCAATCGCGCGCCAGCCGCTCGGCTAGAACGCGCTGGGCCTGGGGGCTCGTCTTCGGCGCCGTCGGGATCGTCAGGAGGGATTCCAACCGCGCGTCGAGCAGATTGATGCCGGCTAGAAAATGCAGGATGCGTTCATCGATGCGTAGAGTCGCGGTCGCAAGCAGGGAACCCGGTTCCGACTCGATCATGCGCCAGCGGCGCAAGGGTCGTGCGGGCGTCAGCGCGCTCCAGTGCGGCTCGTTCAGCGTCGCAAGCGCCAGCGAGAAGCTCGCGCCGCTCCGGCTGGATGCCGCGCTGCAGGCCGAGGCGATCTCGCTGTCGAACTCGACGCCCGCGCAGAGCAACAGCAGCGACCGCTCAAACGGCGTCAGGCCGAAAGCGTCCACCAGCAGGTCGAGCGCGCTGGGTGAGGTTGTCGCTTCTGTGATCTGACGGTCCAGAGCCTGCGTATCCTCACGTCGAAGACGGCGCTTCAGCCGCTGCAATTCCAGCGCGATGAGCCGCTGGTTCAACTCGATCCAGGGGTTCTCGGCATCGTTCATGGGGTGACCGTGATCTGTGGCGCCGTGAACGCCGGCGGCGGGCCGTAGCTTAGGAAGTTGCTGTCCACGCCATCGACCCGCAGGCGCACCCAGTATTGGCCCGGCGGCAGCGCAGTGAAGTGGAAGGTCAGTGACGAAGTCGCCGCCGTGATCGGGTCGGCCGGCGCTTCGAGCTCTCCGAGAATGAGCGAGGCTTGCTGGCCCAACTGGATTTGCGGCGTGCACGTCAAAGTCAGCTTGAGATTGCCCTGGGCATCGAGTGCGGCCGACGCGGGAAGCCCGCCCGTGATCTGCGGTGCGAGCGCCAACGCAAGCTGGTTGGTGCGGCGTACCGCCGGATCGATCCCGCGGGTGAAGGAGATCGTTGCGCCGTAGACCCCCGCTGGATAGTTCACCGGATCGTTCGGCAGGCCGAATGTCACCGCGGTTGCACTCGCCGGCGCGACCGGCGTGAGGATGTGCTGAATGCTGAGCAAAGTGTTCGACAGCAGCAGGCTATGGCCGCTGCCGTCCAGATTGATACCGTCGAATGTGATCGAATCGCCGAGTTGGGCCCCGACTTGGGTGCCGGGCAGCGTAATGCCGGTCAGCGTCGGGAACGGCGACGACATGCTTGGCTGCGCCGTATAGCCCGTCTCGCGATGGGTGACCGGATCACGTGGACCGCGCGACAGCACCGGCAAGGCCGCGCGCGCAGACGCCACGGGCTGGATCAGCACCACCGTCACCAGATAGGTAGCGGTTGGGCGATAGTGTGACTGGATAGCGGTCCAGAGCTTCGACAGCTCCTCGGTGTTCATCACCTCCGGAGTGATCTTGATCTGCTCGACCTGGCTCGCCAGATCTGCCGCGCGCAGCGACTGATAAACCGTAGGCAGCAGACTGCCGGTGACGGCGGCGCTGGGCGGCGGATCGAGCGAGCGCCGGATCGCGTCACGCGCCAGCACGGGCATCTGATGAAAGAGCAGCATCGCATAGCCGAGCAGCACCTCGGCCTGCAGATCGGCCGCGCCATAGGCGGTCAGCATGTAATGCAGGTCAAGGGCGAGCGGCGGATTGGCGATGCGCGTACCCCTGAAATCGTAGGCTGGAAAATCCTGGTTACGCCACGCGGCATTTGGCGTCGCCTGATAGAGAAACAGATTGAGCCGCGGCTGCTGGTTGGTGCCGAGCTCGATTTCGTCAGGGGCGAGCGCGGAGACGGTGACGCCCTGGCCCATCGCGTCGGTGACCTTGTGGTCGATCATGCCGCTATCGAGCAGATCCTTCAGCACCGCGGTCACGCCGGCGATCGCAAGTGCGCTGCTCATTGCCGCCTCCCGTCGCGGCGGCGCAGATATTCGTCGAGCGACATCGGCGGCTTCGCCGCAGCCTTGGTGCTGCGCGCCGGCACTGGCGTCATGCTGATCAGTTCGACCCTACCGATATGGATGTGGGTGTCGGCAGCCTGCAGAACGTGAGTTTGTGAATGTGGCTCGGCGCGATCGGGACCTATCCCTGCCGTCTCAGTGCGATGCGCAACCGCCACACCGCGATCGGTCGCGTCATCAGCTTGTTCGCGGGGTGCAGGCTCAGTTTCGAGCCAGCGGACGAACTCCCGAACGTCCGCGCGCGGCTCGTGCCTGTCGCGCCGAGGCGTAAGCGCCCCGCTAGCTTGCGGGTTTCGGGGAAATCGGGCAGGCGGCGTTGTCGACGCGGGCTCGAACGCGAACGTGCTGGCAGCAGGCCGTTGCTCGATTGCAGGCGCGGGCTTGATTTGGGGGGCGAACGATGAGTTGGCCCGGTCGTCGGCTTCTGCCGGAAACGCCGCATCGCTGGTTTTTAATATTTCGCCGGCCATTCGTGCGGAGTGTTTCTCGATGGTCAGCGCGGCGGGCGCTTTTCGCAATGCCACGGTCTGTTCCTCGGCCGCGACCGCAAACGATTGCTCCCCGCCGCCCGACGTCCAGCGCAGCCGCTTGATCGGGCGGACCGCGGGCGGCCTGCCGCGGCCGCGCGCGATCAGGCTTTGCAGATACCCGTTCATGCGTCGCACCGCTGGATATAGATTGCGCGCCGACCCGCGCTCATGCTGAGGACGTCTCGTTCGGACCAGCCGTAATGGCTGGCCAGGATATGAATGTCGTCGAACAGGACGCTTGCGCGTTCTTCCATCTCTTCCCAGAGGAAGGCCGCCACATCGATGGTTTCTGAAAATGCGGCGCCGCACGCGACGCAGGCGATTTGCAGGCGAACAGCCGATGCGTACTCGCACTCAGCCAGTTTCGCATCCCATTCAGCCACCGTCGCATCGGGGACGTTATCGACGGCATCGAGGCAGCAGCGCCGCGCCAAGAGCCGCGCCGCGTCGATATCGTTGCCGATCCGCACCGCGGCGGCCACGTCGGTGGTGGTGGGCAGCCGGAAATGCAGTCCGCCTGCAATGATCGCCTCGTCAGAACCGTCGGCCGGAGAAAAGCGCGTCGCGTCGATCTCGAACTCGAGCGCCTCGCCACAATGCGGGCAATCAAGGTGCCCCGCCAGATATCGGCCGAATACTCTGCGCCTGAGGTCGAGCAGTGCAAAATCGCAGGCCGCTATGCTGAGCGCGTCCCGCGTCGCGTCCGCCGCGTTCGGCAACGCCGTCTGCAGGAGAATCTGCATGCGGGCGAGCGGCTCACAACCTTGCACGGACTCCCAGAGGTCAAGCAGAGCGGCATCGCTCACGGTCATCTCGACGGCCTTCTAGACAGTCAGGCGGTAGCGAGAACAGGCTCGCTCGGTTCGGGCACGGTGGTGTCGCGCTCCCAGCCTTCGTTTTCGAGCTTGATGTGCTGGATCGCGATGGCGTTGGCGTTGGCGTCCAGATCAGGCAACGCCTGAAATTCCGAGACCCAGGCGCGATAGATCTTGTAGGCCAACGCGAGCTGGCCCGCCTCGTTATAGACTTCGAGGATCAGGTTCTTGCGGAAGTCCTGGAGCGACACCTCCGCACCGAGCGCGGCGCCGAAATTCCAAACCTTGTTCGCCCATTCCTCAAAATCGGTGTCATGGGTGACGCCGCGTTCGAGTGTAATGGCCTCGTATTTGGTTCGGCCCGGCGACTTCCGAGAGGTCGAAGGATCGCCGCCGACACGATGCTCCACCACCTCGGTGGAGCGTTTCAGCGCGCTGCATTTCGACAAGCCCGCCACGAAATGGCCATCCCATTTGAGCCTGAACTTGAAGTTCTTGTAAGGATCACGCCGGGTGGGATTAACGGTGAACTCTGTCATGTGAACTCCCGGATGTTAGCTGGCCAGCGGCGAAATCTGCTGGATCTGGATGATGACGAATTCGGCTGGCTTGAGCGGCGCGAATCCGACCACGATGTTCACGATGCCGTTGTCGATATCAGTCTGCGTGGTGGTATCGCTGTCGCAATGGACGAAATAGGCTTGCTTCGGTGTCGTGCCCTGAAAAGCGCCCTGCAGAAACAGGGTCTGCATGAAGGCGCCTACGTCCAGCCGGATTTGCGCCCAGAGCGGATCGGCATTCGGCTCGAACACCACCCACTGCGTGCCGCGGAACAGACTTTCCTCGATGTAATAGGCGAGACGACGTACCGGAATGTATTTCCATTGCGACGCCAACATGTCGGCGCCGTTCAACGTGCGGGCACCCCAAATCACATTGCCGACGATGGGAAAGCTTCTGAGGCAATTGATTCCCGCCGGATTAAGTAGTCCGCTGTCGGCATTGGTGAGCGTGCCGGGCGTGGTGTTGCCGCCAAGCGACAGTCCGGAGACGCCCTGCATCACGGTTTCGATTCCCGCTGGCGCTTTCCAGACGCCACGCTGCGCGTCGGTATCCGCGAAAATGCCGGCAATCGTGCCCGACGGCGCGAAACTATCCAGCCGACCCTCCTTCAGAGAGTCCGGCGCGAGGAGACGCGGGAAATAGATCGCCGCATTATCAGCGCCGCTCACGATGCCGGAAACGCCAGTCCCGCTCTTCAAAACGTCATCCGCCGTCATCCACGCTTCCGCGTTATCGACGATGACGAACGCACGGCGTGACCCGGCATAGTTGATGGCCGCATCCCAGGTCTGTTTGCCGACGTCGGCACCTGTCCGCTTCAACGGCGGAATGCACAGGATGTTGAACAGATCCGACTTTTCGAGCATCCACAGGCCTTTTTGCGGCTGCAGGCTCGGGGCCGATATGTCGTTGTCGGTAATGTCATTGCCGTCGACGCCACCGCCGCCGCTGAAGCTGGTGGCGGTCGGATCGGTGAAGGGATCAGCGCCGGCCGCGGGGTCGTTGTTATGGACTGTAATAGTAGTGGGAACCGTACCGGCCGTGCGCACGAGTTGGGACTGCTGCGACAGCACCGAAGTAACATAACGCGCGTTGGTCGAATCTGTGGACAGATTACGGAAGACCTCAATCGTGCCGGTGACGAGATCCTTGACGCTGAGATTGAACAGGGTGTTTGCAGGCTCGCCCGGGTCGTAAGGGCGCGTGTTGAGATCGATGCGCGCACTCAGATGATTGCCCCAGTCACCCTCATTGGCGGATATAAGGTCGATACCGCCGGTCGGAACCGTGGCCTTCGAAGGCTTGGCGCTGTTGTGCACGCGAACGATCAACGCCTGACTGCCGCCGTTCAGGAAGAACTGCTGCACCGCGTAGCCGAGCGTGCTCTTGGCCCACAGCCCGCCGTAAATCCGGTTGAAATCGCCGAATGAGTTCACCCGACCCGGTGCGTCGGTCGGCCCCCGCAGCGCGCGTCCGACAAATGCCGTGATTGAAGTCGCCACACCTGTGATGGGGCGCACGCCGCTCGGCAGTTCTTCCACATAGACGCCAGGATAGCTTACGGCAACGGGCATGGTTCATCCTCATCGATCGGGGTGGACGAAAGGCGTCGGCGCGAAGCGACGCCGGTACGGAGTAACTGTTTTCATGGATCATGTTCCTGGCGGAGACCGGGTGTAAACGATGGTCCCGTCGGGAAGCGTGATACGGGAAAGACGCCCACTGGCGACAAGATGATCGACCGCACTCTGCACCTCGGCTGGCGAATCGTTGCGGCGCTCATGCGTGATCCACCAAGTGCGGATTCCCTCGATGCTGTCCGTGGCCCGCGGATGCTCGCTTACGTAGCGCTCGATAGCGTTGGCGATGCAGGTTACGCGAGCGCTTGCAGCAGACATCCTGAGGCCCGGCCGGTATGACGGACCGCTAAGCGCAATTCGCGTGCCAGCAGAAAGATTGAGGAATTCCGGGATTCCGCGATGCCTTACGGAGACGATCTGAGGTGTTTTCAACCCACCCGGCTTCTTCCGCGCAGTGAAAAGCGCGGACAAAGCGTGCGGCGGTGCATGAGCACTTTAGGTCTCAGCGGGACGAAAATACGACAGGCTGAACCGAACGGATCAACCGTGTACCTGCCGAAACTCTTCGGTCGTCAGTCCGTGCTTCTTGACGAGTCGGTTCAGTGCGCTGCGATCTTTGCGTGAAAGCCGGGCTGCCAGCGAGACGTTGCCACAAGTTTTCTCAAGCAGATGCCGCAAGTAATTTTTTTCGAACCGCGCCACCGCCATCGCCTTGGCCGGCTTGAATGCCTGATCCAGATCGAGGTCGACATGGCCAAGTCCGTCCGGCGCAGTGGCCAGCGTCGCCAAGTCGATCACCTCGCCGTCCGTGAGCAGCACTTCCCGAAGCATTAGGTTTTCCAGCTCGCGAATGTTGCCGGGCCAGGAATAAGCACGAATGCGCGCAATGGCGTTCGGGCTGAGCCGCCGAACGGATACGTCATACTGCGTCGCATAGATGCGAAGGAAATGCTCCGCAAGAAGCACTGCATCGTCTTTGCGCTGCTTGAGCGCTGGCATGGTCACGCCAAGTACACGGAAGCGGAACATCAGATCCTGTCGGAACTGGCTCAGGCGGCACAATTCGGCCAAATCGACATTGCTGGATGCAAGGATGCGGACATCGCCGCGGACCGGGACCCGTCCACCCACTGGGCGGTATTGACGATCCTGCAGGAATCGAAGCAACACCACCTGGGCTCGTGGTGTCATGGCTTCGACTTCGTCGAAAAACAGCGTGCCACCTTCGGCCTGGGCGACCAGACCGCGACTTGCCTGTTTGGCGTCGGTGAACGCACCGCGCTCGTGACCAAACAGTTCGCTCTCCAGCAGATTGTCCGGCAGCGCGCCGCAATTGATGGGAATGAAGGGAAACTCCCGGCGCCGACTGAGATAATGAATGGCGCGCGCCGCCAGCTCCTTGCCCGTGCCGGTTTCGCCCTGAATCAGCACCGTCGCGTCCACTGCGGCCACGCGCGCGATGACGGCCAGGGCTTCACGGAAGGCGGACGACTCGCCCAACAAATTGAGACGGATGAAGGAATCCGCCGCCAAAAGCGGCTTTTTGGATTTCGAGTCTTGTGCCATCGACAGGAACTCTCACGTTGGCAAAGCTCACAATCTGTTTGGTAATTTCCCGGGCGCCTACTCTTTCTCCATGCGTCATCTGGAATTGTTCAGCGACGCCCGCTTCTCGATCGCTCATCGAAAGATGTAATGATACGCAAAGCCCAGCCTCACATGTGCCGCCCAGCCGCGGCCCGAGCGCGATGTGGCGACGAGCGTTGCCATTCGTGCCTGCCCGGAGCCACACAATTAAATCCGGAGAACCCCACGCATGCAATACGGCGCACATCAAATCTAAAATTCGGACTTGCGACGCATTTGTATTGCATTTTACGCCATTCACCGGGGCACGCCTTGTGAAAGGATTATCAGAGTACCTACGGCCAAACCTGCATTACCACTGTGACCACCAGGCTCACGTCATGGAGGCGTTCGCGGCGGTGGTGTAGGTGAGGTTCGCAGGTTGGTGTTCCAGACAACGCAACGCGCTCTCCTACCCGCGTGCATTGGCCGCCGCCCCGAACAAGGGAGCGCGATCAAAACCAACGCGCCGCAGCTTGCCAATGCATTCGTCGACGAAAATGCGCACCTTGCTCGACATGAAGCGGATATCGTTCGGCACCTGCGGGACGCCGTAACGGCGCAGGTACTGCTCGCTCGCGCACACGACGCCGCCGCACCCGGCCGACCGGAATCGCCACCAGGGATGAATCCTTGAGATGGGCGATCCGAATAGCGACATCGATGCCCTCTTCCACCAGGTTCACAAGTCGATCGACAGACAGCACATCGGCTGACTCTCGGATGACGCCGGAGGAAGCCGCGGTCGCCCGGTCGGCCTGGTCTTAGCGGGGCTGCATCCGAACGAGACCGAGGAATTGAATTCCTTGATTGGGAGCTATCTGGCAACCATTCCGCCGAGTGCGGCCAAGTCGGACGGCATCAAAGTCGGGGAGGAAGTCGCAGCGAAAATCGTCGCGGATCGCAAAGGCGACGGCGCGGATGCCCCCGACGCGGTATCGGCCGCAGACGAGGCCTGGCGTCTACGTGCCGACAGCCACTACGGCATCCTCGATGTGGCCGAATGTGAAGCCGTTCATCTCGCAGGAGGCACCCATGCACGGCATCCAGCGTCCCGGCCGGCGGTCTTACGCATACCAATTCCCCTCGATTACGCGGTGACCCGGGGCAGCTAACGCGCCCAGAACCATGATTGTTGTTCAAAGCCCCTGTTCCACTGCGTGGCATAAGCAGACTTCGGCTCAGAATTTAGCCGGCGCGCCATGACTTTCTTCCCCTTGCGGGCGCGGCTTTGTGACACCCGAAGGGGCTTTTTAGGTTCAGTGGAACTACCCAGTTCCGTAGGCTGTGTAGACGGTATGGGCTGTGCCGGCTGTGCGGGAATTCCAGCAAATTCCGGAGAGTCCATCTTGCGGAGTGGGGGTAACAGAGCAGTTCCAGGCGGGGGATGATACGCAGCCATTCCCGGGTTTGGGTAGGCCGTGGGTTTCATGAGCCAGTACAACAGTAGAGAGAACAGGACGGCTCCGGTGAAGATTACCACCGCCCCCCACAACATCGGGATCAGCAGATCGGAAGATTGGGCCTTATCGACAGCGCGCATGGGAAACGAACGCCCTCGCACCCGCGGAGTTCCCTCCGATCGGTCACTACGCCCGGCGAGGCAGCGATCACCAAGCCTTCATTGAAGCAAGTAGCCCGGATCGACTGTAGCCCGGATAAGCGAAGCGATATCCGGGGTTGAGCCTGTTTTTAAGCCTGAGCCTGTTTTGAAGCCTACCCGCATGTCGCTTCGCTCATGCGGGCTACGGTCGCCGGCACAGTTCACCGTAATTACTTCCTAATTAGGTGCGCCCGGCGAGGCAGCGATCACCAAGCCTTCATTGAAGTTGGCCCGGTTTCGTGGAGATCCATTTGTTTGTAGTTTTGGAGTGCACGACGGCCGCTTGGGTTAGTTTCAGTGGGCGCCGCAGTGTTCGAAGTAAGTCTGCGAACTGAGACCCATCGCTGTTCTGCTGGCCTAAAGACACGCCATTGGTAATGTCTTTCGTCTCGTTATGCCTTTCGCCACGAAGACAACCCGGTCTCCCTTCACTGCGGGTGGTATCAGGGAGATGTCCGTAACTGCTTGATTTTACCCTTTTCTTTTAACACAAAAAGTGCAACCTTCGCGCCCGTATGCCAGGGAGGCAGACGTGCCTGGGGAATTGCTTCAACTGGATGAAAACGTCGCTCCTGGAAGTAATGACGGCGTCGCGCTCTCGCTGTCGGGCGGTGGCTACCGCGCGATGGTTTTTCACGTCGGAGCTTTGTATCGGCTCAATGAAGTTGGTTTGCTGGGCCGCTTGTCGCGGATCTCCAGCGTTTCCGGCGGTTCAATCACGGCTGCGTATCTGGGGCTGCTTTGGGGCAAGCTGCAATTTGACAAAGGTACGGCCGGCAAATTCGATCTCTTCGTCGACGGCATTCGCAAGATGGCCGATACGACAGTCGATGCCGGCGCGGTGATCGGCGGCATCTTCCTGCCGGGAACGATCAGTGATCGGGTGGCCGGCGCTTACGACGATGTGCTGTTCAAAGGCGCGAAGCTGCGCGATCTGCCTGACGACTCCGGCAAGAGTGCCCCACGCTTCGTCATCAATGCAACTAACATTCAGACATCCGCGTTATGGCGCTTTTCACGACCCTATATGGGCGACTATCGCGTCGGCCTAATCGCTGATCCCGACGTGCCGCTTTGCTCCGCTGTTGCCGCCTCCTCGGCGTTTCCGCCGATTCTGTCGCCGATGACGCTGCCGATAACTCAGCAGGTCCAGGCGACGGAAGGGGCCGATCTCAACCGCCCGCCCTTCACCAAGCAGGCAGTCCTCAGTGACGGTGGCGTCTATGACAATCTCGGCCTGGAAACCGTAAAGCAGTTCAAAACGCTGCTCGTGAGCGATGCCGGCCAGAAGATTGCGCCGGAGGAAAGCCCGCACACGGACTGGGCGCGCCATTCCCTGCGGATTCTCGATACGGTCGACAATCAAGTCCGCAGCCTTCGCAAGCGGCAGCTCATCGACGCTTACCAGCGAGGCGATCACTCGGGAAGCTACTGGGGCATCCGCACTCTTTTCGCCGACTACAAGCTTGCGAGCGACCCGCTGAAATGCGCCAACAGGAATCCTACCCCGCTCGCCGAGATACCCACTCGCTTGCAGATCATGCCGCGGGATGTCCAGAACCGCCTCATGAATTGGGGATATGCGATTTGCGATGCGGCTCTCCGCGCGCACATCGACTCGACCCTGCAGGCAAAGCTCCAAATCCACATTGCCGAACCCAATAAGTTCCCATTTCCCGGGGAATACTGAGCGCGTTTGTGAAATTCCCTCGGCCGGTGCGATGCCAACACCGAGATAGCTGCTGTGCTGTGACCTGTTCGCTGAACCGATGAGAGGCAGCAATGGCCAAGCGAGAGCGCGTCTTTGACAAGGCGCTGCGGCTTTCAGTCCAGCCGCCGGCAAAGGCTCCTGTCCCGCAGCCGATCTCTCCCGCCATAAGCGATGCTGCGGCGGGCATTTTCACCACCTCTGAGATCCGGACACCGAGCGAACGCCCGTTGAACGTTTACGCTTTCGATCCGAGTGTCGGCCGGCTGGTCGGCAACTACATGACGATGTCCGTACGCTATGAAGATCTGCAGCCCGGACCCGTGGGGGAAAGATTTGCCGTCATCGATTATGACGGCACCAGCAAGACCTTTTATAAACCCATCGATCTCAACGATCGCAGGTTGATGGTCGGCGGCGGCCTCGACCCCAGCGAATCCGACCCCCGGTTTCATCAGCAGATGGTTTATGCGGTTGCCAGCGAAACGCTGCAACGGTTCGAGTACGCCTTGGGCCGGCGCATTCACTGGCGAGGAAGAAGACTGTCGCCCGACGATGCTTCGGTTCCCCGAGGGGCCTCCAGCCGCTTGAATCTCTTTCCACACGCGATGTGCCAAGCGAACGCATTCTACAGCCCCGAGGCCCATGGCATCCTGTTCGGCTATTTCAAGGCGAGCCGCACCCAGCCCGGGCGCAATCTCCCCGGGCAAACGGTTTTCACCTGCCTGTCGCATGACATCATTGCGCATGAGACGACGCACGCGATCGTCGACGGCATACGTGAATATTTCACGGAGCCGACCAACATCGACGTGCCTGCATTCCACGAAGCGTTTGCCGACCTGGCTGCCCTATTCTGTCACTTTTCCCACAAGGATGTTCTTTTGGACACCATTCAGAAGACGGGAGGCAGGCTGTTCGAGTTTCAGCTAAAGCCTGATGCGCAGGTGAGCAGCGAGGCCGACCCCGCTGGACCGGTCTTCCAGGAGCAGTTGACAAGTCCCAATCCTCTCATTGAACTGGCGCTGCAGTTCGGCGGAGCCTCGGGCATGCGGGCCGGATTGAGAAATGCGCTGGGCACTCGTCCGAACTCGGACGATATCAAGATAAAGACCGAGCCGCACGATCGCGGGTCGATTCTGGTTGCGGCTGTCTTTGACGCTTACTTCACGATTTATACGCGCCGCACCTTTGATCTTTTTCGAATCTATCGCGCCGGCGGCGGCGTGTTTAGCAAGTCCGATCTTCCGGTACCCCTGGCCGAGCGTCTCGCGGCGGAGGCGAGCCGGACAGCGGAGCAATTCTTTGTCGTTTGCGCCCGAGCTCTCGACTACTGTCCTCCGGTTGACATCACGTTCGGCGATTTTTTACGTGCTGTTCTTACCGCCGACCTCGATCTCCATCCTTCAGATCCCGACGGTATGCGTGACGCACTCATGCAAGCCTTTCGGCTGCGCGGCATCGTCGCCGATGGAGCCGAATTCTTCTCGGAAGAGTCTTTGTGCTGGCCAAAGGTTCAGCGCAACAGCAGTCTACCGAGGGTTTCGGGTCTTCTATTCGGCGATCCAAACGGATTGACCAGAGCTGAGAAGAATAATAACGGGGACGTACTTCGCAAGTACGCCCATGACAACGCTGAACTGCTCGGCTTTGATCGAAACTCCGGACCGATCCAGGCCTCTTCGTTTCATCCGATGTTTCACATGGGGGAGGACGGCGGGCTTTTCGTCAACATGGTGGTCGAGCTGGTCCAAACCGTGCGGCTGCCGTTTGACGATTCCGGCCCGGCATCGAACCCGCCCTCTGACGATACCGATCCGCCGACTTTCCCGCTGCGCAATGGCGTAACGCTGCTGATCTCGCAAGATCCCCCGGACGGCGGTGAACGTGACGACCCGCGAATCCGGTTTGTGATTTCCAAACTTCATACCCGGGCACGCGAAGAGCGCGTCCGGACCTATTACATGTCGCGCGGACTTGCGCTTCGAAGGGGCGACAAGCGCTTTCAAATCGACTTTGGGCTGCTACACGTAGGAGCTTGAGATGGCCACCGCGAAGCACGTTCCGCCCGGGAGAAAGCGCCAAGGCGCGGGAGGAACTCGCACCCAGAAGCCCGCGCCACCTCCTAAGGCCCACAGAGGCCCGACAACGAGCGGCACCGCGACGGGTACGACGGCCGCAAGTTCCAGCGTCACGGGCTTGCGCGTGCGCATGTTTCGGGTCGGCTTTGGCGATTTCTTCCTGTTGAGCGTACCAACCAGCGGGGGCGCAAAGCACATTTTGATCGACTGCGGGGTTCATGCAAAGGATCTCAAGAGCATCGGTGCCGCCGTTACCGAGATGGCCAAGGCTTGCGGATCGGAACTTGCGCTGCTCGTGATGACCCATCGGCATGCCGATCATATCTCCGGTTTTTATACGTGCCGCGACGTATTCAAGCAGATCTCGGTTGAACGGGTCTGGATGTCTTGGTTTGAGGATCCGGGCAACAAGACAGCCGTGGCCTTTCAAGCCGGTCTGAATGCCTTAGCTGGTCAGCTTTCGAACCGGCTGGCGGCGCGCAGCGACGGCGGCTCCGAAGAGCTTGCCGCCATGGCGGAAAATATCACGGGCGGAATGGCAGCCGACGGTCGCTCCGCGAACCAAGGCGCCCTTGATGTGCTGCACAACGGATTCAAGAACAAACCGGTCTACGGCTACTTTCAGGCGGGCGACAAGCCGACGCTCCCACAGGATCTCGTGGATGCCGGTCTTTCAGCACAGATCTTGGGCCCTCCTATCGATGCTTCGCTCGTGGCGCAGATGACCAACACAAGTCAACAATACCTCGCAGCCGACGGACAATCGGACGACGAGCATGTGGTGCCGTTTCGACAGCCGTTTTGGGTCGATTCCTCCGCTTATCCTCCGAAGACCTTTGAGATTTACGACGCCGACGAGATCAAGGATATGGTTGACAGCGTCCAGCCTGACATTCTGGCCGCGCAGGCAATGGCCGCCGACAAGACTCTCAACAATCAGAGCCTGGTCATATTGTTCACCTTCCAAGGCAAGAACCTCCTGTTTGCAGGTGATGCACAATGGGGCAACTGGGAGAATTTTCTTTATGGGGGCGCATACGGAACGCCCGGGCATACGGAGGTCACAACTAGGGCAAAGACGATCCTCGGGCAGTTGGATTTCTACAAGGTCGGTCATCACGGCAGCGCGAACGCGACGCCGAAGGACGCTGTCGCGGCCATGCGTCACGGTTGCGTCGGCATGTGCTCGACACAGCTTGGCGCATACAACGAGGTGCCTCGCGCGCCCCTTCTGCAAGCCTTGAGTGCAAAGATGGATGGCCAGCTCGCCCGCAGCGATCAGATCTCCGCTAGTGCAAGCCAACCGCCAGACCCGAAGGCCGGGGCGCTACCTTCGAAATTCAAAGACCCGACTGGCATGCTATATATCGATTATGAGTTTTAGCATCCCATACCGACGGCGTTGGCATTTTCTCCGTCGTACCTGCACACACTTATCGCAGGCATCCCGCGCTTAATTCGTGAGTCACGCCGAAGGCGTGTATGGTCCGGACAGACCTCGGCCAGGAGGGGAGTCGAACATCACGACGGTTGGTATTCGGCGATTCCGTCACCAGATCAATTCGGCGGAGAGTTCTCGTTACACACACCAATCGTATTCCTCGTGGCGGTATGTGCGATCAAGAAATACGGCGCTTCAAAGCGTCTTTAAGTATTCGATAATCGCCCAACGCTCATCTTCTGTCAGCGTGGTCCCGAAATCGTGCCCGCTGTTGCTATTGCCATTGGCGTTGGCGGGATCCGCGACGAAGGTGCTTTCCGGGAACGGAGACTGGTCGGTCGCATAGCCGACATTCCTGGGATCATACGTGCGACTTCCGACCTTGAAGGTGGTAACGCGCTGACCCGGCGGCTTCATCAGTTCCCAGAGGTTCGGCACCGAGCCGTTGTGGAGATAGGGGGCCGTCGCCCAAATTCCTTGCAGCACGCGCGACTCGTAGGAGTAGGCGGGCGCCGGCGGTTTGAACATGCCGGTCAAGCTGCCGTTGATGAAACGCGTTATTTCCGCCACGGCGGCAAGCTTGGTCGCCTGGGATAGGTTCGGGCTTAATAGATCGTCGAGATTCTTCCCTAAATGTTTTTCCCAGTCTTGGCGGATCGCACGAAACACGCCGCTATTCGACAGCTTGGCCAACGAGGGAAGCTGAGGCACGTCCAGCGACGGGAATGGCCTGGGCAACGCCTCTGCGAACAGACTTCCCACGACCGCAGTGGCGAGAATGTCCGCGGTGTCGGCCTCCGCACCCATCCGGGCGATGATTGCGGGCGGTGGCAACAGTGACCCTCTAAGCCGACCGGACTTGGAAGTTCGTCCCGCATTGTCGGACATCTTTGGATCAGTATCCACCGGCAGAATTGGCGTGCGCCAAAGGTCCGGAACGTTGGAATCCTGGACGTCGTGACAGCGGCCGCAATTGGCTTCGAACAGCGGCTTCCCGCGTTGCGCCAATGCGTCGTCCAGCCCGAAGAGCTCGCGTGGCCACGGCGGCGGACGCAACGAAACGATCTTTTCCTCCAGTGTTTGCAGGTTGGCAAAGTTCGCAGAATTGTGCGAGTAATCGATGAACGCAGGCGTGAAAGGTGTAGCCCCGATTTTCCTATCGGGTGCGAAATCCGCGAACACGCCGAACACCTCGCCGGCGTTACGTCCAAGCGCTTGTATATAGAGACCGTTAGGCACACCGCCGTTCCATTGCGTGCGGTCCTGCCGTGAAGCGTTCCACAGGAACGGATAACTGACCGGTGCGTCAGCGATCTTGAAATTGTCGACGATCCCGAGATCGCGCGCGGCCACGCGATTGAAGATCATGCCGAAGGCATCGAGCCGGCCCGGCCCCCAAGGCAAACCCGTGGGCAGACTCTTGTCCATGAATTCGCCGAACTGCTCGACCCACTTCTGGAAATCATCCTTGACCGGAGCTGCGTTGCCCTCGCTGTAGGAGCCTCCGAGGATGGCCTTGAGGAAGGCTTCGAGCCGGTCCGGTTGTGCGAGCGTCGCCCGCGACGCGGCCAGCAGATCGGTGAGAAATCGCTGAAAATCCGCGTTGGCGGGCGCACCATCAAGACGCAGCGCATGGGCGACGCCATCCTTCTGGTACTCAAGCTGTGCGGTGTGGCACGCCGCGCAAGTCATGCCGAGCTGTTCTGGCGCCACACTGCCGTCGATCACAAATCCGACTGGTAAACCTTCTGGGTTGTTCGAGGAGACGTCGTTTGGCAGATAGCCGTAGCGCTGCAACTGGTCGGCCCCGAAGGGCTCATCGACGTCAAGTCGCCGTAGCGCCTTGAAGTATACATAGGGCATCATGTGGGAGCCCTGGGTCGTCGTATAGAAAATGTCGCGATCCGCGTCCGACCAGCCTTGAGAGGCATACGTCACCACAGGTCCGCCCGTCGTGGTCGGCTGCGCCATCGAACCAGCGATGCCAAAAGTCAGCAAAGAAAGGGCGATCGCGAAAGCCGGACGCCGCGCCATTGCGGGCGAGCAGCGGGTTGTGCCAACTCGGGTCATGTATTCCTCCAGCACGATTAAATGGCGCCGCCAAAGCGAAGCCGTCGCCATCGCAATTTGCCCGATCCAGGGCCGGAAGACGTAGATGCAACCGGAAGACTCAGGTGGGAAGGAACTAGCGGCGCAGTGCGATCGAGACGAAATGATCCATGATCGGGTCCGCGTCTTCTGCTGCCGGGCTGCACCGTCAGGCCTGGCAAGCGTGCAACGAAAGCTTCCTACCCTCCGAAACAAATTAGCGCGCCCGCGCGTATGCAAAGTTATCAACATCTAACATCGCGTGTCAATCGAACGGGTTGATGAGAAGCCGTTGCCGAGTTGAGCGAAACGCTTGTTGTTGATCCGCAATGTGAAGTGCGATTCGCTCGCTATAATTGGTCGAATTCTGCGTCCGGATACCAGCAGTCACATTGCGGACGACTGCCACTTCCTCTGCCGGGCCGTGGCGGTGCGCGGCATCTGCAGGTCTCGAAGAGAATCTGCTAGGGCTAACGCGAATCGAAAGCCGGACATTAAAGCCGAGACCGGTTTGAAGGCGACTACCTTGTCCGCCGCGCGCCATGCCCTGGCGACTCGGGCCGGAACATCCTACGCTCCCAACCATTGTGACCGTAAGCTGGAGACAGGCTTGGTCAATGTCCGATGCACTCGCACAGACCTCCGAAACCGGCGGGAACAGGCCGGCCACTGAACCCGCGCTGCGCGCCATCGCCATGCCCGCGGATACGAATACGCACGGCGACATTTTCGGAGGCTGGCTCCTGTGCCAGATGGACCTCGCTGGCAGTACCGTCGCCACCCGTCGGGCTCGCGGCCGTGTCGTCACCGTGGCCATCACCGGCATGGCGTTTCATCGTCCCGTGAAGGTCGGCGACGAGGTCTCATGCTTCTGCAACATCGAGCGGATTGGCACGACTTCAATCGCCATCAGGATTGAAAGCTGGGTTCGCCGCGGCATTGGTGACGAGAGGATCAAGGTGACGGAGGGGCTCTTCACCTACGTCGCCGTTGACGCAGACGGACGACCCAATCAGGTGCCGCCAGCTACCATAGCCGCTTAATTCAGCTTCGAGGCGTCAGTCGCGTTCTGACCCGAAGCACCTGCCAAGAGCTTGTGCAAAAGCCGAAACCGATTTGTGGTATCAAGTCCTGCGTCCAGATTCTGCGCACCATCAGGCCGGCTGAATGTGGCTGGTGAGGCTGCGGTTGTGCGACTCGAAACGAACTTACCTCACATCTTACAGGGGCCCACGCACGTGAAATTGTAGACGCCCAAGACCCGCAAAGCTGTAATCTCGCAGGGAATATTCCGAAGCGTTATCGCTTATTCGTAACCGCCCTCACGCTCGTAGGCTCCGATGCCGAAATTCTCGCTTCGCCGGGACTGGATCAGCAAGCCGATCTTTCGGGTCGCACAGCATGCGCTGCCAAGTCTCTCAAATACCGAACGTGAAGCCATCGAAGCCGGCGATGTCTGGTGGGATGCCGACCTTTTCACGGGCAATCCCGATTGGAGCAAGCTCTTGGCGTTCGTCCCCGCCCGGTTGTCGGAGGAAGAGCAAGTCTTTCTGACCGGTCCGGTTGAAGAACTGTGCGCAATGCTCGACGACTGGAAGATCAATTGGGAATGGCACGACCTGCCGCCGCAGGTGTGGGATTTTCTGAAGGCGCACAAGTTCTTCGCAATGATCATTCCAAAAGCCTACGGCGGCCTCGGATTTTCCGCCTACGCGCACTCCGAGGTCATCCGTAAACTGTCGTCACGCTCGCTCTCGGCCGCGGTCACGGCGATGGTGCCGAACTCGCTCGGGCCGGGCGAACTGCTCTTGCAATTCGGCACCAAGGCGCAGCAGAGCTACTGGCTGCCGCGTCTCGCCCGCGGCGAGGAAATCCCGTGCTTCGGCCTGACCAGCCCGGAGGCCGGATCGGACGCTGCCTCGATGATCGATTCCGGCGTCGTCTGCCGCGGGATGGACCAGGGACGCGAGGTGCTCGGCATTCGCCTCAATTGGCACAAGCGCTACATTACGCTCGGACCGATCGCCACCGTCCTTGGCCTGGCTTTCAAGCTGCATGATCCCGATCATCTTATCGGGGAACAAACCGACATCGGAATCACGCTCGCGCTGGTGCCGACCAACCTTCCTGGCGTGAGCATCGGCCGGCGTCATCTGCCGGCGATGCATGTCTTCCAGAACGGACCGAACTGGGGCCACGACGTATTCATTCCGATGGACAACGTGATCGGCGGCGTCGATCAGGTTGGCAAGGGATGGAAGATGTTGATGAGTGCACTCGCGGCCGGGCGCGGAATCTCGCTGCCCTCGCTATCGGCGGCCGCCGCTGCGTTTTGCGCCAACGTCACCGGCGCCTACGCACGCGTGCGCGAGCAATTCCATGTCCCGATCTCGAAATTCGAGGCCATTCAGGAGCGGCTGGGCCGCATCGCCGCAACCGCTTATCTGCTCGACGCTGCGCGCCGCATGACCTGCGCTGCGCTCGACAGCGGCCACAAGCCGGCGGTCGTCACTGCCATCATGAAATCGCAGGCCACCGACCGAATGCGCATCGCGGTCAATGACGCGATGGACGTGCACGGCGGCAAAGCCATTATCGAAGGGCCGCTGAACTATCTCGGCAGCCTCTATCGCGGCGTGCCGATCGGCATCACGGTCGAGGGCGCCAATATCGTCACGCGCAGCTTGATCCAGTTCGGCCAGGGCGCCATCCGCAGCCATCCCTATCTACTGAAAGAAATGATGGCGTTGCAGGATGCCGACCGAACGCGCGGCCTCGAAGACTTCGATCAGGCGTTCTGGGCGCATGTCGGGCACAGCATCGCCAATGCATTCCGCGCCTGGGGACGCACCTGGACTGGCGGATTGTTTGCGCCGGCTCCCGATGCGGGCGCGGCCACGCCGTTCTACCGGCAGCTCAGCCGGCACGCTTCGGCGTTTGCGCTCGCTGTCGATCTCGCCCTGCTCAGCCTCGGCGGCGGACTGAAACGACAGGAGATGGTGTCGGCTCGCTTCGGCGACATTCTCTCCGAGCTTTACCTGTCCTGCGCCGCGCTCAAGCGCTGGAACGACGAGGGCCGCCAGCACGACGACCTGCCGCTGCTCGAATATTGCATGGAGGCGAGCTTCGCCACCATCGTGACCCGCTTCGACGAGATCATCGCGAACTTCCCGGTCCGGCCGGTCGCCTGGATCCTGCGCTTCCTCATCCAGCCGCTCAGTCCGCGCCGCCTCGGACCGACCGATCGGGTGACGGCGCGATGCGCCGAGATCATCACCACCCCATGCCCGGCACGTGACCGCCTCACGGTCGATCTCTTCAAGTCGACCAAAACTGAAGGCGCGGACGCCGAGGGCGTCGGACTGGTCGAGCGGGCCTTCGCGATGACAGTGACTGCGCAGCCGATCCGCGATCGCATGCACGCCGCCCGCGTTCGCGACATCGATCAGGCCGTGCAGCAGCGCACGATTACGGCAGACGAGGCGGCCCAGCTTCGCGCGACCGCAGTAGCAATCTCGGCGGCGATCGCGGTCAACGATTTCGCGCCGGAAGAACTGACATCCCGGGGTTCATCCAACAAGGGAGACGTGTCATCCCAAGCGACATCCCATCCCCGGCCGGCGGCGGCGGAATAGAGCGCCGCCCGGTATACATCATCGACGGCAGCCGCACCCCCTTCATCAAGGCGCGCGGCAAGCCGGGCCCGTTCACGCCGGTCGACCTCGCGGTGCAATGCGGCCGCCCGCTGCTGCTGCGCCAGCCGTTCGCGCCCGACGCGTTCGATCAGGTGATCCTCGGCTGCGTCAACGTCATCGCCGACGAAATGAATCCGGCGCGCGTCGCGGCGCTGCGGCTGGGCATGGGCGAAGCGATGACGGCATTTACGGTGCAGATCAACTGCGGCTCCGGCATGCAATCGATCGACACGGCCTATCGATACATCCGCGAAGGCGTGTCCGACTTGATCCTTGCCGGCGGGGCGGAATCGCTCAGCCATGCGCCGCTTGTATTCAGTCGCGGTGCAGTCGGATGGTATGCGCGCCTCAATGGCGCGCGGGATGTCTGGTCGAAACTCATCGCGGCGCTCGGCTTCCGTCCTTCGTTCTTCAAGCCGATCATCGGTCTCGAGCGCGGCCTGACCGATCCGATTACCGATCTCAACATGGGGCAAACTGCCGAACTGGTGGCGCATCTGTTCGGTATTTCGCGGCGCCAAGCCGATGAATACGCCGCCGACAGCCAGCAACGCCTGGCGCGGGCGCAGAAGGAAGGCTGGTTCAATGATGAGATCGAGCCGGCGTTCGCACGCGATGGCGCGGTCTTTGACCATGATGACGGCGTGCGGCCCGACAGCACGCCCGAAGCGCTCGCGAAGCTCAAGCCGGCCTTCGAGCGTCCATGGGGCAAGGTGACGCCGGGCAACAGCTCGCAGATCACCGATGGCGCGTCGTGGGTCATCCTCGCGTCCGAGGATGCAGTGAAGCAACACAACCTGCAACCGAAGGCGATCATCCTCGACAGCGAATGGTCCGCGCTCGATCCGTCGGTGATGGGTCTCGGCCCGGTCTATTGCGCGACCGCGATCATGAAACGGCACCAACTCAACCTTGGCGACGTTGATCTGTGGGAGCTCAATGAAGCGTTTGCGGCGCAGGTGCTCGGCTGCCTTGCGGCCTGGGAGGACGCGGAATTCTGCCGCGATGCGCTGGGGCTGGACGCTCCGGCGGGGCGCATCGCGCGCGATCGGCTCAATGTCGATGGCGGTGCGATCGGCGTCGGTCATCCCGTCGGCGCCAGCGGCAACCGTATCGTGCTGCATCTCGTCAATGCCATGAAGCGGCTGGGCTACAAGCGCGGCATCGCCACCGAATGCATCGGCGGCGGCCAGGGTGGCGCTATGCTGATCGAAGCGATCTGAAGGGGCGGGCATGACGACGAAACACGCGGCAAAGCCTGTCCTGGACATCCTCGGCAATCGTGATCTCGAACTCGGTCCGTTTGCCGGCAAGCCACAGGATTCCGGGCCCTGGAAACATTGGCGCATGCGTCTCGACGAAGACGGGATCGCGTGGCTGCTGATCGACAAGAAGGATGCAAACGCCAACACCTTGTCGGAGGAGGTCCTGACCGAACTCGACGCGGTGCTTGCGCAGGTTGAACAGGACCATCCGCGCGGGCTTGTCATTCGCTCGGCGAAGCCCGGCGGATTCATCGCCGGGGCCGATATCGGCGAGTTTCGAGGGCTCACCGATGCCGCGGAGGTCGAAGCGTTGCTCACGCGCGGCCACGCGGTGCTGGATCGGCTCGATCGCTTGCCGCTGCCAACAGTTGCCGTCATCCAGGGCTATTGCCTCGGCGGCGGACTCGAAGTGGCGCTGGCCTGCGACCGGCGCATCGCGGTCGATGACGCGAGCTTCGGATTTCCCGAAGTGCTGCTGGGGCTGCATCCCGGTCTCGGCGGCACGGTGCGATCAACACGCCTCATTAATCCGATGCAGGCGATGATCATGATGCTAACCGGAAAGACCGAGCGCGCTCGCAGGGCAAAGTCGCTCGGCCTGGTCGATGCGGTGACGCAGGAGCGCCACGTGCGCGCCGCGGTGAAAGCAGCGGTCGGCGGCGAACTGAAATCCGCGCGACAGGGCGTGATCGGCGCGCTTCTCAACACCGCTCCCGCGCGCAACCTGCTGGCGCCGCGCATGCGCCGCGAAGCCGAAAAGAAAGCGCCGAAGACGTTCTATCCCGCCCCCTACGCGCTCATTGATCTGTGGGAGAAGCACGGCGGCGAACCCGACGCGATGCAGAAGGCGGAGATTACGTCGTTCGCCAAGCTGCTGGTCACACGGACCGCGCAAAACCTCGTGCGCGTGTTTTTCCTGCGCAACAAGCTCAAGAGTCTCGGCGACGGAAAATGGGACGGCCGCCGCATTCACGTGATCGGCGCCGGCGCCATGGGCGGCGATATCGCCGCCTGGTGCGCTTGGCACGGATTCATCGTCAGCCTCGCCGACATGAAGGCGGAGCCGATTGCGGGCGCGATCAAGCGCGCCGCGGAGCTTTACGGCAAGATCGGCAGGGATCAACGGCGCAGGGTTCGCGACGCGTTCGATCGGCTGATCCCCGATCTCAAAGGCGACGGCGTCGCGACGGCGGACCTGATCATCGAGGCGGTTCCGGAGAGGCTCGACCTCAAGCAGAAGGTCTATGCCGGCATCGAGCCGAGGATGAAGCCGGGCGCCATCCTCGCGACCAACACGTCGAGCATCCCGCTCGAGCAACTGCGCGAGGGTTTGCGGCGGCCGGAACGGCTCGTCGGCGTGCATTTCTTCAACCCGGTATCGCGCATGCAGCTCGTGGAGGTCGTCAGCCACGACAGGGTTTCCGACGAAGTGCTCGCCGATGCGCGAGCCTTCCTCGGCCGCATCGATCGCTTGCCTGCGCCGGTGAAGAGCGCGCCAGGCTTCCTCGTCAACCGTGCGCTGACGCCCTACCTGCTTGAAGCGATGGTGATGCTGGATGAGGGCATCAAAAAGGAAACCATCGACAAGACCGCCGAAGATTTCGGCATGCCGATGGGCCCGATCGAGCTGGCGGACCAGGTCGGCCTCGATATCTGTCTGCACGTCGCGGAGATGCTCCGGTCAAACCTCAAGCGCGAGATGCCGGATCCGCCGCAATGGCTCAAGGACATGGTCGCCAGGGGCGATCTCGGCAAGAAAAGCGGCAAGGGCTTTTACGAATGGAAGGATGGCCATGCGGTCAAGCAGCACGATGAAGCTGCATCGCCGCCAGACGCCGGCGACCGCCTGATCCTGCCTATGCTCGATGTCTGCGTCGCCTGTCTGCGCGAGGGCGTGGTCGCGGACGAAGAGACCATCGACGGTGCGATGATCTTCGCCACCGGCTTCGCGCCGTTTCGCGGCGGGCCGATGCATTACGCCCGAACGCGGGGCATCAGGGAAGTGCGCGACACGCTTGCGCGCCTTGCATCGAAATATGGCGCGCGTTTCCAACCGGACCCCGGTTGGGACACCCTCACATGAATTGCTTGGGCGCTGGCCCGGCCTTGTTTGAAGATGCAGGGCGGCTGGCCGATACGATCATCGAGCGGGTCGGCAAGACCATCGTGCTCGCCCTGCCGCTGGGTCTCGGCAAGGCCAATCACATCGCCAATGCGCTTTACGCCAAGGCGGTGGCCGACCGGTCGATCCGGCTGACGATCTTCACCGCGCTCACGTTGGAAGTGCCGCACGGCAAAAGCGAATTGGAGCGCCGTTTCCTTGATCCATTGGTGCAGCGCGTGTTCGCCGGCTACCCCGCACTTGATTATGCCAAAGCGACCCACGCAGGCGCCGTGCCGCCGAACGTTACAATCAATGAATTCTTTTTTCTGGCCGGGCAATGGCTCGGGTCGCCGTACGCGCAACAAAACTACATTTCCGCGAACTATACGCACGCCTTGAACTGCGTGCTCGATCGCGGAGTCAACGTCGTCGCACAGTTGGTTGCGTATCGCGAGGACGCGACGGGATATCCATTCAACTTGAGCTGCAATCCGGACCTGACGCTCGATCTGCTGGCCTTGCGCCGCAAAGGCCGCGTCAATTTTCTGTTCGCGGGCGAGGTCAATTCGGAGCTCCCCTTCATGGCAGGCGACGCGGCCATCGCCGGAAATGAACTCGACCTCGTCCTTGATAATCCGGCGACGGACTTTCCCTTGTTCGCACCCCCGCGAGAACCAATTGCGCTTGCCGACTATGCCGCCGGACTTCATGCCGCCAGCCTCGTTCCGGATGGGGGCACGCTGCAGATCGGCATTGGTTCGCTTGGCGACGCCGTCGCGCAAGGCCTTATCCTGCGCCATGACAAGGGGAGCGATTTCAAGGGTCTCCTCACACAACTGGGGCGGGCCTCGGAGATGACGATCTACTCGACGCCGTTCGAAGCCGGTCTCTACGGCTGCTCTGAGATGTTCGTCGAGGGTCTGCTCGATCTATTCCGCGCCGGGATTCTCAAGCGTGAGGTCGATGGCGCGGTGCTGCACGCCGGCTTCTTTCTTGGCTCGCGTGTGTTTTATCGCGCGCTTCGTGAGATGTCGCGAGATGCATTGGCGAAATTCAGAATGACATCGGTGTCCTACGTCAACGAGCTGTACGGTGATGAGGATCGCAAGCGGCAGGCGCGCGTCAATGCGCGCTTCATCAACGACGCCATGATGGTGACGCTGCTGGGCGATGTCGTTTCAGACGGGCTTGAAGACGGCCGCATCGTCAGCGGCGTGGGTGGACAATACAATTTCGTCGCGCAAGGCTTCGCCCTCGAGGGCGCGCGTTCGGTGATCATGTTGCGCTCATTCCGCACGGTGAAGGGCAAAGGTCACTCGAACATCCGCTGGCGCTACGGACACACGACCATCCCGCGTCACCTGCGCGATGTCATCGTCACCGAATACGGCATTGCGGATCTGCGCGGGAAGAGCGATCGCGACGTCATTGCGGCGATGCTGGCGATCACCGACTCCCGCTTTCAGGATGAATTGCTGAGGCAAGCCAAGGATGCGGGTAAGATCGAGCGATCTTTCGAGATACCCCGGTTGGCGCGCGGCAACAGCCCTGAAATGATAGAGCGGGTTTTGACACCGGCGAGGGAAGCCGGCCTGCTGCCGCTGTTTCCCTTCGGCACGGATTTCACTGAGATCGAGCAGCGCCTTCTTCCCGCTTTGCAAATCCTCAAATCTGAATCGCCGTCGAGGCTCGCTGTTATCCTTTTGCGTGGCCTGTTCGCGCCCCACAACCGGGACGTCCTTGCAAGACTGAGTTTGGCGCAACCCAAAACGTTGAGTGAGCGCCTCTATGCGGCCCTCGTGCGCGGCGCAATGACGCTGGCGCGAGATTGACCGGGTCGGACGGCAAAATTACCATCCGCATACGACAACAATCGCAGCAGCATCGGAGGCGCGTGCCTTTATGAATGCTCGCCGTTGCGAGCGCGGCGGTGCCGCCGCGTTGCGGCCATCTCACTCCTGAGTGGCGATCGCAGAGGGAGAAGCCATCATGACACGGCCGTTTGGTGCCGCTGCCGGCCTCGCGCTGTCTGCACTTATTGCTGTCAATTCCACGGCGCGCGCCGAATATCCGGAGCATCCGATCCGCCTCGTCGTGCCGTACACCCCAGGAGGCACGGTCGATATCCTGGCCCGCATGCTCGGTCCACGGCTGACGGCGGCGTGGGGGCAGCCTGTGGTCATCGAAAACCGGCCAGGGGCCGGCGGCAATATCGGCGCCGATTTCGTGGCCAAGGCGGCCCCCGACGGCTACACGCTGTTCCTCTCGACCAACGCGCCGCTCACCATCAATGTCGCGGCCTACCGCAACATCAAATACGATCCGCTGCGCGATTTTGCACCGGTCATCGTAGCCGGCGAGAATGCGCTGATACTCGTGACCAATCCGACGCTGCCGGTGAATTCGGTGAGGGGGCTGATTGACCTCGCGAAGTCGAAGCCGGCGCAGTTGACCGCGGGTACCTCCGGCATCGGGACGACGGCGCACCTTTCGCTCGCCCAATTCAACAGACTTGCGGGCATCGAGATCACGCATGTCCCCTATCGTGGCGGCGTGCCTAGCCTCACTGCCGCGGTCGCCGGCGAGGTGCCGATGACGTTCAGCGATATCGTGCCGGCGATGCCGCTCGTCCGCGAAGGCAGGCTCAAGGCGCTGGCCACGACCGGCAGGCAACGTGCGGGCATTGCACCTGACATTCCGACCATGATCGAGTCAGGACTTCCAGGCTTCGACGTCGCGGTTTGGGTCGGCCTCGTCGGACCGACCGGCGTGCCGCAGGAAATCGTGCGCAAGCTCAACCGCGAGGTGCAGCGGGCGCTCGACGATTCAGATTTCAGAAACAAGCTCAAGACAATGGGAATCGACCCTGTCGGCAATACGCCGGAGGAGTTTTCAGCGCTCTTGCGGGAGGATGTTCCGCGTTGGAAAGGCATCGTTACGCAAGCCGGTATCATTCTCGAATAAGTTGGTCAGAATTTTGGAGATTTGTTCATGATCACAACGCCCGGCAGCAACGCAGATCGTTACAGGCGGAAGACGGGCTCGGCAGCGGCTATCGCGACCCTGGTGATGACGTTGCTTAGCCCGCTGTCGGCGAGCGCCGACACGGTCGCGGATTTCTATCGCGGAAAGTCGCTGCATATGATCATCGGGGCGCCGCCGGGCGGCGCCTACGATATCGCCGGGCGCGTGATCGCACGACATCTTGGGCAGCATGTTCCTGGCAATCCGACCGTCGTGGTCGAGAGCATGCCGGGCGCCGCCAGCTTGATTCTCGCCAATTACCTCTATAACCGCGCTCCGCGCGACGGCACCGCGATGGGCATGCCGAACAGCAACATCCTGCTCGAGCCGCGCCTGCGAATTCTGTCGCGCAGCGGCGGCAATATTCAGTTCGACCTCGACCGGTTCGCCTGGCTCGGCTCGGCGGCTCAAGAACCGCAAATCCTGTGGGTGATGAAATCAGCACCGGTCGCGACCTTCGAACAGCTCAAGCAGCAAAAGCTCGTCTTAGCCGCGACCGCGGTAGGTGCCGACAACTATGTCCTTCCGGTCATCGTCAACGAGGTGTTCGGCGCTCACCTGCAGCCGATCACAGGCTATCAGGGGCCGGCGGACTTCTTCGTCGCCGCCGAACGCGGCGAGGTGAACGGCGCGGCTGGCGCTTTGTCGAATCTTACGGTCAACAAGGTCGATTGGTGGCGTGAGGGAAAATTCAGGGTGCTCATGCAGTTCGGCACTGAACGCAATCGGGAGATCAAGGATACGCCGACGGCCGTTGAACTGGCAAAGACCGAAGCCGATCGGCGGATGCTGGAATTCTATGCGCTGAAGTTCAGCGTAGCTCGTTCGCTGATACTTCCTCCCGATGTGCCGGTCGAACGAGTGAAAGCGTTGCAGGAGGCTTTCGACGCCACGATGAGCGATCCCGCCTTCCGGGACGATGCGCGCAAGCTCGGCATCGACATCGATCCCTTGCAAAGCCAGGCAATCCAGAAACTCATTCAGAGGGTTGCCGATACGCCGGAGCCGGTCATCGAGCGGCTGCGGGACCTGATAACAGGCCCGCACAAGAAGTAGAGAAAGCGCGGCCGCTGCTCACGTCCTCCACGTTGAGGTGGTTTACCGGGGCCAGCCAAGGCATTCGAGGATGGCGCGCCCCATGATCCATTCCCTGTCCTGCTCCGACAAGAACGGCATTTCCCTGGTAAACATCGTGACGCGCTCCGGATACGAGCACTTCGTATACCGCAACGTGAGGTCGGTCCCCCAGAAGCAGCGCCGCGCGCCATAGGCCTCGATCACGCGCCGCACGTGCGGGTGCATGTCATGGAACGGATACGATTCCTTCGAGTAGGAGGGCGCATTCGAAAGTTTGACATACACGTTGGGAAATTTGGCCAGGCCAACCGTGCCCTCGATCGCCTCGGGGATCTTATTGGCTTTCGCGATGTGCAATGAAAGCCCCAAGTGATCGATGATGAGCTTAAGCTTCGGATGCCGTTCCGCGATCTGTGTGATTTGCGGCATCCATCCCTGCGGATGGACCATGACGGGAACGTCGGCCGCTTCGGCCGCCGGCCAGAACCAATCGGCGGTGCCGTCATCGAGCCAGGATTCCTTGCCGTAGCTGAAGGTCAGTCGAATCCCCAGCATGCCGCGTTGGCTCTTCCAGGCCGGAAGCTGTTGCCGCGATTCCGGATCATCGAGCGCGATGCGCCCCATGACGGCGAACCGATCCGGGTGCTTTACGGCCGCTTCCATGGCGTAGTCGATACGATCTCCTTCCCATGACGGCGGCACGATGATCGCACGGTCCACGCCCGCTTCGTCCATCAGCGTCAGCATCCTCGGATAGGTCATCGCCTCCTCGAGGTGAGAGACCGCCCGGCCCCACGAAGGCCACGGCCGCTTTGGTGACTCTTCCGTCCATAGGTGAACCTGGCAATCGACGATCATGCTGGTGTCCTTGTTGGAGCAGCTAATACGGAAACGCCAAAAATCAGTTCGCTCCTGTCGTCCCTGCGGAAACGTGGACCGATTGCGCGGTCGTCCGCGGGAAAAGTTCACATGCGAAGTGTATGGGTCTCCGTCCTCACGGGGATGACGGAGAGCGCATTAATCGCCGCATGACGGCTGTTACTTCTATTTTTTACTCGGCGCCCCCGTGAGCGTTGTTTCGCTCTTCGGCTGCAGCGCCGCCTTGACGCGCTCGCGTACATCCGCCGGCGTGTTGAGGAGGTCGGCGATGATCCCGGCGAGCTTGTCGCCCGTCATCGGGCGGATTTGCATGTGCTCCTTGGCGGCGGTGGCGATGAAGTCGGGATCCTTGAGCGTCGCCGCGAAGGCCGCGCGCAGCGCCACCACGCGCTCGGCCGGCACCCCTGGCGTGGTCGCTAGCGGCCGTCCGACGGTGGCGCCGCGGGCCATGAACTCCAGCATCGGCTTTTCGGCAGGCTTGACCGGCAGATCGAGAATCAGCGGCACGTCCGGCAGTTCGGGCTCCTTCTCCATTCCCGCCTGGACGAGAGGGATGATCAGCTTCTGCGGAATCCAGGTCGGCTCCGACGCCATCCAGCCGGAATAAGGATTGGTCCCGCGCCCTTCGACCTCGCCGCGCTGCATCGCCAAGTCGATGTCCTGACCGCCGGGATAGCCGAACACGATCTTGAACTTGGTGCCCAGCACATTGTTGTAGAACGCCGGGTACTGCACCGAGGCGGAGCCGGCGCCGGTAGTCCCGATCAGGGTTTCGCGCTTCTTGGCGTCCTCAAGCGTCTTGGTCGCCGAGGTGTGCCAGACCACCAGCAACTGGTTCGAGTAGACAACATTGGCGATCCAGTTGAATTCGCGCAGATCGGCCTTGAGCCCCGGCGACATGCCGAGCGATTGGTCGGCAGCAAGGCCCTGACTGACGATCCCGATCACGGTCCCGTCGCGTGGCGCGACCTGCGCCATGTAATTAGCCGCGGTGATGCCGCCGCCGCCGGGCATGTTGACGGGGATCAGCGCGGGGTTGCCGGGAATATGCTTGCCCATGAAGCGGGCGAGCAGGCGTGTATACTGGTCATAGTCGCCGCCGGGCGGCGTACGCACGATGAAGCGGATTTGCTTGCCCTGATAGAAGTCGGCGACCGGGTCGGCGATGGCGGGAGCAGCGCCCGCAATCAGCATGCCGCACAACAATGCGCCTGCAAGTCTGGACATGGCTTTCCTCCCTCTGTGTTGTTCTTGTTCGCCGCCGATCCTCGCCGGCGTGCAGTTCACTCCGCGGCCTTCGCCGCGTCGCTCTGATAACGGCTCGCCGGCCGCGGCAGTCCGAGATTCTCCCGCAGCGTCCTACCATCATAGGCCGTGCGGTAGAGCCCACGCCGCTGCATTTCCGGCACCACGAGTGCGACAAATTCGTCGAGCGAATTGGGGAAGAACGGCGGCAGCACATTGAAGCCGTCGGCGGCGCCGATGGTGAACCATTCCTCCATCATATCGACCACGTCCTGCGGCGAGCCGACGATCTGATAGTGGCCGCGGCCGCCCGCGATGCGCTGATAGAGCTGGCGGATCGTGAGCCCTTCCGCGCGCGCCGTATCGCTGAGCAGCGCCGAGCGGGTCGGCGCGCCGCGGTCCTGCGGCACCACCGGCACCGGGCCGTCGACGTCGTAGCCGGTCAGGTCCCACGCGATGTATTTCGACAGCAGCGCCACCCCGACCTCGGGATGGATGAGGTTTTGCAGCTCCTCGAACTTGTCCTGCGCCTGCTGGCGGGTCGGGGCAACCATCACGCCGAGCCCCGGCATGATCTTGAGATGGTCGGGATCACGGCCGCAGCGCGCCATGCGTCCCTTCACGTCGCCATAGAATTCGCGCGCGCCCGCGATGTTCTGATGCGCGCAGAACACGACTTCCGCCGTTTCCGCGGCCAACTGGCGTCCGTCGTCCGAGGCTCCTGCCTGTACCACAACCGGTTGGCCCTGCGGCGAGCGCGAGACCGTGAGCGGGCCCTTCACCTTGTAGAATTCGCCGGCGTGATCGAGCACGTGCCGCCGGTCGGGGTGGTAAAATCGGCCGTCGTGCTTGTCGAAGACGAACGCGTCGTCGTCCCAGCTATCCCACAGACCCCGCACGACGTCGACGAATTCGCGCGCGCGCCGATACCGTTCGTGCTTGGGGAGATGCTCCTCGCGGCCGAAATTCTGTGCTTCGCCGCTGTTGGCGGAGGTCACGAGATTCCAGCCGGAGCGCCCGCCACTGATGAGATCGAGCGAGGCGAAGCGGCGGGCGATATGGTAGGGCTCGTCATAGGTCGTGGTCGCGGTGCAGACGAGGCCGATGTTCTGCGTGACCGGCGCGAGCGCGGTGAGCAGCGACATCGGCTCGATCCACGCAACATAGGACGTGCGCGAGAGCGTTTCACGATCGTAACGCTCCCCGGTCAGCGCATCGGCCGAGAACATGAGATCGAACAGCCCGCGCTCGGCAGTGCGCGCCATCCCCACATAGTCGCGGAAGTTGAGCCCGCCATCGGCCCAGGCGTCGGGATGCCGCCAGCCGGCGACGTGATGGCCAGCCGGCCGCAGGAACATGCCGAGCTTGATCTGACGCGCTGCGCTCATGCCGGTCCCGTACCGCTGCAGCCCCTGCTCCAACGCTAGTTTGTGCTTCCTTCGGAGGCAAGCCGCTTGTCCGTGGCGGATTTCCATCTGCTGAACCCGAGAGCGCGCACAAGGAGCTTATGGCACCGGCTGCAGTCGTCCGGCGGCTGTTTCCAGTGCTCGCGACGGTCGTAGCCAGTCGCTCCTTGCGGGGCTATGATTGCGGCTTGCGGGTGACCGTCCTGCACAAAGTACGATTTTCCGGCGTGAGGACGAGTCGGCGGAGTGAGTCTCATTGGAGGCGACGTCAGCGGTCGCGCCCCGGTCGGCGCCAACCGTGCAAGTCAATGGAGAAACATCTCAAATGACAGCCGTAGCGGAAGAACTCGACACCATCACCATCACCAAGCTTCACCCCGTCATCGGCGCTCAGATCAGCGGCGTCGACCTGAGCCGTCCGCTGGACGATGAGACGCTCCGCCAAGTCAAGGATGCCTGGCATAAGCATACGGTTCTAGTGTTCCGCGATCAGAAGCTGTCTGAGGACGATCAGCGCCGCTTCGCATCCTACTTCGGACCGGTTGCGAAGCGAGTCAAGCCGCCGGCGAGCTCGGGTCGGATCGTCGATGCGCCGGACTGGGGTGACCTGATGCTGATCACCGACAACGTCGATGCCAACGGTCAACCCGTAGGCTCATTGGGCCACGGCGAGATGTGGTTCCACACCGACAAGTGTTACCACCGGCGCCCCCATCGCGCGTCGTTTCTCTACGGAATGCAGATTCCGTCCGAAGGCGGCAATACGCGGTTCTCGAGCTCGTACGCCGCCTACGACCGGCTGCCTGACGATCTCAAGCGGCGGCTGGAAGGCCTGATGGTGATGCAGGGCCACGAATACAGCGTCGGCCGGCGGATCAACCTCAATCACAAGCTGGAAGATATCCATCATTGCCGGCAGCCCATCATCGTCACCAATCCCGGCTCGGGGCGGAAGGGCCTCTACGTCGCCAGCCAGAACACGATGTGGATCGAAGGCATGGACCGGGATGAAAGCGAAGCACTGTTACTGAAGCTTTTCGACATCGCGGAGGATCCCGCCATCATCTATGAGCACGTCTGGCGGGTCGGCGATCTCGTGATGTGGGACAACCTGGCGTGCCTGCATGCCCGCACCGACTGGCCGGGCGAGCAGCGCCGCACGCTGCGCCGCTGCACCACAGAAGGCGAGCCGCTGTACTAAATATGCCTGGGAGACCTGTGAGCGTGTCCGGCACTCCGCCCGTCCCCGCGCAAGCGGGGATCCACGGATTTGTGTGTGCCGCTGGCGCAGGTGGCCCTGGGTTCCCGCTTGCGCGGGAATGAGCGGATAGCGCGGCCCCATCGATCCAAGCGGAGAGACCAATGACGTACTTGGGACGGTTTCGGACGCTCACTTTATTCGCCGGCGTCCTGGCATTAGCGGTCGGCGCCTTGGTGGCGGCGCGCCCGGCCCACGCCCAATCGACCATCACGGTCGCGGTGACGAGCGACTTCTCGTCACGCAACCCCTATGCCGACTCGACCGCGCAGATGTACGGCATCTGGTGCCAGGTCTACGGCTGCCTCGGCACCTACGACGCCAAGGTCGGCGATTACAAAGGGATGCTGGCGGAGAGCTGGGAGGTCGACCCGAACGACCATAACGTGTGGATCTTTCATCTCCGCAAGGGACTGAAGCGGCACGGCGACGGCAAGGAACTGACCGCGGCCGATATCGTGCACTCGATCTGGCGCACCAAGAATGACCCGCACTCGGAGCAGTCGTCGATCGTCCATCCGGTGAAATCAGCAGAAGTGGTCGACGACCATACCGTGAAGTTGATCACGAGTGAGCCGACGGCCGATCTGCCGGGATTTCTGTTCGACGAATTCATCATCACCGCGAAGGACCTCTACGACGCCTACGGCGCGGACAAAGCCGACCGCGATCATGCGCTGGGGTGGGGGCCCTATGTGCTGAAGCAGGTCATCATCGGCCAGCGCATGGTACTGGAGAAGAATCCGAACTGGCCCGGCATCAAGAAGGAAAATCCCGATCGCCTCATCTTCATGCGCGTCAAGGAGGACGAGGCCAGGGTGACCGGCCTGCTGAACGGAGAGATCCAGATCGCCCAGCTGATTCCGCCGCATCTGGTCGCGCGGATGGAAAAGACGCCAGGCATCCTCGCCAAGGCCGTGCCGTCGGTCGAGGGCATGTTCCTGGGCATGAACAGCAAGTACAAGCCGTGGGACAGCAAGCTAGCGCGCCAAGCGGTGGCGTATGCGATCGACCGCGATCTGATCATCAAGACGGTGCTGCAGGGTCACGCCACGATCCTGCATGGCCCGGTGGGACAGGGGCAGTACGCCTGGTCGCCCGATGTCGGTCCGAAATACGAATACAATCCGCAGAAGGCGCGCGCGCTGCTGGAGAAGGCGGGGCTGGTTGGGACCGAAATCACCTTTTCCACCACGACCGACCGCTACCTGTACGATCGGCAGGCCGCCACCGCCATGGTGCCGATGCTCGAGGCCGCCGGCTTCAAGGTCAAGCTGCTCACGCCGGAATATGCGACGGAATTTGCGGCCATCAAGCGGGGCGATCGCTCGTTCTTCTATCACGGGCGCGGCTCGATGATCGATCCGAGCGCCGCGCTCTCGCAGATGTTCGAGACCGGCGTTTCGCCGCGCATCCGCTACTCGAATCCCGAGTTCGACAAGGTCATCGCGGAGTCACGCTCCGAGTTCGATCCGGAGAAGCGCAAGAAGCTGCTGCAGAAGTCGTTCAACATTCTGCTGGAGGACGTACCGGCCCTCTGGCTCTGGCGCCTGAACGTGGTTTACGGCGTCAACACCAACAAGGTGGAGTACACGCCGACGCCGCACAATCGCACATTCGGGACGGATATGATTGTGAAGTAGGCGTAACGCGCGCGGCCTCGCTTCTTGTCATCCCCGCTTCCGCGAGGACGACCGGAGGAGAAGCCCGTCACTCGGAACGAACGGCGCTCGGGCGCTCAACGAACGTCGGTCTCGTACCAGCCGTTCATGATCGCCTCGTCCCAGATCTTGACGACGGCGGGACAGACTCCCAGCGGCAGGCCTTCTTCCGGCCGCCAGTAGGAGTGGATGCCGGTGCCCAACTGAACGTATTCGAACTTCGGCGCTGGCCTCAGCTTCGCGTATTCGCCGCGCATCATCTCGTACTTGTCGGGCCGATGGTCGCGGCTGAATTCGCAGATGCCGTGCAGCAACGGCGGCACCGGCTTCGCGCCCGGCTTCTGCAGCGGCATGCCGTAGTCGAGATACTCCTCGACCAGGGCTTTGGTCTCCTCCTTGTTCATCTTCTGATTCTTCGCCGCAACTTGCGCGGCTTCGGTCAGGCATGACACCGTGCGGTTGTGATACCAGTTCTCAGCTTTGAACTGCGGCGCGCGTTTCGACGACTCCCACAGCTCGAAAATCTGCTCCATCACCTGCGCCAGGCGGAACAATGGCTTCTCGCCCTCCTGCAGAGCAAGCTCGGCGCCGCGGTAGCGCGCCAGTTCCCGCCAATCCCGCACCAGCACGCAGTTGAATGGCGTCGGCCAGTCGTGCCCAGTCATCTTGTTGAACATCCAGCCGAACGGCGAATTCTCGACACCGATCAGCCCGCGCACGTTCTCGCACCGCTGCATCAGCGTGTGCACGAATGGCCCGCCGGTCGAATGGCCATGGACGTAGATCGACCACTCATCGGGAGGGAAGTGCCGCGCGCAAATATCCTTCATCGCGTCGACGATGGCTTTCGGCCATGACGCCATGCGCAGGTAGAACTGGGAATCGGGCTTCGCCATCGCATAGCGGCGCGTGCCGTAGATTTCGCGGTGGTCGTTGTCGGCCTTGATCTCATACTGGTCCGGGGTAATGACTTCCCCGCGTCGCCAGATCGGCGTACGCACCGTGCCGTCGGCCCCGAAGGTGTCGCCCGGCCAGTCATGGCTCGGATCGTCGAAATAGAAGCGGCCTGGATAGGTCATCGAGCAGACCTTGTAGCCACGCTTGCCGCAGAAGGTTTTGGCGAGCGGCTCCATCGAGCGCCAGTCGCTGGCGCCGCCGTGGGTCATGAAAATCCCGACTTTCTTGCCGTCCGGTCCGACCGCGATCTTGTTCTTGTCATCCGGCGTATAGACCATGGTGCCGACATCCCAATCCATGCCGTTGGAATGGATGGTCGCGATATCCTCGGTTCGGGACCACGGGATATCCGGCTCGCCGAGCATCGAGGTCGAAATCCGCACGATCTCGCCGAGCTCAACGCGCTTCGGGGGCTCCCACTGCTTTGATTGCAGGGCTGTCGCCGTCATGGCCGTATCCTTTATGCCGCTCGGATCGTAAATCCGCAGTCCGCGAATGAGACGATTTCTAGGGACTGTTGGCAAGCGCGCCAGGGCCGAAGACGTGACACGCCACCGCGTGCGAGCCATCCTCCACCAGCCGCGGCTCGATCTCGGCGCAGACCTTCTTGGCGAAGCGGCAGCGCGGATGAAAGCTGCATCCTCTCGGCGGGTTGATCGGGCTTGGGACATCACCCTGAAGCACGATGCGTTCCCGCTTCGGTGCCGGGCTCAGCAACGGCGCGGCCGACAGCAGCGCGCGAGTGTAAGGATGCTCCGCATGGGAATAGATTTCCTCCGCCGCCGCGACCTCGACGATCTTGCCAAGATACATCACGGCCACCCGCCGGCTAACATGCCTGACCACGCGGAGATCGTGGGAGATGAAGAAGTAGGTGAGCTTGTACTCCTCCTGCAGGTCCTGCAGCAGGTTCAGGATTTGCGCCTGGATCGAGACATCCAGCGCGGAGACAGCCTCGTCGGCGACAATGAATTTTGGATTCACAGCGAGCGCGCGCGCGACGCCAATCCGCTGGCGCTGTCCGCCCGAGAACTCGTGCGGATAGCGGTGGTAATGCTCCTCGCGCAACCCGACTCGCGCGAGCAGCCGCATCACCTGGTCCTTGAGTGCAGCGCCCGTTGCCAGGCCGTGGATCACCAGGCCTTCGCCGATGATCTCGCCCACACGCATACGCGGATTGAGCGAGGCGTAAGGGTCCTGGAACACGATCTGCATCCTGCGACGCAGCGCTCGCATCTCCGCGAAACCGAGGTGAGTAATTTCGCGGCCGTCAAAGATGATCTGGCCCGAACTCGGCTCGATGAGCCGGATGATGCAGCGACCCAATGTGGACTTGCCGCAACCGGACTCGCCGACGAGTCCAAGGGTCTCGCCATCCTCGATCGCAAGCGTTACGCCGTCGACCGCCTTCACGGTCTCGGCGCTATCTCCGAGGAAGCGGCTCCCGACCGCAAAGAATTTCTTGAGGTTGCGAATTTCGAGCAGCGCCATCGTCGTCACACGTCTTCCGTCAAATGCCCATCGCCATCGCGCCCGCTGCAACCTTGAGGCACGAGACCCAGTGACCCGGCTCGACTTCGACCAATTCCGGTTGACGGCCGGCACAATCGTCCTCGGCGACCGCGCACCGGGTGCGGAAGCGGCACCCCGACGGCCAGTTGAGCGGGCTCGGCACAATACCGGGAATGGCTTCGAGCCGCCTGCGCTCGCCGGTCGCGCCGGGCACCGAGCGCATCAGGCCGATCGTATAGGGATGCATCGGGTGGGCGAAAATCGCCTCGGGCTTGGCGCGCTCGATGATCTTGCCCGCATACATCACCACGACTTCGTTCGCCCGCTCCGCCACGACGCCGAGATCATGGGTGATGAGCAGGACTGCCATGCCGAGCCGCTCCTGCAGCTCCGCAATGAGATCGAGAATCTGCGCCTGGATGGTCACGTCCAGCGCGGTCGTCGGCTCGTCCGCCATCAGCAATCGCGGATTGCAGCTAAGCGCCATCGCGATCATCACGCGCTGCCGCATCCCGCCGGACAGTCGATGCGGATAATCCTTCGCGCGCTTTTGCGGCTCCGCGATCTTCACCAGCCGGAGCATCTCGATGCTGCGATCGCGCGCCTCGCGAGTGCTCACCTTCTGGTGCAGCCGGATGGCCTCGCCGATCTGCTCTCCGATCGTGAACACCGGATTGAGCGAGGTCATCGGCTCCTGGAAGATCATCGAAATTTCATTGCCGCGGATGCGGCGCATCTGCGCGTCGCCGAGCGCGAGCAGGCTCTCGCCGCGGTAGAGTATTTCGCCGCCGACCACGCGCCCGACGTTTTTCGCCAGGAGGCCCATGATGGAAAGCGCGGTTACACTCTTGCCGCAACCCGACTCGCCGACGAGTCCCATGGTGGCACCGTCCGCGATGTCGAAGGTCACGCCGTCGATCGCACGTAGCTCACCGTCGCTGGTAAAGAACGAGGTCTTAAGGTTCCGGACACTGAGAAGCGTTCCCATTCGATTCAGCGCTCCGCCGACCGCTTCAGCCTGGGATCGAGGATGTCCCGCAAACCATCGCCGAGCAGATTGATGCCCAGCACGGTGAAGAAGATGCAGAGGCCGGGAAAGAGCGGCAGCCACCATGAGGTGCTGATGTAAGTGCGTCCATCGGACAGCATGCTGCCCCAGGTGGGAATCTCCGCCGGTACGCCCAGCCCCAGGAAGCTGAGGCTCGCTTCCGAGATCACGGCGGTTGCCATGGCGAAGGTGCCGATCACGATCGCGGACTGCATGAGGTTCGGGAGGATGTGCTTGATGATGATGCGCGTGTCACGCGCGCCGAGCGAGCGTGCCGCGTCGACGAAATCGCGCGAACGCAAGGAGAGCGCCTGGCCGCGGGCGACGCGGCAATAGGGGATCCAGCGCTGGATCACCAGCGCGAAGATCAGCATCCCAAGGCTTTGTCCGAGGAAAGCCATGATGGCGATCGCGAGCAGCAGCGGCGGGAACGCCCACATCACCTCGACCAGCTTTTGAATCGCGAAATCGATCTTGCCGGCGAAATAGCCCGAGGCTGCGCCGAGCCCGACGCCGATAACGCCGGAGACCAATGACACCGTGACCGCGATCACCAGCGAGATGCGTGCGCCGTAGATGATCCGGCTGAGCGTGTCGCGCCCGAGCTGGTCGGTGCCGAGGAAATGCGCGCCGCCGAACCATTGCGGCGCCTGCATCAGGTTTGTCAGGTTCTGCTTGTTGGGATCGAACGGCGAGATCAGCGGCGCCGTCATTCCCATCAGCACGAGCAACAGCACGATGCTGCCGCCGACCATGATCTTGGGCCTGAGCCATGGCGACGGCGCCTTGCCCGCACGGCCCCGGTGGCTCGGGCTCGGGACAGTGACGGCTCGCGTTTGCAAGTGCGCGCTATTTGCCAAAATGTATCCTCGGGTCGACGACCGCGTACAGCACGTCCACCAGCAGGTTGATGATGACGAAGGCGACCGTGTAGGTCAGCACCACGCCGGTCACCAACGGGTAGTCGCGATTGCTGATCGCCATGATCAGGAGCTGGCCCGTACCGGGCCAGGAAAACACGGTCTCCACGATGATCGAACCCGACAGCAGCGTGCCCAGTTCGAGGCCGACGACCGTGATGATCGGGATCAGCGCATTGCGCACGGCGTGATGCCATAGCACCGCGTGCTCGGTCGCGCCTTTTGCGCGGGCGGTAGTGATGTAGTCCTCGTTCATCACTTCCATGATCGAGGACCGCGTGATGCGCATTAGGATGCCCATCATGGTGGTCCCGAGTGCGATCGCTGGCAGGGCGATGTGGGATAGGCCGTCCTCCAGTTCCTTCCAGTTTCCCTTCAGGAGGCTGTCGACGAGATAAAACCCGGTGAGCGAGTTGCCGGCGACGCCATAGGTGTCGCGCCCGGCCGATGGCAGCAGATTCAGCATGCCCGAGAACACTAGGATCAGCACGATACCGAACCAGAAGTTCGGCATGCTGATGCCGAAAAATCCCACCAGAGAGCCGAGATTATCGATCCAGGAATTGGGTCGTGCACCCGCCCACACGCCGAGCGGCACGGCAATGATGACCGCGATCAGGATCGACACCAGCGCGAGTTCGATCGTAGCGGGCAAGCGATCGGCGATGACCGACATGACCGGGTCGGCAAAGCGGAACGACGTTCCTAGATCGCCACGCAGCGCGGCGATAAGGAAACGCCAATATTGGAACCAGATCGGTTGATCGAGCCCCCAGCGCGCACGTGCATCGGCGGCGTCCTGGTCGCTGGCGTCCTCCGGCAGCAGCAGGTCGGCGGGATCGCCCGGGGCGGCGTGGATGAGGAGGAACACCAGCAGCGAAATCAGAACGAGAACCGGTATCGTGCCCAACACCCGGCGCGCTATGTGTTTGAGCATGGTCCGACCGAACAGTTCACATTCGCCGTGTCAGGGGCCGAGGTGCAAGATCCGATACGAAGGATGCCATGCGCACAGCCTGGCGTCATCACGCGCATCGCGCGACGGGCACCGGTCATTTCGAAGCAGGCGAAATCTTCCACCCAGTGTCGCGGCAAGGCTGCGGCGCTGGACGCCCATCTTCTCAGGCCATCCGGCCGGTGCTCTAATCCGCCGCGCTGCTGCGCCTGATGAGGCCGAATTGCGAAGCATGGGAGAGCGACCGGTATGGGAGTGAATTTCAATACGACCCACGAAATGATCGTGATGGCGAAGCGCAATCTCAGCCATGACGAGTGGGACTACATCAATGGCGCGGCCGAGTCTGAGACCAGCCTGCGGCGCAATCGCCTGGCGCTCGATTGTCTTGCCTTTCGCCCGCGTGTGCTGCGGGACGTGCGAAATATCGACATCGGCACCACGTTGCAAGGCGCCAAGCTCCGGATGCCGGTGGTGCTGGCGCCCATGGGCGGACTGCAGCGCTTCACCAAGAACGGCGGCAATGACGTCGATGATGCGGCGGCAAAATGCGGCCTGATCAATTTCATCAGCACAGTAACGGAGCCGAGCCTGGAAGAGATCGCGGCCAATTCGCCCCACCCAAAGGTGTTTCAGATCTACGTGCGCGGTGACGACGACTGGATCCGCCAACTCGTGCGGCGGGTCGTGAAGGCCGGCTACTGGGGCGTGGCGCTGACGGTCGATTCGGCGTTCTACGGCAACCGTGAACGGCTGCACCCCTCGCTGATCGCCAGCCGCCGGGTGCCGGCGCGCGACTGGCAGAAGGGCGTCACGTGGGACACAGTCAAACTCATCCGGGATGAGATCGGCAATCTGCCGCTTTTCATCAAGGGCGTCATGACCGCCGAGGACGCGGCGCTGTCGGTCGAACATGGGGCGCAGGTGGTCTACATTTCGAACCACGGCGGTCGCCAGCTTGACCACGTGCTGGGCAACATCGAAACGCTGCCGGAAATCGTCGCAGCGGTGGACGGCAAGGCGCAAATCGTCATCGACGGGGGCTTTTACCGCGGCACTGACGTGCTCAAGGCGATCGCGTTGGGGGCCCACGCGGTAGGCATCGGGCGCCTGCAGGCATGGGCGCTCGGCGCCGGCGGGGCCGATGGCCTGGTCGCCTGCCTCGGAATGCTGGAAACCGAAATCGTGACCACAATGGGCCTGCTGGGGGTCGATCGGCTCAGCAAACTGGACGGCTCGTATGTCACCAAAGCGATGCCGGTTCGTCCGGCCCACGAACACAGCGCCTTCCCGCATCTGCCCGTCGAGCGGCTGGTCTAGCTTGCCGATGCGGGGGCGCCTCTCATACGGATTCGGTGGAAGCGTTGTACGTCGTCGCCGCGAAAGCGGGACGGCCGGAGAACTGATCAAGCGAATCCGGCTCACAACACGAACAGAACAACTGGAGTTTGAACGATGAAAATCTGCCGCTTCGATGATGGCCGCCTGGGAGTGGTGCAAAACCACGAAGTCATCGACGTGACCCGCGTGCTCGACGCCTTGCCCGCACGGCACTGGCCGTTTCCGATGCATGATGAATTCATCGCCCATTTCGCGACCCTTCGTCCCGCGATCGAGGCCGCGGCAGCATCGGGGAAACGTCATCCGGTGAAGAGCGTGAAACTTCTCAGCCCGGTGGCGAACCCGAACAAAATCATTGGCATTGCAGGCAACCGCAAGAACCGCGACTCCGACGTCATCGATTTCGGCCCAGGCGTCGAACTCACCAATACGCGCAAGGAATCCGACCCGCCACGCATGTTTCTCAAGGCGAACAGCGCACTGGTCGGGCCTTCGGCGGGGGTCGCGATTCGCTTCCTCAACCGGCGCAATGATCCGGAAGCCGAGCTGGCCGCGATCATCGGCCGGCCCGGCACGGACATTCCGTTGGCGGATGCGCTGAAATATGTCGTCGGCTACAGCATCGGCATGGATATGACGCTGCGGGGGTCGGAGCCCCCGAGCACGCGCAAGTCGATTGACACTTATGCGGTGCTGGGTCCGTGGATGGTGACGGCTGACGAGATCCCGGATCCGGACAACGTCGGTTATACGCTGCTGGTCAACGGCAAGGAACTGCAGCGCTCCAATACCAACAACATGGCGCACAACGTGGCGCAACTGGTCGCGCATGCATCACTATTCTTCACGCTGATGCCGGGCGACATCATAATGACCGGCTCGCCACTCGGTTTCGAGCCGGTGAAACCAGGCGATGTCATGCTGACGACGTTCGATCACATCGGCAGCATGGAAGTCCACGTCCGCGGCCACAAGTAAACGCGAGCCCGTCCAAAATCTCAGGTATTCGCGTTACGTCGCCGCACGCGCGATGACTTACGGCGCGTCGGCGACGTGGCCGCTGCCTGACCAGAACACGAGACGGCGCTGGATGGCCCGCATGATGGCGATCAGCCCATAGCCGGCGACGGCCAGCAGTAGCAGGCACGCGAACACGCCCGCGGTGTCGGAGACGGACTGCAACTGGGTGATGATGACTCCCATGCCCCGTTGTGCCCCGATGAACTCAGCAACGATGGTTCCGAGAAACGCGTAGACGATGGCGAGGTTCAATCCGGCGAACACGAAAGGAAGTGAGCTTGGCAGCTTGATCATCCGGAACGCCTGCCATCGACTCGCGTTGAGCGAGGTCATCAGCTCCAGGCGCTCCCGCTCGACCGACGCAAACCCTTCGAGTGAGTTGAGCAGCACCGGAAACAGCGCCAACGTTGCTGCCATCGCGATCTTCGATTCGATCTGATACCCGAACCAGATCACATAGAGCGGCGCAATGGCGGCCTTGGGAATGCTTTGGAAGCCGACGACATAAGGAAACAGCAGTTCTTCGACCACCCGGAACTCCGCCATCGCAGCCGCCAGCACGACCCCGAGGATGCTGCCGATCACAAAGCCCCACATTGTCGCGTGCATGGTGTCCGCAAGCTGGTACCAGAAGCTTGCCCGGCTGGTCGGATCGACGATCAGGCCAGCGACCAATGCGCGCCAAACTTCCACCGGCGGCGGCAAGACGTAGCTGGGAATGTTGAAGGCGTGAACGGACAGTTCCCACACCCCCAACGCCAGGATCACGCTTACGATCCCCATCACGATTGCGCGTGAAGGCAAGTGAAAACGTCGTGGGCGCGCCGCGCCTTGATCCACGTCAGACATCGGCTTTGGCTCCGAGCAGATGGCGGATTTGGCTGACGTAACTTCCAAACTCGGAGGTCGTGGTCAAGTCGAAGTCGCGTGGCCGCGGGAATGGGATTTTGAACTCGCGCACGATCCGTCCGGGGCGCGGCGACATGACGAGAACCCGATCGGAAAGGAATACGGCCTCGAGAATGCTGTGCGTGATGAAGAACACTGTCTTGCGATTGGCGAGCCAGATCCGCTGCAATTCCAGGCCGATGCTTTCGCGCGTCAAGGCATCGAGCGCGCCAAACGGCTCGTCCATGAGCAGCACGCTCGGGTCGTGGATCAGGCTGCGGACGATGCTCGCGCGCTGCTGCATGCCGCCCGAGAGCTCGCTTGGATACTTGCCCTCAAATCCGGCGAGGCCCACGACGGTGAGTAGCTGGCGTCCGCGGTCGTTGGCGGCCGCCTGGCTGGTCGTGCGCAAGACGCGGATCGGCAACGTGACGTTTTCAAGCACCGTCAGCCAAGGCAGCAGGACCGGAGACTGAAACACCACCCCGATGCCGGTGGGCGCCTGAGTGACCTGCGTGCCACGATAATAGATTTCCCCCGCCGTCCGCGGGATGATCCCGGCGATGAGCTTCATCAACGTTGATTTGCCGCATCCGGAAGGCCCGACGATGCTGACGAACTCGCCATCCGCGAGCGCCAGGGAGGTGGCTTCGAGCGCAAGAATGCGCGCGCCCTCCCGCGTGCTGTAGCTCTTGGTAAGGCCGATAGTACGGAGAAGCGGCGTCGCCGGCTCGCTCAAATCACCCCCTCGGATCCCGGCATCCTGATATCAAGGAGCGAGAATCCCCAACGCAACTCCGCTGCATTCGCGTCAGCAGATCATTTCTTCTTGTAAGGCAGCGGAAAGTTCTGCGCGTGCTCGCGGACTTTGGCCTTGTCGAACTGGTTCGCCTCGGCGACCAGTTCGTTGGTGTAGAACTCGGACGGATCCTTGATCTTATCCTGCAGCCCCGCGAATACGATCTCGTCCTGCCATTCCTTCGCACTCATCTGGCCCTGGGGCGCGGACGCATCATAGTTGGAATAGAGCGGCGCGCGCTTGCTGACGGGATTCAACACCGCCTTCACCTGCTCCTCCAGGCTCTTTCCCTTCGGGGCGGCCTCGGGAAACATCTGGATGAACTCATATGCGGCGGCTTCAGGATTGGCCTGGATGAAGTTCTCCGCCTTGAGCATGCCGCGCATGACGCCGAGCGCCCACGGACGATGCTCCTTCAGCAGCTTGCGCGAGGTGACGACATAGATGCCGCCCACCTTCGGAATGTTGGGCGGATGCGGGACATAGCGAATCGGAATTCCTGCCGCCTCGATCGTGCCGAAGCCGGTGTCGTAGTAATAGAGCGCGTCGATATTGCCGCGCCGCAACGCCTCGCCCGCGACTGCGTTGTTGCCGACCGCCAGCCAGGAAACGTCCTTGTCGGGATCGAGGCCGATCAGCCGCAGCACCGCCCGGCCCACCGCGTATTCCGTGCCGCCGAAGCCGGTGACCCCGATCCGTTTGCCTTTGAGATCCTGCAGGTTCTGGATTGGACTGCTGGGGTTGACCGCCAGGCCGTATTTGAACGGATAGGTGTGTTCCATGATGTTGATGATGGAGCGCGAGGCGCCCTTCGCATGCAGTGCGAATTGCGAGGGCGGGCCACCGCCGGCGAACTCGACGCGGCCGGTGTCGAGCATCGCATAGCCGCCGGAATCGGAATTGAACGGCACTGGCTCCAGCGTGAGGCCTTCCTGGCGGTAGTAGCCCAGGATCTCCGGCAGCACGATGTTGATCTGCGTGGGCGACACTACCGAATTCGCAAAGGTATAGCGCACCTTCTGCAGCGGCTGCTGTGCCAATACCACGGAGGGGATCAGCAACGCCAGCGCGACGCCGATGGCGCCACTGGCCAGCCGCATTTTCCGAACATCGCCCATGATTCCCTCCTGGTCGCGCGCTCTTACGTTCGGCGCGCGCTGCCGGTCAGTTGCGAAGTAACAGTGCCATTGGATCAAGCCACGGCTGCGATCAACTCCGGCGCCTGATCAAGGCTCAGCCGCGCACTCTCGAACTTCGGCAAATGAATCACCAGGAACTCGCTCGGTTCGGTCGCGAGGATTGGGATCGGCCCTTCGTCCTTGTCAAAGCTGAAGGCGCTGTGCCGCGGAAACGATTTATGGCGGCAGGTCACCGCGCCCCTGGACAGGAACAGCAGTTCGGTGGTGTCCTGCATTCCGGCATTGTAGCTGACGTCCTTGTCGATGCGGATGAAGCCGACGCGCGTCTCCCGTTCCGTGAAAGTGCCCAGCCATTTGCGGGCGATGCCGGGCGTACCGGGCGTTTCGACCCATTCGTAACTTTCCGGGTTCATCAGGATGATGTCGTTGTAGCGAGGCTTGGGATAGATGAGCTTGCCGCCGACCGCATGCTCAGACACCGCTTCCGAGCTGTCCTGATTGTGCTTCTGCCCATTCTCATCGATGTAGGTGTACACGCCTTTGTGGAACGTTCCCTTCTTGGCGAGTTCGTCGTGGGCGTTGCGACGCTGGATCTTGCTCAGGAAGCCGTTGCCGCTGGCACCGCCGAGCTGGCACAGCATCAGCACCAGGCCTTGCTTGCGAATTTGCGGACCGTAGTGAATGCCTTCGGGGAAGTACGCGACCCAGCCGGGCGGCAGGATCTTATCGTTGGCGTAGACGAACTCACCGCTGATCGCAAAGCGGATCTGATCGAAATTGTGCCGATGGCGCGGCGCCTTCCAATCGGTGACCGCGTACGAAACATTGAGCTTGTAATTATCGGGAGTGCCGTCCTCGCCGCACAGGAGCAGGCGCGAGTCCTGGATGCCGTCGCGGGTTTCTCCGACATCGCCGGAAGGGGCGGTGGCTGCTTCCATCATCTGCATGGTCGTTTCTCCTCACCGATGGGCCCTCCGACAAGGGGCGCCCCTGATCTCATTTCCAGGCTTCGCCGGTTCGAGCTTACTGAAACAGCAAGCTCAAACCGATGTGAAATTCCGTCACGCCTAACGCCTGCGCCCTCTCAAGCCGCCATCCCCACGTGTTCACGATCGGCCGCCGCGAGCCGGATCGCAGCATCGCGCACCGCGGGCACATGCTCCCCGGCAAGATTGGTGAGAAGCGGCAGCATCGGACCCATCTGTGCGATCTGGGCGAGGCTCACTGCTTCGTGCAGCACGCGGATCGGGGACAGCGAGTCGCGAAGGTCCTCCAGTGGCAGGTACAGGGCGCGCAGGCGCTCCGCCTCATCATACCGCTGCGCCCGCAGCGCTTCGAGCAGAAGTTGCGACCCACGCGGGGCGACGCATACGGACCCGGACGTGAAGCTGACCAGCCCGAAATCGCGCAGATGCACCACTGCCGGCCGTTCCCCGATCCCGCTGATCACGTAGCGGCGGTCGACAAGATCCAGGAGTTCGGACAGAAAGGCATCGCAGCTGAGATCGGCGCGCACGACCGCATACTTGATGCCGCAGACGAGCCCATCGTCGACGAGCCGTTTGCAATTCTTCGGCGTCAGGTAGGATTCCGATTTCAGGTAGATGATGATCGGGCGCTGATAGGCCTCCGCGAAGAGGCGAAGCCCCTGTTCCGCGCCGTCGCCGGTGCACGGAAACGCCAGAGGAAGCACCATGGCGGTCGGAAACGCCCGATAGCGCAGGACCGCGGCCTGATCCATCATCTTCCCGAAATCCGGCCCGACCGATGGAATGACCAGCGAGTCCGCGGCCGCGATCTCCGCCAAGGCATCGAGCAGCCCAGCGTATTCATAAAGACCCACATTGTAGAAGTTGGCATTGCCGCCATAGATGAAGCTCGTAACGCCGCCGGCCTCCAGGGAGCGAATGAGCTTCGCATTCTCGGCGCGATTGACGGTGTAATCCGGGTTCCGGGCCAACGGCGGCACCGCAAGGACGGACCGGCGCAGGTCGTCCGCTGAAATGGGCGAGGTTTTCAACCGGCGATCTCCTGAATGAGCTGCTGATGATGTGACCGGCCCGATCAAGTTGTCAATATATATTACAAGATATGTAGGTCGATCTCGCGCCGTCTGTCGCGATACATTGCGGACTCCGCTAGTGCAGGTCGGGAAAACCTGATATTTGACATGACAACTTCAGGGGACCTTCGTGCCCAAGCTGCAATTGATGACTTTCGCTCCGTTTGATGGGCTGAAGCGGCCAGCACGGCTCGCGGATCAGATCTATCAGCAGCTTCTCGAACAGATCGTCGAGGGCAAGATCGAGGTCGGCCACCGGCTGCCGTCGGAGCTGCAGCTCTCCGACCTATTTGGGGTTTCGCGGCCGGTGATCCGGGAAACGATTTCGCGGCTGCAGGCGGACAATCTGGTTGCTACCCGCAAGGGCTCCGGCACCATCGTCCTGCGCCGGCCGGATCGCGCCATTCTCAAGCTCGCGCCGGGGGGCGAGATCGCCGACCTCATGCGCTGCTTTGAATTTCGTGTCGCGCTGGAAGGGGAAGCGGCCTATCTCGCCGCGCAACGGCGCTCGGCGGAGGATCTGGAGGCGATCGACGCCGCGCTCGCTGTCCTCGACGGCGTGATCGAGCGCGAAGAAGTCGGCGTCGACGCGGACTTCCAATTCCACGCTGCGATCTCGCGGGCGACCCGGAACAGCTTCTTCATCGAGGAATTGCACCGGCTGGCAGAGCAGGTGCGCACCGGAATGAACCTGACACGGCGCCTGTCGCTCGCACGCAAGCGCAAGCGCCAACTGCTGGTTCAGAACGAACACCGCGACATCGCTGCCGCGGTCCGCGATCAGGACGAAGACGCCGCCCGCGCCACGATGCGAATCCACATCGACAATGCCCGCAAGCGCGCCCTCGACGACAGCATCGAACCGAGCTAGTGGGAGATGGATTAGCGGAGGTTGACAAGCGATGGCGAAGCAGCGCTACAGCCGTAGAGAATTCATGGGCATGTCCGGAGCCGGGCTCGCCGGCTTGGTCGCCGCGCAGTGGCCGATGGGCATGGCGGCCGCCGCGCTCGATTCCGCCCAGGAGCCCGATCTCGTCGTATTCAACGCCAAGGTCTACACGATCGATCCGCTTGAGCCGCAAGCGCAGGCATTCGCGGTCAAGGCCGGCCGGTTCGTTGCCGTTGGCAGCACCGAAGACGTCAAGTCGCTGATCGGCAAACGGACCCAGACCTTCGACGCCAAGCAGATGACGGTCGTGCCCGGGTTCATCGACGCCCACAATCACGCGCCCGGTGCGATTCTGCTCTACGACGTCCTTGTCGGCAATCCGTATGACGTCGAGTTCGTCACCATCGACAGCATCGTCGACAAGCTCCGCGCGAGAGCTCGTGAGACCCCTGCGGGCTTTTGGGTCGAGGGATTCTTCTTCGATGACACCAAGGTGAAGGACCAGCGCGCGCTCAACATTCACGACCTGGACCAGGTATCGCGCGACCACCCGGTCTCCGTCCGCCACCGTGGCGGCCACACCACATACTACAACAGCAAGGCTTTCGAGCTCGCAGGCGTCACCAAGAACACGCCCAACTCCGCGGCCGGCACCTACGACCGCGACGCCAACGGGGAGTTCAATGGCCGGGTAACCGATCGCGCCCGCGACGTCTTCCTCAAAGTCGGCAAGCGGCCGACGTTTACCACGGACCAGACACAGCAGCGCAACCGTGATGCGCTGACTTTCATTTCCAAGCAGTTCGTCCGCTACGGCCTGACCAGCGTACATCACGAGGGTGGCGACCTGGCCGCCCTGCAGCAGGTGCGCGCGCGCGGCGAACTGTTGCACCGCGTGAGCTACGAGGCCATCGGCGATGTGCTGGAGGCGATGATCAAGAACGGCATCGCCACCGGTTTCGGCGACGAGTGGATCAAGCTCGGCGCCACCTACGAGCACACCTGCGACGGCTCGTTCTCGGAGCGCACGATGGCGCTCAGCGTTCCGTATCCCGGCGTCGAGCCGCCTTACAAGGGCAACATCACAACGACGCAGGAAGACCTCAACGCCTGGATCGAGCGAGTGCACCGCGCCGGCATTCAGATCAACTGCCACGCCAATGGTGATGTCACCATCGACATGGTACTCACGGCGTTCGAGCGGGCGCAGCGGATGTTCCCGCGGCCCGACCCGCGACCCAAGATCACGCACTGCACATTGATCAACGACGATCTGCTGCGGCGGATCAAGGCCGCCGGCGCTGTCCCCGCTCCGTTCACGTCTTATGCGTACTACAACTCCGACAAATTCCATTTCTACGGCGAAGAACTGATGAAGCGGTCGATGGCCTATCGCTCGTTCGCCGATGCGGGGATCACGGCCGCGGCCGGGTCCGATTTTGGCCCGGGGCCGTTCGCCCCGTTGATGGGCATCCAGGGAATGGTGACGCGGACCGGGTGGAACGGCGAGACCTGGGGCGCCAATCAGCGCATCAGCGTCGACGAGGCGCTGCGAGTAGTCACAATCAACGGCGCCTACGCTTCGCATGAGGAAGCCACGAAGGGCTCCATTACGGCCGGCAAGCTCGCGGACTTCGTGGTCCTCGCCGACGATCCGCATACGGTGGCGCAAGACAAGATCAAGGACATCGCGATTGTGCGGACCGTGACCGGCGGCAACACGGTCCACCAGTCATGATATTGCTGCTGAAACTTGTTGGGAGCGAAGTTACGTGTCCCAGCAGGATCTACAGCTTTTCGTGATTACGCGCTAACCCGCGTCTGTTGATTCGAGCAGGGCGAGCAATCCCTTGAGGAGATTCAAAGGCGAAGGCGGACAGCCACGAATGTGCAGGTCGACGGGCACGACATTTGAAACCCCGCCGGCGACGGCATAACTGCCGGCGAACATGCCTCCGTCAACCGCACAGTCGCCGATCGCGACCACCCAATTCGGATTGGGCGTCGCATTGTAGGTGCGTTCCAGCGCTTCGCGCATGTTTTTGGTCACCGGGCCGGTTACCATCAGCACGTCGGCATGGCGCGGAGAGGCGACGAAGCGCAGCCCAAAGCGTTCAAGGTCGTAGAACGCATTGTTGAGCGCATGGATTTCCAACTCGCAGCCGTTGCACGACCCCGCATCGATCTGGCGGATCGACAGGCTCCGGCCAAGCCGGCGCCGGGCGGCTCGGTCGAGGCTCGCGGCCAACTCCGCCAGCATTGCATCTTCCTTGGCCGGCGGCGCTTCGGTGAGCGGCCGGCGCACCAGACTTTCGAACAGGATCCTGCGCATGCCTGGCCTAGAGATCGTGCCCCGAATAGGAGCAGTTGAAGGATTTGTTGCACAGTGGGAAGTCAGCGACGATGTTGCCCTCGATTATGGCCTCCAAGAGCGGCCACTGGAACCAGGATGGATCGCGGAGATGGCAGCGCGCCACCAGGTCGCCTTCGATTCGCAGATACACAAGCACATCGCCACGGAACCCTTCGACCAGTCCCACTCCTTCAGAAGTCTGGCCGGCAGCGGCGCGTGCGGGGGCCATGATCGGTCCATCCGGCAAACGCTGCACAATCTGCTCGATCAGTTTCAGGCTTTGCTCGACCTCGCGGATGCGCACCCAGACGCGCGCATTGACGTCGCCGGCTTCGAACACCGCCATCTCGAAATCGAGCTGGTCATAGGGCGCGTAGCCTGGACGTTTGCGCGCATCGAAGGGGCGGCCGCTGGCGCGACCCACGTAGCCGCCGGCGCCGAATTGCCGCGCGAGTTCTCCGCGCAGAACGCCGGTCGTCGCCGTGCGGTCCTGCAGCGAAGCAGTGTTGTCGTAAAGCCCGACGAGCTGAGGGAACACCAGCCGGACTTCGTCCAGCAAGCTGCGCACGCGTACTACGCCTTCGGGAGCGAGATCGACGGTAACGCCGCCGGGGGCAACGCAGTCCATCATCAGGCGATGACCGAAACAGAAATCCGCGGCCCGCAGGGTACGCTCGCGCAGAATACCGCACTGCGCATGCATGATGGCAAAGGACGCGTCGTTGCAGATGGCGCCGATGTCGCCGAAATGATTGGCCAGCCGCTCGAGTTCGGCCATCAGTGCCCGGAGGTAGGTTGCGCGCGGTGGGATCGTGCCCCCGAGCGCGGCTTCCACTGCATGAGCAAAGGCCAGCGCATAGGCGACCGTGCTGTCACCGGAGGTGCGACCGGCCAGCCGCGCGCCCTTGTCGAGGGTCGCGCCGGCCATCAGGGATTCGATGCCCTTGTGGACGTAACCGAGACGCTGTTCGAGTCGAACAACCGTTTCGCCGCTCGCCGTGAAGCGGAAATGCCCTGGCTCGATGATCCCGGCGTGAACTGGCCCGACCGGAATCTGGTGCAGACTTTCGCCCTCGGCGGGGAGAAATTCGTAACGGGCGCGCTCCAGCGCAGCGTCGCGACGGACGCCGAGCGGATGCTGCACGTTCCAACAGCCGTGGTCGAGCCATGACCGCTGGTCCGGCAAGCCCAGTGGCTCTAATCCGTAGAGGTCGCGCAGGGCGCGCTCCAGACGGATCGCCGGCGGGTGCAACGCGCCCACCGATGGAAACTGCGATCGCGGGCATTCCAAAGTGGCGACAGCGATCTCGCCGGTGCCCTCATCGAGGACGCACATGTGCACGGCGCCGCCGTCGCCCCACAGGCCGAGCAGTGTCCAATGGCCGGCTGAGACCTGACCGGCGATGTCTCGCCAGGTGCCTTCGTCCACCACCAGTCGCGGCCATGGACGATGCGCCTCGACCCGGCTGCCGTCTATTCTGTCGATCAGTGCCGCCATCGGTCTATCCGAGCAGCTTCGCTACGTTCTGGAACCACAACACCAGCGCCGGCGGCATGTAGATGCCGGCGATGAAAACCAGCGCGAGATGCGTGAACATCGGCAGGTAGGAGGCCTTCGCAGCCGCGGAGGCGCCGCGAGGCGCGCCGAATGCGATCGTGTTCAAACGCAGGAACAGCGCCGCAACGCCGATCAGGATGCCGAACACGAGCACGATTGCCAGCCATGGCGCCCGCGCGAAGGTGGATGTCACCACCAGAAACTCGCTCATGAATATGCCGAGCGGCGGCAGCCCGGCGATGGCGACGACGCCGAGAACGAGGCCCCAGCCCAGCACCGGATGGGTCTCGGTCAGCCCGCCCATATTGGCGATCCGCTGCGTGCCCTTGACCTGCGCGATGTGACCGACGGCGAAGAAAATCGCCGACTTGGTCAAGGAATGCATGGTCATGTGCAGGAGACCGGCGAAATTCGCAAGCGGGCCGCCCATGCCGAAGGCGAACGCGATGATGCCCATGTGCTCGATCGATGAATAGGCGAACATGCGCTTGATGTCGCGCCGGCGGAACAACATGAACACCGCGAATACCAGCGAGATCAGCCCCATGATCACCATCAGCGGGCCGGGCGCCACGGCGTTCGGGTTGACCGCGAGCAGCATCTTGAAACGCAGCAGCGCATACAGCGCGACATTGAGGAGGAGCCCTGAGAGCACCGCCGATATTGGCGTCGGCCCCTCGGCGTGGGCGTCCGGCAACCATGCATGCAGGGGCGCGAGCCCGACCTTGGTGCCATAGCCAAGCAGGAGGAACACGAAGGCGACATTGAGCAGCGCCGGGTCGAAATCCTGCGCGTGCGCGATCAAGACGGTCCAAACCATCGCGTCGAGGGCTTCGCCAATGACCGGCCGTGCCGCCATGTAGACGAGGATGGTGCCGAACAGAGCCAGCGCGATGCCGACGCTGCCGAGAATGAAATATTTCCAGGCGGCTTCAAGCGCCTCATGGGTCCGATAGATGCCGACCATGAGCACCGTCGTGAGCGTCGCAAGCTCGATCGCGACCCACATGATACCGATGTTGTTGGCCAAGAGCGCCAGGTTCATCGCGAACATCAGGATCTGGTACATGGCGTGATAGAAGCGCACGAACGTTGGCGCCAGCCGGCCGCTCTCCAGTTCGTGCCCGATATAGCTTGCACTGAACACGCTCGTCGTGAAGCCGACGAAGGTGGTCAGCACGATAAAGACGTTGTTGAGATCGTCGACGTGGAGATAAGGGCCCTGCGGCGGCCGGCTGAAAAACAGCGATAGTGCGACCAGGAATGTCACAAAGGCGGCGATCACGTTGAGCCGGGCTGTGAGCCAGTAGCCGGGCAGCGCCGCCAGCAACGCCGCCGCCAGCGCCGGAATGAGCAGGACCGCGGTGACCGCATCGACGCTCATCGGCGCTCCCCGCGGTAGCTGTCGAGCGTCTGCACATCCACCGTGTCGAAACGCTCGCGAATGCGGAACAGGAAGATGCCGATCACGATGAAGGCGATCAGAATCGAGAACGCGACGCTGATTTCGACGACCAGCGGCATGCCTTTGGCGCCGGTTGCGGCGAGCACGAGACCATTTTCCAGCGACATGAAGCCGACCACCTGGCTCACGGCATTGCGTCGCGTCACCATCATCAGCAGACCGAGCAGAATCACGGCCAACGCGAAGGCCAGATCCTCGCGTGCGAGCGGATCGGCTGCGGTCGTCACCCGCAGCATCACCACCATCGACAGTGCAACGAGACCCATGCCGAGCAGCATCGCGGTACCCACGCCAACAACCTTGTCGATCTCGCGATGGATCCCGAGGCGCACGATGATCCGATGCAGGGCAACTGGAATGGCGATGGCTTTGAAGACAAGCGCAATCGCGGCGGTGATGTAGAGATGCGGCGCACCCTGGACATAAGCTTGCCAGGCAACCGAGAGTGCGAGCACGAGCGCGTGCGTCGCAAAGACGTTGAGGAGCGCCGTGAGGCGGTCTTGATAAAGCTGCATGAAGCTCAGCAGCACCAGTGAACCGGCGAGCAGATGGGCGACGTCGAAGCTGAGCCCGCGCATCTAGAGGCTCCGCGAGACAAACAGGAGAAGAGTTCCGAGCAGTCCAAGCATCAACGCAGCGCCGAGGAACTCGGGCACGCGGAATACGCGCATCTTGGCGATCGATGTCTCGAACAGCGCGAGCAGGAAGGCGGCAACCGCAAGCTTGCCGAGATAAGTCAGAAACCCCAGCCCGAGCGCTGTCGGACCCGCATTCGACGCCGCAATGCCCCAGGGTGTGAAGATGCAGGCTATCAGCGAAATGTAGAGCAGGAGCTTGAGCGAGGCAGCGAGGTCGATCAGGGCGAGGTGCCGCCCCGAATATTCCAGCACCATGGCTTCATGAACCATGGTGAGTTCGAGATGGGTCGCCGGATTGTCGACCGGTATGCGAGCATTCTCCGCGAGGGCGACCATGATCAGGGCTAAGAGCGCGAGGCCGAGCGACACGCGCAGCCCGATCCCGGGAGCGACCAGCACGCCGGCCATAGTTGAGAGCTGCGTCGAACCGGCGACCAGCGCGATGGTAAAGACCACCATGATCATGGCCGGCTCGGCCAGCGAGGCGATCATCACTTCGCGGCTGGAGCCGATGCCGCCAAAGCTGGTGCCGACATCCATGCCGGCGAGCGCCAGAAAAAATCGCGCACTTCCCAGCAGCGCGATGATGGCAATGAGGTCGGCCGACCATGAGAACAACAGCCCGGTGCGGAAGGTTGGCACCAGCGACGCCGCCACCCATATCGCGGCAAAGACGAGATAGGGGATGACGCGGAACAGCCAGGAGGCACTCTCTGCAAGCACCACCTCCTTGCGCATGAGCCGCACGAGATCGAGATAAGGCTGCACGAGCGGCGGTCCCCGCCGACGCAGAAATCGCGCCTTCACCTTGCGCACCAGTCCGGTGAGCAGCGGCGCCAGCAACAGCACCAGCAGCATCTGCGCGCCTTGAATGGCGAGATCGAGGATCACGGCCATATGGCGAGCACCAGCAGCAAGGCCACGAGGGCCGTGAAGACGAGGCTGAGGAATTGGCGGATGGTCAGGAACTGCATCCGATTGAGCTGGTCGGCCGCAAAGCCGACGGCGCTGGTGATCGGCGCATAGAGAATATCCCAGGCGAGATCATGCAGTTCCACCGTGAGCCGTGCCGGCCGCATATCGCCGGGCGGCGGCATTTCAACGTGCTCGCGCGCACGGAAGACCACGGTGCCGAAGACGCGGCGGATGGGTTGGGCGAAGCTGGACGCGCTGTACTGGGTCGCGGGACTGGCATCAGGATAGCCGCAATCCCAGGCCGGCGCGCGCCGCAGCCTGTCGGAGGCAAGCCGGTGTATCGCAACAGCCGCAAGCGTGCCGGACACGACCATGAACAGAAATACCAGAAGGCCGTTGTAGGAGCTTCGGCTTTCGGCGATCGGCACGATTGACAGCCATTGCACGCCGGTTTGGACCGGCATGCGGGCGCCTGCGAACATCTGCGCTACCGGCGCCAGCGCATCGATGAACAGCCCGGGCAGGACGCCGGCAACCAGGCAGAGCGCCGCCAGAAAGAACATTGCCGCCAGTGAGAACTGGTCTGTTTCCTGAGCGCGCTGGGACGCCGGCGTCCGTGGACGCCCCAGAAAAGTCACGCCGAACGCCTTGACGAAGCAGGCGGCCGCAAGCGCAGCCGACAGCGCGAGCAAGGCGCCCACGGCCGGTACCAGGAACTTCAGGGCCCAGGACGGCAACTGCGGACTTAGCAAAATGGCCTGAAACGTCAGCCACTCGGAAACAAAGCCGTTGAGCGGCGGCAGCGCCGAGATCGCCGCGCAGCCGACGAGAAACACGAAGGCCGTCTGCGGCATGCGGTGGATCAGGCCGCCGAGATGTTCCATGTCGCGCTCGCCGGTTGCGGTGAGCACCGCGCCGGCGCCGAAGAACAGCAGGCTCTTGAACAGCGAGTGGTTGAACACATGCAGCAGCCCGGCCGTGAGCGAGAGCGCCGCCGCGAACGCCATGCCATGGGCCTTGAAAGCGAGCGCGAGACCGAGGCCGATGAAGATGATCCCGATGTTCTCCACTGTGTGATAGGCGAGCAGCCGCTTGAGATCGTGCTGCATCAGCGCGTAGAGGACACCCATGATCGCCGTCACACCGCCGAGCCCGAGCACCACCATGCTCCACCACCACGCAGGCGGGCCGGCGAGATCGAAGACGATGCGCACGAAGCCGTAGACGGCGACCTTGGTCATGACGCCGCTCATCAGCGCCGATACATGACTTGGCGCCGCCGGATGCGCGAGCGGCAGCCAGACATGCAGCGGCACCAGGCCGGCCTTGGAACCGGCGCCGATCAGCGCCAGGATCAGCACCATGGCTCCCATCGTGGAGGTAGGATGGGCCGCTCGAATCTCCGCAAAAGCGTAACCGCCGTCCGGGCCGGCCAGCAGGCCGAATGTGAGCAGCAAGGCGAGAGTGCCGAAGCTCGCCATAACCAGGTAGATGTACCCGGCGCTAACATTGTCTGGCTCCCGATGATGCGCCATCACCAGCGCCCAGGATGACAGCGACATGAACTCCCACGACATCAGAAACGTAAACGCGTCGTCAGCGAGCACGACGAGATTCATGCCGGCGAGAAATGCCGGATAGAACGGCAGCACCCGTAACGGCGATGCTTCGTGGCGTCCGTAACCGGCCGCGAACAGACTCGCCGAGGCCGCTCCGAGATCGACTACCGCGAGAAAATAGGCCGTTAGCGCATCGATGCGGAAATGCGCGCCGAGCCACGGCAGCCCTAGCGGCAGCGTCAAGCTGACGGGGGCTGCCCCGCCGAGCAGATGACCGAGCGCGGCGGACAATGACAGGAGCGACGCGACGAGGCACGATCCATAGACGATCCGCGTTGCCCTGGGCGACCGTCCGATGACAACGGCCATCGCCGCAACCGCCAGCAGGACCGCGTTACACGCCATGACCAGCGTCAGCATCATGGCGCCGCTCTTTTCAGGCGCACCCCGCGACCGCCACCGGTGCTGGCGGCATTGTCGGAAATAAGCTCAATGCCGGCTGCATCGAGCGCCGCCACGAGCTTCATCAGCAAATCGACATTGCCGCGGATGAGACCCTCGCTCGCCTCCATCCGCTGGATCGTCGGCAACGACAGGCCGGACAACTCGGCGAGCTTGCGCTGGTCGATGCCGACAAGGGCGCGCGAGGCGCGAAGCTGGGCGGCCGTGATCATGTTTATGACATCACAACATAGTGTCTTAAGCTAATTAATGATGTATAAAGCTGCAGTTTGCAATGACCACGGTGGCGCCAATGCACAGGATTGTCCGGTTTGTTCAGCCGGTCGCGAACTAGGGCGCGGATACCTGCGACGAGCACGGTGACGGAAAAGGCCACCGCCTCCGGTATAAATCCTATCTCGTCTTCAAACGGCCCTTGGCCTCACGGATTGACAATACCCTCGATCACCACGCGGCCGGCGCGCCCGATCTGGTTGGCGAGTTCACGCAGGCCCAGGCGCTGATGTCCGACGCGCAGGCGATCGAGTTGCGCCAGCTTGGCCTCGTCGATCTCAGTCGCGATGCGCGCCCACAGAGCGTCGATGTTGTAGGTCTCGCGGTCCGGCGGCATCGCGATCGGCACGATCGTCTCGGGGCCGAGATCGAGGGTGCGGGCGACGGCGTCGACGGCAGCGCGGATCGATCGCGCTTTGGGGCCGGCCGCAGACGCGACGTCGTAGGGCGGGGACCATTCTGCGCTGGGACGGAGCTGGTCGATGTGCGTCAGCGCAAGCAGAAGAGGAGCTGGACGCCGCGCCACCTGCGCCTTGCTCCAGTCGCGGACCGCGTCGAGTCCCTTGCGGTCCGCCTCGCGCGCGGGCTGCATCGCCGAGGCGACCCACACGACGAGATCAGCGCGCGATGTCTGCGCCAACAACTCTTCCGGAGTCGCGATCTCATCGTCGAGGCCGGGCATATCGACCAGGATCGCTGCCGGCCGCCCTTCCAGTTCAAGCGGATGTTCAGAGACGCGTGCCGTGGTCGGCAGCGGGCCAACGGCAGCGCGCACTTCGCGCGCCATCGCATTCAGCAAGCTCGACTTGCCGGCGCTCACCTGCCCGATCAGGAGGATCCGCACCGGAGCGACCATGGTGGTTTCGGCGGCCGCGCGATCGCTCTCCTGCGCGGCCCGGATCTCATCGTCCGACAGCGTGAGCCGGCCGGAATAGAGGTCGATCGCGGCGCGACCGATCTCCAGCACCAGCAGGCGCGTGGCGTAGGCGCGCAAACGATAGGAGAGCACGCCGACGGTGCGCTCCGCCATGAGCCCGCTGGTCTCCTGGCCCAGGGCCTGTAGCGGATTGACCGCCGCGCGCACGAAGCGCCACAGCCCGTAACCGACGCGCCAGCCGGTCTGGGCGATGGCGCCGTACTGCTCGCTCTGCCGCTGCAGCCACAGCAGGTGGTTGAGCCGCGCGGCCCGGATGCCGGGGATGTGATGGAGCGCCTCGCGGCGAAAATCCCGGGCCAGCCGTTCCGCCAGCAGCAACGCCTCGGGCAGGCTGAATCGCGACCACGCACTCGGCGCGTCGGGATGAAAGCGGCCCGCCACGGCCGCCACCGTGTCGCGGCCGCGCGCAAGCAAGGGCTCCAGTTCGGTGAACGAAAACGGAGCGGTGGCATCGGCGATGGCGAGCACTTCGGTCCAGGCTTCGCGCTCGACCATATTCCAGGCGCGCGGGGGTTCCGCAATGTCGCCAAGCGCGCGGCGGGCCTGTTCGTCCGCCCGCCGTCGTACCAGCCGCGACACTGGCCAAGCCAGCAGGCCCAGTGCTGCGGCTGCCAGCGCCCACACCGCAACCCGGCCGCCTTGCCAGAGCCAAATCAGACCCAGCACCAGCAGCGACAGCCAAGGCAACGTAACCACCAGCACCAGCAGCGCTTCCGGCCAGTAGCGCCGGATCAGACCTGCGAGCCTCATTCGGATGTTCCCGAGGGTTTTTCCATTCTGCCCTTCGCCTGGCGCAGCCCGACCGCAAGTCCGTCGGCAAAGGCGCGCCGGACTTCATCGGTCGGAGCGGTGACTCCGCGCCGCCAATAGCCGAGCCAAACGCAGGCTGCTTCGCCGACACCGACCGTCATCGCAAATGCTGCGCCGGCATTGATGACACCTGCCATTCCCGTGCCGATGATCGGAATAAGCTTGAGCATTTCGCGGAAACCATAGCGCATGACCCACCATGCGAACGCACCACCGCCGACCGCGCCGCTGAATTGCGCGAACGCGCCCGGCGTCCATACGAAGCCGTATCGTCCGGCCAGCGTTCGCAGCATGAGCGCGAGAATGCCAGCCACACCGCCGACGCCGACGAGGGGTATGGGAACCGCGCCCGCCCCGGCCGAGGCTGCACCGTAGCCGTAGATCAACGGGCGCGCCTTCGCGCGCCTCTGGTCGCTCTCGGCGTCGGACCGCGCGCGATGCAACGCCTCGAAGGCCTTCGGTCCCACCGTCTCGAGCACTCGCCAGAGGGCGCCGAGCCCATAGTCCTGCGGCGAGAAGCCATCGTCCGGCAAGGTGAAATCGACCGCCACGAAGGATGGCGGCGGCCCACGCAAGTCCGCAAACAGGTGACGCTGATAAGCCAAGGCGCGGCGCAACGCCTGGGGCAACGCGCCGTTCATCGTATCCTCCGGACCGCCGGAATAAGGATAGGCATCGGGATGCCCAGCGCCGCCGCGATAGAGCCGGTGCAAGCCGGTCTGGGCGACGACCATCGGCCAGTCGGCATGACGCTGCCGGGCCATGTGCAGGACGCGCAACACCTTCTCCTGGCTGGGATCAGAAACCTGCATCACCACCAGCAACAGGTGTGACTGGCCCTCGCACCAGGAAATATCCTTCGCCGGCTCATACTCGGCCTCGCCGAGGCCGCGCGTGTCCAGAAATCGCAGCAGAGGCGCTTGCGGCGGCACGTCGTAGAACGCCGCGGTGCGGGTGCAGGGCGCGAAGCCTTCACCAACCTCGGCGCGGGTGTCGCCGGTGAGAGTCGATATGATGGCGGTCTTGCCGGCGCCGGTCTTGCCCAGCAGCCAGACCACGGGGGCCGCGGCCTGCGCGCGCCGGCGCGCATCTTCGGGACCGGTCGGCGGCTCAGCCTCGCGGAACAAGATGTCGCCGATGGCCTTCCAAATGGAATCGAGTCCCACGGGAAGCGTCCTCAAGTGCGGTTGATACCGAGCTTTTCTAAGGAACAGGTCGCAAGGCCGAAAGCTCTTTGCATTGAGAGAACGTCAGTGCTTCAGTTTGCGCAAGTCCGCGTCGGCGCGGTCAAGCGCTCGACTTTGCAGTTCTTCGTTAACGAATTGCGGCGCCTCCTTCGAAGTTTCGAACTCTTTGTTGGTGGACTGCGGCTCTTCATCATGCCCGCGGTTGTCGCGGGCATCCAAGCCTTAATTCGTCAATCGCACCAAAGACAGGGATGCCCGGGAAAGCCAATGGACAAGCTCCGCCATGACGGGGGAGAGTGTCGACCATCACGACAATTGATATGATTGGACAGTTCAACGAAGCTTATTTGTCGTTGCGCGAGATTCCGCTATGTCCACAATGAATGTCGTTCGTATTGAATCGATGGTTCCGTCTCACAAGACCACCTCCGGCTGCGGCCAATAGCATCGGCCGCGCTCTCACGGAGGTAGGGGCCACTCCTGGCCGCGCCTTCAACGCCTCGCTGGCAGCGTCTTCGATGAGATAGTCGTTGTCTTTATTAACGATAGGACGATAGGTTCCGGGCCGATTGAGCACGTGAATGCCCTTGCCCTCCTTCATCGCCGCACGCTCAGTGCCGGTGATTGCCCGTAGCGGATGGAAGTCGTAGCTTAGCGAATCGGGGTTGAGGGTCTGACCTTGCAGATCGCTCAGTTAGTGCGTGACCAGCGCGCAGTGACGCGAGCGCGTCAGCACGCTACGGGTGAAGCCGCCCAGTGCCCATTCGCGGAAACGAGTGTGCCCATACGCGCCCGCGACCACGAGGTCCGTGTCGGTCATCCAGATTGTCTCGATTTGGTCGGCTTGATCGACCGCGTGCATCACCTTTCCAACGGCGGCAATGTTATGGCATCCGAGCCACGCCGCTACGTCATTGACCCGCGTTTGCGCTTCGGTCTGGCTGTCTTCGCCGGCGACCACTTCCAAAACGTCGACCTCCTTTGCCTGAGGAAGCAGCGGCAGAGCATCAACTACAGCCCGACGCGCCTCGCGAGTATCCTTCCACGCGACGAGGATGCGGTTTAGCCGAAGGTAATCGGCTTCCGGCGGAACGACGAAGATCGGACGGCCGGCCTGCATCACGAGGTCGCTCGGATCGAGCCGGCGGAGAGGATCAAGAAGAACGCCGTCGCGCTTGGCACCGACGATAACGAGATCGGCCGCACGCGCCTGGCGGGCAACGAAATCTGTCGGAGCTTCCATCGCGGAGCGCCACTCGATGGCTCGGGCTCGTCTCTGAATCGCTGCGCAAAATCGCTCTTCCGTCTCCTGCATGCGACGTTTGATATCGGCCTGTTCGCACTCGAAAACCTCGCCCGCGAAGGCACCTAACGGGTAGTGCGGAAGCTGCGGATCGCACGCGACGACGCCGATGAGCTTCGCGTCGAACCGCTCGGCAAGGTCCCCGGAAATCTGTAAGCGCGCATCATTCGAGTGCTCCAGCTCGAGATGGACCATCAACGTGGAATAGGTCATGAAGTCTCTCCCGAAAAAGAAAACGGCTCGATAGCAGGCAAATTACACCGCCCCCTTCCTGGAGGTTTGACCAAGATCAAATCGCTAGACTAATGAATTTGGCCGGACGCCCGGACCGCCGCCGTGATATCAACAGCTTGCGCCGCCTTCGGGCGGTGCCATCACGTTTGGATGACCAAATGAGACCAGGAGCGCTGAACCGTGGCTCGCCACATCGTCATGGCGGGGCTCGCGCGGCCATCACGCCTTGGGTGTGACTGATGAATTCAGACGTGAATGCGCGCGACAAGCGCGGGCACGACGGAGAAAAAGCCAACGCAGTTGTATCATCGCGGTCAGGGAGCGCGGGGCAGCTTCGCCGTCACCCTCTCAGGTGGCGGGTTCGACGCTGACGACGGTGAAAGTATGCAACTCGCCATCCTCGTCGCGAATCGAAAACATATTCGCCCGGTGAGAAGACGTGTGTGCCAAACCGGTATCCGGCCTCGTCATCGTCGGTGCGGCTAGCGTCATGACCTGACACAGGGGCTCGCGCTGGCGCGGCAAGTCTGCGCCCAATCCCATGCCATCGACAAGCGACAGGCGCGCTCGCCCAACAGCGCCGCGCCGCGCTTCGAAACGATCGCGAATGCCCCCGGAATGACGTCGATAGCTCTCAACGCTGCCCTGCAGACGCCCCATCGTTTGATGCCGAACTTGATCCTCGATCGAGACCAGCGGGTAAATGTTATTGCTTATATCCTAAGCCTGAAGTGAGCCGCTTAGCGGCGAAGCGCGGTGTCAAACGGAAGCACGCCCGCCACCAAGGCCATGCGGACCAGTTCGGAAAGGCTGCCGGCGTTCATTTTGGTCATGACATTGGCGCGATAAACTTCGACCGTCCGCGGACTTATTCCGAGGTTGTAGGCGATGATCTTGTTGGGCTTTCCAGCCACGAGCCCTTCGAGCACTTCCTGTTCCCGCGTTGACAGCGCTTCCAGCCGCTCTTGAATCTCCGTCCTCTCCGCGCCTTGCGTGGCCTCCTTGCTGCACTGGCCTAGCGCGCTGCGCACGGAATTTAGAATTACTTCGTCATCAAATGGCTTTTCCAGAAAATCAAAGGCGCCGATCCGCATTGCCTCGACCGCGAGGGGAACGTCACCGTGGCCGGTAATCACGATCACCGGAATGCGAACGTCGAGGTCCCGAAGCTTGCGCAGGAGATCAATACCGCTGACATCGGGCATCCTCACATCGGTTATCACGCAGCCCGACTTGAGCGTCGAACTAACCTGCAGAAAACTTTTTGCAGACTCATAGGTCCTCACTTGAAGCTTCGCGCTGCGCAGCAAGAACCCAAGCGAATCGCGAACCGCGTCATCATCATCGATGACATGTACGATGGCGTCATCCGGCATCGACCAGATCCTCCTTGCTCACCGCGCGGAGCGTGAAACGGAAAACCGTTCCCCCGCCCGGGTTTGGCTCGGCTTCGATGTGGCCACCATGAGCTTCTATGATGGTGCGGGAGATGGAGAGTCCGACGCCCATCCCATGCGCCTTGGTGGTGATGAAGGGCTGAAATAGGTGGGAAGCGACTTCCTCGGTGATCCCGGAGCCTGAATCGGCGACGATGATGGCCAGGAGGCGCTCGCTTTCGCCGCGGGCAACGAAGTCTCGCAGCCGGCGAATGATTTGGCCCGCTCGAATGGATTGCTCGGCGGCCCTGCCCGTGGCGTCGCATACGATCGCCGAATCCTCGTCCGATTTGCTTTCGAACAGCCGCCGCAATCCCTTCAGATAATTGGCGATGGCTGACAGCGGCTGATTGAGCTCATGGGCCAACGCCTGCGCCATCTCGCCCATCGCCGTCAGGCGCGAGATGTGGACCAGTTCGGTCTGCAGTTCCTGCAGCCGCGCTTCGGTTTTTTGCCGTTCGGTCAGATCGCGAATGAAGCCGGTGAGCAGGTCTTCCGTCATTGCGAGCGCGTGCTGGCGCTTGTCCATGAGCCGGCCGCCCCAGACCGCTATTCCGACGCCGACGCCGGCAAACAGGGCCGCGTCAGCAATCTGCGAGTGGGTCAGTTGCGGAAAGCCCGCGACGACCAACGTCCCGACCGCGAGGCCAACCGCCGTCGCCATCAATCCGGGGCCGGCTCCGCCGATCGCGCTCGCAACGACCACCGCCGGGACGTACAGAAGAAAGACGGAGGTTTCCTGCAGCCAGGGAGCCAACGCGATGCGGACACCAAACGCCAGAGCAGCGCATGCCAGTGCGACGCCGTACCTCACCATAAGTCGGTCCGTCCGGCGCTTCGAATCGAGCAGATCGGCGATCGGGGTCGCAAAGCGAAATGAGTGATCGGCCATCGAATTTTGAATTGCCACGAACAAACACTACCTGGGAGCAGGTCCCAGGACGCCTGTCCGGCAGGATAGCGGAATTTTCGCAAAATGTCCTGATCTCTCTGCGCCCAGGACCGCAAGTTGCCCGACTAGAGGGAAGCGCGAGGCGACGATTTTCTGAATCTGGACGCTCCTTCCAAACTAAACCTCTGTGTCCCTCTGACCCGCATCAGCCGACTTGACGACGGAGATACCGGCAACACAGGTGTCGGCATCGTTTGAATCATCGTGGATATGAAATCCGAGCGATCCTTCGCGCGGGCTCGCGCCGGCGAGCACAACCGATCGCAGCGCAAGGAGTTTATCGAGACGATAAGTGGACATACGACAATAACTTAACAGCAGGATCAACGAAACGCTTCCGCTGAGACAGAAAGGCCTCGCAACGCCCACAGCAGCGCTTCGCCGCAGCATATTCCGAATATTGCGCGGATTCGCCGTTCAACTGGAATGTGAGCATTGTCCAGTCCGCTCTTCCGGCCGCCTTCCCCTCAGTGCGACATCAGAGTGGGGATCGTCATGGTCGAGAGAATGCTCCGTGTGACGCCGCCCAGCACGAACTCCCGCAATCTCGAATGTCCGTATCCACCCATCACCATGAAATCGGTCGCCGAATCCGACGCGTGGGAGAGGATGACATCGGCCGCATCAATATCGGTCGCAATAATTTCATTGACTTCGACCTTCACCCCGTGGCGGACGAGATGGTGGGCCATGTCCGCTCCCGGAATTTCCTTGCTCTTGACCCGATCACCAATGACAACGACCTCGACGGCCTTCGCCCGAGTGAGAAACGGCATGGCATCACCGACTGCGCGGGCGGCGCTGCGGCTTCCATCCCAGCAGACCATGATCCGATCGAGCTTCATGCCCGCCCGCTGGATGTAGGGCACGACCAGCATCGGGCGTCCGGCGTCGAACAGAGCCGCCTCAATAATCAGAGGGGCAGGCGTATTTCTGTCAGGCTCGACCTGCCGAACGACCGAAAGGTCAAACCGGCGCGCGATGCGACCGAACAGATCGCCGGTGCCGACGAAGCTGGTGGAGATCCAGCGCGATTCGAAGGAAAGGCCCGAACCGCGCGTCGCCTCTTCGAATTTGGCAACTGCCGCCTTTGCGGAGTCCTCCGCCTCCTTCTGCATTTGCTCGAACAATTCAGGAAGCGCGTCGTTGCCGAGCATGGCTGCCGGGACAGCCTCGTAGGCAAACGCGACAGCGGCAAGATGGGCATCGAAAGTGCGCGCGCATGAGATCGCATAGTCAACAGTTTCGCTATCGGTTCCATCGATCGAAAGGTTGACGATCAGATCCTTAATCATCGTTACTCTCTCCGTGCCGCTATGAGCGCCGCCCTTGAACCGGAAGTTTGGGCCGATCACTGTAAGACGGCGGCATCCCCACAAGTTGCCCACGAGATCAAAACTCGTGCTTTGACAGACAGATGGCAACAGAAGAAAAGTAGACCGTCGCGTCGGCTTTCGGATTGATTTGCGTCAATATTCATTGCCGGGTGGGCGAAATATTATTCAATTTATTAGGGCCGGCGTCCCCAATACGGCGTAAGTATTATCGATGTTCAGACAATTAATATCAACCCCGCCCCAGCTTCACTGAGGGGCAGGGAGCAAGGCCGGACCATTCATTCGTTTAGCTGACGCCGTTAGAATCAACTGAAACGCTTCCCTACTGGGGGCGTCGGATCGACTCCGATTGCTACCTGAGCAGCTTTAGCCGCGCCACCTGTGCGCATTCGTCAAACACCTTGAAATAGCGCTGCACCGCGTCGAGGCCGAGGTTTAACGGATGCGGCTCTCCGGGACGGCGCGACGCCAGCATCCTGATCTTGGAAGCCGCGTTGTCAAATTCCGATTGGTTTGTCATCAGGACGGTGGCGCCGGCGGCGGCGGCGGCGGCCGCAAATTTGCGCGCGGAATTGATGTAGGTGTCGAAATGCGGCACGTCGTTGACGAAATTGAACTCGGTGCCGCCCGAATAGGCGACCGTCAGCGGCGTGCCGTTATCCTTCACCTGGAAGATCATGGAAACCGTCCCGGGTGTGTGGCCCGGCATCAGCACCAGCGTCACCGTCCTGTCGCCAAGCGTGATCTTCTGGCCGTCCATGGCGACGATATCGCGTTTGGGCTTGCCGTTCGGAAATTGATTGACGGATTTTTCGATCGTCTCCCAATCGCCCTCGCCAATGACGATGCGGGAACCGAATCGGCTCTGCATCAGCTTGGCGCCGCCGACCTCGCCCGCATGGGCGTGCGAAATGATGACGTATTTCACGGTGGCGGGATCGAGGCCGAGCTTTTTCAAGCCACCGACGATCACGTCCTCGGCTTCGAACTCGTAGGTCGTGTCGATCAGGATGATTCCGTCGCTGGTAGTCAGCGCCCAGGACGAACGATCCTTCGTGCCGACGAAATATACGTCGTCGAATACCCTTGCCGGCTCGGTGTACCACCTTGCCCGATCGGGCGGTGGCGGCGCCGGCTTCACGTCCCGTGTCGGGGCGTTCCGCGGGGCGACGCAGATTGCGCCCAGCAAGCCGGGGAAATCGAAGCCGGCGGCCTTCTTGGCGGCCGCGAGGTGAGCGTCGATCGTATTCGCAGCAGGCTGCGCATCGGCCGATGCGACGCCGACGGCGGCCATGACGGCAAGCGCAAAGAAGACATGAAGTTTCATCGCAAACTCCCGATATCGATGCCGCCGGGCGGCTGGCCTACTTACGGAGATGAACCGCCCCCGAAAGTTTGCCAGGCAGACGCAAGCCGGCGCGGGCAGCCGACAATCACAGATTTCCGGTGCCGTAGTAGTTTCTCCCCGGGCATCAACCGGCGATGCTGCTCCAATTGCCCGCCAACTGGTCGGCCCCTCTGAATGACAGCGCGTACAGCGTGAAGGTTGGGTTCTGCGAGCTGATGGTCGGGAAAATTCCGCACCCGGCGATAAACAGGTTCGTCAGTTCGTGGCTCTGGCCATAGCTGTCGACCACGAAATCGTTCACGGTCTTGCCCATGATGGTGCCGCCGAGCAGGTGCTGTGGCCCGATCCGGCCTCCGGGTCGGATTTCCTTGGCGCCGGCACCTTTGGCAATCTCGATGCCTTCCGCGATCGCCGCCTTCGACAGCCCGATCACGTCCTGATTGTAGTTGTGGATGATGCGGATGAGCGGCAGGCCGAACTCGTCCTTCTCGGAGGCGAGTTCCATCCGGTTCTCGATATCCGGCAGGTCTTCGCAGATGGCGGTAATGCGCGAGAGCCCGCGCGCCTTGCCTCTGAGGAACTCGTCGAGCTCCTTCCCGAACAGATCGGTGCGCACGTTGGCGAGGCCGCGCGTATCGGTCGGCTTCGATGCCGCACCGGTGTTCCAGAATGTCGAGCCGAACGCGCCTTTGCGGGTCGTCTTGGGATGCCGGTCGTAGGAGACGAACTGATAACCGAACGATCCCATGTGGTTCTCCAGATCCTCGTCGAAGATCGCCGAGAGCCCGGTGCCGGCATGCGCCATCACATATTTGCCGAGCAGTCCACTCGCATTGGAGAGACCCTTGGGATGCTTGTCGGTCGCAGAGTTGAACATGATGCGCGGATTCTGCGATGCGAACGCCGCCAGCACCACGACGCTCGCCTCCTGCACCTGGAGCTCGCCCTTGGCGTCGTGATATTCGACGCCAGTCACCCGGGTTCCCTGCGCATTGGTCAGCACCCGCGAGACCGAGCTGAACGGCCGCAGCTCGGCGCCCTTCTTGCGAGCCTCGCCGAGCATCGTTGCTTGCGGATTGGCAAGCGCGCCGATCGGACAGCCCGCGCCGCACCAGCCGTCGTGAATGCAGGCCGCGCGTCCCTTGTACTCCGTGCTGTTGACGCCGACCGCTCCCCGAGCCACTTCGATGCCGACTGAATTGAATCCCTTCACCCACACTTCGCCATGGCGGAAGGTCTTGAGCGGCGGCATTGGATAAGGCTCGCCGGGTGGCCGCCAGCGCTCTTCGGCCTTGGCATCGCCCGACACGCCGATCTCGCGGGCGGCCTTGTCGTAATAGGGCGCAACGTCGGTGTAGGAAATTGGCCAATCGAGGGCGCGGCCGTGCGTGCTCTTGATGTTGAAGTCGGTCGGCAGCAGGCGGGGAAAATTGGCGGAATAGTGCAGCGCGGCGCCACCAGTCCCCCAGCCGTGGTCGGAGGCCTTGCCGACCGGATCGCGGCCTTCAAGAACCGTGGCCGGGCTCGCCTTCCGCAGCCGGCGGCCCCAGATGTCGGAGCTGACAAGATCGGTCAGCTTCCAGTCCGGCCCCTTCTCCAGCACCACGACCTTCTTGCCGGCGCGCGTGAGCACGGCGGCGTAAACGCCTCCCGCCGCGCCCGCGCCGACGATGACGGCATCGACTTTCTCGTGTGTCGCCATGTCACCAGTTCCTCTCGGGCAGGATGTGCGGCATGTAAGGTACCCCCAGCCGAGCGAACCCTTCGACAGTGCCATAGGCGACGTCGATCGCGTCGTTGCGGAGCGTCAGATAGACGCCACCCTGGGAGGGGCCCTGCCAGGGTTGGAGCTTGCTCTGGCGCAGCAGATCAACGAAGTCGTGCTGCTCCGCCGCGCTCAGTTCGGAAAACTTGCGCTGATGCAGCCCCTGGCTCGCGCGCTCGATTCCACCCAGCGCGGCGCGATAGAAGTTGACGTAGGGCGGGCGGGCTTCGCTGACCCGGATCGACAACAGGGCCTCCTCCGGCGGCACCGAGAGCTGCTGGTCGACGAAGTGGGAAATTCCGGCCTGCCGCGCGCCGATCGCGAGCGTCTCGCCGATCGCCTCAAGCGTTGCGACCTCATCCATCCGCAAGGTCTTGAATGGCACGCCCTGCGCACGCGCCTGGTTCGGGGTCAGAAGCACCTCGACCCCGCCGACCGTGAAGGCGAGTGCCCCTAAAGTTGCGCTCTTGACGAAGCCCCGCCGTGCAATGTCGTCCATGGATGCTCCTCCCGCTCAGCCGCTCTTGATTGATTTCGGAGGCTGATGCGGACGCTAGGTTAATCGAGCATCCAGGAAAGCGCCAGCAGACCTCCGCGCATGAGCCGATGCGAATGGGTCGATGTCTCTCCTCCTGCCACTGCCTCCGGCTATCCGGAACGAGCACGACCTAGCCCGGACGCGAGCCGAGGCATCAATGCCGCGGTCAATCCTTATCGACATCGATCTTGATCCTGATGCATCATGTTCGGCATGCCAGCGTTGCAAAACGGGACAAGGGGTGCTGTCCTGTAGTCGTGAATCTCGATTCCCCGGGGCGGGGCTGACTATCGTCTCCCGTGCGCACGTCGTGCAGGTACGACCACTGGCGAGTGAGCACGTGCGCGACAGCTTTCGATGCCAATCCACCCGCCGAAGAAGCGACTTCGCAAATTGTCCTCTTCGCGAGCATATGCCGGACGTTCAGGCGGAAACAGCCTAAAGGTTCAACTTCAAATAGCGTCGCGAACGCGGTAGCACCTCGTTAGGATTCGGGTGGGAAATCAATGCCACGTTGCCCGAACAGGCGAGCCGAACCGTATTTTTTTGAAAAGGACCCCAGAATGCAACTCACTGCTTTTCGGATTTACAAATATCGCAACATTGAGGACTCGGGGCTGGTCGAGCTTGCCGATCCCCTCACCTGCATTGTCGGCAAGAATCAATCGGGAAAAACCAATCTTCTTAAAGCTCTTCAAAAGTTTAATCCACACGACAAGTCGGTCCGGTACGATGTGCGGAGCGATTGGCCGCGGGGCGGACGGCGGACCAAGGATGAAACCCAGGTCGTGTGCGAAGGCCATTTCAACCTGGACGTTGAACGCGGCGAATTGGCCGGCCTGTACGATTCTGCCACGCCGGTATCAAAAGCTATTGTAACGAAGAATTATGCGGGTCAGTACGCGGTCAAATTTCCTGATCACCCAGACCTGTTGCCGGCGAGCCAAGGCCAGGCGCACGAGTGCATCATCAAGCACCTGCCCACCTTCATCTACATGGATGACTACCGCAGCTTTGAAGGCACTGCGAATCTCGATCAATTGTTGCAGCGGATCAACCAGCCGACGCCGCAAGACGAAACCTTGCTGATGATTTTCAAGCTGGCGGGATTGGATCTGAAGAAGCTGATCGAGCAGGGGAACTCCTACGATCCGGGTACCATCCGCGAACGGCAATACGATCTTCAGGATGCCGGACAAATGCTGACCAGCGCCGTTGCGGAGCGTTGGGCGCAAAATCCGTACAAGATTCAGTTTCGCGCCGATGGCCAACGGTTTTTTACCGAGATCGAGGAGCTCGACAAGGGCATCGGAATGCTTCCCCTTGAAGAGCAGTCAAAAGGATTCCAATGGTTCTTCTCGTTCGATTTGCGCTTCATGCACGATAGCGGCGGCACATTTGCCGGATGCGTGCTGCTGCTTGATGAACCGGGAATGCATCTTCATCCCGGCAGTCAGGACGACCTGATCCGGCGCTTTGATGCATATGCGCGCGAAAATACCCTGATCTACACAACTCATCTTCCATTCCTGGTCGATATCCGAGAACCCAGCCGCATTCACGTGATGAAGGAACGCGAGGATCGGTCGGCGTCCGTTTCCGACGATTTGGCCGCGAGCGGGCCGGATGAAAAGTTGACGCTGCAGGCGGCGCTCGGGATGAAAGCGTCCCAGCAGGAACTCGTCGCTCATAAAAATCTAGTCGTCGCGGGGGCTGACGAGCTGTTCATCTTGACGGCGCTCTCGAGCCTGTTGGAACGATCAGGAAGGTCCGGTTTGGCGGACGACGTAGCAATCGTCGCGGCGGGTAGCGCGTCGGGGATCGTGTATCGCGCGACCTTCATGGTCGGGCAAGGTCTCGAAATCGTCGCGCTCTTTGATTCGGACGATGAAGGCCGCGAACAGGAAGCCGCGCTGCGGACGAAATGGCTCACGCATTACAAGGGCACGCATTCGTCGACGGTGCTTTTAGGCGACGCCCTGGGCCAATCCGGCGACATGGGAATCGAGGACTTGCTCTCGGAGAGACACTATCTCCGGAAAGCGCATGAGGTTCACGCCACGCCCTTGACGCGCGCTGGCGTCAAGTCCGTCGCGCCGGTCGGTTCCGGAACGCTCGCCGCCCGGGTTGCGCGCGGATTTGCGAACGTCGGTGTCGCATTCAACCAGGAAGCGGTCTCCAAGATAATCCGCAAGGAGCTGCAGGAGTTGCGCAAAATGCCTTATCTGTCCGACATCGGCCGCGAGACCGCAGACAAGGCCGAACGGCTGTTTGCCTTCCTCAACAGTCGGTTTTCGGCGTGAGGTCGCGGCTCCAACCGCAAATCGACTTGGCAGCGGCATCACGTTCCCCTCCGGAACGCAATTGCCCCTGCCAGAGAGCGTGGGCGGGTTCGGACCGCATGACCATCATTCCCACTGCTGACGATCCATCGGCCGCCGCCGGCGCGGCCGACAATTCGGCCAACATGATGGGGCCACACAACGACGACGCCGGCACCAGGGCTGTCAGCGTTCACGCCCCAATTTTTCCAATTGCGAGCGAGATTGTAGGCGCCGCCGGGATCGTGGCCGACCTGCTTTCGCATCCACCATCCACACCAAGCCGCGGGCCGGCCCTCGCGAGACGAAGCGCTCGCATGGCGATGATGACTTCGGCGCGCTTCTGCGGCGCCTGTACACGACAACACAACGCAAATCGCGGCGAGGACAGCTCGCTTCATTTTCACCTCGGATTGTGAGTTGGGAAGATCAGGCCTTGCTATTTGGCTTGGCGTGCACGCGCTCCAGGCGCATGCCGTTGTCGCCAATACCTTTGAGGCTTCCCATCAATTGTTTCTAAGCCGTGCTGGGAATCCCTCACGGGCGGACAAAGTTGCCTCTGACATAAATTCTACTTCCTTAATCTTTTCGCGGAGCGCCGAGGCGGTTTCGCCAAAAGTTTCGTATCTTTCGATGCGATCATCGGCCTCTCGCTTACCCTATGGTCCTCTCTCGGAAAGAGCCCCTGACGTGAGGATGGCGATAAGTCCGACGATCGCGACAGCAATGTGGAAGCCGCTCACCTTTCTTTCGCCAAGATTTATATAGAGTTCCGTGTTTACGCGAGCCAAGAACCAGCACCCGGAGTCGTCATGACGACGACCGCCGGCCGATCCCAACGCTGCGGGTAAGCCAGCGAGTACATGCGTAGGGCCCGCGCCGGCGCCGATCGTGCTTGCGTTGGTCCATCGGGCTACGGTTGGGATTTGGCGTGACGGGGCCGCTTGCTTGTGGGACGGAATTAAGGGCATCTATCCCTGGGCAGGTATTGATTGTGCGGCGACGAGATCGACCCAACTGCGCAGCGATAGAACCTCGGCATCCCTCCCGGCCGAAGCGGCAACCCACAAACAGCCGTGCGATCCCTCTATCAGCCTCACCATTTCCAGGAAGGAACCCACATGCGTGCAATTTTCATCCCGATGCTTATGGCAGCGGGCATTGGCCTTACTGGCACGTCGGCCGCGACCGCAGCGTCAATTAGCGGTTCAGCCCTCCTGAACGCAGCGGCGGATATGTCTCCGGTGGAACAAGTTCAGCGCCACAGCGGTGGTGGTGGTGGTGGTGGTGGTGGTGGGGGTGGCCGTGCTGGCGTCCACGGCGGCGGTGGCAACAACTCCCGCTCCGGCGTCGGCGGAGGTGTGCGCGTCACTGGTCGTAGCGCACACGTCGTTGATCGCGGTGTACACGTCGGCAACCGCGTGCGCGGCGGCCGGTTCTTCCGCGGCGGACGCTGGGTTTATTACGGGGGTTGCAGCTACGAGATATGGATTCTTGGCCTGTGCTACTAGGCCGAAGATCACGATAGCTAGAGCGGGGGCCGGCGCGCCGATGGTGCGCCGGTTTCCTTTCTCGTGCGCTCGATTTTTGCTCAACGCGCAGCCCGGCGCTTGTGATATTCCGAGGGCGAACGAACGAGCGTTGACCATGGAACAGACGCATTTAATCCGGTGCTGGAAATTGACGTGTGACGGGGGCATATTGGTGTCATGAGCAAATCTCCCCGCGTCACGTTCAAACACAACCGCCTTGCCGAGGACGACTGGCAAATTGAGGCTCACTACCCCGGTGCCGAAATTCGGTACATCAAAGGGTTTGCGAGCAAAGCTGAGATTGATGACTGGCTGCAGGGAAGCCGCAAGATCGATTGGCTGAGATCTCAGGGCTACGCGAAATGAGCTATCATTTGCTTCGCGTCGACAGAGGATGCTCGGATCGACCCTGAACCGAATGAAATTCGATTGACCGCGAGTCCCGTCTAGTCGACCGGAACGGACCATCGGCTCATATTAGACCAGCTTGGGTCCGGCAGGACTTGATACACTACCACGCCTATTGGATCCCACCGGCAAGCCGTGCAAGCTGACCACAGGGAAACTGGCCGCCGACCCGGAACCTCCGCGAGAAGTCAGTAGCCCAGTGCAGCGCCGTCGCCGCGCGGATCGGCTCCACCTTCGAGTAGTCCGGTTGCGTGATCAACGCGAATGGCGTGCGCATGCCCCATATTGTCGTTCCAATCCGTAACCATTTGCACGGGCTGCCCACGCCGCTTCAATTCTCGCACGACCTCATCAGAGATCCGTCCTTCGAGGGACATGTTGCGCGAACGTGTTCCCCACGTGCGGCCCATCAACCAGCGCGGCGCCTCGATCGCCTGCTGTACGTTGTATTCGAAATCGATAATACGGGTCGCAAGAGCAGCTTGCGACTGCGGCTGCCCTTCACCACCCATGGATCCGAATGCGAGGACAGGCTTCCCGTCGCGCACAAGCATTCCGGGAATCAATGTGTGGAACGTTCGCTTCCCCGGCTGCAGATGGTTGGGATGCTTTTCATCAAGCGCAAAGAAAGCGCCGCGGTTTTGCAAAATGATGCCAGTATCGCCGCCAATCACAGCGCTGCCGAAGTCGTGATAAATGGATTGGATCAGCGAGACCACCATTCCGTCCCGGTCTGCGGCGCAGAAATAACATGTATCGCCGTCAGGCGCCCGACGCTCGTGCGGATGCGCGTAGGAAACGCCAGCAGGCACCGCGGCGATGTCTTGGGCGTGCTCGGGGTCGATCAACCGCCGCCGCTCATCGGCATAAGCTTTTGCGATCAAGCGTTGCACCGGAATATCCACAAAGCGCGGATCCGTGAGCCACTCTTCGCGGTCGGCAAATGCGACCTTAACTGCCTCAGCCATATGGTGATAGTAATCTGCTGAACCATCACCCCACGCTTTGACATCGTATCCTTCGATCAGATTGAGAATCTGTAGCGCTGTGAAGCCCTGGGTGTTCGGCGGCAGTTCGTAAACATCATAACCCCGATACGTGGACGTTATCGGCTGCACCCATTCGGCATGGAAGTCAGCAAAATCATCCGCTCGCAAGGGCGAGCCTTGCGGCTGTACCGCCGCGCAAATTCGTTCGGCGATCGCCCCCTCGTAGTAACCGGCGCGCGCTCCTTGACTGGCGATGTGCTGGAGAGAGCAGGCAAGATCTCCTTGGACCAAGCGCGCACCTTCGCGCAGGATGCGACCGCCCGGCAAGAAGACGGCAGCGGTCGCCGGATATTTGCTAAGAATCGGCTCATCCTGTATCAGCCAATCGGTTAGCGAGCGACTAACCGGTATGCCGTCACGGGCATATGCAATTGCGGACTCAAACAGCTCGCTCCATGGAACTCGTCCAAATCGTTCATGAGCCAGCCGCCAGCCGTCGATCGCACCCGGCACCGTCAGTATGCCGAGCGGTCCGCGCGCGGGGATTTCATTGTCTTGGCTGCGTGGACGATAGTAGTCGAGTGTCGCCAGGCGCGCTGCGGGACCGCTGGCATTGATCCCATGCACGGCGCCGGTTTTCGGCTCGGCGATCAGCCAAAAACCGTCGCCGCCCAAGCCCGCCATATGGGGATAAGCCACGCACAATACGGCATTTGCCGCAATCGCGGCATCCACGGCGGTACCCCCACGCTGCAGCATCTGCAGTCCCGCCGAACTGGCAAGGTAGTGCGGTGTTGAGACCACCCCCCGAGGCGCGTGGCATGGAGGGCGGCCTGTGCGGGGACCATTGGGATTTATCATGCTCGTCACTCTCCTCTCCGCGACAGAACCGGTACCATCCGCTCATGAATCTGCGGCCTCGTCATAATGACGTTGTGCATCTCTCGGCAGCGACTAGGACGTTCGTTCGTCGAACTCCATGCCAGCGTCCCTGATTTTGTCGCCCGAGTGATCCATGAATCGCGTTATAATCGGCAGCAGACCGCCGATAACAAGGCAGGCGAGCCCCAGCCACCACACCAAAGTGTAGCCGCCTGTCGCGCCAAAGCTCGTCAGGGGGAACGCGGCGAACAGCAGCAGCAGCGCGATGATCTCTGCAGTTAGCTTGTCCATAAATCCTCCTTAGCGAATAAGGACCAATGCGACCGTCGCCACACCTGTCAGCACCGCAACCACGATTGTCCAGGGCAGAGCCTGACGCAGAACCGCGCCTTCCTGACCCTTGATACCGGTGATGCTCGTGCCCAGTACGACGTTGGCCGGACCGATGGCGTTGCCGTATGCACTGCCGGCGGCCTGCGCGGCGATGATTGTCTCCCTCGACAGACCGTGCAGTTGCGCCACGTCGCTCTGCAGCCCGCCAAAGAGCACGTTTGATGCCGTGCTGCTCGATGTCATGAACGCGCCAAGTGCCCCGATCATGCTGGCAATACTGGCATAGATCAAAGGCGGCGCGACGTGAGCGATGCCGTTCGCGAGCACCTGCGTTTGGCCGCTGTGGTCGAGGATACGGCTCATCACCAGAAAGGCGATCACCGGGACAGACGCAGGCACGGCATCGACGATGAGGCTCCACCCCAGATTCTCGGACCCGTGACGGGCTTCCCAAGTACGGTAGTACCCTCCCGCAGTGTAGATGATCCACATGATGATGGCCGTAATCAGCAGCATCGTTCCAGGATGCGTGAATGGCGCGAACGGCGCATAGCGCTCGACCGCGGCGTTTTGTATGCCGAAGCCGGTTTCCACCGCTGGAAACGGCAGTCCCACCCGGAACTGCCGCAGCGCTTGGTTGAGGGGCGGAATCAACAGGACGCTGAGTGTCACGGCCGTCAGTACGATGTAGGGTAGCGACGACATGGCGAGGCTCATGACCGGCGCCACCTCTTGCTGTTCGTCCGCGTGTCTTTCCATCATCGCCGGTCGCTCGCTGATGTCTGTGATCGGCTTGCCGTAACGGTCCCAGCGAGACAACGGGTAGAGGGCGAGAAGAGCGACGGCTGCCGCCAAGAAAGTAGACAATTCCGGACTGATGATCGCGAAGAGGAGCTGACCGACTCCGAGGATGGTTCCGAGGATCAATACGAGCGGCCAAGCGTGACGCACCGCCGGCCCGCGGCCGTAGAGCCACACGACGAGAAGGCCCCCCAAATAAGTCGGGATCAACAACAACAGACACGCTTCGTAGGCGGCCCTTGGGATGTCTTCCAAGTTGGCCACTTGCAGCGTTGCCAGCCAGCCTACGCCAAGGGTGCCGAAGAATCTGGCCCACGCATGCGCGATGATGGACATAGTCGCGGCGTAAACCGGCTTCACGCCCATGGCGAGCAACAACGGCGCGACCACGGCGATGGGGGCGCCGAACCCGGCGATGCCTTGTAGGAAAGACGAAAAAACCCAGCTCAACGCCAAGATGATGAACAACTCGTTGCGGCTAAAGCGGGCAATGCCTTGCCGCAGCGCGTCGTACGCGCCGGCCTGTTTAGTGATCTGATACAGGAACAGCGCCGGCCACATGACGTACAAAATAAAAATGGCGTCCCACACGCCTTTTGCACCAGCGACCGCCAAAGTATCCCAGGGCGTGCGGAAAGCGACCAGCGCAACAATAGCCGCTGTAAACATCGCCACCGGCCCCGCTTCCGGGGCGCGCCAACGGAGCGGAACGAGAAATACGAGCAGCGCTATGATCGAGAGCGTCGCCAGCACCCAGTGAACGAGATCAACGGGGACCTGTGCCGTCATTCCTTCCTCCCGTATCGCTTTCTACTGCTCTATTTCCTTCGCATCGCCGATGGTCACCCACGATCGCGTCTGATCGAGTGCCGCTCAGCGAAGGAGGAAAGTGGGGACGTCCGAATATTCGAACGGGATCATCAGGCCGCAACCTTGCTCAGCGCAGCTTTCAGTCTCGCCTCGTCGTCATTCGACAACGAGGTCTTCAGCACTCGCGCCTTATATTGCTCGATCTCTGGCAGCACCTTGTCTTCATTCACGCTCTTGAAGAGCACGAACAGTGCCGAGGAGCCTTGGGGAATCGTCTCACTGAGTTTCTTGATGAAATCGTCGCGGATGCCGAAGTCGACCAATGATCCTGACAAGGCGCCGGCGCCTGCACCGGTAATCGCACCGATTGCCATTCCGGCCAACGGATTCATGAAGAGAATCCCGACCAATGCACCCCACAACGCACCCCTGCTGCCGCCGGTTGCCGCGCCCAGCGCCGTGAGATTGACGGCCTGTTTTATGTAAACTTTTCCACTCGCTTCACGCTCGACGACACAAGCGTCCTCCAAATCAATCAAATACTCCTTTTGAAGCGAGCGCAGCTTATTCAAGACCTCGTCGGCGGTATGAATCCCGTCGAATCCAAGGACAACCAAATTGCTCATTTCACACTCCGTACTGGGCACCCCACTGCGAAACTCTTCGTGCCCCCCTTCTCTTGCCGCGCCCACCAAATTCTTAAATGCAAAACGCGTGCGGCTTAACTGATCGCTGCTCAAGCCATACAGTATGCCGACCTGCTTTAGGTTAACTCAGAATCCCACGGCCGTGCACTGCGTTTCAAATTCCCCACACCACCGCTGACCTTCGCCTGACAGCACAAGTCCAAGAACGTCATGCTCAGCGGAAGCGCGCTTCGAAGCCTAACGCTGTGCAATCCGGAGAAAATCAGCGAAGTGTCTGGTCCCGGCTTCCGGCTGGGCTGAGCGTCTCACCCTCAACGGCCGGCCGCCTAGTGCCGCAGATCGGACGTCGCTTGGGCTGCAACCAAATTCCTGTCGGAAGGCGCGGCTGAAGGTGGAGGCATCCGAGAAGCAGAAGTCCTCAGCGATAGTGAGAATTGACCGTTGGTCCATTGGATCTGACAAAGCAGCATGGGTCTGCAGGAGTCGCTGTCTCTGGATGTACCGAGCAACGCCTCCGCTATGTTCGAAAAGTCGATATAGTTGGGATCTTGAGATTCCGGCGATCCGGCAGAGCGCTGCGGGTCGCAGCACCGATGATTTCAGATTTTTCTGGATGGCCCGGCGAACCCGCTCCATTTGGCCCAGGCCTATTTCGTCTCTCGCGAGGGCAATCCGATCGGCGGAGGGCGCTACGCATGCAGCGACCATACTGTGGACCGCTTCGGCAAGGCCGGGCAGATCCTCCGTCCTCAGGGAGGGAAGCCATCGCTCCAAGACGAGCATATAATCGCCAAGCAAGCTGCCTAAGGGAGTGTTGAGAACCGATCCACGCGAGGCGTCGAGCAGAGGCGCAATGTCCTGGAACGCGTCCCGCGGCAGGATCATTTGGATCCGATCTACAGAGGTGCGTTCGCTTTCGACCGCTTCGCCAAGTGACCAAAGAAACGGCACGCCGGCGGGCGCCCTTAGCACCGCCCTTTCGGTACAGATCGTCGTCTCACCAAATCGGCAGTAACTGAGAATCCAATGGTCAACGGGAGCTCTTCTGAGATTAGACTTCGTTCGCGAAACATGAACCGGCGGCGCGGACACGCGACTGACCAGTATCCCCCCGAGATCCCAGATTTTGTTTTCCGCCGCAAATTCACTTCGTGCCCGCTGTTGAGGCGAGACATCAAACACCGGGGAGAACCATTCGCGCCATGCCTCAAACTGATCCCCGGGGCGCACGGCGTGCGTCGCAAATGTTGCGGGGCTCACGGAGCTCATGACTCATTCCCAGAACGATAATATTGGATATTACATTTCGAGCATGAAAATGTCACCCGTGTCGCAATCAAAAGTCAAAAGATAATCCATCTGAATGGCTTATACATATTTTACGTATTTGTGCCGGTCCTGACCGGTAGGCCTATACTTGAAATGCTAATGTCCTTCCTTGCGGGTGGCATGCAGCACGCACCATTGGGTATCAAGATACCGTCACGAAGAAATCTGATGCGTTTTTGCCGATGATCCGTCACGCACATTGCGAAGCCACAGTATATTTTTCGGTATAACGCGAACTTATGCTTGCATTCAGCATGAAAGAGGGAATACCCGAAGTTCGGATTGATCAGGCGCCCGCCCCGGTCTGTTCTAATATCTATTCATCAGCCGGACGCAAAGGCCGTCCTTTGCTATCCCTGTCGGAAATGATGCACAGCAGCGCCCAGTCGCGTCGTCACGTGCTTGCACTTCTCGGCTTAATGATTGCATCGCTTGTGGCGCTGCTATTGCTTCCGCCAATTCTGCAAGATCAGGACTATCACCAGTTTGCCGATCACCGCACATTATTCGGCGTGCCGAACTTCTGGAACGTCATTTCGAATTTTCCGTTTATTGTAATTGGCGCCGCGGGGCTACGGCGGTTTCATCGCGATCCGGCAGTCATCGTGCTTTTCCTCGGGATCACGCTCACCGGTTTTGGCTCGTCCTACTATCACTGGGATCCGAACGATCGCACCTTGTTTTGGGACCGTCTTCCGATGGCGCTTGGCTTCATGGCAATCCTCTCGATTGCGATCGAAGAGCGCGTCAATGCGAAAGCAGGAGCTAGGTTGTTGTGGCCGCTGATCTCGATCGGCGTTGTCAGCCTGTTAGTGTGGCGCTGGACTGGCGATCTTCGGCTCTACGTCTGGGTGCAGTTCTTTCCCTGCATCGCATTGCCAGTGCTCTTGCTCCGATTTCCGCCGGTATACACCGGCACCTTTTACTGGCTTGTCGCCGCGGCGCTCTATGCTCTGGCCAAGTTGTTCGAGTTCTATGACCATTCGATCTACTCGCTCGGATCGATCCTGAGCGGTCATACGATCAAGCACCTTGCTGCCGCCGCCGCATGCTTCGCGTTCCTAAGATATTTTCAAACCCGCCGACCAATCACTTAATCGCCTTCACATTCACAGGAGCAGTCCTAAGCGCTTCCATTCGAAAATGCTCCCAGCACGTCGTCCGTTTATTCCATAGAACATTTCGGATAGCCAACTCTTGATGGTGAGAAATTTGTACGAGCGGTGTTTGATGAGCCGAGCCTCCCAGAAGGGAGCGTGCCATCCCAAATTACCTGAAGACGACCACTTCTTGCTTTAACGACGGATTGTTTGAATCGATGTCGAACGAAATTCTGCGACACCCGTTATGAGATACCGCGCTGCCCGATGCCATTGCATCGGCGATTCCAAGTCGCGCCGAGCAGAGCAACATCGTCAATATTGAGCCCCGCTGAAATCGACGCCGAGATCTCACGAATTGAGCGCATCCTTATAGATTGTTCCATCTTTCATGATGCAAGCGCGCCCTCTTCTACGACTCCCAATTTTCCGGGATAGGGATTGCGCAGACCGGACAAGCCAAGCAGTCCGGTATCTCCAGCGCCAGCGGCCTATCCAGCGGGACCGCTGGCATTCTGCGCGGAATCGAGGAGAACCATTCCTGACATAGGCTCGACCCAGGCAATATGGCTTCGGACCTCCTTGACGCCCGGAATGTTTTTGGCAGCCACGATTGCAGCCTCACGCTGATTCGCAGCAAAAACAATGCCCCACAAGTCTACAATACCATCCTGCACAACAGCATTGAGTTGCGGCGCCCATGGTTGGTTGTTCAATTCAGTCATGAGCTGGTCGCGGATTGCCGCGTCGGTCGGAGTGCCGGTTGGGATCTTGTCGGCCGCGCTCACCAGGGCATGGAGCAGGTTCGCTCGGCTGACGATCCCAACCACTTTTCGATCACGCACGACCGGCAATCGTTTGATACGGCGGGATTCCATCAGATGCACGATCTCTTGGAGAGGCGTATCCTCGGTGATCGCGATCGCAGGCTGCGTCATTACGTCCGCGACTTTCAAGCTGTGCGAGCGGATATATTCGGCCGAGAGCCGTCCCGGCCCAACTAAGAACTCCAGCCAGCGCGGCCGTTTGCGTTCAGTGCCGGTCTCCACACGACGCAGGCAGTCGCCCTCGCTAACAATGCCAACAAGGTGGCCGGCATTATCTACAACCGGCAATCCGCTGATCTTGTTGTCCAGCATCGACTGCCCCATTTCCGCAATGGAGGCTTCGGGGCTGATCGACACGACTTTCCGTGTCATCACGTCTCTAGCTTTCATCGCAGGACTCCATCTATTGCGTGGAACTATTAACGACGTAATCGAATGCGCCAGCGGTCAGAGCCGAGCGCCTCTTCGTAGTCACCAATGCGCGTTCCCTTTTAGACGATCGGAATGCGGGCTCCCCAATCGATCGTGAATTGCCGAACGAGAGCCAAGCGCGGAGCCCGCGTATGCCGGTTGTTGCGCGACCGGAATGCGATGGGCAGCGAAATAGCTATCCCTAATCCAGCGTAGCAAGGGCCACCGCCAAGCGACAGCCGTTGCCGAACTCCGGCAGGTCGACGTATTCCTTCACTGTGTGAATTTCGTACTGTCCGGCGCCGATCGTTACGGTCGGCACACCGTGCTTGACGAACCAGTTGGCATCAAGGCCCCCGTTGGAGAATATGGGGGTTGGCTTCAGGCCGATCGATTCCGCCGATCGCTTGGCATGCATCAGCGCCGGCGAACTGTCGGGCAAGTTGAACGGCGGATAGGCGGACTGGACTTTGAACTCCACTTGCGCCGCCTCCCCGCCGGAATCCTTAACCTGCGCACCCGCTTTCTTGAACGCTTCTCCATAAGCCGACGCGATGGCTGCGGCAAAGGCAGCGTCGGCGCTACGGGCCTCCCCTTTGATGTGGACATAGTCGGTGACGACGTTGGTGGCATCACCGGCCGCCTTGCCGTTCTTCCCGCCGAAAATCCCGGGGTTACTGGTTCCGGTCCCTTCGGGTTTGATCACTTTTCCGAACCAACCGCCGTGCTGCGCCTCCACCAAAGCCGTGGCCGCTACCAGCGTCGCCGAAATGCCCTTTTCGGGAGCCACCCCGGCATGCGAGGCCTTCCCCAAAATCTCGACCTCCCAGTTCTCCTGGCCCACCGCGCCGGTGATCAACTCCGCCGCGAGTTTGCCATCGACGTTGAAGCACATTGTCGCCCCGCCGAGATCGGACGCATCGAGCTCGCGGGCGCCATGCAGGCCACTCTCCTCCCGCACGGTGAAAAGCAGCGTGATCGGCGGATGCGGAAGCTTGTGCTTGAGCAGCGTCTCGGCGAGCGTCACCAGAACAGCGCAACCGGTGCGGTTGTCACCGCCCAGCGCAGTGGTGCCGTCGGACACGATCCGGTCTGCCTCGCGTTTAGGCTTTGCGCCGGCGCAGAGCGGCACGGTGTCGAGATGCGTCGCGAACAGAAGCCGCGGACCGGGACGCGTGCCGGGCAGATCGACGATCAGGTTTCCGGTCTGTGTCGGCAGCGAAATGCGCTTGTTCACCGTGTCGAAGCGAATAGCCGATGCCGGCACACCGACCTTATTCAGCTCGTCGGAGACTGCGGCAGCGATCGCCGCTTCCTCACCGGTGACCCCATCCACGGAAAGGAATTTCATCAGGCGATCTTCGGCGGCTTTGACGTTCACAAGCGGAGTGGTGCTCATGTGTGTGCTCCCGGCTTCCTGGTTCGTACGCTTCGTCGCGCCACGATTAATCCTTGACGGATGCTTGCAAACGAGGTCCGGGCGCGCCGCGCATTATTTGAGGCCCCATGGAATTCCCATCAGGAACCACGCGGCGAATAGCAGCGTCCAAAGCACGAAGATCCAGACGACGTAAGGCAGCATCAGCGCGACGACTGTCCCGACGCCTGCGTTTTTATCGTACTTCTGCGCAAAGCCGACGACCAACGCGAAGTAAGCATTCAGACGGTGTGACCGAATTCATCGGTGAATCGGCAACCCGGTAAGCGGCCAGAACTGCTGCTGGATCGACTGCCAATTGTACGAATAGCGGCACGAAAACCGGCGCGAAGATGGCCCATTTGGTGATCGCCTGCGTGAGGAACAGGTCGAGGATCGCAACCACCACGATGAAGCCCAGCAACAGCCAGAGCGGCCCGATATTCGCGCTCTTGAGAATGTCGGACATCTTGACCGCCATGAGTGTCGGTATGTTGCTGTAGTTGAAGTAGTCCACGAACTGGCTGATCACCACGAACAAGAGTATGGTGCCGCCCAGCCCGGAAACCGCCTTCGTCATGGCGGCGATGACATCCGCAGGGCTCTTGATTGTTCTTGCGCCACGGCCGTATGCGATCCCGGTGACCAGGAATAACATCATGATGACGCCGATCAGTCCGCCCATGAACGGCGAATCGCCGATTAGCGCGCCCGTCGTCGGATTGCGCAGCGGCGCGCCCGGCGGGACCGTCAACAGCCCGAAGAGGACGAGAACCGCCAGGAGCCCGAAACCTGCGTACCTCAGCCCGCGCAGCTCGTCGGCGGAAAGCTCCCCCGCCTCGTGAGGAGGCAGCTCCACGCCGGACTGATCCTCATGATATTGACCGAGGCGAGGCTCGATGATGCGTTCGGTGACCAAGGCGATCACGATCGTCAGGACCACGACCGACACAATTGAAAACCAGAGATTAGCGGTCAGAGCGATCGAAAGCGTCGGATTCACCATGTGAATGGCGTCGTTGGTTATTTCCGTGAGTACGGCATCGAGCGGCTTGATCAACATGTTTACGCTGAATGCGCTGGCGACGCCGGCGAATCCAAGCGCGAGCCCGGCAAGGGGATGGCGACGCACGCTCATCATTGCGGTGCCGGCTAACGGGATCAAAACCAGATAGCCGGCGTCCGATGCAATGCTCGATAGAATTCCGACAAATGCCAGAATATAGGTCAGGGCCCGGGGCGGGGAGACGACCACTAGCTTCCGGATCAAAGCGTTCACCAGACCGGCCTCCTCGGCCACGCCTACGCCGATCATGGCAACAATCAGCAGACCGACCGCGCTGAAGCCCAGGAAGTTCGGCACCAGCCGGGTGTAGATGCGACGAATGCCTTCCCCTGTCATCAGGCTGTTGGCGGCGGTCGTCACGGTTTCAACCTTGTCGGTGTCCGGATTGACGACCTGATAGGAGACCGATGCGCCAAACAGATACAGGATGTGGGAGAGAAAAATGGCGATCGCGATCAGCACCAAAAAGATCACCACGGGATGCGGAACGCTGTTGCCGATTCTCTCGACCGCATCCAGAATCTTCTGCGTCGTCGTCTTCGATGCTTCCGCCTTCACTGCTTCGCTCGACGGGCTCATGGTGTCGGTCCTTTTAGAGCGTGTCCGATTACGCCCGGCCTTGGGTCACAGCGGAAAGCAGCCACGGCACGTTGCGTCGCCGAGCGGCATCAGAACAATCACGAGATCAGACACGGCCGATGCGCTCGCTAACGACTGACCCGGTGTCGCCGTCGACGATCGAGGCGCCAGAAATCTCGATCCCGTTGGATGCCCTCTACGGCGCGACCGCCTCAATCAGTGTGGCGTGAGCCGACACGATCGTCTTCGAAGACTCCCGGTTAGGCGCCGACAATTCTTTCGAGCGACGGCGCTTGGAGAATTCTTGATTTTTACGGACAACCTTGACGCAACAATCCTGCATGACCACTCTCATGCAAAATCGGCGCCTTAGCGGTCAGATTGGCGGCCCCGATCAATGGTCGAGCAGTGGACAACTCAGCCCATCGAAATACCACAACGGATCAACGGATCATTGTCAATAGCGAGCGCAGCTCAGGTAGAGGTTGCGCCGCTTCCGATTGCGGCAAGCAACCGCGCCTGGATGCAGCTCAATCGAGCAAACAATCGTCAGAATCGGCTAATGCCTGCGGCTAAGACGCGGTTCGCAACCCCTGAGCCTGCGCCAGCGGCGCCGGTCGCCGCCGCGCCGCCAAACACGGCGCGGCGCGTGTAGACATATTCGAGGCCAACGTCGAGCCACCCGGTGTCCACCACGTTATTCCGGAGTTGCGCGAAGGGACTCCAGATCATGTTGACGATCCCTTGCTGCATTTGGCTGTTCAGCGAAGTGGCCGAGGGCGAGCCCGGAATGAACTCGAGCGCATACGATGGGTATTCCTGGCGCGCGAAGGAATAGGCGATGTTGCTGCGCAATTGCGCCGTCCAAAAACGGCGGTATGCGGCGGTGGCGCCATAGGTTGGAATCGGATCGAAACTAAATTCCGTCGGCGTGCCCGGGAGACCGATGTCCGACAATGCGTCCTGCCCGGAGGTATTGCCCGCGAAATAGCGCCCGATGCCTTGTCCATAATAGACCATGCCGATCAACTGATCGGGACCGAACGCCTCTGACAGCCGCCGCATCGGAAAGCGCGCATGTGCGGCGATACCCCACCCGGGCGCATTCACAGTGGCTGCCGGCGGTGCGGCGGCTGTGCCAGCCGTGTTGATCGTGAGTTCGCGCAACAGACCGCGCAAATCGAATTCAAGACCGTCGTTGCGGTACGCCAGTCGGCCTAGCAGATCCGGCAGCGACGTCAATGCGGGGCTGAGACCGCCGGCCAGACTGCTGGTCGGTACGAACGTACCGTCCACTGAGGTGTACTGCGTATCAGGTGTCTCCAGCGAAATCTGGCCGGTCCAATGCGGGGCGAGCGTTGCGGTCGCGCGGACCTGCGCCTGGCGCACGAAGGACTGATTGAGGTTGGTCGCGTCAATCAGTGTCTCGAACATCCCTTCATTCCATATACTGTTGGCTTGTCCCACCAGCACGCGGAATCCCTCGGTGCCGAATTCGGCCCACGCTTGGCGGAGCCGGAAGAGCGCATTGTTGGTCGCCGGCGCGCCGCCGCCGAAATCGCCTTCGATGCGCGTCTCGAGCGTTCCAACGCTCGTGGCGGTGCGGGTATCCATACCGATGCGGCTGAACCTGCCGGTCATGCCGAAGTCGCCGCCCTGCAAATCGGCAAGACTTCCGCTCAGCGGGATTGCCTGCGGCGCCGGCGCATCGGTTTGATTGCGGCCGTTGAAATCCCTGTACGCGGAGACCTTGGCAAAGCCATAGAACCGCACTTCGGACTGGGTACCCGGAACGCGCATGGACAGACCGGGAAGGTCAGAACGCAGCGCATCCTCGAATTCGGACCCCATGGGCTCGGGGGGAAGCAAGCCGGGAACGCTGGCGACGCGCCGCTGCGATATCGGTACTACCGCCGGCGCCGCAGCTGACGCTGGCGGCACGGAAGCCGACTTGTCTACTTCCTTTGGACCAGGCGCGGTCGCAGCGCGCGTCTTGGCGCCCGCTGTCGATTTGGGCATTTGCTGACGGCTCTCGAGTTCATCGACTCGGCGCTGCAGCGCGTCGATCCTTCGCATCAGGTCTTCAGTTGACGGCCGCTGCTGCGCGTAGGCTTGGCCGCTCAGCAACGCGACCCAAAGGACTCCTAAAAGACCCCGTAACACAAGCCCTCCCCGGTACTTTCGTACCGCGCTGGTGCAGCCAGCCAAAATTCAATCCCCAAACAGCGATCCTCACAAGTCGAGCTGAGTAATTCCGTGCCGGTGTTGTAATTCAGCCGCTCGATCGGCTATGGCAGGTCGCTGCCGCAGCCCCCAAATAGCCGAAGCCGCAATGATCGACTCTGTTATTCGGTAGATTTGCGAGATCACGACACGATGCAGCAGGTGCGGCGATCACAATCGAATTTTAAGAGCGCGGAAGATAAAGACTGGAGGACTCAGGTGAGCGAGCCGAATTCTGACCAACGTCAGGCCGATGCGACATCGGCAACTCGAGCTTGGGTCAAGCACGCAACAACGCTTATCTTGCTTCTGGCAGTGATCGTGACCGGCACGCTTGCCTATTTTTCGCGGCAGATTTGGTGGGACATGTATATGAGCTTGACGCATTAGCCCCTGCCGGCAGACCTGCGAGAAAGACAAATGAAACTCATTGTCGATCCGCGCAAGGGCGATGTCGCCGACGACGCGTCCAGCACCAAGCGGCGCTCGCTGTTCTCACTTGCTGGCACGCTGTTGGCAGAAATCAGTCTTCCGAAACTTGCGATCGCTTGGATACTTCTGATCGGCCTCCCTGCCCTGTTGATGGGCGCGGCGCCGCTGCTGACCTCGATCTGGATCGCGGGCGTCTCGTCAAAGGCTTATGCGTTGCTCACGGGACTCTGGCCGCTCCTGCTGCTAGCGCTTCTTGCAGTCCTGGGATGGTTTGGAGGACGGTCGCTGCTTCGGCTCGTGGAAAGCAGCTTCTGGTCGCTGAATGCCTTGGCCGTTCAGCCAGCCTATGTTCTCTGCCGCGAAGGCGTCCGCCATCTGGTCGAGAAGCTCCTGCCTTCGAGCCTGACTGACGACCAGCGCGCCCTCGCGCGGGCGGTTTCCGCCGTCGCAGCGGGCTTGTTGATCTGCGCGCTGGCATCATGGCTGGCGATGTGGGCATGGCCATCGACTCACTGGCTCGGCAGCCTTTCTGATCTCGTTTCAATTCATCGGCTGGCGACGGCAGCTTGGTATAATAGCGTGGTGCTCGTCGCGGGCTATCTCGCGGTTGCAGCGCTGATCTGGGGCATCGCCGATGCGACCATGGCGCAGCCGCGCGACTTCAAGGCTTTCCATGCAGGCTCAGCCGCCGGCCGAACCTGGCGAGTTGCACATCTCTCGGACATTCATGTGGTCGGCGAACGCTACGGCTTTCGCATCGAGAGCGGACGCTCCGGACCGCAGGGCAACGAGCGGCTCCGGCGAACCTTCGCACTGCTAAGTAAAATTCATGCGGAGAATCCGCTGGACGTCATTCTGATCACCGGAGATGTAACTGATGCAGGCCTTTCGTCAGAGTGGGCGGAGTTCTTCGACGCTTTGACTCCGCATCGGGAGCTGTCGAAACTCATGCTGTTCCTGCCCGGCAACCATGATCTCAACGTAGTGGATAAGACAAACCCAGCCCGGCTCGATCTTCCGACCAGCCCGAAAAAGCGGCTTCGCCAGATCAGAATGCTGTCTGCGCTGGAAGCCCTGCAGGGTCCCAAAGTCCGCGTGGTAGGCAGCAAGCAAGGCCAACTCGGGGCATCCCTTTCCGAAGTACTAAGACCTCATCAGCATGACATCGCGGCATTTGCTGATCGAGGATTGTTCCGCCTCTCGTGGACGCTGGCAGATCTTTGGTCAACGTGCTTTCCGATGGTCGTGCCGCCGGAAAGCGACGACGGATTGGGTATCATCCTTCTGAACTCGAATATCGAGGCGCATTTCTCGTTTACCAATGCCCTCGGCATGGTGTCGACCGAGCAAGCGCGCGCGATCGACATCGTGGCGGAACTCTATCCCCGTTCCTTTTGGATTGTGGCGCTTCATCATCACGTCACCGAATATCCAAGACGCGCCAAAGCCCTGTCCGAACGCATTGGCACGGCCCTCATCAACGGAAGCTGGTTCATTCGCCGCCTTCGTTGCTTGGGCGGCCGCGCCGTTGTGATGCACGGACATCGCCATATAGACTGGATCGGCGAGTGCGGCGGCCTTCCGATCGTATCCGCTCCATCTCCGGTGATGGAAGCCACCGACGATGAAGAGACTTATTTTCATATTCATACTCTAGCAGTCGCGCCGGATGGGGGGCTCGGATTGACGAAGCCGGAACGCATCGGTGTGGCCGGCAGCGCAGTGTGATCACTCCGACGCTTCATACGGAATTCGGCCGATGCCCTCGATTCCCGCTTTCGCTTGCGCGGGAATGAGATCGCGGAGTGCGCGGCCGGCCGATCAATCTCAACCGGATTTGCTCTAGCCACCCGTGATGCGATCGGCCTCGGCGGCGGTTTCTCCGAACAGGTCAGTGACCCATTGGCTGGAAGGGAATTTTCCGCAAATCGTCAGCAGCGCTATGGCTATCGGTACGCCAATGAAGGTGCCGGCAAATCCCCACAGGCCGGTCCAAAAGAAAACCGAAAACAGGACCAGAAATGGAGAGATCGAAAGCGCTTTTCCAGCGATACGCGGCTCGAGGTAGCTGCCGACCAGGAATTGGATAAGGTTGAGGCAGGCGAACACAATCACCACCATCTGCCATGATTGGAACTGCGCAATCGCGAACAGCGTCGGGAAGACCGTTGCGATGAATGGCCCAATGAATGGAATGTAGTTGAGCGCGAACGCAATCACGCCCCATTCCACCGCAAGCTGGAGGCCGGCGACAGAGGCAAAGCCCCACACCAGCACGCCGGTCGCGACGCTCATCATCGTTCGCACCGCCATGTACCGGCGCAACTTTGCGGCTGTCTCGGTCAGCCCCGCCAGCAATGCCGGACCGACCTCCTGGTTTTGCATCTTCCCGAGTTTTTGGGCGGCGATATCGACTTCGAGCAGGCCGAGCACAACGTAGATCAGTACGATCAGCGAGAAGCTCAGGGTGCCGTTGATCGTGCTCAGGAGATCCTGAAAGATGCGGATGAGCCAATTCAGATTGAAATGCTCCGCCCAAAGGCTGGCGACGACGACGCCGTGCTGTTCGAGCCAGGCGACGGCGAGACCGTAGAGCGACTGGAAATGAGCCGCCTCTCCGACGACATAGCGCGCCACGCGGCCAAATCCCCAGGCGACGATCGAAATGAATGCCGTGACGATCAGAAACGTCACGAAAGTGCTGAGAGCGAGCGCTATCAGTTTCGGCAGCTTGGCCTGCAATGCTCGCTGCACCGGCCATACGATGGCGATAACAAGGAGTGCAAACGCCAGCGGCGTGAACACCGGACGCCCCAGACGCAACAGCAGCATGATGAGAATCGTGGCGCAGATCCCTACCATGAACCGCAGCGTCCGATCGCGTATGCCTCCCGGTGCCGTTTGATCCATGGTCAGCGATCCACTCCCGGCATCCGGCCCAGCCGGCCGACGATCTGCCGGCCTCACGATCATTGCGCGACAACGCGGGAGACCTAGATCAACTTTTGCGCACCTGCCAAGCCAGATAGCCGAGCGCCAGCCCCTCGCTGATGAGTTCGATGCCGAGCAGCACGCCCAGCAGCCAGATCGCCGTCACCGGAATGCTGGCCCAAAGAATCAGCGCCAGTACGATGCCAACGATCCCACTGAGCAAGACCCAGCCCCAGTTTGGGAATGGCCGGATGGTCAGCGAAAAGATCACCTTTGAAATCCCTTCGATTATGAAGAACACGATAACGAGAAGCGTGAGCGTCAGCAGGCTTTCGCCAGGATTGCGGAGAAAAAGCGCGCCCACGATCACGAACAGCGCCACTGAAACAAGTTGCAGCCAGAAGTGCGGCACCGCGGTTGCGCCGATCAGGCTGATGGCCTGAATGACGCCGCTGATGATCAGCAGCCATCCAAGAAAGATCACCACGGCGACCGAGGACATGATCGGATATACCAATGCCAGAATGCCGGCCAGAATCATCAGGCCGCTTTGGATCAGATACCAGAGGGAGTGCCGCTTTACGGTCTGGCGCATCGCTTCGCGCATCACTTCGGATGCAGCTTCGAGTGACATGGACATGATTCATCTCCATTACATTCGGGGTGTGGGCTCGCCGTCCGACCGCTGCGGCCAGGCTAGGCCGTTGCCGGGCGCCCACGCTACGCCGGCGTATCGGCCGAAATCTCTTTGCCTCCGAACCAGGTTACATACAGAGTGGGCAGGAAGACCAGCGTGAGGATCGTCGCCACCAGTAGTCCGCCCATGATCGCGAAGGCCATGGGCCCCCAGAATACCGTCGGAGCAATCGGGATCATGCCGAGGACCGTCGAGACAGCGGTCAGCATGATTGGGCGGAAGCGAGTGCTGCTGGCATCGACTGCGGCCTGCCAGACGCCCTTGCCCTGCTCTCTTTCCGCTTCGATCTGACCGATCAGGATCACCGCATTCTTGGTGATCATACCGAGCAGCGCCAGGATGCCGAGAATGGCGACAAAACCAAGTGGCCTGCCGGACACCAGCAGGGCCGCGACCACCCCGATCAATCCGAGCGGCCCGACCGAGAGGACGAGAAACAGCCGCGCAAAGCTTTGCAGTTGCACCATCAGAACGCTCAGCATGATGAACAGCATCACCGGCACGACGGCGACGACGGAGGCTTGCGACTTTGCGCTCTCCTCCACCGTACCGCCGACCGAGACGGCGTAGCCTTGCGGCAGCGTCTTGTTTAGCTCATCGATCTTCGGCTTGAGCGCGTTGACCACTGTTTCGGGCAAAGCTCCCGATGCGACGTCCGCTTGTACCGTCAGTGCTGGAACGCGGTCGCGCCGCCAGATCAGCGGGTAGTCCTGCTCGTATTCGAACGACGCGAACTGGCTGAGCGGAACCGTGCGCCCGCTTGGCAGCGGAACCTGAAGGTTATTCAACGTTGCGAGCGATACGCGCTGCTCGTCCGTTGCTCGCACGATAACGTCGATCAGATAGATATCGTCGCGCACCTGGGTGACGGGCGTGCCTGATATGACCGTATTGAGCACGCTGGCGAGCGCTTGAGAGCTCAACCCGAGCAGCCGCGCCTCATTCTGGTCGACACGGATGCGCAACTGCCGGGCCGGCTCGAACCAGTCGAAGTTGACGTACACCGCCTTCGGGTTGGCCGCGACGACTTGGGCAACCTTGAGGGCGATCTCGCGCACTTCCGACACGTCAGGACCGCTAACGCGATATTGCACGGGCCATCCGACCGGCGGGCCAAGCTCCAACGGGTAGACGCGGCCGACCACACTCGGAAATTCATCCGCCAGAAGTTTCTCCAGCTTGACTCTGAGTCGTTCGCGCGCCGCCACGTTCTTGGCGACGATGACCACTTGGCTGAAGAAGGCGTTCGGCAGTTGAACATTGAGCGGAAGATAGAAGCGGATGGCGCCGCGCCCCACGTAGGTGGCCCAACGCTCCACGTCCGGATCATCCTTGAGGGCGGCGTCGAAACGGCCAGACATCGTCTCACTGGCATAGATGGAGGCGTTCTGGGGCAGAGTCAGGTCGACCAGCAACTCGGGACGGTCCGATGATGGAAAAAACTGTCGAGGGATCAACGGCAGTGCGAGAAAGGACCCCGCAAACAGCGCCAGCGTCATCGCGATCGTGACCCATCGTGCCCGCATAGCCAGCGTAAGAAATTGCCGATACCAACGAAAGATTCGACCAGGCTCGGTGTTAGGCGTCGCCGCGCTCGGCGGCGCAAGGATGAGGACGCCGACCAGCGGCGCAAAAATGACGGCGATAAACCAGGATACGATGAGCGCTATGCCGACCACTGCGAAAAGCGAGAACGTGTATTCACCCGCAGAGCTGGCCGCGAACCCGACCGGCACGAAACCGGCGATCGTCACCAGCGTACCTGCGAGCATGGCAAACGCATAGGTGCGGAACGCGAAGGTCGCAGCTTCGACCTTGTCATCGCCCTCGCCGAGCCTCGTCAGCATCGCATCGGTCGTTGTCATGGCATCGTCCACCATGAGCGCGAGCGCAATGATCAGCGCGCCCAGCGATATGCGCTGCATGTCGATGTTCGCCAGTTCCATCACCGAAAACACAACGGCGAGCGTGAGCGGAATCGACAGGGCGATTACCAAACCGGGGCGGATACCGAGACTGATGAAGCTCACCGCCATGATGATGGCGACGGCCTGCAAAAGCGACGTCATGAATTCGGAGATGGCGCTTTCGACGGTGACCGACTGATCCGCCACGAGCTTCGAGTTGATGCCGAGCGGCAGATCGGCGGTGATCTCGGCCATGGCCTTCTGGATGTTCTTGCCGAGAGCGAGAATATCTCCTCCTTCGCGCATGGCGATGGCAAGGCCGATGGCGGGCTGGCCATCAACCCGAAACAGCGGCTGCGGAGGGTCGGCAAAGCCGCGACGGACCGTGGCAATGTCGCTGAGGCGAAGGATGCGGCCGCCGACGACGAAGTTTACGTCCAATACATCCTGTTCCGATGCAAACGCGCCCGATACCCGCAACGACAGCGACTCGTTCCCGGTCTGGATCGTTCCGGCAGGTCGAACGACGTTCTGGGCTTGCAGAGCCGCAAGCAGTGCAGTGCGGTCGATGCCGAGGCTGGCAAGCTCCGGCATCGAGAACTCGACAAAGATCTGCTCATCCTGGGCGCCCAGGATCTCGATCTTTGAGACGTCGGGCACCCGCAGGAGCTTTGAGCGCACCCCCTCGACATAATCGCGGAGCTCACGATGGGTGAATCCATCGGCTCGTGAAGCCGTAGATGGTCCCAAACGTATCGCCGAAATCGTCATTGAAGCCCGGCCCGATGACCCCTGCCGGCAGGGTGCTGCGGATATCACCAATGCTCTTGCGCACGTGATACCAGATATCGGGCACTTCCTTCGCGGTCGTACTTCCCTGCAAATTGACGAAGATCGTCGTAACGCCGGCGCGCGTGAAACTGCGCAAGAAGTCGAGTTTCGGAGTTTCCTGGAGTTTGCGCTCAAGCCGCTCGGTGACCTGTTTGAGCGTATCGTCGATCGTGGCGCCCGGCCACGCGGCCTGCACCACCATCGTCTTGATGATGAAAGTCGGGTCTTCGCTGCGGCCAAGACGAAAGTAGGACCCCAGGCCCGCAACAACCGCCACGATCATCATGTAGACGGTGAGCGAACGATGCCTGAGCGCCCATGCGGAAAGATTGAAACCAGTCATTGTTCCAACCCGAGCAGGCGAACTTTCTGGCCTGGGTGCAGCGCCTGCACGCCTGCCGTGACGACGATCTCGCCTGTATCAAGGCCGCCCGAAACCGCGACCTGGGCCTGATCGAACCGAAGCACCTCGACATTCCGGAGCGAGACCGTGCGGCTCGACGGATCGACGATCCAGACCGCGGGCTGCTGATTGGATTTCGTGAGCGCCGTCGCCGGAATCTCGATGATCGGAACAGACTCGGTCTCCATACGACCGGTCACGGTCGCCCCCAGTCGCATGGCTTCCGGCGGGTCGGTCAGGCCTACCTTGACTTCAAAGGTCCTGGTCACGGGGTTGGCCTGGGGTGCAACCGTACGCACCCGTCCACGCGCCGCTACGCCGGGGTCGTCGGTCAGGCTGACGGTGATCTGGGGATCAGTTGGCGCCGAGCGAAACACCTGAGCAGGAACGTCGAAGACTGCGTCACGCCCGTCCTTGCGCGCGAGTCTGACGATCATCTGCCCGGCTTGTACGACCTCACCGGCGCTGGGGCCCACCGCGGTCACAACGCCCGGCGCGTCCGCCTTGATCTCGGTGAAGCTCACCAGGTCATGGGCCGACTTGAGCTGGGCTTCGGCGGCATCGACCTGCGCCTGTGCGGTTTGCAGCGCCTGTTTTGCTTGATCGTGATTTGCGCGCGTGGTCCAGCCCTGTTTGAGGAGTGTGTCTTGGCGATCGAAATGATTGCTCGCCTGAGTCAATTGCCCCTGAGCGGCAGCGAGATTGGCCTGAGCCGACCGCAGTGCGTTTAGTTCGTTTTGCGATTCGAGACGCGCCACCAACTGTCCCGGCTGCAAGCGATCTCCGATTTTAAGGTCGCTTTGGAGCAGGCGGCCCGAAATGCGAAACGAAAATGCGACCTCGTCTTCGGCTTCAATGCGGCCGGTCAGCGTGATCGGCATGCCTGCTTCACGCTTCTCGATCGTCACAGTGCGCACCGGGCGCGCCTGCGGTGGCTCGGTCTTGGCCTCTTGCCCGCATCCTCCAAGCCAAGCCGCAAGCACCACCACAAGCGGAGTTGCGAATTGGCGGGAAGCTTTCCCTGCATTGCTATTCGACGTAAGCATTGATTCTTACCTTCACGATGCACGCGACCGAAGGATTGGTCAACAACCGTCGGCGTTGCGCGCGCACCTCAACATGAGAGGGAAAACATGCGCAGCAGCGCTCTGTATGCCTGGCACATCAGGGCAACGACAAACGACTTGAACACGCTCGTGATGGAGAACTCATGCTCTGTGTCCCCAACCGCATGCACGTTGCCGCTCGTTCCGACCAAGCAGACATTGAACAAGTCGCCAGGCAACCCGGCGAGCGCCGAGTGCAGGTTTGAATTCGCTGCTTCAGTGTTCGACTTGAGGCGTTGGTGGGCTTCGGACACCGACCGCTTCATGGAGTCCAGCCTCGGCACATGACCCGTTGACACAAAGTCTTTGTGGCTCTCGGGTCTAGTAGACATCCTATGTCTCCCTAGGTGCCGGCACGCCTGTAACCGCTCATTTGCGCGAAATAGACGTGAAATTCGCGATGCGGTCAAGGAGGTCACGGATGCGTTGCAATCCCGTCGCGCGGAAAACGCATAGTTTATTCAATAAGGCCGCGTTCCGTTGCAGTCATGCAATAAGATGACAACCAGATTAAAGCTGAAACCCGAGTGATGGAGTCAGAACGACCCAAGCGTCGATCCAAGTGCGATAACCACCACAAGCGCAATAATCGCGCCGACGATCGCGACCATAACGATATCGAAATAGCTTTCGCGGTGGGTTGTTCCGCAGACCGAGAGCAGCGTCACGACTCCGCCATTATGAGGAAGGCTGTCGAGCGTACCCGAGCTGATCACCGCCACGCGGTGCATCAGCGCAGGGTCGATGCCATGCTCAGCGGCAAGTCGCATATAAGTGCTGCCGAGCGCGTCCAGCGCGATTGCCATTCCACCTGACGCTGATCCGGTGAGTGCGGCGAGAACGTTCATCGCCACGGCAAGCGAAACCAGCGGCCCGCCTTCGATCGAAAGCACCAGGTCGCGCACCACCGCAAACGCCGGCAGGCTCGCTACCACGGCGCCAAAACCCACGAGGCTCGCGACCGTCAACGCCGGCAGCACGGAGGCATTGGCGCCGGCGTCCATGCTTTCACGCAATGTAGGCAGACGACGGTAGTTGATCAGAATGAGGATCAGGACCGCGGCAGTGAGTGCGACAATCACCGCCCAGACGCCAGCCACCGCCGACAGTGTGGTGCCGCCCCAAGCCTCTTCGGACAGAAAAGAGAAGTCCAGTCGTGGCAGGACAACGAGCGACATCAGGAGATTTACGCTCACCACCGCCGCAAGCGGCAACGCCGCCAGGATGATCGGCGGCGGTTCCTCCCCTTGTCGACCATGCCCGATCTCAGCGGGATCGAACTCGCGAGCGAGGGTCGCGCGCTCGCGAATTGTCTCGTCGTGTGCCGCCTCTTCAGCAGCAATCTCCGATTTGCCGCCGAAGCCTTCTCCGGCCTTGCGGGCAGCGGTTTCGGCACGACTGAGCCACCATAAGCCGAACGCCAGCATGATGGCCGAGGCGATGATGCCGAGACCCGGCGCAGCGAATGGCGTGGTGCCGAAGAACGGCATCGGAATGGCGTTTTGAATCGCCGGCGTTCCTGGCAGCGCGGTCATGGTAAAAGTCAGCGTGCCGAGGCCGACGGCGGCCGGCATCAAACGGCGCGGGATGTTCGCCGCCCGGAACAGCGCGTGCGCCATCGGCGCCAATACGAAAAAGGCGACAAAGACGCTGACCCCGCCGTAGGTCACCAGGGCTCCGGAAAGCACCACGGCGAGGATCGCCCGGTGCGTTCCAAGTCGATCGGTCATGAAACGCGCAATGGCCTCGACCGATCTGCTGTCTTCCATGAGCTTCCCAAAGAGCGCGCCGAGCAGGAACAGTGGAAAGAATTGAGCGAGGAAGTGAGCGCCACTGCCCATAAAAGTCTGAGTCCAGTGGGCCAGAAGCGGCTCGCGCGAGATTGCGGCGGCGAGGATGGCGGCCACAGGCGCCAACAGGAGCACACTCCAGCCGCGATAAGCGAACCAGATCAGCAGTGCGAGCGCCAGAAGTATGCCGACGAGACCCATGGCGTCAGACCGTCTCCAACAGAACGTCGAGATCGAGCGTAGAGCGGCGTCCGAGGTTCTCCGTATGGCGTTCCAGAAAGGTTTGCGCCGAACGGCGTCCTTCGTCGCGCAGCAGACAGAGGAAATCCCACTCAGCGATCATTTTTGAAGACGCGTCGAGCTGCGTCATCACTTCATTCGTGACGTAGTGCACGCGCATCTTGGCCCATTTCGCACCTTCCTCGTCGCCGGGATCAGCGACCTGCCGCAGCAGCGCGATCATGCGCAGTTCCTTCAGCAATACGGCGTTGAATGCGACTTCGTTGAGGCGATTGAGAATCTCGCTCGCAGCACGCGGCACGCCTTTGCGCTCAATCGGATTAATAGGAACGATGATCGTATCCTGCGATGTGCATTCGCGCACCAGCGGCGTGATGGTCGGGTTGCCGGAATAACCTCCGTCCCAATAGGCCTCGCCATCGATCTCGATGGCCTGAAACATCGTGGGCAGGCAGGCCGAGGCGATAAGAACATCTGGAGTGAGGTCGCGGTTCCTGAACACATGGGCGCGGCCGGTGGCGACGTTGGTGGCGGTGATAAAAAGCTTGATCGACGACTGTGCCACCCGCTCGAAATCGACTCCTTCGGTCAGGATGCTCCGCAACGGGTTCCATCCCGTCAGATTGAGGTCGTAGGGTGAAAACAGCCGCGACATCATATCCATCGCGACAAAGGCCGGGGAATTGTCGAGCGTCCAGCGGCCCAGAAGCACATCGAGCGGGCCGCGCTGGATCGGGCTGAACTGAGCTGCGTGCGAGACACGGCGCCAGAAACTCTCCAGAGCCTTACGCGCGCCGCCGTTGCCGCCAGAACAGTGGCCGTATGCCAGCACCGCCGCGTTCATGGCGCCGGCCGAGGTGCCGGAAATTCCGTCTATTTGCAGCCAGGGCTCTTCCAGGAGCCTATCAAGTACGCCCCAAGTGAAGGCGCCGTGCGCGCCGCCGCCCTGCAATGCCAGATCGATCAGCAGGGGATCACGAGCGGGCCTTGCCGAGTCATCTGAGTTTGAGGTTTGCATGGCGACTCTGAACTCTTATGAGTTGGGCATCATGGTCCGCACCAACAACATAGTGCTGGCACAAGTCACGGCGGTGACGCCGATGAGTTGGATTGATCCGTCCAGAAGCTGTTCAGGAACGTGAGCAGGTCACCGAACGTCCAATTCGACGTGCCGTCATTCGCCTCGGGTCGGGGCGCCGGCACTGCTGCCGCAGTGTCGGGCTTGGCGGCTCCATGCCCGTCGATCCCTTCCTCGATTCGCTCCATCATAAAGGGAAAGAACGGATTGGAGGCGACACGAAGCAGTGAGTCCAGACTGGCGATCAGAACGTTTCGCTCTCCGCGCGGTGCGAGCGCGCCGAGATTGATGCCGAACTCGCTCGATTCTGGGGTCAGCCCATACAGAGAGTTGTTCATTGGAAACGGCAGAGCGACGTGCGACAGCGAATAAAGCCCCGGCGGATAGGCCATCCCGAGCGGACGCGTGTGTTCGGTTGTTTCCCCGGCCTCGGTTATCCGCTCGACTTCTTCGCTGCTGTCGGCGTTGGCGTTGGTGATGATCGTAGTCCGGTAGGCGCGAGCTGCCGGTGGTAGCAGCCGCGCCAGCGCGGTATCGGCGGAGGTGCGCAGCAGCAGACCGAATTTCACGGTCCGGTTCACGTCGAACAGCACGAGCTCACTGCCGTTCGCGGGAAGCCGCGCGTAGAACGCCGAGATGATGGCCGGCGTGCTGACCGTGAAATCCATGACCGACTGGAAGGTCAGCACCGGCGGCAGGCGATTGAGCTCGCCGGAGCGGCTGTAGCGTGCGATCTGCTGCTGCAGAGCCTGAGTCAGCCGGTAGGATTGACGCGCCCCGTTGACGGGAAAGGAGTTATACTTGAACGGATTGAATTCGGGCAGCACCCCCAGCCAAGCCGCCTTGGCGAACGCCGGCAGAATCGCCGGCAGCCCGGCGAAGCCGGCGAAGCGGGCAAACCGCGTGATGCCGATCATCGGCGAGATCAGGACGACACGATCGGGCCGCGCTAGTTGCGGATCGCGGATGGCATCGAGTGCATATTTAAGCGCCAGCGCGCCGCCATTGGAGAAGCCGACAAGATGCAGCGGTGCCGACGGCGCCGTGCGCCGTCGCGCTTCGCGGACCGCCAAGCGCGTGGCGGCCATCCAGTCCTCCCATTCGACATCGGTCAACGCAGCCGGGACGGTGCCATGCGCCGGCAGCCGGATCACGATCGCAACAAAGCCGCGATTGCGATAGGCGCGTGCGATATGACGCTGGCTGTAGGGCGAATCGGTCAGACCGTGCAGCAGGACCACAGCCCCGACCGGAGCGCCGGTGGGCTCAAGCACGTAGGAGCGATTGAAATCTTGCGCGAAATGCCCGGGATAAACCGGACTCCCGTCGAAATATCGGTTCAGCGGGACGCGATCGGCCGGATCGAGCTTTTCTGTCACCTCCGTGCGCACGCTCTCGAAAATCTTCGCTTCCTCCGCGAGATAGCGATCCCAGTCGGCGGCATCCAATTCGGCGGCCGACAATTCGTGCGGCACGTAGGTGTGCCAGCGGGCAAGCGGCAGGCCGCGCTGGCTGACGTAGACTCGAGCTGTGAGCAGGGTGACCACAGCCAGCGCGAGCAGGATCATAACGAACTTTGTTACCCTAGAGATCCTGGACCTCATTTTGACTGGCCGTCATGCTGGCGCGTGCATTACCGCAGCCCCGCTTACAGAAATATCGGATTCCCGCCAGCAGCGATAGTGCGCTGCGGCATGCCCCCAACGGCGGTACCATAGGGCCATCTCGTTCACTTCAATTGTCACATGGGCGCGACAATTCACTGCCCATTGACGGTGCAAGCAAATTCGCCCACCGTCCACGGCGGATGCGAGGCGCTTGGCATGAAGGGCATGCTCAGGAATGACGGCGTCGCGTTGCGCGGAGCGTTGGCTCGCGCAGTATGTTTCCTTGGATTATGGCTGGTGCTCGCCGGCGCCGATGTGGCCGATCTCCCGGCGGGCGTGCTGGCGTCGATCGCGGCGACCTGGACCAGCTTGCGCCTGTCGCCGTCCAGTCAAGCACACTTTCGTCCGACGCCGCTGGCGAGACTGATACTGCGCTTTCTGCAGCAATCGGTCGTTGCGGGCGTGGACGTGGCTTGGCGCGCACTGGATCCGCGTTTGCCGCTGCGGCCCGGTTTTATTCTTTGTCGATCACGGCTTCCGCCGGGCCTCGATCAGCAGGCGTTCTGCACCATGACCAGCCTGCTGCCGGGCACGCTCCCGTGCGGGCGAAGCGGAAATGATGCGATCGTAGTCCATTGCCTCGATGTGACACAGCCGGTGGCTGACCAATTGGCCGCCGAGGAGGCTGTGTTCGTGCAAGCATTAGGGAGGACGAATGCCTAGCTTTCTGTTTGCGGCTGCGACGTTCGTGTTGGCAATGGTGGCGCTCGGCCTCATTCGCATCCTGCGCGGCCCGGCGGATGCCGATCGCATGATGGCCGCGCAGCTCGTGGGCAGCGGCGGGACCGCGATCCTGCTCCTGCTTTCCATCGCGACCGCTACGCCGTCGATCGTCGATGATGCATTGCTGCTGGCACTGCTCGCCGCGTTCGCGTCGGTGGCGTTCGTGCGCGATGCGCCACCCGCGCCGGCCGCAGCCGCGGAGATGGCGGATCACGCATGACTCTCGCGCTCGATATTTTGACCGTTGCAGCCGTTCTGGCAGGAGCCTTCCTTTTCATGGCAGGCACCGCCGGTTTGCTGCGTTTCCCGGATACGCTCACGCGCCTGCACGCACTCACCAAAGTTGACAATCTCGGTGTCGGCCTGATCGTGCTCGGCCTTCTGCCGCATGCACAAGGTTTTTTGGCTGGGCTCAAGCTCATCAGCGTCTGGCTGCTCGTCCAATTGTCCGGCGCAATCGTGACGCAGCTCATTGCGCGGACCGTGCCACGGGACTCTACATGATTTTCGCCTTCGAAGGCATCCTCGCCATGCTCTTGCTCGCGATCGGGGGGTGGACGATCGTCGCGCGCACCACCTTCGCCGCGGTCGTCGTGTTTGTGGTCTACGGCCTGCTGCTTTCGATCGTCTGGGTGCAACTGGCGGCCGTGGATGTGGCGCTGACGGAAGCGGCAATCGGCAGCGGTGTCACCGGCATGCTGCTGCTCGGCGCCGCCGCGCGGCTACGGCCGACCGAAGCATCTTCGTTACCGCTCGGCCGCCCGCTTCGTATCGGTGCAGGGGTGCTTTGCATCTTGATTTTTGCCGGTCTCGTCGCCCTCGTTTTGGTCCCGCCCGGCAGCGCTGCGACGCTCGCACCGCTCGCAATGGCGCATTTGGCGGAAAGCGGTCTCGGCAATCCAGTTGCGGGCGTTCTGTTCGTCTACCGTTCGCTCGACACATTGCTTGAGAAGGTAGTGCTGTTGCTCGCCCTGCTGGGCGTGTGGTCGCTCGCGCCGGATCGCTTCTGGGGCGGCGTCCCCGGACTGCGTCGGTTTCAGGAAACGGGAAGCGTTCTGAATTTTCTCGCGCAGATGCTGCCGCCGATCGGCGTCGTGGTCGGCATTTACATCTGTTGGACCGGCGCGGATCATCCCGGTGGCGCCTTTCAAGGCGGCGCGGTTCTGGCCGCGATGTGGCTCCTCGTAATGATCGCGGGCTTGCAGCATGTGCCTCCGATCAGCCGACCCTCAGTGCGTTTGCTGCTGGTCATCGGACCAGTGCTGTTCCTCGCAATCGGGCTGGCAGGGATGTTCACGGCGGATGCGTTTCTCGCCTATCCGGCCGGCTACGCGAAGCCGCTGATCATCGTCATTGAATTGGCGCTGACGCTTTCGATCAGCGTGACGCTCGGCCTCTTGGCTGCCGGCCCGCCGGAACGGGTACCGCAGCAATGAACGCCGTGCGGGTGTTCGGTCTTTGCGCCGCCGCGCTGGTCGGGCTTGGATTGTACGGGCTCATCGCCAGCCCTCAGCCGCTGCGCAAGATCCTGGCGTTCAATCTGCTCGGCAGCGGCGTGTTCCTGATGTTTGGCGTCGTCGCTCGCAGGGGCGCGGCGGCCGGATTGGGCGGCGATCCGGTGCCGCAGGCGTTGGTGATCACCGGCATTGTGGTTGCATTCTCGGCCACCGCCATGGCGGTCGCGCTGTTGCTGCGGTTGTTCGCGGAAACCGGCGAAGCGACGCTTGATCCCGACAACCGGGTGGACGCCGACGCGGACAGAGATGCCGACTGATGCCGAATGCGCCCGACACGACAACGGCAGGCGGCTTTCTGTTGGTGCTGTCGATCGTATTGCCGGTCACCGGCATCCTGCTGGCGCTGGCCCTCGGCGGACGCCACATCAAGTGGATCGCTCTCGTCCTCTTCCCGTCCGGTATCATCGTCGCGGTGGCGATCCTCGATAGGATCTGGAGCGGCGGCCATTCTCTTGTTTACATCGTGGGCGGCTGGCAACCGCCGCTCGGCATTGCGCTGCGCGCCGATGGAATCGCAGCCGCAATGATGGTCGTCACCGCCATCGTGATGGGCGCCACCGGCCTGTTTGCGCGGGCGGATTTCAGCCAGCCGCCGGACCAGCCGGAAACGCGCGCACCTTTGGTGTTCTGGACCCTTCTGCTGGCGATCTGGTGCGCTCTCAATGCCGTGGTCCTCGGCGGCGACCTCTTCACTCTTTATGTCGCGCTAGAGCTCTTGACCTTCGCCGCAGTACCGCTCGTGTGCCTGAAGGGCGAACGCGAGACCATCCGCGCAGCGCTTCGCTATCTGCTGTTCGCATTATTAGGCTCGGTGCTCTACCTGCTCGGGACGGCGCTGCTCTATGGGGGGCACGGCACGCTCGACATCGTTCTGTTGTCGCAGCGCGTGCGTGCCGAACCTGTCGCTTTGATCGCCGCCGCGCTCATGACCATGGGCCTGCTGGCCAAGACGGCGCTGTTTCCGCTCCATCTATGGCTGCCGCCGGCGCACGCCGGCGCGCCGGCGGCAGGCAGCGCGGTGCTGTCGGCGCTGGTCGTGAAGGGATCATTTTTCTTAATTGTCCGGCTCTGGTTCGACGCGATGCCCGGCTTGCTCAATGTTGCATCCGCGCAGATGCTGGCTGCACTTGGAGCGGCGGCAATCATGTTCGGCAGCGTTGTCGCCCTGCGACAGCAACGGCTGAAGTTGCTGGTAGCTTACTCCACGGTCGCTCAGATCGGCTACCTGTTCCTGATGTTTCCGCTCGTTGTGGGTTCCGCGGCGAGCGAGCCCTGGAGCAGTTTTGCTTGGACCGGCGGATGGCTCCAGCTCTTCTCCCACGCATTTGCGAAAGCCGCGATGTTCATGGCCGCAGGTCTGATTGCCGAAGCTCTCGGCCACGATCGGATCGCTGAATTCGGTGGCATCGGCCGGGCGTTTCCGATCACCGTCATCACGTTCGGGATCGCAGGGCTCTCGCTCATGGGAATACCGCCGAGCGGAGGTTTCTCGGCGAAATGGCTGTTGCTCCTCGCGAGTGCAATGGAGGGGCAATGGTGGTGGGCGGCGGTCATGTTGTTGGGGGGACTGCTCGCCGGCGGCTACGTCTTCCTCGTGCTTGGAAAAGCGCTCGGAAGAGCGAGCAAGCCTCTCATTTTGCACGCACCCGTCTCGCGGCAACGCGAACTCGTCGCTCTGACCGTCGCATTGTTCGCTGTGATGCTTGGCCTCTTGCCCTTGCGGCCCTCCGGTCTGCTGCAGATCGGCCGTCCTGCAATCGCGCAAATGATGCCACGGTGAAGGTTCTGCCGATGATGAAACTGACGCCCCCCTCAGCGAAGTCGTCGAGGCGCTGGCCGTGACAACAGGACCGCTGCTGCTCGCGGCCGCTTTGGCCGTTCCGCTGGTCTTCCTGCTCGCTTGCGCGTCGCCACCGCTGCGCAACCGCATGCCGGAGTTGCTGGCGCTGGCGCCGCTGGCGGGGCTCGCCGCCGCGCTGTGGGCGCCGCACGGAGCGACCTTGACGCTGCCGCCGATGCTGCTCAGCCTGACGTTCGTATTGGATAAATCTGGCGCGATGCTGCTCGGCGCCACCGCATTCCTCTGGTCGGCGGCAGGCGCCTGCGTGGGCACCTACGTGCGGAGTAAATCAAATGACGGAGGGTTCTGCGTTTGGTGGCTGATGACGCTAACCGGCAACATCGGCGTCTTCCTCGCCGCCGACTTGATCGGCTTCTACCTGTTATTCACGCTGGCCAGCCTCGCGGCCTACGGCTTGATCGCTCATGACGGCACTCCGCGCGCCGCGCGCGCCGCCGCTCTCAATATCGGCCTGGCCGTGCTGTGCGAAGCACTCCTGCTGATGGGATTCGTGCTGATGGCAGCGGCCAGCGCGAACGGCAGCCTGCTCATCCGTGACGCGGTTGCGGCGCTCCCCATGTCGCCGTGGCGCGACCCTGCGCTCGCGCTCATCCTTCTCGGCTTCGCTCTCAAGATCGGGCTTGTCCCTCTGCACGTCTGGATGCCGCTGACATATTCCGCCTCGCCGATTCCGGCAGCGGCCGTGCTCAGCGGCGCGGCCGTCAAGGCAGGGGTGATCGGGCTTATCCGCTTCTTGCCTTTCGACACAGCGCTGTCGGGTTGGGGCGAAGCTCTGGCGGCCGTGGGGCTGGTCTCGGCCTACTACGGGGTCTTGATCGGAATCACGCAAACCAACGCGAAGACGGTGCTCGCCTATTCCAGCGTCAGCCAGATGGGACTGCTCGCTGCGGTGTTCGGGATGGGACTTTCGGCGGGTGATCCGCAGGCGGCGACCGCGGCGGCCTTCTCCGCCGTGCATCATGTCCTGGTCAAGGGCGGGCTTTTCCTTGCAGTTGGAGCGGCTGCGCTATCGAGAGCACGCAGCCTGTGGCCGGTACTGTTGCCGGCCGCAGTGCTGGCGCTGGGGCTTGCGGGCCTTCCCTTGACCGGAGGCGCACTTGCAAAACTCGCGGTGAAATCACCGCTCGGCGACGGCATCGCGGGCCTGCTCGCCAACATCTCGGCCATCGGCAGCACGGTGTTGATGCTGCATTTCCTGCGCTGCCTGACGTGGAATGCCGGGCCCCGTTCCGAGGAAACGACGCCGGCCTCCATCACTTGGACATGGCTCGCGGTTGCGTTCGCTGCTGTTGCGGTGCCTTGGGCGCTCTATCCTGAAGTCGCAAGCGCGAGTTGGCGCGACGCGCTGAGTTTGAAGGAGCTTTGGTCGGCGCTATGGCCGGTTCTCGTCGGCTGCGTGTTGGCCGCCATCCTGCAACGCAAGCAGCATCTGTTGCCGCAGATTCCGGAGGGCGATGTGCTCGCCGCCGCGGGCACCGCCACGCGCAGCGCTGTCAATCTCGCGAGCATGATGGAGCGCATCGAGGCGCAAGCGCGTCAATGGCCGATCGCGGGTCTGTTGTTCCTCGTGCTGTTTGTCATTCTTGCCGGCACGATGTTCATCGCACGCTGACTTTCGTCGTTCGCCGATTTGAGTCACATATGCGAAATTGGGTTTGCGACGCCGGTACCCGCGGGCACAAGATGTCTTTATATAACTCGAGCTTGTCCCGCGACCGTATCTGCCGTGGTCTTCGGTCGGCGAGGGACAGCGGCGTGCCTGACGTCGGGCAACGGGCCGGCATCTTCAAGAAGCACGGCCTCGGCCTGGAAACCCTCTATGCCAACGGCAGCGTCGAGACTTGGTCCACTTGGCGGAGCGCATCGGGACGAATTCATGCCGAAAGTGGCGATGAATCCGGATCGCGTATCAGGCATCGAAGCCCTCACAAAAGACGCCATCGACTTCAAGTTCAGGCAATCCCCGCTCACGCCGGCTCAACCGGCAAAGCTCGTCCAAAAACCGCAGCCGAAATGACGGCGAGAACCGGGCGTTGCTCAAAGCATCGAATCGCAGGTCGAAATGACTTCGCGCTTCGGTGGATGATCCCTATCGTTCACCCAGATGCAACGTGCTGCTCAAGATCGCTGCGTCGCGCGCAAATTCGACGTCCACCGTTTGTCCTGGTCGCAAGTCCTTGAGCGCATCCGCCAAGGCCCTCAGACTGGAGGTCTTGACGCCGCCGAGAACCAAAAGCCGGTCACCCGGTTTGAGCCCGGCGTTTTCGGCTCCGGATCCCGGCTGTACGCTGCCCACTCGCACGCCTTCACCCTGGTCGGTCATGTCGGGCACGATGCCGGTGGCGGCTCGGCGGGTTGTGGTGGGCGCCACTCCGCCACGCGCCTGCGCTGCGGGTGCATGGCCTGAAAAATTCAGCGGCTCGGTTCGCGCCGCCAGATAATCGACCGCCTCCTTCAGGATGGCCGCAACCTTGCCCAATCCCGCATAGTCGATCTTGTTAGCGGTGTCCGACGGACGGTGGTAATCGCTCGCGGTCGAAGCAAACAGCTGCACCGCCGGAACGCCGGCTTCGACAAAAGCCCTGTCGTCCGAGGCATTGATCTCCTGCGCGACCGCTTGCGTCGGCACGCCCGTCACCGCACTCGCACCCATGAAGATGAACGGCAATTCGCGCGCCGACCCGGTACCGAAGATCGTAACCTTGCCGTCTGCGAGACGCCCCACCGTATCGAGGTTCAAGTCTGCGATATGGCCGGACAACGGAAATGGCGCGCCGGGTGCTTGTGCCGCCTCGACATAGTGACGCGCCCCCAGGAGACCCTCCTCCTCTCCGGCGAATGCCGCAAAGATCACACTGCGTTCGAGCCTCGCATTCGCCATTAGCTGCGCCAGTTCCAGCATCACGGCGACGCCCGATGCGTTGTCGTCAGCGCCCGGGTGCAATTGCCCTTTGGCGCCAGCGCGCGCATCCGGCCAGCCAAACCCCAGATGATCGTAGTGCGCGGATACGATCAATGCCTGACCGTTCAAAGCCGGGTTCGTGCCCGGCAATACCCCGATTACATTCCTGGCCGGCAACAGCTCTCCAGTTTCGCCGGTCATGTTGAAGTGCTGGAAATAGCGATCGTCGTCACGGGCTCGGGATGCCAGTGGCGAAAGACCGAGGCGCTCGAAGCGTTCCGCGATGTAGTTCGCTGCCGCATCAAGGCCGCGGCTGCCGGCACCCCGCCCCTCACGCTCGGGGCTCGCCAGCCATTCGATATCGGCCTTCATACGCTTGATGTCGAACGCAGGCCTGACCTCGGCAAGCGGCTTCCTTGGAGCCAGTTTGATCGGCCGGCCCTGCGGCGTCAGGTTGCGGGCAAGCGGCGTGTCGCCGATCGGCCACTCGCCTGTGGCCTCATTAGTTGCCTCATCACCGGCAAAGACCAGCCAGGAATACTTGCCGTAATGCGGCAGCTTGCGCGCCAGCGCATCGGCCGCGGCTTCGCTCGACGCCGAAACATAAAAGACCACCGAATCCGGGTTCTGCGGATGGCGCACGCCGACGACCAGGCTTCGTCCCGCCGTCTCATAGGTGGCGCTGGTTGTGCGCAACCCGGTTGCATCGAGCGACGCACCATAGGTCTTGAGCGCTTCCGCTACCACCGGAGCGAACTTGTTGCCGGCGCCGAACACCCACACGGCCCGATCGGCGGGCAAGGCATCGAGCTGGCTGTCCATGACGGTTTCGACACCATCCCGGCCCCATGCCTTGGCGAGACCCGCATAGACGGGTGCGGTTTCCGCGCTCATCACGATCAGCACCCTCTTGGCGCCAAAGGCTTTCGACAACGAGGGCGGGATTTCGAATGAGCTCAGCCGGCGATAGAGCTGAAACTGCGGATCAATCTCGACGCGCTGCGCGACCCCTTTGAGATCGAAGCTAACGTCAACGCGTGCTCGGTCGGACGGCATCGAAACGGTTCTAGTCTCGACACCCTTATCGGTCGCAATGATCACGGGAACGTCAAGCTGGAAGAGACGTCCGGGCTGCACCTGAGAGAGCGTAATGTCAACGCGGTCGCCATGGGCTGCCACCTGGTTGAGTTTTAGTTCCGGCGTTCCGACCTCCTTGATCCACTGATCGAAGAATGGCCGCAGATCAAGACCTGAAACCGCCTCGAAACTTTTGCGGATATCGTCGAAGGACGCCTCACGAAAGCGGTTGTCGCGGTAGAACGCTTGCAGCGCCTGGATGAACTGCGCGTCGCCGATCTTCTCGCGCAACATGTTCCACATCATGGCGGTCTTGCCGTAGCCAATGGCTTCCGTGACGGCGTCATAGCGGCTCTGAAAACGCGACGGCGGAAAGTCGTTTTCGGGCGTGACGTAATCCGTGATCCTTTGCAGGATGGCGCGGCGATGGTCGGCGCCTTGGCCGCGCTGTTCGGCGATGAGATGGTCGGCAAGATAAGCGGTCAGGCCCTCGCACCAGTTGCCGTGGGCATAGTCGACGAAGACGCCGTTGCCCCACCAGTTGTGCAGCAGTTCGTGTGGATAGGACGACGTCAGGATAAACGGAAACCGGATGATCTCATCGCCCAAGAGCGTGAAGGACGGCATGCCGTAGCCGGTCTGCCAGAAGTTCTCCACCAGCGCGAACTTGGAATAGGGATAGGGACCCAGAAGGCGGTCATACATCTCGAGGTATTGCGCCGTCGCATCGAGATAGCGGTCCGCCAGCGCCTGATCCGGCTTGCGCAGGAATGCCATCGCTTTCACCGCGCCCGCATCCCGAGAATATTCGGTGAATGGCGCGGCAATCAGATGCACCTCCTCGGTCGGCGTGGCTACCAACCAGCGTTCGCGCGCGCCCGCAAGCGGGCCTGACGTTTCGCTTGAAGTACGCTCACCTTGGCTGACTGATTTCCAACCCGCCGGCAGTTCGACTGCGAGCGTATAGGTCATCAGAGCATCCCCGATCTGCGGCACCCAATGGGTCGAGCCCGCAAGATAGACGCCTCTATCCTCGATCAAGCCCGGCGATTGGCTGAACGCCCGCGCATATTCGCCACCCGAGTCCTGGACCGCATAGTTGATGACGCCCTCGTAATCGAGTTCGCCGGCCAACTCCTGTCCAGGGATTGCGCCCTCGACACGGTAGACGTTGACGGGGACGCGGGACGCGAGGTCGTGATCGTCGCGGTCCTTGCCGGAATCGGAACCCGGCACACGCGACCGGATCGGGACGAGCTTTAGCCCGCCGGATACCGCTTGCACGTTGAGATCGGCGTTCAACGAAATGGTGAAGGGCGCGGTTACCAATGCGCCGGGAATGCCGATGCGGTCGCGAACCTTGAGGTGATGAGTAGCCGAATCGAACCTGACGGCGAGGTCGTGATGAATCACTGGGCTCGGCGACGGTTGCGCCGATGCGACAGAACCGGAAAGCGCGCAAAGGGCGGCCAAGAGAGAAACGAGCATCGCTCTCGCAAGGGTCGGTCGCATGGCGTCACGTTTGATCATGAGGGGCGATTATCGAATAAGTCAGGGCTTCGGACCGATGTTCAGCGAGGAGATGTCCATCACATAAGTGTAGAGCCCTGCCATAAATCCCGGCCCTTCGGAACGGGCAAACAACATTTTCGTGCCATCAGGCGAGATTGATGGAAAGCCGTCGAAACTGTCGTTGAACGTCAATCGTACCGGCTCGCCACCCTCCAGATCGCCGAGGAAGATCTCCCAGTTCGACGGATTGTCGAGGAGCGGACGTACAAACACATAGTGCCGTCCGTCGGGCGCCGGATAAGGCGCCCAGTTCATCCAGTCGTCGTGGGTGCGCTGGATGCGTTCGCCGGTCTCGGTGTTGATCGTGTAGATCGCCATCGGGGTCGGGCGTTTCTTGCCGTAGAGGGCGCGGCTCCAGGCGCGCATGGTGATGGTTTTCGAATCCGGTAAGAAGAACGGCGCACCTTCCTGCAAGTCCGGCGTATCGGTGAGCTTCCGCTCGCCGGTGCCGTCGATATTCATCATGTAGAGGTCGAGCGCGCCGTCGACTTGGCGGGTGAAGGCGATCTTCTTGCCGTCGGGCGAGATCGACACCTCGGCCTCATAGTTCGCGTTGTTGGTCAGGCGCTTGCGGTTTCCCCCGTCGATGTCGGCGACGTAAAGCTCGAATCCCTGCGGATAGTTGTTCTGGTCCGATACGTTGCCGATCGGAAAATCCATGTGATCGCGGCTCGATGTGAAGATCAAATGCTTGCCATCGGGAAAGAAATACGAGCAGGCGTCCTGGCCGCGGTCATTGATGCGCCATTTGGTCTTGCCGTCGTCGGAAAAGATCCAGGTCAGCGCCCCCGAACTGCGCCCCGGCGCGCGCAACGCGTCCGGGTCCTGAGTTTGCGCAATGACGTGATAGCTATCCGGCGCGTAATAGGCTTCGGCCGCTGACGGTACGTTCGGAATACGCCAGGTCGGCAATTCCTGCGGCGACGCCTTCTTGGGCTTCACAATGGAATAGTCAGTGTGTCCGCCCAGGACCCGCAGTTCTCGTCGGCTTGCATCAACCGGTTGCGTCGGCAGGCCGAGCTCAGGCGGGCCGGGCTGCGCCAGCGCCCAAGTCGCAACAGCACATGGGACAAATAGGAAGGATATTGACAGGGTGGATCGCAATCTAGCCATGGGCTCCTGTCCGTTGGCGCAACCCGGGGCGGCAGGAAAAGGGGAAACAGCCCAGACGACTTTTCAAGTCGCACGCGGATCAACTGGGTGAAAGCGACCCTTCCAAGCTCTGCTGATTTGCATGCAAGGATGCAGAGTGATCCTGCCTCATCATGTGGTAGCCAAAGTAGATGAAAGTAAGTCCAATGAATTCCGTGATATACAATACCTCGACGTGGCCAAAACGGGTAGCGGTTCCGCCAATGCCGGGAAGAAGCGCCCCGATGGCAATGAGGATGTTCCCAAGGAACCGGGCGCTTCTCCTGTCCTTCGCGAAATATTGAATGGCCGAGTAGACTGCGCCGCCAAAAAGAAAAACGAGCGCGTAGAGGTTGAGCACGGGAGAAAAACCCCTGACCCATTGCCATGCAAACACTCTACCCGTGAGGCGTTGATCGAAGCCCTCCGGAATTTCAATCGGCGACAACAACACACAAACCGCGGCAACGAGAATGATCGCTGAGCACAGCAAGGCCGAAATATCGGCAAAGCGTTTTTTCATGAGCAGGTAGATGGTACCCTGAGCGAGAGGGTACCCGCCAAGCAAGGCACCGACGATATACCAAATCTTGGTGTTCCATTCGCTCCAGCCGAAAATGGCATTGACACTTTCCGTCAGCGTGCCCATGCCGAACGTTAGTACGCCCAGCGTCCACCACAACAGGTATGGCGACCTCTTGGCGAGATAGTGCGGTAGGATGCGGCTCAGGAAGAAAACCGAAAAAATGGAGGTGAGAACCGGTATATAGTTGACCATATCAGTTCTCGGCTTGAACCTCGAAAGGCGAGCGCCTTTTTACACCCTGGTCGGCCCATAAATCAATGAGACCAATTGCGGCGAAATCAGGCCGACGATCAAAATAAAGCGAATGCCACGAGAGTTGCTTGCACCGGCTGGATGGCGCATGCTTTAAAATTAAAATAAAGAAAAGTTGCCGTTGCAACATCGTTCGTTGCTGCCGGGTGCAGGTGGAATATGAAAGATACGACTGGTTCATATCAACGAGCCTCTGACCACTCGGCACTCACAATTCGCCGAAGGTCGCGGCTCCGAACTGTCGTCTTGTCCACGGCCTTGGTTGCTGCGGCCATCGGCCCGTTCAAGGCGGACGCGGCGGCCGTTTCGCCGACCGAAAAGACGTCCGCGTGCGCGACTTACGGCGGCTGGATCGACGTGAAGACGGGGCGATCCATCGAGCGGGGGGAGCTGTTTCGCGATCTCGTCGCGAAGACTGGCGTCGTGCTGCTCGGGGAATCACATACCAATGTGGATCACCATCGCTGGCAATTGCACACCGTGGCGGCGCTGCATGGCGGTGGGGGAAATGTTGTCATCGGTTTCGAAGCATTTCCGCGTCGCCTGCAATCTGTCCTGGATGATTGGATCGACGGCAAGCTCACGGATGAGGCTTTCCTGAAGGCGTCCGAGTGGCGACAGGTCTGGGGCTACGATGCGGCGCTCTACATGCCGTTGTTCCAATTCGCTCGTCTCAACCGCATTCCGATGATAGCGCTGAACGTCGAGCGGAATCTGGTCGCGAAGGTCGGCCAACAGGGATGGGAGGCTGTCCCCGCTTCGAATCGCGAAGGTCTTTCCAACCCCGCTCCAGCCAGTCCGGGCTATCAACGCGAGCTTGCTAAAGTCTACCTCATGAAGAAGACGATGCCGCCTGGCGCCGATCCCTCGAGCTTTCAGGGGGCGCGCGTGCCGGAGCCCGACGAGGCTGCGCTGGCGGAAGCAACCAGGGAGCCTGAATTCAAACGTTTCGTTGAGGCCCAGCTTACTTGGGACCGCGCTATGGCGGAGGCGCTGGCCAGTGCCAAGCGCAAGTTCTCCAACGCAACGATCGTTGGCATCTTGGGGAGCGGGCACGTGGAGGAAGGCTACGGGGTTCCTCATCAACTGAAGGATCTCGGGATAACGGTACAGACAACGCTCATCCCGGTATCTGTCGATGAGGCGTGCACGCTCGTCGGCACCTCCTATGCCGACGCCGTATTCACGTTACCGCACGCGGACGAAACGCCGCCGTCGGAGCCCCCGAGGCTCGGCGTGGTGCTGGTACCAGGCGACGGTGCGCCCCGCATCAACCGGGTTGCCGGCAACAGTGTGGCCGAAGCTATTGGCTTGAAAGCCGGGGATCATGTCGTGCGGGCCGCCGGTCTGGAGACGCGAAATCCAGACGATTTGGTCGAGATCATCGGCCGGCAGGCGCCCGGAACCTGGCTGCCTTTGAGCATCAGGCGTGACGGCCAGGAGATCGACCTGATCGCCAAGTTTCCAACACGTCCCAGGCAGGATCGATGATGAAGTCACTTGCTCTCAGGACCCGGGGATCGGTCTCGCACGGGTGGACGTTGCCGGCCTGACTGGCACGCTCTGCGGCGGCAACATTCTGCGGCGTGAAATGGAAGGCGGTCGGACTGTTGCGGATGCGGCAGCTAACGCCTTAGTCTGCTCCAGCTTGAGATTACTCAATACAAGACCTACTCAATACAAGACCACGGATGAGCTATCCGCGCTTGAAACTGCGCCTCGCGTGCGCCGCCTGGCTGCTGATCAGCCTGATCGTAATGACGCCTGCATTCGCGGCGGAGGCGCCGATGTGTCGCGAGCTCGGTCGTCAGCTCGATCTCATCAACGCGACATCACTTGAACTGAACCTGGCCCTGTTCTCGGCCGCCCGCGCCGGCTGCGCGCCGCTTGCAGGCCGGCTGCTTGCAGCGGGCGCGTCGCTCCAAGCACGCGACCGCCTCGGGGCCATGCCGCTTGCGCATGCTGCGCGCGCGGGGCACCTCGACCTGGTCGAAGCGTTGCTCACGGCAGGTGCGCCGATCAACGCACGTAGCATCTCCGGCGCGACCGCGCTTTACGGGGCCGTCGAGAACGAACGGCCGTCGACCGTCGGCTTGCTGTTGGCGAAGGGCGCTGATCCCAATCTCGCGGGTGGCGCTGGCGTGACGCCGCTGGCGGCGGCCGCTTACAAAGGTAATGACCGCATCGTCGAGTTGCTGCTGGCGCGGGGCGCCGATCCGAACGTGGTGGATATGACCGGCAAGGCGGCTATCATCTACGCTGCGGCACGCGGCTTCGCCGCTGTCATGGTACGGCTGCTCGACGCGGGTGTGGGCACCAAGCAGCGGTATGGCAATGAGCTTACGGCACTGATGTGGGCTGCCGGCTATGAGGATGGCGTCAATGCTCGCGCGGCCGAAGATGTAATCAATCTCCTCATCGCCCGCGGCGCGCCGGTAGATCTCGCCGACAATCGCGGTCGCACGGCGCTGATGATCGCGGCCGAACGCGGCCACCGCGAAGTCATCGATCTGCTGTTGCGCGGTGGCGCCAACCGCACGCTCGCGGACAAGAATGGCAGGACTGCGCTTGATCTCGCGGCCGACGCCGAGATACGCGAACGTTTGATGGAAACTGAAAGGTGACCCGTTGCGGGTGCCTCGTTCTGCCGGAGATTGCACCCGCCTCTTCAGCGCCCGGCGAGATATTCCGCCAGTGCCGCGATGTCCTCCTCCGAAATCACCTTCATGAGGTCGAACATTCCAGGATTGTTGCCACGCACGCCATTGCGGAAGTCGGTCATCGTCTGCGCGAGGTAGTCTCTGGTCTGCCCGGCGAGACGCGGCTGCGTGCCGTCGCCCTGGTATTCGCCCTGATGACAACCGGTGCATCCCACCGCGATATTCGCGCGAACCGCCCGCGCGGTGACCGCCTCTGGCGCGCGCGGCTGGCGCAGATCGGGCCACTTCTGCTGGGAGAAATATTGCGCCAGGGCCATCATGCCGTCGCGCTCCAGCGACTGTGCGATTGGCGACATGATATCGTTCTTGCGCGAGCCGCTCTTGTAGTCGCGCAACTGCAAATAAAGATAGCCCTGGTGCTGGCCCCAGATCACCGGCGTGGTCTTCTGCTGCGGAATTCCGTTGTCGCCATGGCAGGCGGTGCATAGCTGCGCCCTCTCCGCAATGGTCTGGGCACGGGATACGAGCGGCTGCGCCATGACCAGCGTTGCAACAAGGACCATCAGCACGATGCGGCGGGGCAACGCTTGAGCCTTTGTCTGAATGATTAGTCGTTCTGTCATGAGGCTTCGGCCGAAAAAACAAAAGTGGACGGGCCGAAGGACGAGCCCGTCCAAAAGTGTGACGCTGCAAGCAGCGCAATGTTCCGGGGCAATCAATCGATCGTGAACGCGATGATGTTGTTGCCGCGTTTGTAATCGAGCTGCACATTACCGCCGGCACCGACGACAATGTACTGCTTGCCATCGACCGTATACGAGGACGGCGGGGCATTGACGCCGGCACCGGCCTGGAATGACCACAACACCGCACCGGTCGCGGCATCATAGGCGCGGAAGCGCCCATTGCCTTCGCCGGTGAAAACGAGACCTCCGGCTGTAGCAAGGATGCCCCCGATCATCGGCTGCGGTGTTTTCACCTGCCAGCGGATCTTGCCGGTGTTGTAGTCGACAGCGGTGACGTTGCCCCACTGCTCCTCTTCCGGAATCACCTTGAAAGCGCCACCGAGCCACAGCTTGCCGCCGGGATAAGGGGAGCTTTGAACGTGATACGTCATCGGCTGGTGGAGATTGATAGCATAGGCCAGTCCGAGCTGCGGGTTCGTGGCCATCGGCGACCATTCGACCCCGCCGTTGGCGCCCGGCAGCATGCGGGCACCTTCCGGCGTCGGCAGCACCCACATGTTCTCCTGCGGCACCATTGCCTCGGAGAACCGGATGAGGCTGCAGTCGTTGCGATTGTGCACATAGACGTGGCCGGTCTTGCCGGCATGGATGACGCCGGGAACGAACTTGCCGTCCTTGTCGCGCACGTCGACCAGAACCGTCGGGCTTACCGCATCAAGGTCCCAGACGTCGTGGGCGATGTATTGGAAATGGCAGACATACTGCCCGTTATCCAGATTCACCGCGACCAGCGAGTTGGTGTAGAGGTTGTCGCCGGGGCGAAGCGAGCCATCGAGATCGGGCGACGGGTTGCCGACTACGAAGAAGATGCGGTTCAAGGCCAGATCGACCGATGGATTTTGCCATACGCCGCCGCCGAGTGTCTTATAGGGGTCGCCTGTCTCGGCGAGCTTCGCCTTCTCGGCGGTGATATCGCGATGCATGTCGCGGCCGGTGGCGTCCTTCTCGGCCCAAACGCCGACTGAATTCTCCGGAATTGTATTGAAGGTCCATAAGAGCTTGCCATCCTTGGCATCGTAGGCCTTCACGAAACCACGGATGCCGTATTCGCCGCCGTTGGTGCCGATCAGGATTTTCCCGTTTACCGCGGTCGGGGCCATGGTCTCGCTATAGCCGAGCTCGGGATCCGCGACCGTTGCTTGCCACACCGGCTTGCCGGTCTTGGCGTCGAGCGCGACCAGCTTGGAATCGAGCGTTGCGAGATAGACATTGTCGCCATAGACGGCGACGCCGCGGTTGTTAGGTCCGCAGCAATAGGTCGTGATCGGGCCAAGCGGGTGCTTGTAGTGCCACAACTCCTCGCCGGTGCGCGCATCGAGCGCATAGACGTGGCTGAACGAAGTCGTGACATACATGACGCCGTTCACGACGATCGGCGAAGTCTCCAGCGATTTCTTCACCTCGGTCTGAAAGATCCAGGCCGGGTGTAGTCGCCCTACGTTCGTGCGGTTGATCTGGCGGTTAGGGTAATAACGCTGCTGATTGTAGTCGCCGTTCGTGTGCAGGAAGTTGTTGCCGTCACGGCCGGCGCGGTTGAGAAGGTCCTGCGTCACTGTGAGCATGTCGCCGTATTTCGGCGCGGGCTTGACCTCCTGCGAGAACAGTGGGCCAATCCCCGCAACAGAGAGCAGGACTGTCGCGGCAACCATGAACGCATTTGAGATCCGCATCATATTGGAGTCCTCCCATGGCCGGCGTTCCAATTCTTTCAGTAATCTTGGTCTTTCCGCTGTGTAGCGTCGCAACGGGTCCGAGGGCTGTCAAGGCGAGCGCTGTCCGGCGGTTGTTGCGGAGCACCAAATGAAAGGACCCCATGCACGTGATTAGTCCGTCGAGATTTCAAATCACACCTCCGGCCACCTTGGCAGACCTCCATCAACGCGGCCGACGTGACCCGGAGGTACCAGGTACTGGAAGCAGCGCTCAAGGCGGGCCGGTTTTCCGCACTCGCCGAGAGGCTGCGGTTATTCCGCTCGATTGCGACTATGGACCGGAAGGCGCCGCTGCCCGCGTCTCCCGTCCGCCTCAGCCCGCGAGTGGCAGCTCAAGCAGTTGGCGGAACGGCTGGCAAAGCTTGCCGCGCAGTCCGAGTCGGATACCGCTTGAGCTGCAAGCCATGCAGCGAAACGCGTGACCTACCAGCGACGATAACGATAACGACTATATTCCCCGTAGCCGCGCGCGACGTACGGCGCATACCGTGGCACGCCATAGAACGGACGACCATATCCCGATCCGTAGTAGAATCGTTGGTAGTAGGGCCTTGGTAGAACTGCGACCGAAGGTGGCCCGTAATAGTAGCCATAAGCAGGCAGAACCGGCGGATACGAGTAGACCGGCGGTGGAGCGTAGCCCACGGCCGGTGGAACGCCGTAGTATTGCTGCGAATTGCCATAATACGCGGGCGGAGCCGGTTGCACCTCGCCCTGCGGCACCGGGATGTCGGCTGCCGCTGCCGAGCCAGTTCCTAAGCTGCCCAATGCGATTGCGCCCACGACGGCGGCAATGGCCCGCCTCGCCAAGTCACCCATGTTCTTCCGCCTCCTTCGAGCAAACCCAACAAGGGACAGCCGAGATTTCATCCAACCCCGGCGGCGGAATTAGAGCGGCCGCGGGGCTTATTTTTGTAATTTGGACTAACAATTGTTCAGAATTGCTGGCATCGGCCTCGCCATGAGGCCGCAGGCGAAGCGATGATGCTCCGCCCGCACCAATTCCTCAGTCTGTCCGGAGACGCTCAGCCCCCGTCATTTCCGGGCCGCGTCCGCGCCGCCACCGGTGCAACAATCCGGTCGAAGTCCGCCTGCGGGCCGGGATTGCCGTGGATCGGAACATGCTGCGTCACATCGAGCTTGAGCCGCTTGATGTTGTTGAACAGCACGACGGCGTTGGCGCCGACATTCGCAACGTTCCCGCCCTGCGGTGGGGGCGACCAGAGATCGGCGTTGACGAGGATCTTCTCCTTCGGGAGATACGCGATCAGCATGTCGGCGGCGTGGTTGAGGCCCTCGACGTGGTACAGCACGAGTTCATGCTGACTGTCGGCGATCGTGTAGCGGTCGGTGAATGTCTGCAGCGAGAGCGTGCCCGGCCCCGTCGTTCCGAACGGGAACTCGGACAAGCGATCGGGGCTCAGCGACCGCGGCTGCGGCGCCAGGAAGACATTCTGATAGAACTCCTTGTTCTTCTCGTCGGTGATGACGGTTGCGCCTTCCGCCACATAGGTGCGCGCACCGCCCAGATGATCCCAATGATGGTGGGTGTTGACGAGATAGCGGATCGGCTTGTTGGGGATGTTCTTTTTGATCTCCGCGATCACGGCGTTCGAGCGCGCGTCATCGAGCGGGCCTTCGACAACGGCGATGAAGTCCTTGAACTCGACCGCCAGGCTGTTGTGCGAGCCGCCGCCCATGAGCCAGACGCCGTCGGCGAGTTTTTGCGCGGCGACGCGCATCTGCGGCGCCGGCGCATTGCGCACGTTGTCGGGGACCGCCACGGTGGCGTCGGCGACATTCACCTTCGCCTCGCTGACCCGCACGTCCATCCAGTTGCGACCGGAGACCAGCGGATGGTCGCCCTGATGGGCGTGGATGTGGTACGGGAATTTCGCGCCGCCGCCGACATCCTTATAGTCAGTGTAGCGAATCTCGATCTGCATGTCTCCCATCACCGGGCTGGGGAACCAGGTGACCACCCGCTCGAGCATGTTGTTGGCATCGAACTCGCCAGTGACGCGGTATTTTCCGCTCGTGAACCCGACCACCTTCATCGTCTTATCGAGACGATTGAAATAACGCTCGGTGAGCGTCGGATTGTTCGATGCGAGCGCCGCCTTGATGAAGCCGTACGGGCTGACCGTGATCATGAACTGGCGGAGTTCGACGGCGCCCGGCTGCGGATTGGGCTGGCCCTGCGGGTTCAAATTCCAGGCGGAGGCGCCGCTCGTAAAGTTTGTGAAGCGCTGTTCGCCCGAAATTGGAAACCCGACCCCGCCGCCGCGCGGCGGGTTGTTGCCCTGCACGAGCACATAGTCCTCTTTTGATGACTTGCTGCCGTAGTCGATGGTCTGGCTGTAGGACTTCATATTCGCCCGCGGCCAATCTCCGTTCGGGTCGAAACTCTGTCCCACGTAGTTCATCGTGCCGGTGCCGGAATACGTGACCGAATTCACGGCGCTCGCGCCCATCGCCTTATCGGCGGCCTGCAACAGACTGCGCGCATCTTGCGCGGCCGCCGGGACGACCATCACGGCGGATATTCCAAACAACATTCCCAGCTTGGTTCTCATGTCGCGCCTCCTCCGAGAAACGATCCCAAGAGATTTCCGATTTCGATTTGATGCCGCCCGAGGCCGGTAAGCTTGTCCATGGGACGCTTGGTGCTTGCTCGGGACTGCGGTAAAGTATCTCAACCGACCCTCGAGCGCAAAAGCGGCGCCGGCCAATGCGGCGCTTACTCAGTTCGCATCGCCAGATCAGGTCACCAAGACCGCGAGGACACCCATGCTCAACCGACGTTCGATGGGCGCCATGGCCTTGGCAGCGCTGTGCATCGCCGTGACGGGCGCGCAGGCGGAGGTTGCGTCAAAGAACGAGGCGTCGAAATACGACCCATCCCGCTATCCGGACTGGTCCGGACCGATGCGTTGGACGCAGACGCGCGGCGGCAACCGCTACGACCAGACCAAGCCTCCCGGCCGCGGGCAGGAAGCTCCCCTGACGCCGGAGTATCAGGCGAAATTCGAGGCCAGCCTCAAAGATCAGGCCCAGGGCGGGCAGGGCGCCAACCAGACCTATGCATGCCTCCCGGGAGGCATGCCGCGGGATATGGCCGGCAACCAGGGGCTTGAATTCGTGGTCACGCCGAAGGTCACGCACGTCATCTTCGTCCAGGCGATGCCGCGCCGCATCTACACCGATGGGCGTGGCTGGCCCGGGAACGCAGACCCATCCTATTACGGCTACTCGATCGGCAACTGGATCGACGAGGACGGTGACGGCAAATTCGACGTGCTCGAGGTCGAAACGCGCAACTTCATGGGGCCGCGCAGTTTCGACAACGCCGGCATTCCGCTGCATTCCGACAATCAGACCGTGATCAAGGAGCGCATCTACCGCGACAAGCAGAACCCCGAAATTCTGCACGACGAAATGACCACGATCGACCACGCATTGACGCGGCCCTGGACGGTCGACAAGACTTATCGCCTTACCAAGAACCCGGAATTTGTGCAGAACATCTGCACCGTGGGCAACATGCACGTCGCAATTGGCAAGGAGGCCTATTTCCTCAGTGCCGATGGCCTGCTGATGCCCGTCCGGAAAGACCAGCCGCCACCTGATTTGCGGTATTTCAGTCCGCCGCGGAAGTGACGAGAACGGCGGGCGTAGGAACGGAGGCGTGCCATGACGATATCCCGACGTGAGACCGTGCAACTCTCGGCCGCAGCGTTGGCCGCACTTTCACTCGCAGCCCTCAAAACTTCGGAAGTCGCAGCGCAAACGCCTGAGCCTGATCGGCTGGTGGACACGCGGTTGCGAACCGTGGCGGCATTGCCGCTCAACGCCGACGGTTCGGCCGTTGAGCACGCCCCGCAAGATGCCGGGGCGATTACCGGAGTGCTCTGGCGCACGAAGAATCAGACGCCTGACATCGAGTTCGATCCCCGGAAGATGAAGATCAAGCTCGACACGCGCGGCACCGCCAAGCTCTCAGGAACCTTGACCTTCGGCGACCTCGAAAAGCTCCCACGCCACTCGCAAGTAACGCTGCTGCAATGCGGCGCGCCGAACCCCCATGGCATCGTGAAGTGGACGGGCGTGCGCTTCTCCGACCTCGCTCAGTCACTCGGTATGCAGTCGTTCGCGTCCTACGGCCGGTTCGTGGGCTCTGATGCCTATTTCGTTGACGAGGATATGAAGACGCTCATGCACCCGCAGGTCATGCTGGCGTGGCTGCTCAACGATCAACCCCTCCCGCCACAGCATGGCGCTCCGTTGCGGCTGGTCGTGCCCTTCCGTTATGGCGCACGCAGCCTAAAGGCGATCACGGAAATCCACTTCACCGCGACCAGCTTCGCGCCGCCCAAGCCTTGGCCGACCTGAGACGCGACGCAAGGCAAAGCTGGATTTGGTGTCGGCCGTTTGACCAAAGAATACGGTTCTCACCGTACCTGCACGGCTCAACGAGGGAGATCTGTTTAGCTTGAACGAGGTCGACATGTGCGCCTCCGTGACTTAGAGCACGGCGAGGCTTCCGTGGTACATGGCGGTTACTTCAGGCGAGCTTGCCGCGTTGCTCATGTATCAACGAGGCTAGCGGGCCCTGCTGATCAGGTACGACGCAGGCGGATACGTCTGCCTCAAGCTCTTTGAGCGCAATCTGCGCCTGATCGAAGGCGGCTGCCTCCGTGTACCGGAATGCCGCGGTGTACTGATCCATCAGGCTTCGTCGGCTCCCTTGCGCGTCGTGCGGTGCCACGAAGCTGGAGTCCTTCAGCGTTACCAAAGCTGACTTGAGCGTTCCCCACCCGAGATCGATCACCCGCGGGCTGACGTGCATGAAGTCGCCGGCAATTTGCGAAAGTCCGGCCACCTGCTGCACGAAGTACTCCTGGTCGAACCCGTGCGCGCCGGCTTCTGTGTCCACCTGAGCGTAGGTCTGGGTCCAGCCGCCGGGCCAGTCGCCGGCCAAGCCGATGCCCGGAATCTTATATTCCCGCCCCTTGTTCATCGGGCTTTTTACCTTGCCCTGAAACCCGCCGTTCACTCCGGGAGCTACTTTGCCAGCCTTGACGTCCACGCGCGGCCAGTGATTGTCGGTCGCAGCCCTCGCGATCGTTTCAACTAACCAGATGTTATTGTTGTAGACATCCATCAAACTCGTGATGACGCCGCCGTTTTCGGGGCGCTCGCTGGAATAGACGTATTGATTGCCGCCAGGTCCCACTTCAATCGTTTGCCGGCCACCCATGTGCTCCATGCCAAGCGTCGCGACGATCGGCTTCAGGCGTTCGGGATGTATCGTGTAGTAATCGAATTGGGGCCAACCGGCCTCGCCGCCGGGCATAAAGTGGCGGCAGTCGAAGTAAAAGACGAGCGTGCGTGGTCGCTGCGACCGCGGCAGCCGATTAAAGTATGACGTGATCCCGAGCATGCCGAGGCCACCGTTCTCCTCGATCAGTGACATGGCGTCGGTATGAGTAGCGAGCAGGACCTGTTCGTCCTGCGGCGAGCCGTAATTCCGGCCGGGCAAATAGGCGATGATCGCCTTGCCGACGTCGCGTTGGAAACGCGCGATCAAAGTCAAGGTAGCGGCCTTGCCGGCCTTCGCGTCCTTCAACACTTTCGCGCCGTTGACGCGATCGAGCGTGAGAGTGGGACAGTTGATGTACTTCGCGCCAAGTCCGGCTTTTCCGTTCGGCGTGTAGACGCTCCGCTGCGCGAGCCCGAACGCGGCGCCGGGTGAGAGGTCGTAGACGACAACGATGCCAGCGGCGTTCCCCTTGATCCCGATGGCGGCGAATCCGTTCAACTGGCTCCAAACCCAGCGGGAATGATACGAGCTTGTGACGCTGGCCGGCGGAGGTACAAACAACGGTCCCCATTTGCCCGGCGAGCGCCATTCGTAATCAGTCAGCGTGAAGTTATCCAGGAACGCCTCCGAGTAAGGCGGACTTGGATGGGTTGCGGTCTGGAACACCAGAATCTTTCCCGCGATCTCCGCGGCAGCCGGCGGATTGGCGGCGTCATAGAACAGCATCGGTGCGGTGATGCCCTCGGGCGGCGTAAAGCCGGAGGTCATGCCATACGATGCAACGACCGAAACCGGCGTGCCGTCGGTAACGAGCTTCTCGAGCGCCAAGCCGGAGTCATGGAGATGCGTGCGCCGATCCGGCCAATCTTCCACGATATAGTGGTCGTAAGGGATTTCGACGTAGTCCAAGTCGATCGCGCCAAATTCCTGCATCTTCGAAATCAGGAAATCCGTGTAGCGCTTCCAGCCCACGCTGCCTGCGTAAGTCGGGCCTCCCTGGGCCTTGAACACGTTCCAATCCAACGCCTGATCGGGAGTGATCATCAGCTTCGGATCGATACCCGGAAAGCGGATGCGGCCTGAACTGGCCGCGAATGCGGTGTCGCGGCTGCTCTGTGCCCACAGCATCTGTCGGGGCAACACTGTGCCCGCTGTAACGCCCGCGGCAGCCCTGAGAAACTTTCGCCTGGAAGAACCGGCCGGTAATTTGCTCATCATGCCCTCGCGCTATTCAGGAGCATGGTAGTCCCGGATTGCCCTAGGCGCCATCGTACTGTTTAAGCCCTGCATCTCGGCTTTCCGGACGCACGAAGACGCCCTCAGACCTGTCCCCGGTAGATCTCAGCCGTAGGAGCGGCCTCCGCTCCGCACACAAGCCAATTCGGGGCTACTTATCGCCAGCCAGGAAAATCTCCAAAAGCGTTCGTCATCTCCCGCAGTATTCGCCGGATCTGAACCCGATCGAGATGCCATTCAGCAAACTCAAGGCGTACCTGAGCAAGATGGCGGAGCGGACAATTCCCCGCCTGCGCCGTCGAATCGCACCGTTGGCGCGACATCTCACCTCACCGCGCGCGAAGCCAAGAATTATTTCAAGCGCGCAGGCTATGCGTGAAATCGACCGGAATCTGCTCTAGATGTGCCAGTCGGTGCCGGGGTTGTCGCCGGCGTTGGCCGTGCCCACGGGCGTTGTGCCGTCCATCAGCCAGGCGGCGGCCTGACCGTTGTCGTTCTGCCAAATGATGTCGCTCTTGCCGTCGCCGTTGAGGTCGCTGACACCGGCTATGTGCCAGGCCGGCCCCGGATTGGCGCCGACCGTGGTCTGGCCGATCGGGTTGATGCCGTCCATCAGCCAGACGGCGGCCTGTCCGCTGTCGTTCTGCCACAGGATATCGCTCTTGCCGTCACCGTTGAAGTCGCCGGCGCCCTCGATGTGCCAGGTCGGCCCTGGATTGGCGCCGACCGTGCTCTGGCCGATCGGGGTGATCCCATTCATCAGCCAGACCGCGGCCTGGCCACTGTCGTTCTGCCACAGGAAGTCGCTCTTGCCGTCGCCGTTGAAGTCACCCGTGCCCTCGAGGTGCCAGGTCGGCCCCGGATTGGCGCCCACCGTGCTCTGGCCGATCGGGGTGATCCCATTCATCAGCCAGACCGCGGCTTGGCCGCTGTCGTTCTGCCACAGGAAGTCGCTCTTGCCGTCGCCGTTGAAATCGCCCGTGCCTTCGATGTGCCAGGTCGGTCCCGGATTGGCGCCCACCGTGCTCTGAGTGACCGGGCTGGTCCCGTTCATCAGCCAGACCGCGGCCTGGCCGCTGTCGTTCTGCCACAGAAAGTCGCTCTTGCCGTCGCCGTTGAAATCGCCCGTACCTTCGATGTGCCAGCTCGGCCCCGGATTGGCGCCGACCGTACTCTGGCCGATCGGGCTGGTCCCGTTCATCAGCCAGACCGCGGCCTGGCCGCTGTCGTTCTGCCAAATGATGTCGGACTTGCCGTCGCCGTTGAAATCACCTGTGCCGTCGGCGTGCCAGCTCGGCCCCGGATCCTTTACGCCGCCGTCTTGCGGGGGGGCGGTGGGTGGAGATGGGGCGGTGGGTGGAGATGAAGTCGGCGGCGGCAGCTTCGTTGGGGGCGTACCGCCTATGAGGTCTGCCGGAGGTTGGCCGGTCGTCTGAAGCGATTGGCTCACGGTACGGCCGTCGTTGACGTTTCCCGAGATGGTGGGCTGGTCGCCGAGCTCGGTCCTCAGATCGAGCGTGCCGTAGGTGCCAGCGCCAAGATGATTGTTAGAAAAGGTGACATTCGTCACCTTTCCACCGCCAGCCTGACCTTGTGCGACCTCGTCGATGTAGACGGCGAAGTCGCCGCCAACCAAAAGATTGTTGGTGATCGAGACGTTGTTGATCGGTCCCCAGTAATTGTCGAGCATCACCGCAGAGGTCTGTCCCTGCTCATTGATGACAGTGTTGTGATTGATGGTGAGATTGGAAAAAGCGCCATCCGCCTGGATTCCATCGAGATGGGAGCCGGATGTGCCGCCCATGTTGTGAATGTAGTTATCTTGAATCACCGTGTTATCGCCACGAACATCGATGCCGTCAGCGGCGTTGTGGATATTGTTGTCAATGAAGGTGCCCTGTCCCGCGATGCCTTGGCCACCGGAGTTCTGATTATTGATATCGCAGTTTTGAACAACCGCACCCGTGATTCCCTTATTGATGAGAACACAGTCGTATGCGCCGCTGGTGATCTTGCAATCCTTCAACGTCACGTTTGCAGCGTTGATGATGACTGTGCCTGTAATATCGAGTCCCTGGATCACAGCGCCAGGCGTGTTGATCACGATGCTGCCGGACGGTTTCAGCGTGACGCCTACAGGTACGCCAGCGGTTGTCGCGTCAGGGAATCCAGTCGTTGAGGTTGTTGCCAACGGAAAGCCTCCGTGTTCGAGTTTCAAAAGTTTCTGGGAGCTTGGAGCGCAGTCGCGCGACGACGCGCGAACTCGACATGACTTCTTTTGAAATCTTGCCCCCCCGAGCGCACGCGGCACTGTGCGCATCCAGGTGGTTTTTTTATGACGCTAGATTTTTTTTGAGACTCTTATGCGAGTGTTACACAAAGTATTTGCTCAGCAGTCAACCGTTCGACGACGCGAAGGTAAAGAATCCCTTGTCATTATGGTACCGATGCACCGGTTGTTGTGCTGATATTTCCTGAGACGATAGGTGCGTGTCCAAATTCGCTCCGCAGATTGAGCGCGCCCCAGTATCCAGTCTAATTCGGTTGTTGGTGAAGGTGACATTCGTCATCGATCCTTCGCCGGGTTGGCCTTTCGCAACCTCGTTGAGGTACACCGTATAACCACCACCAACGAGGAGGTTATTGTCCAACTTCCCCGAGAGAGAGAGAGAGAGAGAGAGAGAGAGAGAGAGAGAGAGAAAAGGGGAACTGGATCAAACCGCATTACTGAGAAAACAAGTGAATTCGCCATTCCAATTCGCGAGAGCTCAGCGAATAGCTCGGATTTACACTTCGTTAGTCCCGAGCTTGGCAACAAGAGACGCCGCGAACCCGTGGAACGCCATCACGAGGATGCTCCAAACTCTGCAAAGCCCCGGTCGATCAACAGCGAAGCCGACGAACTCCCTGGAAGGGTCGATGTCCCTGGCGGCAGCAAGCGCCCTCGGTGCACAGAGTGTCGACGTAGAATCGCGTCATCTCCCCGCTGAAACCGGCGAACGTCAGGAACTCCCCAGGCGCCAGCTCGTGAGCGAGCGCGATCTGATCGACATCGATCGTGCGCGATCCGTGCGCCTTCCTCGCCCACACCTTGTCGCTCACGGGCAGCAACTCTCGGATGGAGCCTTCGCCTGATGAATGGTCAACGCGGATAGCCGCGATCGGGCGTTCAGTCTATTTCCGACTCTCTTTACCATCAGAACTTGAACGCTCTCTTTACCATCAGAACTTGAACGCGGCCGATATTTCATAGCTGCGCGGCGCACCGAGAAGGACCTGATCGGGGTAACCCGGATCGCCCCATGCCGCATAGATCCGGTTGGTCAGATTTCGCACCCGGACCGTGATTCGGGTCTTGTCGACGCCCCTCCAAGGAAGGTCTCTGCTGTCGATGTCGACGAAGGCATAAGCGTCCGCGACCGTGTAGGCATCCATCACGACCAGGTTGTCGTCACTGTTGAACCGGTCGCCGACATGGCGCACCGACGCACCCACTTCGACCGGCCAGCGGGTCGCGAAGGTGTAGGATGTGCCGGCATTGACGACGACGCGCGGCACGTTCGGCGGAGTCATGCCGGAGAAGCTTTCGCCGGTATCTGCGTCAACGAAGTTCTGATATTTCGAGTCGACGACGGCAGCGTTGGCCCACAGTTTCCACCCGTCGATCGGACGAATGGCTCCGGCGATCTCGGCGCCTTTCGCTTCGATCGATCCTGCCACATTCACCGCGTGGCCGCTCTTTGTCTCGTAGACGTTCTTGCGCAAGATATCGAACACCGAGGCAGTCAATTCGGCCCGGCTGTCCCAGAACAGTTCCTTTACGCCGGTCTCGTAGATGCGCGAGGTCGTCAACACCAGCGGCTGCGTCGGACGGATAATGAAGATATTGGCGACCGCAGGATCGGCGGCGGTCGCGTACTGGCTGTAGAACGTCAGCCCGGGAATCGCTTCCCACGTATAGCCGGCACGACCGGTTAGGGGCTTGAAGGTCTTGGCGAACGGGTAGCCATCCGCGCTGCGCAGCAAGCCATCTACATCGAATGCCGTGCGCGACAGATCGATCGTCTCAACGCGCAGACCGCCGAGTAGAGCAAATGTCGGCGTGATCTTCAGCCGGTCCTCCATCGACAGGGAAACATCGTCGAGATGGGTATAGAAGTTCTTGGTCTGCTGCGGCCCGTAGAAGCCACGGGCAGGATTGACCAGATCGACGAAGTCGTTATTGAAGAAATCGTCCTGCACGACGTTGAACTGCAGGCTGCTCGCCGCAAAGGTTGCCACGGCGCGGTTGTCCATGCCGGCAATGTTGGTGCTCCAGCTCAGGTCGGTGATGTTTCCGAAGAGCCGTTGATCGTGATCGACCGAAAGTCTTTCGCGGTAGACCTGCGCGCCAGGTTGGGAGTCATCGAAGGCATTGATCTCGTTGTTGAACCAGTGACGCTGCGCGTTATACGAGTAGACCTGACTCTTCCATGTCACCTCGTTGTTGAGCGCCAGTTCGACACCGCCCCGCAGCCAATTTTCCTGCGCCCCGCTGTGGTTGTCGAGCACGTTGTAGGTGCTCGTGAGGGTCCGGGCATCGATCGTGACCGGATTGAGAGTGCCGGTGTGGCCATTAGGATAGTATGGGTCCAAAGCCCCGAGACGATTCCACTGGTCGGGATGACGCCCGGATAGTTCGCCGGCACCAGCGGGGTGCCCCAGTAGAACCGGTCCTTGTCCTCCTTGTGTTCGGCCGCGACCTAGACCTTCAATTGACTGTTGACCTGATAGTTGACCTGACCCGACACATTGAACAGCTTGGTATAGGTGTCGTCGATGAAACTCGGCAGCGACGAGTTGCTGATGTCAAAGTGGTAGTCCAGCCCCTTGATGTTCGTGCTGCCGCCCGATCCGAAGCCGGCACGGAAGCCGTTGAAGGAATCCATGAGGTGAACGCCTCATTCACGATCGGGCCGGCATGCGGCGTCTTGTTCACGTAGTTGACGGTGCCGCCGGTAGCGCCCTCACCTGACAATAGCGAGGCCGGACCTTTGAGGAATTCGACCCGCTCCAGGCCGCTCGCGTCCATGACGCGGGATGTCATGTCGGACGGGCCAATCTTGATGCCGTTGTAAAGCGTATTGATCTGGGCGCCACTGAATCCACGCATCGAGAAGTTGGCAGCGGCGCCGGGTGCATCGGCGGCGGTCACGCCGACAGCGCCCTGGGCCGTATCCGTGGTGGTCCGATAGCCCTGTTCCTGAATTTGCTGCTGATTGACGATGTCGATCGAGGCCGGGATTTGACGCACCGTCAGCCCGAGCCGGCTCGCGCTGGTCGCCACCGTGTTGCCGTTGAGCGGCGTTGCGGCCGTAGTTGAAGTCGTCGCCGGCGTCACCGGTTGAACTGGCGCAGGCGGCGTCGGCGTGACCGCCGGCCGGCCCCGCGAAGGCCGCGCCGTCGGCTTCGGACGGTCTACCGACACGTTGACTGGGGGGAGCGCATTGGGCTCTTGCTCACCTTCCGGAGGAGCGGTCTGCGCCGCGCAAGGAGTGGCCGCAAGCAGTGCAAATGCGATGGACCTCGGCGCCAGTGCTGATCGCGAACGACCGGCCAAACCAGCGCCGCAACTGCGACGCCCGCTGATAAGCATACGCAACACGCCACCCTCCTAGCGCGGACGTTCGCTCGTCCGCTTGAACAGCAGACTTTTGGAGGGCCTCTCAACCGACTACAACGCGCAAACGCCCCTGTCGTCTCGGCAAATGCTGTCCGGCACGGCTCACGCACCGTTACCGTTGGTCAGATAGTCGCCCCCGCGCCCCATCTACTGCTTGGCAGGAGCGCTTGAACACTCTGACAGCGTACTTGAATTGTTCAATGGGCCGATCATAGTGACGCGACGTATTCAAGCTGTTGTGTTGATTGCGTCCTAGAATTGAACGGGTCTAACTTAGCTAAACGTGGCATCTCTCGTAACCGATGACCGCGCCCAACTCCGGGTTGGACAGATAGGTGCGCAACCCCGTCGTCAGGATCAGGACCGCTTGATCCGGGTTCCGCCCGGCCGCGAACGCGTTGAGGTGCTGTTCGTCGATTTCTAAACGCGGGGCGCTGGATTGCCGGCGCGCGTCGCCAACTCGATCGCCGTGGCGAAGCTTGATGCAGCGGTAGGACCGCAGCGCTTGGACGAGCCCGTGGCAGTCCGTGAAACTCCAATTAGCGACCCGCCCGAGATTTCTATTGCGGCGCAGCATCGATGCCGATTGCTGGCGCAAAGAATGTGATCGGGACCGAACCTGGAGGCTCTGCTCGACGTTCGTTGCAGCGTGTGGCCCAGCGCGTTTGCTCCCCTCCGGAACCGGGGAACGCGCCCCGCACGACCAGCGGAGTACCTCCTGATTCATGTGAAGACCAGATGCGGATGCGGTCTTCGTTTCTCAACATGGTCACATCAAGCACAACCCGCGTGTCGGTCACCAGGATTTGGTGCAGGGCCAACTGGTCGGGACCGATGCGTGTGGCAGCCACGACGTCATAAACCATGTCGTCATAATCGTCGCCGAAATCATTTTGCAACCGTACGGTGCCGAGAGATGTAATGGAAAAAACAGTATGAGAATTTCTCGGTGCCGGAGGTTCTCTGCAATTGACGGCCCAGGTGCCGATGAGATCAAAGTTCTCAATCGTATTTTTCGTGGACTGAGCGCTGGCCATAGCGGCTGTCAGCAGAAGCAGGATCGTGCAGAATAAGGCCTTTTTCATTTCTACTCCCCGAAGGTCATTCCCGGGCGGGTTTCAGTCCAGAAACTTGGCGGGCTTCCCTTCTCGCCTTGTGTTCGGCTATACGAACCCATTGCTCGGCGATCCCTCGCAACATGGCGCGCTCCATCGCGTCCACGCATTTAGACGCGACTTTCTTACATTCGTCGGCGTTTTGCCAATAGTCGAATGATGTGGGCATTGTTAGCCTGCGTCCTAATTTGAGATTCACGGGCGGCAATGGCCGCACGTTGTGACCATTTTCATCCCGGTCTTTTCGGCTCTCAAAAGCGCCTCTTCCCGTGTGACGTAGGGACCTAGCCACTCCGTCGTTAGCGGCGATTTGTTTAGCTTTTTCTGGCCTGCGCCCTCGTTGCAATGCGAGCAATCTCCTTTGTGAACTGTGGCCCATTTATTGGGAGGGGACACGAACACGTAATAGTTCATCATTACCCAATCAGTCGCCAACTGACCGCGAAGGAAAAACCCGCCGCGAGATGGTCTACGACAGGTTGAGGTTAGGCCAAGCAAGAGAGTTGTCGGCCTTTGGAAAGCTTAACCCCGCAGTGGCGGACCTGGTATTAGCTAGTGGCTGACGACGATGTCCTTGCCATCCTTGAAGTGAGTGTCTTTCGGGGCCCAGGCGCCACCGGGCGCGCCACTGCGCAGCGGATTGATCTTCATCTCGAGTTCGTCGCCGGGCTTGAGGGTCTTCGAGGTCCAGCCGTCCCGAACCAGCGCGCTCGGGCTGCCGCCTTCGAGGTTCCAGACTACCGGCTTGCCGCCGTCTCCCTTCACCTCGAGCAGGATGAAGGTGTGCGGGCTGGTGAACTTGAACTCGGTCACCTTCCCGGAAAATGTCATCGGATGCTCGGTGTCGAACATCGCGAACGAGTGATGGGCAAGCGCGTCGCCACCAGCCGCGACAATCGCACCACCGGCCAGCAGGGCGAGCAATTGTTGTCTCATTGCGCTTCTCCGAGCTTTCTGAAACCGACACAAAGTCTATAGTGCATGAGAACACGTGACAATCGTTATTGCAACACGGCTTCGCCGGGAGCTAACGCCTACAATACTATACCCCCCTATATTATCGTAATAAAGGAACGGCAGTGTCCCACACGGTTCACGAGAAGGCGAAGCTTCTGAATCGCGTCCGTCGCCTACGTGGTCAGATGGAAGCGATCGAACGTGCGCTTGAGCAGGAAGCTGATTGTGCCGAGGTACTCCAGCTTATCGCCTCTGCCCGCGGTGCCATGAGCGGACTTATGGCCGAGGTGGTGGAAGATCACATTCGCATGCACATCATCGATCCTGCGTGCGCGCCCGACAGCATGCAATCGCGCGGCGCGGAAGAACTCATTGAGGTCTTGCGCTCTTACTTGAAATAAATTGCTGGCGATTGGAACTGCGGATAGATTGATGGCGACGGGCGGCAAAATGATTGCATGAAAAATGCCGGGAGGAGCGAATGATCGACCAGGGACCCGATAGAGGGCGCCATTTATTCTCGTCCGGGTGGCCGTATCGGCTTCTCATTCCGGCGGCCTTGCTCGTGCTGGGGCTCGGCTTCTCGTTCTCGACCGTGAACACGGCCGCGCAGCAGCCCGCATCGGAGCCGGCCGCAGCGCATGAGCCAGAAGAGGAACCCACCGAGTGGGTGGCGAAGCCGGAGGAACTCACCCAGCATTCCGTCAACGACATCGTCAAATCGATCCGCCTCAACGCGTCGGCGATGAAGCTCGGCCAGGAAGTGTACGAAAAAAGCTGCGCCTCCTGTCACGGCGCCGACCTCAAGGGCCTTCGCGATCAGCACGCTCCCGACCTGACCGATTCAGAGTGGCGGTTCTCCGGCGACGATCTGATGTCGGGCGGCTTGACCAAGCTTCCCTCCGACGTCGAATGGACGGTCCGTTACGGCATCCGCTCCGACAATCCGAATACGCGTGGGACCGAAGGCGCGATGCTCGCCTTCAACCCGCAGTATCGGACCGAGGACGACAAGAAGGATTACGGCACCGGGGAATTCCTGAACGCCGCCCAGATCGACGACGTGGCCGAATACGTCCTGCAACTCGGTGGCCAGAAATTCGACCGCGCCAAGGCCGCCCGCGGCAAGGCCCTGTTCTTCGACAACGCCAAGGGCAATTGCTTCGATTGTCACGGCGAGGACGCGACCGGCATCGACACGATCGGTTCGACCAACCTCACCAAGCTAAAACTTTACCTCTACGGGTCCGACCGCGCCACGATCGTGGAATTGATCACCAAGGGCCGCCACGGCGTCATGCCCGCGTTCGAGGGCACGCTCAAGCCCGAGGAGATCAAGGCCGTCTCGGTCTATGTGTTTTCGCGCGCCGATACTGCAGCAAAGCCGGCCGCTTCGCCGAGCCAGGGATCGCGGCCGACCGCGCGTGAGATGCGCCCGCGCGCGGGGACCAAGGGCCGCAGGTAGTGGGTTTCCTGGCCGGCGTGGTGCGCAAGAAACGCGGGTTGAAGCTCGACTCCGAAAAGAAGAATCGCGAGCGGGTCTACCGGATCCCCGCCAGCCAGACCTTGCTGACGCTCTCAGCCGCCGTAAGCGCAACCCGGACAGGTAGACCGCTGCGATCGACCACCGCATGTATCTTGCTGGTTAGACCTGTGTGAACCGAGAATTAGATTCGGCAATATTGGTGGTGAAGTCCACCGAGGATTGGTCGCGGGATGATGATGGCGCCCAGGCTCTCAATCGCTCGATTTCAATGGAGCGTCTTTGTTTAGAGAGCGATGCGTCCGCGATTGATTCGCGCTTGCCGAGTGGAGGCCAAGCGAGCCTCCTGGCAGCCCACCAACAGCGGTAGCATGCTGCCCGCTGTCAGCGCTCCTTTTTCCAGAGATTGGTTCCTTTATTGAGTGCCACCTCGACCATCCGGTCATAATCCTCGGGCAGCAGCAGGCGCTCTCTCACGAGGCCTGCAGCCGCGTCCCGCACCGCGCGAACGTAATCGCCCTTGTTAGGATAGCGCTCCTCGATAGAGAGCCTCGGATCGTGAGCCGCCAAGCGCTCCTGCTTGGTATTGGCGAATGGGATGAATTGCCCGACCTGCACCGAATCGCAGCGATCGGGCTCGCGGCCGCCATACTCCTGCTTGAATAGGCTCCAACCGGTAAACGTGCCCAGGGGCGCCTGCAGATATGGCAACCGAATGCCGCCGATATCGTTGCCGTCCTTGTCCACCTGCGGTACCAGTGTAACATAACGCTTTCCCGTCGGCTCCGGCGGCACTTTCGAGAAGTCGAGCACGAGATTAACGTTCATGGCCGCCGGATTGAATTGCACCGGCGGCAGTTTGGGCCATCCGTGATAGGCGGTCGCCGGAATCGCGGGAAAGCGGACCGACTCCGGCGGGACCAATGTTCCGTCGCGGCGCAGCGGTACGACGCTGTCGGGTGGGGCGACACCGAAGCTCACCCATTGATCAAGGGCAACAGAGAGCGCCCGGAAAACCGGTCCGTTGTAGAGTGGATTCGACATCTGCTGACAATTGGGCATGACCTTCGGCATGTCATCGAACACGGTATTGTGCTGAATGCTGGAAATGAAATAGATGCGCGCATTCGGAGCCAGCTCCTGTATCGGCAGATCCTGTCCAAATGCATCCGTATGATGCAGCGAGTTCGACTTGTTCCAATATTCGCTCTCGCCGTCGATGTTAAAGAACTTCGGACAGGTCGCGCTGGCGAGACAGGCTTGCAGGACGCCGCTCGTCTCTCCCGTCACCGGGTCGTGGGTCACCGCCAATGTGTGCGGCAGTTCGGGTTCGTGCGAGAACCGGCGTGAATGTTGCTGCGCGCTCACGGTCGGCTGCGCGAACCGGAAGTTCAGCCACAGATTGCCGCCGGAGCCGGTAGCGTAGGGCATCATCCCGTCGATAACAATCTGGCCCTCTTCGTCCTCGTTGAAGCCCAGCCGCACGAAATCGCGCTGTGCGCGACCGCCCTGCGAGCGGCCCCAGGAATAAATCGCGGCGATATTACGAGGCTCGAACGGATCGCTGAAGCGGCCTCGTTCGTCCTCAGTCATCGCCAGCGGATTGGCGTTCCCTTCATCGTCCTTGGTCGCGTACTTGAGAAAGGACAGAAAGTCCCGCGTGGCCGCGTGGCCGATGCCCATGACCTCCGGATCCTTTGCTTCATAGACGAACTCATAAATCCATTCCACATGCGCAAGCCCCGGGTAATTGAGTTCTCGCGGGCTAATCCAGTTCCAGCCCGCAATGGGAGTCTTAGGATCCGTCTGGTGTTGGCGGACGGTTAGAACGCCATTGTCCGGTGTCATTCGGCTGGCGGCGTAGGGTAGAACCATCTTCGTTCGGTTTGGCGTGCTCGGTTCTGTTTCGGCGATGACCAATCCGGTGACCGGACTGCCGTCAGCATTCTTCGCGATCGGGAGTTCGATGTTCATCATGTTTGGTCGTCTCGGGGCATCACCATCCCAGCCGCTCCAAACGATGGAGTAGCCCTGCCGCATCAGGAAGCCGTTTCCGAAATCCTCCGGCTTCATCGGATCGTTGGACGGGCCCGCGTCGTTGAGCCATCGTAAGATGTACTTATTTCCGCGATTTCCGAAATCATAGAAGATCTTGCGATTGCCGCTGGCGAGATTCTGCGGCCGCAAGATCATGAAGGTCGAGGTGTAATGCACCTTCCCGTTCGCTTTTGGCGCGAGCTGAATGTCGGCGATGACGGCATTCCGCCGATCACTCGGATCGATCTCGCCTTCATAGGTTCCAGATATCTTGAGATAGGGCCCAGTGGCGCCGAAAACCGGGACATCGATCAAAACTGGTGGGCCGGCATTGATCTTGGTGACCCGCGCAGCCGCGTCGCCTGTCATGGCATCGATCGAGAGCAACAACACCGCCGCATCGAAGCATAATGAAATCGGTCCGCGCAGTCCTGCTATCCTCATAATAATTGCTCCTATTGCCGGATGCTCCTGGCTTCGATCATGGTAGACCGAGGACGGTGGATTGTCAGGTCGGCTGAATGCGAATTGAATATGTCGTTGGGCTGCGCGCGAGCGGAGATTGGCCAAGGAGCTCAGAGCGGCCAAGCGCGGAGATCGATGTCCGCCACATCATCCACAGGCCGAGCCGCAGGAACCCGCGCCGACCTGAAAACCTTGAGCGCTTTCCGTCTCATGGCACGGATTGCTTGTGCAGTTTCCTGAGTAGGGATTAGATTAGATAGCCGCGGAACAAGCCTTCGATGGGGAGGAATAGCCATGGTCGTCACTCGCCGCACGTTCTCCGCCATGCTCGCGAGCGCGCTTGCCACGCCTCGCCTGGCGTTCGCGCAGACCAAGGACAACTGCGCCTTCTATTCGGGCGTCGGCGGGCAATTGACCCACTACGAAGTTGATTTCGGCGCCGCCACGCTGACCAGACGGGCCGCGGTCACGCTCCCCGGCGGAATCCAGTATGCATGGCCGCATCCGTCCCGGAGATACTTATACGTGGCGACAAGCACTGGTGGAGTTGGAATCGCACCAGTGCCCGGATATCCGCCTGACCAGCACTATCTTACGGCATTCCAGGTCACGCCCCTCGGGGAACTCTCGCGGCATGGCGACTTGATCAAGCTGCGGCAACGGCCGGTCCATGCGAGTGTGGATCACGCCGGCGAACATGTGCTCGTGGCCTACAACTTCCCTTCCAATGTCTCCGTCCACAAGATCAAAGGCGACGGCAGCATCGGCGATGAGGTGAAACAATCGGACACGCTCGAAAAGGGCATCTACTTCCATCAGATCCGGGCGACCCCCGCCGACAAGACCGTGTTGATTGTGGCGCGCGGCAACAATCCTGAGGGGACCAAGCCGGAAGACCCGGGCTCGCTCCATGTCTACGATTTCAAGAACGGCGTTCTCTCGCATAGGCGCAAGATTGCGCCGAACGGCGGCTACGGTTTCGGCGGCCGGCACCTGGACATTCACCCCTCGCAGCCCTGGGTCTACCTGTCGGTCGAACGACAGAGCCAACTGATTGTTTACAGGATGACGCCGGATGGCGATCTTGCCCCGGAGCCGTTGTTCACGAAGTCCACCTTGGCGGACCCGGCGCACAAGTTCCGCATCCAAGGCGCCGGTCCGATCCACATCCATCCCAATGGCCGGTTTGTGTATCTCGGGAATCGCTCAGGCTTGGCCCGCGCGGCCGGTCCTGGGGTGGAGGATGTGGGCGGCAAGATGGTGTTTAGCGCAGGCGAAAGCAACATCGCGGTGTTCGCCATTGACCAGCAGACCGGTGAGCCAACCCCCATTGAGCACGCCGACATTCGCGCCGCGCATCCGCGCACCTTTGGGCTTGATACCGGCGCGCGATTGCTCGTCGCCGGTTCGCTTTCGCCCAGTGCGCGACGCGAGGAAGGCAAAGTTGTGGACCTACCGGCCGGTCTGACCGTGTTCCGGATGGGTCAGGACGGCAAGCTGACATTCGCGCGCAAGTATGACATCGATGTTGGACCGTTCACCCAATGGTGGACCGGGATGATCCCTCTGGCGTGAGTCCGAATGGATTGAAAACGTGCCAGCGGCTTCGGCTTGCTCCGCCATCTTCGAACGCGCGCAGCAACCATGAATGTGAGAGCAAGGGAGAGACCTATGATGGATCCGATCAGACGCAAAATGCTCGCAACGGGGGTTGCGGCGACGGCGGTGGCCGCAGCGCCGCAAGTGTTTGCTCAGCAGAGCGGGCAAGGCGGAGCCGCCAAGTTCTACGACCGAGGCCCGGTTCGCATCCGCTATGAAGAGGCCGGTTCCGGCTTCCCGTTGCTGATCATCCCCGGCGGGGGATTGAACTCGGTGATGGCTGGGTTAGCTACCAGCCCGTTTAACCCGATCGAGGAGTTCAAGGGAGAGTACCGCTGCATCACGGCGGACCTGCGCAACGCCAATCCGGGCCAGTCTAGCGGCCCGCTCGAGGTCGACCGGCCGTGGGATTCGTATACGGATGACCATCTCGGTCTGATGGATCACTTAGGGGTCGACAAGTTCATGGTGCTGGGCTTCTGCATTGGCGGCCCCTTCATCTGGAATTTGTTGAAGCGGGCGCCGAACCGTGTTGTCGCCGCCGTGCCGGCGCAGCCCGTCGGGTTCCGGCCGGAAATGCCGAACGTCCTCTATGACAGCGGCATGAACGGCTGGGCTCCGGAATTGATGAAGCGCCGGCCCGAGATCACGAAGGAGATGATCGAAAAGTTTCTCACCAAGATGTACCACACCAGCGACTTCGTCATGACCGTGACGCGCGATTTCGTGCGAAATTGCCAGACGCCGGTGCTGATCCTGCCGGACGATATCCCGGCGCATCCGTACGCCGTCGCCATGGAGTGCGCGATGCTCGCGCCGAAAGCGGAAGTGAGCATGTATCCGTGGAAAGAGCCCAAGGAGCGGATTCCGCTGGCGGTACGCCAGATACATTCGTTCCTTAAGGCGCATCGGCCTGCTTCTGCTTAGGCGGCAGTGTCCAAACAGGGCGGCAGGTATCAGTTCTGCCGCTCTGGAACAGGCTACGTTCAAAAAGCGATCCTTTGCCGAGCGTGGCGCTGATCCGACGAATGAGCATCGAAAATCCGCAGGAGCCAAAGGCGCTCCCCGAAGCCTTTTCTCGCTCTGACAAATGGAAACCGCACTCAGCTTCGACGGAACGCCAATGGGGAATCGATCATCGCTTACGAGGACCGCATAGGCAGCGCCGCCGCCTATTCCCGTGGCCGAACGTGGACGAGATAGCTGTTGTGGTCCACGTACCAGGAAGAGACCGGCGTTGTGGAGATGTCGATCCAAGTGCACCGGTCATGTGAAAACGGCGCGGGTAGCGCGTATCGCGGCCGATGGCACCGATCGTCATCGTCAACCGAGGAGGTCAACGCTAAAGTTGGCTCGACCCATCACCATGTCGCGCGACTGTTGGGCCAATTGCCTGACCCGTACCGTGTCAATACCCACCAAGCGTCCTCGCCACTTCCTCGCCTTTCCAGCGATGAAGACCGCTTCGACGTGGCTCGGGTTCATCAAGTTAGCCACTGTGCTGAACGCGTTATTGTGAGGCCAGACGTCGAGCCCGTCGGCGCGCAATATGACGAGGTCAGCCTCCTTTCCAGGTGTCAAGGTACCAACCTTGGCGTCAAGGTTGGCACATCGCGCGCCTTCGATGGTGGCAAATTCGAGCACGTCACGGGGCGTCACGAGCGGCGGGACTTTCTGCTCCCCGCCGCGCGAACGTTGCAGGATGAATAGCCGTTGCAGATCGAATATCGTTCGCATCAAGCTGAACATATCCTGCGCCACAATCTTGGTGTGATCTGAGCTCAGGCTCGGTCGCAGGCCGTGGTCCAGCGCGTCCTGGATCGACGGCATCCCGTGGCCCATTGTCATCTCGATCGACGGTGAGTGCGACGTGCGGCCGCCACTGTCTTTGATCAATCGCCACGCGGTATCGTTGAGATGAGTGCAGTGGATGTATTCGTCGCCGGGTCGCATCAACCCAGTGCGCCCAAGCGCAATGAGCGAATCCGAATTGAGCCGGATGTGCAAGACGGACCGCAACCCAAGTTCGCGCGCGTATGCAAACGTCTTCGGATCGGTCGTGGTAGCGAGCGCGAGCGTTAGCAACTGGTCCTCTGAGTTGAAATAGACCCGCCGCAGCCGAACCACGTCTTTTGGATATTGCGACGCAGGCCCAGTTCCTCGCGAATAAGCGCAGATCGTCCGGATACCAGCCTCCTGGAAGGCATGGACGAGGGCATCGCTGTGCTCCGGCGAATGATTTATTTGCGAGGTATCGACCACCGCGGTCGTCCCCATCTCGATCATGCCGAGCGCCGTCACCAAGGCCCCGGCATAAACGTCGGCGGGCTGAAAAGCCGTCGTCAGCTTGTCCTCAAAGGTCTCACGATAGCCCGGATCAAAGATGGTGCCGTTCGGCAGACTGCTGCGCAGTATTCCTTCATAGGAATGGCTATGGGTGTCGATAAAGCCCGGAATTAGAATCCGGTTCGATGCATCAATGACCTGGACGTAATCGCCGGTCGTCGTGATGTTTGGACGGATTTCGCGGATCTTCCCATCCTCGATTAGCACATCCGCTTCGGCGAAATCGCCGATCTGACGGTCGAGTGTCAGGACGATGCCACCCTTCAGAAGAATACGTCGTTCAGCTCCGAGCCGGGCGAGCTCGGCATCGGCATCCGAACCGCTGCTATTTTGCGCGAATGCTCTTTTCGAGAGTGTTTCGGTCGCAGACCCGGCGGCCAAGAGCCCAACGCTTGATTTGAGAAACTCGCGTCGCGATCCTTTTCTTCGCGGTGCAGCTTGTTGGTGGTCATGTGAGTTGATCGCAAGTTTGATTTCGGAAAAGCTGCTCTGTTCAGACATGGGTCCCACCGTTCGCCTTCAGCGCCTGATCCGTTTCTACCGTCTGTCGGACGTCATAAGTCGCGGCTTCAGTAATAACCTTCTTCAGGCTGGATTCGACCGCGCGAGCGCCGCCTGCTGCGCCAGGCCAGGACTGCGTGGTAGCAGCGAGGGAAAGAGCACCGAGCCGTGCGACCGGTCTAGCCACATGATTCTCCCGAAAGCCGGCTAAGCCATTAACTTAGCGGGCTTTGAGCGGCCTGAGAGATAGGTGACACTTCGTACCGGACACATGGGTAACACTTTTCGCCATTTGGCGGGAGGTGTTGATGCCGTGGAAAGCGAGTTCGGTGATGGAGGAACGCCTGCGCTTTGTGGCCTGCCTGCTGGACGGTGAGGCGATGACGGACGTATGCCGCGAGTTCGGCATATCGCGCAAAACCGGCTACAAGATTTTCGACCGCTACAAGGAGAATAGGCTTGCTGCCCTGAGCGACCGGTCACGCCGGCCGGTGCGCTATGCCAACCAACTGCCGCCGGCCATTGAGAGCCTGATCGGTCGCCGCATCGCCGCGATCCGTTAGGCACACAAACTCTCCGGCTATCCTGTCCCGACCGACGACGTGCGGGTGATTTCGATGGCCCTGGGGACTGGCGACGGCTTGAAGGGCGTTCGTGATCGCGCCCTGCTGCTGCTCGGTTTTGCCGGCGCGCGCCGCTGCTCCGAGCTCGTGGCGCTCGACTGCGAGGACATGGAGGAATGCGAGATCGGCATGAGGATCACCATTCGACGCAGCAAGACGGATCAGGAAGGTCAAGGCGCGACGGTCTGCATCGTCCGGGGCTCGATCTCATGTCCGGTTGCGGTCGTGCAGACCTGGCGAAACGTGGCCGGCATCACCACAGGGCCTCTGTTCCGATCGATCCGTAAGGGTGGCAGGCTCGGCGATCGTCTCACCGACCAGAGCGTGGGCGACATTGTCAAAGCTCATGCCGCGCGCGTCGGCCTCGATCCGGCATCGTTTGTCGGTCACTCATTGAGAAGCGGATTTCTGACGTCGGCCGCAAAACGGGGAGCCAGTGTGTTCAAAATGATGGATCAGTCACGCCACCGCTCAATTGATACTCTGCGCGGCTATGTCTAGCCGGCCGGGTCCGACAGAGTAGACTTCTGCTCGCCCGGTTGCGAAAAGGAGTCCGTGATGTCACTTTTGCTCGTGCTCGATCTTGTCGGCACTTTCGTATTCGCAATCAGCGGAGCGAGCGCCGGGGTGACGCGCCGGCTCGATCTGTTCGGGACTCTCGTCCTGTCCTTCGTCGCCGGAAACTTCGGTGGGATTACCCGCGACGTGCTGATCGGATCGATTCCGCCCGCTGCGATCAGCGATTGGCGGTATTTAGGGGTCTCGCTGCTTGCCGGCGTGGTCACTTTCTACTGGTCTTCGGCTGTCGACAAATTGAGCAACCCTGTTCTCGTCTTCGACGCAGCGGGGCTAGCGCTCTTCGCCGTCTCAGGCGCACAGAAGGCGCTCGCGTTCGGGCTCGACCCAGTCATGGCAGCGCTGCTCGGAATGGTGACCGGCGTTGGTGGCGGGATGGTGCGCGACGTCCTGGTGGCCGAAATTCCCACCGTCCTGCGGGCCGATATCTATGCCGTTGCCGCGCTCGCCGGCGCAGCCGTGGTGGTGATCGGCCAACTGCTGCACATTCCCCCGACCGCCACAACAACCGTCGGTGCGCTCCTGTGCTTTGGGCTGCGCCTTATGGCCATCCACCGTGGTTGGCACCTCCCGGTCGCGCAGGGGTCTAACCGGTCGTCCGCCAAAAAACAGACCCCGGATGGATAAACCGATGTAGTGCTTATCGTTTTTGAACTTGTATGTGCCGCGTCCTTCTGTGCTCGATTCTCGACATTGGCTTTCCCTTGCTCGTGGATTGACCGAGTGGAAATTTGAGCGTGCGAGTTGCTATCTGCTCACCGCTATCCCGACGCCGCTTCGTAGCGAACATCGCTGAGCACCTTGCCGGGAATACCCGACACGACCGTGCGGTGTACGTGAGGATCACCGGCAGCAGGAACAACGTGCCAATCAGCAATAAGGCCTGTGCGCTCTCTGAGGTGGCCGCCTGCGACAGCGTGTAAAGGCCGGCAGCATACTGTGCCATGCAATGACCAAGCCGGTGCCGTCCGGAATGCGGTTGGAATTTGGTGGCGCGATCTCCAGTAACACGAGGCTATCGTTTCAGGCGGCAAGGTCAATTGGCTGACCGATAAAGTTTTCTGCGAGCGTCTGCCAGCCATCAACCCTGCGCATGTTGATCTGACCGGATGCGAGCAACGCCCAGAACAGCATGGCGGCGGTGTCTGCCGACGGCAGCACGGTCTGGGTTTTGATCCTTCGCTTGAACTCTTCGTGCAGCCGCTCGATTGCATTTGTTGTTCGTGCGCTGCGCCACTGGCTCGGCGGCAGACGGGTGAAGGTAAAGAGCCGGTCGCCGGCCTCCTCCAGGCTGTCGGCGACAGCGCGGTGTTTGAGCCGCCACTTGCGGATGAAGGCTTTGCGGCGAGTCTCGATGTCCTCACGCGTCGTCGCATAGATCATGTCGCTGTAGTCGGCGCCGATCTCCTCGTGCAGGCGCTCGGGGGCATGGGCGAGCAGGTTGCGGTGCTTGTGAACTGTGCACCTCTGCACCGGCACGCCATCCCAGACGGTGGCAATCGCCTTGTCGAGCCCCGGCGCGCCGTCGACGATGAGGAACTCGGGCCGCCGCAGACCGCGCTTGATGAGATCGTCGAGGACAGCGCGCCAAGCCTCGGTGCTCTCTCCGCCCATGCTTTTGATTGCAAGCAGCATCTTTTGGCCGTCCGCGCGCACGCCGAGGACAACGAGCAGCGAGATCGAGGTCGCCTTGCGGTCGAGCCGCACGCGCACCACAGTGCCGTCGAGAATAAGCCGCACGATCGGCTCCTCGGCCAGCGAGCGGGCATTCCAGGCGTCCCAGTCGGTCTGCACCTTGCGCCACACCCGGCTCACCGTGTCCTTGCCCACCGCGCCGCCAAACAGCGCCGCGAGCGCCCGGCGTACCCGCCGTGTATTGGTGCCGGCAAGATACGCGCCCGCGATCAGCGCGTCGGCGGCAAGCGTGCGCCGCTGGTAAGCCCGCAGCGCCTTGCTCTTCCACTCCGTCGTCTTGCCGTCGGTGGTGTTCAGCCTGGCGCGCGGCACGGCGATCTCGATCGGACCGAACGTGCCGGTCAGCGACCGCGGCCGGCTCCCGTGGCGGTGGCCGGTAACGTCCGCACTTTCTTCATCGCCGGCCATCTGGCTTCGCCCGTAACGCGGGCGGGCAAGCACAGTGTCGAGCTCGCCGCGGATCAGCTCTTCGATGAACTCACGCGCCCGAGCGCGCACCGCGGTCTCGATCGGATCAAACCAGTTGTCGAAAAGATCAACAGCCATCTCGGCTGTAGGCTGCGAAGAATCAGCCTTCGTGGTATGGCTCATCATGGCGTGGTCTCCAGTCCGACGCTTCAACGCCGGATAATTCGAGGTTGATCACCCCGGAGACTACGCCACCCTCAATTCCTACCAACTCCGCGACGGCACCACCAAGCCCATTGGAGGCGCAAAAGGAGAACCGCGTCGAGCGCCACGGGACCTCCAGCGAGGCAATCTTATGGATTGTTCGCTTGAGTGCATTATCATGTCAATGCGCGATACTGTGGCCCACGACGCTAGCAACAAACCGACCTTCCCGACGTGAGCCGGATAGCGAATGGCGATCTCTTCTGTAGCACTCCTGATTGCGCTCATCGCGCTGCCCTTTGCCGGAAGCTGTTTTGCGGCCCTGTTCCGCGCAAATGCCCGCAACGCCGAGGCCTACCTCGCCGGAATCGTCTCTCTGATCGCTTTCGTGTTGGTGCTTGCAAGTTACCCGCGGCTTGGCGGAGGCGGAGTGCTCGAATACAAGGCGGCGTGGGTTCGTGAACTCGGCCTCGAGTTCAGTTTGAGGATGGACGGCTTCGCTTGGGTGCTCGCCGGACTGATCACCGGCATCGGATTCCTGGTGGTGCTGTACGCGCGCTACTACATGTCGCCCGCCGATCCCGTCCCGCGCTTCTTCTCTTTCCTGCTGGCATTCATGGGCGCGATGCTTGGCATCGTGCTTTCGGGCAACCTGATCCAGTTGGTCTTCTTCTGGGAATTGACCAGCCTGTTTTCCTTCCTGCTGATCGGCTACTGGCATCAGACACCGCAGGCGCGGGATGGCGCCCGGATGGCGCTGATCGTCACGTCGGCGGGCGGACTTTGCCTGTTCGCCGGCGTGCTGGTGCTCGGGCATATCGTTGGCAGCTACGATCTCGATCGAGTGCTCGCGTCCGGCGCTGTCATCCGCTCGCACGCGCTCTATATCCCGGCGCTCGTCCTGATCCTTCTCGGTGCTCTGACGAAAAGCGCGCAGTTTCCGTTTCACTTCTGGCTGCCGCACGCGATGGCGGCGCCGACGCCGGTCTCTGCATATCTGCACTCCGCCACCATGGTGAAGGCCGGTGTGTTCCTTCTGGTGCGGCTCTGGCCCGCGTTAGGCGGGACGAACGAGTGGCTGTGGCTGGTCGCGTCAACCGGCCTGATCACGTTCATCCTGGGTGCCTTTCTTGCGCTATTCCAACAGGACTTGAAGGGGTTGCTTGCTTACTCGACCATCAGCCATCTTGGGCTGATCACGCTGCTGATCGGTCTCGATACTCCGCTCGGACAGAGTCGCCGCCATCTTCCACATCATGAATCACGCGACCTTCAAGGCATCGTTGTTCATGGCCGCCGGGATCATCGACCACGAGACCGGCACGCGCGACATCCGTCGCCTGAGCGGCCTGCGGCGCTTCATGCCGATCACCGCGACGCTGGCCATGGTCGCCACCGCTGCCATGGCCGGCGTGCCGCTACTCAACGGCTTTCTGTCAAAGGAAATGTTCTTCGCCGAGACGATCGAGATCCACGACAACTCGCTCGTAGATCGGGCGCTGCCCTACATGGTCACGGTCGCGAGTATGTTCACCGTAGCTTACTCGCTGCGCTTTATGCGAAACGTATTCTTTGGTCCCCCGCCCGACGATCTGCCGCGCGCACCGCATGAGCCGCCGTTCCTGATGCGCTTTCCGGCAGAGCTTCTCGTGCTGGCATGTCTTGTGGTCGGCATCATACCCGCCATGACCGTGGGCCCGCTGCTCGAAACTGCAGCACGGGCCGTGCTCGGTCCTGCGATTCCCGAGTACAGTCTCGCCGTGTGGCATGGTTTCACTCCCGCACTCCTGATGAGCGTCGTCGCGATTTGCGGCGGCGTGGTTGTGTACTCCATGTCGCGTCCTTACCTGCTTGTCAGCGAAGGTCCGCCACTGCTGCGCCACATCAAGAGTGAGCGCATTTTCGAGCGCGTGCTTGTGGCCCTCTCTTGGCGTCTGGCAAGACGACTGCAGGATTTCCTCGGCACACGACGCCTTCAGCCGCAACTGCGGCTGTTGTTTTGCGCCGCGCTGCTCGTCGGCTTTGCGCCGATCTACGCGCGGGGGATTGGGTCGGAAGTGTCGGGGCGAACAGCATTCGATTTTGCGTTCGGGATCGTGTGGGCCGTCGGCATCGCTTGCGCCTTGGCTGCGGCGTATCAGGCCAAATTCCATCGCCTTGCGGCGCTTATCCTGCTCGGTGGCGTCGGCCTCGTGACCTGCATCAGCTTCGTTTGGCTCTCGGCCCCGGATTTGGCGCTCACCCAACTGCTGGTGGAAGCCGTAACCACGGTCCTGCTTCTGCTCGGACTGCGCTGGCTGCCGGAGCGCACCCACCACATCGGCGACGCTACTCCTTCGTCGGGCGTCGTCAGATGGTATCGCGTACGCGATCTCGCCATCGCAGTCGCGGCGGGATCGGGATTGGCGGCGCTTGCGTACATGGTGATGACCCGCCCGGCGCCGGACAGTGTCGCGCGCTTCTTTGTCGAGAACGCGTATACCCAAGGCGGCGGCAGCAACATCGTGAACGTGATCCTCGTGGACTTCCGCGGCTTCGACACGTTCGGGGAGATCACGGTGCTGGGCATCGTCGCGCTCACGGTTTATGCGTTGCTGCGGCGATTCCGCCCCGCTGCCGAAAGCATTCCAGTGCCTGTGCAGCAGCGCACACAAGATCTCTACGACGAGGGGAGCGCGGATCGTCAGAAAGGCGACACGCTCAAGAGTACGATGGCCGTCCCCGCGCTGATCATGGCGCTGCTTTTCCCCGTTATCATCGTGGCAGCCATGTTCCTGCTTCTACGTGGGCACGACCAGCCTGGCGGGGGATTTGTCGCCGGCGTTACCATGGCTGTCGCATTCATTCTCCAGTACATGGCCCGCGGAACGAGTTGGGTGGAGACGCGTCTGCGAATCCTACCCGTGCGCTGGATGGGCGTCGGCCTGCTCCTGGCAGCCGGCACCGGCGTGGCCGCGTGGCTGTTCGATCGACCGTTCCTGAGTTCGTCGTTTTCTTACGTCGAAATTCCGTTGATTGGCGTCGTTCCGATGGCGAGTGCGCTCATGTTCGATCTCGGCGTGTTCGCGCTTGTTGTTGGAGCGACCGTTCTGATGCTCATCGCGATTGCGCATCAATCGGTACGAAGCCATCGCGCGCCGGGCAGCCGCGAACTCAACGCGCCTGCCGCCCCCCGACGGCGAAGGTGTAATGATGGAAATGCTCATCGCCCTCGGCATCGGCGTGCTCGCGGGCTCGGGCGTTTGGCTGATCCTGCGACCGCGCACGTTCCAGGTCATCATCGGGCTGTCGCTCCTCTCCTATGCGATTAATCTCTTCATTCTCGCCATGGGGCGGCTCAGGATCGATGCGCCTCCGGTCCTTGCGGCGCGGGCGGCCGGCGATCCCGCGCAGTTCGCCGATCCGCTGCCGCAAGCACTCGTACTGACGGCAATCGTTATCAGTTTCGCAACGACAGCGCTGTTCCTGGTTGTGCTGCTCGTCTCGCGCGGTTTGACGGGCACAGATCATGTCGACGGACGGGAGCCGGGATCGTGAGCCAGCTGAGCGACCATCTGATGATTGCGCCAGTGGTGCTGCCGCTACTCGCCGGCGCGGTGATGCTCGCCCTCGGCGGCGAGCGTCGCCGCAACGTCAATGCCGCGCTCAATGTTGTGTCCACGTTCGCGCTCGTCGGTATTGCAATCGCGCTGCTTCTAGCTGCCGATGCTGCCCCGACGGGCGTGATGGGAGTATATCGCCTCGGCAACTGGCCGGCGCCGTTTGCGATCGTGCTCGTCGTGGATCGGCTGTCTGCCCTCATGCTGGTGCTGACAAGTCTCCTCGCGGCGGCCGCCGTCGTCTTCTCGCTCGCCCGCTGGCACCGCGTGGGGGTACTTTTCCATCCTTTATTTCAATTCCTTCTCATGGGGATCAACGGTGCGTTCCTCACCGGAGATCTTTTCAATCTGTTCGTTTTTTTTGAGGTTCTCCTTGCGGCTTCGTACGGTCTCGCGCTGCATGGCTCGGGATTGGCGCGCGTCAAGGCCGGGCTGCACTACATTGTAATCAACCTCGCGGCGTCGCTGTTGTTTCTGGTCGGCGTCAGCCTGATCTACGGCATCTCCGGAACGCTCAATATGGCGGACCTCGCCGAGCGCATCCCGGCGATCCGCGCAGAGGACCGAGCATTGCTGGAAGCTGGTGCCGGCATTCTGGGCATCGCCTTCCTGGTCAAAACGGGAATGTGGCCTCTATGTTTCTGGCTGCCGCCAACCTATGCCGCTGCGCCCCCGCCGGTAGCGTCGATCTTCGCAATCCTTACAAAAGTGGGCGCCTACATTTTGCTACGGTTATGGCTGCTCTTGTTCGGCAGCGAAGCGGGCGCATCGGCGCAGTTCGGTGGAGAATGGCTGCTGCTGGGCGGCGTGGCGACCATCGCGTTCGGCGCTATCGGGTGTCTGGCTGCGCAGGATATGGCGCGGCTCGCCGCCTTTTCGGTGATTGTGTCCTCCGGAACCGTACTCGCCGCCATAGGGATGGGGCAGGTCGGCGTCACGAGCGGGGCGCTTTTCTATCTGATGAGCTCGACGCTCGGCCTTGGCGCATTCTTCCTCCTGATCGAACTCGTGGAGCGAGGCCGTGAGCCTGGTGCCGACGTGCTCGCGGTCACTCGCGAAGCCTTTGGCGAAGACGACGAAATGGAGGATGCGGAGGAAGTCGGCATCGCGATTCCAGTCACCATGAGTATGCTAGGCGTTGCCTTTCTTGTCTGCGCTCTTGTCATCGCCGGCCTGCCTCCATTCTCGGGGTTCATTGCCAAATTCGCGCTGTTGACGGCGGCGCTCAATCCGCAGGCAGGGGGCAGTGGTGTGTCGGGGGCTGCCTGGACTTTCCTCGTCGTGCTGATCCTGTCGGGATTGGCGAGCCTCATCGCCATGACGCGAGCGGGAATCCGTACATTCTGGGCCCCGCCGGATCGAACCGTGCCGCGCTTGCGGCTGATCGAGATGGCGCCGGTCGTCATCCTTCTGATTCTGTGCGCCGTGCAGACGATTGAGGCCGGCCCGATCATGCGTTTCATGCAGGCCACGGCGCAGTCGCTGCATGCGCCTCAGGATTATGTTCGCGGGGTGCTTGGCGCGACGGCCCAGCGCCCGACTGCCTTGGTGGGTGGGACATGACACGACTGCTGCCCTTTCCTTTGATGAGCGCCGGCCTCCTCATCCTGTGGCTGTTGCTCACGGAGACGTTTTCGCTGGGGCAGATCCTCCTTGGCAGCGCCGCTGCGCTTGTCGGCGGCTGGGCCCTCGCGGCGCTGGACCCGCCGAAAGCCCGTCTGCGGCGACCGGGCGCCATCTTCCGTTTAACTGCTTTGGTAGCGGCTGACATTGTCCGGTCCAACTTCGCCGTTGCGCGTATCGTCGTGGGCCTTGGACGGCGGGAGCGAACTTCGGGCTTTGTCAAAATCCCGCTTGAGCTCCGCGATCCCTATGGGTTGGCAACGCTTGCCGGCATTATCACGTCGACACCCGGAACGCTGTGGGTAGGGTTCGACGCAGCAAGCGGAACGCTGACGATTCACGTCCTCGACCTGGTCGACGAGAGCGAGTGGGTCCGCACCATAAAATCCCGCTACGAACGGCCGCTGCTGGAGATATTTGCATGAGCATGGTCCTTGTTTGGTCGGTTGATGCCGCGTTGGTATTGCTGGCCTTGTCGATGGGATGCGGCACATTCCGCATCCTTTGGGGTCCAAGGGCGCAGGACCGGGTTGTCGGGTTCGACACGCTGTACGTGAGCGCGATGCTGCTGCTTTTGGCGTTTGGCATCAGATCAGGCCGCTCACTCTACTTCGAGGCGGCACTTATGATTGCCCTGCTGGGTTTTGTGGGAACGGTGGCGCTTGCCAAGTTCTTGCTCCGCGGCGAGGTGATCGAATGAATGAAGCGGCGGAAGTCCCTGTCCTCTCGGCGATCCTGACGGCGGTCCTCCTGCTCGGCGGTGCCACGATCACGCTGATCGGATCGTTGGGGCTGCTAAGGTTGCGTACCTTCTACGAACGGGTCCATGCGCCCACGCTTGGAACGACATTCGGGACCGCCTGCGTCGGGATTGCGTCGATGGTCTACTTCTCGACGCTGGGGACCCGACCGGTGCTGCACGAGGTGCTCATCGTTGTTTTCGTCACGGTGACAACACCTATCACCCTGACGATTTTGGTCCATGCTGCATTGCTGCGCGACCGATCTGAAAATAACGGGGACATTGAGCAGAACAGCAATCGGCCATCACTCGATGCGTAACCAACGAACTTGGCCCCGGGTGATGCTCATCGTCTCGTAGGAGGAACCGCAAGAATATCGACGCTTAATGAGCGTAGCGCCTCTTCAGTCACGCTGCCGATAAGCGTTCTCAGCAACCCCGAGCGACCATGCGTACCCATGATCAAGAGATCGGGACGCATTTCGGTAACGGCGCGGGAAATAACTTCCATGGCGCCTCCCTCCTCGACGCGCAGAGCCCATCCGCTACCGCCCAGATCGTTCGCTACCAGGAACGCAGCCAATTCGTCCATTGCCCTCCGGCGTTCGCTCGCAACATATTCGTCGATGCTCGCCTGATCGGCTCCTGCAGTAAACATTTTTCCTTCGGCGACCGGCCAGAAAGCATGAAGCAGCGTTGCACGCTTGTCGCCGATCAATCTTGTCGATTGAGCGACCCGGAGCGAGTCAGCGGATGCCTCTGACATATCCAGCGGCACTACAACCTTCTCGTAACGTTGCTGCGCCTCATTGTTTACCATCAACACGGGAAAGGACCCCTTGCGGATCACACGTTCGATGGTGGTGCCAATAAAGATGTCGAGCAGGAACTGCTTGCGATGAGCGCCCATGACAACGATGTCCGCGCGGACGCCTGCAGCGGCCCGCAAAATCCCGTCGAAGGGATCGCCCGTAACCACCATGGGACGGCACTGAACTCCGCGAAGCTCTGACATTGAGCTCATCTGCTCCGTCAGAACTCGTTCTGCCTCGCGCCTTTCCATGCCGACTAGTCCCGGTGGCTGGTCGTCGTCTACAACATGCAGGATATGAAGCTGAGCGTCTTGAGCCTGCGCCAATAAGCCTGCCTGCCGTATGGCGCGGTTAGAGCGAGTGGAGAAATCCGTCGCTGCAAGAATCTGCATAGTGGCACCTTACATTGGCCAGCTCAGTCTGAGAATGTGGTCGCTGCACGGTTGCTGCTGTGGGGCTGCCGGCGACAGCGAAGCCGGATTAAGGATCGGGCGTCAAAACGGATAGCTTTGCCGGATGGCGCAGTATGCGTCACGCGGACCTCCTCCACTGCAATCGCAATCGGATCGCTCGGGGGAAGGTCTCTTTCAGAGCTTCATCGAGAAGATTGTCGATATGCGCGCCGCTCCGGCCGCATCTGCAGCGGGCGCCGGGCGCCGGACGCTTCGTATTCATCATCTCCCCGTGAAGGAGAGCTGCAACTCTTCGGCTTGCTGTGGACGGGTCAGTTCACAAGGAAATCCTTCTGGATGTCCTTGACGGTGCTCACTCCAGCGATGGTCATGGTGCGGGTGAACTCGTCCGCGATCCGATCATAGACGCTCTTCACCCCCATCCAGCCACCGAGCGCCAGTCCATAGAGAACTGGCCGTCCCAGCGCGACTGCGTTCGCGCCGAGCGCGAGAGCCTTGAACACGTCTGTACCGCGACGAATTCCGCTGTCCATGATGATCGGAATCTGCCCCCGGACGGCCTCGACCACTGCAGGTAGCGCATCAAGCGCCGCCGGCACGCCGTCCAATTGCCGGCCGCCGTGATTTGACACCTGAATTCCCGCAATATCGCGTTCGATGGCTTTTCGAGCAATATCTGGCGTGAGCACGCCCTTGAGAATCAGAGGCAAGTCTGTCGTCTGCTGGATGAATGCGACATCGTCCCAACTCAGGCTCTTCTTGAAAAACGGCGTCTTGCTGTTGATGAGTGGCAGGTCCGGCGGGAATGAAAAGCCGAGCCGGATAGTTTCATCAGAGCTTCCCGGCGCGAAGGCGTCGATCGTAAACACAACGGCGCTGTAACCGGCAGATTTCGCCCGCTGCAAGAGCTCCCGCGACGGACCGCGATCATCGTGCAAATAAAGCTGGAACCACTTCGGCCCTGTGGTGGCAGCAGCAATGTCTTCAATCGTTTTGTTCGCGGCCGTACTGGCCGTCATCAGTGTCCCGGCTTCTCCCGTCCCTTTCGCAGTGCCTTCCTCCGCTGAGATATGCGCCAAGCCATGCGCGCCCATCGGGGCGGTGATAATCGGAAGGCTGAGATCCTGGCCGAGCAGCCGGGTGCGGAGGTCGGGTGCAGGCTTCCCGACCAGATAATGAGGGCGCAAGGCATGCCGGTCGAACGCGCGGCGATTCTCGTGCAGCGTCCATTGGTTGTCGGAGCCAGCCGCGATGTAGGCGAAGGCGCCTGGCGGAATGACCTTGGAGGCCTCCTCCTCAAGCTCGATCAAATTTCCAATTCTCAATGAGCGTTCGCCCTTTGGAGCCGGATAGGCTGCCGCGCCTGGCTGCGTCGGATCGGACGATTGCGCTTGCGCGGTTCGAACGGGCAACTGGCTCGCAGCAGCTATTGCGCCGCTGGCAACGATGAACTCCCTTCGAGCGAGATCAGTACTCATTGTACGTGCTCCATCGATTTGGGTACGCTGAGGCAATATGGAACGTTTTCCCGCCGAGTACGGTTCCCTGGTGCCAATCCTAATCGCGGGCGCCGAGCGAAATCGACGTGCGTTCATTTCGTGGAATGCTGCCACGCCTTTCGGGCGCCCGGCGATATGGTCCTATTGATCTGCCGCACACTGCACCGCTCACGCTTGACGATGCTTTCCTCGCCCGCCGTCGGATCGGTGAGAAGCTGGTCGAGCAGCAACTCAATCTCCCGCCGATGCCACTCAATCAGCCGGATCGAGAGGCATTGAGTTGGCACAATCTGAATAAGTTCCTCGGCTGAAAACACTTCCTACCCATTCCTCAACTTATCGTCGAATCGCACTGAAGCATCTGCGCCCCGCCGGCGTGCAGCAGGCGCACAAGGAGGACCGGATCACCTTCACCGCGCTGACGCCCTGGCCCGGTGACCTCGTCTGCGCCGATGGCCGCTACATGGAAGGCGAGCAAGAGGCGGGGAGCGCCGCGGGCGCGACAGGGACGGAAAGAAAGGAGAAGCGCGCCGCCATCTTCATCGGCCCGGAGTTCGGCCCCGTGCAGCGCGCCGATCTTGTCGCCGCCGCCCGCGAGGCTGGCGAGGCGGGCTTTGATGTGCTGATCGCCTGCGCGTTCAACTACGGGGCCCACACCACCGAGTTCAACAAGCTCGGTCGCATCCCGGTGCTCAAGGCGCGCATGAACGCCGATCTGCACACGGCCGACGACTTCAAGAACACTGGCAAGGGCAACCTGTTCCTCATCTTCGGCGAGCCGGACATCGACCTGATCCGCGAGAAGGACGGCAAACTGCGCGTGAAGGTGAAAGGCGTGGACGTGTTCAAGCCGCAGACCGGCGAGGTCATCAGCGACAACGCCGACGGCATCGCCTGCTGGTTCGTTGACACCGACTATAACGAGGAAAGCTTCTTCGTCCGCCACGCCTACTTCCTCGGCGCGAACGACCCCTACAGCGCGCTGAAAACCACCTTGAAAGCGGAGATCGACCCGGAAGCCTGGGCAACCCTGCACAGCGACACGTCGCGCCCGTTCGACAAGCCGACCAAGGGGCGCATCGCTGTGAAGGTGATCAACCACCTGGGCGACGAGGTGATGAAGGTGTTTCGGGTGTGATTGCCGCGCCGCATTCTCCTGTCATCAGGGATGTGTGTTCGAGTTCGGCGGTTTTGCTTGGGCCTGCGTGGGCCGGCTTGGTCAACGATACGGACCACCGTTGGTACGGGGTGTGCTGTCGAGCAACATCATTCGTTGGCCTGTCCCTTGGTATGAGAAGCCAAGAAAGCAGGATTAGAAACGTTCGTTATGGGAAGTAATATCAATTTATGAAAAGGCAGCGCACTCCAGCCTCCGGCCTTACCCATGCCGTCGGCATGCCCGGGAAGAGGCTGCCGTTGAGATTTTGATCGATCGAAGATTACCCGGCCGATGCGGCGGAGCAGGCTGTGGTCAGCCGCGCCCACTAAATTTAGGCAACGCGTACCTCCGCTACTCCTGGCATGGCCATTTGTCGCGCATTGCGGCGAGCGCGATCAATCGAAAATCCTGATCAAGCATCTCCAAATTTGCGTCCATGAAGCTGCTGATCGCTTGCAAAATCTGTTGGGGGGTGGTCGCGGCTGGATGACAGAATTTGAATTCGTCCGGAAGAACGCGGCTAACGAATGAAAGAGTCCCGATTATGCCCATGCAGCGCGCCCCGATGGGATCGTTCGAATCAGGCGTCAGTTCAGCTATGCAATGGGGCAGCATGGCTTTGGCACTTCCGGGGCTTTGGGCAAGCGCAACCGGCGAGTTCAAACCAAATGCAAAAAGCGCAAACCACATTAACATGCGCATTGCCAGCGACCTCCCTTGCAGCATTTCAATTTATTGAAAGCGCCAACGCACTATGCCACGTTGAAGAACACCAATGCGGCGTATTTCGGCGTTTTCGAAGCACGCAAGATCGAGACGGCAGATATTGTTCCCGTCGCCATTCTTGGCCCAAACCTTCTGATCAAGCGCCGTGACTTTAAGCGCGAGATGCCCAGGCTGAGCGACGATATCTTGTCAACCAGTGCCGGTTGAGACAGGATGTTCCAAACGCCTGCGACTCGCAACGTAAATCGCTCCAACGCCGTCGCGGACGACGCTCGTTAGTTACTGGCAGCAAGCGCTTTTCGGCTGATCTTTTGGGAGAATACCGGTGCGTTATCCAATCTCGACGTGTGCAGTTGCGCTCGCAGCCGCGCTGCTGGCGACGCCGGTGATCGCGCAGGTGGTTGACTTTAGCAAGTATCCTGACTTGCGGGGGCAATGGGATCGCACGGGTCCCCCCAACAACTGGCGCCAGCTTGCAGGCCCGCCTCCCCTCACGCCGGAATACCAAAAGGTATTCGATGCCAGTCAGGCCGAAGTGCGGGCCGGCGGGCCCGGCAATTGGCCATCGACTTTCTGCATTCCTGAGGGCATGCCGGCTATGATGAACCTCTATAACCCAATGGAGATCATCATCACGCCGGGGACAACCTATATCCTGATGAGCCACAACAACGATGTGTATCGGCGGATTTACACCGACGGGCGCGATTGGCCCGCGGATCCCGAGCGCACGCTCGTGGGCTACTCGATCGGCAAGTGGATCGACGAGAACGACGACGGCAAGTACACCGCGCTTGAAGTCGAGACCCGATACCTGCGCGGTCCACGCGCTTATGAGGTTTCAGGTATCCCATTTCACGAGGACAACCAGACCGTCATCAAGGAGCGGTTCTATATCGACCAGGCCGATCGCAACACGCTCTATGACGAGATCACCGTGATCGATCACGCCATGACGCGGCCCTACACCAAGTTGCAGAAGGCCATCCGCAAGCAGGAACCTCGCCCGGTGTGGCTGTCGGAGGACTGTCCGGTGGACAACGTTTGGATCAAGATTGGCGACGAGGCCTACTTTGTTAACGCGGCCGACGGCAAGCTGATGCCGTCCAGAAAGGATCAGCCGCCGCCGGATTTGAGTTATTTCGCGCAACGACAGAAATAGCTGCGCAAACGCGCCAATTGTGAGGGGCTACCCGGGCGTCTTAAAGAAAAATGCAGCGCGACAGCGGGCTTGAAGCAGGGCTGGAAAGCGGCTCTCCACGCGACCGGCACATTGGCCCTTCTCCCAGTTGAGCGCGCGCGCGCACTGAATATCATCGGATGTAAGTCAGGGCCACATTTGCAAGCCGATCCACACTGATCCGGCCACTGACTCTTAACAGGATGAGCGCGCTCGATGCCGGCCACGAAGAAAGAGGCGCAGAACTGGGCGCGGCTCACTCCTGCCATATCGGTACCTGCAAGCTCAACCGTATCGAGCCGTTCGCCTACAGGAACACGGCGATCGATGCGATTGCGGTCCGTCATGCCTACGCCGACATCGACCTGCTGCTGCCGTCGGGCCCTGTTGCCTAGTCTGTGGTAAGAATTGTATTTTGATCGCGAGCTCCGTTGATAGTCGCGCCAAAGAAGGAAGGGGGAACGCATGAAAGAACTGCTTGCCACTCTGACTGCATCGACGTTTGGGGTGCTGATAAGCGCCGCCTCGCAAGCCACCGACGTGCCGATGCCATGGGCCTACGGCTTCCTGACGCCCCCACCGTCGCAAGCGGCCAGCACCCCCGCCCGCGCTCCCAATCCTCCGGCCCCGCCCGACAATGTGACCAAGCTAACCTTACCCGGATCCAGCTTAACATTCACGCGCGCGCAACTCGCGAACCGGTACGGTCCGGCCGATTGGTTCCCAGATGAGCATAGCCCCATGCCGGAGATCGTCGCGCATGGCCGCCAATCAGCAAACCCGACAATATTCGCCTGCAGTCTGTGTCACCAAACGAACGGGAAGGGCCGCCCGGAGAACGCGGCCGTTGCCGGCCTGCCCTACGACTACGTTGTGCAGCAACTAACGGAATTCCGGAGGGGCAATAGAAAGACCTCCGATCCGAGGAAGACCAATACCGGGACGATGGCTGGATTCGCCAAGGCAATGACTGATGAGGAAATCAAACAGGCCGCCACCTGGTTCTCTTCGCTCCGCTTTACCCCATGGGTCAAGGTCGTCGAGAATGCACTGGCGCCGAAGGCGCGGCCGGACGCCGGCTTATTCCTCAAAGTTGAGGGAGCCGAAGCGGGCGAAGATCCAATCGGCAACCGCATCCTCGAAATCCCGGAAGATACGCATCAGACCGACTATTTGCGTAGCCCGCATTCGGGCTACATCGCCTATGTTCCGCCGGGGAGTCTAAAAAAGGGGGAGGCTCTCGTACAGAACGGAGTTACCTCGAATGGCAACAGGGTCACCCCTTGTACGGTGTGCCACGGCGCTGATCTGCGCGGTCTCGGCCCGGTGCCCCCGCTCGCCGGCCGCTCACCGAGTTACATCGCGCGACAGCTCTATGATATCCAACATGGCAACCGCAACGGGACCTGGACGGTCCTTATGGCGCCTGTGGTTGCCGGGCTTGATGAAGAGGACCTGCTGACGTCGGCAGCCTATATCGCTTCGCTGCAACCATGATCCCGACGTCAAGCGTCGGACGAGGGCAAGACGTTCAGCGAGATCACCGGGTCGAGAGCTTGGGCAAGCGCAAGCGGCGGCGATGATCCCGATCCCCGCCTGGGGCACGCGTGTGGGCGCCGTGAGGAAGGTGCGGATGCCGATTATCGCTCAGGTATCCTTGCACGATTGCGTGGCGTTACGATGTCCGCCGCAAGGCTGAGGCTACTCCGGTCCGATAGGCTTCTATGATCGCTTGTGCGATTGCAATGCCCAGCAAATTGCTATCGGCCTCAATAGCAGGCTCGTCACGATCACACGCGGACAGAGCCAGGGCTGCGCCCTCACGCCTGACAATCTCGGACGAAGCCTTGCTCGCCCATTCCCTCAATTGATCGTCTGTCATTGCGTTGCTCCCTGCCGTGCATATTGCAATGGGGGCAGCGATCGGGAGGCTTTATTGCCGACAACTTCGTGGCTGCACCCCAGCGCGCGTGTATATGTTGGGAGCGTATCATGGCGGGCGCCGAATGCGCAAAAGATCAAGGGGTGGTCGGGCAATGAATTTGCAAAAGACCGAACCACTACACCGGGGCGTCACATCTGCAAGGCGAGGATAGAGCAAATGTCTGCGGTGGAGGGGACGGTGGTTTGCTGAGCGATCGTTGTGACGGCTGTGATAAGGTGCAAACAATGTTCTTTGACGCTGCGACATTGGAAATGGTTCGCAAAGCGAATGCCGAAGAGCGATACGACGTGCTGTACGTCATGGTTCCCGCAGATGATGGTGATCAGTCGTATGACTCGCCGACGCTGAAGGTAATGAAATGCAAGATTTGCGGTGAATTCGACAATATGATGGCCAGCAAGTTTAGTCATGCCGAAGGCGTGCGGGAGTGATGGTGGATGCCGAGGATTTCCAGACTGCCGCGGCGGACACGGTGGGGGATGCTGAGGCGTGAATCTGGCATAAAGCACGCCGCTCAACCAACGCGGCGGTGCTAAGCAAGTTTACGAATTCGCGATATAATCGTTTTATTTGACGTTTTGGTTGAAGTACATGGAGCCCCAGATAACAACGATCCAAATGGCAAGCAAGAAAGCGGTGGCGATGATCGCAATCATGAGACACCTCCCCGGTTGAGTGGTCTTCAATGCTGGCCCGATCGGATGAACTTGCGCCGCTTCCCTGCACCTCCAAGTGGCATTTAGCGCAAAAGATAATCAAATAATACGTGGCATTGTGGAATTTAGACAGTGTCGTCACTTCTGTGTCGGTTTAAAATATCTCAAATCCGGCGGCGGCTGGTCTTTCTTGGCGGGCATCAAAATGCCATCCGCTCGTAAGTAATAGTTTTCATTGCCGATGACGATATTCGCGTTACCAATGGTGCAATAGGATTCGGGCCATTGCTTACGCAAATTCGGGTTGCGATGGTATCGCTTGTCTGCGGTCCAGGGCCGCGTCAACGCATGATCGAACACGGTGATGATGTCATGAAGAATGTCGGCCTTGTCGAGATAGAACCGCTCTTTGAAGATCGACTGGTTGTCGGCATGCAGGGGTAGTCCGGAGGCGTCAAAAGCGCGAGGCCCTTTGAACGGGCCTCGCGTTTCCACTTCGAGTACGTCGTAGGTCCCGTCGCCGTCGCCGTCGATCCATTTGCCGATCGAATACCCTTGATAGGTCGGCTCGATGTCATCGGGCCACTCGCGTCCGTCGGTGAAGATACGACGAAAGTGGTCGGAGCCGCCGATTAGAATATAGGTGTATTAGCCGGAACTCGATCTGACAGACGGCACCTGGTTGAGCGATCGGGTTTTGATGTCCGATGTCGTCAGGCGGCGATCATTTTCTCCTTTGTCATTGGCAATGCATCAAGGAAGGTTTGCATCGGTGTCTTGCCAAAGCACCAACGTCCCTGATGAGGTCGTGCTTCGTTGTATTCACAGACCCATGCATCGAGATCGGCCTGCAGCTCGTCGATCGCATGATACACCTTCTTGCGGAACGCGACACGGTAGAACTCGTTCAGCACGGTCTTGTGGAAGCGCTCGCAGATGCCGTTGGTTTGCGGGCTCTTGGTCTTGGTGCGGGTGTGATCGATGTCCTCGACCGCGAGATAGAGTTCATACTCGTGCCGTTCGGGATTGCCGCAGTATTCGCTGCCGCGGTCGGTCAATATCCGCGTGAGCTTCACGTCGTGGCTCTCGAACAATGGGATCACGCGGTCATTGACGAGGTCGGCCGCCGTGATCGGCGTCTTGCGATCGTAAAGCTTGGCGCAAACGACCTTGCTGTAGGTGTCGATGAAGGTCTGCTGGTAGATGCGCCCGACCCCCTTCATGTTGCCGACATAGAACGTATCCTGGGCGCCGCAATAGCCCGGGTGCTCGCTCTCGAATTCGCCGTGCGTCTCCTTCTCGGTCTTGGCTTTCTCCAGCGCGACGACCTGCGCCTCGGTCAGCACCAGGCCCTCCTGGGCGCTCTTGGCTTCCAGCGCTTTGAGCCGCTTGTTCATGGTCTCCAGATCGTGGCGCAACCACACGCAGCGCACGCCAGCCGGTGATACCGTCAGCCCGCGCTTGCGCAATTCGTTGGCGATGCGGACCTGCCCGAAGGCCGGCTGCTCGACCGCCAACGCAACGATGGCGTCTTCGACATCCTGCGGTACGCGGTTCTTCAGCACCGGCTTCTTGCGGCTGATCTCGGTCAGCGCCAGTTCGCCGCCTTTGTCGTAGAGCTCCTTGAAGCGGTAGAAGCTATCGCGACTGTAGCCCATCATCTTGCAGGCCTGGCTCACGTTGCCCAGTTGTTTGGCCAGCTCCAGCAGTCCGACTTTGGCGCGGATGATCTTCTGTTCGGTGGTCATGGTGGTGGTCTCCAATCCGCCGAGGCGGGGCGCTTCGCCACCCCGACCGCTCCGCGCCCCGCCTCGGCTATCGTTGTGCCAGGGGGCCAGGACACCACTGCAAGATTAAGTCTTAGCTAACGCATTTGAACGGGCCTCGCGTTTCCACTTCGAGTACGTCGTAGGTCCCGTCGCCGTCGCCGTCGATCCATTTGCCGATCGAATACCCTTGATAGGTCGGCTCGATGTCATCGGGCCACTCGCGTCCGTCGGTGAAGATACGACGAAAGTGGTCGGAGCCGCCGATTAGAATATAGGTCGTTTCCGGCGTGATGACGTATTCCTGCGTCCCAAACGTCATCATGCGAGGCATGCCACCCGGCAGACACCAGGCGGTGGGATAGTTGCCCAGTCCACCCTTGGCCTGGTCAGCCATGCTATCCTCGAGGACTTTTTGATACTCTGGAGTCAAGGGAGCCTGCTGACCGAGCCCCCAAGGCTTGTCAGGATCGAAGGCTCCCTGTCCACCTACCCCCGGGACCACGACACGCCTCCACTGGCCCTTCCAGCTAGGGTACTTCGTATCATCGGCTGCCTGAGCGCCGCATATTGGGAAGGACAATTCTCCTGCCAAAACTATGACTGCAAAGAGCATTCGAATCGGCATGCGATCCTCCCCTGATGTTTATTTTGATGCAAATGTATCACCTCGCCAAAGTGAGCGCCATGAATTGGCGGGTCGCCCGAACCGAATACGCGAAAACGATTAGCTATGGATCACAATGAGCGTTTATCGCTCGGGAGTAGGTGTCCAATGCCGGCGAGACGCGCGGATTATCGTTGCGGGATTTTCCCGCGGCGTCGGTGGCGACGTTGTCGGTGACGGTCGCGCCAAGTGGCGCTCGGACGGTGCCTTCATTTCCTGTGTTATGGGATTGTTACCACTGACAATACGGAAGGTATTGTTTGATGGCCGACGTTTGAATTTGAACGGAAGCAACTCTGTGTTATGCTCGATCCTAGCTCACTGCTGTTGTATCCAAAAAATATCATGCCTCGACTCGCCTTTCGCTTCGGCAGAATGAGGTAATTAAGGAACTCAGAAATTTGCCTCGCATGATTAGCGAGCAAACAGACGGCACGTAGCCTCGAGGTGGCGGTGATCGTGTGTCAAACTATGGCGTTGAAGTGTCAATCGGAGGCGTCTGATGCGTTGTCCCTGGTTGGCCTCCCTCAACTGATGCGCCTGACCTCGGGTGCCGAGGCCGTCAAAATCGCCTTGATCGATGGTCCGGTCGCTCTGGATCACGCTGATCTGGCGCGAGAGACGATCCATCTTCTTCCTGGACAGCCCGACGCGAAACGCAAAATTCAGAACAGCGTCGCTTGCGTACACGGCACCCAGGTTGCGGGCGTCCTTCATGCGCGCCGAAGCGCTGCCGCCCCCGGCATCTGCCCGACCTGCACGCTGCTCATACGGCCAATCTTCTCCGCTGAGGCGATAGAAACAGATTCGAGAAGCCCGCTCAGTGCGAACCCCCAAGATGCTGCTGCCGCGATCCGGGAAGCGGTCGCGGCGAAGGCGCGCATTATCAATCTGAGTGTTAGCCTCGCCAGGCCGACTGCGCGCGCTGAACCGCTGGTCGAAGAAGCCCTCAACCACGCCGCAAGAGAGGGCACGATCGTTGTGGCGGCGTCCGGCAATCAAGGGATGCTGGGAAGTTCAGCGATTACGCGCCATCCGTGGGTTATTCCGGTGGTCGCCACCGACGGGCGCGGACACGTTCTTTCCCTCTCGAACCTAGGCGCCTCGATCGGCCGTCGCGGCCTCGCAGCCCCTGGCCATCACATTACCAGCCTCGCCGCGGCCGGTGGTTTGTCCACCTTTAGCGGCACCAGCGCTGCGGCCCCGTTTGTTACGGGTTCAATCGCCCTGCTGTGGTCGCTTTTTCCGCGACGGGACGCGACCGAGCTTCGGGTCGCCATTTTGGGTGGTCACACGAGTCGGCATTCGGTTGCTCCGCCGCTTCTCGACGCCCGGGCAGCCTATCAAGCACTCACCGCAACAACCATCAAAAGGCGCTCTTCATGAGCCACGCCCGAAGTGACGACCAGCAAGAGCGCGACCTGCGCGACCACCCCCGTCACCGAGTGAGACTGCCGGGTTTTATACACGAGGAAAAAATTGGTCTCGGCGATGCAATCAGCCGGGTTGGTTATGCATTTGGACTGAAGCCGTGCGGCGGATGCGTGAAGCGCGCAGCCGCGATGAATAGATGGATGGCGTTCTCCAAATAGTCATGCGGAGGTACAAACGATGTCTGGATCCGAGCTGAATGACAATACATCCACCTCAGTAGCAGATCGCAGTTCCACGGGAATGGTTGCAATTGATCCGCAGACCGGCACCACCCATGGAAACTGCCCGACGTGCGGCGGCGCGGGCGCATCGACGCAACCTAGCTATATTTACGTTCTTGGTCGGATCGAGCCTCGTTTCCCGCGGCTTTCAGTGGAGAAAGAATTCGCCCAGGCGACCGGACGCTCGGACACCGCCGGTCTGACCGACCGCCAAGCTCTTTCTCAAGTCCTGAATCAGCGAGAAAATCGCTATCTTGCGCGTCAACTCCGTTGGGTGGTGACGATCGAGGGTCTGGAAGCCTATTTACTGGTTCCACAAGATGCCGGTGATCTGGATCTCCTGGTCGAATCCGTGCGCCCGGCGCCCCACGCTACCGATGTCGATATCATCATCGGAAAGATGGGTCCCATTGCGCCACCGACGTTCTGTAACGGGCTCACTGTTCCGACCGTGGCGTTTGACCAGATCTATTCGTTCGACGTGGATGCTCTGGTCAAGACCATCCCAAAGCCCGAGGCCGTCTCACAGCAGGATTTCTCGCCAATGGCCGAGGAGGTGCTAAATCGAATCATGCTGATGGCGGACAACCATGGCGCAACGAACGAACACCGCGCGCTGAACTACTTGGCAGTTCGCTACCCTAGCATCTACGCCCTGGCCGCCGAGCGATACGCGGAAAACGCGGCGTTCTCGGGTATTGAGGTAAAGCCATCTTTGCTTGGCGGAGGCGTGCGGCAGATCGTCGATGTCATTTTCGCGTACACACACCGGCAAACCGACGTCGTCGACAAATATTTCGTGCGTGTGGATGTGACGGAAGAATTTCCCTTCCTCGTCACCAAACTGTCTCCCTACTTCGACCGATGATGATCCAGGTCCGATGCCGGAGGGCATCAAGAGATCGCAGGCATCCGCTTCGAAAAAAGAGAGCCGCCATCTCGGCTGAACCCAGTGACGCTGTGTGGAAGTGTGAGAATTCGCAACCGCCATGAAAGGAGAAGCCAATGAATATGCCCGGTTTCAGTGCTGAACGCGCCCTTGATGTCGTCCCCGGACGATCATTCGCGACCCTGTCGGTCTCGCCAGCAGATCGAAACCTCATCATTACTGCTAGTTTATGCGATTGCGAGCAGGTTGGGGATCAGTGCGATTCCCGCTGCTCTCGTTATAGGCCGGGTTCATATGCCTGGGGCCAGTGCGAGGCGAGTTGCTTCCGTCAGCAATGCGGACCTCACTACACTTGTTACTGAGGGCCGCAAAAAGACGCGCCGCGTAGCAGAGTGCTCCGTAACCCGAGCCGGCGCGGCGTCTTGGAAGCAGGCGGCCCTCGATTAGACCAGCGCCAACGCATGTTGGTGTGGAGACATGCAGCGGCGGCTCGGCCCTGCGTCGAGCCGAGAGTATTTGCGTGAGTTTCACCTCACTCGCGTTTCACCTCACTCGCGTTTCACCTTTCATTAACAATCACGAGCTCTTGATCAGCAACTCGGCGAAATTTGTGAAATAAATAAATCACTGAAGTAAACATACCGTTTGGAAGTAAACAAGCCGTTCGGCGGTAATTTACGGAGGTCGACATGGATGAGGCTTTTCGGTTCAACCCGTCGTGGATTTTCGACCCGGCAGTGTGGCGTATTATTGAACAAGCCGACAAGAACGCGGCGGCGAGACTCCAGATTCAGTTGGCTCGCGACACGCTGGCCGCGCAGATGAAGGCTGTCGAGGGGGCAGCAAAGATCATGGGTCATAGTTGACGCTCGGCTCGCCGTCTCGACCTATTCTGATTGAAGCGATCCGTGTATCTAAGTTCGGAGGTACGGGATGGGTGTCGAAGTTGCCCCGTTGCCCGTGAGCGGACGCGTCGGTCCAAGACCGACCGTTGTGCTCATCGGTTTCCAAAAGATGGGCAATCTTGGACTGGGCTATCTCTCCACCGTACTGAGGAGAGCGGGTTTCACCGTCAACGTGATCGACATCGAGGCGCCGTCCGAACACCTCTGTGAGGCAGTGGTGGCCGCCGATCCGATCCTGGTTGGTTTCTCGCTCATATTTCAGTTTTACATTCGCCGATACGGCGACCTCATGGCCAGCCTGCGCCGACGCGGCGTTGACTGCCACTTCACCATGGGCGGCCACTATCCGACCCTGAGCTATGAGCAGACCCTCCGGGCCGTACCGGAACTCGACAGCGTCGTGCGCTTCGAGGGCGAGACTACGCTCTTGGAATTGGTCGAGGCTTTGGCGGCAGATGAGGACTGGCGCGCGATCCAAGGCTTGGTCCATCGATCTGGGGGCGTTGCCGTGGCCAATCAGCCCCGGCCTCTCGCGCCCGACCTCGATGCGCTGCCCTTCCCCGATCGCGATTTCGACCCGTTAGTCATTCTCGGGCGCAAGGCCATGCCCATCCTGGCCAGCCGAGGGTGCGCACGCACCTGTTCGTTCTGTTCGATCCACACCTTCTATCGCACCGCCCCCGGCAAGGTCGTGCGCCTCAGACGCCCCGCCGAAGTCGTGCGGGAAATGCACATGCTGCACGAGGAGCGCGGCGTGAGCATTTTTTTATTCCAGGATGACGATTTCCCCCTGTTCGGCCCAAAATGGCGGAGTTGGGCTGGTGAACTCGTTGACGAGCTGCATGCGAGTCGCTTGGCGGATAAGATTATTTGGAAGGTGAACTGCCGCGCGGACGCGGTTGAACCAGAGCTTCTCACCCGCATGCGAGGCGCTGGCCTCTACACGGTCTACATGGGCCTAGAATTGGGGACCGAGGAAGGCCTGATTACCCTTCACAAACAGATCACCGTCGAGCAGAATCTCCAGGCGGTGCGGACGCTCAAGGAAATCGGTCTTCGCTTTGAGTATGGTTTCATGTTGCTGGATCCTTCCAGCACCTTTGAGGCCGTGCGCCGCAACATTGCTTTTTTGCGCGAGATCGTCGGCGACGGGTGCGCGCCGGCGACCTTCTGCAAGATGCTTCCCTATGACGGAACCCCGATCAAAGACACTCTGGAAGCGGCCGGGCGGCTCAAAGGCGACATCTGCGCCCCGGACTACGACTTCCTCGACCCACGCCTGAACGCCTTCTACGAGACACTGGCGCGGATAGTGGATATCACCGGTTGGGTGCATGGTCCACGCGCACTGACCATGCAGCTCGAATGGGCACATACTGAGGTGTCGGTGCTTCGCCACCTCTTTCCGCGGTTGCCCGATATTGATGCCTACGAGGCCTCCCTGCGCCGTCATACCCGCACGAGCAACGATGGCTTGTTCGCCATGGTCGAGGCGGTGGCCAATCTGCATGAGACCGGCGCCGGCCGCGAGCCGGACGCACTGATGCTCCGCACTCAATGCGAGCAGACGCTAGCGACCGTCATCGCCGAACGCGACGCCTTCATCACCCGCCACCAGGGCTCCCTGCGACGCGCTCTGGATTTGGCAGCCTGAGAGGCTGTGATTAAGCACCCAAATTGGTGACCCCTCCGCCCGAACGGGATCAATAGGCTATTGGATCGCATCTGACATTTGAAATCCCCGAGGGGGATTCCCAGCGGACTGACGCATGCGAGTTTGGCGCATGCGAAACCGGAATTTCCATTACTCTCGAGCTCGCTGATCCTCGCCGTCTGAAGGCGCTCGCGCGGGATCGCAACGCCCCACGCAAGCATGTCTGGCGGGCCGAGAGCGTCCTGTTGAGCGTGGACGGTGTTGGCACCAATGAGATCATGCGCCGGACAGGCAAATCGAAGACCTACGTCTGGCGTTGGCAGGAGCGTTTCATGCAGGAAGGGTACAACGGCCTCCTGCGGGACAAGACGCGACCTTCGCGTATCCGGCCACTGCGGTCGAACGTCACTGAGCGCGTCGTGACGCTCACCCAGACCGATCTGCCGGCCCATGCCGTTGTCCTCTCGGTTGATGAAAAGAGCCAAATCCAGGCGCTTTTCTTATACAAGATGACACGATCGCAGCGGGCTCGCACCTGGATGCTTGCTTGCCGGGCATGTCTGCAACTGAAGTGAATGACAAATCACTGTAGCATCGTTACGTGAGGCTGCAAGTTGCAAACAACATTCCGCGATGACGGGTATTTTTACCAAGATGAACACTTATTATGTTTGTACTGTTTCATAACAAGTCGCCGCGAAAATCCGAGTCGCTGCACGCCAAGATCGGCGGACGCGAAGTGACGCTCATTCGCGCGCGGACTCCGGCCCGAGCGGGTTCTTGAGGATCTCCCGGCCGCGATCGACTTCGTCCCCGATGCCGCGCTTCGGTTTATCCGCGCCTTGATTGAGGAGCCCGATCCGCGCGTCCGTTGGTTCTGTACGGTGCTCGCGCGTTATCAGACGGTGATCGGGCCGATAGGGACAGGGCCGACGCTGGCCGACACCCCCTTACGACGGGTCGAACAATCCTCTACTATTGATTGTGGGGTGTGACCCGCAAATTGGCCGGAGGGCAGCATGTTTAAGCATCCCGTTCCACTGCTGATTGTATGCTTGCTGGCGCTGGGTACTTCCGAAAATGCGTTCACGCAACCGTTCTCGGCGGCGGTGCAGGCCACTGTGCCGAAGGAGCCGTTCCTAACCAACAACGGACAGATTCCGCCCGCGTCACAGTACAGCGGGCCGATGTTTCAGCTCAGCCACGGCTGGCCGGCACGGCCGTTGCCGCCGATGGCAAACCCGCCCTGGTCCAGGGCGATCGGCGGTGGCTTGATCAATAAGACCAACGCCGCCGCCTACGTCGCAGCGCTGAAGCAATACGTCAGTGCCAATGCACGCCAGTTGATCCTGGATTACCAGAACTGGGACGCGGCCAAGGCCCACTGGTACAACGAGCCGTGGCTTGGTTCCATCCGTGAAAGCATCCATGGCACCTATTCCGCGGGCCAGTTCGGACCCGAAGTATTTCCCGGGACCGGGCTGACCACGACCTTCGATACCCACGTACTCACCTACTACGACGAACGCGCGGCCTACTCGCTCTACAAGGTATGGAAGGCGGAGGCGAACAATCCGGACATCAAGACCGAGAATTTTCAGTTCGATGAAGGCTCGGTCATCGTCAAGGCCGCCATGTTCGTGTCCGACGATCCGAATCATCAGACCGATTGGTGGCCGGTGACCAAAGGGGCGGCGGAATGGCCGCTGTACCTGGCGATTCCCGAATCCAGTCCTGGCCCTACAGCGGTCCTGAAGAGCTATGTGATGCAGTTCGACATCATTGTTAAGGATTCCGTCTCGGCCCCGAAGACCGGTTGGGTGTTCGCCACGCTGGTCTACGATGCCAACGCGGCCGGGGACGCCTGGGACAAAATGGTGCCATTGGGGGTGATGTGGGGCAACGATCCCGACGTCAACTCGGCGCTCGTCCCGCCGCCGCCGCTGAATGAAAATTGGATCAATCCTGCCGCGCCGACCTATTCGACGCAGACCTTGGGTTGGGGCGGCCGGCTCTCTGGACCGAACGATGGCGCAAGGAATGACATCCAGGTCGGGACTGCGGTTCTCAAGAATGCTCCCGATTCATCGTGCATGAGCTGCCATTCGCCAGCCGAGTGGCAGCCCGCACAGCACAAGGACCTTTCGTTCCTGCTGCCGTCATATCCGAATCCAAATCCTGGGCCGCCGTACAAGACCTGCCCTGACGGCAAGCCGAATGATCCGTACATTTGTTCGCCGGCTCCCGGCTCCGCCGACTGGTTCCGCTGGTTTCAGAACCGCAACGGCACCCAGCCTTTTGACCCCGACAGCGGTTCGATCGCCACCGACTTCGACATGGTCTTTGCGTTCAAAACGCTTCCCATGTGGTGGCGCGCGACCGGCCCGGCCGACCAGCCGGCCCCCTTCGCCATTCGTCCATTGCGCAACGGCGCGGCACAGCCGAAGGGTTTCAATGAATACTCGGGCGCTCCACTGAGAACGCCTCGGTAAAAACCAGAACGCAAGACTTTGCAACTGGAGGGTAGCGAGGCCGCCCTCCAGTGCATTGCTCGACGAGAGCACGACGCGCGCGTGCCCCGGCGCAATAACCGCATAGACCTTGCCGCGGGTTCGTTCGTAGCTGCTAGGCCGGCGAGGGCGGATATCTCATGCGGCCCTCCCATGCGGGCATCGCTGAAACGTGCTGTGCCAATTGAAAATGGCGAATGACAAATGATTGCTACCAGCTCAAATTTATCCAGCACGCCCAACTGATGATGCTATTCTGAACTATCTGCAAGCCGCGAAATACCGATCATACGGATCATTTCATGATCCGTTCAACCCAAAATCGGCAAGGGATTAAAAGCGAGGGGAATGATGGACAGCAAACCGCTTGTGCAGGAGGTTCTTGATTTCTGGTTTGGTCCATCGGACTCGGCTGAATTAGGCAGTCGTCGTCAGATTTGGTTTCAGGCGACGCGTGAATTTGATCAGGAGATCAAGCAGAGGTTTTTTGAAGCTAACCGGCTTGCCTCAATAGGAGCGTTGGACGATCTAAAACAGACGCAGATGGGAACCTTAGCACTGATCATATTACTGGATCAGTTTTCGCGGAATATTTTTCGCGGGGCATCGGAAGCGTTTGCTAACGATTCCAAAGCCAAGTCTCTGGCGGAGTATGCAGTCGAAAGCCGTTTTGACAAGAACATCTTGACGGTCCATGCGCTTTTTTTCTATCTGCCTTTTGAGCATGCTGAAGACTTGGAATTTCAGGAAAGAAGTGTGAACCTCTTCGTAAAACTTGGCGACTCATCATCCCTTCAGCACGCCCTCTGCCATCGGGATCAGATTGTCCGGTTTGGTCGTTTCCCGGACAGAAACGACGCGCTGGGACGCCCAAGCACGAAAGCCGAAGAGGAATTTTTGAAGAATCCTTTTTGCTGACTCCTCGTAGGGAACGTCAGCACACGACGCGGATGTTAGGATAATTGCTCACGTCCCTGGCCGGCAGATGGTTGATTACCTGCATTGCGGCGCTGCTGCCAGCAGGTGTGGAGAATTGACTCGCACGCGCCGAAAGGAGCGGCGCGACGGCGACGAATCTGAATCGAGAGCGGGATGCTCTCGCCGCCGAATTTCAGTTTGCTGAGCGCCAAGCATAAGGACGCGTTGATCGTGCAGTTGCTGGCGCGCTTGCTCGAGCGCGAGGTGCGCACCAATCTGGTGTACCGCGACTACCCTGTCTGTGAAAACGCAGCGAACATTGACCCCGCATCGGACAAATATAACCGGCTAATTTCACGAGGAAAACCGAATCTTTCAGAGGAGTCACGATCGGCGCCGCTGATGACCCCTTGGCAACTCGGGAATATACGCCGAATCAAACCGTTAAGTGATGCGTCGCGGAGGGGTCAATGTTCGGTGCGTTTTCACACCTCGACCGGGCCATTCGCGTCACCAGTGTTCGCACGCGCCAGGAAGACCGATCCTCCATCTCTTCGTTTCCTCTCGCAGACCTCGGCAGATAAGCAGACGAAAGCTATTTCATCGCGCGCTCTTCATCTCGTAGCGCGATGGTGAAATTCTAAGCCAAGCGTCTCGAGCGGGAGCGCGGCGAACTCAGTCCTGAACACAAAATCGCGGTGACGCAAAGTCAGGCCAAAATGAAAGCCCCGGCACGAGCGGGCCGGGGCTGTTGAGCAGCATCCCGGCTAGATGCGGACCACCGCTCTCGAATGGTCTCGCGCTTTTCGATGTCGCGCTGCCAACGGCGCGGCTATCGTGGCAAACTCATATCCGTGTCTCCGTGCGATTGTCGGCTTCAACGCGAACGCCGGAGGGAGCACCGACGACGATGCCGGCGCCTGGTACAGGTCGCTGCTGCACAATCGTGCATCGCTTCGTGTTCAGCTTCCGCGTCCAGCTTCTCCGCCACCTGCCTTGCCGTCAGACCATCGGGAAATTCCCGAGGAACCTCGAGTATGGCGGTCCGGGAAGTTCGTCGTAACGTCTTTCCTCCAAGAAGCAGTGCCTTGTGCTTTCAGCGCGCGGCGATCATCGTGCGCATGCAAGGGTGCGCTCCTGGTCCTCTCAACAGTTCGATCTCAAGCCGAAATGATCAAGGCGCGCTACGCTGCCGTCCTTCCTGACGGGGGATGTGTTCAGGCCTCAACTTGTTCCACGCAATGCTTATTGGCTCGGGGGATCGTGTCGGATAGACTTGCAGCGTGTGCGCACGGTCTGCGAGTTCGCCGGAGCTTAGAGCATATCGATGTCGAAGTTCGCAAAGAATCTCCATCCTGATTTAGCCAAGACGCTCATGTGCTGGGTCGCGGTTGTGGCATTTGGCGCGAGCCTTGCCGTTTTTTCCGCCGGCGCTCCTGCCCTCGCGCAAGCTCGCGTTCAAGAGCAGGGACTGGCAAAAAGCAAGATTCCTGAACTGGCATCAGCCCAGTTCGCCTGGCTCGTCCTTGGTGTCGAGTGGTTCGACCCGCCGCCGGGAATGGGCCACGGCCCGATCAAGCAAGACCCCGCCCATCCCTACCATGGCAACCGGGATGGCCCGGGCCAGGTCACGCTGCATCTCGGCAACTATAATGACCCGGTGCTCAAGCCCTGGGCCGCAAAGCAGATGCAGGAGTTGAACGACGAGGTTCTGAGCGGCAAGCGCGGACTTCCGTTCTCCGCCCAGTCGGCCTGCTATCCGGGCGGCGTTCCCGAGCAACTGCTCACTCCGGCGCAGCCGTTCTATTTCATCCAAAAGCCGAAGGAGGTGTGGATGATCTGGGAAACCGACCACATGGTGCGCCGGATCTACATGACCGATCAGCATTCGGACACCGTGAAGCCGTCATGGTTCGGCGAGTTGATCGGTCATTACGAAGGCGGCGACACGCTGGTGATCGACACTATCGGGCTGCAGGCCAAGAACAGCTATATCGATTGGCTGCGCACGCCGCATACTGAGAAGTTGCATGTGATCGAGCGCTTCAAGCTCGCCGCCGACGGCAAGAAGCTGGATGTCCTCGTCAAGGTTGAGGACCCCGACGCCTTCAATGAACCGCTCTACATGACGCGAGCCTGGCGCAAAGTGCCGAACCAATTGCTGGAGATGGTTTGCGCCGAAAATAACGGCGATCATTTCGGCCAAAACCTGTTCACGCCCCCGCAAGCAGACAAGTCGGATTTTTAAGATGCCACCACGCAGAGTCCTTTTCCCTCTGGGAATCCCGCCGATTCAAAACGGAGGGGAACCGCTATAGTCTGGGCCGGTCGAAGTTGCGGCGTCAACAACAGGTCTGTCGATGCGGGGACGCACAGTACGCTTGAGCCTGATGCGCAGGGGCATGATCGACATGCTGCGATTGGCAGCGTCGATCCCCAGTATTCCGGTGCAGCGCGGGGTGCAGATCGGCGCGCTCGCCGCGGCGCGGAGCAGGTGGTCTGAGCGGCCGTCCTGGGTCGCGATCTTTGCCAAGGCCTACGACCTGGTCGCCCTCGAAATTCCCGAGCTTCGCCGGGCCTATCTGAAGCTGCCGTGGCCGCATATCTGCGAGTATCCCGCGAGCGTGGCCGCGATCACGGTCGAACGCATGGTCGAAGGCGAGGCCGGGATATTTTTCACGCGGATCAGGGAGCCGGCTTCGCAGAAGCTCGCATGGCTCGCCGCGATGATTCGAGATCGTCAGGTGAGCCCAATCGAGGAGGTCAGCGACTTCCGGCGGCAACTAAACTTTGCCCGCTATCCCTGGCCGCTGCGGCGGATCATCCTTTGGTGCGCGATGAACCTCGCCCGCTTTCGCGGCACGCGCTTCGGCACCTTCGGCATCACCACTATCGGCGCGCTCGACGCCGACATCATGCACCCGCGCGGGCCCAGCACCGCGATTTTGACCTACGGCGCGATCGACGATGGCGGCGATGTCGATGTCAGGATCGTCTTCGATCACCGCGTGGTGGACGGCGCCGTCATCGGCCGCGCATTGCAGCGGCTGGAGCAAACGCTCAACACTGTCGTGCTGGCCGAACTGCAGCGCGGCGAACACGACCTGTCCGCGATCCCGGCGACGGCGGAATGATACAACCGGCCGGCCGCACATCTGCGCCGGACGCTGCTCAGGTTTACCGCCTAGAATCACGGACGCATCGCTCTCTGAACAAAGACGCTCCATTGCATCGAGCGATTGAGAGCCCGGGCGGGTCGAGCCCGAAGCGCTGTTCACCGACAAGGGATATGACGCCGACCATTTAGTCGAGAGCCTGACGGCGTGCGCGATCGAGGTGGTCATCCCGCCCAAAACAAATCGAAAAATCAAACGCGACTGCGACTTCGCGCGCTACTGCGAACGTAACATCGTCGAGCAGTTTTTCAATACAATCAAGCATTTTCGAGCCATCGCCACGCGCTAAGAGAAGACCGCGCGCAATTTTCTGGCCGGCCTTCATCTGGTTTGGGCGCTCGCTTGGCTCAAATGACGACAAGCCCTAACTAATTCTCGGCACAAACGTTGGCCGACGTAGCGGCTGAATTGCGAGCAATTTTCCACTGTCATTTATTTCGAGTACGTCGCCTGTACCTACAACGGGTGCGCCACTACCTCCGCAAAACGGGCCACGACACCCACAATCAAATGTCCGCGTTCAGACGGAGGCTTCCACGCAATGTGCAAAGTGGCTGATCGTAACTGTCGGACTGATTTGCGCGTCGGCTGCTGAGGCTGGAGAGATCACTGTGGAGTTCGGTCAATCCATTCAAGCGGCCGTCGACCAAGCTCGGCCGGGCGACCGGGTCAAGGTGCGGCCTGGCACCTACCGTGAGCCGGGACGAGCTTGTCCGACGTCGCCGACCCGCATCTGCGCGGTGGTCATCAGCACCGACAACATTACTCTCGAAGCGGAGCCGCTTCCCGGAAAGCCCGTGATCCTCGAAAACTCGGGCATACAGTTCGAAGGCATTGCTGTTGCCAAGCAGGGGACCAGCAGCGCCGCGTGTGCCAATGATCCAAGCCAACACGTCAGAGGAATCCGGATTGCGGGCTTCCGTGTGCGGAACTTCGCGAGCACAGGTATTTTCCTGCTCTGCGCCGACAATTGGATCGTTCGATGCGGCCACGAGAACGGCGGGAGAGCGGCGGGCAGGATCTGTTTCGTTCACGGCTCGACCAGATCATCGACATCGAGCACGCGCTGGCGAAGTTGGCGCGCGCAATCTACTGGCGGGTTCCTGGAGAGAAGTTCGGCGCGGTCTACAAGGACGGCCCGGGCCAGCCGCCATTACCGACACGGCTGATTGCCAAGCTTGCGATCCTCAAGCACACCTATGACCTCAGCGACGAAGTCGTGTGCGAAACTGTGGATCGAGAACCCGTATTACCAATACTTCTGCGGGGAGGAGTTCTTCCAGCATCGGCTGCCGCTCGACCGTGCCTCGATGACGAATTGGCGTCAGCACATGGGCAAGGAACGGCTCCAAGCGCTTTGCAAGAGAGCTTGGCGGTTGCCAGCAAAACCGGCGCGATGAAGCCGCGCGACCTCGCCCGCGAACCCGCCGCGAATATTCCGAGTTGTCGCCTTCCCACGACAGCGGAATCAAGATCGCGCGGTCAACACCGGCCTCCTTCATCCGTCCCCGGCTCACCCCAAGGGGTCCCCAATGTATTTCTCCCTAAGAAAAAACCTTCGGCGGACGCGCCTAACTTGATCGTTGAAAGTCGCGGAGACGGCTGGCAGGTAAGGGCTCTGGCGGGCTCACTCACCGCAGACGGCCTAAAATCTCCTCAATTACAGTGTGGGGTGTCCTGCGGATTAGAATATCTGAGGCGCTGGGATAGAGCACATGCGCCAGTTCACACGCTTCCTTGTACCACTCGCGGTACTGTTGTATTCGACGGGTACCCAAGCTGAACCCGTGGATTCCCTTTCCGCTGGTCCAAACTCAGCCAGCCCTCTTGATATCACGGCGCCGAAGGCGCCGAGACCGCCCACGGCTCAGAGCGGCACATTGGTATCGCGCAATGGGGCCGGCCGCACCGCCAGTATGCGCCTGCGTGTGAAGCTCGCTGCAGGCGGATATCCGGCGTGGCTTATTGATGCCTATTTGCCCGTCTCGATCGCCCATGGCTTACCGATCGCGCCTACGACCACCACGACGGCGGCTCAGTCATCGACGACGTGGTGGGCGTCAGGATGGGGAATACCCAGTGCCAGTACCTCTGAACAGGCCCACACCACGCCATCGATTCAGCCCGAGCCTGAGGGCGCAGAGCAGCCAAATCCGCGAATTGAAGATGCGCACACTAAGCCAACTCCGGAAGATGAAGGCACTCCAGTTCCGGCAAATCCTACCTTTGCTACGTCCCCCATCGCCTCCTCGGAGCGCGACGGCCCGGCAACCGGCAAGCCGCTCCAGTTGGGCAATTGGATATGGTGGCTCTTCCTGGGCGCTGCAGCATTGCTGCCGCTAGGTCTCGTGTTCTCGGCGCGTAACATCCAACCAGCGCGGCCAGCTGGGGCGAACTTGCGCGAGCCGCCCTCATCAGCGCGCCCACGGATGGAGGGCGATCACGTCCGGGGGCGGTCCGGAAAATCTGCGAGGTTCACCGAAAGGCCGATTGAAGAGGCGTCCTTATCGCTGGAAGCCAATGGAAGCGTGAGTGTCGAAACTGCTGATGAATGTCGTAGGCTGGCGAAAGAATGTTTGTCGCGAGCTGAAAGTATGAACAGCCAATTCTCCCGATCCTATTGGCGCTCACTGAGCAAGGGATGGCGCGATCTCGCGGATGAAGTTGACCCGGTTTCGTGGTCAGCCATTTATTCGAGTTTCGGAGTCCACGACGTCAAAGATGTGAAAACGCATCGAACATTGACCCCGCATCGAACAAATATAACCGGCTGATTTCACGAGGAAACCCGGATCTCAACTTGAGCATATTCGAGGTCGAAAAGATCAAGACGATCCCGTACGTAGCCGTGCCCCTCCGTTCGTGGAACGGCTAATCGGAACAATACGACGAGGGTTTCTTGATCAGTTGCTAATCTCGAACGCAACCGACCTGGAGCGAAAGCTGGAAGAGTTTAGAAATTATTACAACCAGAATTGCGTTCACCTGTCGCTCAGTCGCCGCACTCCAGGAGAACGATCTGGCGAACCGCCCGCCCACCTATGCCGTCCTTGATCACTACGCATGGCGGCCCCACTGCCGCGGTCTGTTCCAGATACCTATCGCAGCGTAATTACGAATTCGCCATAGACAAGGGCCGCCGCGAGGATGGCCCTGGGTTAAGCCATGGCGGAGGACTCGGGCTCGCTTGCCCTCCGCCACTGCCCGTTTAGCTTCCTACTCGTCGAGCACCTCGATGTAGCCCAAATGGCTCGAGGTGTCGCCCGACCACCAGATGCGGTTGGGGTTGGACGGATCTATTTCAATCCTTCGCGCATCCGACTCCACGATCGGCAGCGAGAACTCCGTCCACGTTTCCGTCTTGGGATCGAAGCGGGCGATTTTGTCCGCCGTCTGCAGGGTCACCCAAATCACCTTGTGCTTGGGATCGGCGACCGGGTGATACGCGCCGCTCTTCTCGGTCGGCGGCTGGTAGAAGGTCATTTGGCCGGTTTTCTGATCGATCTTCACGAGCTTCCCGGTCTCGTGGAAGCCGACCCAGAGATTGCCCTCCCAATCGGCTCCCATCCTGCGCGGAACGTCGACCCCGGGGGTCGGGAACTCGTCGATCTTTCCCGTAGCAGGGTCCAGCCGGCCTATTTTGTTCGCTTCCCGTTCGGCAAACCAAACCCTTCCATCCCCGGCGACATCGATCCCGTAACCGCCCGGGTTGTCCTTGGTCTGGATCCAGTGAGGCATGTCATACGCGACGAACTGCTTGGTTTGGATATTCAATCCCACGATTCGGTTGCGGGTCGTCGACCAGACCATCTTCCCATTCGGGTCGACGCGCATGCTGTTGCCGGTGATGGCCCCCCTGATATCGGGGCTCGCCGGGTAGGCGGTGAACTCCTGATACTTGGTGTCGAACTGCAGCCAGCGACGGTTGGCGCCAACGTCGGCCACCCAGATCGAGTCCCCGACGCCGCGCACCGGCGGACCCGCGTGATCCAGAACGCCGACTTTCCTGGGTCCCGGAGGCAGAGGAATATCGGTAAACTCGTATGTCTTCGGATCGAATTTTCCCAACTTGTATTGGTTGAGTTGGTTTACCCAAGCAACGCCCCGCGGATCGACGGTGATGTCGTGAAGTGCCGCATCGGAATTCGGTATCGCAAAATCCACGGCGATATACCGGGCCGCGGCGCCCTGCAGCAGGGTTCTCGATAAGCGGCCATTGGGATCGGCCTTTGCGGTGGTGTTTGAAAAATTCTTCGCCAGATAATCGACAACGGTCTTTTCTTCTTGATCGGTCAAATCGATGGCGCCGGGTCTTTCATGGATGCGTTCTCGCATCCAGGCGATCTTCTTCTCCCAATTGTTGTGGGTCCACCTCATTTGCGTCAGCCGGTGCAGGAAATGACATTGGTTGCACTTCGCTTGCACAATCGCTTTGCCTTCCCCTTCCGGCAAGTTCGGCGGCGGCAACTCGGCATCCAGTTCGTTGCCGGCGACGCGCCCGGGCGACCGAATCCATCCATTCGGCACCACGTCCCCTTGCTGATCCGTCAGCGAAACATCGGCCGTCGCCAGCTTGCCGTCCGTCAAAGCCACCGGCGCGGGCTTGCTCTGGAAGCCGTTCCCAATAGCCTGCACCGTGTAATCCCCCGGAGGCAGGTTGTTCATTGTGTAGCGGCCTTGCGCTTGACTGACGATCATGAACGTCAGACCTCGCTCGGCATTGATCAATTTGACATACGCTCCGGGAAGCGCCTGCCCGGATGCGCTCTTGACCACGCCCTGAACGCTGCCGGCAAAGTCTGCCGCTCGAATCGAGTGGACGCCGGCAAACAGCAATACAGCCACGGTTGCAGTTAGGATCCGACTCCGATGGCTCAACATCGCTTCTCTCCTCCCTTGGCCGGAATTGACTCTTTGGCGTTTCAACTGCTGAGAGTATACCCCCGTTTGCGTATAATCGAGGCCACCAAAAGCTTTTTTCTCCGAGGCATTAGATCTGAGAAACGTCAGTTGTGCGACCGGACAGAGAGACCGCGTGTGAGCAGCGATCGTCGACACCAAGGTCACGTTGACGAAAATCCAGGGACAGGCGCCGGTTCTCACCGTCCGTAAGACGAATCCCAGCACCAAGGGTCATGCGCTCCATGGTTTGACCATAACCGCCCGTGGATTCTGCGCGACGCGGCGCTGCACGATGGACAAGGGCTGTGTATGGATGGTCAGAAACCGTAGCCCGGTTGTCACCTACGGAGTGAACGACATGGTGCTCGACAACTGGGGCGTCGTGGATCGCTGGACCGCCGAGGCGAAGATCACCTCTCATGATCCGAGCGGTTATATTTGTTCGATGCGGGGTCAATGTTCGATGTTTTCAAATTCAGGCTGATTCCGAGATTTCCAACTATCGGCTGGGCGAAGGAATTCTTCGACCACATTTCACCGAAAGCCATTTTCCCATGACGCGTATCTTCTTCGATAAGATCACTCGAGCCACAGCGACGGCGATCCATCCGGTCAAGGAGAAGTATCGAAGGTTGCGGCCCTTCCAACTGAGTACGGCAATCAAGCCGCTGCCCAATATCGCGGCACAGGCCCAATCGCCTGCCTATCCGAGCGGCCATGCCATGTTCGGCGCCGAGGCCGCGTTGCTCCTGACCCGGATGGTTTCCAGAGAGGGAGGCAGAACTTCTCGCGCGCGGCCGGGAGTATGGAAAGGAAAGGATTGCCGGTGGCGTTGCTTATCCGTCCGATTGGGAAGCCGGCCAGGTTGGCGCGGTCGTTATGGTTCAGCTTATGATGAAGAAGCCGGAGTTTCGGGCTGATTACGAGGCGACGCGGTCGGAAATTCGCAGAGGCCTCGGCTTGGCACCCTAGCCATGACGCTCTGCGGCTATGAATGCCGGGTGGCGCGCCTATATCACTGCGTAGGATAATCGTCGTGTCGCGGATGGAGTTCAATGGGGACCATCGTTCTCCTTGATCTGATGGGCGGTGTTGCATTGCTGCTTTGGGGCTTGCACATGGTCCAAAGCGGTATCATGCGGGCGTTTGGCTCCGATCTGCGGCGGATTCTCTCAAGGGCGCTCCGCAACCGATTTGCGGCCTTCATGGCAGGCATGGGCTTAACCGCGTTGCTTCAGAGTAGTACGGCGACCGGGCTGATGACTGCTTCATTCGCGGCCGAGGGCATGGTTGGCCTAGTCCCCGCACTAGCAATCATGTTGGGGGCGAACGTCGGCACGACCCTGATCGTTCAGGTCCTTTCGTTTAATGTCGCGGCGGCGGCTCCGGTGCTTTTCGTCATCGGCCTCGTCGCGTTCCGGAGCGGTGCGCGCAGCCGAATAAAGGACCTCGGCCGAGTGGCGATCGGCATGGGATTGATGCTGCTTGCATTGCACATCCTGATCGACAGCCTAGCTCCGGCCGAAAATGCGCCAACCGTGCGGACCTTGATGAGGGCGGTGACTGGCGATCCGATGCTGTGCATCGCGATCGCGACCGGGCTGACCTGGGCAGCACATTCGAGCGTGGCGACGGTGCTACTGATCATGTCTCTGGCCTATTCGAATTTCATAACTCCGACGGCGGCGCTGACCTTGGTCTTGGGTGCGAATCTTGGGAGCGCGATCAATCCGTTGTTCGAGGGTGGCCGTCGCGGCGATCCGGCCAGCTACCGGCTGCCGGCCGGCAATCTCTTGAACAGGGCGGCGGGTGTCGTACTGGTCGCTCCCTTTCTGCCGCAAATCGCCGATGGGTTGCTGCTGATGCAGCCCGACACGGCGAAGATGGTCGCCGAGTTTCACATTGCCTTTAATGTCGCTCTAGCAATCATTTTCATGCCGCTTCTCGATCCGATTGCGTGGCTATTGCGGAAGGCATTGCCGGCGCGGCCGAAATCGGACGATGCGTCGGCTCCTCGCTATCTCGACGAAAGCGCGCTCGATACACCCTCGCTAGCTTTGGCGGACGCCGCCCGTGAGACCCTGCGAATGGGAGATTTCGTCGAGACCATGCTACGCCAGGTGATGAAGGCCTTGCTGACCGGCGATCGCGCTCTCGTCGGCGAAGTGTCCCGTATGGACAACACCGTCGACCGTCTCGATGAGGCCATCAAGCTTTATGTCACCAAGCTTACGCGCGAAAGCCTGGACGAGCGTGAGGGCAAACGGGCCATGGAGATCATTTCCTTTTCGATCAATCTCGAACATGTCGGCGACATCATCGACAAGAATCTAAGCGAACTAGCTGCCAAGAGGATCAAGCGCAAGATCGAGTTCTCAGCCGAGGGTGCTGCGGAACTGGCGGCGTTCCATAAGCGCATTCTCGATAGCCTCCGGATCGCCTTCGGTGTGTTCATGTCGGGTGACGTCAGCGAGGCTCGCAAGTTGGTCGGCGAAAAGACGCAAATTCGGAACGCGGAGCTTGCGGCTGCGGAGCGCCATTTTGAACGCCTGCGTGAGGGGCGGCCAGAATCGATCGAGACGACTTCACTCCATCTCGACGTGCTGCGCGATCTCAAGCGAATACACTCGCACATTTGCTCAGTCGCCTATTCGGCGCTTGAGACCGTTGGAGAAATTGCAGAAGCGGATGTCGCCGAAAGCGATCCCATTACCTTAGGGCTACCCAGGGCCAAGCCTGAGCTTCGATAACCCGCGCGACCGTAGCTCCGAATTTAGGCAACGCATGTTCATAAGTTGCCGCCCTGGACCGGTGAGGTCGGATTACAGAAACTTCTCGCAGTGACAGTCGGATCGACTTCCATGAGATTAGGCACGCGACGATCTCCGCGACCAGCGCAATATCACGGATGTTGAAGTTGATTGAAGCCGTCGAGGCCGGTGCCTCGCGGCGTGAGGCCGCCGGTCGACGCCATGGAGGTGGCAAACCCACGTCTTCCTGCCGGCCTTCTGTACAAGGTGGTCACGGGCATCAATGCCGCGCGTCCATCGTTGACCGTGGGCATCAGGCCGCGAGGCCAAGCTCGAGCCAGCACGAGGGTCTTGTTGAGGGACGGAACGGCAGCGAAGTCGAAGCAGTCCAGGCTCTTCGCGGCCGGGAATCGCGCCTCCTTGATCCGACGTTCCACCATGCGTCGGTCGCGTTGATCAGCTCCAGTTCGGCCAAGCGGAGCAGAAAGCGGATATGATCGAGGCCCTCGGCGGCGCACTGCCGAGCGAGCTTGTCGTACTCGCACAGGAACGTCGGCGGCTTGAGCGCCTTGCCGCCTCGGTGAACGTGAGGTGAATGAGGTCACACTGAGCCAGGCTGCCGCCGCAACGATGCGCGATGTGGCGCACGCGTACCAACCATTCGACGCAGGCCGCATAGTCATTGCGAGCGAAGGCGAGCAGCGCCTTGCAGAGCGGCAGCATAAGCTGTATTAGCCGGAACTCGATCTGACAGACGGCACCTGGTTGAGCGATCGGGTTTTGATGTCCGATGTCGTCAGGCGGCGATCATTTTCTCCTTTGTCATTGGCAATGCATCAAGGAAGGTTTGCATCGGTGTCTTGCCAAAGCACCAACGTCCCTGATGAGGTCGTGCTTCGTTGTATTCACAGACCCATGCATCGAGATCGGCCTGCAGCTCGTCGATCGCATGATACACCTTCTTGCGGAACGCGACACGGTAGAACTCGTTCAGCACGGTCTTGTGGAAGCGCTCGCAGATGCCGTTGGTTTGCGGGCTCTTGGTCTTGGTGCGGGTGTGATCGATGTCCTCGACCGCGAGATAGAGTTCATACTCGTGCCGTTCGGGATTGCCGCAGTATTCGCTGCCGCGGTCGGTCAATATCCGCGTGAGCTTCACGTCGTGGCTCTCGAACAATGGGATCACGCGGTCATTGACGAGGTCGGCCGCCGTGATCGGCGTCTTGCGATCGTAAAGCTTGGCGCAAACGACCTTGCTGTAGGTGTCGATGAAGGTCTGCTGGTAGATGCGCCCGACCCCCTTCATGTTGCCGACATAGAACGTATCCTGGGCGCCGCAATAGCCCGGGTGCTCGCTCTCGAATTCGCCGTGCGTCTCCTTCTCGGTCTTGGCTTTCTCCAGCGCGACGACCTGCGCCTCGGTCAGCACCAGGCCCTCCTGGGCGCTCTTGGCTTCCAGCGCTTTGAGCCGCTTGTTCATGGTCTCCAGATCGTGGCGCAACCACACGCAGCGCACGCCAGCCGGTGATACCGTCAGCCCGCGCTTGCGCAATTCGTTGGCGATGCGGACCTGCCCGAAGGCCGGCTGCTCGACCGCCAACGCAACGATGGCGTCTTCGACATCCTGCGGTACGCGGTTCTTCAGCACCGGCTTCTTGCGGCTGATCTCGGTCAGCGCCAGTTCGCCGCCTTTGTCGTAGAGCTCCTTGAAGCGGTAGAAGCTATCGCGACTGTAGCCCATCATCTTGCAGGCCTGGCTCACGTTGCCCAGTTGTTTGGCCAGCTCCAGCAGTCCGACTTTGGCGCGGATGATCTTCTGTTCGGTGGTCATGGTGGTGGTCTCCAATCCGCCGAGGCGGGGCGCTTCGCCACCCCGACCGCTCCGCGCCCCGCCTCGGCTATCGTTGTGCCAGGGGGCCAGGACACCACTGCAAGATTAAGTCTTAGCTAACGCACATAAGCGCATCCTCCGGATATGACGACGAGGCGCCACTCGTGTCGACGTGCGGCAACTCCTCAAACACTCGCGCCGCCACCGCTGTACGTCCCGCGGCGGCGAATGCCATCATCGCGTGCGCGACGTAGAAGGGACGTGCGCCGGTCAGCGTCCGCATCTCCCAGCTGTCGGCCAATAATTGCCATCGCTCGCCCACGTGAATGTTTCGGAGTTGGAGACGCCACAGCAACGCCGAAGCATCGGCGAGCACAGACATGTTCGGCGCGCGCATATTCGCGATCTGCGCATCGTAGACCGCGAGCGCGGCCTTCGAATTGTCTGCCTCGAGATGAAACAATGCGCGATGCCACGCCAGATGAGCTGAAAATCCGGTGTCTTCAAGCCATGCCGATTCGGTCCTGGCGAGGAATGCGAGGCCCTCGCGGGCCCGCCCCTGCATCTCCATTACGTGGGCAATGACGTGAATGGCCCCCGGATGTTGCGCGTCAATAGCGAGTGAGCGACGCGCTATTTTCTCAGCGCGACGGTATTGACCATTTTCCTCGAGGCCGAACGCATACATCGCAAGGACGCTCGCGTAGTGGGGCGTCGTGGCTTCCCATTTGGGTAGTATCCGGGCGACACGATCGCGCAGCATGCGCCGATGGCCGAGGCGGAAGTCTAACGCATGTGCGACCACGAGAGCGAGAATGTCGCGCGGCCAGTCGATCAAGATGGCGCCATAACGGTCGACGGCGAGAGCCAGATCCCCATTGAACCAAGCTTTTGCCGCCGCTGCGTGACGGCGAGCCGGGTTCTGCGCGCCCAGGCACGCCGCCTCGATGGCGGCCAAGCTCTGTGCAAGTGAGGATCGCGCGGCGATGGCGTCAGTGCTCACGATGAGCGCGGCGCGCAGACAATGACCGAACACGTTCCGAGGATCGTCGACCAGCACCCGCTCGATTTCCTGGAGGGGATTGCCGCGATGTTTTAGCAAGTGCTCGAGCGCACGCTCATATCTCGGAGGCGATTTGATATCGGCTCCGGCGGTTGCGGGCCCAGCAGCGTTAAGTCTTATTGCTTCTTTCATGGTGCCCTCCTTTGTCGGGCAGACGAGATCGCGGCACTATGAAGCGGGGCGGTGAGAATGGTGGTAATGATCCACTGCGACATCGCCAGGCAGCCACTTGTTGGCGGCTGCCTCGCAGTGCCGATCCGCCGATCACTCGACGACGAGGGTCGGTTTGAGGGCCACGGGCCGGGACATGTTGTAGAAATTAGGCGAGGTCGCCATCACCGCCTGGTGGATCTTGGCAAACTCATCTTTGGTGCCGCTGCCCTTGATGCGGACGGTGTAGCTTAGGTTCTCGTAGCCCGGCGGCACGGCGGGATCGGTTCCGAGGAAGCCGCGGAGATCAATCTCACCGTCGGTCTGGATCTCCAGACTTTCGAGGGTAATCCCATGAACGGCGCACTGCGCGACGTACCCCACCATCATGCAGGCATTGAGTGCCGCAATTAGATGCTCCTGCGGATTCGCGAACCGGTTCGTTCCACTGAGTTCGCGAGGTTCGTCGATGTCAATCGAGAACTGGCGCGGCACGCGTTTTCCGCCGATACCAAAGCCGTCGACTTGCGCCCGGCTTCGCGCTCCGCCCTGCCACGTCGTTCTCACGCGCCAGTCGGTCTTGCCTGTCGCGGCGTTCCGCTTGACGCCCTCGATCAGGGCAAACAGGTCGTCGACATTGATACCGTTGACGACGTTCGGTTTCGACGGTCTTCGTCTGCGTAACCATGATTGGATTTCCTCTGCTTGATTGGTGGTAATAGTTCGCGCTGGATTATTGGATCGTGGAGAGGGCCGCTTGAATGCGCTGGCCCTGCTTTTCGGTGATCAGGCTGGACAGCACCTTGCCGAACTGCGGGTGTTGGACGCCCGAGTGGATATATTGCCAGCGATAGGCCTTGAGAAATGCAACCCCGATAGACCGCGTTTCGACCTCGCCGACCGCACGGCCGCATCTCGCTGCAAAATAATTTGCGTCGGCTTTGGCCTGGGCTTGCAGAATGCCGTCCACCGCGGCGACCAACTCGATGAAGTCGTCAACCGCACGGTCGCGCTGCTCGGCCGTCAACCCGGCGTCGTGTCGCGCCAATTCGAGCTCGTCGAGGATGGCGTGCTGGCTCTCCTCCTTCCAGTGATAGAGGAATACGTCCTTGAACAGCTCGGAGAGCTTAGTGTCAGGCTCAATGCTCTGGCGATAGTGGAGCTGGGTGAACAGCTCAATGTCCAACGTCAGCACCAGCACTGCCCATGTGCTCTTGCCCAGCACAGCGTGTGCGACAGCGTTGGGGTCAATGTCGAAACGGTAGCCGTCGGGCAGGACATCGCCGGCCATCGCATCGATGCGACGAAACAACGCCTGATGCTTCAACTCCTCGTCGCTGAAACGAACCAGCGCCTCGAGCGCAACCTGGTCGCCGAACCAATGATCTTCGCTCAGTTCCAAGACCTTAGCGTTGATGAAGCGCTCGACCAGCCCAAATATATTGGCGTAGGTGCGGCCCTGGATCTGGCTCACGAACCGCTTTTCATCAGGTGACAGGGTGGTGAACGCTTCAGCGAGCGACAGCCCGTCCGGCAGGAATTTGTGGGCGGCATCGAAACGACGCCCTCGGATGACATCCTCGTCAATGTCCCAGCGCACCCGCTTGGACGTCTGAACGCAGCGCTCATACCGGTCGTTGGCGGAGATTTTACCGATCGCATTCATTTTCCATCTCCTTTTCCGAGGTGATTTGCCGACCGAACGGATGAACCGGTCGGTTGATGCGGCCATCTGTAAGTCGGCAGGTGACCGAGGGGCTATGACCGGCCCACCGGGAGACATGACCGAAACGCCGTATCCTGATAGGAAGGCAGGTATGGACGCGTTATCCGACGTCTTGAGGGTGGCCCATTTGACAGGCGGCGTGTTCTTGCACGCCGACTTCTTCGAGCCGTGGTGCATCACAGCGCGGATTCCGCGTGAGCATTGCGGCCCTACGCTCGGGTCTGCGTCCCACCTGATCATTTACCACTACGTGATCGAGGGAGAACTTCGCATCCGAGTTGATGGTGCAGGTGAAGAGAGTCTTGTGATTGGAAGTGGCGAAATTGTTCTTCTGCCGCGCAACGATCCGCATCTGATGGGCAGCGACTTGAGCTTGTCTCCGGTGTTAGGCCGCAATATCATCCAACCACCCAGTGGGGGTGGGCTGTACTCCATCCACCATGGCGGCAATGGCAAACGCACGCGGATGATATGCGGCTTCCTCGGTTGCGCCGGCGGCGAAGGCAATCCGGTGATTTCCACCCTGCCGCCCTTGCTCAAACTCAGCGTGGAGCCGGGCGCCGCCGCGGAATGGATTCGCTCAACATTCCAATACGCCGCAGAGGAGGTCGCCGCTGGCCGTCCCGGATCGGAGACCGTGCTGGCCAAGCTTTCAGAGCTGTTGTTCGTGGAGACGGTGCGGCGTCACGTCGAGACCCTGCCGGACGGGCAGACCGGTTGGTTGGCGGGTTTGCGCGACCCCCACGTTGCGCGAGCATTGGCGCTAATGCATCGTGATACTACTCGGAACTGGACCGTCGATGAGCTTGGCCGCGAGGTTGGTCTGTCGCGGTCTGCGTTGGCCGACCGCTTCATTCGTTTGATCGGCGTTCCGCCAATGCACTACCTCGCGAGTTGGCGCATGCAGGTCGCTGGTGAGAGACTACGCAACACCAGGGCGTCTCTTGCGCAGATAGCCCAGATTGTCGGCTACGAGTTTGAAGCCGCATTCTCGCGCGCATTCAAGAAGGAGTTCGGAACGGCGCCGGCCACGTGGCGACGTGCGAACAGCTAGAGCGCTTTTCACTTGATATGGGTCACCACGCGTATCCGGCATGTCGAAAGTAGTTCGCGCATTGCTCGGGTGCAAATGTCTTGATGAGCTTTCCGATCAGCTTCATCAGCGTTGTCACGGTGCGAGCGGAACCTTTGCGCAGCGCCGTCTTCAGCTTCGAGAATGCCATTTCGATCGGATTGAGGTCGGGTGAGTAGGCCGGCAAATAGCGCACCTTCGCGCCGACCGCTTCGAGCGCCTGTCGCACGCCGTCGATCTTGTGGGTGCGCAGGTTATCCATGAAGACAATATCGCCTTTGCGCAGCGTCGGTGCGAGGACTTGCTCGACATAAGCGAGGAACGATGGCCCATCCATCGCGCCGTCAATGACATAAGGCGCGGTGAGGCCATTGATGCGCAGCGCGGCAACGAACGTCAGCGTCTTCCAGTGGCCGTGCGGCACGCTGGCGACGAGACGCTGGCCACGCGGTGAGCGGCCGCGATGTCGGACCATCTTGGTCGTAACCGCCGTCTCGTCGATGAAGACGAGGCGCGGCGCGTCAAGCTTGGATTGCTCGGCCTTCAGCTCGGCACGCGCTGCAGCGACATCAGGACGATCCTGTTCGGCGGCGTGCAGAGTTTTTTTTGAACGTGATGTCATGGCGTTCGTAGAAGCGCCAGACCGAGGTCGTACCGGTTTTCAGCCGCTTCTCGGACTTGAGCCGCGCGCTAATCTCTTCGAGCGTCAAGTCCGGCTCCGCCGCGATCAGATCAAGCAGCCATTGGCGATGCGTCTCGAGCGGCGAGCGGCTGTGGCCCGTGCCGGGCAATGCCGCTACACTCCCCGTCGTCACCCAGCGCTCGATCCAGCGGATTGCCGTCGATACGCCCACACCGAGCACCCGCGCCGCTTCCCGTCTGCTCTCGCCATCTTCGACAAGCGCGACCGCCCGCGCCCGCAGGTCCTTCGAGTATCCCTTCGCCAGCTAGCCACTCGAAGCTAAACCTTCGACAACGGGTTCGCGCCATGCGGTCTGACGGAAGCATGTATATCCGAGATTGATGCTGAAGCGCTCGGCCATCGCCGATCTCAGGCCATCTCGCTTCCAGGTCATCGACGGTCCGCTGCTCGAACCCGCGCCCGGGAGCGGTAGGACGCGCGCTTCGACTGGCCGCACTCCTCCCGACATGTCTGACGGCGCATTTATTGGCTGGAAAGCTGTCGTTCCGGCGTCCCAAGCATGAAGTCTGGCGCCTGCGTCATTCGCCCATATCGGGCCTTCGACTATATCGACGACACGTGAACGCCGATGCCGCAGACGCGGCCGGGCCTGAGCACACAACACAAAGAAATTGGAGAGGAGCGATGACTATGAGAACGGTTTCGAGTGAGCACGCTGCACCGCAAGGCTTGGCGAGGCGATTCTGGGCCAGAGGGGGGATCGGCCCCTTGAGACGCTGGCTGATGGCTCACAAGCAATGGACAACTGAACGGGTTGCGATCGCACGGCTGCAGTCGATGACTGACCGCGAACTCAAGGATATTGGAGGCACCCGCACAGACATAAAAGGCGCCGTGAGACGCGATGCAGCGCGCTCCGTCGTGTACAGCCGTTACTATTGAACAAACGAGCAGGTCCATAGCCCTGAGCATCAACACGTGCGTGACACAACGGACGCGCCGCGGACGGACGATATCCGCCGTAGCGCTGCTGGCGTTGCTGGCGGGTTGCGAAATCAAGCGACCTCCGCCACCAGCAAGCCCGAACGGCCGGTGGCGGTATCGAAAGTTGAGTTTCGATCGGAAAACGGCAGCCGCGATTTTGCCGGCGTGGTGCGGGCGCGCCACGAGATCGATCTCGGCTTCCGTGTCGCCGGCAAGGTCGTGGCTCGCACCGTCAATGTCGGCGATCGCGTCGGTGCCGGCGATGTGGTGGCGAAACTCGACCCGCAGGACCAGAAGCTGCAAGCCCAGAGCGCGCAGGCCGAACTCGCGGGCCGCGACTTCGAACCTCTCCCAGGCGGCAGCCGATCTTGCGCGTTACACGACGTTGAACGCCCGCGGCTATGCCTCGCTCGCGGACTTCGACCGCAAGAAGGCGGCGAACGACGAAGCGCGCAAGGCCGCCTCGATCGTGCCGTAGGGTGGGCCAAGGACGCGCAACGCCGTGCCCACCCTAGGCAGAAGGGGTGGGCACGGTTCGCTTTGGCCACCCTGCGGCTGCCGTAACGGGTACGCAAAATTGGCGGAATGATGTAGCCCGGATGAGCGAAGCGAAATCCGGGGCTCTTATCGGTTGCGGCCCGGTCAATCCCGGATATCGCTTCGCTCGTCCGGGCTACGCTTAATCATCCGGGCTACTTGCCACGGCTACGCCCGCTTCAGTTTCCTCATAGGAATAGTTCAGTTTATCGCACCAGCCGCCTTGCGGCCGTCGCAGAACCGCTTAGCCTGGTCCGTGCTCCACCCGAGGCGCTGGCTGTCACGGAGACAAGTCGAGTACTTTCTATCCATGCACAGCGTCAATGTCTTCCCGTTTGGCCCGGTGCGCTGCACCTGCTTGCCTGTGCATTGCGCAGCAGAAGCCGCGTTCGGTATGCACAGCCACGCGACAATGGCGAACACCGTAGCGTATCCAACCACTCTCTTTGCCATTCCCTCTTCTAAATCTACGTGCATTTACCATACAGCTAGACTGCGAACGTGGTTGGCTTGTCAACGGGCGTGAAGTTTATGGCCGGTCAGAAAGTCCGCACCAGCGTTGATGAATAATCGATGATCTGTACCAGCCGCGAGCCAGGGGCCAACAGGAATTCCATCCATGCGGCGCTTCAATCTCTCCGAATGGGCTGTGAAAATGCACCGAACACTACCCCCGGCATCGAACAAATAACCGGCTGATTTCACGAGGAAAACTGGATCTTTCAGAGGGGTCACGATCGGCACCGCTGATAACCCCTTGGCAACTCGGGAATATAACGTCGAATCAAACCGCTAAGTGATACATCGCGGAGGGGTCAATGTTCGATGCGTTTTCACACTTACCCTCCCTGCACCCATTCCTTTAGTCTTGAGAACCATGACTTGGATTGATTCCACTGAACGGAATGCCAATTTTGGGGAGATTCTGTACTACTCGATGGCGGCAACCACTCGTACCTGTAATCGCGGAGTTCACCTTCGACAGGTTCCGGATAGATGGTATCGAAATGACTCTGTGCCTCCCTCAACGTTAATCCTGGGACCAAGTCAAACGAAGCCCACAGGAATGTACGCGGAGCCTCCGCGTCTACTCCAAATACGTCGGGGGTTTGCTGAGAATAGGCCACAGTGATGATGATCCCCAGATCCGGCCGGTTCTTCACTTTACTTAAGATTTGAGGTATGAGCTTGCTTACGGCATCCTGCGCCTTTCCAGTTTGCAATCCGGTGATATAATCAGCGAGTTTTCGAGCCGCAACATCCACAACGAGCGCGCCCACGTTGACGGCTGCCTCACCCTTCTCGCTGATCAGGCCCAGGGCGGAAGCGCTCGTAGGTTCGTTCAAACGTTCGCCCAGTGCTTTCGTTATCGATTCACGGGCCAGACTGGATTCCGACGCGATTCCGCCTTCAGCAAGCGAAGAGGTTTCCTTACCCTCCGGCGAGGGCTGAGGAGCTGAGACCATCTTGCCAGGGCTGCTCCCTATCACGTCGCGGGCTGTCGGACCACCGGAGCCGCCCGAAGCTGAACCTGGAGACGAACTCTCTCTCGTTCGATCGGTGAGCAGCGGCGTTTGCCGTGAAACAGGATCGGGAAGTAGGGGCCTCTCAGCGGATACGGGCGACGCGATTCCGCCTTCAGCAAGCGAAGAGGTTTCCTTACCCTCCGGCGAGGGCTGAGGAGCTGAGACCATCTTGCCAGGGCTGCTCCCTATCACGTCGCGGGCTGTCGGACCACCGGAGCCGCCCGAAGCTGAACCTGGAGACGAACTCTCTCTCGTTCGATCGGTGAGCAGCGGCGTTTGCCGTGAAACAGGACCGGGAAGTGGGGGCCTCGCAGCGGATACCGGAGATGGAGGCGTCTCACCTGATTCCGCACCTGGAGCCGGAGGCTTGATTCCCGAACCTCTGTCCGAAATAAGGGACCCAGCCCCTGAAGCCAGGCTGAATGTCGGGAGGTCGCCTTCTACACCTGGACCGGGCGCGGAGGGTGTGCCCCCCGGGTCAGCTGTTGTTAGTACAGGATAAAGTTGACCCACGAGGACCAGCCGGTTCCCTGGCGGAAGCGACCCCTCGTATCGCAGATGCTCGATTCGCTGGATCGACAGCTTAAACAGTCTATTCCACTCCGTAACTCCCTTGAATGATCGGATCGCGACGTTGTAGTCACCAGTTCCAAACAGTGCCCGTCCCTGCCCTCGTCCGCCCCCTTCGAAGGTAAATCGAGGCACCGCAAGGATGGGAGCGTTTGTTTTTCGGTCCTGCAGCAATCTCGCCAGGAATGTGAAAAGATCCTGGACCGCACCCGCACCACGTTGTGACAAAGCTAGTTCCTGCAGCAGAGAGACAAATCTCGAATTTAAATAGAAGGCTATTATGTTGTTGAGCCCGCGACCACCCTTGAAACCTGTGCGCGCCTCAACGGTCGTCGTCAGATTGAACTCACCACCTGTGCTCAGTGAGAAATTCCGTCCCTTTTCCTGAATATTCTTCGTCAGAGCACCGCCCGCATCAACATGGTAAAGAACGACAGGTGCGCCCGGATCAAAGCGATTAAGCAGTTCTCGTAGCTCGTCGTCAGTGGGTTGTTTCTTCGGTTCGGCCGGGGCAGGACTACGTTGCAGCATGGCCATTCCGGCGGCTTGCGATGGTCTTATTTGCGGATTGGCAAGAGCTGGTATGGCGGAGGCTTCGATTCCAGGGGCAGGAACGGGTGCGGCACTGGTTGCTATCGTAAGAGCGCTGCTTTGCGACTGCTGGACAATGTGAGTCAGCTCGTGAGCGATGAGGCTCCGGCCTGCCAGCGAACTGGGGGCGAAATGGTCTCGCGAAAAGACGATGTGAGGGGCCACGGTATACGCAAAAGCATCGACCGCCTTTGCGGACTCGGTAGCCTTGCTGTCCGCGTGCACGCGCACCTGGCTGAAGTCATGGCCGAAGCGTGGCTCGAAAAAGCTGCGCGTACCCTCATCCAGCGGTTGGCCGGGTGAGTTTAGTACTTCGTGTATGATCGGCGGGACATTTGCTGGAGCTGTCGGGCCGACGGGCCAGTGCCCGTCGCGCGAAATGTGGCCCGTGCCATTTTCTGCCCGGCGTGGGCCTTCGCTGGCTAGCATCTGCGCGGCGATCCGATCGGCTTCCTGTTCGTATCGATCGCCCCGCTCACCGACTGCAAGCTTCGTCTGCAGACGCACCCGATTCGTTCCCAGAAACCTCGCCCTCTGGCATTCCTCGCATTGCCCGCTGAGACCGGCAGGTCCGCCGCACGCGCATTTGCGCTGCAGGAGGGCGTCGCGATGTGGGGCGAACGGAGAGGTTGAGGGAACAGCTTTGGCCTGTGTTTGGGTCAGGGTCATGGGTTCATCCTACCGAGAGAAACCGCGCTCGCTCCGTTCCTTAAATCTGCATTCGCTTAACATCGCCAAGCCGGAGGCGACGGTCGCATATTGCCGGCCCTTGCGCGTGTAGGTGATCGGCGTCGAATTGACGCTCGAACTCGTCTGGAATTGCCAGAGCGTCCTGCCGGTGTCCTGGTCGAGCACCACGAATTCGCCGGTGAGCTTGCCGGTGAACATGAGCCCGCCGCCGATGGTCAGCATGCCTGCGGAGCTTGGGATGTCGGTCAACGAAACTTCCCATTTCCGTTCTCCGGTGAGCGGATCCATAGCGATGTAGTAGCCGACCACCTGCCCTGGCTCGATCCGCGGCTGCCGTGCATTCACGCCCGTGGAGTTTTCACCTATCACCTGCGGTCTGGAGGCGCGAGTTGTTGGATGCGCGGGACGTCCGACGGCGCTGCACAGACCGGTCCCTTTTTAGCGCAGACGTTCCAACTTGCCTCAGTTCCATACCGGCGTGGACTCACGAGCGTGCGAATAATCGCATAGTGTGAGCGATCTTCGAAAGATATGATCGCCCCTCTGAAGTGTCAAACGCTTTAGCCTAGATGCGCAACAGTTGGCGCGTCGAAAACGAAGCAAGATCATCGCGCGCTAGTCTAGAAGATGCGGTCGTGCCGAGCGCCGCCGTCCAGACGGCGTGTACGTCATTGGCCGATGCTGTTCTCTAATTCTGGGCCTGGGTGTCAAGCTCTCCATGGCGATCCTTGCCGGTGTGTGTACCGAGAATTAGATCCGGCAATAACGGTGGTGAAGTCCACCGAGGTTTGGCCGCGGGATGATGGCACCCAGGCTCTCAATCGCTCGATGCAATGGAGCGTCTTTATTCAGAGAGCGATGAGTCCGCGATTCATTATAGTAGGCGGTAAACCTGGGCAGCGTCCGGCGCAGATGTGCCGCCCCGAATGGGAACACGCACCGAACATTGACCCCGCATCGAACAAATATTAACCGGCTGATTTCACGAGGAAACCGGATCTTTCGGAGGAGTCACGATCGGCGCCGCTAATGACCCCTTAGCAATTCGGGAATATAACGTTGAATTAAACCACTAAGTGATGCGTCGTGGAGGGATCAATGTTCGATGCGTTTTCACAAGCAGCGGAACCGGCGCCTTCGTTGGCCGATTCCGAGACTCCGAGACTGAGTCATCTCCCGCGAACGCCGCGGAACCGTCGGCACTTCGGGGCGCTCGTCCGCGATTAGAACTGACTGAGGAGGCAGTCCGATGCGAACCAGTCTCGTGCAGCAATCCCCAGCTATCAGGGAAAAATACAGGGAAATCTCACGAAAGGAGCCCGGTTATCTCAATGTTATCGATGACAACCGCGGGACTGTTGCATTCCAATAGCTTCCCATGATCGTGGGCAATTGTCTGAGAAGGCCGTCGAGCTACTTACCGCGCCATTCCAATTCGAGTGTAACAAGCCTTGCCAAAAGTGTCGCCGGGTAAAGCTGGCCAATCATGCTTTCGATATTGCAAAGACTTCGAGCCATCGGATGCACTGGAACGATATCGCCGTACCCGGTCGTTGTCAGTGTTACAAAGCTCAAATAGAAAATCTTGCTGGCAAGTGCATGGTCGTCTTCAAACGCTATGTCCTTAAATGCATCTGGAAATGACAGGCCGATGAATATGAACAGTGTCGCGAAGGCTACCGCGATGAGTATGAAAACAAGGATTGCACCGATAATTCGGTGATAGTTGACGTGGCCTGGGGCGAACACCTCCCTCGCCACCACGGTTCCAAGCGTGAGTGCAACCAGCAACCATGCACCGGCTAATAGATATAAGTTGTATGGCCATTGATAGTACGTGCGCATGAAAAAGACGGCCACATTGATAACGAATGCGATCGACAACAATACGAGTGCGGTCGGACCAGATATCAACAGCGCGCTGCCGATGATTGCCAACAATCCGCCAATTGCAAATGCATGAAAGATAGTAAGGCCCATAGCCTGGAGTGGCGCGAAAAGAAATATTATCAGTATTAGCAAGACGGTGAGCAGGGTGAGCAGCCAGTCGGTATGCTCGCGGCGAAAGGGTCGCAAACTGCCCTTTGGCTGGTATGTCACGGGATAAACAGTCATCGCAGCCGCCCTCGCCGACAAGCTATGTCGGACAAAACATTATGATAACGCCGGATAAGCACGCGAAACCCGATAGGCTTCGACAAATTCATTGTGCGCCTGCGTACACGCAGTGCCAATAGAGTCCCCTTGTGAGACCTAAATCTGAAATTGTGCCCCCAGCGCCGGGTTCACTTGCAGCCGCCTTGCACTGCTCCAAATTCTTAAATGATCCAACAATTTGAGAAGTGACGCCGACCGGCACAACAGTGCTTGTAGCGGGCGAGAGCATCCCGATTACTATTATGAGCGTGTACATCGCTAAGTCTCCGTTTTTGACAACACCCCAGCGCAGTTGTGCCGGACGAAGTTGAATTTGCTCAATGTCCGCGGAACACCAGGGTCTTAAAGGGAAGCACCAACGCCTGAAGCGTCAGAAACGAGCGCGACGCCGACAACGGCCCGTACTTTGCGGCGATAGCCGCTGGGGCTCAACGAACCAAAGGTTAAATTGATTGTCCGTAAGCATATGGTCAGCCTTTCAATTACCCATAACTTCGGTTGATGGTTGCGCCAAATTCCATGTCAGTAAGACGTGCCAATCCACGCCAGATGACAGTGCTGCCCGGCGGAGGATCGCTGGCGCGAGCGAGATAGCCGCCGAGCCCGGCGATCTTGATCAGCTAATGCGACAGCGTCTTTCGCAGTGGTCGCTTTTGATCGCTATTCTTGAGGAGTCGATCGAGTAGGACGATTTCAGCCTCCATCAATGCGACAGCGGGTGGCGCATTCGGGGCGGAACGATTGAGCATGGTCATCCAGAACACCCGCCAGCTCAGGATGCAAAAGACCGCAATCAGATTGGCCAGACGCTGCGCGGTTCGCAGCTTCGACTCTTCGGCTTTGCAGCCTGATTTGAGGATCTTGTGGAAGACTTCGATTTTCCATCGCAAAGCGTACCATTCGAGCTTCTCAATGGCGTCCTTGCGGGAGCGGACGGTCAGATCGGTGATCAGCCGCCACTCGATTTTCTTTCTATTGTTCGGGGTCCCACCCTCCTCGGCATGGATCACCGTCAGGGTCAGCGCGCAGCTTGATATGATCGGCGAAACCGAACTCATCGCACAATTCACATATCTGGAACGGCTGAGCTGACCCCGGTTTCTTTGGACACCACATTGTCCACGAGAACCGAGAAGGAATGGCCCTCATGAAAGACAGTCTTCTTAAATCGTCTGCTGCTTTTGTTGGTCCTGTGGGAAGCGAGGGCGGGCGCAGCCCGTCCACGCTTTCCATAGGACAAGCGGTGCCAACCGGAGGGCTGGCACCGGGCCAGCGCTGGAGCGTTGGTCGCAAGCGCGAAGTGGTCCTTCGCCTGCTGCGTGGCGAGGCGGCAGAAAGCCTGTCGCGGGAATTGGGCGTGCCGCTGTACCGGCTGGAGCGCTGGCGCGAGCGCGCGCTATCGGGGATCGACGGATCGGTGCGGGAACGCGAGGGCGATGCGGTGAGCGAAGAGCTAGCCGCGGCTATGAAGCGGATCGGCGAACTCACAATGGAGAATGAAGTGTTGCGGGCTCGGGTGGGGCATGTTGGCCCTTTGGCCCGGCGGAGGTCGCGGTAATGGCCGCCGCGATCTCGCCTAACACCGGCCGAGCCTACGGCGTCGCACGCGTCTGCGACGGCTTTGGGGTTGCGCGTTCATCATTCTACGCTTGGCGGCGGCAGCAGGAATCCACCGCCCCGCCGCAGACACGATTACGCCGAGGTGCCAAACCGGCGATCGCGGACGCCGCGGTGCTGAGCGCCATCCGCGCCGATCTCGACCGCTCGCCCTGGATTGGTGAAGGGCATCGCAAAATATGGGCGCGGCTGCGCGTACTTGACGGCATTCGAGTTGCCCGTAAGCGAGTGCTGCGGTTGATGCGGGAGAATGGCCTGCTGTCGCCACACCGCCACCTGGCACGACAAGGCGAAGCCCACGACGGCCGCATTATCACCACGGCGCCAAACCTGATGTGGGGCACCGACGCAACGCAAATCCCGACCGTGCTGGATGGCAAGGTCTGGCTGTTTGCCGTCGTCGACCACTGGAACGCGGAAGCTATGGGGTGGCACGTTGCCAAGATTGGTAATCGCTACGCCGCTGCCCAGGCTGTCGGCATGGCGATCAAAACAGAGTTCGGCGCCGTTGCGGCCGCGATCGCACGCGGTCTTGCCCTCCGTCACGACCATGGCAGCGCATTCATGGCCGACCACTTCCAGAACCAGATCAAGTTCTGGGGCATGGCTCCGAGCTTCGCCTTCGTCGGCGAGCCCGAAACCAACGGCGTGGCCGAACGCTTCTTCCGGACCTTCAAGGAACAGGTCATCCACGGCCGCATCTACCGGACCATCGACGATGTTCGCGCTGCCGTGCGGAAATTCTTCGAACTCTACAACGCCCAGTGGCTCATCGAGAAAAACGGGCTACGCAGCCCGCGTCAAACGCGTTTCGCCTGGGAGCAAGCCGCCATGAACAACGCCGCTTAAATCAAACTTGTGTCCAAAGAACCGGGCGCGGTACACTCGGTCTTGGCTTTCTCCAGCGCGACGACCTGCGCCTCGGTCAGCACCAGGCCCTCCTGGGCGCTCTTGGCTTCCAGCGCTTTGAGCCGCTTGTTCATGGTCTCCAGATCGTGGCGCAACCACACGCAGCGCACGCCAGCCGGTGATACCGTCAGCCCGCGCTTGCGCAATTCGTTGGCGATGCGGACCTGCCCGAAGGCCGGCTGCTCGACCGCCAACGCAACGATGGCGTCTTCGACATCCTGCGGTACGCGGTTCTTCAGCACCGGCTTCTTGCGGCTGATCTCGGTCAGCGCCAGTTCGCCGCCTTTGTCGTAGAGCTCCTTGAAGCGGTAGAAGCTATCGCGACTGTAGCCCATCATCTTGCAGGCCTGGCTCACGTTGCCCAGTTGTTTGGCCAGCTCCAGCAGTCCGACTTTGGCGCGGATGATCTTCTGTTCGGTGGTCATGGTGGTGGTCTCCAATCCGCCGAGGCGGGGCGCTTCGCCACCCCGACCGCTCCGCGCCCCGCCTCGGCTATCGTTGTGCCAGGGGGCCAGGACACCACTGCAAGATTAAGTCTTAGCTAACGCACATGGGTCTCGACCACCCGAGCCTAAATTAGCGGTCATTCTATCTTTGATTGATCAGCTCCACGACGCGCGGCACAACCTTTGGGCACTGACCCGTGCGGTGGCCGAGCAGCCGGAGGCGATACGCCAGGAGATCACGCGCCGGATGGCCGGTGATCACCCGTCTGGCGCCGGTTAGCGGAAGCAGCACCCCCAGACGAATGTTCTTAAATCTCATGCAAGGCTCTTCCCATGCTGCCAATTCCTCCCATGCCTTCGGACATCTTTACCGAGCCCAACGTTGCTCCAGACGATCTCTTGCTCGACCGTCCAGCAACACCGTCTGCAACGACACTATCCGCCGAGGCGATCGACAACCCCGCAGACCGCGCGGCCAATCACACCTCATTCGACCAGATGCGCATTTGCCCGTGCTGTCAGCAGCGCTGCCTCGTTCGCGTCCGCCGCATCTACCCGAAACAGGCATGCGGACCATGACCAGTAATACGTTGCCGCAACGTCATCACAGTTGCCCTTCCAGCATGCGCCAATCATGCCGCGGCAGCCCCTATTTCCGCTCGCCCGTCTTGGCCCTGCTGCCTCGCAATATCCAGCGCAAGCCTCGAATCACCTCACCTCATCGCTGTGATAAGGACCATCCGTCGGCTAAGGCCATTCACTCGCGCCGGAAATCCGAACGCCGGAAATCACGCCCTCAACTGAAAATTCCATAGCATCCTGCCGCACGCGGGCTCCCTACCGCGTTCAGTCCAACAGCGCTGCTGCGTCGGCTACGCGACGCAGAAACGCTTAATTCGTTTCCCGGAACGGAGACCACCTTCGGCGGAGACGCGGTTCGAAGTTGAACCTACTGCGCCGGAAGCCCCAGCATCTGGCGCTGACGAAACCATTCGGCAGGCAGGTCGGCGAGGCGAGCCCTCCGACAGGATCGGCGTGAGGTGCTGTGCTGGTCCAATCGATCACTGATCCGATCTCATAGCGACTTCCCCTACTTGTTGCGCTGCCGGCGGACAAGCGCCTCACAAACGCCAAACACTTCCAGTGGCGGTTGCCTGCATGGGATGCAAGCACGCCTGATTGGCGCCGTTCGGATGGTGGAAGTCGGCAATGCGAATGCGCCAGCAGCGCAGCCAGCCGCTCACCGTTGGGTTGCAGACCTGGTTGCGCGAGCAGCGCGCTCGGGTCGTTCGAAGCAGTTGATCATCGAGACGCGCGCGCCCATTCCCGCGAAGCCAGGACGCAAGGCGCGTCACGATTACGAATACGAATACGAATACGAACGCAATGGCGTCGCCAATCTGTTCATGGTGTTCGCGCCGCTGGAAGGCTGGCGGCATGTGAAAGTGACAAGGTGTATTGGCATGATTTTGTCGAATAGGTGCGCCTCTTGGACGCGAGGGGATGGGCGCCGCCGGCACTAAACCTAAGCACCTCGCTTAATACGATTGGATAGTTGTAGTCTCGATCGCGCAATCCGATAGCTAATCCATCGAGTTGAGAACTCTCTCAATTGATCGAGCAGGAAGGATCGGCAATGAAATATGCCCTGACGTTATCCGCCGCTTTGATGAGCGTAGTCGGAGGGATCGCGGTGCTGACTCCTGAGTCGGCGCAGGCTGTGGTGTACTGTACATACATCGGTTATCCGGCGAATTGCGTGGTAAGGCCTGGAGTGCGGCTCGTCGCACGTCCTGTAGCACGTTCCGCGGTACGCCACGGCACCGTTCATCGTGGAAATGTCAATGGCGGCGTGAACCGCGTCGGTCGCCGCTAACATCGTAGGCGGGGAGCAGACCCAAGTTCTTGAGGCTGCCCTTGCTGAAAAGGGAAGTGCCGCAAGAACGGCCGTAACCTATCAACCTCTGCGGCGGGAAAGTCCCGCCCTGCCAGGGCAGCGGCTGAGCGGGGCGGCAGGAATGACCTTTGGGAATTTTCGGAGAACTCAGACAACAAAGGCTGCTTGTTCTCAGTTGTACCCGCGCACGCGCGTTCCAGAGTCATGAACCGAGCATGCCCGCGGGAGCACCGCGCTTAGGCGCTCAAGCTCATGCCGACCGCTCTTGCGGCGCTCAGAGCTAAGCCCTTTCTGCAAGGGCCGTCTCAAGAACTTGTTCGAGTTTTTCGCGTCCGGCGTCCGCGAGCTCGGCCGCCTGGGCAGCAAAAGGCCTCGGCGCTTCGCCGAGCACGTGAGGAGGCAGGAGGGCTTCAGAGATGACGATAACGGTATTGCTGATGACGATATTGACGGGACAAAATCATACCGTCGTCGCTGAGTATGACACCCCAAAGGCTTGCGAGCTGGCAGCACAAGCACACCAGAAACTCCTTTTGGAGAACAACATCAGAGCGGTCTTTAGCTGTTCTCCTAAAGCTGGTTCACCCTAACGATCTGCGGCGCGGTCGGGACCTATTTCAAAGTGGGGGCCCATCCCTCCGTAGTGAGCAACGGCAGGCGAAGCATTGATCCGGCGGCAGGTTGTCGATATTCCCACGAGATCGCCCGGCTCCAGTGGCTGGTGGTGGGGTTTTGCTGGCGCTACTGTCAGGGAATTTCCCTGCCGCCTGATAAGCATTTGCTCTCTGCGGAGCGCGCGCTCCTCGCGATATCATTGTCGCTGGCGCCGGCATCGGCGGCCAGCAAAATCTGCGCCCGGTTGAGCTTGCGCGCCGCGTGCTTGCCCCCGCTCAGAAGCGCCGTGATCGAATCCCACCATGCGGCAGGCGTTCATTGACGAAGGCCACAAGTATCGAATCTCATGACGTGGCGTAACTATTGACTACGCCAATATCCTCATGGCATGTAGAAAATTCGCTGAGCACAAATCATAAATGACACGGGGCTAGCTAGCGAAGGGAACATCACGATAAGAATCCACACAGTGGCGTTCATGTCTTTTACGGGCGAAAACATCGCCGTACGCCGTTGATGTGCTGCCGGATTAAACTGCAAGGCGGAAGGTTGCTGCCACCCCGAAAACAATGGTCCCGAAGTTCCAAACGACGCTTAGCAAGTATCAGCACTAAAGAGAGGTTCGAATGAGTAAACAAGCTGAGTCCCAAATGATCACGCGCCGAAGGCTATTTTCGCTCTGCGGAATTGCAGCCGCAGTAGTCGTGGCACCTACGGCGATGTTATCAGTCTCGGAAGCTGAGGCCGAGACGGTCGGGTCAGAACGTCGCCAGAACCGCCGCGAAGATCGGCGCGACCGGCGCCATGACCGGCGTGAGAATCGCCACAACCGCCGAGAGGATCGTCGCGATAACCGGCAGAATTGTCGCGAAGACCGGCGTTCAGGGCAATAATCTCTCACCGTCAGCATAGTCTTTCGCTCGACCTATTCGGTTTACCGATTCGGTTTACCGACTTAGCCCCGCTTCGGCGGGTCGACCTCTTGCATCGCATTCTCTCGCGTAGAAATACCGGGCCCGCATGCCGTAGACAATCCAAGAGCATGCACTGTGTCGACTAATTTGGCATGGCGTTATCGCAGTAACCGGGATGAGCCGACAAGAAAGCCTAGCAGCGCATTGTCTGCCGTTGGCGGAATCAAAGCGAGACATGTCCAATCAACGCAAGATGTAGAGATCGTTTGTTGTTCAACATTGAATGATTTCGGCGGTGCACGAACAACCGCGGGTCGTCAGCGGCTATTCCGGTGCCTCGGTGCCAGGTAAGCGCATCATTGCTTTCCGCAGCACCTCGAAGATGACAGCAGTCGACCACCCAAATAGCAGCACACCATTCATCGCTGTCATGGGCCCGAGCAACTGCCAATCCCGGACAGGAGTTACGTCGCCATACCCGAGCGTAGTATAATTCACGAACGCGAAATACACGAGATTGGTGCCAAGGGGTGCAGCATCAACGATCATGTAGGCCAGCGACCAAACAAGTACCTCGGAGGTATGAGCAGTCATCAAGACGGAAACGACTGTTATCATAACGCCGGTCAAGAGCAGTGATGGGTGCAATGTCTTCGCGCCCACCGAGCGGGTCGCGCGAACGACCGTAGTCATCACCAGTGCATGTATTATGATATTAGAAATACTAACGATACCGCCCAACAAAAATTGATCCAACATAACTTGATCCTCGTCGTTGCCGGGCGCCGAGAAAATCCCGCCGCCGTCGCGCGCCCTCCAAGTTGGGGCATCGTAACGGCTCAAGCGAGCATTTTGATAGGGCCTGAGACCCACTTCGCCACTGCAACATGAAGTGCTGGTCGGGGTCTGGCCTGGGTGTGCGCCGTGGAAAGGTGGCGCTTTTCAGTGCGCATCCTTTTGCGCGCCGATTCAGGCTTCGCGCGGCAAGACCTCATGGCGTGGTGCGAGGCCAATGACATAGACTTTCTCTTCGGTCTCGCCAAAAACGAACGGCTCACCACCGAGATCAAGGCCGAACTCGATCTTGCTGCCGCAAGCAGCCGGCGCACCGGCACCCCGGCGCGCCGCTTCAAGACCTTCATGTGGCTGACGCGATCGAGCTGGAGCCGCCGGCGCCGGGTCGTGGCCAAAGCCGAGTGGACGCAGGGCGAAGCCAATCCTCGTTTCGTCGTCACCTCGATGGCGCGCAAGGAGGGCGGCCGAGACACACAGTTTTCCGCGCTTGCCATTCGCCTCATCCGTCCAGACGATATACTTGCGGATGAGCAGATTAACCTTTGGCACATTGAAGCAAGTGGCGGAGTGGCCGCAAATTGATGGTCAGGCGTCCAGGCACCTGCAGGTCGCGATGATCCTATTCCGTGCAAGCGATCCGCGGCTACATCGGCCGGGATCATACATCGGACCAACTCCGGCTCCGAGCAATAGCGCTCTCTCCAGGATAGTCGAATGAATGACGCCCTTCACCCGGCCGCGGCGCATGATCTGCCCTCTTTCATCACGCCGCCCGGACAGACAGACGTTCTGATGGTGGTGATGGCGCTCATCCTCTTGGGCGCGGTTATCGCCTTCGGTGTGCTATTCTTCCGCCTGCACACGCTGCCGGAAAGGATCGCTCACCGCGGCCACAAGCTGCAGTTCGAAATCGTCGCGGTTCTGGGCCTCATTTCGCTGTTCACCCACATGCACATCTTCTGGATCATCGGTCTGCTGCTTGCGCTGATCGACCTCCCTGACTTCGGCACGCCGCTCAACCGGATTGCCGGGTCAGCGGAACGCATGGCGGGGATAAAGCCAGGCGAAGGCGCCTACACGGAATCGCCAGAAGGCATCATCGAGGAGACGGGCGAGACCTCCCGGCTCGACGCCGCGACCAGTGATGAACCGCCTGCTCCGCCGTCCGCAAGCCCAAAGACGGCTCCGACAAAGAAGGAGCTGTCCCATGCTTGAGCTTCTGTTCTGTTCACTTCTGACCGTTCTTCCGGACTATCTCTATCGTCGCTACGTCCAGGGCAAGCGGTTCGGCAAGGAAATAACCCTCTATTCCGTCTGGTTCGAGCTCAGGTGGGGAATCACGGGCTGCTTGATCCTCACCGTCGCTCTCATCACGACCGTCTTCTATAATCACCCCTCCACGACCAACGTGACGCTGTACTTTCGCACCGTGCCGATCCTTCCTGAGACGAACGGGCGCGTTGCCGAGATCTATGTCGGCATGAGCGGTCCCGTCAAACAAGGCTCCCCAATCTTCAGGCTGGATAGCTCGAAACAGGAAGCTGCCGTTGAATTGGCGCGACGCAAGATCGCCGAGACCGATGCCGAGATGGTGGTCGCCAAGACCGACATCGTGAAGGCGGATGGCCAGTTGCAGGAAGCCAGAAGCGCCCATCAGCAGACCCTGGACGAACTCGAGACCAAGCAGGAATTGCAACGGCGCAACCCGGGCAACGTTCCGGCGCGCGAGATCGAACGGCTTCAGGTCCTCTTGGAGGGCCGCCTCGGCGCAATTGCGTCGGCCACCGCGGCAAAACAAGGCGCCGAAGAGCGAGTGGCGAGCCTTCTGCCGGCGCAGAAAGCCAGTGCTGAAGCAGCGCTTGATCAGGCGCAAGTGGAACTAGACAAAACCGTCGTACGCGCCGGCGTCAGCGGCCGGGTGGAGCAGTTCGCACTGCGGGTGGGGGATATTGTCAATCCCCTCATGCGGCCTGCCGGCATTCTCATTCCCGAAGGTGCCGGCCAGCGCAGCCTGCAGGCCGGCTTCGGGCAGATCGAGGCGCAGATCATGAAGGAGGGAATGATCGCGGAGGTGACCTGCGTCTCCAAGCCGTTCAGGGTCATTCCTATGGTCGTCACCAGCGTGCAGGACTACATCGCCGCGGGACAATTCCGTGGCGGCGAGCAACTAGTCGACGTGCAGCAGGTGTCGCGCCCGGGGACCCTCCTCGCGTTCCTTGAGCCTCTTTACGCCGGCGGGATCGACGGTGTGACCCCGGGCAGCAGTTGCATCGCCAATGCCTATTCCAACAATCACGACATTATTGCCGCGAAAGACACCGGCACCCTCCGGAAAATAGCCCTGCACGTGGTCGATGCGCTTGCGCTTGTACATGCTTTAATTCTACGGCTGCAGGCGCTTGTCCTGCCCTTCACCACGCTCGTCTTCAGCGGACATTGACCCCGGCGAGGGAGGGGAAAGCACCTCAGGGTGACGGCGAACGAGACACTCTTTGTCGGGGTTGGTATGATCCGACAAACTGAAATTCATCGGTTTTGGCGGTGAGGGGGAGCGGGCGCGTACTCGTTGCAAATCCCGTGTCGCTCACCCCGCTGGGCACGCTCCTGGCGGAGCGCCTTCTCCCAGTTCTCCACGTCGTATTCTGTTTCAAACGCTCCACTCAGCCGCGCCGAGTGCCGTGCGAGATCGCCTTGTCTCGACTGGCAATGCCAGGTCCTTGCCGCGTGGCCGCTGGAGGACACGCTCGCGTTCTGTAAGGCCCTCGCCGCGGAGGGTTTTGCGCCAACGAAAAGGCACACGAGAACAATGACGATCATCCCACCAATATTCGCTTTGCGCATCTC
>CAVPDS010000002.1:0-482216 GCA_963702695.1 uncultured Alphaproteobacteria bacterium | reverse complement strand
CGCGTGTTATCAACAGGACCTTGCCTTCAAATATTAGACGGCGTGGTGAAGGGCGTCCGGGGGTGCTTGTTGCGCCTTATTTCTTGGTCGTGAACTCGATCGAGGTGCCGCCTGGCTTGAAATGCACGGTGATCGCGACCGGCGCCGGCTCGATCGCGGGTTTCGAAGGCGTAGTAGTAGCCGAGCTGAACATCTCGGCCTTCGCGCCGCGGCGGCTTTTCTCGGCATCAGTGTAATTGAACTTCTTGCTGCCGACGAACAATTTCAGCTTGTTGCCCCAATGATCGCGCTTGGTGTCGCGGCCGCTCTTGTAACTATCCGAATCCGCCGCGTAGTAGAGCGTGTCGCCCTGAAGCGTGAAATCGACGTCCTGGCAGGCGTCCTTCGGGACGGCCCACCATCCCGCCGCCGTGTAACCGCCGTTGTCCTGATTGGCGAAAGCCACGTGGATTGTCGCAAGGGCCTCATTGCATACCTTGATGTCCGCCCAGGCGGAAGAACCCAGAAAAAGAAACGCTGCAATGGCCGAAGCGGTTGTCGCAAGGCGACGCATGACAGACTCCCTGCCGGAGAAAATCGTCCACCAAGCAGCTAAGCGTACGGCGCGCCGCAACCTGCAAAGTACCGCGGGCGCGGCAGACCCAAACCCTAAAATGATACCCGGCCGGCACAACCAGGCCAAGACGGGAGAATGGCAGCAGGCAAGCCCGTTCGGGCCGGTCGACGCCCGGCGAACGGTCTGACGAAGAGCCCCGCCCAGGTTCCGCAGTGTCCGTCCCCACGCGGGATTGGATCCCAGGCAGGTGCCCTTCGCCCAAGGCAGCGGGATGGCGGGATGGCGCGTGCCTTAATGGCAAGAGCACCAGCCGAGACCTTCCATCGCATCGGATCTCCAGGCCACCGTACCCGGCTTAACGCTAAGGAAATGCTTGTCGGCTAATTATTGGTTAAAGGCGGAGGAGACGATGTTCCGGGTTTTTAACTGTTTGACGACAGAGCACGATTGGCGGCTGGTCGTTATCGCGGGCGCGCTCTGCTTCCTGGCGAGCTTGACTGCGATCATTCTGTTCGCTCGGGCACGCGCAACCTCCGGCCGCGCCCGTGCGATCTGGATACTTGCCGCGGGAGCGGCCGCCGGCAGCGGAATCTGGGCGACCCACTTCCTGGCGATGCTGTCCTATGAGCCGGGCGTTCCGGTCGCCTACAGTATCGGTTTAACCACCCTGTCGCTCCTGGTCGCGGCCGGTGTTACGGCGCTGGGCCTGGGTGTTGCCGTTCTGGTACCGGGCCGATGGGGGGCGCCGCTTGGCGGCGCAATCGTCGGGGCCGGGGTTGCCTGCATGCACTACATCGGCATGTGGGCACTCGAACTGCCGGGATACCTGACCTGGGATACGAGTCTCGTCGTCGCGTCGATCGTGGTGGGGATGCTGCTCGGAATGAGCGCGCTCGCCGTCGCCGTGCGATGGTGGGGGCCGAAGGCCCTGATGGCGTCGGCGCTCCTGCTCACGTTGGCGATTGTCTCGCATCACTTTACAGCGATGGGGGCTGTGGAAATCGTGCCCGACCCCGCTCGGGTATTCACCGCCCTCTCGCTTTCACCCGCCGTGCTCGCCGTCGCGGTCGCGAGCACCGCGGTATCGATACTTGGGATGAGCCTGATCAGCGCAGTCGCGGATCGTCGGGTGGAGGACAAAGCCCTTCTGCTGAACACGGCACTGAACAACATGACGCAAGGTGTCGTCATGTTCGACGCCGCGGGGCGGCTGGTGGTCAGCAACGATCAATATACGAAGATGTACTGCTTGCCGCCGGATTTGGTGAAGCCGGGCTGCACGATCGCTGACCTCGTGTATTATCGGCGGAAATCCGGAAGCCTCGTCCGCGATCCGGCGCAGTACTGTGCCGATCTCATGACCGAGATGAATGCCGGAAGGACTTTAAGTTTCGTCAGTGAAACGTCGGACGGACGTGCGATTTCGGTCGTCAACAAACCGATCCCCGGAGGGACCTATTGGGTCGGAACGCATGATGACATCACCGAGCGTCGTCTTGCGGAACGCAAGAACGCTTCGCTTGCCGAGCAGGAGGCGCGCCGCGCCGTCATTGACGACGCCATACGTTCGTTTCGTGAAAGCGTCGAGGTTGTTCTGCAGACCGTGGCCGACAGTACCGCTGAGATGAAATCGACGGCAAATGGGCTGTCCGCCTCATCCGATGAAACCTCACAGCGCACTTCCGCTGCCGTTCGCACCTCGAACGAAGCATCCGGCAATGTCGAGATCGCCGCGGGTGCTGCGGATGAACTGTCGAAGTCGATCGCGGAGATCAGCCGACAGCTTGGCCGCGCCAGCGGCGTTGTGAATGCCGCGGCAGGCGAAGCACAATCAACCAACAGTGAGATTGTCGAACTCGCGCGGGCAGCACAGGAGATCGGCGACGTTGTGAAGCTCATTCATGACGTCGCGGGTCAGACGAACCTCCTGGCCCTCAACGCAACGATAGAAGCGGCGCGTGCAGGCGAGACCGGCAGGGGCTTTGCGGTTGTTGCCTCCGAAGTCAAATCCCTTGCCGTTCAGACGGCGAAAGCGACCGAGAAGATTTCGGCCCAGATCACGGAAGTTCAATCTTCGACCCGCAGCGCGGTCGAGGCCATCCAACGCATCACCGGTCGCATGCAGGAAATCCAGCAATATACGTCCGCAATCGCGAGTGCAGTCGAGCAGCAGAACGCGGTTACGGGTGAGATTTCCCAGAACGTGGCGGGCGCCGCTGCGGGCACAAGATCGGTCGTTTCCGTTCTGCGACAAGTCGGAACTGGCGCGTCGAACATGCGCAATTCGGCGGATACGGTCCTGATAGCGTCGGGGGCCGTCGAGGTCGCCGCGGATAGTCTGCGCAGCAAGGTGGAAGACTTTCTCCGGAAAGTCGCGGTCTGAGCGACAAGGCCCCCTGCCAACCCGGTTGACGCTTGATTGAAGCGCGTCAGTACGTCAACCCGGTCTTGAATACCTCGATCGCATAGAACGCCAGTTCTGCGTCCAGGCAGCGCTGAATGTTGGCGGCCTTGCGGAAGCCATGCTGTTCGCCGGCAAACAGGAAATAGCCAACCGGATTTCCCTTGCGGCGCAGCGCGTCAACCATGGCTTCGGACTGGCTCGGCGGCACAACGGCGTCCTCGTCACCCTGAAAGAAGATTACCGGCTTCGACAGCCGTTCGACATGAAACAGTGGCGAGCGTTCGCGATAACGCGCCGCTTCCTGCGGGTAGGGTCCGATCAGCCAATCGAGGTAGCGCGATTCGAATTTGTGCGTGTCGCGCGCGAGCGCAGCCGCGTCGCTGACGCCGTAGTGACTTGCGCCGCCCTGGAAGAAATCCCGGAACACGAGCGCCGCAAGCGTGGTGTAGCCGCCTGCGCTACCGCCCGTGATGACAGCGCGCTTTTCGTCGATGAGCCCCTGTGCGGCCAGGAATTTCGCGCCGTTGACGCAGTCGTCGACATCGACAACGCCCCAGTTGCCGTAGAGGCGCTCGCGATAGTCGCGGCCAAACCCGGTACTGCCGCCGTAATTGACGTCGAGCACCGCGATCCCGCGGCTGGTCCAGAATTGCGTCGATAGACTGAGACCACTCGAGGCCGCACCCGTCGGACCGCCGTGGCACTTGACCAGGAGCGGAGGCTTTTCGGTGGCAGGACCCGCATAGTCCGGATTGTGCGGCGGATAATACAGCCCATGCGCCGTCTTTCCGTCGGTGGTTGGAAACTCCACGGATTTCACCGTCGTCAGATAGTTGGCGATCTGCAGCGCCGGCTGGTCGAGAATGCTCGTCGACTTCCGCAGAACCCGGTGCTCACCGGAGACCAGGTCGAGCGCGACGATGCTGAGCGGGTGGTTGGGCGCTGCGGCGCGGAACAACATGCGATCGCCCGCGGCGCGCACCGAGCCAAACTCGGTGAACGGAAGATCGAATGGACGCAGAGTCCTGCTCTTGAGATCGAGGGCCGCCAAACGACCGAGCCCCGCCTCGGCATAGGTGCATACAAGCCGATCCGGCCCGGCACAGGCATAGGTCGCGGCGGCGAGGCTCCATTGCGGGACGCCGAACTCCGCCTCCATCGGGGCGAGCGGTTCGGTCGTGCAGGCGGCAAGATCGTAGCAGTACAGATTCCACCAGTTGCTGCGATCGGAGATGAAGAAGATTGCGTCGCCGGCGAACGACCATTCTGGTTGGAAGATCGATTCGGTTGCCCCGCCGGCAACAACGCGCGGGTCGCGGACGGTCCCGGCCTCATCGAGGTCGGCGAGATAGAGCGTGGTGCCGTTCCACGGCATGTTGGGATGATCCCACGCAAGCCAGAGCAGTCTTTTCCCATCCGGTGAGAGCCGGGGCGCCGAAAAGAAGTCATGGCCGCCGGCAAGAACGCGGCCCGGCTCGCGGCCCGGCCGGGCCAAATCGACGGCGACGATCGTATTGACCGGCTCACCGCCGCCCGTGTGATCCTCGCGGACGCCAATCCAGCGGTTGCGGGCGCGGTCGATGACGCCATCGGCAAAGCGCCACTGACGATCGGGCGCGGCAGGCTGCGGCGTGAGTGCTGCCGGACGCGATCTGCCCTTGCGCTTGCTGTAGAGGCGCCCGTCGGCGAAATTCGAGAAATAGACAACCCCGTCCACGACCGTCCAGGAAGCACCACCATATTCGTGCACGCGCGTGCGCGCATTGTAGAGCTTTGGGGTCAGGTCCTCGGGCTCGCCACCGGGCGTGTCCATTCCCACCACGACCAGGCGGCCTTGCTCCTGCGGTCTGCCTTCGAGCCAGCAATATGTATCCCCATCGAGCCGCGTCTCGGACAGCGCGATCGATTGCGCGACGATGAGGTCGGAGGTGATTGGCGATTTCCAGGACCCGTAGGAAGCAGTCTTCGGTGTTGGCATTCTTCACCTGTATCTGAGGCGGCGGCCGCACGCTGCGGCCCAACGACGCGGAGTTTATAGAGAAAAGCTATAGACCTGATTTCTTGAATCCGCATCGCTTGCCCGGATAGCCTTCGCAAGTTGAAATGGCGTCCATCCTGGGCGCGCAAAAAGGAAAACAACCATGGCTTGGTCAACTCCGACTCTCGTCGAGATCTGCGTTGGTCTTGAGATCAACGGCTATCTGCCGGCCGAGTTCTGATCCAGTACTCAGCCTAGTTCCGGTTGATGGGACGCCTTACCGCGATCGTTCTTGGCTCGGCGGCGGGTGGCGGCTTTCCGCAATGGAACTGCCGGTGCCCGGTATGCCAGTTGGCTTGGGCTGGCGATCCCCGGGTCCGGCCACGCACTCAAGCCAGCCTCGCCGTTTCCGCCAATGGCGAGGACTGGGTGCTCATCAATGCATCGCCTGACCTGCCCGAGCAGCTTCGCCGGTCGCCGGCGCTGCACCCGCGCGGCGCAACGCGTGGAAGCCCGATCAAGGCGATCGTGCTCACCGGCGCGGAGATCGATCAGGTGACGGGCCTCCTGAGCCTACGCGAGCGCGAACCGTTCACGCTGTGCGCGACCGCCGCGACACTGGACCTGATTAAGGACAACAGCATGTTCGGCGTGCTGCCCGCAGACGTCGTGCGGCGCCAGGCGATCACATCGAGCGAACCATTTGAACTCCCCGGCGGTCTGCAGGCCGAGCTGTTCGCCGTACCGGGGAAGGCGCCACTCTATCTCGAAGGTGAAAATCCGGAGACGGCGAGCGAGACAGCGGGAACCGTCGGTGTCGAGATCAGCGCTGGCGACGCACGGCTGGTCTTCATCCCCGGCGCCGCCGCCGTCAACGCGCCGATGTGGCAGCGCATGACCCGCGCCGACGTCGTATTCTTCGACGGCACGCTCTTTCATGACGACGAAATGCTGGTGACCGGTGCTGGCACAAAAACCGGCCGCCGCATGGGCCACATGTCGATCAACGGCGCGGGCGGTTCGCTTGCGGCGTTCGAGAGGTTGCGCGCGCGACGCATCTACATCCACATCAACAACACCAATCCCATCCTCGTCGACGACTCTCCGGAGCGCGCGCTCGTGACCAGCAAGGGCTGGGAAGTCGCCGAGGATGGACTCGAGGTCTTGCTGTGACGAGCTTGCTGAGTGAAGCCGAACTGGAAGCACGGCTGCGCGACATCGGGGCGCGCCGCTACCACCGTGAGCATCCGTTTCACCATATGCTGCACGGCGGCAAGTGCACCAAGGGCCAGGTTCAGGCCTGGGCGCTCAACCGCTACTATTATCAGTCAAAAATCCCGCAAAAAGACGCAAACCTGATCGCACGGTGCGAGGACTCGGACCTGCGGCGCGAATGGCGCGGCCGGCTCCACGATCACGATGGCGAGAACGGCGCCGACGGCGGAATCGAGCGCTGGCTCAAGCTGACGGACGGGCTCGGCCTCGATCGCGAGTATGTCATGTCGCTGCGCGGACTGCTGCCGGCCACCCGCTTTGCGGTCGACGCCTATGTGAATTTCGTGCGTGAGAAGACGCTGCTCGAAGCCGTCGCATCCTGTCTGACCGAACTGTTTTCGCCGGTGATCATCAGCGAGCGGATCGACGGCATGCTCAAGAGCTATGACTTCGTCAATGCCGATACGCTCGCCTATTTTGCGAAGCGCCCGCCGCAGGCCGAGCGCGATTCCAGCTTTGCGCTCGGCTACGTCAAGCAGCACGCCAGGACTCCGGAGCAGCAAGCCGCCGTCCTCAACGCGCTGGAGTTCAAGTGCGGCGTGCTCTGGTCGATGCTTGACGCGCTCTCCTATTGCTACGTGACGCCCGGACATATCCCGCCGGGCGCCTTCGTACCTACAAAACACGGATCGGCCGTGAGTGATCACTCAGTCGCCGTCGCCCCCATCCCGGCCGACGCGCGACCGCGTCTGCCTCACGGAGTCCGCCTCGTCCACAACGAAGCCCACGGCGGCTGGGTCCTGCTCGCGCCGGAGCGCGTGTTCAAGGCCGACGCGATCGCTGTCGAGATCATCAAGCGTTGCACCGGCGAGGCCACGATGACAGAAATCGTTGACGACCTCGCGAAGAGGTTTTCGGCCCCGCCCGGGCGCGTGCTCGCGGATGTGACCACGCTGCTGCGGAGCCTTGCCGACAAGAAACTGCTGGATCTTTGACGTGACGGACAACAGCTCCGCCGGCCGCCTGACGCCGATCGGCCTGCTGGCGGAATTGACCCACCGCTGTCCGCTCGGGTGCCCCTACTGCTCCAACCCCCTTGCACTCGACGCACGCGAAGACGAACTCGATACCGCGACCTGGGCGCGGGTTTTCCACGAGGCGTCCGCGCTCGGGGTCTTGCAGGCGCATCTCTCGGGGGGCGAGCCTGCCTCGCGTCGCGACTTGGCCGAAATCACGGCTGCCGCACGCGCCGCCGGGCTTTACACCAATCTCATCACCTCCGGCGTGGGCATGACCGCGCGGCGGCTCGCACAGCTCCGCGACGCCGGCCTCGATCACGTCCAGGTCTCCATCCAGGACAGCGAGCCGCGATCGGCCGACCACATCGCAGGCTATGTGGGCGCGTTCGAGCGCAAGCGCGACCTGGCGCGAGAGGTCGTGCAGTTGAAGATGCCGCTCACTGTCAACGCCGTCATGCACCGCGCCAATATCGATCGCATCGGCGACATGGTCGAGCTTGCCCTGGGGCTTGGCGCGAGCCGAGTGGAAATCGCCCACGTGCAATATTACGGCTGGGGCCTGACTAACCGTGCCATGCTCATGCCCACGCGCGAGCAGGTCGAGCATGCGCTCGCGGTGGTCGAAGACCTGCGCGCGCGCCACCATGGCCGCATCGTCATCGATGCCGTCGTGCCGGACTATTATGCGCGCTTTCCAAAACCCTGCGTCGGCGGCTGGGGCCGGCGTTCGCTGAACGTGACGCCGGCCGGCAAGGTGCTGCCGTGCCACGCTGCTGAAAGCATTCCGGGGTTGAAATTCTGGTCGGTGCGCGAGCGCTCGCTGGCCGACATCTGGGCTGACTCGCCCGCGTTCAACGCTTTTCGTGGCACTGCCTGGATGAAGGAGCCGTGCGCGAGCTGCGCGCGCCGCGAGCAGGATTTCGGGGGCTGTCGCTGCCAGGCTTTTGCGCTGACCGGCGATGCGGCGGCGACAGATCCGGTCTGCCACCTCTCTCCCGAACGCGCACATGTCAGCGCGCTCGCGGCGATCCAGCAGGACGCACCTTATGTGTATCGGCGTGCGTAGGCTGCAAAGCCGAACTTGTGACGGCTAATATAAGGCGCGGCCGCCCCCGGCGAAGTTAGCGGGAGACCAAGTGGGGTATTGCGATCGTTATCCGCGCGGCGCGCTTGCGACAAGGCGCCGGAGCTTTGACAGGATCACGTCGGCGCGCGACATTTCGTGCAGATCAATCTCTGGGAGGCGCCGCTTGTACGAGCCTGTCCTAACCGGCCGGGCGTGGCCTTTCTTCAATCCGACTTGGCTGAGCAGCATCTGATCGAGCCTCTGACTGGTGCGCCGCAGCGTTGTGAAGGTGATCCGCGTAATGGGCTGGGCTTCATGCTGATGAACGCGATTGCGCTCACCATCGTCGATCTGATCATGTCGCTGACGCTGCCGTTCGTGATCGTGGCGATCATCGTCAATCGGGCGTTGCTGATAAGCGACCGCCTGCTGCATCGGCGCATATGACGACCGGCAGCGTCAAAGAGTGTGGGAGGGGACGTTGAAATGGACAATATGACCCGCCAGATCGCGCATTATGCGCATGCGGCCTCATTCCAACTGTTTCCGCCCGAAGTCGTTGAGGCCGCGCGGGCGCGGATCATCGACGCGCTCGGCTGCGCCTTGGGCGGCAGCGACTGCGAGGCGGCGCGCATCGGCCGGCGTCTAGCGAGCGGCGGGATGCCCGATCTCTTTGCCGGCCGCATCGTCGGTTCGACCACGCGCACCACCGCCGAAATCGCAGCCTTCACAAACACGTCCATGATTCGCTATATGGATTTCAACGACGGCCACCACGGCGGGCATCCGAGCGATATGCTGGGCGCGCTCCTGGCGCTCGCTGAATTGTCCGGCGCTGACGGCCCGCGGCTGCTCGGTGCGCTGGTCGTCGGCTACGAGGTTGCGCTGCGGTTCATCCGTGCCACCAAGCTCCGCGAGCTCGGCTGGGACCAGGGTTTCGCAATCGGTATCGGCACTGCGGCCGCTGTCGGTCACTTGCTGGGGCTGTCCGCCGATCGCATCGGCCATGCCATCGCCATCACCGCAACCGCGAACGTACCGCTGCGGGCGTCGCGCGCCGGCCAGTTGTCGCATTGGAAAGGCGCAGCGACCGCCTTTGCCTGCCGAAACGGAGTTTTCGCGGTGCTGCTTGCGGCGGATGGCATGACCGGGCCAGACAAGCCGTTCGAGGGCCGTCACGGCCTTTGGGATCAGATCACCGGCCCGTTTGCGCTCGAACCCTTTGCCGATGAGGGCGGCGCGTTCCTCGTTACGACGAGTCACTTCAAATTCTGGCCGGTCGATGCGAATGCGCAGGCGGCGGTGTTTGCGGCCCTCCAACTGCGCAACATGCTGCGCGGCGAACAGATCGCGCACATCGACATCGCGACCTATTGGTCGAGCTGGCATGAAAATGCCAGTGAGCCGGAAAAATGGAATCCGATGACGCGCGAGACCGCCGACCACAGCATTCCCTATGTTTTCGCCCGCGCCTTTGTTGACGGGACGATCGGTAAAAAATCGTTCGAGGACGCGGCCGTGCTCGACCCGTCGCTGCGTCCGCTGATGGCAAAGATCGGTGTCCACGTCGACGACGAGATCGAAGCGATCTACCAAGCCAGCTTTCCGAAGACGGTGATCATGCGGCTGGACGTCACCACCGCCGACGGTCATCATCACCTGATTGAAATCAAGAACCCGCGCGGGCAGCCGCAGAATCCCATGAACGGCGCCGAGGTCGATGACAAGTTCCTGGGTCAGGCCGAGCCCGTGCTCGGAACCGACCGGGCGCGCGGCGCGCTCGACGCATGGCGCAATATCGATCGGTGCCAGGATTTCGGCCGGCCGTTCGCGCTCCTGCAGTTCGACAGTTGAGGACAACCGCCGTGGCTTCCTGCGGGGCGTCGCAAGATTATGAACAGAGGAGTGCCTGAGCGTGAGCGTCGTCCTCGGAACCGGCGAATTCCGTTACCGCGTGCTGGAGCGGTGGGGCGAATTGCCCGACGGATGGACGTTCCGTGACGTGGCGGCGGTCGGCATCGACCGTCGCGACAATGTCTATGTGTTCAATCGCGGCCCGCATCCGATGGTCGTGTTCGATCGCGACGGCCGCTTCCTCAAGTCCTGGGGCGAAGGACTATTTCGCCGCCCCCACGGCGTGCTCATGGGGCCCGACGAGACGATCTATCTGACCGACGACGGCGACCATACGGTGCGCAAATGCACCCTGGATGGCAAGGTGCTCCTCGAGATCGGGATCCCCGGCGAGCCCGCTCCCTACATGAGCGGCTTGCCGTTCCACCGCTGCACCCACACCGCGCTATCGCCGAGCAACGACATCTACATATCCGACGGCTATGGCAACTCGTGCGTCCATAAATATTCGCCGGATGGCAAGCGCCTGTTGACCTGGGGGCAGCCCGGATGCGAACCGGGCGAATTCAATCTCCCCCACAACATCTGCACCGACGAAGAGGGTTGGGTCTATGTCGCCGATCGCGAAAACCATCGAGTTCAGGTTTTCGACGGCGACGGCAACTACGAAACGCAGTGGAACAATCTGCATCGCCCCAGCGCGCTCTTCATGCCGCGCGGAAAATGTCCGCTTTGCTACATCGGCGAGGGTGCTCCCTATCTGACGCCGCGCGTTCCCAACCTTGGCCCCCGCATTCGCATCGTCGACAACGAAGGCAAGAAGCTCGCCGTCCTGTCGCGCACGCCGCTCGCCGGACGGGAGCCGGGTCAGTTCATCTCTCCGCACGGCCTCGCCGTTGACTCGCGCGGCGACATCTACGTCGCCGACGTTGCCTACAATTCCTGGTATCACCTGTTTCCCGAGCCGACGCCGGATGACCTACGGCCGTTGCAGAAGCTCGTCCGGATCGCCGATCCACCCGCCGAATAGTCGCCTGCCCGCGATCTTGGCAAAGCCGGGGGACAGCCCACCTGTTACGCTACACGTGCCGTGGAGACCGCGGCGCGACGGAGGAGCCGTTTCAACCTTGCGCAGGACGTCGAATCATTGTGGCCCTGAACCGCACTGCCCAATGGATCGACAAATGCGTAATCGTTTCACCTAAACTCGGCACCAAGAGGCGGCGGTGATTAGGACAATGGTTGTTGCGTTGGCTGCGGCGAGCCAAGTCTTCGTTCTGGGGGGCGCCGCAGGGCTCGACAACGCCCCTCACCAGCGCCGGCCCGAACTTCCTAACCCTCGCCCAGGCTGACAGCGTCCGCGCCACTGGTGCGCCGCTGCGCAAGATTATCAGCGAGCTGCAGCGAACTGCTCCGAACTATTCAGACCTGGAGCCACCCCTGCAGCAAGCCATTCGCCAACAACTGGAAGCGACAGCCAGTCTCCTGAATCAGCTCGGACCGCTGCAGCGCATCGAGTTCACTGGCACGCAGAACGCCGCTGACCTCTACCGCGTGACATTCGAGAACGGCACCACAACCTGGGCGATCGCGATGTCACCATCGTCCGGCAAGATCGCCGCGCTGGCGTTCCGGTCGATGCCGGGCGTCGAACGGGCGGGCGACGAAGTCGCTGTCGCGGGCCTGTCCGGCACATTGCTTAAGCCGGCCGATATCGAGCGGCCCCCCGTCGTGCTGCTCGTCGCTGGCTCCGGACCGACCGATCGTAACGGCAATCAAAACGGAGTGGGGCCCGGCGGACTGCGGCAGATCGCCGAGGCGCTGGCCGAGCACGGCATTGCATCGTTGCGGTACGACAAGCGCGGCATCGGACGAAGCTCCGCCACGAATCTGCGGGAAGAGGACGTCACTTTCGACACGATGGTGAAAGATGCCGGACTGTGGCTGGCGTTCCTGCGCGATCGCCAGGATGTCGGTCCCGTATTCGTCGCGGGCCACAGCGAAGGCGGGATGATCGCGATCGAGCTTGCCAAGACAAATTCGCTGACGGGCCTCATCCTGCTCGCCACCCCTGGGCGCCGGCTCGGCGACGTCCTGCGCGAACAACTCAAGGCGGCCGGCATGTCCGCATCCCTTCGCGACGAGGCGTTGACGATCCTTGCAGCGCTGGAGCGCGGCGAGAGTGTCGCAACCGTGAATCCGGCGCTGTTGCCGCTGTTCCGGCCAAGCGTCCAGCCGTTCCTGCGCTCGGAGCTTGTGATCGATCCGTCCGCGGACCTTCATGATCTTGCCCTGCCGGTGCTGATCGTAAGCGGCGGCCACGACATCCAGGTGAGCGAAGCCGACGCGACACTGTTGTCACAGGCCCGGCCCGACGCGCAGCAACTGCATCTCAGCGAAATGAACCACATGCTCAAGATCGCTCCGGCCGATCGCAACGACCAGCAGCGAGCCTATACGGATCCAAGCCTCCCCCTTGCGCCGGACTTGGCACCAGGAATCATCTCATTCGTCAGCCAAACGGCTCACGGCCGAACGCCATGAGCGTCACAGAGGTCTCAAGCCCGGTTCGTATATAGACTTTCTCCCCGAGCGCCCCAAAAAAGAGTTCGAATAGCTTTTTTCTAACTGTTGAAAACGTTAGCAAAAAGCCTCTGGTTAGCTTTGATTGGCTCGAAGATTGCTAATTTTCTTGAACCTCGGTTCACTGCTGTTCGACCTAATCGCTGGATACACCGGCAAGTTGAATGGGAGATGCAGATGTTCAATAGCATCCTCGGGGGGTCGTACGTCACGTGTAAATTCATGATCGTGGGTCAAGATTATTTCGATCAGCAGTTTCATAAATGGACTTTTGGGCCGACCCCAGCTTTCGTCCCCGGGGCGTTGAAAACTATCCCTGCGACGTGGACGCTCACTGGAGGCGGGTCGGACGATAACTATCCTCAGGGTTGGACAAACATGGGTACGCTCAGTGAGACGTTTTCATATAGTATACCACCAAATACCACCACGCTCTCAATCGGGTGTAGTCACAATGGCTATGGCACGGCGTTTGACAACCGCGATATGATGACCTCACTCGGACAGGTGGCCCCTCTCATCTGGCCACCGGAGCTAAAATATTGGTCACTTAACCAAAGCGGGCCATTGACGCCGGGTTCTCCAATTTTTCATCGTGGGTTTGTTGGCGGCACGGTTGTCAAGGGAGTGCAACTTGGCGGCAGCGTAGTTACAGTCCCGGGAAAACAACGTGGTCCATTGGAATATTATATTGGGGGTACATGGGGGGCCGACGAGCACGGCAATTGTAGCCATACCGCATCGTGGTACTGGACTATCCTCGTGCAATGAAAGCTCTCGCTACCAGAGACTATCCCCTCAGATGATTGTTGCGCGCGACAGATCGGACAGACTGGGCCGAGGCCCCGCGCTCCAAGCCAATCTCAGCGAGGATGCGGCGCAACCGATCGGCAGCGGCGCCGTATTCCTGTAAGTCGATTTCCTCACCGGCCAGAGCCGCGCATTCGATTGCGCTCAGTCGTGCCGCGAGGAAGCTCGCGCGGTCGACAAGCTGCTTGCGCGCCTCTGTCAGGTGATCATCGCCGCCCTGATCTGAGACCAGCGCCGAACTAACGCGGGCGAAGCGTCTGTAAAGCGCCGAGCGCCGGTCAAGGTCTACGGTTTTCGGATCGTCGAGCGTCGATGCCGGCACGACCTGCTCCCGATCTGGGTTTAATCAGCACGCAAACCGACGCGAATCCTGACGCACATATGCGGATTTTCAATCCGCTTATCAACAATCAGACTATTGTAATATATGGTATTTTTCAGTACGTGTTGCACGCATGTTGCAAAGAACGGGAGTGCGCAACGCGAAGTGAAAGCCGTCGGAACGAAGTGAACATAGACCAGCCTCACTCCTCTGCGGCGATCCGGCGTAGTAAACGAATCGGAAGTTTTTTCGCGGAGGCGGTGCCGGCAGCGCGGTCACCCTCACCTCCCGAATGTCCTCTGGCCCAAGCGTGACATCATGACGTGATGTGACATCGCGTGACAAATGTCACGGCCCGTTGCGTGACGTGACGTGACACACCCCTTAAAGGGAGCGAGCACATGCGACGCTCAAAGGCGACACTCGTTGCGACTCTGGTGCTTGCGATCGCTCCGGCGATGGCCACCACCAGAGCAGAAACCACCAGCGAACCCGAGCGCGTCACCATGCCGAGCGCCGACGGCCATACCATGCTGGTCGGATATGTCTTCAAACCGATGAACGCTCAGGGTGGTCGCCTGCCGGCCGTCGTGATGATGCACGGCCGCGCCGGTCCCTACTCGGCGGCCGCCAAGGGAATTTATGGCGCCGCGACACTCTCGCGCCGCCACAAGCAATGGGGAGAACTGTGGGCCGACCAAGGTTACATCGCGATCCTGGTCGATAGCTTCGGGCCTCGCGGTTACCCGCAAGGATTTGGCCGTCACAGCTACGATCAGCGCCCCGAGGCGCTCAACGAGGTGACGGTTCGTCCACTCGACGCTTACGGCGCGCTGGCCTACCTGCGCTCGCGCCTGGACGTGCTACCGAACCGTATTGGCTTGCAGGGCTGGTCAAACGGCGGCAGCGCAGGGTTGGCAACCATGGCGGTCGACGCACCGGGAATCACCCATCCGACGCCTCGAACCGGCTTTCGCGCGGCGCTGATCTTCTATCCCGCCTGCGGCCTCAAGGGGCACTTCGACAAGAGCGGCTATCTGCCCTACGCGCCGGTCCGCGTCTTTCAGGGAACGGCCGACGAGGAGGTCTCGCCGCGAAGGTGCGCCGAGTTGGTCGAGCGAAGCGCAGCCCAAGGCGGCAAAATTTCGATCCGGCTCTACCGTGGCGCGACGCATGACTTCGACGATCCGAACTCGAATCGGCAAAGAGTTAGCGCTAACGCAGCGGCGAGAGATGACGCCATCGCGCGCGCGCTCCGCTTCTTCGCCGAGCGACTGAACGGACGCTGAAAAGACCGGCTTGGTTCAATTCAGCTTCAGCAGCCGCGCGGCATTGGCACCCATCACCTTCTCATATTGCTCGGGCGTCATGCCGATCCGGCTCATCATGTCGAAGCCTTTTTTCTTGAGCGGGACCATGGGGGGCGAGTTGGTGCCAAACAGGAAGTGATCCTCCCCGATGGTCTTGAGGCAGCATTCGGCGGCCGGCGGCGCGTAGCAGGCAGAATTGAAATACATCATTTTCAGGTAGTGGCTGGGCGAATGCTTGATCAGCATCGGCTCGTACGGACCTAGAAAAGCCGAGAAATCCAAGAGCTCGTACGCATAATCCATGCGTCCGATGACCTCACAGATGCCACCGCCCAGATGGCTGCCGATAAGCTTCAGCTTGGGAAACTGCTCGAAGATCCCGCGCACGATCAGCCGCGCAAGCGACAGGCAATTGTCAGCCGGCCGGCCGATGCTCGACGCCAGCCGGTAGTCGGCCATCGCCGGCGTGGTGGCGTCACCCGGATGAATGAAGACCGGGATATCGAGATCGGTCACCAACTTGAAGAACGGCTTCGCGGCATCTTCATCCGGATAGTGGCCTTTGTGGCTTGAATTGATGATGACGGCACGCGCATCGTCTTCCTTGACCGCGCGCTCCAGCTCTTTGAGGAACTCATCCCCGCCGCCGGGAACGCACGTCGCCATCGCCACGAACTTGTCGGGATGCTGATCCCGGCACCATGCGAGATGGCGGTTCGAGCTTTCCAGCGCGGCGACTGTTTCCTTTACCGTCTCCATGTGCCGGATGTAATGCACCGCATTGCTGATGACCGTCCGATCCAATCCGACGAGCGCATGCGCGGCCAACGCGTCGTCGAGCGTCATCGGTACGGGATGCCGCCACCATGGCGGGCTCATGTATTTCGGATCGTTGATGTGAACGTGCCAGTCGATCAGCACTTGTCGTCTCCCCGGAATAGAGGTTGGTTGAAATTGCAGTGACGCACGGGCGTCTTCATTTTCCGCCGACGATCGCCTTCAGCCGGTCAATCGCCTGTGGCGAGGTGGCAACCGTCCGGCTGACCACCTGCTGCATCTCTTCGCCACGGCTGGCTACGATTTCCAGGCCACGCTTCTCCGCCTCCGCGAGAAATTCGGGATCCTGCATGGTTTCATCGAAGGCCTTGCGCAAGACGGCGACCCGATCAGCGGGAACATTCGGCGGCGCCACGACGTTCCAGCCGATGCTCGAGTCCGAGTTCATGAACTCAAGGATGCGCCGTCCCTCGTCGTCAGTCGCCAGTTCGCTGACCAGCGGAAGCTGCGGCATGTCCGGGTGGCGTTTGAGGCCGGTCTGGAACGGAACAACGATCTTGCCTTCGCTCAGCCAGGCAGCATGGGTGGTCTTGACTGCAGTCCATGACGACACCCGGGCATCGACTTCGTCACGCTCGACGGCGAGATCGACATCGGCCGCGCCCCGATATCCCGTTACGATCTTGAACCGGGTGCCGGCGAGCGCGTTGAGCAGCTTCGGCGTGACATAGCTATCCGTGGTGGCGCCCCAGGAGCCGACCGCAACCGGAACACGGCGGAGATCGGTGGCCGTCTTGACGCCCGTGCGAGCGGTCACGAACACGACGCCGGTGTAGCTCGCGACCCTGCCGATCCAATTGAACCGCCGCGCGTCGTAGCGGGCATCCTGGGGGTGGAGCATCTGGTTGATGGCGATATCGCGCGGCAGCATTCCGAGCTGGGTGCCATCCTGGGCGGCGAGATTGTGCAGATGCAGGGTCCCGACCATGCCACCAGCCCCCGGCATGTATTGCACGACAATCGAGGGGCGGCCGGGGATATGCGTCGTCAGATGCGCAATCACCAGGCGGCTGTACAAATCGTAGGTCCCGCCGGGTTCGTAGACCACGGTGAATCGCATCGACTTGTCTTTGAAAAATTCGTTCGCCGGTTGTGCATGGCCACCACTCGATCCGAGCGCGCTGCAGACCGCGACGCAAATCCCAAAGTGAAGGCGACGTCCCATCCCTGTCTCCCGGACACGTCTTACCCAACGAATTCAGACATAGACCCTAGCGCAATGAGAAATACAAGATGCTAGGCTTGCGCCGGGCGCCGATCCCGGTTGACCGATCTCAAGAACACATCGCACTGAAGGCGAACGCATGACTCTCCCGACCCAAAACCATTATCGTGCCGCCGCAATCGCGATGCTGTTGTCGCTGCCTGCCTCCCCGAGCTTACAAGCCCAGACTGTCGAGGAGTTCTATCGCGGCAAGACCATCACGATGACCATCGGCTACCCAGCGGCGGGAGCAAACGACCGGTACGCACGCACGATCGCTCGCCACATCGGCAAGTACATTCCCGGCAATCCCAACGTGATCTCACGCAACATGCCGGGCGGCGGAAGTCTCATTGCGGCAAACTTCATGTTCAACGTGGCCCCCAAAGATGGAACAGTCATCGGCCTGCTCGCGGCGACGACGCCGCTGGAGGAGGCACTGGGGACGACCGGCGTGAAATACAAGTCGGCGCAATTCACCTGGATCGGCCGGATGGCATCGGCGATCAACGTCACCATCATGAACGCCAGCGCCAAGGTGAAAACCATTCAAGACGCCTTCACGAAGGAAGCTATTCTCGGCGGAACGGGAAGGAGCGCGACGCCGACGGTCTATCCTTCGGTGCTCAACAACGTGCTGGGGATGAAATTCAAGATCGTGATGGGATACGAAGGCTCGATCGCCGCCATGCTCGCCATGGAGCGTGGCGAAGTCGAGGGCCATTCAACCAGCTGGGACGGCGTGAAAGCAGCGCACGAAGATTGGATACGGGACAAGAAAGTCAATGTGATCGTCCAATATGGCTTGCGGCGACATCCTGAGCTGCCGAACGTGCCGCTGTCGGTTGAACTCGGCCGCACGCCAGAAGAAACACAAATCCTGCGCGTGGTGGCGAACGCGACCGAGGTCGGCAAGATGACGCTGGCGCCGCCTGGGGTTCCACCGGATCGGGTCGAGGCGCTGCGCAAAGCCTTCGTGTCAACGATCAAAGATCCGGGTTACATCGACGAGATGAACAAGCAGAAATTGGAGATCGTTCCGTTGTCCGGCGACGAATTGCAAGCGATCGTCGCTGAGGTGGGCACCATTTCACCTGCGGTCCTGGAGAAGGTGAAGGCGATCTATCCGTTGAACTAAACCATGATCCCGAAACGCTGCAGGATTTTTGGCGCACGATCATACGGTATAAAAACAAACGACGCGCGCACGGCATAACACGAAATCAGGAACACAATGCCCGACACAAGACCTAAACTCGGCATCCTGGCTCTCAGCGATGCCGACTCCATCGACGTGTTGCTTGAGTCTCTTGCAGAGCTCGGCTGGATCGATGGCAGAACGTTCGAGGTAGTGTTTCCGGCCGCGACGCAGGATCTGGCCAAACTCGCCGGCAACATGCAACAGCTTCTGGCCGCAGGGGTCGATGTGATTGTCGCACAGACCAAGCCGGCAATTGTCATTGCCCAGCGGGCGACCACCACGATCCCGATCGTGATGGGCGCGCTCAATGGCGACCCGGTCAAGGAGGGCTTCGCCAGCAGTCTCGACCGTCCTGGCGGCAACATTACCGGCAGCTACTACAATGTGACGTCAGGGGCGGCCGGCCGCGTCGGAGTGTTATGCGAATTAATGCCGACCATGAAGCGGGTGGGCATCGTGTTCAATCCGGACAGCGACGCGTCTTTTCGATTGTTGGAGGAGCTCTCCGCAGCGGCGCAAGCGCGCGGACTCGACGCGGTGCGGATGCCGGTTCGCGGCGGTCATGAGGTCGACAAGGCGTTCGCGGCGGCCAAGGCGAACGGCGTCCAGAGCGTTGTCACCGTCACGGCGGCGGAGATGTTTGCGATCCGCCGGGAGGTCGCGGCGGCGCAGATCAAGCACCGGCTGCCTACGGTGATGGGATCGATCGGCTTCCCCGAACTCGGCGGCCTCGCGAAGTTCGGACCCGAGGTCCCCTCGCTCTGGAAGGCGATGGTGCCGACCGTCGACAAGTTGCTCAGGGGCACCGCGAACTCCGCCGATCTGCCGTTGATCACGGTCGATGGCTTTCAGCTCGACATCAATTTGCAAACGGCTGCGTTGTTAAACCTTGCCGTTCCCCCTTCGTTGCTGCAACGGGCGGTCAGGGTGATCCCGGCAGGGCATGATCCGTGACGTTCGCGCCGGGAAAAACCCGGCGCGCGGTGATTACTCATTGAAGCTGACCGTTGCGGGGCCTCAGACCAGCAGATGAAGCTCCCCGGTCGGCTCGGCCAGGCATTGCGCTGAAACGAGCCGCCGGGCTCAGTGGATGATGAGGTCGCTGCCCGAGGTGATGACATGGAGCTGGCTCGCCAGCGCGCTCTGGACGGTTACGCTGGAGTCCACTGATCCGTCGTCGATCGTGATCACCGCATTGCCCAATCCATCGTCCGCGATGATCGGGGTATGTCCGGCATAGCCGACAAGAATGATGTCCTCTCCGTTGGTGCTGGGACCGGTCAGATTGTCGGTCCAATCGGTGATCTTGTCGTCGCCGAACCGCCCTTCGAACCGGAAGGTGTCGGTCCCCGAACCGCCGGTGAGAATGTCGTTGGCCGCGGCCGGAGTAACCGCAAAATCGTTGACGCCGCCATTGAGCGTGTCGCTGCCGGCGCCGCCATCCAGCGTATCGCTGCCACCGTTGCCGACGATGTTGTCATTGCCGTCGCCACCGTGGATCACGTTGTTGGCGTTCGAACCGAACAGCGAATTGTCGCCTGCACCGCTGTTGATATTTTCGAAGGCGGTCAGGGTGTCAGTACCGATTGCCGCGCCGGCGGCCGCGCCGGTGCCGAGGTCGACGGAAATCCCCTGCAGCGACGAGAGCGCCGAGTAATCGATCGTGTCATTCCCCGACCCGCCGTTGAAGCTGTCGTTAAACGCATTGGCCACCGCAAACACCGTATCGCTGCCGTCGCCGGCGTTGATCGTGTCCAAGCCGGTTCCGGCGTGGATGAGATCGTTGCCGGTGCCGCCGGTGATGGTGTCGGTGCCGGAGCCCGCGAACAGGGTGTCGCCGCCATTGTTGGCGATGAGCGTGTAGGGCCCGCTCACGGCCGACGCATCGATGGTGAGCGCGGCGGTGCCGGTAACCGCGCCCGCCGCGTCGGATGCCTCGATCGTCTCGACGTTCGTTGTATTGCCGTTTAGAGCAAGCGAATCGCCAGGCGTTGTCGAAATGAAGCGGATCACATCGTTGTTCGCGCCACCGTCAAGCGTATCGCCAATCGCGTCCGCGCCGTGCGCGATCAGGATCACATCGTCGCCGGCGCCAGCATGAATAACGTTGGCGTCTGATGAGACTGTAATCGTATCGGCCAGCCCGGTACCTGTGACGCTCTCGACTCCAGTCAGCGTGTCAGTGCCGGCCCCCGCGGCGGTTCCGCCGGAGAGATCGACTGTAACGCCGTTGCCCGTGACATGACTGTAGTCAATGGTGTCGTTACCCCCGCCACCATTGAACGTGTCATTGCCGCCGGCGTTGCTCGAGATGAATGTATCGTCGCTCCCACCCCCGTTGAAAACGATGCCGTGCGTGGTCGTCAATGCCGAAGCGTCGACGATGTCGTTGCCGGCGCCGCCGTTGACCGTGATGGTCGAGGTCGACACGCCCGTTCCGCTGATATCGCCGATCGTGACGGTGTCGCCGCCCGACCCCAGACTGAACGTGACATTCTCAATCGCGTCCGCGCGAACCGAGCCATCCGCCGGGTTGTCGGTCGTGACCTGGATGTCGGTGACCGAGGTCGACGGCAAGTTCGACAGCCCAATGACCGATGTCAGATCGGACGTTGCCGTGCCGAGCGTAAAGTGCGTGGCCGACGATACCGCGCTATTGTCGATAAGCAGCAAATCGCCGGTGCCGTTCGCACCCAGTCCGTTCAGGCCGCTATCCCCGACGACGAGATCATCGCCGTTGCCAGGCGACCAGGTGATCGTGTCGTTACCGCCCGCAGCCTCGATCAAGTCATTGCCCGCGCTGCCGTTGAGGATGTCGCTGCCCTGCCCGCCGACGAGATAGAGATAGTCGGACGCCGGATGGACGAGGCTGTTGTTGGTCGCCGCGAGATCGAAGGCAAACGGGTTCGTCGAAGGAATATTTCGGAGGTTGAGATCGGTATCCACCGCGTCGAAGGTGTTGTGATTGATCGAGGTGATCGTTGCCGGCGTCGAAACTCCAACGGAGATGCCCGATCCGAGGTTCTTGAAGGCATTTCCCGTAATCGACACCGTGTCGGTCAAAGCATCCGCGTTGATCGCGGTGCGCACGTGCTCGAAGACGTTGTTGGAGATGATCGAATCCCCCGCACCGCCGTTCGAGTAGATGGCCGTGGTCCAGTTGTCCCCACCATAATTGTACGTGTTGTCACCGGTGAACAAGTTGCCGCTCACCGTCACTTTCCCACCCGCGCCGACCGACGCGATTTCGATCGCGCGATGGGAATCGACCGTCGATCCGGACACGAATGTTCCGACATTGGCGGCGCCGTTCGGATCGCGCAGGAATATCGAGTTCAGAACCTCGTGATCGGCCGCGGAATCCACGGCAAGTGACACGAAATGATCTGCCGGGTTGTTGGTGTAGGCGTGGTTGTCGAAGAATTCGATGCCGTCGATGACGACCTTGGCAGCACTGGTAATTGTCCATTGACCGGTCGCAGTCGTCTCGTCGCCGGCTGTCTGGTTAACTCCCGCAACGCCATGCTGCGCGCCGAGGATCGTCACGCCCTTGGTGATGGTGACATCCTCGGCGTACGTGCCCGCGTGCGCGACGATGAAATCGCCGTTCACTGTCGAGCTTGCGTCATTCGCGGCCTGGATGGTGTCATAGGTGCCGAGCAGATGGTTTGATCCGTCGAGCACCCACACGGCTTTGCCAAGATCGAGATCGGCCGTGCCGTCGTTGTTGAAGTCGATCTGCTGCACGCCGGTGAGCGTGTCGGTCCCGTCACGACCACCGACGTTATCCGCGACCTGGATCGAGGCAACGCCGCTGAGTGGATCGCCAGGCGTGTTGAAGGTCAGCGTGACGGCGTACTGGCTTTGCGTGCCCTGATAGGACGCCATATCGGTGCCACCGCCACCGGCGATATCGTCGTTACCGCCGAGGCCGGTGAAGCGGTTGGCGCCGGCGCCGCCGGTCAGGATGTCAGCCTGCGCCGTACCGATGACGTTCTCGATGCCGGACAGTGTGTCGTGCGTTCCGAACGTATCGGTTGCCGTACCCGCGCTGAGATCGACGGTGACCGCTCCGCCGCCGCTCTCCTGGCTGTAGTCGACGGTGTCGATGCCAGCGTCGCTGCTCGTCGTGCCGCCATAGAAGTGGTCGTCGCCCTGGCCACCGACGAGCGTGTCGTTGCCATTGCCACCTTCGAGCACGTTGGCGCCGGCATTGCCGATGATGGTGTTGGCGTCGACGCTGCCGGTCACATTGATCGGCGCGGTTTCATCGAGCGTCACCGTCGTGACGCCCGTGCCGAGCGTGATATGGACGCCGGTCGCGCCATCCGGACCGCGGAAGGTCAGACCGTTGACTGTATCGATCGGATTCTCAGCCGAGTAGTCCTTGGCGGCAAGATCGATGATGTTGCCAGATTGCGCTGCCGTGATCGCGTCCGCGATTGTAGGCAAAGCTGTCGAGGATGGTTCCGGTGTTGATCGCTCCATCCTGAGAACCGGCACCCTTGACGAGCTGCACGGGGTTCGTGTCGAGCGTCTTGAGCGTCACATCGTCGACGGCGATGCCGTCGGCCACGTCAATATTCGTGAACCACAGGTAGCGATTGCCGCCGACGCTGGAGATCTGGTCGGTTGGATCGTCGCGCACTTCCGTGAAGATCCAGTTCCCAGCCGCGTCATAAACATTCATCGCCATTTCGAGGGCGTTGTTCTCGCCGGTATAGGCACGCCATTCGAACGTATACCAGCCGGGCGCTGCGGCCACTGCGTTGTTGCCGGTCTCCAAATCTTCTTCCGGATCGAAATTGGTGTTGTTCGATCCCCCGATGAGGATCTTGTCCGTGGATGTGTCGTGCGTCACGTGGAAGATGAAATCGCGCAAGTAGCCGCCGGTGTTCGTGTCCGACGCGAGCGAAACATCGAAGCCTTCGCCGCTCGTGATCAAAGTCGGATCGAGATAGGCCTTGAACGAAGCCGTGTAGCCCTGATCGAAGTTGACTCGATAACCGTCGAATCGCGTGTACGGGCCGCTGTCATTCACCTGGTCAGGCCCCTGCGTGAAGACCGCGTAATGACCATCGCCATCGGCCGAATTGACGCTATTGAACTGACCGTCCGTAACGAGGTCCACATGCCCGGCGGTCGGATCGATCGAGTCATCGACGATGCCGGATTTATCCGTCGTGAATGTTTGATCAAACCGAGTGGCGGTCACGGCGTAGCTTGGGCTGTTCGAGTTCGAGCTCGAAATTGATGCCTGGGGTTCCCGCGAAATGCACGGCCTCCACGCCCGTCAGGGTGTCGGTCCCGTCGGGCGAGCCGCTGCGCGTGTCGGTGATGGTGTAGACGTGGCCTGCACCCTCGGTGATCGTGTAGTCGGCGCGGCTGCCGCTATAGATCGCGACGTCGCCGGTCTCGGCATGAGTTGTCGGATCGACGAAGCCGGTGCCGCCGATCAACGTATCGTTTCCGCCGCCGCCGGTCAGCGTATCGGCGCCCGCGCCGCCGTCGAGCGTGTTGTTGCCCGAGTTGCCGACGATGACATTGTTGAGCGCGTTGCCGGTGACATCGACGTTGGCGCCGTGGTGGTTGACGGTGTCGTAGTCGACCAGCGTGACGTTGTGCACGCCGCCGTTGGCAATCGAGCTGTTGTCAGCGAACTGAGTCGCCAGCGTCAGGTTGAGATCGGCGGAATTCGCGGTCGCCTCGACATTGAGGTTGTCGACCATGATCTGGGAGCTGACCGTGCCGGTCGCGCCACTCTGCACAATGATCGTGTCGCCTGCGTGGATATAATCGCGCTGGCCACCGAATACGTTATCCGACGTCGGGTCGAGCGCGAGGTTGAGCGTGTCGATCGAGTTCGTGACCGCGAAGCTGTGATAATCGCCAGAGCCGTCGTTGCGGGTCGCAAGACGCAGATTGCCGCTGGCATCCACGACGTACGCATAGGTCGTATTGGCATCGCCGTTATGCGCCAGAATGTCCGCGATCTCTGCCGCATTTGGCAGATTGGCGGCGCTGTTGTCACTGCCGCGAAGCAGGAACGGCGTGCTGTTGTCGCCGAACGTGTTGCCGCTGATCGTCGGCGTCTGCGTCGGCTCCAGTAGCCAGCCGGTGCCGGCCACCTGACCATTGATCACCACAGTGTCGTAACGGCCTTTGCCGGTGGCGAGATCAAAATGGCCCTGGAAACTGTTGTTCGTTATCTGCTGGTTGGTACCAATCCCTTGCAGGGGATCGCCGACGCCATTGGCGACGATGATGCCTTCGTTGAGGATGTTGTGGTCGACGGTGTAGCTGGTGATGTTATCCGACGCCGTCGTGCCGTTGTCGTTGAAGTACATCGCGACGGCGCCGGTATAGCCGGTCACGGGATCGAACAGGCCATTCGGACCGTAGACGGCGATATTGCCCGTGTAGCCGATGACATTCGCGTTGACGTCAACAAAGCTATTTTCGACCTTGACGTTGTTGGCCCAGATCTCGAGAAGTTTGGCGTCCGTCTCAGGGCCCGCCTTAAGATGCAGACCCTGGATGATCGTTCCGGTACCGCCGACATCGATCCAGTCGTTGGCGCCAAAGTCATTCTCGTGACCCGAGATGATGGTTGCACCGAGCGCCTGTGCATCCGTGGACGTCGTGATGGGCGTGCCATCGGCCTTCACACCCTGCAGCGTTAGATTCGGCGTATTGATGTAGAGGCCGGCAGCGCCTGATGGCGTGGTGTGCGATTCCGTATAAGTTCCCGGCGCAACCAGGATGGTCTCGCCCCCGGAAGCCTCATCGATCGCAGCCTGCACTGATTGGAAGCCGCCGACATTGGCGCCGGTTTGATCGACCAGCAGATAGGTCGTCGACCCGATGACGACCTTCTCGACGCCCGTAAGCGTATCCGTCTCGGTGCCGTTGGTGACAACCCAATGGCCGCCCTGGATCGCGATACTGAAGCCCGCGCCATAGCCTTGCACAGTGTCGATGCCGGCGCCGGTGGTGATCGAGTCGCTGCTCGCACCGCCGTTGATGGTGTCGTTGCCGGCGCCGGTCACGATCGTGTCGACGCCGTTGCCGCCGTTGACGACCATCGGGCCGGTCGTGGTCGGCGAAGCGATCAGGCTGTCGCCGCCATCACGCATATTCACCGTCATCGTGTCCGGCGTCACATTGGCCACGTCGCCATGGCCATTCGGCGGCGTACCGAGAACCTGCTGCGCGCCCGAAATCGCCACGTGGGTAATGGTCACTGCCGGGCCGTCCAGATTGGTTTGGCCCGGTTCGCCCACCTGGATGCCGGTCGAGGTATGCCCGTCGATGATGCCGTCCGAGATCGTCACCACTCCGGTGTAGTGACCCGGCACATTGAGATAGGAGCCGAAGTCACGCGCCTCCACCACGATCGCGCCGCCATTCTGTTGGCCGATCGAAGAAGCCGGTCCGCTCTGGTTGGATGCGCCGGTATCGGTGAGGTGGAAGTTGTCGATGGCGATGTTGCTGTAGTTGCCGTTCTTCAGGTTGAGGTCGATGCCATCGCCGCCACTTCCGGCCGTGCCCGACGTGCTGGGCGCGCCGAACTGGCCAACGTTGTCCATATCGATGTTGGTCAGATGGGCGTTCGACAGGGCTTCGACGTAGATGCCCTTATAGGCAAGGTTGCTGAAGTCGGTACCGTCGATCGTCACCTGATCGGCGGTGCCGACGGCCTGAGCGCCGACCGTGGTGGTCTTTTCGAAGTCGATGCCCATCAGCCCGTCGGAGATCGACCCGTTCGTGACAGTGAGATTGCTGATGCCGGCCGTGGTGCCTTTCTTGATGCCGACAAGGCTGTCGGTGATATCCACATCGGTGAGGCTGGTGCCGCTGGTGCCATCGCTGAGATCGACGCCGTAAACGAAGCCGTCGATCTTCAGGTTCTGGACGCTCACGTTATTGGCGGCGACTTCAATTCCTCGTCCGGCGTTCTGCGTATACGGGGCCCCGCTTTCGAGGAAAGCCGCGACCTGGCCGTCCGCGATGCCGTTCTCGCTCTTGAATGTGCCGTGAATGATCGTCGAGTCACCCGCACCGATGATCGTCAATCCGGTCTTGTTGACATTGACGTTCTCGTCATACGTGCCAGCCTTGACCTTGATGGTCTCGCCGGACGTATCGGCCGCCACGATCGCGTCCTGGATGTGATCGAACGTGCCGACGAGTTGGCCGCCGTTGCTAAACAACTGCACCGCCTTGTTGAGGTCGAGCGTCGTCCATGCGGTCGGATTCCCAGGCTGGCCGTTGTCGAAGGCAAGGTTCTCGATGCTGGTCAGGGTGTCGGTCCCGTTCAGGCCGACAACTTGACTGAACCCCGTGACGAAGCCGTTGCCGTCCGTCGTGTAGGTGGTCGTCGAGGCTCCGCTCGTGCCGCCAATCACCGCCGTGTCGGTGCCGCCGCCGCCGTCGAGCGTGTCGTCGCCTAGGCCGCCAATCAGCGTGTCGTCGCCGCCGTTACCGTGGAAGGCAACGCCGACCGGATTCGGCCCGGTGATCCCGCTCGCATCGAACGTGTTATCGCCTGCATCGCCGTTGACCGTGACAGTGTGGGTCGCAACGCCTGTCGAGCCGAGATCGCCGGAGATAATGACGCTGTCGCCACCACCGTTGGTGTTGATGACGATCTCTTCGATGGTGCTGCCGAGCACTTCGGAATTGCCCGCATCGGCCGCGACGCCGGCAACCGGCGTCGCATCGCCGCTGACCTGGACGTTGATGCCGAATTGCGCGGCGACCGGGTTGATGTTGTAGGTCTCGGTCGCAGCAGTGCCGTTAATCTCGGCGGTATCGCCGACGGGGCTATTAGTCCCGCCAACGAACGTATCCTGGCCGCTGGTGACCGAAGTGCCGGTCGCGGTGACGTTGTAGACCAGCGTGTCGTCGCCGTCGCCGCCGCTCAGGGTGTTGTTGCCTGCGGAACCGGTGAGCGTGTCGTTACCAGAGCCACCGGTGACGTTTTCGATCGCGCCTGAATAGACGCCGCCCGTGAACCCGGTGGCATGGTCCGTCGACAAATCGACGGTGACGCCGACCGCCGTGCCCGTGTAGTCGAGCGTGTCGATGCCGCCGGCCGATGCATTGAGCGTTACCGTCTCGAAGTCGGTGACGTTCGTGGCGCCGCCGCCGATGCCGGTGATGGTCGCGCCGTTGGTCACCACCTGAATGAGGTCGCCCGCGGCCGTATCGAAGATCGCCAGCGTGTCATTGTCCGCACCGCCGTCGATCGACGTGTCGTTGCCGTCGCCCGCGGTCCAGATGACGGTATCGTTGCCGCCATTACCGCTGATCGAGTCGACGCCGCCATCGCCGCTCAGCGTGTCATTGCCGTCCGCGCCGACGATGGTGTTGGCGGCTGCCCCGCCGAGCCAGTGGAAATTGCCGTCAACCAGAGTCGTACCGGTCGCCGTCACGTCGCCGACGATATCGACACCCGTCCCTACGCCGCTGGTGAAGTGATTGCCGGAGAGGAACGTCAGACCGGATGTATCGGTCGCGTCGAAGCCGGCGCTAACGCCAGCGGTGCTGTTGGTGACCATATTGCTGCCGAACGTCGCCTGCGTGCCGGCGCCGTAGAACGTCGTGACCAGGAACGCGGCCGAGGTCGAGCCGTCGGACGTCGCTACCCCGAGATTGTCGATCACCGTATTGCCGGAGACCGTTACATGCGCGCCAGCTCCGGCCTCGACGGCGTAATCAAGCCAATCGCCGTTTCCCTTGCCGGTATAGCTGTTGCCGGAGAACGTGCCGTTCGAGCCAGCCCCAAAGTACAGGACGCCCTCGCGGCCGATGTTCGTGAACACCGAGTTGGTAACATCGACGGGAGCGCCGCCGAACACGACCACGGCGGCTCCCGCATAGGGACTGCCGCTCGTCTCGAACGTGATGTTGTCGAAATGAACGTGGTCGATCGTGCCGGCGCCGCTGTCGCGGATGGCCTGGTAGATATGATGGCCGTTGCCGTCGATGGTCAGGGCGCTGATGTTGAAGATTTTGCCCGCGTTCACCAGGATCATGCCGCGGCCGTCACCGCCGTCATTGACAGTGTCGAAGTCGGCCTGAAGCGTCGTCGTATTGATACCCGCGCCGTCGACCGTGATGTTCTTGTTGACGACCACCTGGCCGCCGCCGACGTTCACATCGCCGCCGGCGATGCTGATAGTGAAGTCGTCATCCGCGCGGGCATCCGCCGCGTCAGTCGCCGCCTTGAGCGTGCTGAACGTGCCGATGAGATGGCTCGAGGCATCAAACAGCCGCACGCTGGCGGTCAGATCGAGGGTCGTGCCGTCGCCGAAGTGAATGAGCTCGACGCCGTGGAGGGTGTCCGTTCCCTCGTTGCCGTTGGCGACCGCATCGTTGTCCTTCACCGTGACGCTGCCGTCCGGAATGATCGTCACCAAGAATGTGGCGAACGAGCCGTCGTAATTGGCCGTGTCCTTGGTGCCTGGCGATAGGAGGTTATCGGTCGCGGGGGTGCCTGTATTGGCATCGCCGTAGAGGGTGTCGTCACCGCCGCCGCCGTGCAGCGTATCGACGCCGCCACCGCCTACCAGCACGTTGGCGTTGCCATCGCCGGTGATCGTGTCAGCACCCGATCCGCCGGTGACATTCTCCACTCCGGCGATCTGCGGGATAGCCGGAACCGGAACGCCGGTGAAGCCGGTCGCGGTCGCGGTGGCGAGATTGACCGTCACCGCAGTGGTGTTACCGGTGTAATCGAGCGTGTCGGTGCCGCCGCCCATGTCGAGCGCGGTCAACTCGATATTGTTGACCGATCCGCCGCCGTCGATCTGCGTGATATGTCCGCCGACATCGAGTTGAACGTTGATCGTCTCGTTCGCTGTCGGATTCACTGTCGCCGTGCCAAAGCCGCCTTGGCCGGCAACGAGCAGCAGGTCCGTCCCTCCGCCGCCGTCGATCGTATCGTGGCCATCGCCAGCGACGTGCAGGAACACGTCGTTCCCGGTGCCGCCGGTCATGGCGTCATCGCCGGTCTTGCCATTGAAGAAGTCGTTGTTGTTATTGCCGACAAGCGTTTCGCTGCCGGAGGTGCCCTGCAGATCGATGTCGAACGTCGGGGCCGCATGAGTGTTCGTGGCAGAGATCTCACCCGACAGGTTTAGCGTGCCACCGATATTGTCGAAATTGATGCCGGCAAACGCCGCGCTGACATTGGCGGTCAATCCGGACTCCGAGCCGGCACCGTCGGGATCGACGAAGCTAAGGCCGTTCACGTCGGCGAACGTATCGAAGGCCGCGCCGGCCTTCACGTAGTCGCCGGTCACCGTCACGTTGGTGAACGTCACGTTGCCCATCGCCACTGCCGGCGCGACGCCGACCATCTGGATGCCGTATTCGAGACCGGTGAGCGTGGGATTGGTCACGGCCACGTTGGTGAGCGTGACATTGCCATTATACTGGTAGAAATAGATCTCGCTTTCGCCGGACGACAGTGAATCGACCGCGGCGGCGCCGGAGAAATTCGCGTTCTGGATTGTAACTGCAGACACATTGGTGGCGTTGTTCAGGAAGAAGCCGGCATAAGCCCCACCCGTTACATCGCTATTTTCGAGCGTCACGCTGCTGTAGTGCGCAGCACTGTCGACAGAAACGACGTAGTTCGGGGTGCCCGAGTTGGCGCCCTTCAGATCGACGCCGTCAATGACGAGCGACTGTCCGGCGCCGCCGCCCGCGATGGTGACCGCGGGACCCGTGCTGCCGCCGTCGATCGTGACCGCGCCGATGCCTTTGAGCGTGATCCCTGCAGAGACGGTCACGTTCTCGTTGAACGTCGACTGGATGGCGCCATTGATCAGCACCGTGTCGCCAGCAACTGCCGCGTTGACCGCAGCCTGGATGGTCGAGAACGTCCCGGCAAGATTGCCGCCGTGGATCACCTGGATCGGCTGGGTAAGATCATAGACTGTATCGTCGCCGGGAGTGACTGGGGTGCCGTTCTGGAAATCCAGCCGTTCGATGCCGGAGAGCGTGTCGCTTCCTTCGTCAACACCCTGCACAGTCGCTTCGGTGACCGAATCAAAGCGGTCGATGAAGCCGTTAGCGTCAGCGTGCATGACGATGGTGTAGTCCGCCCTCGCATCGTCGTAGGTCGCGGTATCCGTACCGGAGTCGGCACCCGCCAAGGCGCCGCCATAAAGAGCATCGTTGCCGCCGCCGCCATGCAGCGTGTCGTTGCCGCCATCGCCGGCGATGATGTCGTTGCCGTCGCCGCCGTCCAGATTATCAGCCTGGTCCGAGCCGAAGATGGTGTCGTTACCCTGGCCGCCATGGAACGTTAGCGGGCCCGGGCTCAATCCATGGTCGCCGGCGTTGTCGCCGCCCTTGAGCTTGTCATCAAACACAGTGCCGGTGATGTCCTGCGAACCCGGCGCATTTGAGTATATACTGACCTGGGTGGTGTGATTGTCGAACGTATTGTCCGCTTGGACGTAGCTCGACACATCGACGGTCGAAGCGAACGGCAGCGCCCCCACCTGGCTGCCCACCATGTTCGAGAACGCATTGGCGGTGATGATCATCGACGTGGATTCGGTGAGCACACCGTTGCCGTCGTGATCGAATACGTTGTGACCGATGGTGCCGGAAGCGCCGTCCGTGATGTAGGCGCCCTCCTCCCAGTTTACGACCTTGTTCTGGCTGAAGATGAGGCCACTCACCGAGCCGGGCGTACTGAATGGCCGGACATCGCCAAGGCCGGTACCATCGAACACCGAGTTTGTAATCGTGACATTGTTGGCGTCGATGAAAACTCCGTTGTCGCGATCCGTACCATCCTGCGCATGCGTCGCGTAGGTGCCGTCGATCTTGACACCGTCGATGGTCGCGCCGGCGGCATCGATCTTGACGCCTCCCGCCAAGGCAGACTCCGCCCCTCGGCTTCCAGAACCGGAAGTACCGCTGTTCGCACCGAGGATGGAGATGTCTTTGTCGAGATGCACGAACTCGCTGTACGTCCCGGCGGCCAAACGGATGGTATCGCCGTCCGCGCCCGCGGTGATCGCGGACGTGATTGTGTCGAAAGTGCCGATCAGATGGCCCGTACCATCGAACAACTGCACTTTCTGCGTCAAATCCAACGTGGCATCGGAGAATTGCAGCCGCTCAATACCGCTCAGCGTATCGGTGCCGTCATCGGCCGCGTTCGGACCGGTCTCCTGCACCTGGCTGAAACCGGTGACCAGGCCGTGGCTGTCGGTGGACGCAGTGACAGTGTAGTTCGGCAACGCATCTTGGTACCGAGCGGTATCCACGCCCGCGCCGCCGTTGATCGTATCGTTACCGCCGAGGCCTTCCAGCGTGTTGTCGCCGCTGTTGCCGGTAATGACGTTGGCGTCGGCGTTCCCGGTGCCGCTGGTGTTGTTGTAGACCGAGGTGGTCAGATTATCGATGTAGAAGCCCCGGTCATCGGTATTGCCCGGCCCATCCCCATCCTGCGGCGCGCCATTGGCGCTCGGCCGGAAAAAGACGCGATCGGTCAGGTCGGCCTGCGCATTGGCCACGTGACCGAGCGAGGTCAGCAGGCTGTCGTGATAGTTCTCGAAAGTCGTGGTGGTGCCGATGTAATGGCCGTCGAGATAGATGTTGATCACGTCGTTGTTCTGGCCGTCGACGTAAGCGAGACGCATATCGAGCGTGTGCTGCGCGGTTGGATCCACGCCGCTGGCGAGTTCACGCCAGTCATTCGGCGCCAGATCGCTCTCATCGCCGGTAAAGTCGCTGCCCCCAGCCGAAGTCGTGGGCGTGTAGATGGGCTCACTCACCGCGATGCGGATGCCGGTCCCAGCGAACGACTCGATTACCAAGAAATTGTTGCGGTCAGTACCAGCCGCATTGCCGAAGTCGATTTCCAGACGCGAACCGTCCGGTGTCGCGTTCACAGCCTGGAAGTTGAAGCTGATCGACTGGCCGTCGAACGGCGCGCCCGTATCGGGTTCGCCTGCCGCCGAGCTGAGCTCCGGCGAATACGGGCCGGCGAAGTCGGCGACGCTCGGGTCGCTCGACATGCGGAACATCTGATTTCCGCCAACGCTTACGATCTCCTGGTCGCGTGCCGCATTCGGGCCGCCCACCTTCCAGCCGTTCTCGCCGTCTACGATCGGACCGAGCGACATATCGGCGAACGTCTGCGTATTCGAGACGCCGTTATCGACCAGCGTCAGGTTCTCGACATTCGCAGACAGCGTGTAACTGTCGGTCGTGAAGACGCTGTCGGTACCCTCGCCCGAATTCTCCACGATCGTGTCGCCGGCCTTGACGTTGTAGGTGTCATCGCCAGTGCCGCCGATGAGCGTGTCATTGCCGGTCCCGGTCAGCGTGTCGTCGCCGCCGCCGCCGGTGAGCGTGTTGACGACGCTGTTGCCGGTGAGTGCGTCGTTGCCGCCCCCGCCGGTGGCGTTCTCGATATTTGCGATCGAGCTGCCTGGACCGGTGAAGCCGGTCGCGCTGCCGGTGGCGAGGTTGACCGTGACCGGATTCGTGCCCGAGCCGGAATAATCCAACGTATCGTTGCCGCCGAGGCCGTTCGCCGTATAGGCCTCGATGCCCGTCGGCGAACTGCCTTCGATCGAGGTGATCGCGCCGGAGCCATTGACGGACACGTGGATGGTGTCGTCGCCGGTCGTCCCGAACACATTCAACGTGTCGGTATCGGCGCCGCCGTCGATCGTGTCCGCACCGTCGCCGACCGTATAATTGACGGTGTCATTGCCGGCGCCGCCATGGAAGGTGTCGTCGCCGGGGCCAGAGTAGAATGTGTCGGCACCAGAGCCACCGGTGAAATCGACTTCGTGCGCGCTGATCAGATTCCGGGCGTCAACGGTCTCGCCGACGGTGCCTGCAGAACCGTCGATCGTGAAGGTACCGATGTTAACGCCGGTGCCGGTGAAGTCACCGTTGATGGTGACGGTCTCGCCACCTGACAGCGTGATGTTGACTTCCTCAACCTCCGAGACGGTTGCCGTGCTGCCGGCGTTGTCGGTGATCGTGAAGTTGCCGGCGCCGGCCGTCAGGGTGAGATTGTGGCCGCTGGCTGCGACCTGCAGCGTGTCGGTTTCGCTGTCACCGTCGATCGTGTCGTTGCCGTCGCCGGCGTTCCACACGATCGTGTCATTGCCGGCGTCTCCGTGAACGACATCGGCGCCGCCGAAGCCCTCGATGAAATCGTCTCCGCCGGCGCCGTTCAGCGAATCCGCCGCTGCTCCGCCCTCAAGTACGTCGTCACCGCTTGAACCGCTGAACGTATAGGCCGTCGCCGCGGACGTGTCGGGGTCGAATTGGATGTTGACGGTGTCGGTGTTGAACGTGTTGTCGTCGGTGCCCGTTGCCGTGTGGTCGGCGGTATGGTCGACGGGTGTCGTGAACGCGCCTTCGTCGACAAGCCCGAAGCCAAGATTGGTGAGGGTGTTGCCGTGCGCCGACGCTCCATCGGTGTCGAAGAAATAAACGCCGGCATCGCCATCGCCGGCGGCGCCCGTGATCGTATTGTTGTTGACGACAACGCCTGTGGCAGCCTGGAACATCAGCACGCCGGCGGCGGTGTTCGCCCCCGAGTAATCGATGTCGCTGATGATATTGTGAATGACCGAGCCGGTCGCGCCGAAGACGACCTCGATGCCGTTCTGGGCAATCGCCGCAGTCTGGCCGGCGCCCGTGACGGTATTGTCATGGGCGTTGCCGGTCATGCCGGCCCCGCTGAACACGATGCCGTTCTTCTGGAAGCCGGACACCGTCGTATCGGCGACTTCGAGGGTGTGAGGGCCGCCGTCGGTGGACAACCCGACGATGGCGTTGCCGCGTTGCGCGCCGTCGAGCGAACCGGCCACGCCGCCGTCGCGGATACCGGTCACCGAAGAATTGAGTACGTGGCCGCTGGCGTTCCAGAAGAAGACGCCGTTGAAGTCGCCGCCGCTGGCCTGGTCGCCCTCGCCAAGTCCGTTAAGCTGGAAATTGTCGATCGTGACGTTGGTGGCGTTCTCGACGCCGATCAGCGCAAACTTGTTCGGCGTACCTGAAGTCGGAATGTTGAAGCTGGGATGGATCGCATTGGGCGCGTCGATGATCGCGCCGTTCTCGCCGGTCAGCGTGAGGTTCTTCCCGTCGACCAGGACCTGTTCGACGTAGGTTCCTGCCGCGACCAGGACCTGATCGCCGGTGTGGGCTGCATCCACCGCCGACTGGATCGTCGTGAAGTCGCTGCCGACGGCCTGGCTGACCAGCCAAACCGACCCATCGCTGAAGCGCAGTTCGCCGACGCCGTCGATCGTGTCGGCGCCGTCGCGGCCGCCGACGGTATCCTGAACGGTTGCGACATTGCCGTCCCATGTGATCGTGTAATCACTGCGGTTGCCGCTGAATATCGCGACATCGCTGCCGGCGCCACCGTGGATGGTGTCGTCGCCACCGCCACCAGTGATCGTGTCGTTGCCGTCGCCACCGCTGAGGATATTGGCATTTGCCGTGCCGCTGATGGTGTCATTCCCGGCGCCGCCGGTCGCGTTCTCGAAATGGGTGATGACGTCGCTGCCGACCGAGGTGCCGACCGCGGTGCCTGCTACCAGGTTGATTGTCACTGCCGCCGACGCGGCGGAATAATCGGCGGTGTCGCCGATGGTCTCTCCACCGGTGCCGCCGTCGACTTGGTCGTTGGCGAGGACATTCGCTGCCTTGAACGTATCGTCGCCGGTATTGAGGTTGGTGAAGGTGATCGCGTTCACGCTCGTCAGGCCGCTGGCGTCGACCGTATCGGCGCCGCTACCGCCGGTGATGGCGATGCCGCCTGCGCCCGTCGAGATCCCGGCTCCGACCAGGTTGCCGGTCAGCGTGACCGTGTCGCCGCCGTTGCCGAGCTGGGCCTGGACACTCTCCATGCCGAGCGCGTCGACTTCCGGCGCACCGGCGCCGTCCGTCTGGACGATCAGGTGGCCTGCATTTTCGGTAACCGCAAACGTCGCGGAGGTCGCGCTCGGCGCGCCGCCAGCGAAGTTGATGAGGGCGAGCGTGTCGTTGCCGCCCTGCCCGTCGACCGTATCCTGCCCGTCGCCGATACTATAGAGCACGAGGTCGTCGCCCCCGCCGGCGTTGATCACGTCGTTTCCGGTCGAGCCAATGAAGGCCTCGGCCGCGTCTGTGCCGGTGATGATATCGCCGGTTGCGACGCCGTTGACGACGATCGGCTTGCTGCCAAGAGCCGCAAAGGACGGACTTGTCCCGAAGGTCCCGCCGCTCACGTTCACGCCGGTCAAATTCAGCGTGCTGGTGCCGTCGGAAACGTAAGCCCCGCCTTGCGGGCCGCCATCGATGAATAGCCCGGTCCAGGTGGTCTGGCTGCCGGCGCCGCCCAGCGACAAGCCATTGGCGAAGCTCAGGCCGTTGAGATTGTCGTAGCCTTGGACGTAGACGAGCGTCTTCTCGTAGGTACCGCTCACCGCCACGTTCTGGAAGTTCACACTGCCGATCGCGTGGTCGACGGAGTGGTCGGCGCCGTAGAACCCGGCGAACTGGATGCCGTTGTCCGCGGCGCTCGCCGCGATCCCGGTCGTGCCGATGACGCTCAAGTTCCCGAGCGACGCGGCGCCGGTGAACTCGAAGAACAGGATGTCGCCGGAGCCGCCGCTCGAGGAACTATAGCCCGAGCCGGTGAAGGTCGCGGTTTCGGTCGTCCCGATGGTGGCCGGATTGTCGCCGTCGATGGTGACGGAAAGCCCGCTGCCGCCGCCGATGACGGCGACGCCGTTCGAGCCGAAGCCCGAGGCGGAGGTGTTGACGAGCTGGATCGCGCCGGCGCTGGTCCCCTCATTGACGCCGTTGAAGAGCACGCCCACGGTGTCGCCGGTCGTGCCGTCCCCGCTGATGTTGAGGCCTTGCAGAGTGACCGCGTCGGTCCCGTTCGCAACGGCGCTCGGTTCGATCTCGAACGCGCCATGGCTGCCCGCATCGATCGTGGCGGTGCCGCCGACGGCAATGATCTTCACCGCTGCGGTGATGTCGACCGGCCAGGTACCCGCCGTGAACGGGCCGGCGGAGGACTGCAGCTCGATGACGTTGGCGCCTGCGTGGGTGTTGGCGTAATTGACCGCCTGGTCGAGCTGGTTCGCCTGGAAGGTTGCGAGCAGGACCGTATCGGTGGGGTCGAAGACCTGAATCGGCGCGTCGAGCAACAGGTCGGAACTGTCGCCATCGAAGTGCAGCGTCTCGACATCGTGCACCGTGTCGGTGCCGTCCCGACCGCCGATTTGATCGGCCACGGTGTAGACGCCGGGGCCGGTGCGCGTAACGACGTAGTCGGCCTGGTTGCCGGTAAACACCGCCGTGTCGTGGCCCGAATTGCCCGCTTCGGTGCCGCCGTAGATCGTGTCGTCGCCGCCGCGGCCTTCCATCGTGTCGTTGCCGCCATTGCCGCGAATAGTGTCGGCGAGGTTGGCTCCGACGAAGTGATCAAGCGCGCCACCATCATTGAGGTCGGTGACGTTGGCCGCCAAATCGATGTGAATCAGCGCCGGCGACGAGTTGAGACCAAGGCCGTCGGTCGCCGTCACGGTGACCGTGCGGTCCTCCGGGTTGAAGCCGAAGGTCGTGTCGGCGTCGTGATACAGGACGGTCTTCAGGATACCTTCGAACGTGGCCGGAGAGATTCCACCGACCGTGTTCGAGATAATCTGAAGGTTGCTGGTGCCTTCGCCCGATACGGTAAATCCGATCGATGTGAGAAACGCGGCCGCGCCCGCGGGCAAGGAGAGTCCCTCCGACGAGCCGTCGAGCGATCCCACATCCGCGCTCAACATCAACGTGATCTTGCTGATCGCGTTTTCGGCATCGGTCACCGACGCGATCGCCGGGGCGACATTGATAGCCACCGCGCCGGAGGTGTAGGCCGGGACGTCGGTGCGATCGACACCAGCCGTTGCGCCATTGAGATCGACGACCGGCGCGTCGTTGACTGCGCTGACGGTGATCGCCACCGTGTCGGTGTCGGACAGGGTGCCGTCCGAGGTGACGATGGTGAGGGTGTCGTTGCCGTTGAAGTTGAGGTCGCCCTGATAGCTCAGGCCGGCCAGGATCGCATTCACCGCGGTCGGCGTCGCCGACGCGATCGTCAGCGTGTTGCTGCCGTCGCCGCTCACGCCGGCGCCGCTGGCGTGCAGCACGCCGTGGTCGACCGACAGTGTCACCGTCACGTTGCTGTCGACGTCGGTCACGCTGATCGCATTGCCGCCGTTGAACAGGAACGCCGTGTCCTCGGTCGCCGTCACCGCCGTCGGCGCCGTGTTCACCGGCGCATCGTCGACCGCCGTCACCGTCAGCGACACGGTGGCCGCGTTCGAGGTCGCCCCCAAGCCGTCCTTCGCCACATAGGTGAAGCTGACCGGGCCGTTGAAGTTGGCGTCCGGCGTGAACACCAGCACGCTGTTGGCATTCACCGTCACGGTGCCGCCGGTCACCGCCACCGGAATGCCTGACCCGGGGGTCACCGGCGTGCTGTTGATCTGCGTCACCGCCAGCGGGCCCGGACCGTCGACGTCGGTGTCGTTCGCCAGCACGTTGATGCTGGTCGGGGTGTCCTCGATCACGCTGATGCCGGTGTTGTTATTCGCCACCGGCGCGTCGTTGACGCCGGCGACGTTGATCTGCCCGGTCGCGGTCGACTGCGAATGCGCCGCATCTTCCATCGTGTACTGGAAGAACTGGGCGTTGACCGCGCCCTGGCCCAGGCTGTTGAACGCCCCGTTCTGCGTGAGCGTCACCGTTCCATCGGCCGCTACGCTCAGCGCCGCGCCGTTGCCGGCCGTGATCGTAGTGCCAGCGGCCTGGGTGATGCCGGCGTACTTGAAGGTCAGCACCGTCTTGCTGTCGCCGGTATCCGCGTCACTGTCGTTCGCGAGCACGTTGAACAGCGACGGCGTGGTCCCCGCCACGTCCTCGGTCGCGGTCGCGAAGTCGTCGTTGGCGATCGGGGCGTCGTTGCTGCCGTGGATGTCGACCGTCAGCGTGGTCGAGGCAACGGTCGCCCCGTCGCTCACCGTGTAGGTGAAGCTGTCGGTCAGCGGCGCCGAGCCGGTGTTGAGCCCCTGCACCGCCGCCAGGGCGTTGTTGAGCACGTATTGCGCGTCGCCGTCGGCATCGATCGTCAGCGTGCCGTAGGCGCCGGCAACCGCCGTGCCCACCCCGCCCGACCCGGCCGTCGCTCCCGCCACCACCGCGGTCACGGTATGGATGTCGTGCACGTCCACATCGGTAATATTGCTGAGCACATTGCCCGCCGACGTGGTCACCAGGTCCTCGGTCACGTCGACTGTCAGCGCTGCCGGCGACACCACCGGATCGTTGGTGCCGTGTACCGTGACCGTGAGCGTCGCGGTCGAGATCGCGCTGGCCGCGCCGCCATGGCCGTCGGCCACGGTGTAGGTGAAGCTGTCGGTCGCGGTCTCGCTGGCGCCCAGCGCCTGCACCGCCGGCAGCGCGTTGTTGAGGGCGTAGCTGTAGGAGCCGTCGGCGTTGACGGTCAGCGTGCCGTAGGCGCCGGCCACGGCGTGGCCGACATTGGCGGCGTCGCCGTTGACTGCGCTCACCGTGATCGGATCGCCGTTGAGATCGCTGTCGGCCGGCGCGTCGGTGATCACGTTGCCGGTCGCGGTGAGGCTGCTGTCCTCGGTCACGCTCGCCGTGTTCGGCGTCGCCACCGGAGCGCTGTCGAGCTTGAGCACGTCGTGCGTGCTGGCCACCAGCGCGCCGCTCAAGGCATCGTAGCCCGCAAGCTGAATGTCGTAGACCTTGCCGGCGGCCAGCGCATCGGCGCCGAACGCATTGAGCAGAAAGCTGAACCCGAAGTTGACCGAGTTCTGCGACAGGTGCACGTCGCTGCCGTCCTCGTCGGCAAAGCCATCGGTCGCCGGATTGCCCCCGACCAGCAGCCACGGCGTATTGCCGGGCCCGGTGTGCTGCAACTGATAGACCTGGCTGTGGCCGTCGCTGTCCGCGATCGTGATGGTGAAGTTGTAGTCGGCAAGGGTCTTGCCGCTGACCCCGTTAGCCTCGGTGTCGACCGAGAAGTCGAAGCTCCAGGCCGCCCGGTTCCCCGCCGCCGCGGGCACGTCGTGCGCGAGGTCGACCACTTGCGTGCCTGCCGGCACGATGTAGTGCGCGGTGCCGTCCGTTTGCTGGCTGGTCGGGATGATGTCGTCGCCGGTGCGGTAATGCAGCTTCAGCCCGAGCTCGAGCCCGGCGGCGTGGTTGTCCGAGACGTTGTAGTTGGTCGGCAGGTTGCCGTCGCCGAAGAACATCTCATCGTCGGCGGTGGTCGGGGTGCCGTGGTTGTCGATCGCGGTCGCATCGACCGTGCGCAGCCCCTGCTCCGTTACCTCCACCGTCAGCGTCGCGGTATCGGTGCCACCCAGGCCGTCCGACACCGTGTAGCTGAACGTATCGGTGCCGAAGTCGGCCGCCGACGCGTCCGCCGAGGTATAGGTGTAGGCGCCGGTCGCCGCGTTGAGCACCAGCGCGCCGTGCACGCCCGCCACCGTGAACAGGCCGCCGGCGAGCGTCCCGCCGGTGACCGCGGACACACTCAGGCTGCCGCCGTCGACATCGCTGTCGTTCGCCAGCACGCCGTGCGCCGCGTCCACCACCAGCGCCGTGCTCTGCAGCACCGCCGAGGGGGCCACATCATCCCCCGCCACCGGCGCGTCGTTGACTGCGCTGACGGTGATCGCCACCGTGTCGGTGTCGGACAGGGTGCCGTCCGAGGTGACGATGGTGAGGGTGTCGTTGCCGTTGAAGTTGAGGTCGCCCTGATAGCTCAGGCCGGCCAGGATCGCGTTCACCGCGGTCGGCGTCGCCGACGCGATCGTCAGCGTGTTGCTGCCGTCGCCGCTCACGCCGGCGCCGCTGGCGTGCAGCACGCCGTGGTCGACCGACAGTGTCACCGTCACGTTGCTGTCGACGTCGGTCACGCTGATCGCATTGCCGCCGTTGAACAGGAACGCCGTGTCCTCGGTCGCCGTCACCGCCGTCGGCGCCGTGCTCACCGGCGCATCGTCGACCGCCGTCACCGTCAGCGACACGGTGGCCGCGTTCGAGGTCGCCCCCAGGGCGTCCTTCGCCACATAGGTGAAGCTGACCGGGCCGTTGAAGTTGGCGTCCGGCGTGAACACCAGCACGCTGTTGGCATTCACCGTCACGGTGCCGCCGGTCACCGCCACCGGAATGCCTGACCCGGGGGTCACCGGCGTGCTGTTGATCTGCGTCACCGCCAGCGGACCCGGACCGTCGACGTCGGTGTCGTTCGCCAGCACGTTGATGCTGGTCGGGGTGTCCTCGATCACGCTGATGCCGGTGTTGTTATTCGCCACCGGCGCGTCGTTGGTCCCGTGGATGGTAACGGTGAGATCGGCGCTGGAAATGCCGCCGTGCCCGTCCGAGATCGTGTAGGTGAAGACGTCGGTGGTGGACTGGGTCGCGCCGAGCGCCTGCACCGCGCCGTTGTTCAGATTGTAGGTATAGGCTCCGGTCGCCGCGTTGATGTCGATCGTTCCGAACGTCGTCGCGATGGTGAAATGACCGGTGGCGAAATTGGTGGTGCCGTTGCCGGTCACGCCGGTGACGGTGAGCACGTCGCCGGTGTCAGTGTCGGAATTGGGGGTGCCGCCGGTCAGCACGTTGCCGGTGGCAATCAGCGTCGTATCTTCGGTGACGCTGGCCGCGTCGGCGACCGCGACCGGGCCGTCGTTGGTGCCGTTGATGGTGATGACGAGATCGGCAAGATTGGAATCGGTATTGCCGTCGTTGGCGGTGTAGTGGAACGTGTCGGTGAGCGTGGCGCCGATGCCGAGCTGCTGCACCGCGGCGTCCGCGTTGTTCAGCGTATAGGTGTAGGCCCCGCTTGCCTTGGTGACCACCAGCGTGCCGTGGGCGCCGGCGATCGAGAACGTCGCGCCGTTGTCTGTCGCCCCGCTTACCGTCGATACCGTGAGGGACTGGGATTCGGCGTCGGTGTCGTTGGCCAGCACATTGCCGGTCGCGGTAATAACGGAGTCTTCGGCCACGACGTTGCCATCGGCGTGCGCCACCGGCGCGTCGTTCAGGCCATTAATGGTGATGGTGATGGACGCCGTCGACGTTGCGCCAGCCGTGTCGTGCATGGTGTAGGTGAAGACGTCGGTGGCGTGTGTGCCGGCGGTGAGGGCCTGCGCGGCAGCGTTGGGCACGAAGCTCAGATGACCATCGGCGAACAGCGTCAGCGTGCCGAAGTTGCCGGCGACCGGCGCGCCGACGTTCCCGGCGACGCCGTTGACGGCTGATACGGTCTTGGTGTCGCCGGTATCGACGTCGGTGTCGTTGGCGAGCACGCCGGCGGCCGCGAGATTGATCGGTGTGTCCTCGTCGGTGGACAGCGTGTCGTTTTGCGCGATCGGCGCGTCGTTGGCGCCTTGGATCGTGATGACCAGGTTTGCCGAGGAGGTAAGGCCTTGCGAATCCGTCATCGTGTAGTTGAAGGTATCGGTCAGCGTGTCGGTCGCCGTCCGCAATGCGTCGACGACCGTATCCGCGTTGTTGACGGCGTAGTCGAACGAGCCGTCGGCGTTGAGTGTCAGCGTGCCGTGCGTGAGAGCATGGGCGCCGGTCGTGGTCACGGCCTTGGTGTCACCGCCATCGACGTCGGTGTCGTTGGTGAGGACATTGCCGATCGCGTCCGAACCGGGCGCAACGCCGGTTTCAACCGCGGTCGCGGCGTCGTCATGCGCGACGGGTGGGTGGTTGCCGTTGGAGAGGGAGATGGAGGATGTGCGTGTCGCCGAAGTTTCGCCAGCGCCGTCCTCGGCGGTGACCACAACTGTCCGCTGGGTTGTGTAGTCCGATCCCGGGCGCTGGTCCGTGTCAACGTAGTGAATCTCGCGCAGGAGTGACTGATAGACGGTGTCGGTCGAGACGCCACTGATCGTCAGCGTTGTCGTGTTCTCGCCGGCGATCGAGAGGCCGGGGTTTGATGTCAGAATGCTGTGCCCGACCGCAGTAAGAACCAGAAATTCCCGCGTGGTCGCGTCGTTCGAAAGCGGGTTGGTAATATGAGCCGTCAGATTTTCAATCCGCGCATGGATGCCGTTCGTATCCGGGTCGTCTAAAACGACGTTAGAGCGCTTTTCACTTGATATGGGTCACCACGCGTATCCGGCATGTCGAAAGTAGTTCGCGCATTGCTCGGGTGCAAATGTCTTGATGAGCTTTCCGATCAGCTTCATCAGCGTTGTCACGGTGCGAGCGGAACCTTTGCGCAGCGCCGTCTTCAGCTTCGAGAATGCCATTTCGATCGGATTGAGGTCGGGTGAGTAGGCCGGCAAATAGCGCACCTTCGCGCCGACCGCTTCGAGCGCCTGTCGCACGCCGTCGATCTTGTGGGTGCGCAGGTTATCCATGAAGACAATATCGCCTTTGCGCAGCGTCGGTGCGAGGACTTGCTCGACATAAGCGAGGAACGATGGCCCATCCATCGCGCCGTCAATGACATAAGGCGCGGTGAGGCCATTGATGCGCAGCGCGGCAACGAACGTCAGCGTCTTCCAGTGGCCGTGCGGCACGCTGGCGACGAGACGCTGGCCACGCGGTGAGCGGCCGCGATGTCGGACCATCTTGGTCGTAACCGCCGTCTCGTCGATGAAGACGAGGCGCGGCGCGTCAAGCTTGGATTGCTCGGCCTTCAGCTCGGCACGCGCTGCAGCGACATCAGGACGATCCTGTTCGGCGGCGTGCAGAGTTTTTTTTGAACGTGATGTCATGGCGTTCGTAGAAGCGCCAGACCGAGGTCGTACCGGTTTTCAGCCGCTTCTCGGACTTGAGCCGCGCGCTAATCTCTTCGAGCGTCAAGTCCGGCTCCGCCGCGATCAGATCAAGCAGCCATTGGCGATGCGTCTCGAGCGGCGAGCGGCTGTGGCCCGTGCCGGGCAATGCCGCTACACTCCCCGTCGTCACCCAGCGCTCGATCCAGCGGATTGCCGTCGATACGCCCACACCGAGCACCCGCGCCGCTTCCCGTCTGCTCTCGCCGTCTTCGACAAGCGCGACCGCCCGCGCCCGCAGGTCCTTCGAGTATCCCTTCGCCATCGCGCGACCTCGCCGTTGCTCTCAAAGCAACCCGAATCTGATTTGCGCGCCTTTGGGAACCCCCTGACTGTTCCGATTCACATCAACCGAAAACCGCGCTAGCGGCGCCAATCGCCACGCCGGCTAAATTGCCGGTGGTGTAGCTGGTCGCAAAATTGGGATCTGCAACGTCCCCGCCGAGCTCGATGAATGGCGGGTTGTCCGTTATTTCCGTGGGCGGTGGCACACCGTCCTGGATGAACAAATCTGCCCCGGTGGTATGCTGCCAATGTGAGAAGTTTACCCCCGAAGCAACGGCGTTATTGCTGTTTGTCGTAGAGATGAGGGCCCAGCCAGGCCCATAGGTAACATCATCATCGGAGCCGCCGAGGACATAGAGGCTATTGCCGACGGCATTGATTAGCGGGACATCCGCGGCGGTCAGATTGAGTACCGCACCTGCAGAACTCCGAAGATCGATGACTTCGACACCTGTTATCTTGGAAACGTTGGCGTCAAGATCGAACGACTGCCCCGGCTGCGTCAGGACAATGCTATCGGTCCCGGCACCACCCTGAAGCGAAACGAAATTGCTGTCGGGGATCAGGAACTGATCGTCTCCCGGCGCCGCCCTTGAAGCTGTCAGCGCCGCCGCCACCGTTGAACGTGACGGAATGCGCGGCCGTGACGGTGCTGGCGTCGACGTTGTCGACGGCGCTCGAGCCGTTGACTGTCAGCGATGCGCCGCCGAAGTTGCCATCGCTCAGCGTGACGGCGCCGCCGTCAGTCAGCGTCACGGCTTCGAAGCCGGTGACGTGTTGCAACTGGCTGGCCGTCAGCGTGCCGTTGGTGTCCTGCATTACGAGCGTGTCGGTACCCGCTCCACCGTTGATGGTGTCGCCGCTCGTGATCTGCTTGCTCTCGACGTAGACGGTGTCCGCGCCGGCGCCGCCGGTATAGGTGTCGTTGCCGCTGCCGACGTAGGCGTGAATGGCCTCCGACGACACCGCGGAAGCGTTGACGGTGTCATTGCCGTTGACCATCAGCGCCTGGATCGACGCGATCTGGCCGCCGTTCATCGACCATTCGGCCAGCGAGCCGTCGTCGTTGCGCCACAGGATGTCCGCCTTGTGATCGCCGTCGTAGTCGTTGGTTGAAACCAGATGCCAGTCGCTGGTGACCGTGCCGACGACATTCGCGGACAGAATCTGGGCGCCGTTCATGGTCCAGACGGCAACCGAGCCATCGTCATTGCGCCAGAGAATGTCGGCTTTCCCATCGCCGTTGAAGTCGGCGGTGCCCAGGATGTGCCAGTCCGCGCCCGGCGCCGCGACCACCCCGGCCGACAGCAACTGGCTGCCGTTCACCGTCCAGATCGCCACCGTGCCATCGTCGTTGCGCCACAGGATGTCGGCGCGTCCATCGCCGTTGAAATCGGCGGTGCCGATGATATGCCAATCGTTGCCTGCAGTAGCGACCACCCCGGCTGACTGCAGTTGGGTGCCGTTCACCGTCCAGATCGCAACCGAGCCATCGTCGTTGCGCCACAGGATGTCGGCGCGCCCATCGCCGTTGAAATCGGCGGTGCCGGAGATGTGCCAATCATTTCCCGCGCTCCCGATGACACCGGTCGCCAGCAGTTGAGTGCCATTCAGCGTCCAGACCGCAACCGATCCATCGTCGTTGCGCCAGAGGATGTCCGAGCGGCCGTCGGCATTGAAATCCGCGCTCCCGACGATGTTCCAGTCGGCGCTGGCCGAAGCGATGACTCCGGTCGACAGCACTTGCGTGCCATTCAGGGTCCAGACCGCAACCGAGCCGTTGTCGTTGCGCCAGATCAGGTCGGCGCGGCCGTCGCCGCTGACGTCTGCCTCGGCCTGGACGTGCCAATCAAGGCCGACTGAAACCCAGTTGGTCCCTACCGCCTCATTGATCGAGGACAGCGCGGAGAGGCTGGGGGTCGTGGTGAGCGCAATCGCTCCATCGTCCCGGCGCCAGATCAGATCACTCTTGCCGTCGCCGCTGTCGTCGGCGGTGCCGACGATGCTGAAGTCATTGGCCGCTCCATCGGCGACGGTGAAATAACCGGCGCTCGAGCCGGCGACCAGCGCATCCGTCAGCGTGACGCTGTCGCCGGCGCCGGACAGCCGCAGTTGCTCAAGGCCGCTGACGCCCGCGAACTGGGTAGGGCCTATCGTGCCCGAAGCCGTGACGACGCCGACATCGGCGAGGGGCGCCGTCGATGCGCCAGTCAAAGTATCCCCGGCTTGCAGCGTCGCGGGCGTGAAGTAATAGAAATTGTACTGCGACGATTGCCCCGACGGGTGGTCAGTCGACAGCGTAAAAACAAACGTAGCCATGGGTTTCCCCTCTCCGGTACACGGACATCACGATGTTAGGTTGCGGGCGCGGAGGACACGCCGTAATGAAGTCTCATTCCTCGGACTGGCAGCTCGGCGCGACATGAACTGAACGATTGGCAGCACCGCTGACAGTTGCTGCGCGCGCGATGGGCCCGCCGGCGTCACTCGACGGCATAACCGCGGCGGCGCCAATCAGACGCCGCACCTTCCGAGCCGTGATTTTCGAAATTTGTGCTGTCCTGCCGACCGGGCGCACGACTGACGTTCGGCCGCTCCGCGGTGGCGTTTCCGACGAGGCCCAGACAGAACCGAGCGGCTTACTCCCGTACTGAGCGAATGAAATGGAGCAACTTTTGACCTTTTTATTGCACGCATGAAGCGACAATCGCTCGGACGCAACTGCAACCATTGATATCCCCTCTACCCTGCCGTCGCTTTTTAGTAATGTCCGGTTTCTTCGACGGCCCATAAAACGTGGTATTAACGTATTGTTTACCACTATGGAGAGGTAAATGAGGAGTCAAGGAAAATTTGAGCGGAAATCAGCTATAGAAACGTAACGTTAATGTTATTTCTGGCACAATCGGCCCGATTGTTCTGAAAAAAAGAGGTTATTTACATAGATTCCTCGCTGAATATAGTATAAAATTCGTTTTCAAGGCCGATTTAAATGAAGTAAATCATTAACGTAGCAAGAATTTCACATGTCGAAGCATCGTTGCCAACATCCGCTTTCGCCTACCCACGAGTGCAAAGACAGTACACTACATCGCCAGGGAGCAATTTAGTATGGAAGCCAAAGCAAAACCTGAAATCAGGCCGGCACGCGCCGATTCGGTCTCGACCGTGTTCGCCGACGGGCTCTATGGAGCTTCGTTGGTCGCGGGAACGGTGCGGTTGGAACTGCTCATGGAGCAGTTCGACCCCGCGGCCGGAGCCCTGGCCCCGGCCATTGTGGGGCGCCTCGTCATGCCTACCGAGAAGCTCGAAGGCTTCGTTCGCAGTCTCAATGAGTTGGTTCAGCGTCTTCGGGACGAAAAAAATCAAAAAAAGGCTTAAGAGGCATGCCCGGACGGATGCTTGCCGCGCGAAATGCCCCCGCCGCTTCGGAAGCGAATTCCGCAGTGTCGGCACAAGGCCGCGCAGGCGTCCGTTGGCTTCCGTTGACCGGTGCGCTGCCAGCCTCACATCAGAGTGTCTGGCGCCAAGTTAATTCCAGGAACAAAGCCCGCCGATGCGATATGCGAACCGTCCATTTGCCACAGCCCAAAACTTCCGTTGTCATTTTGCCATAGGATATCGTTCTTTCCGTCGCCGTTAAAATCGTGGATCGAAGCCAGATGCCAATCGCTTCCGATCGTCGTAATGATGTCGGTCGATTTGAGCTGCGCGCCGTTCATTTCCCATACGGCGACCTGACCGCTGTCACTGCGCCACAGAATATCGGCTTTGCCGTCGCCATCAACGTCCGCAGCACCAAGAAGATGCCAATTGGAACCGGCGTTGGCGACGACCGAAGCAGATTGCAAACTTGTCCCGTTCATCTGCCAGATTGCGACGTCACCGGTATTACTTTGCCACAAGATGTCCGAACGGCCATCGCCATTGAAATCGGCAAACCCGGAAATCTGCCACTGCTGGCCCGCCATCCCGACAACGGCTGTGCTTCGGAGATGATCTCCGTTTAGGGTCCAGGCCGCAACCGACCCATCGTCGTTGCGCCAGACGACATCGTTCTGCCCATCGCCATCGAGATCGGCCCGTCCGGCGAAATGCCACGAGGAGTTGATCGATCCAAGGACAGCCGTCGACTGCAGTTGCGCTCCGTCGATCTGCCAGAGCGCAACCGCTCCGTCTGTCCGCGACCAGAGAATCTCGCTGCCGGAGCCATCGTTCAAGTCGCTCGCATCGGTCAACTGCCACTCGGCGCCAGCCACGCCGAGAACTCCGGCCGCCTGCAGATGGCCGTCGCCCACAGTCCATATAGCGACAGAGCCGTCGTCATCGCGCCAGATGAGATTGCTGGTATCGAGCGAATCCACTTCAGCAGCCAGGTGCCACGACGGATCGATCTCGAGCGACAAGCTGGCCGCTCCGCCTCCCTCAATCTGCCATATGCCGACGTTGCCATCCACGATCTGCCACGCCGTATTTCCGATGCTTCCCTGAACCGCATGCGAAACATTGTCATCAATCGGCTGAACGGCCGCCGGCTGAACGGATATCATCTGCGCCTGCGATCCAGCCAGGATGACGTCAAGCGCGGCGTTGGTCGTCGCCCCATCTATTTCCGCGATCGTCGTCCAGGCCGCACCGTCGGCCGCGCCGTCAGGATCGATCTGAAGCAATGCGAAATGGCCACCGGCATCTTCGACCGCGCGCACCACGGTATCGATCGTCGCGCCGGCGCCGTAGAGGGTTGCAAGAAGCGCCGAGAGGTCGATGGCGTCGCCCTCGGTGAAGTTGTAGATCCCGCCGCCCTGATCGTAGTCGGTGATCTCGTCAAAGACATGGGTCACCGACTGAGCATCGGTGAGCGTCGCCGCATCAAACAGGAAGGTATCGGCGCCGGCACCACCGGTCAGGACGTCATGGCCGCCCTCTCCCGCAAGGATATCGTTGCCGTGGCCGCCGTTGAGGTGATTGTCAGCCAGATTGCCGTGGATGATGTCATTGCCATCACCACCAATCGCGTTCTCGATGATGGTGTCGGCCGCGATCTGAACGGCTCGGCCGTCGATCGTCGAAGTCGCGCCAGGCGTCAGGTCGAGCAACAGGTCCCCCGTCACCGCCGCCGCGTTGATCGTGTCGTTTCCCGCCGGGTCGCTCAAGGTTGAGCGATTGCCCGACAAGGAAGCAAAATCATCAGTGTAGTAATAGGTTGTGTCGTCGCCCTGATTGTCGCCGTAGAAGTGCAGAGAATAGGAGCCCATGGCTCCGGTGCCGCCGGAACCTGCGTCTTCGACCATCAGCGTCCAGGTGCCAACCGGAGATTCCCCCCAGTCATGATCCGTCGAAAAGGCGAAAGTCAGGTCGCTGCGATTGTTGGTTCCCGCAGCCGGCATATCCACGAGGATGCTGTCGGTGCCGGTCGGACTGATGAGATGGATCTTCAGATCGCCGTCATGGGTGTCGGTTAGGGCGATGTCGACCTCGACCCACTGAACGGAAAAGCCTTGGTAGCTCGATGGGACAACCGTCGTGTAGTAGTTCGGCTGAAAATTAACGAGCGTCGTGTTCGAACCGACATTACCGGTGATGTTGATCGACGCTTCATTGGCGGCAGTATGCTGTGTGGTCCAGGTTTCAGCGAGCCGGACGGCGGCATGGGCGTCGATTAGACCGAAACCGAAATCGTTGCTGACGAGGTTGGCGCCGCCATTCCAGTTGGTGGCGCCGTTCGTGGTCCAGCTTGACGATGTTGGATCGATCTTGTGCGCCGACAGCGCCAGAATTTCCTCAACGTCGCGATAACCAAGATCAGGATTGGCCTGCAGCATCATGGCCACGACGCCCGAAACGATCGGGGCGGACAACGACGTGCCGCTGACGTAGTCGAAGTCCTGGGAGACATCGCGGGTTCCGTCGTTCACCGCGGTACTCAGGATCGAATCGCCCGGCGCCGTGACCAGGATCGAAGCCCCTGGCGTACTGTAGGAGGCGACGTGCCCGTCCGGGGTCGAGGCCGCAACCGTGATCTCGAAGCGGCTGTTGGTCAGGTTGTGATAGTTCGTGTTGTCGCCGTCATGGGTGGTACTGGGATTGTAGACGCGGTCGTTCCCGGCTCCGAACACGTATACAGTGCCGAGGCCGTCACGGCCGTTGTCGACTCCATTCACCAGTCCATCGCGGATGTTATACCAGCTAGGGTCGAGGAAATTATCCGCGAATTCGGTCGTATAGCCCCAACTATTGTTCGAAACGTCGACGTTGACCTGCCGCGCGAGCAGGTTTGCCATTTCCGCGCGCGACGAACCGCCGTCAAAGCGCGCGTAGAAGCCTGCAAGCGTCGTCCCTGGGGCGACGCCTACGATGCCGAACTGGTTGTTCGCCGAGGCGCCGAGCACCCCGGAAACCCAGGTACCGTGCACATCCGCCGACGAATCCGGGGTTATGTTCGCTACGCCGCTGTCGTGCGGATCATAACTGAGGCTGAGATTGAACCGCCCCGTCAGATCGGGATTGGTGGTGTCGAAGCCCTGGTCGATGATGCCAACAACGACGCCACTGCCGGAATACTCGGTCGAAATCGCATCGATGTTGGCGCCGGTGCCATTCGAACTGCCATCGGCATCGCCGTCCAGATACCACTGCAAGCTTCGGTATGGATTGCTGGCGGCAATAGCCGACACATACGCAGGCGTGGCTTCAGGCTCATTCGAGCCCCCGTCACCGCCGTATGCTGCAAACTCGGCTGACGCGTTCTCTTTTTGCGAATACATCTTTGGACTCCCCATACCCGGAGCCAAAGATCACAGATGAATTTTTATATTCCGCCGAAGTCGACCAGAAAATGCTATGTAGTATTGTAGTATTCCATTTACTCTACGCATTCTCGCAGTATTTTGTTTAGGATGTACGCTGGATCGAACGGTAAATGCTTAACCATGGATCGGCGTTCGCGTGCCTCCACGTTCCCGTAATTCGCGCAAATCCGGACAAGGATCGTCCGATGTGGAGACCTCGATGGTTGGGGCGAGCATTGCAGTTCACGAAGATCACTGGGATTCGATAACCGTCGCGAGCGCATCCCGCTCGGGGCATCCAGGCCGAGAATGAAATCGGGGACTTGCGAGCCAACGCTGATTGACAGCGTCGACCTGTTTTGCAATGAGCGGACCTTAACGGCGCATTCACCCAAGTCTGGGGGGCGAGCCGTGGGGAACGGCGTTTGCTTTTCTGATTAACAAATCGCGCCGCGGCGATGAACCAGCGAGCCAGCATCGGCGCATTGATCCAGGGGGCCAGCCCAATTCAGTTGATCTATTGCGGTAACGTGTTTCTGCGTTCTGGAGAATTTGCGCGATGTCATCTGCCGTGAGCGCGCCTCCAGTCCGACCAACCGGACTTCACGTGATCGCGATCGCGGTCTTCGGAATCGCATTCTGGGCGCTCCGGCTGGAATATTGGACGCTGGTCCATGAGCAGCCGATCTCGGATATTCAAGGTTACGTTCAAATCGGCCAAAACATCGCCGCGCAATTTTTTTTTGGGATTAACGAAGCGTATTTTTCCTACCTAACGCCGGTTACACCTTCAATTATTGCGCTCGCGATCTGGCTCGGAGGAGAACAATACGAAGCGACATTTCGGCTGCTTGTACAGACGAGTACTTTCGCCGCATCCGTTTTCCTGGCCGCCCAACTCGCCAAGTTGACCGGCCGGCAATGGCTCGCCGCGCTGCTTGTGCTGGTGGTCGCGTTATGCCGCGCGTCGATATTCTGGAGCCTCAAATTGGGGACCGAGGCGGTCAGCGAGATGCTCGTTCTCTGGTCGCTGGGCGTGAGCTTGCACACCATTCGCACTCAGTCGCTGGTGACCGCAGCCCTTGCCGGCATGCTGTGTCTTTTGCTGGCTCTCAACCGTCCCCAATTTTTTCCGTCGTTGTTGATCGTAGCCGCGGCTCTCGCCTTGGCCGGCTTCCGATGGCAGAAGGGCAGGGATGCCGACGCCGGGAGTGTCGAGTCAAAGCGGGCCAGCATTCTCGATCGGCGACGTCTGGCACAAAGCGCCGTCTTCGTTCTGGCGGCGGTCACCGTTTGGTCCCCCTGGGTGGTGCGAAACTACGTCCACTACGGCGTCTTCATTCCGACGGCGACCAGCGGTGTAGAGGCATTCGTCTGGGAATACGGAGGCGGACCGATCACACCCGGCCGGTACAATGAACTCCCACTCGCCGATGGGACGGTGGTGCGGGACTTTGGCCTCGACAACCTCAGAACGCTGGTCCGAGACAGCCCCAATGACTACGAGCGGTCGAAGAAATTTCGCGAACTTGCCGTTGCCTGGTTGAAAGCTAATTGGATGGACGTCCCCGCGCTGATGGAGTACCGCCTCGAGCGCTTCGTGACCCATAACGGCGCAAGTGGATTGACGACGGTTCCGCGTGAGGAGCTTTTCGCGACGTCTTCGCGCGTCGCCTGGCTGGACCGCATCTTGATTGACAAGACGCCGGCGATTTGCCTCCTGGCGATCGGCGGTCTCGCACTCCTGATGAAACGCAACTTTCTCGCGGGGACGGTGGTCGCCGGCCTCTGTCTGCTGCCTTGGTTCGTGCTATCGGTGCTGATCGGCTACGAACGCACGGTTGAATCACTGATCAGCTTCACATGCTGGCTTGCTGTTTATTTCGCCGGAGAAATAGTGCTGCTAATCCTGTCGGCGCGAACCTTGTTCGCCACGAGATCATAACCAGACCGGCTGATGATCCTGCGCACGAAAACCAAGATCTGGCTTGCCGGAATAGCCCAACGTCTGGTCACGGCCGGCCTGCGGCTCCGTGGCAAGGATGAGGTCGTCGTCTGCCGTCGCAAGGGCATCACCTGGCGATTGGACCTGCGCGAAGGGATCGACTTCAGCATCTATCTGTTGGGAGCTTTTGAGCCATCGACCTTGGCTGCTTATCGGCGCATTCTCCGCCCGGGGGCGGTCGCGATCGACGTCGGCGCCAACATCGGAGCGCACTCGCTTCCCCTGGCCGCTGCCGTCGGACCGTCGGGAACCGTCATCGCGGTCGAGCCGACCCGGTACGCTTTTGAGCGCCTGGCCGACCAGATCAGCCTCAACAAGGACCTCGCGCCGCAAATCCGAACGCATCAGGCGATGCTGATGAGCAGTGGGGGGGCCGCGCTTGCCGCAGCGCTGCCGTCGTCGTGGCCCCTTGCGGCCTCCGAAACCGGTCATGAGCACCATCTCGGCGTCAGCAAGCCGACGACGGGGGCGGTTGTCACGACTCTTGATGACATCGTCGCCGAACATCGTCTTTCGGCGATTGATTTGATCAAGCTGGACGTTGACGGCTACGAAATCGAAGTGCTGCAGGGCGCCAGCAAAGTCCTCAATGAGTATTCGCCCTGCATCATTTTCGAGTATTCGCCCTACACTCTCGTCGAAAAGGGCTATTCGCCTGAGGAATTGCCCGGCATATTGACGCGCGCTGGATATCGCTTTGCCAACTTGGCAGGAGAGCCGTACCCAGACGGCAAAACGCTGCCGGAGATTCCAATCGGGGCCGGGATCAACGTCCTGGCGCGGAAACCGGAGCAACGTTGAAGCCTCGCCGCTTACCGATGCCATCGCCGCCCGGCCACCCGAATTTGAATGCCGGCAAACGCCACCATTCCTCGCAGGTTTATTTCGATGCTGCTGCGAGCACCGTGGCGCATCGTCCCGATAGTGTCCGTTCCTCCCTGCTTGCATGTTCGCGACGCCACGATGAAGACTAACGACATGAACTCGATCTGGGTCGCCATGCGGTGGGCGATCTATCGTTGGCTCCCGGGCCTGATGATCGCGCTGGTGCTCGCGGAGCTCGGCCTGATCCGCGCCGGAGCGTGGCACGCGACTGACAATTACATGGCGCTGGCCGGCTATGTTCCGTATTCCGACGCCCAGGATTATCTCGTCGGCGCTTTCGACCAGGCCTATGGCGGAAGGTGGAATTGGATTGCCTCGACGCGGCCGCTGGCCGCTGCTTTCCGACAGGTGACGGTGCTGGCCGGGGGGCACGTCTACTTCTACACGCTGATCGTCCAAGCCGTATTGGTTGGCAGTTCGCTCGCTCTCGCGGCCAGAGCCGTAACGCGGTGGCACGGTCCCTTCTCCGGGCTGTTTTTCATCGCACTTTCCGCGCTGATGATTCGTCCGTTTGTCGCGACCACCATGACCGAGCTTCTGGCTCTGACATGGTCCTTTGCCGGCGTAGCTTTCCTGCTGGATGCCGCGCATCTTCGTTCCAAAGCGCATTTTGTCGTCGCCGTTGCGCTGTTCATTCTCGCCTTGATGACGCGCATGGGCGCCATGCTGCTGATTCCGGCGCTGATCCTGTGGGGCGCCTTTGCGCTCGGCTCGACGCGGAGCGAGCGCGCGAAAGTCGCTGCCGCGTGTATTGCCGTCGCGCTGGGAATCTGGGCCGTGAATGCCGCTCTGAGCTTTTTGTTTGGAGCGCACGACGCAAATACGGGCGCGAACTTCACTTACGTCGCCTGCGGGCTTGCGCGCGGGACAAACTATCAGGAATGCCTGGATGCCTTCGCGGATCAGTTGCGCCCGCTCATGAACGATCCAACCGCGGTATCGGCATTCCTGATACGCCAGACCTATGAGATGATTTTATCGAATCCATCGCCATTTCTCGGGAAGCTCTGGGCCAATTTATCGGACTTCATCCTCGACTTCCCTCGCCTGCTGCTGGGCGGCTACGGAAATCCTTTTGATCTGACTGACAATCAGACCGTCGTGATACTCGTTGCCTTGCTTCCCGGCTTCCTCTGGGCCGCCTGGCGGGCAACGAATGCAGTCCGCATGCTCTGGCTCCTCGTGTTTCTGAGCATTGCGGCCTCCTCGGCAATCGTGTTCGGCGACGCCGGATGGCGCGCCCTCTACGCGAGCCACCCTCTCCTGGCATGCCTGTTTTCATTTGGGCTTGCGATACCGGCCCAAGGTGCCCCGCTTCGCTGGCAGCGCGGCGCCTTTGCCATGGGCGCTTTGCTGACGGCGTTTTTTGTTGCTCCTCCGCTCAGCCGGTTCCTCCTGCGAAGCGACGTAAGTTCCGCCGGCGTTTCGCCGCAGACCGAAACCGAGCGCGTCGTCGCCGGCGCGCCCTTGCTGACCGGCTTTGTTGTCGTCGCGGATGATGATCATCGATCGCATCCAGCGCCATCAATCAAGATCTCGGACTTTGCCAAAGTCGTTGGGCTCACCCATCTCGAAGACGAGTTCGGTCCGTTTGTGCACGCGCTCGATCCCCCCTTCGCCTATTTCTGGTCTCCGGAGATCGCCACATCGCAAAGCAATGCAGTTTATATAGCCGGACCGGAAGTGCTTGAGCGCGGCGATGTAGGAGCCTGGCGGTTCAAGCTGGCAGATCATCCGTCCTGGAAACGGCCGGGATCATCGATCTATCAGGTCGAGACGGCGACGCCATTGCCGGCCAGATAGCACCTACCGTCACGATGTTCGACGCTCTCCCCGCGAGATGGCCGAACTTGTCCCAGCCATTCAGTTGAAGGGCACCGCCGTGCTCACCCTGTTGGAATTGCCGAGACAAGCCCGGCAATGACGATCAGCGTGTAACGCCGTTGGTAAACGTCACAAAGGCTGACTCGTCACCGCCGCTTCGCGAAGTAAATCACGAGCGAAGGTGGCACACATGCAAAGACGACCTCAAAGCGGAACCGCTATCGGAATTAGGTCTGAAAGAAACAGGTCGGCTCCGTTCGTATTGAGGTAATGGATAAAATTCACACCAGAAGCGACTTCAGCATTGCTGTTGGTCGTTGATATGAGCGACCAGCCAGCGCCACCCACGACGTCGTCGTCGGACCCGCCCACGACATAAAGACTGTGGCCGGTGGGATTGAGATGCAAAATGTCATCGCTGGTGAAGGAGAGTTCCGCTCCCGCTGAACTTCTAAGATCGATGACCTCTACGCCGCTGATCTTCGAGACATTGGCGTCGAGATTGAACGACTGTCCCGGCTGCGTCAAGACGATGCGATCGATCCCGCCGTTTCCCTGCAGCGAGCCGAAGTTGCTGTCGGGGATCAGGAACTGATCGTCTCCGGCGCCGCCCTTGAAGGTGTCAGCGCCGCCGCCGCCGTTGAACACGATCGAGTGCGCAGCCGTAACGCTGCTGGCGTCGACGTTGTCGACCGCGCTCGCCCCGTTCACCGTCAGCGATGCGCCGCCGAAGTTGCCATCGCTGAGCGTGACGGCGCCGCCGTTGGTCAGCGTGACGGCTTCGAAGCCGGTGACGTTCTGCAATTGGCTCGACGTCAGCGTTCCGTTGGTGTCCTGCAGCACGAGCGTGTCGGTGCCCGCGCCACCGTTGATAGTGTCGCTGCTTGTGATCTGCCTGCTCTCGACGAAGGCCGTGTCCGCTTCGGCGCCGCCATTATAGATATCGTTGCCGCTGCCGACGTAAACGTGAATGGCGCGGCTCGCGTCCACGGCCGAAGCGTTGATGGTGTCATTGCCATGGACCATCAGCGATTGGATCGATGCGATCTGGCCGCCGTTCATCGACCATTCGGCCAGCGAGCCGTCATCGTTGCGCCACAGGAGGTCGGCCTTGTGATCGCCATCGTAATCGTTGGTCGAAACCAGGTGCCAGTCGCCGGTGGCCTTGCCGACGACGTTCGCGCCCAGGATCTGGGCGCCGTTCATGGTCCAGACGGCAACCGAGCCATCGTCGTTGCGCCACAGAATGTCGGCGCGCCCATCGCCGTTGAAATCGGCGGTGCCCAGGATGTGCCAGTCCGCGCCCGGCGTAGCGATAACCGCGGCCGACTGCAACTGGGCGCCATTCAACTGCCAGATCGCGACCGCGCCATTGTCGTCGCGCCAGAGAATATCCGATCGCCCATCGCCGTTGAAATCGGCAGTGCCGGCGATATGCCAGTCGTTGCCCGCAGTAGCGACCACTCCGGCTGACTGCAGCGCAGTGCCATTCACTGTCCAGATCGCAACTGAGCCGTTGTCGTCACGCCAAAGGATATCCGCTCGCCCATCCCCGCTGAAATCGGCGGTGCCGGCGATATGCCAATCAGATCCTGCGGTCCCGAGGACGCCGGTCGATTGCAACTGAGCGCCGTTCAGCGTCCAGACCGCAACTGATCCATTGTCGTCGCGCCAGAGAATATCGGATCGCCCATCAGCGTTGAAATCGGCACTGCCGACAATGTGCCAGTCGGCGCTGGCCGTGGCGACGGTTCCGGCCGACAGCGGTTGCGTGCCGTTCAGAGTCCAGACTGCCACCGAGCCGTTGTCGTTGCGCCAGATCAGGTCGGCGCGGCCGTCACCGCTGACGTCAGCCTCGGCCTGGAGGTGCCAATCAAGGCCGACTGAAATCCAATTGGTCCCGACCGCCTGATTGACCGACGTCAGCGCCGAGAGATTGGGCGTCGTCGTAAGCGCGACGGTCCCGTCATCCTCGCGCCAGATCAGATCGCTCTTGCCGTCGCCGCTGTCGTCGGCGGTCCCGACGATGCTGAAGTCGTTGGCCGCGCCATCGATGACCGTGAAGTAGCCGGCGCTCGAGCCCGCGACCAGCGCATCCGTCAGTGTGACGGTGTCGCCAGTTCCGGACAGCCGCAATTGCTCAAGCCCGCTTGCACCCGATGTACCGCGCCCGGTTCTTTGGACACAAGTTTGATTTAAGCGGCGTTGTTCATGGCGGCTTGCTCCCAGGCGAAACGCGTTTGACGCGGGCTGCGTAGCCCGTTTTTCTCGATGAGCCACTGGGCGTTGTAGAGTTCGAAGAATTTCCGCACGGCAGCGCGAACATCGTCGATGGTCCGGTAGATGCGGCCGTGGATGACCTGTTCCTTGAAGGTCCGGAAGAAGCGTTCGGCCACGCCGTTGGTTTCGGGCTCGCCGACGAAGGCGAAGCTCGGAGCCATGCCCCAGAACTTGATCTGGTTCTGGAAGTGGTCGGCCATGAATGCGCTGCCATGGTCGTGACGGAGGGCAAGACCGCGTGCGATCGCGGCCGCAACGGCGCCGAACTCTGTTTTGATCGCCATGCCGACAGCCTGGGCAGCGGCGTAGCGATTACCAATCTTGGCAACGTGCCACCCCATAGCTTCCGCGTTCCAGTGGTCGACGACGGCAAACAGCCAGACCTTGCCATCCAGCACGGTCGGGATTTGCGTTGCGTCGGTGCCCCACATCAGGTTTGGCGCCGTGGTGATAATGCGGCCGTCGTGGGCTTCGCCTTGTCGTGCCAGGTGGCGGTGTGGCGACAGCAGGCCATTCTCCCGCATCAACCGCAGCACTCGCTTACGGGCAACTCGAATGCCGTCAAGTACGCGCAGCCGCGCCCATATTTTGCGATGCCCTTCACCAATCCAGGGCGAGCGGTCGAGATCGGCGCGGATGGCGCTCAGCACCGCGGCGTCCGCGATCGCCGGTTTGGCACCTCGGCGTAATCGTGTCTGCGGCGGGGCGGTGGATTCCTGCTGCCGCCGCCAAGCGTAGAATGATGAACGCGCAACCCCAAAGCCGTCGCAGACGCGTGCGACGCCGTAGGCTCGGCCGGTGTTAGGCGAGATCGCGGCGGCCATTACCGCGACCTCCGCCGGGCCAAAGGGCCAACATGCCCCACCCGAGCCCGCAACACTTCATTCTCCATTGTGAGTTCGCCGATCCGCTTCATAGCCGCGGCTAGCTCTTCGCTCACCGCATCGCCCTCGCGTTCCCGCACCGATCCGTCGATCCCCGATAGCGCGCGCTCGCGCCAGCGCTCCAGCCGGTACAGCGGCACGCCCAATTCCCGCGACAGGCTTTCTGCCGCCTCGCCACGCAGCAGGCGAAGGACCACTTCGCGCTTGCGACCAACGCTCCAGCGCTGGCCCGGTGCCAGCCCTCCGGTTGGCACCGCTTGTCCTATGGAAAGCGTGGACGGGCTGCGCCCGCCCTCGCTTCCCACAGGACCAACAAAAGCAGCAGACAATTCAAGAAGACTGTCTTTCATGAGGGCCATTCCTTCTCGGTTCTCGTGGACAATGTGGTGTCCAAAGAAACCGGGGTCAGCTCACCGCTTGCACCCGAGAACTGCGTCGCCGCGATCGACCCAGGCGCCGTCGCAACCGCGAAATCGATAAATGGTCCGGCAGCGCCAACGATCGTATCGGTGGACTGCAGCGTATCAGGGGTCAGAAAAAAAAAGTTGTCCTCGGCAGGGCTTCCAAAGAACGCGTCGCGCAGCGTGGTAAGGACAAAATTCGCCATCGGTCACACAAAATCTACTGAAATGGAACTGATGCCCCCGAGTTAACGAATGAATAACCGTTCCGCCGCGCGTTAACTCTTGAATAACTTAATAACACGTTAATGGAGAATATGATAGACGATCATGCCGCGACTTGGCGGCAAGGTGAACGTCAGCCGCGGGGTCACGACCCGTCGGCCGGGCCGCGGCGGGTTCCATCAGCCGGAAACTTTAAGGAAATTGCTGCAATCTAAACCGCAGCCGCCACGGTTGCGGGACGTATCCAGGTGCTGGCCGGGCCGAGAGTTGCGTTGCGAAGGGGACTATTCAAATCGAGAACTCTCTCGATCTGGACAGCCGCGAATTCCACAATGGACCGCAGGGTTGTCCAATGGAATTCGACGGCCTGCAACATCTGCTTCTGGAACTATGTCGACCGCGATGAAGGCGTGCTGTGGGACCGATGCGTAGTGAACTAGCGAAGGCTTTGAGCGCGTGTCGTGCTGCGATCATTGGGCTTGCGATTGCGAGCGCGATGATCAATGTGCTGTATCTGACCGGCTCGTTCTACATGCTGGAGGTTTACGACCGGGTGCTGCCGAGCCGCAGCGTTCCGACGCTGGTGGGTCTGTCGGTGCTGGCGCTGGGGCTGTATGGCTTTCAGGGGGTTCTCGACCTGTTGCGCAGCCGGGTGCTGGTGCGCATCGGCCGCTCGCTCGACGAGAGCCTGAGCGCGCGGGTCTATCAGACGATCGCGCGGCTGGCGCTGGCGACCCGCAGCGCCGGCGACGGGCTGCTGCCGCTGCGCGACCTCGACCAGGTTCGCTCGTTCCTGTCCGGCAGCGGGCCGCTGGCTTTGCTCGACCTGCCGTGGATGCCGTTCTACCTCGGCATCTGCTACGTCTTTCACGTCTGGATCGGGGTGGCGGCGACCGTCGGCGCCGTGGTGCTGATCGCGATCACGCTGTTGACCGAGATCTACACCCGCGAGCCGACCCGCACCGCGGTCGGCCTGGCGGCGCGGCGCAATGCGCTGGCCGAGGCCTCGCGGCGCAACGCCGAAGCGCTGCAGGCGATGGGGATGGGGCCGCAGCTCTCCGGCATCTGGGGCGAGGTCAACGGCAAGTACCAGGACAGCCAGCAGCGCGCCAGCGACGTCGCCGGCGGCTTCGCGGCGACCTCGAAGGTCTGCCGCATGGCGCTGCAATCGGCGGTGCTCGGGGTCGGCGGCTATCTGGTGATCTACCAGGAGGCCACCGCCGGCATCATCATCGCCGGCTCGATCCTGTCGGCGCGCGCGCTGGCGCCGGTCGATCTGGCGATCGCCAACTGGCGCGGCTTTGTCGCGTTCCGGCAGAGCTGGCGGCGGCTGCGCGAACTGCTGGCCAAGATCCCGCAGGAACGGGACCAGATGGCGCTGCCGAAGCCGATGACGAGCTACGTGGTGGACGCGGTCAGCGTGGTGCCGCCCGGCGACAAGCGGCTGGTGGTGCAGGATATCGCCTTCAGGCTGGAGAAGGGCAACGGGCTCGGCATCATCGGGCCGAGCGCGTCGGGCAAATCGTGTCTCGCGCGCGCGCTGGTGGGGGTGTGGCCGCCGGCGCGCGGCACCATCCGGCTCGACGGCGCGACCCTGGACCAGTGGCCGCCGGCGCTGCTGGGACGCAACGTCGGCTACCTGCCGCAGGACGTGGAGCTGATGGCCGGCACGGTCGCCCAGAACATCGCGCGGCTCGCCCCGAAGCCGGACCCGGACAAGGTGATCGCGGCGGCCAAGGCGGCCGGCGTGCACGAGCTGATCCTGAAGCTGCCGGACGGCTATGAATCGCAGATCGGCGAAAGCGGCGCGGTGCTCTCGGCCGGCCAGCGGCAGCGGATCGCGCTGGCGCGCGCGCTCTACGGCGACCCGTTCCTGGTGGTGCTCGACGAGCCCAATTCCAATCTCGATTCGGAGGGCGAGGAGGCGCTGACGCAGTCGATCCTCGGGGTGCGCGCCCGCGGCGGCATCGTCGTCATCATCGCGCATCGGCCGAGCGCGATCGCCGGCGTCGACCTGCTGCTGGTGATGGCGCAGGGGCGCGCGCAGATGGTCGGACCGAAGGAAGAGGTGCTCGCCAAGCTGTTGCGGCGTCCGGCGGTCTCCCCGCCCGCGGAAGGATTGCGGGTGGTCTCCGAACCCATCGCAGGCAAGGGATGAGTGAGCGATGAGTGAGCGGATGAATGAGCGGATGCACGCGGCCGACGACGGCACCGTCGTCAGCATGAACCCCGCCGCTGCCGGCAGGTCGGCGCTGCGCCGCTCGCTGCGCCACCACCTGCTCGCCGTCGGCGTGATGGCGCTCGTGCTGGTGTTCGGGCTCGGCGGCTGGGCGGCGACCACGGAATTCTCCGGCGCGGTGATCGCGCAGGGGCAACTGGTGGTGGACTCCAACGTCAAGAAGGTCCAGCACCCGACCGGCGGCGTGGTCGGCGAGCTGCGGGTGCGCGACGGCGATCAGGTCCACGCCGGCGACGTGCTGCTGCGCCTCGACGACGTGCAGACCCGCGCCAACCTCGGCATCGTGACCAAGCAGCTCGACGAATACACCGCCCGCCAGGCGCGCGAGGAAGCCGAGCGCGACGGCGCCGACACGATCGATTTCCCGGCGCAACTGCTCGCGCGCAGGGCCGATCCCGACGTCGCCAAGGCGGTCAACGGCGAGCGCCGGCAGTTCGAGGTGCGGCGCGCGGCGCGCGAGGGCCAGCGCTCGCAGCTCAACGAGCGCATCACCCAGTTGCACGAGGAGATCACCGGCTACGACGCCCAGATCAAATCCAAGGCCGATCAGATCGAGTGGATCACCAAGGAGCTCGATGGCGTCAACGAGCTCTGGAACAAGAACCTGGTGCCCTATACGCGGGTGACCGCGCTCGAACGCGAGAAGGCGCGGCTCGACGGCGAGCGCGGCCAGACGATCGCGACCATCGCGCAGGCCAAAGGCAAGATCACCGAGACCGAGCTGCAGATCCTGCAGATCGACCAGGACATGCGCAGCGAGGTCGGCAAGGACCTCGCCGACATCCGCGCCAAGACCGCCGAACTGGTCGAGCGCAAGGTGGCGGCGGAGGATCAGCTGCGCCGCGTCGACATCCGCGCCCCGCAGGACGGCATGGTGCACCAGCTCAACGTCCACACCGTCGGCGGCGTGATCGCGCAGGGCGAGCAGATCATGCTGATCGTGCCGGAATCCGACACGCTCGACGTCGAGGCCAAGATCCCGCCGCAGGACATCGATCAGTTGCGCATCGGCCAGCTCGCCGTGCTGCGGTTCTCCGCCTTCAACCAGCGCACCACGCCCGAGCTCAACGGCGAAGTCAAAACCATTTCCGCCGACGTCACCGAAGACCAGAAGACCGGAAACCGCTACTACACAATCCGCATCTCCGTCCCGCCCGCCGAAGTCGCCCGCCTCGGCGGCCTGCGCCTCGTCCCCGGCATGCCGGTCGAAGCCTTCATCCAGACCAGCCCCCGAACCGTCCTCTCCTACCTCATCCGCCCACTCCACGACCAATTCGCCAGAGCCTTCCGCGAAAAATAATGCCCGCGGTCAACGGATTAACCTCCAGAGCACATACCGCACGCGTCAAGGCGCCAGTTCGGCATCACTAATGGCTAATGGCCGCAACCTTGCTGTTGACGACGAGATCATGTATGGCCATCCGAGACCAACGGGGGGTCGGTTTGTTTGATACCTTACGTTCGCTGCGGCGATTGGAAAGAGATGTCGACATAGGTCGACGCGCCAATACTGGCGAAGTCGCATCAGTATGAGGTCCAAGGCTGCCGACGGATCCGATGATCACTGACATCGCCAACTATGACGCCCTGCAGGGCGATACGATCGACTTGTCGACCTTGTCGGACGGCGCACAGAATCGGTCCTCCTCCGACGCGACCCAGGTGCGGGCGCAGGAAGACGCGAGCGGCACATTCGCGGTTCTTCAAGTGAACACCGACAGCTCGCATTGGGTTGACGTCGCCCGGATTGACGGGGCGTTGGCGGGCGACCAAATCGACGTGCTTGATACGACGCACATCCTGCATCAAATCCAGGTCGAGGATGCTGCCGTCGCGGCGGCGCACGTGGTCGACGGGACCTCTGCGAGCGACTTCGGCATGCACGCGACTGCAGGTTCCAGCGACTCGTCCGGGGACGCCGCGGGCCCAGTTCTCGTCGACAGAGACCCCGCCCAGCCCCAGGACAACACCTCGCCCGGCAACACCGGCACCGTCCAGTCTGCGGCCGGGCCGGTTCCTCATATCACTCCGTCGAGCGACACGGTCGACGTCGCGAGCGTGTTCGCGAGCCTCGGCATCCCGGTTGCCGCCGCGGAGGTTCGTGCGCAGGAGGATCCGAGCAACACCTTCGCAACGCTTCAGGTCATGAGCGACGTCATACACCGGGGCGATCCCGCGGCCCCCAAAGATGGTCCCTGGACCACCCTCGCGCAACTCGATGGCGTGCATGTCGGCACCGCCCTCAACGTCGAGCTCGACCAGACCAGCGCACCGCAGCACGTCGTTGTCGATTGGCTGGTAACGAGCTGAAGCCGACCTGCATCAGACTAACCCACGCAATGGTTGACTGGGCGTGCCCGCGCTCGTCGCGAGCATCCACGCCTTAGTTCGTGAGTCATACCAAAAGACGTGGATGGCCGTGACCAAGCCCGGCCATGACAGCGGGCAAGTGTCGAACATCACGCAGGTAGTTTCAGAGTCTGTCCCAATTTCAATTTAGTCCAAGATTCCAGCATTGCGTCTGGAAGCCAATCTGAACCTTTCCCGCACGAGCAGCATGCCGGACAATAACCGCTTGTGCAGCCGTGCGGCGCGGCCTTGCCGCGCTATTTTGGGCACGCTAACAAGGCCGCATGAGCAAACCACACTAGTCGCCCGAGTCACTCGAACTGAGGGTACAATCTGTTCAGCTTGACGCGGGCGTTTGCGGTTGTGAATTGCCAGTCGGCTTTGGCGTGGTGCTTGTTGCGGTGGTCCTGCCATGCGGTGACTTCGTGGGCGAGGATTTGTTTGTCGGCGATGCGGCGATCCAGACATTGCGACGCAAGCACGCCGAGTTCGGATTCGGCCATGTCGAGCCAACTGCCGTGCTTGGGCGTGTAATGCCATTCGAAGCGCTCGACGAGCCGGCGCGCCTCGGGCGCGGGAAAGGCCTCATAGAGCGAGGCTGGCTTGTGGGTGTTGAGATTATCCTGCATCAGCACGATTTTCACCGCGTCGGAAAAATGCGTGTCGGACAAATCCCTGAGCACGTGGGCATAATCGATGGCGGTGTGGCGGTCGGTGACCTTGACATGTCGCCAGCCTTCCAGCGGCGCGAACACCATGAACAGATTGGCGACGCCATTGCGTTCGTATTCGTAATCGTGCCGCGCTGGTTGTCCAAGTTTGGCAGGGATCGGCGCGCGCGGCTCGACGATCAGCTGCTTCGAGGTCTCGTCGAGGCACACGAGCGGGCGCTGCGGATCGTGCGGTCGCTGATAGACTTCCAGCACGTCTTCCATGGTGGCGACAAACGCAGCGTTGGCTTCGGGCGGGATCACCCATTGCTGCTTGAGATGCGGTTTGAGAATGTTTTTTTTAGCGTCCGCCCGATCGTGTTGTCGCTGGCGTGATCGACAATGTGCAGTTCGACGACCTTCTCCTCAAGCAGACGCAGGCTCCATCTGGCAAAGCCCTCCGGGGCCGGAGAGAGGGTCAGCGCGATCAACTTTGCTTCTGCCGCGCCGTCGAAGATCCGCGGCCGGGCGGAGTTGGGATTGTATTTACGGGTCAACACGGCCTCAAACCCCTCTTCGACCAGTTGCCGCCTGGTCCGCTCGATAGTGGCGATGCTGGTGTCCAACGCCGCGGCAATCCGGCTGTCGCTCCAGCCTTCGCCCGCATCTGATACGTCCGCCTTCAAGAGGACGCGCGCCTTCGTCAGCAGCTGGGCGGAACGCTTGCCTTTACGGATCAACTCGTTAAGTCGATCGCGTTCCTCCGCGTCGAGCCTGACCACGTATTTCTTGACGGCAATCTTTTTCCCGGCCACAAATCACCTCCATCGCTGCTTACCGCGACAGAGATTCAGAAATTCCCGTCATGATCAATGACGGGGGCGACTAGGTGCGTCAACCGCAGCCGGAACCGCATGCATGCCCCCCATCCTTGTTACCGGCGCCGCAGGCTTCATCGGCTTTCATCTTGCATTGAGATATCTCAAGGAAGGGAGGCCGGTGATCGGCCTCGACAATCTCAATGACTACTATGACGTGAGCCTGAAGCTCGCCCGGCTGGATGTGCTCAAGGCACAGCCGGAGTTCCGCTTCGTTCGCGCCGATTTGAGTGATGCGGGTGCGATCACGGAACTGTTCCGCGACCACGAATTCGAGGTCGTGGTCAACCTCGCGGCGCAAGCGGGCGTGCGGTATTCGCTAATCAATCCGCAAGCCTATGTGCAGAGCAATCTCGTTGGTTTCGCCAATATCCTGGAGGCATGCCGTCATCACGGCGTGCGACATCTGCTCTACGCATCATCAAGCTCCGTCTATGGAGCGGTGCAGAAGATGCCGTTTTCGGTGCATCAAAACGTCGATCATCCACTGAGCACCTATGCCGCCACCAAGAAAGCGAATGAGCTCCTGGCGCACAGCTACAGCCATCTGTATGGGCTGCCGACGACAGGCTTGCGCTTCTTCACCGTCTATGGGCCGTGGGGGCGACCGGACATGGCGCTCTTTCTCTTCACGCGCGCCATTCTGGCCGGCAAGCCGATTCAAGTCTTCAATCACGGCGATATGGAACGTGATTTCACCTATATCGATGATATTATCGACGGCGTCTACCGGTTGACCGACCATCTTCCGGCACCTGATCCGCAGTGGAATCCGCTGGCGCCGGACCCGGGCCGCAGCCCCGCGCCCTATCGCCTCTACAACATCGGCAACAGCAAGCCGGTACCGCTGCTGTACCTCATCGAAGTGCTGGAGAAATCCCTGGGAACCACAGCCATCAAGGAACTTCTGCCGATGCAGCCGGGCGATGTACACAGCACTTACGCCGACATCGATGACATCGAGCGGGAAGTCGGATTTCGGCCACGGACGGACATCGAGGCTGGGGTCGCCAGTTTCGTTCGCTGGTACCGCCAGTTTTACGGGTGCTGATTTCGGTTCATGGCGTAGGGTCGGAAGGGCGCGCGCCGTACGTCAATCGGCCAGGGGTTTGCCACAACGGACCGCAATGAGGGGGCGGGATTATCCTGTTGCGCCACTTCGGGGCGGCCAGTAGTAATGAGGCTGCGGCTCATCCAGATTCGGGCATCAATCACTGGGTGGAATGATCGAGATAGCTTCTCACTGGTGAGGGCCATTGCTCAATGAATCACCGCTCTCAAAAACATCAACAATGACTGCGGGAATGCCGAGCAGGACTGTGAACGGCGTCGGATCCGCTGGATCCGGAAAGGGCGCCGGGGGTCGGAAGGTAGCATTGTTCGGAAGCAAGCTGGCGCTCACCGGCTTGTGCTTTTGGTATGTCTTTCGCCAGATCAAGTTTGCTGACCTCGTTCAGACGGCAAGCAATCTCGACCACAAATGGATTGCGATCGCGGCGCTGATCATGATGGTGCAGATCCCGCTGGTGGGATTGCGATGGAGCAGAATCGTCGACGCACTCGCAGCTCCGGCGGGGCGCGCGCCCCTGGGGCCGATGATCGCCATCATGGCGATCACGATCTTTTTCGGACAAATCGTGCCCAACCTCATGGGCGACGCCATCCGTGCCTGGTTCCTGGTGCGGCTCGGCCGCAACTGGCGGCAGGGCCTGGAGAGCGTGATCATTGATCGTGGCGTCGGCATCGCCGCCATGCTCATCATCGGGTCGGTAACGTTGCTGTTCCCTTCGGCGCTGAGCGGCCTCGGCGGATATCGCTTCGAAGTGCTGGCGACGTTCGCCTTGCTGCTGACCGCCGGGTTTGCAGGCCTCGCCTTGGTGCCCTACTACGCGCCGTTGCTCGGTCGCTTTTCCGCGACGAGGTGGATCGCAGGATTCGTGTCCTCCTCCCATCGGGTGCTGATCGCGTCATCGGCTGCGCCGTCGATATTCGTCATTGCCCTGTTCGTTCACCTGCTGACCATCATGAGCATCTGGTCGCTCGGCCAGGCATTCATGCTGAACCTGTCGACCATCGACTCGGCCGTACTCTTCACCCTGATCGTCGGCATCGGCATTGCTCCGATAACGATCGGAGGTTGGGGATTGCGCGAGGTCGCGGTGACGGCCTTCCTCAACGCGCAGGGCATTCCATCGCAGGAAGCCCTGCTTTTTTCGGTATGTTTCGGCCTTGTACTGGTCGTCGCATCGCTGCCGGGAGCCATCGCCCTGCTGGTCTTCTCACCCGAGGGGGCAGCCGACAACACGGCGCCTACGAGTTGACCGTTTCGATCCGTGTAGCGCGGCGGATTCGCTGTGCGCGGCCGATCAGGGTCGCTGCTGGCGCCGTATTCAATTCGACAAAGCTATTTTTTCAGCTTGAAGTAAATCATCGTCCCGAGAGACCTGTCGAGCAGCCGGTGCGCCGCCTCAGGTATCAACCGCGCGATCGGCAAGAACCGCCTGGGAAAAAAGTGCACTTCTTGCGCCTCGACCTTAAATCCCGCGGTGCTGAGCTCGCTCGCCCACTGGTTCGCTTTCTTTGCCAGTCCAATCGGATTGTCCTTGCCGTCATACTGACGAACAAAGTCTTCCACATCTCTCGCTTCACGCCCCATGTCAGCACCCGGATGCCGCATGGAGAGAGCCCGCATCACGGTCTGCGTGACCGGAAAAACCAGCCGCGAGTGCAGCACTCCCAGTCGGTAGAGCGTGATCTTTGCCCGGCCGCCTGGCTTGAGCACGCGATAGCATTCGGCAAAGGCCCGCTGTGGACTGACGGTATGGTGCAACACACCTGAAGAAACGACCAAATCAAACGATGCATCTTCGAATGGGAGCGCCTCAGCGTTCGCTTCCCGAACGTCTGCGGTCAATTGGCGCTGCGTCAGGTTCTTCTTCGTGAGTTCAACCGCTTGCGCCGTCAGATCGACAGCCGTTACTTGAGCACCGTTGGCGGCATATTGAACGGTTACCCATCCGGGGCCGCACCCGACATCAAGGACCTTGCGGCCCTTGAAACGGTCGAACTCCCAGTACGGCATCGCGAAGCGCTCAACGTCGGTTCGCTTGATGTGGTCAAGGCGATCGAAGAATGCGGCGCTACCGGGCGCGTCGATCTCGTAGCTGAGCAGGGGATGCGACTGCCAGTACTCGCGAACATTCGCGATCGTCGGATTATCGTTGTCAGCCATCTTCGCAGCGATTCCTGTTTGCGATCTTGTTAGCGTCGGTAATCTCTTTTGTCTTGCCTCAAGCTACAGATGCGTTTGACGAAAATCGACTGACCGGCACCGCCGCCGCTGAATACTGTGTTCCAACTCCATTCGCATCCAGCCACATATGAAGACCGATCATGGTCACCAGGCGTTTGGAGGCGAGAAATTCTCCGGCGCGCAATGCCTGAATGTTCTTGGCGACATATTGCTTCTTGAGAATTCCATGGCGGCTGATCTGGTCGTCTGACAGCCATTCCACGCTCATCGATTCCAATTCGGCGCCATGCCGCTGCTCGATCGGAACATGAAATGCAAATTTAGGCCTGTTTGCATTCACGCCGCCGGCCCGTTCGAGCACCTTACGCAGCAGCACTTTGTTATCCGAACCGGACAGGAAAAGCTTGTCAGGGGCGGACAACAAGTGAACGTAGAGTCGAGGATCAAGGAACGGCACTCGCGCCTCCAGACCGTGGACCATGCTGAGCTGGTCCATCTTATTGAGAATCTGATACGGGAGCCACGTGCGGACGGTCTCGGCCATCAAACTCGACAGCGTCAGCGGCCCAACGTCCTCGGTCTCAGCCGGCCCGAGCTGGGCAGCGTCACTGATCTCATCATCATCAATGATGGCGCTCGCCATTCGGTAAAGCGTCGTCGGTTGATAAATCGACTTGATCATCCGCGCAACCTTCGTGCGCCCGAGCCTGCCGAGAGAAGCCTGATAATCGAAGAACCGATTGAGCAGCGCGACAGGCAGCAGCTCGATACCGCCGGCAAGCCGGTGGGCGAACGGCATCAATCGAGCAAGGCGGTTGAGCTTGAACAGGGCACTGAAGTGAACATATCCCCCGAATACCTCGTCGGCCCCCTCCCCGGTCAGCACGACCTTGAGATCTTGCGCGGCAGCTTCGCACAGACGGTACGTCGGCACGATGATGGCATCGCCGACCGGAAGGTCCATGCACGCGATGGCGTCGCGCAATCCGGTGAGGGCACCCGCGCCCTCGCCGTAGACGAGTCGGTGCTCAGCCCCCGTGTGTTGGGCGATTGCGGCGGCCGCCTCGACTTCATCATGATCGCCGCCCATGGCGTAAGTGTAAGCGGTCATCCTCGCCGAAGCGTGCCGAGACCCGAACGTTGCGATTGTCGAGGAATCGACGCCACCGGAAAGAAACAGCCCAACGGGAACATCGGAGCGAAGCTGGATCCGTATCGCGTCATCGAGAAGTGACAGCGTGTCTCTGACCCAGGTTTCTTCGTCTACGTGCTCGTCGGACATGCGAGGGGCCGCGGTCCAGTATCGCTCGGTCGAGACTTTGCCGTCGAAGTCGTATTGCAGAAGCGTACCGGGCGGCAGTGTTTCGATGCCCGAAAAAAAATGCTGTCCATTGGGGACATAACGGAACTGAAGGTAGTCGCGGATGGCAGATTGATTGAGTGAACAATCCACCTCCGGATGGAGCGCGACAGCCCGTGCGCAAGAGGAAAATATGAAAGCGTCGTTTGTCTTAGCGTAATAGAGTGGTTTTACGCCGAAATGGTCGCGAACCAAAAGGAGACGCCGCTTCTCGAAATCGACCAAGGCGAACGCGAAAATTCCAATCAGTCTGCGGAAGAAGGATTGACCGAACGCCTGGTAACCAAGCGGGATGACTTCGGTATCCGACGTTGTTTCAAACTTGAGACCGACAGCCTCGATCTCCTTTCGCAATTCGACATAGTTGTAGATCTCGCCATTATAAATCACCGCGAGGCGCCCGTCATTGCGGACCATCGGCTGCGCCCCGCTCACGAGATCGATGATGGCCAGACGTGTGTGCCCAAAATGGATGGGTCCGGAAACCAACTCGCCGTCACCGTCCGGTCCGCGGTGACGAACGGCATCGATCATCCGGCGCAGAAGTCCGTCGACGGTACGACCGAAATATCCGGCTATTCCACACATCTCGTCGTTCCGTGATCCCGCCTTGCTCAGGCTTTCATCGGCGCGGTGTCCACGGAGCTGCGCGCTTCTCCTGCGACCTTTTCGGAAGCCGACTGGAACAAGTGCCGTTTGATGGCTGCAAACGTTTCATCGATGTGCTCAGGCCGCGACGCACCGACAACGACGCTGTCGATGTTGGAAACGCCAGCGAGATACGAATACGCCGCGTCGGGCTTGAGAAATCCCGAGGCGAGCGATCCCATCGCCAAGATGCTGACCGCATGCGACCGCGCGGCGACCTCGCACGCACCTCGGTCGGGGTTCATGTGATAGCCAGCGGCGTTGAAGTGGGTCATCACAACCTGCTTTCCGAGGCCCCAGGCTGACGACTTGTCCAGGAATGTCGGCAGGTTCTTGGTCGCAAAAGCACCGACCGCGCCGCAGATTTTCGGGATTTCCGCAAGATAGAATTCCAGCACGTCGCGCAAGTCCAAAGCGAGCGCAAGGTCCGTGAAGGCGTCGTGCAGAAACACGGCGCCGACATCCAGATTCCGGAACATCTTGAGTTCGATGCGCATCAGCGCCGCCAGAACAGAATTGATATCCTTGGTGATCGCGGCCTTTGAGCCCTGCCACAGCAAGTTGAGCTTGCCGGAGATCGACGTACCCGAGAGCATCTCCAAGACGACATTGATCATGCCGACTTCGTTGGCGCGGGTAACGTATTTTTGCGCATAGGGCAGCAGCGGATAGATACGCAATCCGCTACGAAGTGCCGGGGCCGACGATATCAGTTCGGCGATGCCAACCGCGCGCTCGTGGGTCGACATCATCATTCCTTGTGCGCCGTGACGGCGCGCAAGCTCGATGACCGAGATGATACGTTGCGGATCGCTGAAGAAGGCGGCACGGTCGGCGCCGCGCTCGGCCGAAAGATGGTCGACACCGAAGAACGCGTTATGACCGAGCATGATCGGGACCAAGGCCGACGCTGTCATGACTTACCCCACTGTCACTGGCGCGCCGTCGACTTTGGCCGAACGGTAGGCTGCGGCAATGACTTTCTGAACTTCCAATGCAGATTTCACGTCCGACTCGACCGCCTCCGAGCCGCGAATGGCTGAAAGAAATTGCATCGCCTGCGTCGTATAGTTTGCGCCGCCAATGTCGAATGGAACGCCGCGATAGAGATCCGGCTTGCGCCATTCGGTCCAACCGGCGTCATACGGACCCGCCTTTAAATCCAGGAACAGCGCCACCCGGTCGTCGTCGACGTCGAGGGTCCCCCGCTCGCCCTGAACATGAATTCGCATGGTTGGCGTGCGGAAATGACGCGCCGACCATGAGGCATCGAGATACCCTTTCAAGCCGTTGAAGAAATTAAAGAAAACGTGAACGTGATCCTCGACGGCGTGAGAATAGAGCCGCGATGTATGAGCACTGACGGACTCTACCGGGCCGAACAACCATAGCAGCATATCAACGAGGTGACTGTTTTGCGTCATCAGGACGCCGCCGCCCGAAACCGCGGGGTCGTAGCGCCAGCCTTTGCCCGGCTTGAACAACTGGCCGATATACATGTTCGACCGCAACATCTGGAGGCGGCCAAGCAAGCCGAGCGCGATCAACTCCTTTGCCTTGCGGAACGTCTCCAAGAATCGGGTCATGTATCCGACCATATTGACTCGCGGGCCCTGCTGCAGCGCGCGCACCAGCGGCTTGGCGTCGTCAGGAACGAGGCACAACGGCTTCTCGATGAAAATATGCGCACCCATGGTGACGCAGTCGGTAGCAATGTTGCTGTGGAGTCCGGTCGGCGTGGCGATTGCCACCAGATCCGGCTTGATCTCTTTCAGCATCTCCACGTGACTCTTGAAGGCCGCGATCCAATTCGCTTTCGAATGAAAAGCGCGCAGGACCTGATCCGACGCATCGACGATTGCGACCAACCGACACCCGGGAAGGACATTGAACGTTGCAGCGTGCAGAATGCCGAGCTTGCCCATTCCGACAACCGCGGCTCGCAGGGGAGTCGGCTCATTCATCTCTTGTCACGCTTGCGATGGTTGGCCTGCGAATCTGGTCATCATATTCCACGCGATCGATCGATCTCTTGATCTGCTTCAAAAGTTGAAAGCTGAATCCAAAGAAGATGAGCTGCAGACCGGACATGACCATGAGCGCGATCAGGATGAATGCGGGCGTCCGATGGCCAAGCGCGAGGGTAAAGCCTTCCTCGGCAATCACGCCTCCAAAAACCAGAAAGGCGCCCAGCAGCAGGCCGACGCCACTCGTATAGAGAGCGCGAATGTGTTGCCCCGATCGCAGCAGCAAGACCGGAAGCGTATAGGCTATGTATTTCGGGATGTTCCCCACGACGCGCGACGATCCGAATTCGCGCTTGCGCCAGACGCTCGGAAGCTCGACGATCCGGAAGCCTTTCTCGGCCGCGTCGAGAATCGTCTCCTGAACATAGGTATGACTCCCGATCATCTGCAGCTCACGGATGACATCCGGCGCCATCGCACGGATTCCTCCGTGACTATCGGTAAGGGGAAGACCCGTCAATCGCTTGAGAATCCACGTGAGCAGCCGGGTTCCCAGCAAGTTGATGGTGCGATACCGATACTGCACCAATCCTTGCTTTAGAAAGCGGGAGCCCAGCACAAGATCGGCGCGGCCGCTCTCGATCGGTTCGAGAAACCGGGCGATTTCCGACTTGGCGTCGGTCTGACCGTCGCCGTCGATCGTGAGGACGACGGTGGGATGCAGATAGAGCGATTCCTTCAGCCCGCGATACATCGCGGTCCCGAGCCCTTCGCCGCCGCCATTGACGACATGGGCGCCGTTGTGGGCGGCGATTTCGCGGGTGCGATCGTTCGAATCATCAACGACCTGAATCTCCACGCTGTCGTAACTCAAGGACGCGAATGCATCGCGAATCTCGGCGATGACCGCAGCAATGGTCTTCTCTTCATTTCTTGTCGGGATCACAACGACTGCGGTCGCCACTCGACATCACCCCCGCTTGCTGACCGATCATCCGGGATCGATCACCGTCTTCCCTACCAATAAAGTCCGACAACGCGATCAGGCTCCAGAGGAAGATCAATACCCGCCATGTCGAAGACCCGCGCGTCGGTACGCAGCCGCACCGAATTGAACGCCGAGCCGGCTTTCTTTCGCGCGATCACAACCGCATCCGCCCAGTTGACCAAAGCGTCCTCGTCGTTGGTCATCCAAGACGAAACGTCGCCGAGCGAAGGCCTCTGTGCAACCGCGCTGGCCAGCATAGCACGATCGACCATCGGATCGAATACTTGGCACTCGATGCCTCTTTCAACCAGCTTTTCCACCATCGACAGCATGGGCGATTCACGCAAATCATCGGTATCGTCCTTGAAGGCGAGGCCGAAGACGCCGATTTTCCTTGCGCCTGAGCTAGCCAGACGCTCGACAATGGCGTCAAGCTGCAGCGCGTTCGATCGCATGACCTGATCGAGCATAGGTAATGGCATCTGCTGCTCGCGCGACCAGGCGTTGACCGCCCTCACGTCCTTCGGCAGACAGCTGCCGCCAAAAGGGAGGCCCGGACTCAGATATCGTGGGGATATGTTCAGCTTGGTATCTAGGCAAAACACCCGCATGATCTCGCGCGCGTCGACACCGAACGATGCGGCAAGCAAGCCCATCTCGTTTGCGAACGTGACCTTGACCGCATGGAAGCAGTTGTCCGCATATTTCACCAACGCCGAAGCGTCGGTGCTCAGGATTTCGGTGGGCGCCTCGATATTCGGATAGAGCCTTGCGATCACGTCGCGCACGGAATCGTCGGTAATGCCGTAGATGATCTTCGGCGGATAGAAAAAATCATCGACCGCCTGACCCTCGCGCAAGAATTCCGGGTGCACGCAATATGCAATCGGCTGCGATGCCCCGACCGCATCCTGCAAGATCGCGATGAGCGCACGATGCACGCTCGGAAGGCTCGTCGAGCGCACGAAGATCGGGATCGTCCGGCCGATCCTCCTGCGAACTTCCGCGATTTGCCGGATCACGCGCTGAAGAAACCGCGGTTCGATCGCACCGTCCGATCGGGAGGGGGTACCCACGCACACGATGGCAGCGTCGGCATCCTGAAGCGCCATGTCGGCAGAGCTCGTCGCACGCACCAACCCGGCGGCTCGTCCTTGCGCAATCAACTCGGGGACCATCGGTTCCACAATCGGGCTCTGGCCGGAAGCGAGAAGGGCCACCTTGGCCTCATTCACGTCGACCCCGATGATGGAATGACCGAGCTTCGACAGGCACGCGGCATTGGTCGAGCCGACATAACCCAGCCCGAATATGGCAATCTTCACCGGAAATCCCTCTGGTCCAATCTTTTCGAGCGCGGGAAGCCGTCGCCATCGATACTGCGGCGGCCTATTGGACCATTTGTAATGGCCTTGTCAATAATCGGCCGATCCCTTTAGGGACGTCGTCGTACCCTATCGGATATTGGTCAAAGCGCATGACCCCACGGGTCGCGAGAGCAACAAAATGGCAGCCTAGAAACGACGATCGGTTGGGGGCGGTCGAAGAGTTCCGACGATAAGCTCCTGGCTGATTCATAAAGTCAAAAAAACGTCCGAAATCACTCGGAAATCCGGTGACCCCTTTGGTAACCGAGACGGATGAAGTCATAAATCGCAACCCTCTCGCGCAGTGTGGACTTCGCAGTCGGATACCAAAGCGCGCCCCTTCGGTCGGGTCCACGCATCCGCAGGTCCCAAGGAAGCAAGTTCGGTCTCGTGCTCGTGATTCTTTCTCCATTCCAACAATGGAAAATGATATCCAACAATCGACGACCGGAGGTTGGCAGCCCAACAAGAAAACTCGGAGCGCAGAATGTTTTCTATTCGCCGATGCCGTCTTTGCTATCTTCTGTTGTTATTTCTATTCATAGCGTCTTCCATTTTATTTGGAGCAGGCGTCGCCCTCGAACTTGGAGCTTGGCCCATAGAAAAGACGATCCGGGGCCCCTTCACGAATTCAAACAGAAAGCACACGCGTCGGTCTCACCGCATTAACTGGCGAAGACATTGTGTCCTGCTGCATTGTCGCGCGTTAGATGGTATGTCAGGGCGGCACCGCGTCGGACTACTCACAATGATCGTAAATGGCGTGCCCATCGGCCCCCCTCACTCTTCTGAAGTGACCTTAGTCGGCGCAAGGGTTACAGCCACTGGAACTCTTACTTGGCATTCTACATCCCTGATCGCCTGCCGAATGATCAAAACTTGTTAGTCTCTTTAAGATACCATACTCGTTATTCTAATAGTCTATTCCACTTTTCGCTGATCGGGTTTTTGTTCCTTTTGATCCTAACATCGCTTGCAAGCAACAAAGCCGCTGCTTTCAACAGCGGCCTTCATTTGATAACTAGATCATGCCTTTTCGCGTTTTGGGGTCCATATTACCGCTTTATTTGATATTTATTGTAGTTTGCACCATTCGTGGCGCCCCTCTTCCATTCGCCCACATATTCAATGTCTTGCCGTTGTCGGAACAGGTTCACGATATTGAACCGCTCATTCCATTCTCTCACGATTATTATCGCCCTGCTCTCTGTCGCGTTCCAATGGCTGGCGGTGCGCAATCTTGATCAAGCCAAGAAATGCAACGTGAGGAAATATCATCAATTCGGGTTTGGGTTTGGTGGGGACTGCCGAGCGTAATTTTTTTGTTCTTTCGATTACTTGCGTCGCCGCCGAAATCATGTCCGGCAACTTGCCGCAGCGCGATCTGCCCTACATGAACATTGCCGGTCTTGTCCCGAACAGCAACACCCGAGACTATTCACATGGGTCAGCCAATTTCCTCGAAAGCGGTCACATTGACAGTTCAAATCTTCGACGGCCTTTAGCCGTGATATTCCGCGCCACGACGCTCACGCTCGGTAATTTTTCATATTTCGGTACGATCTTCGCGCAAATCGTATTAGTTTCGGCTGCTCTCCATTGCGCGACCTGTTCAATTATGAAATGGCGAGGGTTCAGCGCCGGAACTCTTGTTTTTTTTGGTTTGTTTTATCGCCATTCGCCCATTTGTTTCGACAATGATGACTGAGTCGCTGGCTTGTTTTTTGGCCTAGTCTGCATTCCATTCTTTATATCCGGAATGAATACTTCGTCCCTGCCGCGCCTGCTGATGGGCCTTCTACTCTTGAGCACTGCACTCTTCATTAGAATGGGCGCCATGTTTGTGATCCCTTCTTAGTTCTATGGATCATGACTTTTGGGTCCAATTGGTCCGAACGAGTTAAATTTGGTGCACTGGCTCTTGGCGCTCCCTTCCTTGTATTTTTAGCCAGTTTTGCAATTCTCAAAAGTTACGGTGTACCGGGCGAAGCGCAAATAGGCGCTAACTATCCAATGGTCCTCTGCGGAATGACAATCGGCGGTCTATGGCAAGACTGTCTGGCGAAATATTCACAACAAATTCAAGGAACGCGTCAGAAAACGAAGTCGCATCGGTCTTGTATGGGATAGCACTTCACAATGTGATTTCCGAACCTGGAATTTTCCTCGCGTCGATGTGGAGCGGGATCAGACGATTTCTTATTGACGTGCCGACTTTCCCCATCGTCGGATATATTTGGCCCGTCGCTCCCCAATACTTTTCCATTTGGCCGCTCTACATTCTGACAATAGCGGGTTGGTTATGGGCCGCGCGGAAAGTAACCCGCGGAGAAATCTATTTTTGGCTACTGTTGTTCGCAGGAATCATTCTCTCGATACCTTTCATCTATTTTGAAGATGCGCGTCGAGTCATCTTTGCAACTTTGCCGCTGGCATTGGCATTCCTAGCCGCGGAACTCGTTACTCCACTCTCTGCGCATGTCGCCGTTGCCGCGCCCCTGAAGTGTCGGCCGTATGTCATCGCTTTGGCGGCCACGACGATACTGACGTTGCTGTCACCAACTTTGAAACGGCGGTTTCAAAATCACGCATTTTCAGAATCTCAGCTTGTCGCGCTTGCTGACGACGAACGCCTTATTTCGACGTCGCGCTATCTGACAGGACTGATCGTGGTTGCCGACGATACCGCCCTCGACCCGCGCGGCCCATCGACACATAGAAGCACATTCTTGGAATTTCTTGCGACTGCACAAATTGATCCGGCTAGGGGCGGATATGAGCTACCATCTACCCCATTTGCTTTCGTTTTGGCGCCCGAATTGCGGGGGCGAATTGAACCGACTTTCGTGCCAGCGGACGTGATCACCCGAACGGACGTTCATAACTGGAAACTCAAGGTCACTCCGATCAACAAAGTCCAAGGCTGGGAGAATGCAACTGAGGCTACGGCCATCCAACGGCCAAAACCCGGTCTCTAAACCTGCCCTTGCAACGCGCCGGCGAAATTTCGTACAAGCACATTCAAGGCAATCGAAAAACTGCTTTCATCGATTTGCAAAATAACATAATTCATGATCTGGATCAGAAAAAAATGGGGGATGGTGACTGAACAAGTTGCAACGCCAGAACATGCAGATCGCTCGGCACGATATTAACTTTCAAACCTTCGTAGGTCGCTAATGCAGCGTTGCGTCGTCAATGAGAACAATTCTAGCGCGCTGGGGGCTCAATGGGGCGCCCTTCATCGAATTCTGGCTTGCCGAGCGTGTGATCATTGTCCTCTTGTCTATTCGTCAAGCCACTTGATCTGCCAAAATTGCTCCGCGAAGTATGCCGTCGTTGACGGAATTATCGATCTAGCAGGATCAATTCCGAGACGGCAGCCTCCATTCTATGACAATCCGGCGTACCGCAAGTTTCGCTCCTCTCAGAGCGCCCTTCATGACGTCCACTACGGTGACAATATTGCCGGCGCGCTTGAGCGTCGAATGAAAGGCGATCTTTATCATGTCGTTACCACGCTTGATCCCCCCATCTTCGATTTGGGCTGCGGCATGGGAAGTGGATTTGGTGAACTTGGGGGTGAGGAATTGGTCGTTGGCGTCGACGCCGATATCGACCTCCTAAAAAAGGCGCGGCAGAAATACCCAAGAGCCACATTGATTCATTCTAACTTGGACGAATTGCCATTAGTTGAACATTCAGTCTCTTGCGCTTTTGCAATTGCGGTCATGGAACATATTTTTCATCTTGAAAGGACCGTTGAAAATTTCGCCAGATTTATTGCGACTGCAGGCAGGCTTTATGTAATGATCCCCACAGAGGGTGGGGTTGCCGTTGACTTGGCCCGATTAGTGACCTCAAGGAGAAATGCCGCCGTCGTGGGGCTGACATCGTCGGAAGCTCGTGATGCCCAACGCATGGAACATTGCAACACCCTCCCGGCAATAGAGAATGCGTTGAAAAAACACTTCCGTGTGGAACAATCGTTGGCGTGGCCATTTCGTTTCGGTGGCAGCCTCATAAACATTACAAAAAGCTATCGGCTTGCTCCCTTTGCACCGCACAGCGAGACGGCATAGTATTAGTCTAAGCAATTGCAACGCGCTATGATTATCCCAAGCAATCCTCTTAGCATTGATTAGGTCCACCATCGATCGATTTCTCGGCGATGATGAACGCCTTTAACGAAATCAGCCTCCTGATCACGTTCGGCGAGCAGCGATCGAGTGCCATGAGAGCGCGCGTGGCGGTATCGCCAAGTTGGAACCGCGTGAAGCCGCCAGTCCCGAAATAGCCGAAGAACCCGAATTGCTCGATCGTTTTCAACGCTAACCCAGTCCGCGCCCGCGTTTCGTCAGCCAACTGACCGAAATACGTTCGCGGAATCTCGGCATTTCCATCCATCGGATTTTTTCCCTGTGGAAATACTTCGCCCCAGGGCTCCGCGATGGCAAAGCAGTCTTCGTGATGGACGTGACGGAAGAACACACGCCCAAGGGGCGTGGTCCAGGGTTCGATCAGGATCAGACGCCCGTCTGGACGCAACACCCGCGCGATTTCCTTCAGCGCACGAAGCGAATTCGAGAAATGGTGCAGCACGTCGATGCCGACGACCGCGTCAAAGGACTGATCCGCGAACGGAAGGGCATGAACGTCGGCGACGCGGTCGATGTGATCGGCGGGCGTCACATCGGAAACGACCGAACAGCGGTGAAAGCGGGTGAAAAACCCAGGTCCTGCGCCAATTTCAAGCGTGGGCCCCTTCGGCAGCGCCGACACGATCCGGCTAAAATACTCCGTCTCGTAGAATTGGCGCAGCGCTGGTTTTGCGCTCCAAACCAGGCGATGCTCGGTGATCCACGCTGGTGTGCCCGTGGCGGCCTCGCTCATGCTGCGGCCTCGAGCTGGACCTGGATAGCGCGGTTGATCGACCCCAGCGGCACGATCCATGATACCGACACGGGACGACCGGCGATCAACTCCGCCGTCAGGTGCCGGCAAGTCGCCCCATCCATCGTCACCACTTCCCCCTGATCCTGCCTCCCCGACGGACTGTGCATCGTGATCGATGCTGTGACGTCGACATCCACCACGGCGGATGATCCAGCCGGTACGAGTTGGTCCCGCACCACGATGCTGTCCGGCGCGAAGCCGATGGTCCGGCGCAATTCGACCGGAAATGTGGCGCGCGGCGCGACCATGATCTTCTTCACGATCGCCTGGAATCTTTCCGCCATGAAACTGGTCAGGAGGAGATGCTCGACCAGGTGAAAAGGCAGCGACCAGCGCACGAGCGGATGCCCGCCCGAGACCCGCGCAAACGTCGCACACGATTGAAAGCCGTCGGTGACGCCTGCCTCGGCATTCGCCTCCCCTTCCCTCCAGGCGGCCGATGAATAACGGCGCCCGTCGCGTCCCGTGAGCGTATAGCCGAGGTGATAGAGCGGGGGCGCACCTTCGCGCAACAGGGCGAGAGCGCCGCCGAGGCGGCGATTCATGATCACCATCGTGTCCTTGACCCGCCGCCCCGTCATCCCGCTGTGCGGATGCTCGAATTGGCGTTCGCCGGCGACCGGATCGTCAACGTCGATAACGGCGTCCCCGTGCAAACAAGCCTCCCGGTAGGCCAGGGCAAAGCCGGGAAAGTAAAAGTAGCTGAAGTATCGGTCGTCGACGTCGGCCGGACGCGGCGCGAGCCCGCGGGCGTGCAGATGGAGGATCCGCCCCGCAAGCTTTCGCGCCGCCGCGCTACGTGGCGCAAGAGCGATCGCACCGGCCGGAAAGACATGCCCGGTCCCGCGGCTCCCGATTCGCCCCGGGATGGCATTTGCAGGCTCCGTGACCTCCAGGAGGAACTTGACGAGGCGTTCTGCCATCGGGTCTGCAAGCTCCGCTAGCCCGTACTGGCTCGCGAGTGCGAGGAAGTCGAGCGCCAGGGTGCTGTAACCGAAGTCGAAGCCGCCGTATTCGGGGAGCCAGCCCTCCGCGGAGCTGGCGCGCGCGACGCGCTCCAGCACATGTTGGCCATGCAGCAACCAAGCCCGCTCCCCGCTCACCTGGGAAAGGCCCGCCAGCATGACGGCAGACGCCAGATTTTGATTCATCACCGTCGGATTGAAACGCTGGACAAGCCACGATGCAGCGGCCTGTGCCGCCGCCAACGCCTGGCGCCGCAGCGCGATGTCGATTTCGTTTCCCAGGAGGCCAAGGGTTATGACCGCTCCGGCCCCGGTGATGGCCGTCGGACAATATGAATGTTCGTTGCGATACCATTCGTCGAATGCCCCGCTGCGGTGCTGAGCCCGGCACCAGGCCGCCAGGGCCGCCTGTGCGGCGGATAGAACCGAGGAATGGCCGGCGTAGGGATTGGAAGGATGGTCGGTCGCATACAGCGCCGCAAATCCGACCATCGCCTGTTGCCAGCTGGCGCCCGCAAACCCGGTGAGCGTCCGGTAATACCAAAACGGGCGATCCATCGAGCCATGAGTTGGGCTGGTCGGATCGCGGTCCATCAGCGCCAATGCCCGGTCGACCTCAGGGACGACCAGGGGCAGGAGCAATGATGCGGCAGTGTCCATTAGGAATGATCTTCCAAGGTGGGCACAAATCCAAGTGCAACGGCAGTGGCAGTCCCGACCCGTCAGCCCGAGCGCGAAGCGTGCACGCACAGGAGATCAAGGTAGCCGCGCTTTTCCGAGGAGAGCGCCTCAATTGCGGACTCACGGGTTATGGCAACCTCCCGGCCGGATCGAGAAAGACGGTAAAAGCGATACCCGTCCCCCTGCAACCTGCCCATGATTTCCGCTGCGCTTGATCCAAACTGCCGCAACGCCGAATCGTCGACCTCGATGAACAAGGATGGGTGCGAGCGCTGCAGCGTGTGGATGGCGCCATCGAGGACGAGCCCTTCGCTGCCCTGGGTGTCGATCTTGATCAGGTCGACGACCGGATTTCCTGCACCCGCGACCAGTTCATCAAGCGTGACCCCGGGGACCACGTCGCCGGCGTCAGAAAGGCGGTGGTCGCCCGGATGGTCCGGATTTCGCAGCAGATGGACCGGACCACTCTGCCGCGTTGCCGCCACCTGGTGAATGTCGACCACGTGAAGGTTTCGCCGCGCAAGCCGCTGCTGCAGCAGCGCGACATTCCGTTCGTCCGGCTCCACCGCGATGACCCGGCCGCCGTTGCTCACCCATCTCGCAAAGCGTTCGCTGAAAAAACCAATGTTGGCGCCCACGTCGATGACCCAGCCGGTGGGACGTATCTGCCGAGCAAGACGCTGATTGCCGGGCACCTCCAAAAAAGTCTTGTAAAGATCATAGCTCGCGACGAACAGCGCGGAGCCGCCCCGCGTCCGCGCCAGCCGATGAGCGAGTGGATTTCGGTATGTCGCGAGTGCAACCGCTTGCAGCAGCCAGGAAACCATGCGCCAAGATCCTGCTTAGGCCCGGTTGCGCGCGGAACGACCAATCGACAATGAAATGGCCGCCGAGTTGTGGAGGTTGGCCGTATGATGGCATGATAATCCTGTCAAGGGGATTTGGACCTTGGGGCGATTCCGCTATAAGCGTCGTGCAATTTGGGTCGGCGGGCAATATTCCACGATGCGGTCTGGCGAACATGCAGTTCATCCAAGCGAGTAGACGATCGTGGATCGGCCTGAAGCGACGTGGTCCCTGCCTGGAACCGCTGCCCGGGTGCTGTACACACAGGCGCTGCGCCAAGTGATTCTAGAAGCTATCCATGTCGACAGCGGCCGCTAGCCCAGCCGGTGGCGCGACGTCGTCGCGCAAGCAGGACATTCGCCGCCTGCATGACGAGCTTGCACCGCAGCGGGCGGGCTGGCTGGCGCGCGCCAAATTCTTCCATAACGAGGATCTTCTTTACCTGAAATTCCTCATCCCCGAAGGCGCGCGCGTGCTGGAACTGGGATGCGGCACCGGTCATCTGCTCGCCGCGATAAAGCCTTCCTTCGGGGTCGGCGTCGATTTCAGCGATGGCATGATCCTGGAAGCGCGCAAGGCCCACCCGGACCTCACGTTTCTGGTCGGCGACATTGAGGACGAGAGCTTTCTGCGATCATTGCCCGGCCCCTTCGATTATGTCGTGATCGTCGATACGCTCGGCATGCTCGACGATTGCCAGGCGCTGCTTGAGCGTCTGCACGCATTGTGCACGCGACGGACCCGCTTGATCGTCGCCTACTTTTCACACCTTTGGAATCCGGCGCTGCAGCTCGCAGAGAAGGTGCGCATGCGGATGCCGCAGCCTGCGCAGAACGTGCTGGCGTCCGACGACATACGCGCGCTCGCGACCCTGGCCGATTTCGAACCGGTGAAGAGCGAAAAGCGCTTGCTGCTGCCGTTCTGGATGTTCGGGCTGGGCCGGCTGGTGAACCGGTTCGTCGCGCCCGCCCCGCTCATTCAAAATCTTTGCCTCCGGCACTACACCGTTTGCCGCTCGTTGCGCCAGGTCGACGACGAGAGCCGCTCGGCTACGGTGGTGGTTCCTGCTCGCAACGAAAGAGGAAATATAGAGGCCGCGGTCCAGCGCATTCCACGCTTCACTGATGATCTGGAGATCATCTTCGTCGAGGGGCATTCGGAGGACGGCACCTGGGAGGAAATTCAAAGGGTCGCCACGGCCTATCCGCAATACGACATCAAGGCGATGCAGCAGACGGGGAAAGGCAAGGCCGACGCTGTCTTCAAGGGTTTCGACGCCGGCCGCGGCGATGTTTTCATGATCCTCGACGCCGACCTGACGATGCCGCCCGAGCAACTCACCAAATTCTGGCTGGCGATCCAAACCGGCAAAGGCGAATTTGTGAACGGCTCGCGGCTGGTCTATCGGATGGAAGACGACGCAATGCGCGCTCTCAACCTGGTCGCCAACAAGCTGTTCTCGCTTGTTTTCACCTGGCTGCTGTCGCAGCGCTTCACCGATACTCTGTGCGGGACCAAGGTGCTGCGCCGCACTGACTACCAGCGGCTCAAGGCGGGTCGCGCCTATTTCGGCGACTTCGATCCATTTGGCGACTTCGACCTCATCTTCGGTGCCTCCAAGCTCAGCCTGAAAGTGGTGGAGATTCCAATTCGTTACGCCAGTCGAACCTACGGAGAAACGCAGATTTCCCGTTTCAGGCATGGCTTCATGCTGCTGCGCATGGTGCTGTTCGCCTTCTTGCGTATCAAGGCGCTGTGAAATTTGAGATACCCGGCGGCGGCGGCGGCATTCACAGACCGCTCATGCCCGCAGGACAGGCGGCTTGATTGGCTATTCCTCGTGGTCTATCCGTTGGACCCAGCGGCTTCGCAGGGGGCTCTTCCGAGGCGCTGACGCGGCGGCCACCGTGCGCGGGCGCGCAATCGAGCCGGCTGCCAGGCGCTCCCTGGCTTTTCGTATGAACCTGGTCGGCGCAGGGATTCACACGTTGAACGGCGGACAATGGCGGCCAAGAAGAGCGCGTTGATCACCGGCGTCACTGGCCAGGACGGCGCCTATCTCGCCGAATTCCTGCTCGCCAAAGGCTATGTCGTGCACGGCATCAAGCGCCGTTCCTCCTCGTTCAATACCGGGCGCGTCGATCACCTGTACCACGATCCGCACGAGCAGGGCGTCTCGTTCTTCATGCATTACGGCGATGCGACCGATGCCACCAATCTCATTCGCATCGTGCAGGAGACGCAGCCGAACGAAATCTACAATCTGGCCGCCCAGTCTCACGTGCAGGTTTCCTTCGAGACCCCGGAGTACACCGCCAATGCGGACGGTGTCGGCACCCTGCGCCTGCTCGAGGCGATCCGTATCCTCGGCCGCGAGAAGGAGACGCGCTTCTACCAGGCTTCGACGTCGGAACTCTACGGCAAGGTACAACAGATCCCGCAGTCCGAGACCACGCCATTCTATCCGCGTTCGCCCTATGCAGCCGCCAAGCTCTATGCCTATTGGATCACGGTGAACTATCGTGAAGCCTATGGGATGCATGCCTCCAACGGCATCCTCTTCAACCACGAGAGCCCGATCCGCGGCGAGACCTTCGTCACCCGCAAGATCACGCGCGCGGTCGCCGCGATCGAGCGCGGACTGCAGGATCGCCTGTTCCTCGGCAATCTCGATGCCAAGCGCGATTGGGGACATGCGCGTGACTATGTCGAAGGCATGTGGCTGATCGTCCAGCAGGAAGAGCCGGACGATTTCGTTCTGGCCACAGGCGAGACGCACTCGGTGCGGGAGTTCGTCGAAAAGGCCTTCGCGCAGGTCGACCGGCAAATCGAGTGGCGCGGGCAAGGCACCGATGAAAAGGGCGTCGAACGAGCAACTGGACGGGTGTTGGTCGAGATCGATCGGCGCTATTTTCGCCCGACCGAAGTCGATCTCCTGATCGGGGACGCCAGCAAGGCGCGCACCAAACTGGGCTGGCGGCACAACACCAGTTTCGATGCGCTGGTGCGGGAAATGGTAGACGCCGACCTGACGGCCGTGCGCCTGGAACAGGACCGGCGCAATCGCCACGAGTGAGCGGGCGCGGGACCGTTGGCCATGTCGGATAGAATTTTTGAGCTTACCGGACGGCGCGTCTTCGTGGCGGGTCACCGCGGCATGGTTGGATCGGCGCTGGTCCGCGGCCTTGGCAGCGTCGATTGCGAGTTGATTACGGCCGATCGCGCGCAGCTTGATCTGCTCGACGGTGCCGCTGCCGACCGGTTTCTGGCGGCGACCAAGCCGGACGTCGTGATCGTTGCGGCGGCAAAGGTCGGCGGCATTCATGCGAACAGCACCTATCCAGCCGAATTCATTCACGAGAATCTCGCGATCTCGCTCAACCTGATCCACGGCAGTCATAAAGCCGGCGTGAAGAAGCTCCTGTACCTCGGCTCCTCGTGCATCTATCCAAAGCTGGCGCACCAGCCGATGACCGAAGACGAACTGCTTGCCGGCCCGCTCGAACCGACGAACCAATGGTATGCTGTCGCAAAGATCGCCGGCATCAAGCTCTGCCAGGCTTATCGCCGCCAATATGGCGCCGACTTCATCTCAGCAATGCCGACGAATCTCTATGGGCCGGGCGACAACTATCACCCGGAGAACAGCCATGTCGTGGCGGCGCTGATCCGGCGTTTCCATGAAGCGAAGGTCATGGCAGCGCCGAACGTGACCATATGGGGAACAGGAACGCCGCGGCGCGAATTCCTGTTCGTCGACGATCTTGCCGATGCCTGCATCTTCGTCCTCGAGCATTACTCGGCGGAGCCGCATATCAACGTGGGCATCGGCGAGGATACGACGATCGCGGATTTTGCGCGGCTGGTCGCTTCCGTCGTCGGCTACAACGGCAGCCTGGTCTTCGACACCAGCCGACCCGACGGCACCCCGCGCAAGCTGCTCGACGTCTCCCGGCTCGCGGCAATGGGCTGGACGGCCAGGACGCCGCTCCGCGAGGGGCTTGTGACGGCCTACGCTGATTTCGTCGCCGGGCGAGGCCGTGGTAACCACGCCTCGCGCGCGTCGTGACCTCTGGCGCTTTGCTTCCTTCGCGCGGTCAGCAAAGTTGCCACGTCGCCGCTGCTGTGCGTCTATACTGAAACGCGCTACATTTTGGAAATGAAGGTCTGAAGCCTTGGATGCCCTATCGAACATAGTTGGTTCCATATTGGCAAGTCGCGGCTTTTCGCGCGTTTACAATAACGGCGGACGGCAAATTGCTTATCTGGTCAAGCCGCTCCTGCCTGCGCGCCTTCGACGAGCGGTGGCCGAGCGGCTGCGGCTCATGCGGGGGGCCTCTCACGTAGTTCCACCAAAGCCAACGCCGAATTTCTTGCAACTTGAAGATACCACTCCAGTCAGCGAACTGCCGATTTGGATTTCGCCGCGCATTGTCGCAATCGAGATCCTGGACGGGGCCTTTCGGCAGATGTTCGACTTCGGCCGAAAGCAAACCGACAGGCTCACCTTTGGGTGCGACATCGATGAACAATTTGCGACACGGTTTGTGATACCGTTTGTTGCCCCCGGTTCGTGTATCAAGTCCATCGCGCTCGGCGTGCGGGCGACGACAAACAACGACCATCCGATTGAGATATCCTGCTCGAAGTCTCCGCTTGGACTGAAGGTCGTCGAAGGACTGGCTTGTCATCATGCCGAGAGCGGCCAGTTGATTTGGAATGTGCCAGGCGGAGTTTTCGAGGCCGGCCGCCGTTATTTCCTGAGCGTCGCAGCCCATCAAGCAACCGGGATGACGCTGGAAGCAACGCAATTCGATCCGACCACATTCATGCGACGCCCTGCCGCCAAGACCAGCGTAGACGTCGCAACGGCACTACCTCGGCAATGGAAGATGATGTATGGCGAACGGCAAAGCGTGTCGTTTCTCATTGATGCTTCCCGAGCCGCCGCCAACTCTCTGCACGCAGCTTTCAAGCGAGCCGGCGACCTTTGCTATCCCGACTCGGAAATTCATGTTCTAAACTCCAGCCGGCAAGACGCCGCGGCGCTTGAACAGCTCGCGCGGTCAAGGGATGTGATTGTCGACGGCAACCTTTGCGGAAGCACCGCATTGGGCATGAGCACTTTGGATCTATTGAGAATATTGAGCCTCAACGGAACGACGCTGACATTGCTCTCCATCGATGATCAGAAACGACCCGGTGGCGGTGGAGGAAACTCCAGACAGGCGGACGAGGCGTTGGCTTTTTTTTCAAAGGCTGTTCATCTTTCGCCGCAATGCCCGCACATGGACCAAACGCCGGGTATCCAGGAAGAATCACGATTGAGGGAGTGCAGCGGATCAATTGGCGGCGATAAAGACGGCGGCGCGCCCACGCTTGTTTTGCGGCCCTCGGAACTACCGGCGAACGATACCGTGCAGACGTGCGGAGGCGGGCTGCCTCATGTGGCCATCGTTTCTATCGTCTACCGGAAGCTCGATACGCTTGAGATGTTCTTGGCGGCCGTCTACCGGCAGAACTACCCGGGGCCGGTGACCGTGGTGCTGGTGAACGATCGCTCGGAACCCGACACTTTTGCGGGTATGGAAGCAGCCATCGCAAGGCTGTCTGCTTCAAAGCCATCCCACATCGCCGTTCACACCGTCCAAAACCGGGAAAATCTGGGAAATTGCCTTTCGCGCAATGCCGGCATCTCATCCTGCAATGCTGACGCTTACGTCTTGATTGACGTTGACTGCCTGATGAATGGAGATTTCATTCGCGCCCATGTTTCCCAGCATCTGATTTCCGCGGCGGATGCGATCGTCGGACCTTATAACATCGAGACGAACGGTGAACGCGGCGATCGCTTGCTTCTTCAGCTTGAGTACGACCGATCCAAGGTCGTGCCCCTTGCCAATTTGCAGGACAGCGTCAATCCGGCTGGGTTCGTCAACACCGTCACCAGGAACCTATCAATCAAGAAATCCTGGTTCGATGCCCACGGAATGTTCGACCCCGCGCTGAGTTATTCGGGAAAGCCCGACACCGGCTACGGCTGGGAGGACGTCGAAATCGGCGCGCGAATTTACGCGACCGGCGGGCTCGTATCCTACACCGAGGACGCCTTCTCAATTCACATATCGCACGGAACTTCCCAATCCGAGAACGTGCTGGTGCGCGGTTCGGCCAGGAACTTTTGCCGGTTGGCCAGCAAGCACGAAGTGATAAGGTTGGCGGCACGCCGATGGTGGTGCCTGACCGCCGAAGCAATCGTCGCCTGGGGAAAATCAGTTGGCGCAAAGTCGCCCGACCTCGCGGCACTGGAAACCGAACTTGGGCAGATCAATACCGGATTCGTTCCGGTCTTGCCTTATTTTCGAAGGCAGAAGCCGCGCCTGCGCATTCTGAACTCATCGCTGGCATGTTCCTCATCAGTATGAAATCTATAAGCTGCCATTCGATTTTACGCTGGTGACGGGTACGGGTACGGGCTTTACCAATCAGTGGAGCTTCGATCAGCGGCCATTGCGCCCGAACGTGCGCTTCATAAATGCGGAAGATGTTTCCACTTCTCATTTTGATCTCGCCATCATTCACTTCGATGAAAACGTACTGTGCACCGATCTGAGCAACGGCGTTCTCGATCCCAGGTGGGGCGCCACCTTCGAGTGGTTCCTCGACAACGTAAAGATTCCAAGGATAGCCGTCTGCCACGGCACAGTTCCGTTTGTCGGACAATATGGCGCCACCGCCGAGCCGATCGATAAATTCGAGATATACGACGCTGACGTCGTTCGGCTTCGCCGGAACCTGGCACAGGTTCCCGTGGTCGTGAATTCACATCAGGCCGCGGATGAGTGGAAATTTGATCGCATGCGCGTCATTTGGCATGGCTACGATCCGCAGGAATTCCGGGCCGGGCGCCATGACCTGGATATCGTCTCGCATGGCGTAGATCCGCGTCGGCCGCACTATCGCGGAACGCATGAACTCCGCGCAGTGCTCCAACAACTCGCCCCCCGCATCAAAATGTCGTCTCACACTCATCGCTCGCATGTGCCGGTGCCGACGAGCGATGCAAGATTTCCTGACTTCAAGTTCCAGAACTGGCTGGAGCATGTGGGGCGCCACAAAATCTATCTCAACACCACATTGCGTTCACCGATGCCCCGATCTCGTACCGAGGCCATGCTTTGCGGCACCATTCCGGTCAGCCTCGACAACCACGACGTTTCACAATTCATCAGAAATGGGGTCAACGGGCTTTATTCAGCCTCCGTCGATGAGCTCGCAGACTACTGCAACTTCATTTGCGGCAACGATGACGCATTTGAAAAGACTTCCGGCATGGCGCGCTCGACCGCCATGGACCTTTTCAACCACGATCGATTTCTTGCCGAATGGATCAGCTTGATCACCGACACGTTGGAGGGCGCCAAATGAGGACGCAGAGACGGCCGACAAATAATCGTTACTACAACAACGCCTGGTATCGGACGACTGGGCTAGGCACACACGACTGAGTGGCCGTGCCCGGGAAGCCGCGATACGTCGGCATCTGCGCGGTTTGTGCGTCCGTTCCCCAAGGCACAACGGATATCAAACCGGCTTGCATTTCCGGCAACATTATGCCCCATAGGGCCCGTACTTTTTCGGTCTGGCTCGAAACAGAGTGCCCATTTCCAACAAGGAACCTGAGGAAGGCATGGCGCTCAAAGGCGCACACCAACAGGAGCTAGACGAGGGGGAGCGTTTTCAATTCGGCAAGAATTGGGCTCGATTTCTATCTAAGCTGACGGTTGTCCGCATCAAGCTCGCAGAGCAGTCGCTGCGAGACTATCTCCAGTTGGACAGGCTCGACGGCAAGAGCTTCCTCGACGTAGGCAGCGGCAGCGGACTGTTCAGTCTCGCGGCGCGTCGTCTTGGCGCGCGCGTGCATTCCTTTGACTACGACCCGCAATCGGTCGCCTGCACCCGCGAACTGCGCAGGCGATATTTTCCAGACGATCCAAATTGGACGGTGGAAGAAGGTTCAGCCCTCGATAAGGACTTCCTCGCAAAGCTCGGGACGTTCGATGTCGTATACTCGTGGGGCGTTCTTCACCATACCGGCGCGATGTGGCAAGCGCTGGAGAACGTCAAGCCCCTGGTGCCGCTTGGCGGTCGCCTGTTCATAGCGATCTACAACGACCAGGGAGAGATTACCGACCAATGGGCCGATATCAAACGCAGGTACAACGCCCTGCCCCGCCCCATCGCCACGCTCTTCGCCCTGCGCATCATTGGCCGTCACGAACTCACGCAGATCATCAAGCAAGGGCGCCAAGGCCGACTGGGTGACTGGTTGCGCGTGTGGACTGACTACCCCTATCTGACCATGCGCGGGATGAGCCGATGGCATGATTGGATCGATTGGATTGGCGGCTACCCCTATGAACGCGCCACGATCGAACAGATCGTCGATGTCTACGCTCGCGACGGGTTTCGTTTGACCAAGCTATTCGATTGCAGTTCGGGATACGGATGCAACGAATTTGTATTTTCGAGAGAAGCGCCGAGCGGCTCGCTGATCGAGACCGCGCTGCCCGGCGGCAATTCGATGGCCCGCCGCTTCGGCCGCCGTGTGAGACCGCCGTTCGAGCTGGGCGAAGACGGTTGGACAGGTTTGGTCCTCGAGAAGCCACCGAAGTACGGAAGCTCTGAGTTCTATCTCATTCGCGGCGATGAACTGGTTGGAAAGGCCCAGATCGATACTTCAGGGCGCGTGATCGTCGCACCCGCTCATGAGAACTCGCGACGCTGTCGAGGCCGCCGTCCTCCATATTATCGCCGGAAAAGAGTACAGGCTCGAACCGCCTTTCGCCGCGTTTCGAGCGAAGATTTGGGAGAAAACCGTTCCCGAGTTCGCCGACCTGGCGGACAACGAGAGCGACAATCGGCGCTCGCCCGTATTTGTTTTCGAAGACCTTCGGCAACTGCCCCAACCTCATGCAGTCCATGATGATATCGCCCAATTCGGCGCGGGCCGATTTTCCCATTGGGGCACGTCGATGTATTTCTCGACAGCAGATGGAACCAATCCAAACATCAACGGCCGCCGATACCGCTTGCTGGTCGCCGCACAACCCATCGCGCCCGCATTTTCGGTCGTGGCGCAGCATGGATTTCGATTGTCGAACCCCGAGCGCCAACTGAATGGGTGGACTGCGCGCGTCGATATGCTTTTGCCGGTCGAGGATGCGGCACTGATCCTCATTCGGGATGACATGTTCATTGACGTCGTTTCAGCCGATGAACGGGGAAAAATCGTCATCGCGGCAGCTTCTGAGGATGCAGAATCGGTTCTGCAGTCCGCATTTCACGTGATCGTGGGCACAACCGAGCTCCTGTCGCCGCCCTATGCTCATGACCGCGGCAGGTTATGGAGATCGGATCTCCTTCAGTGGACCGAGGTCGCCGACGGAGCGGGCGACAGCCGACGTTCGCCGCTGCTCCTTTTTGAGGACCGGTGTTCGCTCCCATTGCCACATTCGCTGCATGAGGAAATCGGCCAGCGCGGTGAGGGGCGATATTCGCATTGGGAAAATTCACTTTACTTTTCGGCGAGCGACAACACGGATCCGAATACTAATGGGCGCAGCTACCGAATAGTCGTGGCCCGAACTCCCACGCCAACGGATACCGCGACATGAAACGATACTGCGATGGGACCGTCAGCCAGCGTCGCGGCGAAATTTACCAGGAGGTGCAGACGCTCCGCCACGCCAATACGACACGGGATCGTACGCAGCAGCGCTCATGAGACAACCGCACGATCGTTTCGCGCCTGGTTGTTGATGTCCTATGAAACGGCCCGCCAGCCACAACAGTGCACAAAGCTACAAACCGGCACACCCTCCGAGCCCTTGCTTCAACAGAAGGCTGACCGAGGATCCGGCTGAATCATCCTGCTGAGGCACGGTGGTTTCGGCCCGCGCCAGGCTGAGATATCTTTGAACAAGCGTCTTCTTCTCAAACTGCCCTTGTACGCGGGATCGCGCGCGCTGCCCCATTCGCTGAGCGCGAACCGGGTCACGAAGGACAGTCAGACATGCCGCCGTGAGCGCCTTCACGTCACCAACTTCACAAAGAATGCCAGTTTGACCGTCAATCACAATGTCGGGCGTCCCCCCCGATTTGGTTGCCACCACCGGCCTTCCCATAAGCTGCGCTTCCATGACGACGTTCGGCATTCCCTCCTTCTTTGACGTCAGGAGCAGCAAGGATGCCAAAGACATCAGTGCATTGACGTCCGACCTGCGGCCAAGGAGTTGCACCTCGTGACGCAGTCCAAGCTGTTCGATGCGCTCCGCTACGCGCCCTTGCAGCGGCCCCACACCGACCAGGAGCGCGCGAAAATCTTTGATTTCAGCGGCCAATCCCGCACACACGTCGATGAAAGCGAGCGGGTCCTTTTCGTCTGCCAATCTAAACACACCCAAAACAACCGACATGTTCTCGCTGATTCCGAGCGCCGCCCGTAACGCCTCAACTTGTTGGGGGTTCGGCACCGGAAACATTTCGTCATCGATGGCGTTTGGAATATATCTAACTCTTTCGAGCGGCATTCCGATCCAATTTGCATAATCCGCATTTGCATCGCGATGGTTTCCGCTGAACCGAACGCGCGGCGACCTGCTTAACAATCTATAGCTCGGTAGGTGCCAGTCGTTCGCAAGGTACGGAAAATGAGTTGGATTATAATTTCGGAATGACAGGACGACGCGGGGAACATTTGCCAGATGAGACGCAAATCCTGCCAATATGTTCGGATGATCCAATTGAGCGAAGACCACCTTCGGCGCCGCCCTGCAAAAGGCACTCGTCAGATTAAGCAAGCGCAATTTTTCAGCACCTCGCATCGAATTCAACATCGCAAGGGCTTCACGCGTCGTTGGGAAGTTATGGATCTGGTCAACAGATGATTGCGATGCGTCCAGGAGGGAAATATTCGGCCTATCGAGCAATGAAAGATAGTGCGAGCCCTCCCCGTTCAGGGACTCGTAGGTTACGAACGTGACCCGGTATCCGGCATCGGCCAAGGCTTGAGCCAAATAGACCCACTGTCGTTCAGCTCCGCCAGGAACCAGGCTATGAGTGCACACGACCACCGAATCCCCGGGATTCAGAGTGAAGGGTCGATCGGGCATCTCGGTGAATATGGCGCTCAATTCCGCGTCGGGATCAGCGGTTTCCAGCCTTTCTGGGTTTTGACGCGGCTCGATCGGAAGATAGGGCGTGATCGTATCGGTCTTGCGCACGATCCAATACGGCTTGCGATACAGGTTCCGCGACTCCGTTGGAGAAAAGACCAGCACCCCATTGTACACCGAATAGCGGCCGCCACCCTTGGTCCCGATGTCAACATGAGCTGCCTGGAGCGGCGGCAGTTGTCTCATGCCTTCAAAAACCATGAAGGTCGACGACAGTTCTTCATCAGGGATAGGATCGATGCCAATGATGATTTCGCTCTGGTGGTATCCGTATTCTGTTTTTGCAAACCTCTTACTGCCCAGTATCCGAAGCAGCCTTCGATTCCCGATCATCGCAATCCGTTTCGAGAATAACCTGATCAACGCGTGAATTTTCTGGAATAGATTGAAATGGCGCAGTTGCAGTTCGATCAGCTCGCCATTCCGATAGGGATTGCGCAAAACGACATGCTCAACCCCCAGCACCATCATCTTCTGATATTCGAAATAATCAAAATGGAGCGCAGCATCGTCGTCAAGAAAGAATACGATCGCACCCCGTTGCATCGGCGAGCGGGACGCCGGGACATCGTCCAAAGGCTGTCCCCAGCCTGAAATCGTGAATGGTTCAGCCCGCGACGCCCTGGGCTCAACCGCCGTCCCGCGCAGCTCGATGATCCGATCAATCACCGCGCCCGGAATGAAATTGAATGACGGTCCATCAGCCGGGTTGACCAAGACATCCCCATGGGCGCGAGCGGCGACGTATACAGACTCGTCGATCGGGAATACGTTGATCGCTTTGGGTTCGACTTTATCCGGTATCTTATCCGGTACTTTGTCCTCACGATCGGGAGTCGCGGTTGCCGAGCGAGGCGAGTTCTGAGCTGCAAAGTCCGGCACCTTGGCTGGATGATGTCGCAGCCAGGATTCCAGCATCGCCACGGCCCAGGTCTGGTAGGCGGAGAACTGGCCCGGCGTCCGCTGATGCTCCATGAACTGGGCAATACCTTCCGCTCCGAAGGCAGCCCGCAGACGGCTATCGTCGCCCTCGACCATCTTGCCAGTGACATCGAGAATGGCGGATCGCGCCCAGTCGGACATTGGCAACCCGAAGCCCTGTTTGGGCAAATTGATCAGTTCGCGGGGAAGGTAGCGATACGCTAATTCCCGCAGCAGCACCTTTCCTTGCGAACCCTGGATCAGGATTTTGTCCGGCAATCGTTCGGCAAAGCGGGCCAGTTCGACATTCAAGAAGGGCGTACGAACTTCCAGCGAATGACGCATGCTCATGCGGTCCACCTTCGGTAGAACCGCACCCGGCAAGTAATTGTCGACGTCGGTACGCCGCATTTCGCCCAGCAATCGGCCTTGCGCCTGATCGAGTTCCAACCGCAATAGATTGACGTGGTCCGCGAACAAGGTCGGGACGAAACCAAACAGCCGTTGAATGTGCGGTTCCTGCGCAACCAGGATGCGCGAGCCGAAATATGTCAAGCCCGGCTTCCAGTTCGGCAGCGTGCCGGCTTGTTGCGCGGCATACTCTTCCATCGTGTTCAGGTAGCGTCCATAGCCGGCGAACATCTCGTCGCCGCCGTCACCTGACATGGCGACCGTTACATGCTGACGGGCAAATCGCGACAGTAGATAAGTGGGAAGGCAAGAGCTGTCCGCGTTGGGCTCGTCGAGAACGCTGCCGATCCCCTGGAGGAACTCCGATGCGTTGGGCGAGAGGATCTCATCGTGATGAATGGTCCCGAGGTGATTGGCGAAGGCGCGCGCGACGGTGTGTTCGCTTTCGGGCGCATCTTCAAATCCGATCGAAAAGGTCATCAAAGGGCGGTTGAGCTTCCGTCGGATCAGCGCGCACACGGTCGATGAGTCGACGCCGCCCGACAGGAACGCTCCGAGCGGCACATCTGCAATCATTCGTCGGCCAATACTGCGGACTAGGATGTCCTCCAATTCGTCCACGAGATCGGGCATCGGGCGATCGGTGTATCCGGACAGTCCCGGCCGAAATTCGAAGTACCGGTTGATCTGAGGTCGTCCGCTTGGCGCAACCGACAACCAATGGCCAGGTCGCAGCTTTCGCACGGACTGATAGATCGAACGCGGCGCCCCGATGTACTGAAACGAAAGCACCTCGGCCATGGCGTTGACGTCGACGCCGAAATCGAAGCCGGGAAGACGTTCGAGCGCCTGGAGTTCGGAAGCAAATGCGAACGTACCGTCCGCTAGTTCGGTATAATAAAGCGGCTTCTCGCCGAACGGATCGCGAGCCAGCAAGAGTTCGCCGGTTAGCGTATCGAAAGCCGCAAAGGCGAACTGGCCGTCGAGCCGGGAAAGGGCCGCGGGTCCCCACAGCGCAATCGCCTCAATCAGCACCTCTGTGTCGGTACGTCCACGGAGTTGCACTCCTGCCGCTTCCAATTGGGGACGGATCTCTAGGAAATTGTAAATCTCGCCATTGAAGGTGATGACCCACCGGCCGCCGCTTCCTGACATCGGCTGGAGGCCGGCATCCGAGGTATCAATAATGCTCAGACGCCGGTGGCCGAGAGTGCATCGCCCCTCCTGATCACTCCAAACACCTTCCGCATCAGGTCCACGATGCACCATGGTACGAATCATGGATCGCACCGTGTCGGCCATATCGCCGTAACGCGCATTTGAGTGTTGGGGTCGGTAAAGCCCAGCAATTCCACACATTAACCGCGCCGTTCCTTTATCTTGAGCAATCTGGGTATCACGCTCATTACTTCCTCTCACTCAATACTTCATTTTCCGCTCGCGGCGGTACGGTCGTAGGCGGCGGGGGCAGCTTTGAAATCACTACCCACGAACCAACTTTTGCAGCGATCACGCTGTTGAGGGCAAGAGCAGGGCCGGTCGCAACGATCTCGAAGCGACTGTTTGGCGCGTTCCCCTTGAGTGATCCGCAGTCTTGGGCTGCAACCTGCGATCCCACCTCAGAATCTGAACGCGCGCGTCTTCCAGATCTCGACTCTTCGATCGGAGTTCTCCCCTCCCCCTTGGCATCATCTTCGGTCTGACGAACTCTCCGTCAAGGTCGCGCGTACCCCCGTGGGGCCTGCGTGAGGACCGAATCGAGTAAGGATCGCCCTCCTGTTTTCGCTTATACACCACAGTCCTACGCACGTCACTCATTGGCAGTGGGTCCAGTTCCCCTTCTGCAGTCCGGATCAGCCGCTGCATGTCCCCGCTCTAGGCACAAACCGTCAGCGCGAACCAGGTCTTCCCGGGTGCGAGGCAACGTATTGCCCCACCCAGGTGCTCCACAAATGAACGCCGAGATCGTGCAAAAACCCTTCACGAATACCGCGATCGATGAACGGCTTGATGATTGCCGATTTGTCGGGGGCATCTTCGCTATCATAGTCGTCGACCACGATGAATGCACCATCGGCAAGCAACGGACGAAAATCCTCGAAATCCCTGTCGATGCGCCCATCGGCGTCCACGACGAACAGGCCGATCTCTTCCCCATCAAGCGATCGCCGAACTTGTTCCACGGTGGTCTGGTAGCCGGCTTCTCCTTCGATCACAGTAACGATAGCTGCGACGCCGTAATCGGCGAGGTTCTGATGAAGATCGGCAAGGATGTTCTGCGAGGGGATGAAAGGATGCTCAGGATAGCTGCCACCTTTTTCGATGGTAATGATACGCCTTTCCATCTGTTTGGCGGCGCTCGCCAATACCACCGTAGCCCCGCCGACATAGCCGCCGATTTCAACGATAGCGCCCGGCGCTGCAGCCGCGAGATTCCACAATAACTGCAGAGTCTCGTAATGCAGCATCGAAATATGCTTCGCCTTGTGGACGAGGGCGCTTTGCACGCCATCTTCGCGGCTCTTGGCCAGCGACCCGATAAACGCCGGGTCATACAGCTTGGTGACTTTCCTTTGCTGAGCATCTCGATACGTCGATCCACGATCGCTGCCGAAGTCTAGCAGCCGATGAAAGGATTTTATGACCACTCCTTGACCTGTCGGGAGGTGAATGATCGGCTCAGAGCATTTGTTGAAAAATTCATCCATCGCCCGTCGCGCACCCGGGCAGGTTTCGAAGCCATAATCGTCACAAACCAGAACTCCCCCGGGAACGAGGCGGAAATAGAAGAATTCAATTGCATCCCGCGTCGGCTGGTAGAGGTCGACGTCAACGTGGACAAAGCAGAACTGTTCATTCCCGACTTCACCGAATTTGCTGGGAATCCAGCCCGGATGAATTTGGATAACGCTCGATACCGGGGCCAATTCTGCTTCTACGTCACTTCGGCCGCAGGACAGATCACCTTTGGTCCAATGCGTGCCATCCAAGGCTTGCGGTTCCGACAAACCCTCAAATGAATTGAACAGATGAAGCGTTCGGTCCGCGCCTTCGCGGATTATCGCCTGCGCGAGAAAATAGGCGCTCGCACCGCGAAACACCCCGCATTCTGCCACATTGCCCTTCTGCAGCATGGCGAAATTCAGCAATTCCTTCAGGGCAAATTTGCGATCAAAGCTTCGATAATTTTCGCGATCAAAGCGCTCGTAGTCCTCAATGAATTCTCGATCGAAAAAAAACGACCTGCCATGCTCAGACAGCTTGGCATCATGAACAAAAAGATTGAACAATCGCTCGCCCCACACATACCGTTGTTCGGAGCTGAGCGTTGCGGGATCAATATCGTCGGCTGCCTGCAGGACGGAGCTTCGGGCATCGCTGGTGGGCTTTGCCAGCAGCATCGTGTATTGCCGCTGGTTGTCCAATGGACTTGAATTATCCGAAGTTGAAAAATAAAGATTACTATTCCAATGAGAGAACAACCCACCTCCATGCGTTCGAATGTCGGCGTGCAAAGCGTGACCCGGACCGATTTCGGAACCATCCTCGAACAGCCGCAGCAATGACACGAAGTTGTTGTCCGGCCCGTCGCCGTCTGGAATGTCAGCGCTCAGTTCGGCAATCCAGCCATGCCCGGAGTCATGCTTGAAATTACTCAGCGGCAGCAGCCGCGCATGATCTCGCATACCAATACCCCTAGTCGCCCGAGCCATCTCGGACCGAATATACGAACGACGTCGCACCAAGCTCCCGGTAGAGACCTATTGCGTCCCTACCGAGACGTTCAATCCGGAACCGGCTGTTGACGAATTCAGGCCCGACCTCCTTCGCCCGCCGCAGGAATTCGGTCGATCGCAGGATTCCGATGACAGCGCTCACAACCACATCAGGCCTTTCATCATATCGAAGCGCCCGGTTCACACCAAACGGCCCGCGCCAACCGAAAACCCGCCGGTTCACAGGCGAAACAACGCATATTTGTCATTCTCGTACACCTTGACCCACGGCGCGGGAACGATGCGGCTGCGAGAGACGACGGCAAAGAAGGATCCGTATTTGTCCCGCAACTGGAGTTGATCGGGCCGAATCGCTCCCGATAACACCGCTTCGTTCTCATTCAGAAGATGAATGGCTTTCTCGGGATCCATTCGAAGCGACGCCGTCTGATAGAGATCGGACACGAAGATTTGCCGCCCCCCGGTGATGGCGTAAGTGTTCCAACCACCCAGAAGGGTTGGCTCCCGACCGGTCTGATCCGTGAATATGAGCGCGTCGGTCGGTGTAAGCGAGCGAACGGCGAGCCAGATGTCCCGCACCTGCGGCGTCAGTTCCGGTGCGCCTTGGCGCCAACCGGAATCCAGGACGATGTGTCCGCGAGCCACCCCAATCAGGCCGAGACTCACCACAACGATCATGCCGATACTGGCAAGCCCTAGTTCATCCGACCAGACGCGGAACCGACGATCCTGCAGCTCCCACCCACGCGCTGCTTGGGCCAGTGCGATCCAACACGCCCCGCCAATGAAAAGAACCCAGGCCAATCCCGAAGCGAGCCCCGCGGGGTCCCTCAACAGCACGACAGGGAGCGCCAGCAGGAGACCGACGACAGTGGGAATTGCAAACTTCTTCAGCAACTGCGGATTCTCGAACGCGATCAGCCCGACCAGCAGCGTCGAGCATGCAAAGTCGATATTGAAGAGGTAGGGGCAAGCCAGAAAAAGGAAATAACCAAAGGCGATCGCGCTTGCCAACGGCCAAGGGACGAACAAGAACGCTATTGCGGCCAAAATCACCGCAGCAACGTCCCGCATCACTGACGGATAAGCGGCGCTGAGCGGCGTCCCGTAGTGCCACAGCAGGTCATAGCTTGCCGGACCCAGACCACCGAGTTTCAGCATCGTGGGCCCCAGGCGAACCAGCAGCGCAACCGCGAAGAGAATGCCAAGGATGGCAATCGCCAGCATCGCGCCGCGCATGGCGCGCGACACCCGCGAATATACTGGGACGATCCAGGCGACCGCCAGGGGAAAAAGAACGGACATGCTGACCACCTTGCTCAGCGCCGGTCCGACGAAGGCGATGGCGGCCGCAACAGGTCGGGCCCAGGATTCCGTCCTTCCTTCGCTGATCCAATACAGCACCGCGATCGTGACGGGCAGAATGTGAATGACCGGAATACTCTCGACCACCCAATAGGGATATCGGATAGCGACGATGACCGACAAAGCCAATATGAGATAGGAGAGCGTGGTCTGCCCTGGTTGTCGCCGCGCATTGGCAAACAGGTAGAGCGACAACGCCAAGCTCACGACATGAAAGCACGCTCCGCTCGATATGATGAAAAGAAAAGGATCGAAATTGAATGTGTCGATGAGCGCCGCCCCAAGCGCAGGAAAGAGCGCGTTGAAATAGTAGCCGGCAATTTCGCGCTCGTAACCGAGATTGAGATGGGGAAACGGGTGGGTCGCAAGCGACACGATGCTGGTTGAATACATCACGACATCGCCTGAAGGAGAGCCGGCGAGCGTTGCGGTGGGACCGTGCCAGAGCAAGCCCATCCAGCATCCGAAGCCCACCGCGAATGGAAAGACTGCAAGCAAGACCGCGGCAAGCCGCGCAAGCTCTCGGCGCGGCGGGCTCCATTTGAGCAATGGACTGAGGCAGAGCAGCCAACCGGTGGCCGCCAGCGCGTGTCCATACGGCGCCAGCAGCGCGATTGCGACCAGAACCGCGAGCAATGGCAGACTGAGCGGAAATCCAAGGAGCAACACGTTCGTCAGCGTGCTTCGATTCCGGCCGAGGCAGGCCGTTGCCACGCCGGCCCCCATCGCCCATTGCGCTATCGCCAGAACAAACCCGAAGAATGCTTGCCGGGCGACGTCGACGACGAGCGCGCCGTCCTTGACCGAGCCAGCGGCTTCATTGATGCGGCCGAATGCGCCGCTCGCCGCCAATGCCGCGGCCCCGACGGCAAGCGCGATCGTGATCTTGAAAATCGCGGCTCCCCGACTCTTCGCCAATGCCCATAACCGGCGGCGCAGCAGCACGATCGCAACGAGATCGATCAGCCAGAGAGGAGCGAGCGCGATCCGATCGACGGTCGCGCGAACTCGAAACGCGGTACGTGCGCCCATTGGTGCGTGGATCGCTCGAATCGGAAGCGGAAAACCATATCGAGGTTCCCCAATGCGAATAGCGCCCCGCGCCGCTGCTGCGGATGGCATCGTGCGGCGCATGGGCGGGACCGAGCGGCCGACCGTCCTCAAACAGCTCCAGCGAAGATGGAGCCGCACCCACGGCGTCGTTCAGCACCACGTAAGGAAAGCGCGGATGGATCTCGACGGGGGCTATGTAGGCAACGCCCTGATCGGGAGTGATCGCCTGAATATTGATCGAAGCCTCGAGTTTCGGAGCCGCCAGAAATGCAACCAGCGCAGCGCCATTCAACAGCGAAAGGATAAGGATCGCCCTCCAGAGACGGAAACTCGCGCGCGCTGAGCACTCCGCCGACACCCCAAAGTTCAAAAATTTCATCCGCGATACGGTTGATTTAACCAGAGTTGCACGGCGTTGCGCTGCGGGCCAAAGGACATGATCAGCCCCTCGAAGCGTCGGTATCCGCGGCATCGACCCAGGAGGACGATATCCAGGGCCGGCGAGAGGGGCAACCTTTTCGCGTTGACCGTCTATGACGTACGCAAGCGCGCCCTGGCGCAAGGCGCTGCACACGCGGACGTGCCGTCGGGCAAAAGCGACCATTTCTCTCCGTGGCCGGCCGAATCCTGATACCTTCCGGTCGAGTTTGGCACGGGCCGATCCCTTTGAGGGACGATGGCGGCCATCCGTCGGGCAAGCGTTCCACATGAGCGACCTCGTTGTCTTCGGTACCGGGCAGATTGCCGAACTGGCGGAGTTCTATTTCACCTCCGACAGCGAGCACCGCGTTGCCGCGTTCACAGTCGACGGTGCTCATCTGCGCGAGGACCATTTCCTCGGTCGGCCAGTCGTGCCCTTCGAATCGGTGTCGGAAACGTTTCCGCCTGACCGGTTCGGATTTTTCGTTGCGGTGAGCTACGCGAAGATCAACGCGCTGAGGGCGGCAAAAGTCGGCGCGGCCAGGGAAATGGGCTACCGCTTCGCATCCTACCTCAGCAGCCGCGCGACCGTGTTTCGAGGCTTCGAATTGCATGAGAACTGCTTCATCCTTGAAGACAACACAATCCAGCCGTTTGCGAGGGTCGGATCGAACGTGACGCTGTGGAGCGGAAATCACATCGGACATCACTCGCTCATCGAGGACGACGTCTTCATCGCGTCGCATGTGGTCGTATCCGGCGGCGTCCGCATCGGCCGCGGTAGCTTCATCGGCGTGAACGTCACGTTGCGTGACCACGTGACGATCGGGCAGAAATGCGTGCTTGGCGCCGGCGCGCTGGTTCTCGAGGATCAACCGGACTTCTCGGTGATCGCGCCGCGTGGAACCGAACGTTCGCCGGTTCCCAGCACGCGCTTGCGCGGTCTCTGAGGGCGGAAGCGAATGGCCTGGACGCGCCTCGGCCTCGTGTTCCTGCCCGACGGGACCAAACCGTGGGCGCGCAGCCACGCGGCGCTGCCCGTCCCTGTTCAAGTCGCGCCCGACGTCTTCCGTGTTTTCTTCAGCACCCGGGATGCGGACCAGCGATCGCACGTGGCATGGATCGACGTTGACCTTTCGGCCGCGCCACGCGTGCTGCGGGAAGCGACCGAGCCTGTGCTGACGCCCGGCCCGGACGGCTCGTTTGACGACAGCGGCATCTCGATCGGCTGTCTGACGGAAACGGATGACGGCGTCCGCCTCTACTACATGGGCTGGAATCTCGGCGTGCGCGCGCGGTGGCGCAATGCGATCGGCTTTGCCCAGGCGCGAACGCAGTTCGACCGGTTCGAGCGTTTTTCTCCTGGCCCAATCCTCGACCGATCGCCTGAAGACCCCTATTCGCTTTCCTACCCTTGGGTGCTCCGGCGCGGACCGCAGGATTGGTGGATGTGGTACGGCTCGCATCTCTCGGCGAGCGCTGCGATCGCCGACATGTCGCACGTGATCAAGGTCGCGCGATCTCGCGACGGCGTGCGCTGGGAGCGGGACGGTGCAACCGTCATCGGCTTTGCGACGGCGGACGAGTATGCGATCGCGCGCCCGACCGTGACGAAGGTCGGCAATACCTTCCTCATGTGTTTCGCATGCCGCGGCGAGCGCTACCGCATCGGGTGCGCCTGGAGCAAGGATGGTCTCGCCTGGACGCGGATCGACGCGTCCATGGGACTTCATCCATCGGCACAAGGATGGGATAGCGAGATGACCTGCTACCCGGCGCTGTTCTGGCACCGGGAGAGGCTGTGGCTCGCCTACAATGGAAACGCCTACGGCGCGACTGGATTTGGCCTCGCCGTTTGGGAGGGCGGCGATCCGTTGGACCAATCTTGGTCAGTGCAGCGGTAGGTGGCTGGCAAACCCAGTCAAAGACTCTCGATTTTACTTTGCCCGTTGGGCGGAAACGCAGCAGCCAATCTATTGTATCGGGATTGACAACGGTCCTTGTCTTCCGGATTGCTGTATCGAATGGCTGGGAGAATATGGCGATCTTCTATTACGCCAACGGCCCTCTCCCGCGGCCATGCAATGGTGCGAAGCAATGGAGATCGTCAAAGCCGATCCGCCTGGAATGCACTGCATCTGTGAAGCGGTGCGCGACGTCGCTGAAACCAGGACTGAAACCTTTGTCGATGTCGGCAGCGGCGGCGGCAATATTTCGAGGCTGTTGTGGTTCTGCGATGGCGAGTGAAGGGGCTCATTTAGTTGATCGGCCGGTCCCCCGTTATGGGGTTCACACGCAGACCCGGAGCGACACGGTCGTCGACCAGGCCGTCGAGGCGATCCGCCTCGTCGGCTACGCGGTGGTCGACGGTAATTACGCGGCTGATCAAATGCTGAACCTTTCGGCAGCGTTCGATCGCTCGCTAGCGGAAACCTATGCGCGCTACGGCGGTCCGGAAGCGCTCGCGGCCATCGACGAGCACAATACCATCCGCGCGCCCTTGGCGATCGACCGCATATTTCTCGATCTCGCCCTCAACCCAACGGTCCTTGCCATCAGTCGCCGCTTAATGGGCGACTATGTGACGCTCAACCAGCAAAATGGCATCATCAACCCACCAAACGCGCAGCATTACAATCAGGCCGCATTCCACCGCGATCTGCCGTACCAACATTTCGTGTCAAGTCATCCCCTGGCGATCAATGCCTTGTTTTGCCTCGATCCCTTTACGCCGCAGAACGGCGCGACCCATGTGGTGCCGGCCAGTCACAAAAATGAGGCCTTTCCATCCGATGCAGCCGTCGCGGCCCTGCAAATTCAGATCGGCGCGCCGGCGGGGTCCTTCATCATTCTCGATTGCATGTTGTTTCATTGCGGTGGGATCAACCGGACCGACCGCGTTCGACGGGCTGTCAACCACGTCTACTCCATACCGATCATCCGCCAGCAGATCGACCTTCCGAACTTGCTGGGAAACGACTACACGTCTGATCCAAAAATTCGGCGGTTGCTCGGCTTCGACGTTCGCACTCCGACAGATGTTGCCGCTTATTATGCCGGACGGCGCGCTCGGCAGCCGGATAACACGCCCAGGAAATAACTCTGGATAGACGGCGAAGCGGTGTCCGGAGGTGTGGACCTTGCTAAGGTTGGTGCCGAACGATCACGGTGAATTCGTACAGGCCATAGTCCTGCAGGACCGCGACTGAGCGTCCGAAGCACGTCAGGCAATAGCCGAGCATCGCCGCGGGATCGGCGTAGTAGAGGTCGTCCCGGCGGCGCTCCGCGTCGCTGGAAAGGCTCAGCATATTGAAGGCAAAGCCTCGTCGCCCGGCGCGTGCGAGAATGTCGATTGTCCTGTGGGCATAACCTGCCCAAGCCTCGGACGGAACGCTGCCTTTGACGTTGAACACGCCGCTGGCGATCGCGAAATCGGCGGCCTCAGCCGGCTCGGCACCGACCCGCCATCGTCGCTCGGGTCCTTCACCGTGCAGGCGCACGGCCTCCGCGACCATGCTCGGCGCAATGTCGTAGCCGATGAAGGTGCCGCGATGCCCTTCGGCGCGCAGGAAGCGCAGGAAGTCGCCAAAGCCGCAACCGAGATCGAGGATCGAGGCATCCGGCATGCCGTCGAGCAGGCGAAGAAACTGGCGGTGACGCAGCTCGTGCGACGCCTGATCCTTCCAATCGACGCCCTGAGGCACGGCGCCATGCTGGGCGAGCTTCGCCGAATAATAGGCCGCCGGGCCGCTCCGAATCGCGGCGTCCGCATCGCCGCTCACTGCCGCGCAACCGTATCGTTCCGCTGACCGGGCCCGTGCACCCGAATCACGTTCGAGGCGGCGGCTGCGCCGTCGTGCGCACGATACAAGCGGCGCACCACCGTATAGGGGCGCCGTTTCGTCTCCGAAAGAATGTTCGCGACGTAGACGCCCAACACCCCGAGGACGAGCGTGATCAGCCCGCCGAAGAACCAGATCGACACGATCAACGACGTGAAGCCATCGACGCCGATGCCCGACAACATGTAGCGCGAAACAAAATAGGCGATGATCACCGCTGAGCAAAGGGAGACCAGCAGTCCAGCATAGAGGATGAGATAAAGCAGCTTGGTCGACGTTGTGGTCACGTGCTTGACCGCCATTTCAATTCGGCGGCGCAATGAATAGGTGCTTTTGGAGAGCGACAGTTTTCGGGCAGGCATCGCGACCTGCGTGAATCCCGTCGATGCCCAAAGCTGCGCTATGAGGAACTCGCGGTCACGGTGTCGGACAAGCGCGCGAACGTAATCTCGCGTCATGAGGCGAACCGTCATGAGATTGCGGGGAATCTTTTCATCGCTTAGCCAGTCGAGCAAGGAGAAGTAAAGTTCCCCCGGCATTCTTGTGAAGAATCCGCCGCGCCGCCGCTCCTGCACGCCGTACACGACGTCGCAGTCGCCGACGCGGAGGCGCTCGTGAAATCGCGCCAGGAGCTCGGGTTCTTCTTCAAGGTCGCTGTCGAGCAGAAAAACAAGTTCGCCGCGCGCGTAGGTGAGCCCTACCATCATCGCTTTGTGATGACCGGAATTCCTGGCCAAGTCGATCACGACGACACGAGGATCGGCCGCATGGAGGGCGAGGGCGCGGTCGAGGCTGTCATCGGGCGAGCCGTCGTTGACGAGGACTAGCTCGACATCATTGGTGAGCGCCTCGCCTGCCGCGATCGCACGACGATAGAATTCGTCGATCGTGTCGGAGGACTGGTAGAGCGTGGCGACGATCGAGAGCTTCATCTCATTGCTTCGCCAGGTAGCGCGGCGCCTCGGAGCCGGCATTGAGCAATAAATCCACGACGGAGACGCGTGGAACGAACTCACCCCAAAGTTGCGGATACGGCGGATAACCGTCGTAGTCCATCCAAGCCACTTCTAGGCCTTCAGCATGAAACCGGTCAATGCTCAGGTAGGCCCGGGCCGCCGGCCCGCTCAAATAGCGGGTCGCCCCAATTTCCTTCGCCAGGGCGATCAGCCTCGCATTCGCTTCGAGATCGCGGAGCTTTTGACGCGGAAGGACGTCGGTACATCGCTGAATTCTCACGTGGATACCGAGCCGCTCGCAGACGGCGCGAATGGTCCGCTCGGTCACCACACTGAGGAATCTTTCGGTCGCCAGACTGTCGAGCAGACCGAATAGCCAAGGCGCAACCTCCTCGTAGGAAGCCGCATTTCGGTACGCCAGTTCAATGGCCCGACGGTGCCTCCTCGCCCAGTCGGAATCGATAATGCGAGTCTCATCGATGGCCTGGAGATACTTTCCTTTCGCCTCGACCGGAATGGTCAGCCATGCGGTGCCCTGGGGCGTCTTGATCAGGTTGCGATTGCGCCAATCGCGTCGCGTGTATTGGACGCTGTCGAGCAGGATCACGTCGTCGGCGGATCGCAACAAGTCGAAGTAGCCGCGCCAGGGAAGATAGTTCGACTGGGTAATGACGACCGCCTTTGACACGGAAAGCCCTTCGCCTGGCCGCACATCCACGCGCATGCAGCTTGATCGCCCGTTGCGGCTCGCGAATCTACCTTACTCAGAGAGATGGGCACAGACGCGTTCGATCACGCGATCGGCCGCAGACGCTGCCATCCCTGCATGAAGCGGAAGGCGCACGAGGCCTGCACCGGTTTCGTCCGTAACCCGCATACTGCCGCATGTGCGTGCATAGCGCAGACCAGCGGGCGAGGAGTGGAGCGGAACATAGTGGAAACATTTCCTCGGCGGCAGGGGCCGCGAGTGGCGCCGTCATCGAAAATGTTTCATCTGCGGAGAACGGCTTCGGCATCGCGGTCGCAACCGGAAACAACGTGGTCATCAGTCGATCCGTCATGTCTGCAAACGTGACGGCTGGCATCGAAGCAGACAGCGGCGGCCAGGTGATGGTGGACAACACCGAGATCAGCCACAACGGTATCGGAGTTCAGCCTGGGGGAACGATCGAACTGGCCAACTCGGATATCGTATTCAACAGCACGGGGATCTCCGGAGCCACCACGTCGTTCGGAAACAACAAAATCTTCGGCAACACCAATCCCGGCACCGCTCCGAGCGTCGGCGCGGCCTCCAGCGATCACGGTCAGCAGTAACCGACCTCTCAACGCCTGGCCTTCGCGCAAGGCGTGCAGACACCGACAAAGAAAGCTCCGGGCGCGGTTCGCCCGGAGCTTTTTTGTGCGCCGGATGCCAGCCGTTTGTCGGAACGACCGGTTTCGTCGATCGCCTCTGGCAAAGCAGGCCATCGCTGCCAATCATCCGCGCGTGTTACCAGCGGTCTCCCGGCCTGGCGCGGGACACTACGCGTCCGGAGAAGACGCAGGGGCGAAAGCTTTTTTCGACGGCACGCGTGGATTGCACGCGGTTATCCTGCTCAATCGCTCGACCCTGTGCAGAAAGACTTTCTGATCGATCATTTCAGCATTCAGCGGACGCTACGAACTGCCCCCTATGCGGTTTCCCGCGGGACCAGTTCTTGTCCCCGTAAAGTCCACGATCCGGAATTGAAGCTTTGGAAAACCCTTAACGGCTGCTATATATTTACCCGCGTGGTTTTCCCGTGATGATCGGCGGCATGCGTCTGCCTGACCAACTATACGAGCGCGATGATCGGCTCGCGGCCGTCTTGCTCGCTGCCAACGTCGCGATCGTCGGCGGATCCGGCATTTTCGCCTATAGGGTTGGCGACCCGCTGGTCTGGGCTCTGGCATTTTTGCTCGTCGGTGCGCGTGGACAAGCCTGCTACATTCTTCAGCATGAGGCGATGCATAATCTGCTCTTCAGCAACCGCCGGCTCAACGACGCCGTCGGGGTCGTCCTGTCGGCTTTTCTCGGAACTCAATTCTATTTCGGCCGCGTCTATCACATGAAGCATCATCGTGAGGTGGGGGACGGACCGACCCCAACGAGTTCTGGCACAAGACGGAGGGAAAGGAGCCAAAGCTGAAATTCATCGGCTTTCTTCTGTTCCAACTGCTTGGTGGTCGCCTCTTGCTCCTCGCTCTGTCCTTGACCAAGTCGGTATTCACTGCCGCTGGTTTTACACGAGTCGCCGCGATTGTGCCCACGCCCGCCAGCAATATCGAGGTCAATGTTCCCGAGCGATACCGTCGTGTCGATCTGCTGGCGCTGCTGCTCGTCCAGCTCTGCATGCTGGTGATGTTCACTCTGCTTGCGAAATGGTGGGTCTATTTCATACTCTATGTTCTTCCCCTGAGCACCTTGACGGCTCTGTTCGAGGCCATTCGGTCGTTCTCCGAGCACGTGCTGCCCGGCGCTCCGACCAATGAAGTCGAGCGCAATCGCAGGTTTTACATGAACGCCGGACCGGTGGAGCGGTTTTTCGTCAGCCAATTCGGATTCCATTATCACCACGTGCATCATGTCCATGTAAACGTGCCAACGTTCAACGTGAAGCGTGCGCACCAATGGTTATCCGAAAACGAGCCTGATTTTACCGGCACGTATATCGAACGGCCCGGCTATGTGAAAACCGCGCTCCTCTATCTGTTCGAGCGCCCATTCCCCGGCAAAGGCGGCATGCTGCGTCCATGAAGCTCGTCAAGATCGATCCCCCTGGAACGTTCTGCAATCTACGAAGCCTTGCGCGATGTGGTGAAAGAAACCAAGGCGCGCAGCTTTGTCGACGTCGGCTGCGGCGGTGGCGACATTTCGAAGCTCCTGTGCTCATTGGGCATGACGGGGACCGGCATCGACTTCTCCCGCTTGGCAATCGAAACAAGCGGCCGAACGCTGCAGGAGGAAATCCAGGCCGGCAGATACGCCCTGATCGAAGGCGACGCGACCGCGCTCGACCGCAGCGTCTCGCCCTCCGACGTTGCAATCAGTTTCATGGTCATGGAGCACGTCGAGGACGACGTTGGATTCGTCCGTACCCTATCCAAGCTTGTCCGTCCCGGCGGGCACGTTGCCATTTGCGTGCCCGGGCGCAAGGATCATTGGTCGTTCGAAGACGAAACCGTCGGCCATCTTCGCCGCTACGACCGCAATGATTTGCAGCAGGTGCTGGAGGCGGGCGGGCTGCGCGACGTTCAGATCTGGTCGGTGGCGGTGCCGACAGCGAATGTCCTCTTTCGCATCAGCGACTGGCTGGTCCGCCACAGCAACGAAGCCAAGAAAGTCGGATTAAGTCAGCGGGAACAGACCGAAACCAGCGGCTTGCGCGAAATTCCCTGGAAGACCGTCTTTCCGTCGTGGATCAAGCTCATTCTAAACCGGTACACGCTTTATCCGTTGTTCCTGATTCAGCGGTTGTTCTATCGGACCGGTCTGGGCGTCACCATGCTCGGTTTTGGCCGCGTGCAGGCAGAAGTATTGTAGCGTAACAACGGAATATTCTTGCGTCGCTATCCTGTATTGATGCTGGCCAATCCCTGCCACCGCGCTCCGTGCAAGATTTGGCGGACTTTGCCTGCGCAATTCGCGGGTTTCATTTCCCGGGCGCGAGCGGCTTATATCGGGTTGTCTTGTTATCATTTCTGGATGTCTTTGTTAGCCTTTGCACTCCACGGGTTGTTGACCGTGGTACCGCTTTATGGATATCGTGACGGTAATTCCTGGGAGGTCAGAGCCGCCGATGCTTCATCGTCGCGCAGCCTGAAGCGCACGTCCGGAAGTCAGCACGCCTTAAACCGAAGTCATCACAGCGACAGAGAACGAAGCTACGCTGGGTAATGTTTTCGCCTCGGCAGCCACGGCGTCCCTTGGATGGAGCGGCGGCCGAGGAAGTCCTCGAACTTGACCAAAATATTCCCGTCTATTGAAACGCGGTCGCTAGCGCGACGAACGCAGAGGGGGCTTAAATCATGACGAACCATAACCCGACGTTCACGTCGTCGTCCGAGAGCGGTTCGTTCAGCGAGACCTCCAACACCACCGGCTCGACCACCCTGCATCTCCTGTCGGGCACGCTGAACTTCAAGGACTCCGACACAACCGATACGCACACGGCTTCGGCGGCCCTCAGTTCGGTCTCGTGGGCGGGGGGTACCATCCCCACGTCGTCACTTAATGATTTGAACACCGCGATGTCCGCATCGATCCTGACCGACAGTCATGGCTCGGGCTCGATCCATTGGCAGTTCGGAGCGGCCGACGACGACTTCGATTTCCTCGCCAGGAACCAGACCTTGGTCCTGACCTATAACGTGAAGGTCATGGACAACCATGGCGGCAGCGCGACCCAGACCGTGACCGTGACCGTGACGGGGACCGACGACAAGCCGGTGTTCAACATGAGCACCGGCGTGACGGTTTTGGAGCAGGCCGACCAGACACTTTCGCTCTTGCCCGATATCGCCCACGTCGCCCTTGGCTTCTCTGATGCCGACCTCGACAATACCGGAGAGACCGCGTCCGTGATCGGTGCCTCGGCGGCAGGATCAACGGGCGGACTCCTGCCCGGGTTCCTGGGGACGGCCGAGCTGCTGACGTTCTTCCATGTCGACAACGTCGTCAAAGCGGCCGGCTCGAGCAGCGGCACCATCAACACCACGTTCGCGGCGCCGGATCTCGCCTTCGACTATCTGGCGGCCGGCGAGACGCTTAATATCACCTACACGGTGCAACTGGACGACCACGCCGGCGGCGTCAGCACCCAGAACGTCGTCGTGACGGTGATCGGCACCAACGACAAGCCAGTCTTCATCAGCGGGCCGGAATCGGCGCACCTCACAGAGGACAGCAACGTCTCGCCGGCGGGCAATCTCACCGCGCAGGGCGATCTGTTTTTCGGCGACGTCGACCTGTCCGACACGCATACGGTGTCGACCACGGTAACGGCCTCGACCTCCGGTGGCAGCACGATCACCCTCTCGAACGCGCAATTACTCGCGGCGCTTTCCACAAATCTGGAAGATTCCACCGGCCACCTGCTCGGCGAGGTCGACTGGAATTTCGCGCTGGCCAATAGTTCGGTGAACTTCCTCGCCGGCGGCGAGACCTTGACGCTCAACTACGCCATCATCGTCACTGATGCCGCCGGCACGTCGGACACGCAGACCGTCACGGTGACGATCCTCGGCACCAATCACGCCCCGGTCATCACCAGCGACCCGGAGTCGGCATCGCTGGCGGAACTCGCCGACATCACCGGTTCATCGGCGACCGACAGCACGAGCCCGATCCCGACCGACACGCTGAACTTCACCGATGCCGATACCGGAGACACCCATACGGTCGCGGTCTCAGTCGCGTCCGATAGCTGGTCGGGCGGTCCGAGCGTCCCGGCCGCGACGGAGACCGACCTGGCGACGGCGCTCTCGACGACGCTGCACGATTCGACCGGCACCGGCACGGGCAGCGTAGACTGGAGCTTCAGCATTCCGGACCAGGGGCTCGATTTCCTCGCCGCTGGCGAGACGCTGACCGTCACCTACAACGTCGCGGTCCAGGATGCCTCGACCAGCGCCAGCCAGACCGTCACGATCACGATCGACGGCGCCAACGATGCTCCCGCCGTCACCAGCGGGCCCGAGTTCGGCATCGCTCTCGGAGCTGCCGGATGCGACCGGGTCATCAGCGCCCGACACCACAAGTCCCGGCACGGTGACATTCACGGACCCCGATCTGACCGATACGCATCAGGTCAACGTATCGCTTACCTCCGCGGTCTGGTCGGCCAATCCGTTCTTCCTCCCGGTGCAAACGCAGACGGACCTGCTGACGGCGCTGATGACAACCCTGCATGACTCGACCGGTTCCGGCGCGGGCGGCGTCGACTGGACTTTCAGTATTCCGGACCAGGATCTCGACTTCCTGGGTACGGGCGAAACTCTGACGGTGATCTACGACGTCGCGATCGCGGATGCCGCGGCCAGCTCTGATCAGATCGTCACGATCACCGTCAACGGCGCGGAAGACCCGTTGATCGTGAACCCAGCGACCGGGACCATCATCGACACGGTCTTTCCGGACGCCGGCAATGTGGTCGCGTCCGGCAATGTCATTTCCGATGCGTTGGACACTGCCGGTGATGCGAGCACGACGCTGAGCGTGACCGAGGTCAACGGCGACGCCGGCAATGTCGACGCATTTGTTGCTGGAGCGTATGGCAGCCTGTTCATCGACGCCAGCGGCTTCTATTTTTACATCGCAAATTCCGCCATCGATCCCCTCCAGGTCGGTAACAATCCAACTGATCAATTCCACTTCACGGTGACCGATAGTCTCGGCCGCATCGAGACGACCACGCTGACGTTCAACGTCGTCGGTGGGGACGACGCACCGACCATCACCGCGGCCAGCGCGTTCGGCTCGATGACGGAAGATGCGGGGCCGACGGTCCTCAACAACGGCGGCTTCGAGACCGGCGATCTGACCGGCTGGACGGCAAGCGCAGCAGTTCAGACCGATTCCTGGGGATCGGGGGCCAATTCGGAAATTATTCCGCGCAGCTCGCCGGCCACAGCGGGAGCATTTCCCAGGACGTCGCAACGACGCCGGGGCAGCACTACACGTTGACCTTCTTCGCCACCGGAGACATCGAGTCCACCTCCAACTCCCTGTCCGTGAGCTGGGACGGCACGACCTTGCATACGGTGGTCGACCAACAATCCGGCGGATTCACCCAATATTCCTTCGATGTGGTCGGCGACGCGACGCAGTCCACCACGCCGCTGCAGTTCTCCTACACCGACGATGGAACCGGCCTGCTCCTGGACCAGGTCTCGGTCAGTCCCGCGACCGGCCCCGCGACCGAGTCCGCAACCGGATCCATCTCCTTTGCCGACATCGAGACCGGCGACACCCATACCGCGAGCTTCGTGCCGGTCGGCGACGGCTACGTCGGCACGTTCTCGCTCGACCCGGTCAGCGAGGGCCTCGGAAGCGGGTCGGTCGCCTGGCACTTCACGGTCGACAATTCGGACATCCAATTCCTGTCGCAGGGCCAGACGCTGACGCAGGATTACACCGTATTCGTCACCGATGACCACGGCGTCAGCGCCGCGCAGGACGTCACCATCGCCATCAACGGCACCAACGATGCGCCGACGGCAAATGCGGACACGATCATCACCGATGTGGACGCAGGTGGCTCCGTGTCCATCCCTGGATGGGCACTCGTCAGCAACGACAGCGATCCGGACACTGCGGACGTGCTCAGCGTCACCGGTGTCGGCGGCGGCTCGGGCGGGATTCCACTTCAGCTCGGCAATACCGTCGGATTTTTCGACGACGCGACGCTTGGAGGCTCGTTCACTTATCAGGCGACCGATGGGATAGCTACGAGTGGGGCGGTCACGGCGACGGTTGTGAATTCCGCGAGTTCCGCCACGCTCGCTGGCACCAGCGGCGACGATATCCTGATCGGCAACAACGGCGGCGAATCGCTCGATGGCGCGGGCGGCAACGATGTGCTGATCGGCAACAGCGGCTCCCACGTCCTCACCGGCGGGACTGGCAACGATATTTTCGCGTTCCTGACGACGGCAGACGGCCCCAATTCCATCACCGACTTCAACAACACGACCGAGCAAGACCGGATCGCGATCTCAGCATCGGGCTTCGGGGCTGGATTGAGCGCCGGCATGGATGCGTCGCCGGTGTTCGAAACATCCGGCGACAACGCATTCCAGTCGGTCTTCAGCGTGTTTCACTTCGATACCGCGAACCAGACGCTGTACTACAGCGCCGATGGAGGGGGAACGGAGATCGCGCTGGCGCAGGTTCAGGTCGGGGTGACACTGAACCCGCACGACCTGCTGATTGTCTGATCGCGCGGCCGGGCTTGTCCGGCCATTTAGACCAAGTCTCGTTGAAATCGATCGATCGCCCGCGCTCCCCGCTCATTCCCGCGCAAGCGGGAATCCGGAGTAACAGACACGATCGGCGGAATTGTTGCCCCTGGGTCCCCGCTTTCGCGGGGACCAGCCGAAGACCAAACGGCTCCATTCAAGGACGCGATCCAGCGGCGTCAGCCCTGGAATTCCAAAACATCGAAGCCGCAAAGGCGGTCGACCAGGTAGATCAACCCGCGCTCGTCCAGCGTCACGTCGTTGCTCTGCGGCGCCGGCTTGCCGGCGCACGGCTCCGGAATGAAGTGACCGATCTCGCGCGGTGCCGCCGGGTCGGCGAAGTCGATGATGCGTAGCCCGCCGCCGAACCAGACCGCGTGGACGATCGTACCGGTCGGCCGCTCGTAGAACTGGTGCGCGCCGAAGCGCGCGCCGCCAGCGCGGCTCCACGGTGAATCCAACTCGCTGAGGTCGAACAGCGCGATCGGCTTGATCGCCCCGAGATCGCTCACGTCGAAGCTGTGGATGCAGGCATGCGGACGCCCGCGCCGGGCCTCCTCCTCGTTCGCGTTCTGCGCCTGGTCCTCTTCGTCGATCGACAGCGCGATACGACGACCACCGGCGCGGCCGGCGAGCGGCATCACCGTATGTGTCGGCTCCGGGAACGGCGGATGGTAATTGTGGGTGCCGGCGGTCTTCGGCTTTTTGAGATCGGAAATGTCGACGACGTTGAAGCCGCCGTGCCAGCAGCTTGCCCACATCTCGCTGCCGAAGCGCAGCGCGTGGTGCAGGCGATGCCGCTTGCCGGACCAGATCGGCGTCTCTCCAGCGGCGATGTGCTGCCCGGGCATCGACCAGCGCGCGACTTCCACGGGGCGCTGCGAGTCGCTGATGTCGTAGATGACAAGGATATTCCCGACATAGCCCTCCATCTCGGTCGAGATGTAGGCGTAGTGCGCGTCCATATCGAAGCGATGCACGCCGATCCCGCCGGTCTTGTGGTGCACGATCTCCTGCGGCCGCGCCGGATTCGATACGTCGTAGATCTTGAAGCCGCCGTTGTGATAGCCGCGCTTGGCCTGCTCCTCGACCTCCGCCACATCGGCCTCGGTGATGCCGAGCCGCTCGGCGATCTCGGTGGGCTTCGGTTCGCGGCCAAGCTTTTCGGTGAGCGCTTTGCGCACGCGCGGCAGCTCTTCGGCGCGGCGGCCGACGGCGGTCATGTTGCGCTCGTGATTGACGATCATGAGGTCGCCGGCGACGCGCACCTTGTGGCTGTGCGATTCCCAATCGGTGAGCATCACCTGCGCGACGATGCGCGGGTTGCTCGGCTCCGAAATGTCGATGATCGAAGTGCCAAGCAGGCTCTTGGTCGGGATATGCCCGACGTAGGCATACTGGCCGGACACCGTCACCTGCCCCGCCCCGGCGAGATCAATGTGCCCGAGCCTGCGCACCTTGCGCGCCAGAGTCTGCGGCTTGCGGTCGACGATATTCATGCGGCACCTTCAATTGGATCGGTTGTCACGCCCCGGGAACGCCGGGCATCTCGAATCGCCATCCACTCAGTTCGATCCTCCGTCCATTCCCGCGCAAGCGGGAATGCAGGGGCGACGGCTCAAACGACGCAACCTGTTGCTCTGGGTCGCCGCTTTCGCGGGGACGAGTAGAGTGTTCACTCCCATCATTCATTCACGGTCGCGCCGGAGGCTTTCACGATCGCGGTCCACTTCGGAATTTCCGATTTGATGTAGGCCGCGAATTCCGCCGAGCTGCCGCCGGCAATGTCGACGCCGAGGTCGCCGAGCGCTTTCCTCACCGCCGGATCGGCCAACGCCTTGGCAGTCGCATCGTGCAGCGCCAGGATGATCTCCTTCGGCGTCTTCGCCGGCGCGACCAGGCCATGCCAGGTGGTGGCATCGAAGCCCTTGATCCCGAGCTCATCGACAGTCGGGAGGTCGGGCAGCACCGCCGTGCGCTTGAGCGTGGTGACCGCGAGCGCCCGTACCTTGCCGTCCTGGATGTGCGGCACCACCGAAGCGGCAGTCGCGAACATCATCTGCACGTGCCCCGCGATCACGTCCTGCAATGCCGGCGCCGCGCCTTTGTAGGGAACATGAACGATGTCGATCTTGGCCTCGGTCTTGAACAGCTCGCCGGCGAGGTGCGCCGCCGCGCCATAGCCCGAGGAAGCGAAGTTGAGCTTGCCTGGATTAGCCTTGGCGAGCGCGATCAGTTCCGCCATCGAGTGCGCGGGCACCGAAGGGTTGACCACCAGGATGCTCGCCTGCGACCCGAGCAGGATGATCGGCGCAAAATCTTTTTCAGGATCGAAGTTGATGCTCTTGTAGAGCGCCGCGTTGGTCGCGAGGATGCTGTTGTTGCCGTTGAGCAGCGTGTAGCCGTCGGGCGCCGCGTGCGCGACGATTTCGGCCGCGACATTGCCGCCCGCCCCGGGCTTGTTCTCGATCACGACCGGCTGGCCGAGCAACTGCTCGAGCTTCCTGCCGACTATGCGCGCAAGCACGTCGCTCGGGCCACCCGGCGGGAACGCCACGGTCATGGTGATCGGGCGCGTCGGATAGTCCGCCGCGCGCCCCGCGACTGCGCCGATCAGCGCTGCCGCGGCGGCGAAAATGACGGTTCTTCGCAACATGGCTCCTCCCGAAACGCTTTCCGGCCATTATTTGCCGATCATAGGACGCGCTTACGGCCTCTGCTACAGCCTGCAGTCGCAGCACCCTTGCTTTCGGCAAATCCTGGAATGACCGCCCGAGCCTGTGGTAATGTTGCGTCCGCCTGAGATTTGGATCAGAGGTGCGTGTCGTGATCGCCGTATTGCTGGCGTGCTTTTTCCTGGCGGTCGTGCTCGCCTATTTCGGCACGGAATATCTGCTCGCGCGGCTCGACGCTGGTCATCAGGTGTTTGCCGGCCATCAGTCGCCACTCGGGGTCCTGCTCGGCGCTAACATTGTAAGCTTCACCGTGATGTGGGTGAGCAGCCTGATCTTCGTGGTCGCGAGCGGTAGCGGGCTGTATCTCGCAGCCACCGTCATCTGCATCTGCGCCCAGGCGGTGTGGCTCACTCAGTACCTGTGGTCCTACTATCGCAATCGCCTGCGGGTGACTTGATCGCGCGCTCCCTCTCCCCGAACGGGGAGAGGGAGAAGCGAGGACTCACGCCTTCAGCGTCGCCTGCACGCGCTGCGCCACGAACGGCATGTGATAGAGTCGCTTCCCGGTGAGGCGGAAGAACGCATTGGCGACCGCTGGCATCACGAACGGCGTGCCGACCTCGCCGAGGCCGGTCGGGCGGCTGTCGCTGTCGATAAACCCGACGTGAATTTCCTCGGGCATGTCCGACATCCGCATCACGTTGTAGTCGTGGAAGTTCGACTGCTCCACGATGCCGTCCTTTAAGCTGATGCGTTCGTGCAGCACGTTCGAGAGCCCATACATGATGCCGCTCTCGATGTTCGCCCGGGCCGCCTCTGGCTGCACGATGATCCCGCCATCGACCGCGAGCCAAACTTTGTGCACGCGGATCTTGCCGGTGTCGCGCGCGACCGAGATTTCGACCACGCCGGCGCCGAGCGAGCCCGAGCGCTCGGTGATCGCGACGCCGAGCGCACGCCCATCGGGACGCTTCGCGGTCCAGTCGGACATCTGCGCGACCCGTTCGAACACTTTTCGGGTGCGCGCCGTCGCCGCCATGCGCTCGAACCGGAACGCGATCGGATCGATGCCCTGATCGGCGGCCATCTCGTCGATGAAGCCTTCGATCGCGAGCAGGTTGAAGTTGTGAGCCACGCCGCGCCAATGCTTGATGCGCACACCATGGGCAATGCTGCGCAGCTCGATGCTCTGGTTGGGCACGCCGTAATACGGGATCTTCATGCCACCGACGAGCAGCACCATGCCGCCGTCGCCGATCACCGAATGCCGCCAACCGACGACCTTGCCGGCGTTGTCCAGCGCCGCCTCCATCCGCTGATATGACTGCGGGCGGAACATGCCGTGGGCGATGTCCTCTTCCCGGGTCCACACCAGCTTGACCGGCCGGCGCACATCGCGTGCGATCAACGCCGCCTCGGCGGTGTAGTCGGCGAGCGAGCGGCGGCCGAAGCCCCCGCCCATGTAGCATTGATGCACCTCGACCTGGTCAGGCCTGAAGCCGAGCGTCTTCGCCACCAACTCACGGCAGCGTCCCGGGTCCTGGGTTCCGTCCCAGACCTCGATCCGATCGCCGGCCTCGTTGAAGCGAGCGACGGCGTTCAACGGTTCCATCTGCGCGTGGTAGCTGTAGTCGCTGAAGTAGTCCGCCTTATAGACTTTGGCGGCGCCGGCGAACGCAGACCCTATGTCGCCCCTGGCATCGACCATCTGTGTCTTCGATGTGGGGTCTACATTGAACTTCACGTAGTCTTCCAGGGCGCGTCCAGAATTGAAGCCGTCAGCCTTGCCCTTCTTCCAGGATGCCTTGACCGCGCGCCGCGCCGCCATCGCCTGCTCGAAGGTATCCGCGACGATGCCGACGCCGTCGCGCAGCTTCACGGTCGCGACCACGCCCGGCATCGCCTTGATTTCGTTGTCATTCCAACTTTCTGGCGCATCGCCATGCACGGGTGAATGCAGCGCGCTCGCGTACAGCATGCCCGGCAGCGCGGTATCGATCGCGTACTGCGCGCTGCCGTTGACCTTGAGCGGAATGTCGCGTCGTGGCAATGACTTACCGATGAGCCGAAACTGGCTCCTGGGCTTGAGCTCGCTCGCAGCAACGTCCGGCAGCGTCGCCGGCACTTTGCCGAAGGCCGCGATTTCACCGTAGGTGAAGCGTTGCCCCGTCGCCGGATTGACAACGGCGCTCGGCTCGGTGCGCAGCGCCTTCGCATCCACGCCCCATTTCTCGGCGGCATTGACCAGGAGCACCTTGCGAACCTGCGCGCCCGCGATCCGCAACTGCTCGAAATAGAACATGACCGCGCGGCTGCCGACGATCGACATCTCGCGGCTGTTGCCGTTCTTGTAGCCGTAAATCTCCGGATCGGCCGGCGCCCATTCGAGCACGACCTTGTCCCAGTCGGCATCCATCTCCTCGGCGAGGATGAGCGGCAGCGAGGTCATCGACCCCTGCCCCATCTCGGCGCCGGGCGTAAGGATTGTGATCGTGCCGTCCGGCGTGATGCGCACCCACGGCGAAACCGTCACCGCATCCGCAGCCTGAGCCTCCGGGACGAGGCGAAGGCCGTCGACGCCGAAGGCGAAGCAGAAGGACAGGCCAGAGAGGCCAGCAAGCAGGCCGCGACGGGAAAGCGCGGGAGCTTTGATCTCGGTGGTCATCGCTCAGCCCTCCTTCGAAGCGCGTTCGATCGCCGACAGGATGCGGTTGTACGTGCCGCAACGGCAGAGGTTGCCGTCCATGTGGGCGATGATGTCAGCCCGGCTCGGCTTGGCGTTTCCCGCCAAAAGTTCGGCCGCCTTCATGATCTGACCGGACTGGCAATAGCCGCACTGCGGAACCTGCTCCGCGACCCAGGCCTTCTGCAGCGGATGCGATGAATTCGGCGAAAGCCCCTCGATGGTGACGACCTTCGCGCCCTCGACCGCAGACACCGCGGTCTGGCACGAGCGCAGCGCCTTACCGTTGACGTGCACGGTGCAGGCGCCACAGAGGCCGGCGCCGCAGCCGTATTTGGTGCCCGTCAGGCCCGCATGGTCGCGAATGATCCATAGAAGCGGTGTCGCGGGGTCGGCCACGATCGAGACCTGCTTGTCATTGAGGGTGAACGAAGCCAAGTTTTCCTCCTCATGGTAGGCGTCCCGTCAGATCGGGTTGTGCTCGGTGTAGAAGCACGCTTGTGGCCCCGGTCGGCGCTCGCGTTTACAGTTAGATCAACGGCCTCCGTTCCGACGTCCGGTGATAGGCGGAATCTAGCGACTCTCATTTTATTTTACACGCCGAAAATACTGGACGTTAGGCCGCATTTGCACATGCGGCTTGATTGCAAACAGCAAGGAACTGTGCATGAATGCGGCTTAAACCCAAGGGTGAGGCTGGTCCTGGTCGTCAATCCCGGGTCTCGTCGTGCAGTGGGCATAACCCCCCCTCCACTGCAAATCCTTGAGTTGCAACGGGAAGAGACGAGAGGAGAAACTCATGAAACAAAGCCTGTACTTGGGCGTGGCGGCCATCGCCATTGCCGCGTTTTTTGCGACATCCCCGATCAATGTGAGTGCCCAGCAAACCGATCCCGCGATCCAGGTCGGCGCAACCGATCTCGGTGGCGTGGTCACCGGCCCGGCCGGACCCGAAGCCGGCGTGTGGGTCATCGCAGAAACTACTGACCTCGGCACCAAGATGTCGAAGATGGTCGTCACCGACGACAAGGGCCGCTATGTCCTGCCCGAGCTCCCGAAAGCCAAGTACAAGGTCTGGGTCCGTGGCTACGGCCTGGTGGATTCACCCAAGGTCGATGCCGAGCCCGGCAAGACCCTCAACCTGACCGCGGTGAAGGCGCCCAACGATGCGGCGGCCGCCGAATATTATCCGGCGATTTATTGGTATTCGATGCTCAAGGTCCCGGAAAAGGCATCGTTCCCCGGCACCGGTCCGAACGGCAACGGCATCAACCCCGTGATCAAGTCCCAGGGCCAATACCTCGACCTGGTCAAGACTAACGGCTGCGTCACCTGCCATCAACTCGGCAACAAGGCAACGCGGATGATTCCGACCTCGCTCGGCCATTTCAACTCCGGCTACGAGGCGTGGACGCGCCGCATCCAATCCGGCCAAGCCGCGACCAACATGGTCAACAGCATCGATCGCATGGGCACGCAGGGCACGCTCAAGATGTTCGCCGATTGGACCGACCGGGTCTCGAGCGGCGAACTTCCGTCGTCGAAGCCAAGCCGCCCGCAGGGCATCGAGCGCAACGCCGTCATCACAGTGTGGGATTGGGCAACCCCCTCCACCTACCTGCATGATGTCACGGTCAGCGATAAGCGCAATCCCACCGTCAACTCGAACGGGCTGGTCTTCGGCGCTACCGAGGCCAGTACTGACAATGTGCCGGTCTTGGACCCGGTGAAAAACACCGCCTACACCGTGAAGCTGCAGGTGCGCGACCCGAAGACGCCGTCTGAAGCCGATCTGCCGATGTTGGCGGCCTCGCCGTACAATGGCGACCAGAAGCTGTGGGATGCGCAGACCACTCCCCATAGTCTGTACTACGACGGTCAGGGACGGGTGATGTACACCGCGCGCATCCGCGGGCCGAACAATCCGGACTTCTGCAAGGCCGGGTCGGATCACCCTTCGGCTAAAGTGTTCCCGCTCGCCACCTCCGGCCGCCAACTTGAGCTATACGACCCGAAGACCCAGAAGTTCACGCTCATCAACACCTGCTTCCCCACCCATCACGTGCAGTTCGGCTTCGACAAGGACAACACAGCGTGGGTGAGCGCGGGCGGGCCGCAGAGCGGCGTCGCCGGCTGGGTGAACATGCGCATCCTCGAAGAGACCGGCGACGAGATCAAGGCGCAGGGATGGACCCCGTTCATCCTCGACACCAACGGCAACGGGAAGCGTGACGAGTACACCGAACCGAACCAGCCGTTCGACCCTGCCAAGGACCGCCGCATCAACGTGGCGTTCTACGGCGCCTCGCCGGCCCATGACGGGACGGTGTGGGGCTCCTCGCTCGGCTATCCGGGCTACATCGTCCGCCTCGACCCGACCAAGCCGAACCCGTCGGCGACCGCGCTCGCGGAAGTCTACGAGGTTCCGGCGCCCGGGTACGGCCCGCGCGGCTTCGACATCGACTCCAAGGGCGTAGCCTGGGTGCCGCTGTCGAGCGGTCACATGGCGAGCTTCGACCGCAGCAAGTGCAAGGTCCTCAATGGGCCGACGATCCGCGACGGCAAGCAGTGCCCCGAGGGCTGGACGCTCTATCCACTGCCGGGACCGAAGCTCGCCGGCGACCCGGGCACGGGATCAGCCGAGGCGAGCTACTACACCTGGGTGGACCAGCACAACGTGCTCGGGCTCGGCGCGGACACGCCGTTCGCCACCGGCAACGAGAACGAGTCCCTGATCGCGCTCAAAGACGGCAAGATGCTCAACTTCGTCGTGCCCTATCCCATGGGCTTCTACGCCAAGACGTTCGACGGCCGCATCGACGACCCGAACGGGGGCTGGAAAGGCCGTGGCATCTGGGCCAGCGCCGGCAACCGCACGCCGTTCCACGTGGAAGGCGGCAAGGGCAACCGGCCGAAGGTCGTGAAAATCCAGCTTCGTCCCGATCCGCTTGCTCACTAAGCGGATCTCGCGAGCTAGCAATTGTGAAGTCCCCGCCGGCGCGAGCCGGCGGGGTTTTTCTTGGTAGGATGCGATTGAAGAATGTCAGGGGACGCCGGCGTGCAGACCATCGACTCGCAAGTGCACATCTGGGCCGAAAACACCCCGGAGCGCCCATGGGCGCCAGGCGGAAGCGCGCATCTCCCGGAGCCACTGAGCGCGGAAAGGCTGCTCGGGATGATGGACGAAGCTGGTGTCGACGCTGCCGTGCTGGTTCCACCCTCGCTGGAAGGCGACCGTAACGATCTCTCACTCGCGGCGGCACACAAATATCCGCAGAAATTTGCCGTGATGGGACGTATCGCGTTGGAAGACCCGAAGGCGCGCGAGCGGCTGTCCCGCTGGAAAGATCAGCCCGGGATGTTCGGCGTGCGGCTGACATTTCACCGGCCGCAGAACCGCTCCGCGCTCACGAGCGGCATAGCCGATTGGTTTTGGCCAGCCGCCGAAGCGGCCGATCTTGCGGTCATGGTGCACGCGCCCGATCATCTCCCGACGATCAGCAAGATCGCGACGCGCCACCCGCGGCTGCGGCTCATCATCGATCACATGGGCTTCGGCCGCGAGATCATCGACGACAGCGTCCCGGCTGCCGCCGAGCGCATCAGCACGCTCGCGCAGCATCCCAATGTGTACGTCAAGGTCTCGGCGCTGCCGTGCTATTCGACGCAGCCTTACCCCTTCCGCAATCTCGACCAGCCGCTGCGCCGCATCATCGGCGCTTTTGGTCCGCGCCGCTGTTTCTGGGGCAGTGATCTTTCGCGGATGTTCGAGCAGGCAACCTATCGGCAAGCGGTCACCCACTTCGCCGAGGAGCTCGATTTCCTCTCCCGCGACGACCTCGAATGGATCATGGGCCGCGGTTTGAAGGAGTGTCTGGGCTGGAAGCTCGACGCCGTAGCGACCACCTGACCGAGTTCGCGACAAAAACCTAGCGCCGCCGCAGCAGTCCGGAAAACACCCCGATCGCAACCAGCAGCGCGATCACGGGGATCCACAGCAGCACCGCTCCCAGAACAAGGACGACCAGCAACGCCGCAACCGCCGCGATCACCAGCCCGAGCAAGATCAGCCCGAGCGGCCCCACCTTGGTGACATAAACGCGATCTGTCCCGCGCACCGCGAAGTCGGGCTGCCCCCACACGCTTCTATCGGCGCGATTCGGTGGAATGATCTCTGGTTCCGAACGCGGCTGTTCGCTGGGCGGCTGCCGACGATCGATCATGATGCGGATGCTCGCGCTGTTGGTGCTCTCCATGATGTGGGGTATCCGCAAGCCGTTCACAACCGGCTTCCGGCGAACCTTGCGGCCAGCGGCGCAGCGCCGCCCTGCCCTCCGTGGTCAGCCCATAGACACCACGTTCCACGCGCACGAACCAGCCGTAGACATTCTGCAGCAGTATCTTGGAAGCCTGCGGGCTCGCCGTGCGCACTTCCAAGGTGCGCCGCGGCCCCTCGGACAGCGAAGCCGCGCACGCCAGCGCCTGTTGCCGATAGGCCGTCATGATCGGCACCTTGGTTGCGCCGCCAAGCGCCGGATCGCCCCGTCGACGCCGATGTTCACTGACCAGACGCGAGCGACGTTTCGGATCGCGGCGAGGGCGCCAGGCGTTCGGCTCGACCAGCACCTCGACGCGCCCCGTTGTCGAGACGCCGAGCAGCCCGAAGCCAAGAAACCGGCAGAGCTTGTGCACGCGAGGGTCGCGCTCGCGCGCGGAGCGTCGCGTCGACATCCGCACCGCAAGCCAGATCTCATCGCACGCCGCCGTCCGATTAATCCCCTGCAGCACGAGTTCGAGATTGAATGCGAGCTTCAACTCGCCGATGACGACGAGCGGCGGCTCCTCCCCGCGCAGCGCCACGAGATCGCAACCGCAGATCTCGCCCTTCACGTCGAACCCAAGCGATTCGAGGAAGCGCTTTACCGGTCCATAGAGCGATGTTTCCCGTTGCAATTTTTCGGAGTCCGCGGTCGGCTGATCGGGCATGGATCACCTGTCGGCGTGGCGCGCCCGCTCCTATATATGGTTCAAGTTCTCGTGCAGGGCCGTAACGGTTGCGCTGAGTTCGTAAATGCACCGTTAACCTCGGCGATTTGCCAAGCCATTCCAAAGGAGACATCCGCAGGAGGAATCCGATGATCACCCTGAACCACACCATCGTTCCCGCGCGCGACAAGCACGCCGCGGCGCGCTTCTTCGCCGACATCTTTGGGCTGAAGGTCGATGGAGCGCACGGGCACTTCGCGCCTGTGCACGTGAACGACACGCTCACGCTGCTGTTTGACGAGGACACGCGATTCGAAAGCCATCACTATGCCTTTCACGTCGGCGAGGCGGAATTCGACGCCATCTTCGGCCGCGTCACGAAGGCCGGGATCACCTACGGTAGCGCTCCCTGGAGCCTCGACGACGGCAAGCTCAACGATTGGAATGGCGGCCGCGGGGTCTACTTCAAGGATCCGAATGGGCATGTGCTCGAACTGATGACCGTGCCGCAATGAAGTTGGCGCGAACGAAGTAACGCTGCCAACAATCGCAAGGTGGCCGTCACTACCGGTTTGGTGGCCCCGGCGGTTACTGATCTGCAGCACTTAAGAGTTTTACGCCTTCCATAACGAACGGGGCCGCTCCAAAAGAGCGGCCCTCGTACTGACTCCGTGCGGAGTTGCGGCGCGTCGGCGCCCGCCGGGCCGGCCTTTGACTGCTAACCCTACGCACGGCAGGCGTCAGCACACCCAGATAAGATAATTGTATCGCCAAAGCCGGCATCCGTTGCGAGGCCCCCAATAGCGCAACCGCGAGAAAACAGGCCCCGGCGAATTGTAGCTGTAGTGGCTACGGTAATAGTCGAAGTAATAGGGCGTGATCGGGCTTTTGCCCGAAGGCGTGCGGACGAAGATAGGAGCGTGTGTTCCCCGGCGCCCGTCGGCCATAACCGACGTCACAGTTGCCCCCGTGATTGAGAGCAATACCAGGGCCGTCCAGCAGACTTTTCCCATGACGTCGCTTTCAGCTCAATTGAGATCGCACTAGCTTCGGACCGGCGCTTAGGCGATAGCCGAAACAATCGAGCGCGCGGATTGTGCAAGTCAGCATGCCACCATGATCGCAGGTCTTCGTTTGGAAAAGGTGAACTACGCGGACTGTAATGTTGTCGCCGCTCCGCGCCGTGATATCGCGCCGGCCGGTTCGGAACATCTGGCTATCGCTGAACCCGGCCAATAAGTACTCCGGGAACGTCATCGTCGCGCAGTCCATCCTTTATCACTGGCGAAAGAGACGATCTCCTGTGCCATCGCGATTCCAAATGCGGGATTTGGCAACGGACCGATAAACGGAGAATCGATAAGCCCCCTCTCGATCCCCCTCATTTCCCAGTGCAGTTGCATCGCGCTCGGCGGCGAAGTAGGGCCGTGTCCAAACTTGATCGAGACATCCACGTTGGCGCATTTCCTCGAGACAAGCCCCGCAAGCTTGTTGAATTGATAGCTCGTCGCCATGAACGCTACTATTGGAGCGGCTTCTGGCAGCAGAGAGACAATCCATCGTGCAAACATGTAATGTTCGGCGCAGGCCAGATTGGAATCATGGACCAGGTAGTCGTTGACGTCCTCGCGCCGAGTATCGTCTGGCTCGCGCAGCCCTTTCAATGTTCGCCACGCGTAGAACGTACCTTTCGCGGGCCAGGGATAGTGGCCCCACTGCTTTCGACCTATGTCCAGAGATTTGTCGATCCATTCATCGACGGCAAGGGTGCTGCTCATCGAGGCGGTCTCCAGCGCCTGCCAGGAATCTCCGATTATTATAGCAATTTGTCTATTGTAGAGCCAGCTTGGTTCATAACACTCGCCAGGCGTCGCCCTTTGGCGGCCGATGCCGGTACTCCCCGCCGGGTGGGGCCAGGGCCGCTGACCGCCGGACTTCTCAGCCCCGTCAGTGCAGACGCCCAAATCGCCCGGCAAAAACGCTCTCTCGATCGCCTCTTTCAGCGCATCGTCGACGACCTCGACACGCTTATCCGCGCTCTCGCGTCAACTAGCCGGGGCATACTCGGGCTGCCGGGAGACTTCACGCCGCCGTCGCGCTTTTGCTCACTCTGCGTTTGGCTCGCCACAGGCAAATTTCACTGACGGCAATGAACCGACCATCGGATTGGCGAGACTAATTCAATTCGGGTAGCCAGCAACATCGGCCCAGCGGCAAAAAAACCTGACAAATGTGATGAACCTTACAAACCGCGGGTGGGCGGCGCGCAACTAACACGGCATGAAGGCATGAGCGGACATCCGTTCATTGTTCCGGCCGCGAAGCCGCCGTCGGCACGACGTCAACCGCGAATTGACCGACGCCGTCGGTCGACCAAAATGGAGTGACAGCATGTCAGTCATGTCAGAGGTCAGAGCCGAAACTCAATCTCCCATAGCTGGGCTCAAGGCGTGGTGGAAGGGTGTCAAGGCGGTGCAGCAGCCCGAAACGGCGTCGGTGGACCATGCCTCCTTCTATATGCTCAGCCTCTACCGGACCAATCTCGACGTCAGGTTGCGTGCGATTGACCCGGCCTCGTTTCAATCCGAAAGTCAGCATGAGATTTATTCCGCCGTCACCGACATGCTCAAGGCACCCGCCAAAGTCAGCATTACTGCACGCAATCTCGAATGGGACGAGATGTACAAGGCGGAAAGCCTAATTGCCCTGCTATTCAGCGGGCCTTCGCTGCGACAGGAGATCAGTGCCCGCTTGCAGGATCTCGCCCGCGAGAGCCCCGCCGAATCCGAAAATCTGCGGCGCGAATATGAAGGGCTGCTTAAGCCGTCGGCCGAAGCGGCAAACGGCGGGGCCGACGATTCCATGTTGCGCGCGCTCCTTTTGCGCGTCATGGAAGCCCTGCATTGGAATGCCAAGAAAACCTATCTGGCTCGCCCGATTCGCATCGAAGCAACCAACCGCATCGTTGTGGGCATGTTGTTCTCGTTCTTTCTGCTGGTCTTCCCCTACATTGTCATCAATATCGACATCGCGAGACCAGCGAATAATCCCTGGTGGTCAATGTTCGCGCTCTACACGGCACTGAGCGCCGGATTGCTGGGTGCCTTCTTCAGCCGCCTGATCAGCATTCAAGGCCAGTGGACCAATATGACACTCGATGAGGTCTTCCTTCATCGCGAGTGGCCATACACGATTCTGCGTGCTGGCGTCGGCGTCTGCGGCGCCTTGATCGTCTATTTCTTTCTACGATCTGGCATCGCCGAGGGAGCGCTGTTCCCGACTTTCCCTGAGATCAAGATCGAGCTCGTAAAAATTCAGGACGACGGTGACGCGATGTCTATGGCGTTCGTCATGCCGTCAAAATCGCTGGCGCTGCTGACTTTCTGGTGCTTCCTTGCTGGCTTTTCCGAAAAGTTCGTTCCCAACATCCTTAGTAGCACAGAGCGTCAGCTCACGGAGGCGACAAGTCCGAGCCAGGCGATTCGCAAGTAGCCTGTCGCATCATGGTTGGATTCAATACGGAGCACTTCCAAAATGCGAATTGATCGCGGGGAGTTAAATGATAACGGAACCTCTAATCAACTAAACATCATCAACTCAAACTTGGAGGACGCTAATGATCGTTAAGTATTTTATGAACATACGCTGCTGATGAAGCAGAACTTGACGAGCGAGCAGCGGCCTCCATCCGGATTACGCATTTCTCATGCGCAACTCCTGTCCGCGCAGCTACCGAGTCAACCTGACTGCGCCTGCTGGTCCCTATAGGTGTATTATGAGAGTCCGTCGTATGAACAACAGCCCAGTGTCACGGATCAGTCCGCTTTACCTGGCTTTTCGGTGTTACTGCTAACTCGGTCCGCGATTGCAAGAACGAGCATGGCCGCCGCGAAGGCGATCAGAATTCCCACAACCCAAGCGAGCTTGATATTGTCGGCGTGCCGTTCGATATCCATAAACCACTCCAGCACGTTAACTGCAGCAATGGCTACGATCGACCCGAGCAGCTTCTGCTTCAAGCCGGAAAAGCCGATCTTGATCAGTCCCTCCGGCCAGTCGGGGTGATCTGCGTGGTCGACGCGTGCGAGAAAATTCTCATAGCTCGAGCAGATCACGATAACGATCAGGTTGGCCGTGAGGGTGAAGTCGACGAGCGTGAGAATTCCGACGATCACATCGGCAGGCGCGGTGCCCGGGATTTGCACGACAAAGTCGGCGAGCTTAATAACGAACTTGTACGCAAGCGCCGCAAGGCCGACAATCAAACCAAAAAGAAACGGCGCCACCAACCATCGACTGTTGAAGATGATCGATTCGACAAAGTGCTCTATTTGTCTCATTCGCACACGACCTCACACCTGGTCATTTTGATACACCTCGGCGGTCCTCAGTGCGTAGCGAGGAAGTCTTGGACGATTGCGGATAAAGCACGCTCGTCCAGGGCGGGATCATCTGGACAGTTGGGACCGTAGCCCGTTTAGCTGCAATCAGTCTACAAGCGATGCCAACTCAGCTACGTTGCGCGCCGTCTGCCAGAGCAGCACCTTGTCGTCCGGATCATCGGCGAGCAATCCAAGGTTCATGTCGATTGCCCGGCAGTGGGAGCGGATCGCAAAGTCGGCGGGATACCTATTGCGCCACCTTCGAAGCTCATCGCGGACCTGCAGGATTTCAGACTGCATAGAGTTCCTGATTTCGCGTTCGGTCCTTAGAACCGATTCCAGAAATTCTCGAATCGGATGGATCGGACGTGGCGCCCTTGCGGGCGCTTGATTCGCGAAAGTGTGTCCCATATGGACACTGCAACATCGTCGCGGCGCGAATCGCGGCAGCCTACGTTATTAGAGCCATCTAAACGATGGGGGGAGTGTCGACCCACGCTGAAAGCGAAGTTTTCGTTCAAGCTGCTTCGGCCATTCCGCCGGAAACGCCGCGTTGCCCAAGTAGGTGCGTGCGGATGGCATCTTCGATGCGTTTCAGCGATCTCTCCGCCTCACTCGCCCGCTTCTCGGCTGTCCTCGTACGCAATTCAGCTTGGGATAGCTGATTTTCAACGGACGCGATGCGCGATTCTGACAATTGTAATGCGTTCTCTACCTCCCTGATCCGCTCTTCGGCTTCACGTTGTTCCGTTTCCAGCAATCGAATATGATTTTCAGCATGCTGTAATTTTTCAATGGCGTCTTCAGCAAGTGTGCGAGTGCGAGCTTCCACCGCGGCTGCACGACTCTCTATAGCCCTGATTACCTCGGCCGCGCGATATACGAGCTTCAGGGCCTCTTCGCCGTCGTCTTCAGTCGCCCCCTCCGAACCTTTCGGAAAGCGCAAGACTTTTTCTGTCTGGTCCATTAAGTCCGAGTTCGCAATGTGCTCTCGCATATGCCGCCGAAGGTCTACCATTTGATTTTCCTTCACGTCGCCGAAGATTCGGATAGTTTATAAGTTATTAAGCTGAACAAACTTACTTTTGTTATGGTAAATAAACTCTTAACAAGCACGTAACCACCGTTGACTGCCTTGATCTGTGGAGATGCATGGCGTGGTTCCTGGTCCAGCCGAGGCGGCTGATGGGTGTTTGTTCGGCGAGGCCGGCATGCGGCCCGTGCCAATTATGGCGGTGCAACCATAGTGGCAGGGCGCTGTGTCGCTGATCTGAATGATCCTGAGCGGTTGCGCAGCCCCATCCTCTGAGGGCGGATTGAATGAGGCGTTCGGCCTTGCCGTTGGTCTGCGGGGTGTACGGCTTGGTGGCGAGGTACTTGATACCGAATTGTTTAAAGGCCCATGCAAAGATCTTCGAACGGTAGCTCCTGCCGTTGTCGGTCATGATCCGATCGACGGTGACGCCGAGGCTTTTTGTAGCAGCCGACAGTGGCGCAATCGAGTGATAATATAAGGCGAAATTGAGCAAGGTGATGACATTGATATCCCTCAAAAATCACAAGCTCTCGGTCTGTTATGTTGTTGATGGGCTTCGTGGCTAAGAGCGATTATCGGAGGCGCGCTCGCACATTATGACACCTGAGCAGATCAATCTCGTTCGAACATCATTCGACGCGATTTGGCCGATCCATCGGAAATTCGCCGATGTATTTTACAATCGGTTTTTCGAACTTGCTCCGGATGCGCGACGCCTGTTTCCTGCGGACCTGGAACGACAGCAACTCAAGCTGATGGACATGATCGCTGCCATCGTTGGTGCACTCGAGCAACGCGAAGTGTTCCAGTCGCTCATCAGCCACACCGGTCGCCAACATGCCCAGTTTGGTGCACGATCATCCGATTTTGTCGCGTTCGGTAGCGCATTGATGTGGAGTTTGGAGCAGCAGTTTGGCGACGCATTCATGCCCGAGCTGAAAGAAGCTTGGCTCATGCTCTATGACGTCGTGCAAAATGAGATGATCCAGTCCGCGGTCAATGCGGAAGAATAAGAGTGGGGGCAACTGGCGGGGAAGCAGCACCCACCACTCGAGGCCCTCCGCGATATTTTGATTGTCTCCCCGACGATATCGATACGCGAAATGCGTGGCCTAGACCACGTATTTGCGGCGATGATCGAATTGCAACACCGTGGTCGCGCACGGCGACGACGCCGAAGCGGCACGCGCCACCGCAGAGCATCTGCTCGGCGAGAACCCCGGCGCCCTTGACCGCTTCCAGGCGGTCGAATTCACCGATGACACCCCGCCGTTCGTCGTGCAGGGCCACCCGCCGGTCGGCTCGCGCTCGCAGTCCACGTGGCTGACGCTCGGCCGCGGCGGAGACTCGCTGAGGGTCTCGTAATGCCAGGGACAATCTCCCGCAGCGAGCACGACCGCATAGTGCGCGAGGCGCTCGCGGGCGTGTTCGCGCTCACGCCGCTCGACCTCTACGTCTACCTCGGAGGCAAGGTCGAAGAGTTCGACGCGGAGGCCCGCGCAATCATGGAGTGGTGGCTGCGATCGAACGGCTACGCCGAGCGGAAGATGTCGCCTGCCTGCTGGACGCCGCGGAGGCGCCTGTGGGTCCGCCGCAAGCTCTGGCGGAAGATGCGAGGTGGACGGACGAGAACCAGCGTCATTGATGCTGGCCAACAGATGCATGCGAAGGATGTTCTTATCCATTATCTCCGCGTAGAAACAGTCCCGCGCCGAAATGCGATTCCCGGCCCAGCAGCAGCGGTCCGGCGATTGCGATCTTGAAATGCAAACGTGCCCGGATGGCTAACCCACCACGGCGACCGATCTTAGACTGAATGATCTCGACCTCGGGCCGCGGCAGACCGCGACGGGCGCACTCGTTCGCAAGGTCATCGGCGGCGGCCGATTCAACTCGCTTCCTTTCGGATGGCGCGTGGGACGATAGGACGTGCGCGATACCCAGGTCCGGGCGCGACCGAACAGCGGATCATTGCCGTCCGGTTCGTTAACGCGCGTAAGACGCGGCGCTCCCGCGCGACCGGCGCGGAGCTTGGTGAAATCGTTGAGCGCGCGGTCAAGGATATGCAGGTGATCCCGCATATCAGAGCGCCGGTCGGGGCTATAGGCGACGGTGTGGTCGGCCAGATGAGGCGCCACGACCGCCAAGCGATCAATTTTGCCGTCGCCATCCATGTCGTTGGCGAGGAAGAAAAGGTGTTCGTGACGGCCGGAGTTCGCGGGCTTCCCATCCGGCTCATGGCCCGTAAAGAACAGCGGCAGCGGCTCATTGCGACGACCCCGTCGGCCGCCGCGCCATTCTTCGTCGACACGAGCCATGACCGCGTTGCGCAGCGCGCGTGTCAAGGCTTCGCACGCGGCAATCGCGGGCGCGTCGGCCGGGTCGATTGAGAACAGATGCACCGCTGGCGGCTCTTCGCGGACCGGCGCCATCAGGCCCAGGCCCAGCCAGCGGCCGTCGCCGATCACCAGCGGTCCGGAAACCGGCGCCGGAAACGTGATCTCGACGTGGAGCCGCGGCCGTCCCGAGAGCCAGACCTGTCGTGAGTCATCCGCGCTCGCCGGCAGCCGCCATTTTGCATCCGCTCGCGGGTGGTGTGGGCCAAACGGCTCCCGACGAAGGTGAAAATCTGTGATCTTACCGAGGCCAGCATGCTTCAAAGCACGTTCAAGCAGGATGCCCTCGTCGCGGCGGCGTTTTTCATCGACCCGTAGCCGAGCCTCGTCCGCGCCGCTTTCGGAGGCCCGCCAGCGCGCCGCGCGCCCGGGAAGGAGAACCGGTGAGACGGATCGCCAAACTCGCGCGGGGCCAATAAAGCGGGCAAGCATCGCCTGTTCCCGCATATCATCGTCATCGACCGGTGCCAGCCGAACATCCAGTGCGCGCGACGGCGACAGCCCAACGTGGATCTCACGATTATTCAACGCGCGGCGTATGCTTTCAGGCCGAAGCGGAAAACCCGCAGGCACGCTCACGAGCGCGCGGCGGAGCAGCCCATCGGAATGATCGTGACCAATGGATGGGAGCGGCGACACCCGAAGGCGTCGCACCGTGTCGGATGCGCCTGCCCCACGCCCGATGACTAGCCGCTCGATTTCCTCCGGTGACGTCTCAGGCGCCCGTTCGGGGCGTTCTCGCAGCGCCTTCACGAGGCTCTCAGCCAAGCTGAGCCGGATCGCATGGGCGAGCACGGCCGCCGCTTCAGGCGCGATCGGTCGCGACGCATCGTTCTCGCTGACCGGTGTGCGCAGCGCAAACACGAGATGCGCATCGTTCCTGGCCAATGGCTGAGCCGGACGATGCCGGACCGGAGGCAAGTTCTCGCTAAGGCTTCCGGTCTTCAGACGTTCCAGCTTTACCTTGTGAAGGCCGATCAAGCTGTCCAGCGTCCCTTTGCAGGGTGACGCAGCGGAAGGCCATGCGATTATGCCGTTCGTGGCCGCGGGACGCGAAGGCACAATCCGGATGTCGGCTACGGCATGATCGAGACCGGTACCCAGGACAATCAGCCGCCGCACCACTGTGCGCGCGGCCTCAGCCTTGTCGCGGGAGGCTTCGGTAATCTCCCATGCGTAGATCAGCGGCGCGCGCCCGACGGTTCGCGGCCACACCACCTTGAGTTCCTTGTCGCCGGCGAGCAGCCGGTCGAGATGCGCTCCCTTCCTGAGCGCCGCCAAGTGGCGGTCAGCCTGATTGTTCGGCACGGCAATGCGGTAGGGACTGAGCCCTTCCGCCTTCGGCGCCAGAATGACTTCGGGGGAGCCAAGCTGTTCGAGCCAGCGCAAGGCCGCCTCGCTCGCTTCGCAATCCTCCACCGCCCAGCGACCCGACAGCGCACCTGCGGTGATGGCCTGGAACAGCCGCAGCGGCGTCGGGGGCCATTCCGGCCGCGTGTCTCCATCGCGGCCGTGGTAGCGGCCGTTGAGGAAGCGCACCTCGATGGAGAACCAGAGAGTCACGACGAGGCCGTCGCTTCGCGCTTTCGATACGTCGGCGCTTATCCTTTGCCCTCGTCTTCTTCACCTTCGGCCATTCGCTCCGGCCTTCTCGCGCGGTCCAACCCAGCTGTCGCACCTTGATGCCTCGACCGGGAAAAAGCGATCGCGCGCCGCGCGCGCATATCCGAGTACCGCTTTGTGCGGCAGTTCAGTCGGCTCTCTCTGATCCGTCGAAAGCCGACGGCTTTCCAATTGCGGGATTTTTCGCCGTCTTGGCTTCGTCGGCACGAGGCTGCACCCCTGGCGCAGGAACAGGTCCATCGGGGCCGTGGCGGCGGCAAGTGCAAGCCCCAGCACATATCGGCGAAATGCCTGCCGCGCTCCATATCATTGCCTGCCCCGAGGCGCTGCACGCCGGCGAGGTGGATGGTGAGTGTGCGAACGATTCGGCCGTCGTCGACCAAGCTCAACGCCGCCCGGTTGTCGCCCGCTTGGCGAGTTCGCGGAATCCGGCTTGCGAGCGCAGGTCCAGTTCCTTCTTGTCCTTGCTCTCGTCGAGCAACTCCGTGTCCACATAGTCGACAGCGGCAAAATATTGGGCCGATACGTTGGCGCCGCTCGACGCCGGAGGCATCAATCCGCGCCTCCAACAGGCGAGGGAGTTTGGCGCCGGTGCCACGGCTGTCCCACGCGCCGAACACCAGCGTCGTTGGCGCGAAAATCAGCGAGACTTTGTGGTTGCCAACTCAGGACCTCCTCGAAGGCCTCCTCTGTGGTCCTCGCGCTGTCCGGTACCGAACACACCAACGCATCGGCGGCGCGGTGACCAAGCTCAAGGAGGTTCTTTTTCTTGTTGCCAGTCGTGATCGCGATCTGCGGCACGAGATCGGCCAGCGGTTGACGCATGAATAGCGGCTCGAGCCGGTTCGCCTGCGCAGCCGGACTGTCGAGCGTGACGATGCCGCGACCGTCGATCTGATCCACGATGTAGTCCGACGAATCTCGCTTCCTTGCCGGGCAAACGTTGGTGGGAACACCAGCGTGCCGACTACCGGCCGCAGCGGCTGCTCCAGCACCAGGGCAGCGGCACCGCCTTCCGCCCAGCCGTCCAGCTTTGCAACGAGATCAGTCATCGTCGTCCTCCCTCGATTCAAATCTCTTCCGTCCGGGTAAAGGTCTTGTAGTAGTGGTCGTTGGTCGCACCGGCGACGCCGCTGCGCTCCTTGCGCCCGAGCAGGCGAAATCGGAAGCGCCTCAGGCCCGGCGGCGCGAAGGCGCAGCCGGCCGCGGCCCGCGCCAACTCCACCGGCAGCGGCTGCGTCCACACCCCGAAGACGAGCGCGCCATCGTCCATTCGCTGGGTCGAAAGTCTTGTAATCCGATTGCCGCCAAGATTTCTGACTGCGGGGAAATCCTCGCGCTGGAATTTTCAGTGCATCCGGGAGAGAAGCCGATGTCCAGTGCCGAGCGGCCTTTCCTTTGCGCTCGAAGCCGAAGACCCTTCCTGTCACCTTTTCAACGGCTAACCGGGTAGTCCAAGATTTTGCTCAGGTCATTCAGGCTGGCCATATCACCCAAGCTTGCAGTCAACCACTTTGCAATCTCGGCCGAACTTTGCTGGCCTGCAAAAGTCTTGATTGTGGTCCGTCCGAAATCGCAGTCCGCTCCAACTGTCAAGATAGAGCCGTTTGCTTTCTCCCGCCCAACTCAAGGTTATAGGGCTCGCCCGCTCCGGATCGCCTCGCTCGTCCGCGGTGTCTTCAGGCCCGTTCTTCTTGCGTTTCTTTTTTCGTTTCTGGCCAGGCGTGGTGATGGCGTCCACGCGCGCACTACCAAGCCATCTCAGGAGTTCGTGGACGACCGCCCGGTGCTTCGACGTGAAACTGCTTCTCCTCGAAATGGCCGGTGACGTCGGCACGGTCGCGCCACAGGCGGTGAGAAGCCTCCAGGAGTCCACAGCAGGCAAAAAGCTGTCCCGGATTGCCGAGATCGATATCGACTGTGAAGCCGCTCATTCGGCCGCCTCCTCTGCCGGAGCGGCTGCCTTGTCGTCCTGCTCAAGGCGGCGAGAGACAGTGGCGTCCACCGACCGGAACAGGGCTTCGAGCCAAGCGAGCCCCCACGGTCCCCATCGACGCTGGAGACGGACGTAGCGCAATGCGGCGTCCAGCGCGTCTTGTTCGAGCACGGCTGGAAAAAGCTCCTCCTCGTCCTCCGCAGGAATGTCCGGACGGGCGCGGCCATGATGGGACGCGATCAGGTGCAGCGCGAGGTCCCGCAGATCGCCATCCAACCCGTCCAAAGCAGCCGGGCTCTTGTATTGCGCATCGCGGAGTGATCCGAACTCATGCCGGTAGCCTCCGACCCCAGTACCGCGCCCGACAGTCTTGGCGTAAGGCCGCCCTTCTCTCGGAGCGCCGGCTCCATCCTGCCACCCCGCGCGATCCTTCCCGGTATCGTGGATTGAGATCGCACGAACCAAGGCGCCGGCGAATGGTGGCGGGAGAGAGAGCCGCTCGACCAAGCGCTCCATCTCTTCCTTCGCCCAAGCAAGGTGCTCGGACAGCGATTGCTCGTGACTGGACGCACCCGTCTCGCCGTCCATGTCCCACCGCTTCTTCCAGTACTCAAGCGCGGGGCCGTCCTCGTCTTCGGTTAGTCCAGGAAGTTCTGCAGACCAAATACGGCGCAGACCGAGTCTGCGGAGAAGTCGCGTATAGGACTCTAGCTTGTCCCGCTTAGGCAGCACTGTCGCGTATTGTTCAGGTGCACCGAGCCGTTCGACCCAGCGCGTTTCATCCGCATCGCCTTGCCGTACGCGCAAGGACACGACATCCGGATGGACGTGCATTTTTCCTTGTCGCTCGTCGCACTCTCCTTTCAGCGCACCATCCTCGCTCAGCCCGCCGAACTCCGGCTCTAGCAAGAGCGTGGCGTTCGCGATCGCCGCCCCGACAACCTTGACATCGCCGTCGAAAACAATCTCCTCCGTTTTCTTTTTCCGACCTGTCGAAGCGAGCGGCATCCGCAATATGGCTTTGTCGGCGGTGATTTCACCACGTCCGATGAGCTTGCCGAACTTCAACAGCAACAGGCGGTGCCGCAAAGAGCCGTCGGCACCTTCGGCCTCGCTCTGGGTTTTCTTCCATGATGCGCGGAGCGCCTTGATGCGCTTCTGAAAGACCTCCGCGACCTCCCGTGTCGGCGCTTCCAATATCTCCGCGGGCATCAGCCGCGCCGCCGCCATCGCCTCCTCTACCTTTCGGTCGGGAAGATCAGCCAGGTAGGCGACATCGGCGCGCCATGCGACGGTGGTCTGCGGCTCGTCGTCCTCGATATCTCCGCGCAGGAAGGGCTCGATCTCAGGCCGTCCCGGATGGTCTTTGAGTGAGGTGAGCGCCCAAGCCTCGACGTGCTCGCGATCGATCGGCACGATTTTCGGCGGCGGCGTCGAAGCGGCCTCTCGCTCATCCTTGCCGATCTTACCGACGTAAAACGGCGATGCGTCATAGCGGCCATCGCCACTCGGCGGCAGGCCTTCCAGTGCAGCCTTGGTGGCCGCGAGGCGCGCCGCCTCCGCCTTCTTCTTCTCGTTCTTCTCAGATGCCGAAACTTTCAAGGCAGACGGATCGTAGTAGATCGTCACCGATGGGGGCGCCGACCGCTTGCCGCGCCGGTTCACCCGGCCGAGCCGCTGGACCATGCGTTCCAGCGGCACGAGGTCCATGACCGCCGCGTCGGCGTCGAGGTCTGCGCCGACCTCGCCCGCCGCCGTGCAGACCAGGAAGCGTGTGCGGTCGTCCTCAGTATCGCGCTCGCCATCTGCCTTGTAGGTGAAGGCGCGGTAGGTCGCGCGGCCGACCAGCTCGTCGCGCTCGTTACCGCGCCGAGCGCCGGTGATCAGGGCGACATCATTGTCCTCATGCTTGTTCCCCTTTGCTCCCCGCACATCCGCAAGCTGCTTGCGCAGTTCAGCCGCCACCGCATTGGCATCACCTCGGGAGTGACAGAAGACGACAACGGCCCGCGCCTCACCGTCGAACGTCACCGCGCGACCGGCCAGCGCGTCGACCAGAGCGCCTTTCGCGTCCAGAAGCGCTTCGAAGGAAAGCAGCTTGGTCGGCTGCGATTGGCCGATGCGCTGCGACACCACGGGATCGTCATAGTCGGACTCCTGCAGCCGGAAGACATCCGTGGCCTTGATCTTGACCAAGGTCGCGGACAGCGGCAGGAATCGCATCGGCGGAACACCGGCGCCGGACATCTCGTTGCATAAATCGCGCACGCGACTCACCGCCTCGTCGAAAGCGGGAGCGATGTGCGCCTCGTCCAACACGATCAGGCTGTCCACGCCGATCAAGCCTGCGTGCACAGAGCGCGACCAGCGGCTCAACCGATAGCCCGAGAACAACAGCCGCGATCCGCCCATGTCGACCGTGCAGACCACGATAGCCGGCGCCGCCGGATCGTAGGTCCAGTCTCGGTTGTCGGCGAGGCCGCCCCGCAATGTGCATATCGGCAATGCTTTATCCTGCCGAAGGCCAAGCCGCTCCTTCAATTCTGCGGCGACTAGCTTGGCGCGCCCCCGCGCATCTTCGTCCAGTGCGTCGAAATGCTCCGCCTTCCCGTCAAGCGCGGCACGCAACTTTCGCACCTCTTCGGTCGCCTGATCTACGACGACGCGGCGGTCGACTACGTAAATGAGTCGCCGCGGCAGCTTCGCGCCTGCTGCGCGCGCGATCAGACAGATCGCCATCACAGCGGTTTTGCCAAGACCGGTCGGGAGATCGAGCGCTCCGGGAAGGTCACCGGCGCAAAGCTGGTCAAACAGGCGCTGCTGCCAGCGCATCGGGGCGTGGCCGGTGAGGGTGTTGAAGGCGGCGTCGAAGGAAACCATGATGGTGGCGAGTTGTGAATCGGAGGAACCTTAAACGAAAAATTGTCTTGGTCAACCGTATTACCCTTCTTAAACTTCCCATAGCGGTAAGGACTCTTGCGAATCGCTGAGCCCCGGCAGTATGAAGCTCCGGCTAGCGAGGTCCTGGCAGGATGGCAGTCCACATGCGACTCCGACTTCTCTGGCGGCAGGCAGCGAGAAGCCTCATCTGCCCATTCACGCGGTTCGCGATGGGCTGACGCTGAACGGCGCCAGCCGACGTCCGCGGCAGCAATGCCGCGGCTTCATTGAAGCCCGCTGTGGGAAGTTCCGAAGCGTCGTTGCTCTCCGCGACTTCCGCGGCTTCAATGCCGCGGCCTCATTGAAGCACCAGAGCGAGCAGCGCTCTGGTGCTCTACCTTTCACGACCGCAATAATTCTCGTCCGGCTTTGAGATTGGCGTCCCCGGCAGGACTCGAACCTGCGACCCCTGGTTTAGGAAACCAGTGCTCTATCCGGCTGAGCTACGGGGACGTACGCCGGTGCCTATCCGGTGCTTGGCCGCGGCCGGCGGCGGACAAGCGCATGATCCGATTGCCGCTTTTACTCCAAGGCCCTCGGTTTAGGAAACCGCTGCTCTTATCCGGCTGTGCTACGGGACCAGTGCCTACAACTGCAAGCGGGGGACCTAGTCCGCTCGTGCTGCCGCGGAGCGCTTTATAGCATTTTGGAATAGAGCGTCGAGCCGCTTGACGGCCCAGACTGTGCCCAGCAACTACGGGAGACTGCTCGCTCAGGCTATACCGAAGGCGTTGAACGATGACTGGCCACATGATCATGGTCGGGCTTGTTCAGGCCATCCACGACTTGGTGTGACTGATCAATTTAGACCGTGGATTCCCGCGACAAGCGCTGACAAGCGCGGGCATGACGGAGAAAAAGCCAACGCCGTCGACATTAGGCCAACACGGCGGCGCGGTGCAGGAACCTCTCCCGATCAGCAGCAAAAAGCGGAACGAACGCGCGCGCTCCTCGGAAACGGGGTCTGTCGGGGAGTTTCGTTGGCGGCTGTTGTGACGGCAACAATCGTTAATGTTAGGCGCTGACCTGGTAAAGGTCGCCCCAGTCGGCTTTCCAGACCCCCTGCGGATCCAGCACGACAATCGCGACTTTCATTTCGTTGGCGAGCTTGATGGCCGAACGGAAGGCGTCGACCGGTGCCAGCGGGTCGCTGACACGATCTTCCGCCAGGCGCCCATTGCTCGCGCTGGCCGGGAAGACCACGACTCCCTTCTCCTCGTCGCCCTCTTTGGAGAAGGCGATCGTGATGGCGTCCGGCTGGACTTCGTCTACCTGTTCAAATCTGTTCTTGGCCATCACCCAATCCCTCGCGCAACGCGAACCGACCATACCGAGGCCTGGAATATATATAAAGCCAGCGCCTCATGGAACCGGCAGTTCGGCCTGGGCGGGTGGCGTGAAGGTTGTAACGGTGGCTGCGTCATTAACGCCCGCGTTAATGTTCAGGAAGGTGCATTCCGCCGGCTTTGGGGCTATGCTTGGTCTTTCATTAGACAGGGCTTCGTATCGGAATGCCGCACTCCACTTGGAAAATTGGGATGTGCCTTGCCGGCGGTGTTTCGGCACTCGCCTTGACGGGCAGCAACACATGGGCCGCCGACGAAGTCGTCCGGCAGTTCGCAAGCGGCACCGGACAGAACGCGGTCGGCGTTCTCGACGCCAGCGAGGACACTGAGATCAGCGGACCACAGGCGCTGACCACCGGCGAAGACGGCAATTTGTATCTGCTGGACCAAGTCAACAATCGCATCATCAGCTTCGACCCCAAGAGCCCGGACGCCGACCCCTCCATTATGGCGCTTCCGCAAGACCTGCAGCCGACCGACCTCGTCGTGCGCAAGAGTGACATCCTGGTATGGGATGGCTCGATTCGCACACTGCAGGCAGCCGCCGCGCCGGACAACGCCACCCCCACGCCCTCCTATCGAGGCCTGGAGGAAGTAAACACGCGCGCAGCCGATGATGAGTTCGCGGTGTCAGCATTCGCGCAGATGGGTTCCCAGGACCCGGGCGCCGCCACCGAGGTGCTCGATCCCAACACGCGTGCCGTGGTGAACAAGCAGGCGCGCCCGCGCTCGCGCCAATACGTCGCCTCGCGTGGCGCCGGGTCCGTCGTCGTCGACGTCGTCCCGGAGCATGGCGACACCGGCGCACGTATCGAGGTCCATCGTCAGGGCGAGATGGAAACGGCGCTGGCACAGCTTCACCTGCGGGTGAAAGACAGGCTCGGCGCAGTCGAGTTCCTCGAGGTCGACCATCAGGGGCGGATGTTTGTCTTTGCCGAGAATATACCCGGCGCCGCGAGCGGCGCTGCCGCGTTCGTCGCACGATTTTCGAGCGCCGGAGCGTTGGAAGGCATTTACGAGTTGCCGCTCTCGAACGTGCCGCTGTCGCGCCGCTTCGTGACCGTGTCGGGCGACGGCGAGGTCTATTTCCTGCGCACGCAGCGCAGCGGTGTGGAAGTGCTCGGCGTCGGCTTCCGTACCATGGCGAACGGCAAGGTCATCGACATCCGCCCGAGCGTTGCCATCGCCAACGCTCCCACGATCAAGGGCGTCCCCACCGCCGTGCGGCCGCTCACGCGCCAGTCGGTGATCGAGACCGCCTTCGCCTTCGAGGGAATCCAATGGCGGGTCAACCCCGGCGCCTATGGACGAGACCCCGACCAGACCTGCACGGGATTTGCCGGCCGCATCCGGCGGCCGTTCTATATCCACGGTAAGCTGAACCAGGAAGTGCGCGGCATCCCCTATTGCTGGGGCTGCTACGGCTCGCTCGACCAGATCCGCGCCAAGATCGACCGCGGCGTCCTCGCCGGCAACATCTGCACCCACAACGATCCGCGCACCGACGTCACCGGCGTCGATTGCTCGGCCTTCGTCAGTGCAACCTGGGGTCTGTCGCACCAGTATACGACTTCGGCGATCCCCGCGATTACGACCCCGGTCTCGAACGCCTGGGAGATGCGGCCCGGCGACGCTTTCAACAAGGCCGGCTCGCACGTCATGCTGTTTCTGCGATTTACGCCCGATCGCAAGGCGGAAGTGATGGAATCTTCGCCCGGTGCGTGTAACGGGCGGGTCTGCCGCAATGTCTACCCGCTCGGGGCGCTGCTTGCGCGCGGATACCAGCCGGTGCGTTACCGCGCGCTTGCCAATGACACGAGCGTCGTAGCGCAGGCCCCGACGGAGCCGGAAAAGCCGGAGCCGAAGCGAAAATCGCGCCGCCGCTAGGGGGCCGCGGCGCGTGCCCATTCGTAGTTGCAGCCTTACTTACCTATTGGCATCAAAATCTTGTGGCCGTCTTCAGTTCAATCCAGATTTCCGATATTAGTGGGCTACCGCTGGCGCGCATGGCGGCTACTTAATAGTAAACTGCATTATCGGTAGCCGCACACCTTTGACCAGTTTTGGTGGTATTTTCCGGTAGAATTGGCCAGTAAATCGGCCTGTTGTCGGGATTGACCCAGCTTCGTTCTCGATCCGCGCCTCTATCTAGGAAGGCGGAACTGGGCGAATGGCACCACGGTGATTTGGATGTGAACGCGAAACCTTTTTGATGCGACAAATCAAGGATTTCGGAGCGCGCCAAATGTCTCTCGCTCACAATTTCATCGGTGCCTCAGCCGCGGCGGCCATTGCGGTCCTGCTCGCTTCGCCAGCGATTGCCGGCGAGTGCCAGGCGATGCTCGACGAATTCAATCGCTCGGTCGATTCCGGTCTTGAAGTGCCAGCCCAGAAATCGATCGATATGATCGCGACCAGCACGGAATGCGGGCGCTTCCAGGTGCCCGCGCAGCGGCGGCTGCCGACACGTCCGGCCTGAGCCGGAAAGACATCTACGCCCTCAGAGTCGAGTGGCGACGCGAGTAACGAGAGGATCAAGGCCATGCGCACCTTTGCCCCCGCGACCATCATGCGATCCGCGACCGTCGCGGCCCTGCTGGCATTCACAAGTCCGGCGCTGGCGGCGGCGGCCGATGGTTTCGCGCTGCGCAGCCCCGATGGCGGCGAAGTACGTGCCCTGATCATCGGCATCGACGCCTATCGCTACGTCCGCCCTCTCAAGGGCGCCGTGGCCGACGCGCGCGACATCGAGGCCGCCCTTCGCCGCATGGGCACGCGCGATGTCACCACCTTGATTGATGGCCAGGCGGAACGCACCGCCATTCTGGCCGCCGTCGACCGCCTGGTCGCGCGTTCCGGTCCGAACGATCTCGTCGTGCTCTCGATCGCTGGCCACGGGACCCAGGAGCCCGAGCGCGTCAAGGGCTCGCAGCCTGATGGCATGGACGACGTCTTTCTGCTGCCCGGCTTTGAGCCAACCGCTACCGGATCGACGCAGCGCATCCTCGGCGAGGAATTCAACCACTTCATCAAGCAAATCGAACTGCGCGGCGCCCGTGTCATATTCGTCGCCGACACCTGCCACGGCGGCGGCATGGCGCGCGACATCGACCCACGCGCCGAGGAAATGAGTTTCCGACAGGTGCCGACCTTCACGCTTTCGGTGGACATGCTGAAGCCGGTTTCGGCCACGCAGGATTCGTTCCTCACCGAATTGGATTTCGACCGGACCGAATTTCTTGCGGCCGTCGACCGCAAAACCAAGTCGCCGGAAGTGAAGATCCCGGGCATTCCTGGTTTGCGCGGCGCCTTGAGCTACGCCATGGCCCGCGCCATCGAGGGCAACGCGGACATCAACGGTGACGGCAGGGTCACGGTGAAGGAGCTGTTCACCAACGTGCGCCAGGTGGTCTATCAGTTGTCCGACCAGCGCCAGAACATCGTGACCGTGACGTCGCCGAGCCGCGATATCGACCGCGAAGTGGCCTTCCTCACCCGCGGCGTCACCGTGATCGACAGCGCAAATGCCCCGCAGGCCACGGCGCGCCCGCCTTCGCCCTCCTCGCAGATGGCACCGATCCTGCAGCCGCCGACGACTACGCGGACGGCGCCTGCGCAGCCGGCCGCGCCGCAACTGGCGCCGGCATATGCCCCGGCCGCGGCGGCGAACACCCCGGCGCCCGCCCAGCAAGCCAATCGCATCGACCGCCCGATCCGGATCGCGTCCTTGGATCGCAACCGCTCGCATTTCGACGGACTGGCGCCGCGCGAATCGAAATTCGAGGTCGTGCTTCCGGTTGAAAATCCCGATATGATCTGGGACCCGAGTTCGCGCGACGTGATCGCCGGCGGCGACGTGATTTCCTATCACGTCGACAAAAGCGACCTGCCGAGCGTGATTGATCGCGTCGCCGCGATACGCGAACTAAAGCAGATTGCGACCAAGTCGCCGCAGCTCATCAAGGTGGGGCCCGACGACAGCCTGCACCGCAATGAGAGCATGGTTCAGGTCGAGGTTTCCGACGTCAAGAAACGCGCGCTGGTGCTCTTCAACATCGCCGGCGACGGCACCATTCAGATGCTGTATCCAATCGGCTCCGATCCGCAGATCCTCGAGAACCCTGACTTCCGCTTTCTCGTCCGGGTGCGGGAGCCCTTTGGTGCCGATCAAGTCATCGCCGTGACCTCGGAAGCTGCAATGCCGCAGCTTAAGGAAGCGCTGCTGCAATTGAACCGGCGGCGCACCCCCGGCCAGATGATCAAGATGATGCAGCGGTACGCGCCGCGTGACGCACGCATCGGCTCGGTCGGCCTGTTCACCGCGCCTTGAGAAGGGGCCTTGAGAAGGGAATGATGCTGCGAAAATTCTCATCGACTTCGTTCGGCGTCGCCGCCTGCATGCTGCTGGCGGCGGCAGCGATGGCACCCGTGTTCGGGCAAGGCTCGGACAAGGAGGAGAACACGCGCGGCGTCACGATCATCGACGGGCCAAAGGCTCCGGCGGCGCCACCCATCGTTCGTGCGCCGACCCTGACGCCTCTGCCCGCTGAGCCAGATACGATCGTATCGCCGCCGGCTGCCACCATCCGACCGGCGCCTGGGCAGGCTCCCGTCCTCGCGACGCCGGCGCTCCCTCCCGTGCCCGCCGCAGTTCAGCCGACAAGGCCGCCGCGACCGAGCGTAGCAACAACGGGGCCGGATTCACCTTCACCGCTGGCGCCCGCAGTACCGTCAGCAGTGCTTATTCCCGCGCCGGAAGCCGGTGTTGGCTCGACGCGCCCGTCCGCGTCTGGGCTTCCCGGTGTGCTTCCAGGCGATGCGACACCAGCAATTCCGTCCCCGCTCATGCCTCCGGTCGCGAATGCGCCGGCGGACAACACGGACGCCCCGCCGTCGACCTACGCGCCCGCCTCGGCGACGACGGGACCTTATGATCTACCGGCCCCGAACGACCGCCCCCTGAATGACGCACCTCGGAATGATCACATCGGCGGCATCGTGGTGCGCCCGACCGACGCGCCGCCGCTGCCGACCCCGAACGATCTCAGCGCGCTTTCCAACAGCATCAAGGTCGCCAATCCCGCCGAGGTTTCGGTCGAGATTCTGCCTGGGGCTGAGATTACGATGGGCTCGCGCGTTTCGTTCAGAGTCAGTTCGAAGAAAACCGGCTATCTCGTCTTGATCGATGTCGATGCGGCCGGGAAACTCACGCAGATCTTTCCCAATCCGATTTCGCTGATGCGAGGGATCGGCAACAAGCAGACCACGAACTTCATCCGCCCCGGCAGGCCGCTCCAGATCCCCAATCCCACGGAAGTCCTGAACGGCTTCGAGTTCGTCGCCTCCCCGCCCGCCGGCACTGCGATGGTGGTCGCGATCCTGAGCGACCGTCCAGTGGAAATGATCGACCTTCCGGACCTGCCGGCCACGTTGACGGGACAGGCTGCCGCGGCCGACTACCTGACCAAAGTCGCGGCCGAGCTGCGTATTGCGGACGAGCGTACGGGCCGCCTCCTGGAGCCACGCTGGTCCTTCGACGTCAAGTTCTACGCGATCAGGTAGGCCGCGCTCGCGCATGATCGCTTTAGATCGAAGCGATCATGCCGTGCTTCTCTTTGATTGATCGCATGATCTTGATCCGAAAAGTCTGCAGCTTTTCGGATCACGCGCTCGCGGCGCCCTCACTGGCGAACCAGCAGCGCCAGCTTGGCCAGGACCCGCAGGTTGTGTTCGACATGCTGCCGGCCCACCAACTTCCCGGTCGCCTCGGGATTGGTCGCGTTCATCCAGTCCTCAAGATCGGCGATCAACCGATCGACCGTGCGGGTGCCGTCGACAAGTTGCAGGAAGCGGCGCACGATCTCATCCTCGATCATCACCGTGCGATGTCGCAAGTTGGTCACGAGCGTCCCGCTCTGCGACTGCATGCGGGCGACGCGCAGGGCTTCCGGCCGCTCGCCGACGCTCGCCGTCAATGGCGGCGGATAGCGATGGATCTCGATCAAGCCGCGCGACACGGCCTCGAACATGAGATTGACCAGGGCATCGACATGCTCATCGGAATCGAATTGCTCCACCTGCCCGTCCCCGGCAGCAACACGCTTACGCGCGTGCTCCAGAAGATCGGAAAAACTCACCGCCTCGGGCCATGATTTAGCGAGATGCAAGAGCGCCGCCTTGCTCAAGCGGTGGTCAGTCGCCAGCGTGTGCCCCTTCTCGGTCTTGAATTCGACCGTGCCGGCGTCGGCGGCATTGAACTCGCCGGCCACCGAAGATAGTGGCGCCGCCAGAGCGAAACGTCTGAGCTTGTTCGCGTCGATGGTGCGATCGAGCTTGATATCCGCGCGGCATAGCAGTGTGTGGCGGAAGCCGTGCCCGTCGATGAAGTCCTGATACTGGTCGCGCGCCATGAATTCACTCGCGGGAAAGCTGGCCAGAACGCGGCGGGCATCCTCCGGATAGGCGTGGAGATCGCGCCGCGAGAAGGTCGAAGTCGCAGAGATATTGCAGGCCATGCCGTTTGGCCGCCCCGACCACCTGATGAAGCAGAAACGGCGTGCTGTTCTCCTCGAGGTCGTCGTGGAACAGCACCTCGTCCGCCATCTTGGAGATGCGCTCGAATTCGTCGCGCAGGACTGCGCCATACACGCTGTCCTTGATGCTCGCTTCCGCGATGAACTTGGCGATGGAGCGCGCCTGCTCGATGCGCTGCTTCGGCTCTTTGATGTCGCGGATGTGAAACAGCATCATGTCCCGCACCATGTCGCGCAGGTGCGAGCCGGGATGCGCGTTGTAGCTTACATAGGCGACGCCGTTGGGCGCGAGATACTTTCCGTAGATCACCATCATCTGTTCGCGAACCGCGGGCGGAACCCAGGAATAGACGCCATGCGCGATGATGTAATCGAAGATCTGACCGTCCTGCCCGATCTCCATGATGTCGCGGTTGTGCAGCTCGATATTCTTGAGCCCAAGCGCCGCGATGTTTTTCTGCCCGCGTTCGATGGCATGAGCGCTCAGATCGACGCCAACGAATTGGGTCGCCGGATAGACGTGGGCGATGGGGATCAGGTTGTCGCCGACCCCGCAGCCGAGTTCGAGGATGCGGCATCGATCGATCGGCGCCAACTCCAGGCCATAATACGAGGCCATGGTCGCAAGCCGATCGGGATGCGTCTCAGGGAAGGAGTGACCCGGGTAGTAGACGACATCGTAAGGCGTGAGTGTCTCGAAGGACATGATTGCCAATCGCAATGCTGACGCACAAAACCGGAGGCGGCGCAGGCCGCTACCGAACGCGCGTGATGATCGGACAGGGCACGTTACACAACGCGCTATGCGTTGCAACCGGAGCAACGGCAAACATATTAATGCGCACCTCCGCACCCTGCGCAGGGAGCCTGCGTCATTCCCGTCCGGCGATCATACCCTCCCCTCGGAGTGTCGCAAGATCGCCGATCTCACCGGAGAGGCGGACTGGAAATGTTGTGCTACGATGGCTCAAATACGGCTGACAAAGGGAGCCCAAGAATGGAAGCCAGGACGCTGATGGCAACGCTAACGATAGCGGCGATGGCCGCATCGTGGATTCAATCTCCCGCCTCAGGACAGAACGCCATGCTCCCGGCCCCAGGCTTCCATCATCTGCATCTGAATTCCACGAATCCTGATGCCGCGATCGACTTCTACACGCGGCAGTTCCCCACGACATCGAAGGGAAGCTGGGGCGGGATGCCGGCCCTGAAATCGCCGAACAACGTCATGGTTCTGTTCACCAAAGTCGACAAGGCGCCGCCGACGCAGCCGCAGAGCGCAATCTGGCATTTTGGCTGGCACCTCACCGATCTGCGCAAGACCGTCGAGGTCTTCAAGGGCCGGCCGGAAGTCAAGTTCCTGCCGCTCTTTACCAGCGACGAAGGCGGTTCGGTCCTGATCAGCAGCGACACCTGGCCGGGCACCGGCGGCGTGCTCGGCCTGACCAAGGCACAGATCGCTGACGCGCGCGCGAAGGGCGTCAAGCCGGCCGGCGGCAGCGGCTTTTCCTACATCGAGGGCCCCGACCACGCGATCATCGAGCTGCAAGGCAACCGCCCGATCGAGCGCTTCAACCACGTGCACATGTATCAGGAGGATCCGTTCTGCGCCCAGATCTGGTACCATACCCACCTTAATGGCGCCCTGTTGGAAGGCACCAAGCTGCGAACGGAGGCCGACTGCAAAGTCGCCCGCACCCCTGATCGCTCCTGGCCAGCGCTCGAACGCGACGGCACCTATCGGGTCCCGACCGCGCGCGTCACCTTCGGCGACGTCGACCTGACTTGGTATATGAACCAGGGCGACAAGCCGCTCGCCAGCACGCGCGGACAGCTTGCGGACGAGATCGGCCTCAGCGTCACCAACTTCGACGCCTGGGTGACCAAGCTGCGCGGCGAGGGCGTGAAAATCCTCCAGGAACCTTACAAATACGGCGACACCCGCGCCGTCATGGTCGAAGGCCCGAGCCGCGAACAGATCGTGCTGGTCGAGGTCAAGTAGAACTCGCCGCGATGCACGATACAGATATCGTCCACGAGCACGTCGAACTGTCGGAGCAGGAGCGCGCCGAACTGGCGCGCTTCATCTGGAGCCAGGAGCACGTCGAGCTCACCACCGTCGGCATCGACATCGGCAGCTCGACGTCGCATCTCCTGTTCGCGAAGGTGACGCTGCAGCGCCGCTCGCAGGGGCTGTCGAGCCGCTTTGTCGTCGTCGACCGCCAGATCATGTGGCGGTCGCCGATCATGCTGACGCCGTTCGTCGCTGACGGCACCATCGATGCCGCCGCGCTCGCATGCTTCATCCACGACGCTTATGCGCAAGCAGGCTTGCGGCGGAGCGAGATCGACAGCGGCGCGGTTATCCTGACCGGCGAGGCGATCAAGCGGAAGAATGCCCGCGCGATCGACGAACTGTTCGCGGACGAAGCCGGCAAATTCGTGTGCGCAACCGCCGGCCATTTGCTGGAAGCGCGCCTCGCCGCTCAGGGCTCCGGCGCGGTCCGCCTGTCGAAGGAACGCGGCGAATGCCTGCTCCACGTCGACATCGGCGGTGGAACAACGAAGCTTGCGCTGATCGACCGCGGCACGGTGCTCGGCCTGTCCGCCTTCGCGATCGGCGGCCGCCTTCTTGCCACCGGTCCGGAAGGAACCTGGACCAGAGTGGACGAATCGGCCCGTCTGGTCGCAAACGACGTTGGACTCGCGATCGACCCTACGACGTTGACTGATCCTTCAGTCCGTCAAACCATCGCGCGCCGTTTCGCAACGATCGCGGCCGACCACATCCTGGGTGAGGCATCCGACCCGCTCACCACCGCGTTGTCCCTCACCGAGCCACTGCCGCGGCCGGTCGCCCCTACGGCCCTCACGTTCTCTGGCGGCGTTTCCGAATACATCTTCGGTCACGAGACGCAGGAATACGGCGATATCGCCCCGCTGCTGGCGAAAGAGCTCGCAGCCGAATTGAGCCGGCGCACCACGCTGCCGCTCATCGACCCGGGCCAGCGCATCCGCGCGACCGTGATCGGCGCATCGCAGTTCACCGTCCAGGTGAGCGGCAAGACCATCTACCTGTCCGATCCACGCATTCTTCCGATCCACAATGTTCCTGTCGCCCATATCGAAGGCGCGATGCACTCCGATCCAACCGCGATCACCGCAGCCATCCGCAACAGCCTCAAACTGATGGACCTCGATCCGACGTCGCGGCTGGCGATCGCCTTCACCTGGGACGACGAGCCGGAATACCATCGGCTGGCGGCGCTCGGCCGCGGCATCGTCGCCGCCGTTGCCGTGGAAAGCCAGCGAAGCGAACCGCTGTTCCTGATGATCGACGGCGACATCGGCAAGACGCTCGGCCAAATCCTCCACGATGAGCTCGATCTCCCCTGCCCGCTCGTGTCGATCGACGGCGTGCAGTTGCAGGACCTCGACTACGTCGATGTCGGCGAGATCATTTCACCGCCGGGCGTCGTGCCCGTCGTCATCAAGTCGCTGCTGTTCTCGTGACGGCGGAGCGCGCAACCGGAGAGCTAACGATGAACGAACCAGCCAAGCCGCGCTACGGCATCGATCCCTATCTCGAATGGGTGAAAGCGGAAGGCCTGCCGGTGGCCGAAGACTATGGAATCGATCTGTTCGCGGTCGAAACCGCGCTCTGGCCACGCTTCGGCGTCAAGGCTGCCGCCTGCCACCTCAAGGGCCGCGGCGACTTCGCCAACATGTTCGTATTCGATATCCCGCCCGGCGGCGCCACCACACCGCAGCGGCACCTCTACGAAGAAGTCGTGTACGTCCTCGAAGGCACCGGCAGCACGCAGCTCGAATTGGCGGACGGCAAGAAGCGCAGCTTCGAATGGGGCCCGCGCAGCATGTTCGCGATCCCGCTCAACGCCAAGCACCGTCATTTCAACGGCAGCGGCCGCAATCGCGCTCTGTTGGTAAGCACCACGGATCTGCCGCTGGTGATGAACGTCTTCCACAACGATCAATTCATCTTCGACACCAATTTCGAGTTCGCGGAGCGCGCTGGCAAGGACGAGTATTATTCCGGCGAGGGCGATCTTGTTCTGGTGCGGCCGGGCAATCACATGTGGGAAACCAACTTCGTTCCCGACCTCGAACAGCTCGAGCTGCAGGCCTGGGCCGATCGCGGCGGCGGCTCGACCAACATCATGTTCGTGCTGGCGGACGGCATCATGCACGCGCACGTGTCGGAAATGCCGGTCGGCACCTACAAGAAGGGCCATCGGCATGGCGCTGGCGCGCATGTGATGTGCGTCGTGGGCGAGGGTTTTTCGCTGCTATGGTTCGATGGCGAGCAGGATTTTCGGCGCATCGACTGGAAGCACGGCATCGTTTTCCCGCCGGCCGAGAAGCAGTGGCATCAGCACTTCAACACCAGCAACCAGCCGGCGCGCTATCTCGCGACCGGAGTCGGAAGCCTGCGCTACCCGCTGACGGCGATCAAGCGCCGCTCATCTGGAACAACCACGCCCGGCGCCAAGAGCGCAGTCTCGACCAGCGTCAAGGAAGGCGGCGACCAGATCGAGTACGAGGATCAGGACGTGCGCATCCATCCGATGTGGCTCGAGGAGATGCGCAAGAATGGCGCCGAGCCGAAGATGGATAAATATTTTCCGGCTGCGCAACGCATCGCGGCGGAGTGAAATCACTTCAACCATTGTCCGGCAAAGCTTCCGATTCTCACCGGCTCGATCCCAAAATCCGCGCCGCGCGCTGCACCAGCGGCCGCGGCGTGCTGTAGACGTCAGCCAGGAATCCATCGATCTGCGCGCTGCTGCTTGGCACGATCTCAAGTCGCTGCTTGCTCGCGTCTTCCAGAAACGCCGGGTCCTTCATCGTGGCATCGAAGGCCTCGATCAAAGCCGACTTGCGATCCTCGGGGATACCAGGCGGCGCGAGGAACGGCCGGCCCATGAGAGTCCAGCCGAAGATCAGCCGCAGCACCCGCTTGTCGTCGTCGCTCTTGGCAAAATCCATGATGAACGGCGCATCGCCCATCCGCGCGGTGCGATCGAGCCCGATCTGCACCAGGATGCGGATCTTCTTGTCCCTGATCCAATCCGGACGCTGCGTGCCCACGATTGTATTGATCATTCCGCACATGCCCTGCACTTCGCCACGCTCGACGGCGAGCAGGATCGCCGCTGGCCCGTTGTAGCCGCGCACGAGTTTCATCCTGGTGCCGAGCACCACGTTCATCGCGGTCGGAAACTCCAGGTTGGAGGCGCCCGACGCGCCAATGACCATTTCCTTCTCGAACAAATCCTGCATGGTCTGGAACGGCGCGGTGTGCCAGGCGAAGCACCCTGCGATCTCCTGGTTGGCGCTGCCGAGCCAGGTGAACTTCTGCCCGTCGTACTGCGCGGCCTTGCCGCCGAAGACCGGCTCGATGGCTGCGCCGCCGGAGATGACGCCCAGTTCGGAGCCATCCTTCGGCGAAAGGTTGTAGAGATGATTGGCCGCGAGCACGCTGCCCACGCCCGGCATGTTCTTGATAACGATGTTGGGCGAGCCCGGCAGATGCCTGGGCAGATGGCGCGCCACCAGCCGTGCGTACGGATCGTAGGCGCCGCCCACATTGAAGCCGACGATGATATTGACCTGCCGGCCGCGGTAGAACTGCTCGACCGTCTCGGCCCGCACGGGCGTCAACAATGCGAGGGTGGCGAGCGCCGACACGAGCAGTCGAATTCGCATGGACGCCTCGTGGACCATTGCCTGCCCGGCAGGACGGTGGCGAAAATCAAGCGCCGTTCCGGCGCGAGGCTCATTGTCGGCGGCCGACCGCCTCCGCACAACCCTCTGGGGCAAACTGTCTCGCACAGCACGGCGCTTGAACGGCGATCAAGGGCGCTGTTAAGGTGCCCACGAAGGCCACTCGCGCCCCACAGCAGGAGATTTCGTCATGGCCACGCGGCTTCGTCACATCGCCATCATCGTTCCCGATCCGGAAAAGGCGGCACAGTTCTTCGAGCAGGCTTTCGACATGAAGCGGGCCGGCAGCGCGCGGCGCGGCATCTACATGTCGGATGGGGTCATGAACGTCGCCCTGCTCAAGAAGGAAACCGATGACGAGGAGATCGGGCTTTATCACTTCGGCATGTGGGTCGATGATCTCGACGCCGCCGAGCAGAAAGTGATCAATGCCGGCGGCGCCTACATGACCGGCCGGCCGACCTCCGCCAACTCCTACTACGAAGCGAAGTACAAGGACCCGCTCGGCATCGTGTTCGATCTGACCCATACCGGCTGGGTCGGCGCCGCCAAGGACGTCGTGGCGAAGCCCTGATCCACGACCGCCTCGAAGCGAGAGACGCGGAGCTACGGCGCAAGCGATGCAGAGTAAATCCGAACAGATCATCGTCATCGGGGCGGGGCCGGTGGGACTTTGCCTGTCACTGGCGCTCGCGCAGGCTGACATCAAGGTCTGCCTGATCGAGCAGCTCCGCGACGACAATTTCCTCGACCAGGTGCCGCGCGCGGGAACCAATCATCCCGCAACGCTCGAACTATTCGATCACATCGGCCTTTACGAAAAGATCGAGCCGCGCGGGATTGTCGCGCCAGTCTTTCATTACTGGGACCGCGCCCACAACGAGCTGATCGCGGCGTTCGACCACATCCACCTCAAGGATGACACGCGCTTTCCATTCGTACTCCAATGCGAGCGCATCAAGATCGTCGAGGAAGCTCTGAAAATGGCGAAGGCGCATCCCAACATCGACCTGCGCATGGCGACGGCCTTCACGTCGTTCGAGCAGAACGCCGACGGCGTGACCGCTCACCTCACCAACGAAGCCGGCGAGAGCGAAACGATCGAAGGCTGCTTTGTCGTCAGCGGCGAAGGCGCGCGCAGCATCGTGCGCAAGGACCTCGACATCGACTTCGAGGGATTCACCTATCCCGACCGCACGCTCAACATCGAAGTCGCCTACGATTTCCGCCGGCACGGCTACGCCGAGCGTAACTACATTTCCGATCCGACCGAGTGGTCGAACCTTTTTCACTGGAGGGGCCCGCCAGACCGCTGGCGCGTGCATTTCCCGACCCAGCCTGAAGAGGAGCCGGAGGCGCTGCAGCGCCCGGACGCGTTGCAGGCGCGGCTGCAGGGATTTTTGCCCAAGGCCGGCGATTACGAGATTTGCGGCAGCAACCTCTACACCGTGCATCAGCGCGTCGCGAAAAAATTCCGCGGCGGCCGCGCGCTTCTGGCTGGCGATTCCGCGCACATAAACAGTCCGATCGGCGCGATGGGCATGAACAGCGGCATCCACGACGCTTTCAATCTCGCCGACAAGCTGGTGCGCATCTTGCGTGGGGAAGCCGAAGCAGCCGAACTCGACCGCTACGAGCGGCAGCGCCGGCATGTCGCGCTCGCGCACACGCAGGCGGAAACGATCCGCAACAAACGCCTGCTCGCGGAGCAGGACCCCACGGTCCGGCAGAAGAACCATGATCAGTTGCGCCGCACCGCAGAAGATCCGAAGCTTGCCCGCGCTTTTCTCCTGCGCAGTTCGTTGATCGAAAGCCTGCGCGAGGCGGAGCAAATCCTGTGAGGCGTGTCCCATGATGCGATTGGCTTTGCTGGTTTTGGCCGGGTTGGCCGCGGCGACGAATCCCAGCGGGGCGCAGACGAACTGGCCGGACCATCCGGTCCGCCTGATCGTCCCATTTACCCCGGGCAGCAGTTCCGACACCGTCGCACGCATCGTCGCCCAGAAGCTCAGCGAACGGCTGAAACAGCAGTTTGTGATCGACAACCGCGTCGGCGCCAGCGGCAACATGGGCACCGAAGCGGTCGCGCGCGCGGAGCCTGACGGCTATACGGTCGGTCTGGCGAACACGAGCACTCACGCGGTGACCGCGAGCCTTTCCGGCAAGCTCGGCTACGATCCGGTGAAGGATTTCGCGCCGGTCTCCATGATTGGCAGCTCGCCGTTCGTCCTGGCGGTCTATTCGAAATTGCCGGCGAAGAACGTGCAGGAGCTCATTGCGCTCGCCCGCGCCAAGCCGAAGACCTACAGCTACGCCTCCGCCGGCCCCGCGACGCTCGCGCATCTCTCCGGTGCGCTGTTTGAGAAGCTCGGCAAGATCGAACTCGTGCATGTGCCGTATCGCGGCACCGCGCAATCGACGCTCGACTTGATCGAAGGCCGCGTCGATATGCAGTTCGGCACCATTCCACCCTCGCTCGCGAACATACGCGAGGGCAAGATCCGCGCACTCGCGGTCACCGGCGCGACCCGCAATGCGACTCTTCCGGACGTTCCGACTATCGCGGAGTCCGGCCTGCCAGGTTACGAATCCTCACTGTGGCAGGCGTTTGTCGTACCCGCAGCGACGCCCAAGCCCATCATCGCGCGCTTGAACCGCGAGGTGACCGCGGTGCTCAACGATCCCGCGGTACGTACCGCCTTGACCCAACAGGGCGTCGAGCCCGAACCCGGCCCGCCGGAGATGCTCGGCGCGCGCATCCGCGCCGACGTCGCCAAATGGCGCGACGTGATCGTCAGCGCCGGCATTCACGAATAGCGAGCAACACATCGAGCGGCGCGCTATGACGTCGCGGCCGGGCAACGGGAGACTTTCGCACTCGGCGATTGATGGCCTAGGATTTGCTACGGCCGATTGGTTGGTCGAACGATCGATTCGAAGCTAAAGTGGAGGTGGCGCATGCGCAGCCTGTCACGCGCGAGTGGTCCGTTGATCGCGGCAGCCGCTGTCATCCTCGGCTCCGTTACCGGATCGGCGCAGGACGCCAAGACGTTCTACGCCGGCAAGCAGATCAAGCTCATCGTCGGCCTGCCGCCTGGCGGCGGCGCTGATGCCTATGCCCGCATCGTGCAGCGCCATCTTGCCAAGCACATCCCCGGCGCGCCGAGCATCGTGACGCAGAACATGCCCGGCGCGGGCTCGTTGCGCTCGGTGATGGGGCTTGCCGCCAGCCCCGACGACGGCACGGTGATGGCGCATTTCAGCTCCGGCCTGCTGACCGAGGCGATCACGTCGCCGGATCGCGTCAAGGTTGATTTCCGCAACTTTGCCTGGCTCGGGAATGTGAGCGAGGACGTGCGTGTCTGTTACCTCCGCAGCTCCAGCGGCGTGCGCACCTGGGCCGATATGCTGGCACGCAATGAAGTGATCTTCGGCGCGACCGCGGCCGGTAACGCCGGCAATGTCGACACCGCCATGCTGCGCAATCTCTTTGGCGTGAAGCTCAAGCAGGTGTCGGGCTATGCCGGCAGCGCCGACAAGCGGCTCGCGGTCGAGAAGGGCGAGATCGACGGCGACTGCGGCGGCTGGACCTCGGTGCCCGACGACTGGCTGCGCGACCACAAGGTCAACATCATGGTCCGGCTGTCACCCACCTTCGTGAACGGAATGGACAACGGTGTGCCGTACGGCGGCGACCTCGTGAAGGACGCCAGCGAGCGCCGGGTTTACGATTTTCTCACTGCGCCCGAACGGCTGGGGCGGCTGTTCATGGTGTCGGGGAAGGTGCCGCCCGATCGGCTGGAAGTGCTGCGCAATGCGTTCGACGCGATGGTCGCCGACCCGGAATTCCGCGCCGAAGCCGAGAAGCTCCGCCTGCTGGTCACCCCGATGACGGGCGACGAGGTCAGGGGACATGTCGCCGAGCTTTATGCAACGCCGCCCGAACTGGTGACGCGCGCGAAAGCGATCACCGCGGAGTGAGCGTCCGCTCCCCTCCCTCTTGTGGGGAGGGGTTGGGGGTGCGATAGGCGCTGTGATGGTGGACTTAAAAGTTATCGTTGGCGGCACGATCCACACCCTGCCCTCGCCATAAGGGTTGGAGAAGAAAGAAGTGCCACGCCTCAAGAGAAATGCGGATCAAACCTCCCGCATCACGTCCTTGCCTTGGCGAGTGCGGCGCGCACGCGCTCTGCCGTCATCGGATATTGCCGCAACCGCACGCCGGTCGCGTCGAAGAACGCGTTCGCGACCGCGGCGGCGGTGGCGCCCATCACCTCCTCGCCGGCACCCGTCGAAGGCTCCTCCGTGCGCTGGACGACGATAGGGATCACCTCTGGATGCTCCGCAAAGCGCAGCACCGGGTATGACACCCAATCGAGGCTGGTGACCCCAGTCTGATCGAACGTTATCTCCTCCTTGAGCACGCGGCTCACCGACTGGGTGACCTGCCCGACGATCTGGTTCTCGACCAGCGCCGGATTGACCGCAAGCCCGACGTCCATCGCTGCATGCACGCGCTTGACCACGATGTTGCCCGTGCGCTTGTTTACTTCGATCTCGGCCACCGCCGCGCCATACGACACGTGATGCGTGCCGAGCCCGATGCCGCGGCCGGTGACGACCTCGGCCTCGGAGAGCGAGGACGCCATCACGTGCGGCCGCCACTGCGCCGCTTCGGCAGCGGCGTTGAGTACGCCGAGCCAGCGCTGGTCGCCGATGTTCTTCCGCCGGAACTCGAGCGGATCCATCTTGATCGCATGCGCCAAGTCCTCGATCGTCTGCTCCGACGCGAACGCGAACGAGAGATCGAGCGGCGAACGCAGCGCGGCGCCGCGGAGATAGCCCTCCATCGGCACCCCGTGGCTGATGACGCGGCGGTTGGCCACCTTGTACATCGAACCGGTGCTCATCGGATTGACGGTGATCGACGCCGAGCCGCCAGCGCGCTCGACGCCAGGCTTCTGCAGCGTGATGTCGTGGACCGTCGAGGTCACGGTCCAGCCGTGCTGCCAGCCGTGGTACTCGTAGGCGATGATCCTGCCATCGGCGTCGACGCCGGCGCGCACCTCGGCGAGATGAGCCGGGCCGTACTGGTCCCAGCCGTGCTCGTCCCACCGCATAAACTGAACGCGCACCGGCTGTCCGACCGCCTGCGACATGATCGCGGCCGCCTGCCCGGCGTCCTCGTAACAACTCCGCCCGAACGTGCCGGAGCCTTCGTAGTACTGCACGCGCACCTTGTCGGGCTTCACGCCGAGCACTTCGGCAATGAACTTGCGGGCGATGTAAACGTCCTGAACTCGACGACATCACCAGCGCACCGTCCGCTCTGACATCGGCGACCGCACAATTGGGCGCGAACGGCATATGTCCCTGATACGGACAGCGATAGGCTGCAGTGGCGACACGGGCCGCCTGCGCAAACCCCTGCGCCGCGTCGCCGACATCGGCGATCACGGTGTCCTTGGTCTTCGCCGCCCGCATGCGCTCGTACATGTCGGTGTTAGGCAACTTCGGCGTTTCCGCCCAGGTCACCTTGAGGACCTGCGCGGCCTTGACCGCGTCCCACTCCTGCGCGGCGACCACGCCGACGAAGTCGCCCTTGCGCACGACGCGCGCGGTCGGGATGTGCCTGATCGAGCTTTCGTCGATCGTAAGCGGCTTGGCGCCAGCGCCATAGGCGCGCTGGCCACGCGGCAGCACGATGCGGCCGTGCAGCATGTTGGGCAGGCGCACGTGCTGCATGTTGATGTATTTGCCGGCCATCTTGTCCGGCAGATCGACACGCGGCACCCGCGTGCCTACCAGCGTGTAGCGGTTCGGCGGCTTGACCGGCGCGGTGCCCGTGAACTTGACGTTGAACGGCTTGTCGCCAAGGAGGTCGCCGTACTTGACCGAGCGGTTCGGCTGGCCGTCGATCGAAACGATGCCCTTCGATACGACCAGGCTCCCGGTCTGCACGCCGAGCTTGGCCGCGGCGAGCGCGAGCAAGGTCTGGCGGGCTTCCGCAGCAGCCGCGCGCACTTGCGGACCGCCCTTGTGAATCGATGAACTCGAGCTGGTCGCACCCTGGTTCGGGCTGACGTTGGTGTCCATCCGCACACCCTTGAGCTGGCTCATGTCGAGATCCAGCTCTTCGCCGGCAATCTGCAAGAGGCCGGTGGTATTGCCCTGGCCCAACTCGATCTTGCCGAAGATGATCGTGGCCGTGTTGTCAGGATGGATGGCGATCCAGGTATCGACCGAGTTCGGATTGGGCGGACCGGCCACGTCGCCGAGCGCCGCGGACGCCGCGACCGGAAGCGCGCCGGCCATGCTGAAGCCGACGATCAGCGCGCCGCCGCCCTTGAGCAGGTCACGCCGTGAGAACGATGCATCGCTGTGACTGTCGGTCATCGCACCTCTCCCGCCATCTTGTTGGACGCGAGCTGGATCGCCTTCATGACGCGCGAATAGGTTCCGCAGCGACAGAGATGGCCGTCCATGTGGGAACGAATTTGCGCTTCGGTCGGGCGCGGATTATGCGCGAGCAACTCCGAGCCTTTGATCGTCATGCCGTTGTAACAGTAACCACAGTGCGCCGCCTGCACGTCGATGAAGGCCTGCTGCAGCGGATGCAGCGTCGGCGCCTCCGGAAGCTTCTTCTGCTCCGCGTACAAGGCCGGCAGACCTTCAAGCGTCGTGACCGCCTTGCCCGCGACGTTGGCCACCGGCGTCACGCATGAGCGGATTTCGACGCCATCTGCCAGCACCGAGCAGGAACCGCATTGCGCGAGCCCGCAGCCGAACCGCGGGCCGTGCAACTGCAGCTCGTTGGTCAGCACATAAAGCAGCGGGGTATCCGGGCTGGCGGCAACCGGCCAGTCCTTCCCGTTCACCTTGATCTTCAGATCATCCGCCATTCGCTCGCTCCCTGGGTTCGGAGGCACATGGTCCTTGGTTGCTCTGCTGTTGATTGCCCACAAGCCTAGCCAACCGCCGCGAACGGGACAAGAACGGAAACAGCATCCGGCTTGCGGGGTAACCCGAAAAATTACACTCTGGCCGCAGGGTCTCGAACCGATGCGGCGCGCGGTCTTGGCGCTGGCGCACGGTGAAACTTCGAACAACGCACCGAACCCGAGGGAGGACCAAGATGACACGCCAAGTTTCGCTATGCGCTGCGCTGCTCGCGGGCAGCATGCTGGCATCCGCCGCGCCGGTCGTGGCGGCCGAGGTGACCCCCGAGCGCCTGGCCAATCCGGAGCCGCAGAACTGGCTGATGAACCACCGCACCTACGACGGCCAGCGGTTCTCGCCGCTCGAGCGGATCAACCGGGACAACGTCAAGAACCTCAAGCTCGTCTATGCAGTCGCGCTCGGCGGCTCGTCAGTCAATGAAAACCTGGAATCGACGCCGCTCGCCGAGGACGGCTTCCTCTACATCGTCGATCAATGGGGCATCCTCTACAAGATCGATGGCCGCTCCGGCGAAACCGGCCGCATCGTCTGGCGCATGGATCCTGAAGCAGGCGAAACTGCCTTCATCCAACCGCGGCGCCGCATTCTCCGGCAACTTCGTGATCTCGGCCGCGAGCTATCCCGCGCGCATCATCGCGACCGACAAGGAGACCGGCAAGGTCGCGTGGGAGACCAACATCTCCGACGGGCAAGTGGATTTGTCTGTGACTGCCGCGCCGCTGGCGGTGAAGGACAAGATCATCGTCGGTGCAGCCGGTGGCGATCGCGGCGTGCGCGATTTCATTACGGCGCTCGACGGCAAGACCGGAAAGATGCTCTGGCGCAAATACGTGATCCCGGCACCGGGCGAGCCGGGCAGCGAAACCTGGAAGGATAAGAATCAAGTCGCCTGGCAGACCGGCGGCGGCGCGATGTGGGTCACCGGCACCTACGACCTCGCATCAAACCAGGTGATCTGGGGCACCGGCAATCCGGTCCCGATGTTCGACCCCACCTACCGGCCGGGCGACAATCTCTACACCAACAGCGCAATTGCCTGGGACCCCGACAGCGGCAAGATGAACTGGTATTTCCAGTACACGCCCGGCGACATGTGGGACTACGACGAAGAGGGCACCCACATTCTGATCGATGTCCAAACGAACGGCGAAACCCGCAAGCTCGTCACCCACTCGGCGCGCAACGGATTTCTCTACACGATGGAGCGCTCGAACGGGCAGATCGTGATGGTGAAGCCCTATCTCGAGAACATCAACTGGACGAAGGGGATCGATCCGAAGACCGGCAAGCCGGTGGACTATGATCCGACCAAGGACGTCCAGACCTACTCCGGCGTTGCCGCGCCGACGCCGGGCGAGCTCACCAAAAGGATGTGTCCGTCGCCGTCAGGCGGCAACAATTTCTGGCCGTCGGCCTATAGCCCGAAGACGAAGCTGATGTACGTGCCGGCGCTGACGGCGTGCGCCAACATTACGCGCGACTCCGCCATCAGCAACAAGGAGGGCGGCTGGCGTGGCGGCGCGCAGAAGCCGTTTGAGCGCTATGAGACCGACCTCTCCGCGATCGACCCGCTCACCGGCCAGCTCAAGGCCAAGGCCCATTTCCCCTATCCCGACTACAGCGGGGCACTGGCGACCAGCGGCGGCGTGGTCTTCACCGGCTTCACCGAGGGCACCTTTGCGGCGTTCGACGACACCACGATGCAGGAGTTGTGGAAGATCAACGTCGGCGTCGGCTTCAACGCGCCACCGATGACGTTCGAGGTCAACGGCAAGCAATACGTCGCGATCCTGTCGGGGCTGAGCCGCGTGGCGCTGAACAAGCACGCGATGTTCCCGGAGCTCAAGGATCAGCGCAATCAGCCGATGTTGTTCGTGTTTGGGCTGTGAGCAGGGCGCCGGAATTTCTCCCTCCGATCGTGCCCGCGAAGGCTTTCGCGGGGATCCATACGCCGTGCCCTCGAAACCGTGGCACGGCTTGTGGATCACACCGGGCTAGGCGGGAACGAAACTCCGGCGATCAACCTTGATTTCTTACTTCCCCGCCACCGGGTCGATCCGGCCCGCCTTCCAGCCGTCCGCCGCTTTTGCGCTCGCGAGATACTTGACGAACGCCGCCGCGGCATCGCCGGCGGTGGCCTTGGCCGACACGGCGGCATCGTAGTCGGTATACTGCTGCATCGGGGCGGGAACGGGGCCGGCGAAGGTCACGTAGGGGCGGACCTCGGCCGAGTTCATCAGGCCCATTTCCAGTTCGCCCTTCTCAATCATCTGTTGACCCGGATCAAGGCCGACCACCTTCACCTTGGACTTGATCGCATCCATGATCCCCGACTGACTAAGGATGCGCGCGATCACGACGCCGCTGCCATTGGGCGTCGCCGGATCGCCGACGCCGATCGAGTTTGCGGCCATCAGCGCGTTCTTGAACGCATCCGGCGTTGAGATGTCGGGAACCTTCGCGCCCTGCTTCACGGCCATACCAATGCCGCCGCGCGCCACTGCCACGCGTGTACCCGCCTTGATCCCGTTGGCCTTGGCGAGATCGTCCATCGCGGGCTTCGCCTGCACCACGACGTCGAACGGCTCCGACGCCGCCTTCTGCGCCACGACCGCAGGCGAGCCGACCGTGAATTTCACCTCGTTGCCGGTTTGTTTCTGGTAGTCGGCGATGATCTTGTCGAGCGAGGTTTTCACCCCGCCGACGCTGACGAGCTTGATCTCCGCCGCCGCGGCCAGGCCGGCAGAAACAAACACCGCGAGCGCGGCATGGCAGGTCGTGTGAACGAGTTTGTGCATTGGCTTCCTCCCTAGCGTTCTATGCTTATGGACAGGCTACACGGCCGCGCAAGCCGCGGCCATGCCCTTGCGCACGATCCCTCCATCAGCCCGGATCGGCGGCGCCGGTCGAGGCATTGCGGTAGTCGAGCGGCGGCTTGCGGTCGCCGACCAGCGCCTTGTAGGTGAAGCCCGGACCGCGCGCCTTCTCGAACTCCGCCTTGGCGGCGGCGACCGTCTCCGGGCTGGTGAAGAGTTGTGCCGCGGTAAGCGCCAGCGTCTTGGCCGCGACGACCGTGCCCTTGTACCCGATGCTCATACCGCCAGCCGCCGTCGCCTGCCAACTATGCGCTGCGGTGCCCGGCACCCAGGTCGCGGTGTTCAGCGTCGCCAGCGGCGTCACCCAGCTCACGTCGCCGGAATCCGTCGATGAGAACTTCTGGCCGTTGAACCGGTACTTGCGGATTTCGTCGTGGCTCGCAAGCGACGGGAGGTTCTTGCCTGGCAGCGTCTTGGCGAGCTTCTCCGCGAACGCCGTTTCTTCGGCGTTCCACTGCGGGGCGCCGACGCGGCGCAGGTTGGCGTCCATCACCCGACCCAGCGTGTCGTTGGGCAGCATGCTGTAGACGCCGTTGATCAGCTCGTAATCGAACGTCGTGCCGGTGCCGAGCGCCGCGCCTTCGGCGATCTTCTTGATGCGCTCGAACACGTCGGCCACTACGCGCGGATCGGGATGGCGCACGTAATAATAAGACTCGGCGAATTCCGGCACGATGTTGGGTGCGGCGCCGCCGTTGGTTATGATGTAATGAATGCGCGTTTCCTGCGGGACGTGTTCACGCAGGTAATTGACCATGACATTCATCACCTCGACGGCATCGAGCGCCGAACGACCGCGATCGGGTGCCGCGGCGGCGTGCGCGGCGATCCCGTGGAAGCGGAACTTGGCGCTGGTGTTGGCGAGGTTCTTGTCCTGCGAGGCGTTGTTGGCGTCGCCGGGATGGAAATAGAGCGTCACGTCGACGTCTTTGAACAAGCCATCGCGCACCATGTAGACCTTGCCGCCGCCGCCCTCCTCCGCCGGCGTGCCGTAAAGGCGGATCTGTCCCTTGGTCCCGGTTTCATCGAGCCACTTCTTTACCGCGATCGCGGACGCCACCGCAGCCGAGCCGAACATATTGTGGCCGCAGCCATGGCCCGCAATCTGACCTGGGATCGGCTTGCGCTCGGGGACAGCCTCTTGCGACAGGCCGGGCAGCGCATCAATCTCGGCGAGGATCGCGATCACCGGACCGTCATTGGTGCCCGCGCGCGCAATGAACGCTGTCGGAATGCCGGCGACACCGACGTCGACCTTGAAGCCTGCCTTCGTGAGCTCGCTTTGCAGCAGCGCCGAGGTCTTGTTCTCCTGATAGCCAAGCTCCGGCATCGACCAGATCTGAAAAGCGACCTCCCACATCCGAGGCGCATAGCCTTCGACATTATTGATGAGCCTGGTCTGGTTCTCGGCGGAAAGCTCTGCCGACCAAGCCGTCGCATGCAGACAGAGAGCGAGCGCCGTCGCAGCGGCATAGAGGAACAGCTTCTTCATCGGCGAACTCCTGGTACGGATGCTTTAAATCTGCGATGAGTTTGGCGTCGAGCGAAACACAGTTCGGTAGTGGCGGCAAGCCGCAAGATTTAGCTAAGAGCAAGGTCGTGGCAATGCATAAGGTCGAACTCAGGGCGGAAATCTGGATGGCCTATGAGGACCATTTTTTTGGTCCGCCCTGGACGACACCCGAAGCCGTCGTAATGGTGCATGGCAATTCGGAATCCTCCCGCGCGTGGACCTGCTGGGTTCCCTATCTCGCCGGCAAATACCGCGTCATCCGGCTCGACTTGCCCGGCTTCGGCGCCTCGACCGAGCCGCCCGAATATGGCTGGAGCGCCGGCGAACTCGCCGGCGACATCGGCAACTTCGTCGACGCCTTGGGACTGCGGAGATTTCATCTCATCGGCGCCAAATACGGCGGCTCCGCCTGCATGCAATTTGCGATCGAACATCCCCATCGGCTACTGTCGTTGTGTTTGTTCGGATCGCCGGTGCGCGGCAGCGGCAGCGGCAACGCCGACTTGATCCGCGCCAAGGGCGTTCGCGCGTGGGCGGCCGAAACAATGCGGTCGCGGCTCGGCAGTTCCGCATCGGACGAGCAGATCAAATGGTGGACGGACGAGTTGATGGGCAAGACGAGCCAGCGTGCCGCGCTGGGCGCGGCGTCCTCGCGCATCGACATGGAGCTCGATGACAAGCTGTCGCGCATCACCGCGCCGACGCTGATCGTCACCACGCAGGAAAGCGGCTTGCAATCGGTCGAAGCGGTCGAGCGTTCGGCACGGCGCATCCCGAATGCGCGCGTGATCGTACTTGACGGCGACAGCTACCATGTCGCCGCGGTCGCGCCGGAGATATGTGCGCAGCATGCCCTTCGGTTCATGCAGGAGGTTTCGGGCCGCGCGCCCTGAGTCCGGTCGAGCGCCGCAAAGCCCTTGTCGCGCGACGCAAGGTGAGAGACCCTTGGCGAAACATAAGCTCAGCCAGGGAGGCCCATGATGCGTGATCACCGCAAAGCCAAAGCCCCGTCGCGGCGCGACCTCCTCAAATCCGCCACCGCGCTCGCCGGCGCGGGCGCTGCCACCGAGGCGATCCGGGGCCTGTCGCCCGGCAGCGCCCACGCTCAGGGCGCAGACACCGAGCTAGCGCGCGTCCAAGGCGCGCGCCGCATCCTGCTCAAGGGCGGCATAGTCATGACGCTCGACCGGCAGGTCGGCGACTACCCACTCGCCGATGTCCTGATCGAGGACGGCAAGATCAAGGAGGTGCGGCCCGGCATCGCCGCCGGCGAGGCTGCTGCGGTGGTGGACGCCACCAACCGGATCGTGATGCCGGGATTCATCGACACGCATCATCACTTTTATCAAGGCATCTTGCGCAATATCCTTTCCAACGGGCTGCTCGCCCCCGACTATTACCACGACATCAGCGACGTCCTGACCGCAGTCTATCAGCCTGCCGACGTCTATGCCGGCACGCTGATCACCGCGCTCGGCATGATCGACATGGGCACCACTACCGCCGTCGATACCTCGCAGGTGTGCCATTCGCCGGAGCACAGCGACGCCGGCATTCGCGCGCTCACGGAGTTGGGCCTGCGCGTCGTCTATGCCTATTCGCGCGGCGCCGGCCCGGCGGCGCGATTCCCGCAGGATATCGTCCGGCTGCAAAAATCCTACTTCAACTCGCAGGATCAGCTCCTCACGCTCGCGCTGGGCGTTGGTCTTGACCCGAAGCTCTTCTCGTACGCGCGCGAGGTCGGCGTGCACACCGTCTCGCACGGCGTCAACAACACCACCGAACGCGCGCTGCTTGAACTCGGCCGCACGGGCCTCCTTAAGCCTGGCGATGAATACATCCACTGCACCCATCTCAGCGACACGGCGTGGCGGCTGATCAAGGACACCGGCGGTGTGGTCTCGCTCGCCCCGCCGATCGAGATGGCGATGGGCCACGGCATGCCCGGCATCCAGGGCGCGCTCGATCACGGCATCCGACCGAGTTCTCAGTTCCGACGTCGACGTGACGATGGCGCAGGATCCATTCACCATCATGCGGGCAGCATTCACGTTGCAGCGTTTGCTGGTCCAGCAGCGTGCGCGCAACAACGAGCCGAACCTGCCGCCGCTGCTGACCTGCCGCGAGGTCGTCGAATTCGCCACCGTCGAGGGCGCCCACTGTACGCAGCTCGATGGCAAGGTCGGCACGCTCACCCCCGGCAAGGAGGCCGACATCATCCTGCTCACGGCCGACCGGCTCAACGTGTGGCCGGTCAACAACGTGCCTGGCATGGTCGTGAACCTGATGAACCCGGGTAACGTGGATACCGTATTCATCGCCGGAAAAATAAGGAAGTGGCGCGGTGCCCTGGTGGGCGTCGATCAAGTGCGAATCCGGCGGATCGTCGCGGAAGCGCGCGACGGCGTGGTACGCCGGGCGAACTACCCGGTGAACCTTTTCAGTTGACGCGCGTCGGGCCCTCCCGCGGGCCGCCCGCAACAAACACTCGGAGAATAGAGATGGCATACGCAACGCGTCGCAGCTTCATCCGCGGCGCGGTCTCCTGTAGCGGCATCGCCGCATTGGCGCCAAGTACCACACTCGCGCAGGGCCGTGCGGTGCGCATCGTGGTCCCGTTCGCGCCCGGCGGCGGGGCCGATCTCATTGCCCGCCTGCTGCAGCCGCATCTGCAGTCGTTGACGGGCCAATCCTTCTACGTTGAGAACCGCGCCGGCGCAGCCGGCCGGATCGGCACCGGCGTGGTGGCGAAATCCGATCCGGACGGACAGACGCTGCTGATGACCACTGAGTCCTCGGTCGTGATCGCGCCGCACATGGGCGTCTCCATGAACTACGACCCGCTCAAGGAGCTGCAGCCGCTCTCGCTGCTCACGCGCAATACCGTGATCCTGGTCGTACACCCTTCCGTGCCCGCCAACACGCTGCAGGAGTACATGGCGCTGGCGCGCGCAAACCCCGGCAAGATGTTCTACGCGTCCTCCGGGGTCGGCGGGCCGAACCATCTCGCCGGTGAGATCTTCAAGCAGATGACTGGACTCAACATCGTGCATGTCCCCTTCCCCGGCACTGGCGCGGCGATTCCGGCGGTGATCTCGAACCAGGTCGGCGCCATGTGGGGCTTCATGGCCGGACTGATCCCGCATATCCGCAACGGCTCGCTGAAGGTCCTCGCCGTCGGCAGCAAGCAACGTTCGGACGCGCTGCCGGACGTCCCGACGGTCGCAGAATCCGGCGTGCCCGGCTACGAGGCCGCCTCCTGGATCGGATTGCTCGCGCCCGCCGGCACGCCGCACCCGGTCGTGGACAAGCTACGCACCGCCGCCCACGAGGCGCTGCAGGATCCTTTGGTCAAGGAGAACCTGCTGCGCGACGGCTCTGAGATTGTCGGCAGCACGCCCGAGGAATTCCGGCAGGTGATCGAGAATGACTACGCGAAGTACGGAAAGCTCGAAAATTTGCTCAAGGCCTCGCATTGATCGCTTCCCCCAACCGAACGGTCACCCATCATCACTTCCGGGGAAGCCCGCATGGAATCGCACAAGCCCACCCGCGCACTGGCATCCTTTGCCGCGAAGCTGGATCCCGCGAAACTGCCGGACGACGTTCGGCAAAAACTAGGTTGGCTGTTTCTGGATTACCTGCGGGTCTGTTCGATCGGCGCGCGCCTGCCCTGGAGCGAATGGGGCCGCAAATACGTGGGGATCGTCGGCAAGGCCGGATCGTCACACGCACTGTTTTCAACGGACATGCTCAATCCGCAGCACGCGACCTTCCTGAACGTCACCTATGGCTCGAGCTTCGATGCCGATGATACTCATGTCGGAGCGATGCTGCATCCCGGCGTTGCCGCCTGGTCGGCGGCGCTCGCCACCGCGGAGCATGTCGGCGCCTCCGGACCGGAAGTGCTGGCCGCGGTCGCGGCAGGCTACGAGACCATCATCCGGATCGGGCTTGCCGTCCAGCCAAGCCATTTCAAGCGCGGCTTCCAGAGCACCGGCACCTGCGACATGTTCGGTACCGCCGCAGCGGCGGGGCGGCTGCTGTTCCGCGGCGGCGATGCCGAACGGCGGATCACGGAAGCGATTGGCCTCGCCGGCAGCTATCCGAGCGGCGTAGCGCAGTTCTACTATTCCGGCTCATCCGGCAAGCGCATCCAGGCCGCGCATTCCGCGCAATGCGGCGTAGCGGCTGCGCTCCTCACCCAGCAGGGTTTCGGCGGACCGGCCGACATCATCGAAGGCACCGGCGGCTTCGCACGCGCTTACGCCGATGGATGGGCACCGGAGGTGATCGAGAGCGGGCTCGGCGAGCGCTTCCATCTCATGGACGTGCTGGTGAAATCCCATGCGGCCGCCGCGCGCGTCGCGGCCGGCATCGACGGCATGCTCGCGCTGCGGCAGCAGCACGACTTCGCACACAACGACATCGCGTCGATGCACCTCGGCATTCCGCGCATCATCCAGGGCCGCCTGACCAATCCGCATCCGGTGGATCTGCAGGCGGCGCAGATGTGCCTTCCGTTCAGCGTCGCGCTCGCCGCCAAGATTCCCTTGCCCGCCGGTCTCATCCCGATGCTCGCGGTGGCAGACTACGAAGCCGGGCTTGTCGACCGCGACCTTTACGAACTCCAGGAGCGCACGACCATCGCGCTTGACGACGAGGTCGAGGCGGCCAGCAACGAGCTCTCCACCGCGGCCAAGGTAAGCGTACGGCTACACGACGGCCGGGGACTCGCGATCCTGGTGCCGGCACCCAAGGGCAGCGCCTCGCATCCGTTCACCGCCGACGAGCACGTGGCACGCTTCGTTCACGAGCTATCGAGCCGCGTCCCGGACGCGGTCTGCGCCGACATCCTCGCGACCGCGAAGGACCTCGATCGCCTCGATCCGCACCGCCTCGCTGTTGCGCTGAGCGGGCAGCGCCCGAGCCGGTAGGAGTTATTCGATGGTCAGCTATTCGGAATTTATTGGATCAAATCTCCGCTCATTCCCGTGCCAGCGGGAATATCGCATCTCCGCAAATACCTAGTCGTGATCACTGCAGCTTGGACGCGACCTTGAGGTAATCCCGGATGACCTCCTCGGTCGTGCCCACCTCCCTGATCTGCCCGCGGTCGAGCCACAGGGCCTTGTTGCAGATTTCACGCATGATGGTGATGTCGTGGGTCGCCAGAGCGAGGATGTTCGCAGTCTTGATCAGCTCGTGAATCCTCCCCTTGGCCTTATCGATAAATTTCTTGTCGCCGGCGCTGATCATCTCATCCATGATCAGGATGTCCGGCTGGACGCAGGTCGAGATCGCGAATGCGAGCCGCAGGAACATGCCGGTCGAATAGATGTGGATCGGGAAATTGAGGTAGTCGCCAAGCTCGGAAAATGCGGCGATCGAAGGCGTAAGGGCTTTCGCTTGCGCGAACGTCAATCCCATGAAAGCGCAGCGAAACCGGATGTTTTCCCAGCCGGTCGCCTCCGGATCCATGCCGAGCGTGATGTCCGTGAACGATGATATCCGTCCCTCGAACGTGGCCCGTCCCTGGCTTGGCGGATAAATGCCGGCGAGGACGCGCAACAGCGTGGTCTTGCCCGCGCCGTTCTCGCCGATCAGTCCGATCCGGTCACCATCGCGCAATTCAAGATCGATGCCTCGAAGCGCATGAACGAACATGGCCTTCTGATGCTGACGGAGTTCGCCGCCGAGCGCCTGATAGATCTTGAGCTGCAGCGATCGGCCGGACGTATGGACGATCGGATAGGTGATATTGACCTGCTCCAGGCTGATGCGGGCCATGCCATCAAATCCAATAGATCAGGCTGCGCCGATAGCGGCTGATCAGAGGCAGCGCCAGCAACGCGCCGCCCAAGGCGATGGCCGAGACGATGATCCAGTGTTTCAGCGGAACTGGCTCGCCGAGGACGGGATTGCGCAGGACCTCCAAGAACAGCGCAAATGGATTGTAGTCGATAATGAACTGATATTCGGGGCCGAGGAACTCGGGCTTCCACATCACAGGCGTGATGAAAAACAGCACCTGCAACGCGCTGCCGACCACCTGGACCACGTCGCGATACCGGGCGCAGATCATCCCGAGGATGTAGCCGACCCAGCCCATGGTGATCCACATGAACAGCAATCCCGGAATGAGCTGAAGAATGTACAGGTTCTTCTTGACCGGGAAGATCAGGATCAGCGCGAGGATGATCAGCACATTGTGGGCCAGGACGATCGTGTTCTTGTAGACGACCGAATAGATCGATACCGAGAAGTTAGTTTTCTGATTCCGGTAGATATTGGCGTGCGAGGGAAACACGGCCGTGCATTCGTTGATGACCGTCGACATATAGGTCCAGATGATCATGCCGGCGCCGACGAAAGGCATGAGCTGTTCGATCGGCTGTTTCCACAGGATCGACCACACCGCCGACATCGAGCCGATGCTGATCGCCGTCGAGAGCATCAACCACAATTGGCCCAGTCGCGAACGCGAGTAGCGGCGCCGGAGCTCGACAATTCCGAGGAGGTGCCAGAGACGCCATTGATAGGCGCCTTGCGTAAGATCAACGGCGCCCATGATCACCGGTTGCAGGTAAGATGCGATGAACCTGATGGGACTGGTGGAAGGCGCGGTGCGGCTCGAAAAATTACGTTCAAACAGGAGGTTAGTCATTAGAGACTTGCGCTCCGACTGCCGCGCCGACTTGTTCGCCAACTTAGGCGTCATCTTAGGCGCCAATTTGGGCGCCGACGCCCTCGGCTATGGCCTTCTGTCGACAAACCTGAGCTTCCTGGAACTCTGCGCCGACGAATCGTCTGTCCCGGCACTACCAAGCGGGCACTAACTGGCAGAGCGCGCGGGTCAGCGCAAGCCGCCAAGCTGTCGCCCCAACCGAAACCCCGATACTGCATTGGCTTTTCGCCGCCGGTGCGCGGAACCTTCGGCGCGACGGTCATCAGCCTTCAAGACCGAGCCGCCGCGCGGCAACGGAGCGCGAAGGTCGCCACCACGCCTCATTCGCGAGATACCATTCTACCGTCCGCCGCAGCCCGGACGTCAGTGTCTCGCGCGGACGCCAATGCAACTCGCCGCGGATCCGGCTCGGGTCGATGGCGTAACGCAGATCGTGGCCGGGGCGATCGGCAACAAAGGTGATCAGGTCGCGGCGCCCTTTGTGGTGGGGCAGCGGCGGCGCTAGTTCGTCGAGCAGATCGCAGATCGTGGAGACGAGGTCGAGATTGCGCGCTTCGCACTCCCCACCCACGTTGAAGCACGAACCGACCGGCGCCTGCGCCAAAATCAGGATCAAGGCGCGCGCGTGGTCCTCGACGAACAACCAATCGCGGATGTTCTCCCCGCGCCCGTAGACCGGAAGCGGCCGCCCCTCGAGACCGTTGAGGATCATCAGCGGGATGAACTTTTCCGGGAATTGGTAAGGCCCGTAATTGTTCGAGCAGTTGCTGATGATCGTGGGCAGGCCATAGGTCTTCTGCCATGCACGCACCAGATGATCAGCCGCGGCCTTGCTGGCTGAATAGGGCGAGTTCGGCTGATAGGGCGTGGTCTCCGTGAACAACCCGGTGGCGCCCAGTGATCCGAACACCTCATCCGTCGAAATGTGATGGAAGCGGAATCGCGATTGCTCCACCGCCGGCAGCGCACGCCAGTATTCCAAGGCGACGTGCAGCAGCTCGGCCGTGCCCAGCACATTGGTCTGGACGAACAGCAAAGGGCCGTCGATCGAGCGATCGACGTGGGACTCGGCCGCGAGGTGCATCACCGCTGTTGGCTGGTATTGCGCAAAGATCTGGCGCATCTGGGCGGCATTGCAGATGTCTGCGCATTCGAACCGATAGCGTGGATCGTGCGCGACCTCCGCGACATTCTCGATGTTCGCTGCATAGGTGAGATTGTCGACGTTGACCACGCTGGCGTCGGTTTCGTGGATGAGCAGCCGCACCACCGCCGATCCGATGAATCCGGCCCCGCCGGTGACGAGGATGAGGTCCTTGCGCATGTCAGCCCGCACAACTGGCGAGGTCGAAATAGGGTGGCAGGTCCGCGAGGCGCGGCAGCATGCGATCCTTGTCCGAAACCAGGACCTGGTCGCGGCTGATCGGCCACGCGATGGCGATGGCGGGATCATCCCAGATGATCCCGCGTTCGGCCGCCGCGTCATAATAGGTGGTGACCTTGTAGATCACCTCGGTGTCGGGTTCGAGCGTGCAATAGGCGTGCGCAAAACCGGCCGGCACATAGATCTGCTGCCAGTTCGCCTTGCTGAGCACGGCAGTCACATGACGGCCGTAAGTCGGAGAACCGCGACGGATATCGACCGCGACGTCGAGGATCGAACCTGCAACGCAGCGCACCAGCTTGCCCTGCGCCGCGGCGCCGATCTGAAAATGCAACCCACGAATGGTGCCCCGCGCGCGTGAGAGCGCATGATTGTCCTGCACGAACCGAGCGCCAAGCCCGGCGTCCTGCAGCCGGTCCTCACGCCACGTTTCGCAGAAGAATCCGCGCTCGTCCTGATGGACCTTGGGCGTGACGATTTTCACGGCCTGCAGGGGACTTGCAGCCACAATCTCCATGCCCGACCTCAGATGTTGGGACCCTGATCGGCAAGGCGCGACAGATACTGGCCATATTCCGAATTAGCCACCGACCTGGCCTGCGCGCGGAGTTCATCGGCGCTGATATAGCCGCGGCCGAAGGCGATCTCCTCCGGGCATCCGATCTTCAAACCCTCGCGCAGCTCAAGCGTCTGCACGAAGTTGCTGGCCTGCAGGAGCAGGTCGGGGCTGCCAGTATCGAGCCAGGCGATGCCGCGGCCGAGCCGCTCCACCATCAAGCCGCCGCGTTCGAGATAGACTCGGTTGAGGTCGGTGATCTCAAGCTCGCCGCGCGCCGAAGGTTTCAGCGCGGCGGCGAACTGCGGCGCCTCGCCGTCATAGAAATAGAGCCCGGTCACGGCGTAATTGGTGCGCGGCTGCGCCGGCTTCTCGACGATGCTGGTCACACGGCCGTCGGCGTCGAAGTCGACCACGCCATATCGCTGCGGGTCGCTCACGCGATAGGCAAAGACCACCGCGCCTTGCGTCAAGGCCGACGCGCGCGTGAGCCGCGGCGTCAACCCGTCGCCATAGAACAGGTTGTCGCCGAGGATCAGACAGCACGGCCCCCCGGCGAGGAAATCGCGAGCGATGAGCAGGGCCTGGGCGATCCCTTCCGGCTTCGGCTGCTCGGCATACTTCAGTTCGACGCCCCATTGGCGGCCGTCGCCGAGCAGCTTCCTGAACTGCGGCAGATCGGACGGCGTCGAAATCAAGAGGATCTCGCGAATCCCGGCGATCAGCAGGACCGACAGCGGGTAATAAATCATCGGCTTGTCGTAGACAGCCACAAGCTGTTTCGACAGAGCTTTCGTGATGGGGTAAAGGCGCGTGCCGCTCCCCCCCGCCAGTAGAATTCCCTTCATATCAGCGTCTTCACGGTCACGCCGAGCATGGCACCGTCCTCAGGCATGATTGGCCGTTTACACGCCCAGCGGCAGCGCGGCAAGGTCATTCGGGCCTGGGTAGTGCCTCAGTTTGAAATTTCTACGGACGATTTTTTGTAGGGGCCGCGCTTGCCCAGCTTAGGGGCCGCCGCGTCCACCATCTCGGCAAGGTCCGTCATGGACCAGAGGGTATCACTCACGCCAGCCGCCATCGCCGGGGAAAGCCCCTTCAGCGTCTTGTGCTGTTTCACGAAGTTGTACCAGACGGTATAGAGCGCGACCATGTGCATATGGTTCGCGAATTTCTTCGAGAACGCATTGGTGAGCCTAGTAAAGCGCCGCATGTGCATCCGCATGGTGAGGTTCTGCCGTTCCGCGTAGGACGTGCTCACGTGTGCCATGTCGGGGCTGCCTTCGATCGCCACCTTGCGAGCGCCGATGCACTCTGCGGGGCTATACCGCCCCTTGGCGCTCTCCGAAGTGGCACCGTAGAGCTTGACCAGTATGGCGTAGTCGATATCCCCGCCGAACGCGCCTTCGACGGCTTCCAGGTACGCCTTGTGGCCGTCGCTGGTGAGCTGGACGCGGTTGGCAAGGCGTTCTCGCAAGTCGTCCATGAACGCCAGCGCGTGCTCGCCGTCGCGCCCGCCAACCAGCCACGTAATGAGCAGCTTGGTGTCGGCCTCGATCGCAGTCCAGGTCCAGGTATCGCCTGCGCCCTTGACCGGGGCCTTCATTGCCGGGACGTTCTTCTGCTTCGCGGCCGTAAAGGACCAGATTTCGTCCACCTGGACCCGACGGGCCTTCACGCCCCGCCGCACCTTGTCGTCGTGGAAGGCCGCACAAGCCTTGCCGGCGTCCACCAGCAGCTTCGAAACCGTATTGATCGACACGTCCGCCACGCGGGAGATCGACCGCATGGACGATCCCTCGCAGAGCATCGCGAGGATTTGGGTGCGGGTTTGTACTGGCAGCCTGTTCATGCCGCCGATCAGACCAAAATAAATTGCTATTGTCAAGCATAAAGTTCACTTTAAGCCATTGCCTTAATCTGTATTGAACTATATAAGAATCAATGTCATACGGCGTAGATGGATATCGTGTTCGCGGACCGGAACTTGGGTCTAGTCGAGACGGAAGACGCGGGGCTGACCAAGCTTCCAGTCGCCGTCATCAAGTCCGTCAGACGAAAGCTCACTCTTATCCGCGCTGCGCCGGATGACCGTGCACTGAGGAACTGGAAAAGCTTGCATTACGAAAAATTGAAGGGGGATCGCGATGGGCAACGGTCAGTCTGGGTCAATGAAAAATACCGAATCGTATTTTTACTCAACGAGGACACAAAGCCGCCCACCGTCACGATAGTCGCTATCGAGGATTATCACTGATGGCTCAGGTCAAAACCGCACCCGTGGACCACCCCGGCTCCTTCATCGCGGAGGAACTTGAGGCGCGTGGCTGGTCGCAAATGGATTTGGCATACATCCTTGGGATGTCGCTGCCGCAGCTCAACCCGCTTTTGAACGGAAAGGCCAACATCACTCCAGATTTGGCCGCCGCACTGGGGGACGCCTTTGATATGCCCGCCGAGTTTTTTGCAAACCTGCAGAAACTCTATGAGTTGAACCGAGTAAAGCCGGTCGATCCTGGCGTTCGCACCAGGTCATCATGGCTCGCGCACTTTCCAGTGCGCGACATGATCAAGCGCGGCTGGATTGAGGATACCGAACCTGGACTACTTGATCTTCAGATGCTCAGATTCTTTGAGAAGAACCGCGTCGAGGACATTCCGTTTATCGGAGAAGGAGAAATTACCGCCCACGCAGCAAAGAAAAGCAGCGCTTACGACACCACTACGGCTGTGCAATATGCGTGGCTATATCGCGTTATGAAGATCGCCAAAATGCAACAGGCTCCGCTCTATTCGCGAGATGCCTTGAGCAAGAACCTCAGTCGTATCCGGGCGCATCTTCTCGACAAGGATGATTTGACCCGCATACCTGAGATACTTCAGACCTGCGGCGTTCGTTTTGCATTGGTCGAGGCGTTACCGAAATCCAAGATTGATGGCGTTTGCGTATGGATCGATGGCCAGCCGGCTATCGGAATGACAACTCGTTTGGATCGTCTCGATAACTTGGCCTTTGTCCTTCGGCATGAGATCGAGCACATCCTACGTGCCGACGGCATGGACGTATCCTTTTCCCCCATTGATGAATTCGAGGCCGCCGACTTCACATCATCAAGCGGCAGATCGGAGGAGGAAAAGCGAGCAAATGATGCCGCTGCTGAATTCTGCGTGCCGCGCACGCGACTAGCCTCCTTCCTCGCGAGGAAGGGCAACTTCATATCTGAACAAGACGTTATCGGCTTCGCAGCAAGCTTGGAAATTCATCCGGCAATTGTCGTGGGGCAAATCCAATACAAGCGTCAAAACTATGCTTGGCTCAGAAAGTATCAGACCGGAATTCGTAGCTGCCTGATGGATTGGAAATATGTCGATGGTTGGGGACGACTGGTCCCAACCGGACTATAAGGAGGCCAGAATGGCTAACTTCGATGATCAGCTAATGCGGGCGTGGAACGAGTACGAAGAAATCACGGGCGCTGCCGCCAACGATCCCGACGACTTCCTGATATGGGCACTTGATAACAAGCGTATCACGCCGCGCCCTCAAGACCTGCGGAAGGTTCTGCGGAAGGTAGTGACGCGAGTTTTGAGGCAGGCGTCCCGCATGGACGAGGTCGGGTTTGCTTACAGAGCCAAACAATCCGTCCTTTCGATGGAGAAGGATGGGCGACAGCACCGTATGTGGTTCGACACCGACCGGGGCGGAACACCTAACCTCCGGCAAAAAGCCGTCCGCCAGCGCCGGGATGGTATCGCAAGCGATGTCTACCGAGCGGTGTGCGATATCGAGCACATGAACAAGGTCTTCCCGGAGGACCCGCAATTGAATTTCTTCATGGACTTCGCTGAAGATTTTGCAGAGCGAAGGGCCGCCGATCTATTGAATCAGGACAAAGAAGACGATGAGAATGAAGCGGCCTAGCTCTTTTTCCAGCGGGCAGCTGCAGCTTCCCGAGCAATGTCTGATCGCTCTTGGGGCGAAAGTGCTCGCGCGCGCGCTTTAGCGCCCTTCCTGCCGCCCTTTGCCCTGTTTGGTGCCCTCCCGACCGCCTCCTCGACCTCCCCCGTGGCGATCCGCATGACATGGACCGCATTGCCGATCACGTCGGCCGGTCGCTTCTCGCCTTTGGGGCCTCGGGGCATTGCTACTCGCTCCTGACTACCAGGCTAGGATATAGGAGACGAGGGCCGGATTCGAGAGAGCCGTCAAGACCGCCAGATTTCAAACTGAGACATTACCCGGGCCTGGGGCTTGGCTGCACCGGCGGTGATGATCCTACAATTGGGGCTGCGAACCCATTGTCAGTCTGCTATAAGATCGCTGGCTGAAACCAGCGTCCCAATCCGGGCGCTTGGAGTCACCGCCGCCGGTCGCGGGCGTAGTTCAATGGTAGAACGGCAGCTTCCCAAGCTGCATACGAGGGTTCGATTCCCTTCGCCCGCTCCAATGGTTTTTCCGTCTGTCCTGGGGTGGGCAGAGCGAAGCGTGCCACACCAGGCTCGAGGCGGCAGCGTTGAACCACGCGTAGGCATGCGCGGCGCGCTTTTGCCCGAAGCCCTTCGGACGCGGAAGCGCCTCATACCACCGGCAACTCGATTGGATTGCCCGCGTTTGTCGTGCTCTTCGTGATGGCCGGAGCCTTGAGATTGGGAAAGACCCCGGATTTCGCTGGCGCTCGATCCGGGCTACGCTGGCTCGCAGATGCCGGACGAAACGCAAAACAAAAGGGAGGAATGCCAATGAAATCTGCATGGCTGTTGGTGGCGGGACTGGCGGCGGCGCCGCTTTCCATGAGCGCCTGGGCGCAGGAAATGGACTTCAACAAGGTCCAGATCATCACAGAGCAGCTCGGACCCAACCTCTATATGCTGACCGGCTCGAGCGGGCTCGATCCGTCGCATGAAGACGCCGCCGGCGGCCGGGTCGGCGCACTCGCGGGTCCTGACGGCGTGCTGATGGTCGATTCCCAGTACGTGCAGCTCACCGACAAGGTGCTGGCGGCCGTCCGGAAGATCAGCACCGGGCCCATCCGATTCCTGGTGAACACCCACATTCATCGCGACCACACGGCGGGCAATGCATTCTTTGCCAAGCAGGGCGCTGTGATCTTTGCGCGCGAAGAGCTGCGCACAGGCATGGTCAAGCTCGGGCAGGCGCCCAATGCCAAGTCAAATCCCGTCGCCGACCCCGTCGGCTTTCCAGTCGTCACCTACGACATGGGCCCCGGGGTGAAAATCCACATGAATGGCGAAGTCGTCGACTTCATTCCGGTCCGGGCGGCCCATACCGGCGGAGACACGATGATCAAATTCGAGAAGGCAAACGTGATCTTCATCGGCGATTTCTACCGCAATTACGGCTACCCATTCATCGACATCAACAACGGCGGTTCGTTGAAGGGCATGCTGGAAGGCTGTGACGCGACGATGAAGGCCGCCGACGCGGACACAAAGCTCATCCCGGGCCACGGCACTGTCATCAAACGCGACGCGATCGTTCCCTATCGCGACATGATTCTCGCGGTCCAAGACAAAGTGAAACAGATGATTGCGCAGGGCAAGACCGTGCAGGAAGTGCTGGCCGCGAAAGTAACGGTCCCGTATGACTCGAAGGTCGCCGGTGGAACAGATACGAGCGCCGACCGGTTCGTCAGCGCGGTCTATCAACAATTGAAGAGCGGCGGGTGATGGGCTCGCGGTAAGGCGCACTCTACCGAGCCGCCGGATTCATCGACCGCCACATGCGTGGGCACGGGAGCCGCGTCGCCTTTGCCCAGGCTTCTTGTCTCAATGCGATTGTGACGCAGGCGGAAGCTCGATGACCGGAGCCGGCACAACCGCTTTGTCGGGAGACGGCCGCGGGATGATGCTGAAGACCACACGTTCCAAACCGGCGACGAGCACGCAGGCAAGACCGATCCAGATCGCCATCTCCACGGCAATTTTCCCATAGAGAACTGCAGATTGTAGAACTTCTTCCATAGCAATCTCCGATCCGACCGTCCTGCCCTCTGGTTATGCCGGTGTAGCACTCCTCACAAATTAAATACCATTCACATTCATTGTGTGAAGAGGGGCAGCTCAATCCACGGCCGCACGCGGGGCTCACCCTGCCGTCGACGGAACTCGGAACTAATGTTCCTGGACCCCTGAACTTGCCGCGCCTTTCCGAGTTAAGGGCACACAACTCGGAGGATTCAACGATGGATACCAGGAATACCGGCGGCCGCGCCGACCGGGGCTTCGACCGCGCGTTCGGAGACGCCAGGAAGCAGGCCGAAAACGTCGCCGGCAAGGTCGGGGATGCGGCCCAGGATATCTACGGCCAGGCGCGCGACAGTGTGGCGGACGTCGCTGATGCGACGACCAAAGCGGCGCGTAAAACCGCCGGTTCATTTGAAAAGGCGGTTCGCGACACGATCGAAAATCAGCCCTATACCGCCGTTGCCATCGCACTCGCCCTCGGCTGGCTGTTCGGCCGGAACCACCGGCCGTTCTAAAGCGCCATAGGCGAAATACCGGGCGGCTGGCATGACGTTGACCTGCTGGAGAGGTGGCGTCTTTATGTCCACCGTCGGATCGATATTAACGATCGCCGGCAGGGGGCTTGCGACCGACCAACGCCCTGGATGCGCTCCTCATATTGGCCTGCGCGCCGCGCATTTCGAAGCTCGCGGGGGGCGATTCTGTCGCACAATGATTGAAGGCTGTGAAGTTCCTTCAGTGGGATAGATTGATCGTCCAGCCTTCCCGCCGACACGCGCCAAGCCCCGGGCTGCGGCGCTTCGCCCGTGGGATGGCGCGGGGTCGGCACGGCGCTTACAGTCGGAGCATTCGCGACACCACAGCACCTCGAACGGAGAACCCCATGCTGCCGCGGAAGGCGCATCTGCTGCTGATAGCCGGCCTCACCCTATGGCCGCTTGCCGCTGCGGCCCAGGACTATCCATCAAGGACGATCAAGATCATCGTGCCAAACCCGCCGGGCGGCGCCGGCGACATCAGCGCGCGGCTGGTCGGCCAGAAGCTCAGCGAGGTCTTCCATCAGGCGGTGGTGGTCGAGAACCAGGCAGGTGCCTCGGGCTCGATCGGCATGAACATGCTCAAGCGCGCCGCGCCCGACGGCTATACGATCGGTGTCGTGCTCTCGCTGGCGCAGACCATCGACCGCATCCAGAACAAGACCGCCTCGTTCGATGTCGTGAAGGATTTCACGCCGATCACCGCGATCGCCAACAACCCGGCAGGCCTGCTGGTCAACTCGCAGATCCCGTCGAATTCCATGGCGGAGTTCATCGACTACGCGCGGGCGCGGCCAGGCGCAATCTCCTACGGCACGGCCGGGATCGGCACCGCGCATCATCTCTACGGCCAAGTGCTCAACAAGGTCGCCGGGATTGATCTGGTCAACATTCCCTACAAAGGCGTCGGACCGGCATTCAACGACCTGCTCGGCGGCCACGTGCCGGTTGCGATCGTAAGTCTCGCGACGGCGCTGCAGCACATCCAGAGCGGCCAGGTGCGCCTGCTCGCGGTGTTCGACACCAAGCGTTATGCCAAGCTGCCAAACGTGCCCACGATCACGGAGGTCCTGCCGAAGTACCAGCCCGGGCGGGCGTGGGTGGGCTTCCTCGGCCCTCCGGACCTTCCAACGCCGATCACGGCGCGGCTGAACACGGAGATCACACGCATCCTCAAGTCCGACGAGGTCGAGCATATCCTAGGCCAAAGCGGTCTCGAAGTCGTCGCCAATACGCCGGCCGAGTTCACGGTGATGATCCGGGAGGACGCCAAGATCTGGGATGAAGCGGCCGCCATAGCTGGGCTGGTGTCGCAATAGGGATGGCTACGGCGAGGTTGTCGCCGGGCGCGATCGGGCTTATGTCAGGGATCGGTGGCGGGCGGCGACACAGGAGCGGCGATGCCCCACACGGCGACGGTCCCGACCTCTCGATTGTCGCGCCCGCTGGTGATGATCACCGCAGCGACGGTGGGGTTGCTGCTGGCGGGGACAGTCGCACTGTGGGCGCACTACGGCACGGCGGTGTTCTACGAGATCGTGGTCGCCGGCTTCGCCCTTTGCTTTTGAGCACATCGAAATGACCAGACTAGCCCGCCTCCTCGCCATCAGCGTCGCTTTCCTCGCCGGCGTCGTGGTCTGCTTTGCGGCGGTGGTGCTGGTGACCAATCGCGTGTCGACGACGCCGGGACAGGCGGTTGCGGCAATCGGCGGCCCCTTCCAGCTCACCGACCAGAATGATCGCACCATCACCGAGAACGACCTGAAGGGCCGGCCGTTCCTCGTGTTCTTCGGCTTCACGCACTGCCCCGAAGTCTGCCCGACCACGCTGTTCGAGGTGTCCGAGATTTTCCGCAAGCTCGGTCCCGATGCCGAGCGGATCCGGGCGCTGTTCATCACAGTCGATCCGGAGCGGGACACCGTGGCGTCGCTCAAGGATTACATGTCGAGCTTCGACCCCCATCTCACGGGCCTGACCGGTGATCTCGATTCGATCGCTAAGGTCGCGAAGGAATACCGTGTCTATTATAAGAAGGTCCCGCTCGACCAGGGCGACTACACGATGGACCACACCGCCATCGTTTATCTGATGGACAAGGACGGCCACTTCGTCTCGCCCTTCAGCCTCAAGCGCACGCCTGAAGCCGCCGCCGCCGACCTGAAACGTTATTTGTAGTCAATCCGGCGCCGCCTCCTCGCTTATTTCGGCGCTTCGGTGGTCCATTCCCATTTCGGATTGGTTTCAAGAATCTTGGCGGCGTTCTTCATCGCGCTGCGGCTCGGCTCGTCGTAAGCGTGGCCGGCGTTGTTGGTGACGTGCACGGTTGTACGCAGCTTGAGCCACTTCTCCCCGAAATCACAGTCATAAGGGCCGGCCCGCTCGCCGCCGAGATGAGTCCACTGGCCGGGAAAGCGATAGCCGGTGCAGACGACGTCATCCAACTTCTTGTTGGCCTTCGCCGCCGCATCGCCGGCCTCCCTTTGAAGCTGCGGCGATTGCTTGAGGAGAGGCATCAGATCACCCATCAGCAACGATCCGCCCTGGCCGAGTCCGCTCGTATCGAACGCCCACGCGGGAGACGCCAGCAGCAGCGGTGCGAACAAGACAGATTTCGAAAGCACCTATTTTCTCCAAGACGCCGGTCTCAGGCCCGCCGCGGCCGGCGATGTTCTTTTTCATCGCGAAAGACCGCGCTTAACGTAGCCGCGCTCGCAATCTTGGCAAGGCGTGACGTGCGCGCGAGGCCGTGCTCGGTCTTCTCCCAGCGGTAGGGATCGCGCACAAGTTGATACAAGGCACGCCAGGCCGCGAGCGAGAGCAGGAGCCAGTGCACCGGCACGAACAGCAGGGCGGAGGCGACCCGCAGCAATCCCCGCTTCGCCAGTCCCCGCAACCCGAGCACAAACGAAGTCACATAACCGGCTGCCAGCGTTATCGCGAAAAAGGTTGTGAAGGCCACGTCGGAATAGGTTTGCACACTGAAGACGGAATGCCGGGCCGCCATCGCGTAGGCAAGGCTGGCGAGAAAAATCGGATGAATGAGTGCGGCCAATACATTGCCGCCAACAACGAGCTGGAAGGTCATGAATCCCGCTGGCCCAAGGTCGCGGAGGAGCCGGCGCGGAGAGCGCATGTGCACCGCCCAGGTCTGCGCCCATCCCTTAAACCAGCGCGTGCGCTGGCGCAGCCATGGGCGAAAGCGCGCCGGCGCCTCTTCGAACGTCGTCGAGGCAATCACCCCGCAGCGATAGCCGAAGCGTGCAAGGCGCATGCCCAGATCAGCGTCTTCCGTCACGTTATAGGAATCCCAGGCACCCACTGCGCGCAGCGCGGCCGTACGGAAATGATTGGACGAGCCGCCCAGCGGCAGCGGCAGACCCAAGGCCGACAGGCCGGGCAGGAACAAGTCGAACTGGACGGCATATTCGGCGGTGAAGAGGCGCGCGAGCCAGCCGTCGTCGGTATTGTCGATGGTCAGGCTGGCCTGCACGCAGGCGAGGTCGCTTCCCTCGATGAGAAAACGATCGAGTGCCTTGCGGAGCTGGTTTGGCTCCGGTCGGTCCTCCGCGTCAAAGATCACAGTGAATGTCCCGCGCGCAAAAGCAAGCGCCGCGTTGAGCGCCTTCGGCTTGGTCCGCGGACCGCCCGCAGGGGCGGTGATGATCGCGAACGGCGCGCCGAGATCAAGCCGCGCCAGCGCCGCCGAGGTTTCGGCGTCGTCGGGCTCTATCACAATCTTGATATCGAGCTTCTCTGGGGGGTAGTCCAACTCGCGAAGCGAGCTGATCAGCCTTTCGACCGTCTCGGCTTCGCGGTAAAGCGCAGCGATGACCGTGTAGACGGGAAGGCAGTCATCACGAATTCGGCGCGAGCTGCAGGCAGGCGGCGCGATCGACGAGCCGAGCAGCCGAAGCAGCAGCCACGCCAGGAATCCGCCGGCCAGGACCAGTTCGATCGGCGCCAGCGCCGGCTCCGGAAAGACGACGACTGCGCTCATCGCAGACGCTGCGAGAAATATGACGGCGCACAGCACACGCCAATTTCGCGACGCCGCCGACAGATCCGGCCAAGCCCGATTGAGCGCCTCGGCGGCTTGATCGCACAAGAACTCATCCGCGTGACGGGCAATAAATGCCTCGAGCCGCACGGTCGACGTGAGCCGGAAGTGCACGGCCGGATGCTGGGCCGCAAACTCAACGAATTGTCGCACCGAACGGGGTGCCACAATGAACACCAGGTCATGACCTATCGCGAGCGGGAGAAGCCCGGTTTTCGCTGCCTCGATCAGTTGGCGATCGGAGACCGGACAGGAACTGCGCTGGCAATCCTCGAACGTCTCGTATTCAAGCCCGAGCGAGCGGGCGAGTTCAACAAGGTAGGCCTCCTCGTCCACGATCCCAAGGGCGGCCACGACGCGATCGGCGCCGACCCCGGTCGCGATGGCGCGCCGCTCCACAGCCGCCAGCATGTCGCGCGAGAGCAGCCCGCGCAGGCAATCAAGTTCAGGACAGGCGCTGGGCGGCCGAAGCGCCGGGCCACGACGCGCGCGCGGGCGCCGTGGGAATGGTAAGCTTAAAGGAGGGGGCTTGAGAGAGCCTCCCTCCCAGCCACGGGTCGCTGTCGGATCCCCGACATACGCCATCCGAACGTTCCCCAACCCAACGCAACCAAGATCGCTGATCCGCCGCCCCAACTCGTCTATAAAGTCTTGCGGACCAAGCCTGAAGGAAACATGCCACCTCAAGTTACCTCATCTCGGAATTGCGCGCGACCCCTAAGTGTGCTGGCCTGGGGCGTTTTCACATTCATTATGTGTGGCTTAGTGTTGGCGCTTGTCGCCCACCGGCCTGCACTTGCGCAGACGCCAGGGGCGTCGTCCCCGGTGCAAGTGCCCGGATTTTGGGATCCCCGACGACGACCGGAGCGGCCGGACCTCGCCCGCATCAACGGTATCCGGTTCATGACAGAGGTCGATTATCCGCCATTCAATTTCGCGGGGCCGAACGGCAGCCCGCAGGGCTTCAACGTCGATCTGGCGCGGATGCTGTGCGAGGAACTCAAGACCACCTGCACGATCCAGATGCGCCGCTTCGAGACGCTGGTGCAGGCGCTCAATGAAAACCGCGGCGACGCCGCGATCGCCTCGATTGCCGTGAGCCCCGACATTCGCGCCAAGGTGGATTTCACCGACCCTTATTACCGCACGCCAGCTCGGTTCGTGGCACGGCGCGATTCTCCGATTGACGCTCCGCTCCCGGAAAAGCTGGAAGGCAAGAAGGTCGCCGTGGTCACCGGAACGGCGCATGAGGCCTATATCAAGGCGCTGTTCACCGAGGCCGAAGCCCGCCCCTATCCGGATGCGGAGGCGGCACGGCTCGCGCTCAAGCGCGGCGACGTGGATCTTCTGTTCGGCGACGCGATCTCGCTTGCGTTCTGGCTCAACGGCACGGATTCCGAAAACTGCTGCGCCTTTCGCGGCGGCCCCTTCGTCGACAGCCGCTATTTCGGGGAAGGGATTGGAATTGCCGTGCGCAAGGGCAACGACGCGATGCGGCTCACCCTCAACTGGGCGCTGTTCCGGACTTGGGAAACCGGGAAGTTCACGGACCTATGGCTGCGCTATTTTCCGATCAATCCGTTTTGACTCCGACATTTATTTGAGCGCCTGAATCCCGGGAGCGAACTGTAAGCGCTTTCGGTTTGACGGCCACAGATGGGCTACCTAGTGTCTGCGCCCGGAGAAGAGGATCAATGTCGACCGTCAGCGACGCAGACACCGTGCAAACCTTGCGCGAGCTCGCGGAGAACTCGAACGCGTGGCCGTTCGAGGAGGCGAGGAAGATCGTTGCACGGCTCAAGCGGCGGCCCAAGGACGAGGTGATCTTCGAGACCGGCTACGGGCCTTCGGGCCTGCCGCACATCGGTACGTTCGGGGAGGTCGCGCGCACGACCATGGTGCGCCATGCCTTTCGCGTGCTCACCGAGGACAAGGTCAGGAGCCGCCTGATCGCGTTTTCCGACGACATGGATGGCCTGCGCAAGGTGCCCGACAACGTGCCGAACCGGGAGATGATCGCGGCGCACCTCGGTAAGCCGCTCACGCGCGTGCCCGACCCGTTCTCGAACGAGTACCCCTCATTCGGCGCCGCCAACAATGCGCGGTTACGCGCCTTCCTCGACCGCTTCGGCTTCGAGTACGAGTTCCTCTCCTCGACCGAGTGCTACACGTCGGGCCGATTCGATGCCGCGCTGCTGCGGGTGCTTGAGCGCTTCGACGCGGTGATGGAGATCATGCTCCCCTCGCTGCGCGAGGAGCGGGCGCAGACCTACTCGCCGTTCCTGCCGATCTCGCCGCGCACCGGAATCGTGCTGCAAGTGCCGATCATTGCGCACGACGCCAAAGCCGGCACCATTACCTATGAAGATCCCGACACCGCCGAACGCCTGACGACGCCAGTGACCGGCGGGCATTGCAAGCTGCAATGGAAGCCGGACTGGGCGATGCGCTGGGTCGCGCTCGGCATCGACTACGAGATGGCCGGCAAGGATTTGATCGATTCGGTCAAACTCTCCGGCGAAATCTGCCGCGCGCTCGGCGGCGCGCCGCCTGAAGGCTTCAACTACGAATTGTTCCTCGACGAACAGGGACAGAAGATTTCAAAGTCCAAGGGCAACGGACTGACAATCGAGGAATGGCTGCGCTATGCGAGCCCGGAAAGCCTTTCACTGTTCATGTACCGCGAGCCGAAGGCGGCCAAGCGGCTGTATTTCGACGTCATCCCACGCCAAGTCGACGAGTATCAGCAATTTCTCGAAGCCTATGAGCGGCAGGATGCGAAGCAGCGGCTGGGGAACCCGGTTTGGCACATTCATTCCGGCACGCCGCCGAAGCCCGACATGCCGATCACGTTCTCGATGCTGCTCACGCTCGTGTCCTCGTCGAATGCGGAGAACGCGGAAACGCTGTGGGGATTCATCGATCGCTATCGCCCCGGCGTGACGGCGAAAACGCATCCGAAGCTCGATGCGCTCGTGGGCTACGCCATCCACTATTTTCGCGACTTCGTGCTGCCGACCAAGAAATTTCGCGACCCGTCCGCCACCGAGCGCGCGGCGCTCCTCGATCTGCGTGACGCACTCTCGCAGCTTCCGGCGGATGATAGCGCTGAGCGGATCCAGGACGTGGTCTACGAGATCGGCCGGCGCGAGCCGTTCCTCGATCACAAGAAAAAGGCAAAGGACGGCAAGCCCGGCGTTTCGCTCGACTGGTTCAACATGCTCTATCAGGTGCTGCTCGGCCAGGAGAAAGGCCCGCGTTTCGGCTCGTTCGTCGCCGTCTACGGGCTCAAGAACACCATCGACATGATCGACGGCGCACTGGCAAGATCGGCGTGAACGCCAGCTTATGACCGCCGCCACACTCGCCCTCATCGCCGTCACGATCTTAATCTCCTCCTTCATCTCCGGCGTGTTCGGCATGGCGGGCGGGATGGTGCTGCTCGGCGTGCTGCTGAATTACATGGATGTCCCGAGCGGAATGATCTTCTTCTCGATCATCCAGCTCTTCGCCAATGGCTGGCGTGCCTACCAATGGCGGCAATATGTGCTGTGGCCAATCTTCAATTGGTACGTGCTCGGCGCCGTGATCAGCTTCACAATCATGTTCTCGATCTCGTTCATTCCGAACAAGGCGATGGTCTATCTCGGGCTCGGCCTGATGCCGTTCGCGGTGGAGATCCTGCCGCGGTCGCTGCGTCCGAACATCGAATGGCGCGGCGTTCCGTTCATCACCGGCGTGCTCACGACCGTCATTCAGGTGCTCGCCGGTGTCGGCGGACTGTTTCTCGATATTTTCTTCCAGAAGAGCATGCTCGACCGCAAGACGACCAACGCGACCAAGGCGGTGGTGCAGTCGCTGAGCCATATCATCCGCGCCGCCTATTTCGGGTCGATCTCCGGCATCGCCCACGTGCCGCTCTGGGCCTGCGTACCGGCGATCCTGCTCGCGATCGCAGGCACCTCCGCGGCGCCGTTCGTGATCGAGCGCATGACCGACCATGGCTTCCGCCAATGGACGCGGGCGATCATCTTTGCCATCAGTGGGATCTATCTCGTGCGCGCGGCCTTTCTGGTTTGGCACGCGTGACACGCCCTCACTTAGTTTCTCAAGCCCCGTATGCTCACGCCGATAGCTCTCATCTCGATCGCGGCTGCCGTGCTGGCGGCGTCGTTCATCTCCGGCGTGTTCGGCCTGGCGGGCGGCATGATCCTGCTCGGGTCGTTGCTGGTGTTCTTCGACGTCGCGACCGCGATGGTGGTGTTCTCGATCCTGCAGGTCTCCGGCAACATCTGGCGCATCTATCTGTGGTGGCCATTCATCCTCTGGCGGATCGTCATCGCTTATGTGCTGGGATCGCTCACGGCCTTCGGCCTGCTGAGCTTCATTTCCTTCGTCCCCGACAAGCCGCTGGTCTATTTTCTACTCGGCCTGATGCCGTTCGTCATCGAAGCTGTACCGCTGCGCTGGCGGCCCAACATTCAAAGACCCGGCGTTCCGACGGCGTCCGGCTTCGTCACATCGGCGATTCAGCTTCTGGCCGGCAACGGCGGCCTGCTGCTCGATATCGTGTTCCAGAAGAGCAAGCTCGATCGCAAGACGACGGTGGCAACCAAGGCGATGGCGCAGTCGTTCACGCATTTCATGCGCATGGCCTATTACATCCCGCTCGGTGGGATGGGCGCCGCGATGCCGCTCTGGGGCTACGCCGTCGGGATCGGACTGACCGTTGCCGGAACCTCGCTCGCCTCGATCATGCTTGAGCGCATGACCGACGACGGGTTCCGGCATTGGACCCGCAACGTCATCCTGACGGTGAGCAGCGTGTACCTGCTACGCGCTGCGTGGCTTTACTGGCACGGATGAATGCATTTCAGCCCAATCGCAGCACGAACCAACGGTAATCCGAACCCGGACTCCGCGCCGCCAATGGCGGCGAGTTGCCGCCACGCTACTGGCTCGCCCAGACGATGCGGGCGATCCACAGTACATCGCGCAGCGGGAATGTGCGCTCAGGATGCGCCGGATTGATCGAGCGCAACTCGAGCGACTTCGCCGTGCGCCGCTTGAGTTCTTTAACCATCACCTCCCCCTCTTTGGTCTTGACCACGACGCGGTCGCCGCGACGGGTCGAGGCCGCGGGGGAGACGATGATCACGGTGCCGTCGCGATAGGCGGGCTCCATCGAATTGCCGGAAATTTCCAGCGCGTAAGCGTTCTCGTCGTTGACCGCCGGAAACGGAATCTCATCCCATCCCTTGCCAACCGGAAAACCGCCATCGTCGAAATAACCGCCCGAGCCTGCCTCGGCGAAGCCGATCAGCGGCACCGCCTGCATGGTCGCACGACCAGTGTCCTCGATAAGCTGTACGAACGTATCGACGCTGGTGCCGGTCGCCGCCAGCGCCTTCGCCACCGACTCGGTCGAGGGCCAGCGGGCGCGCCCGTCGGGGGTAACGCGCTTTGACTTATTGAAGGTGGTGGGATCAAGCCCCGAGCGCTTCGCAAGACCAGAGGCGGAAAGGCCGGCGCGCGCTGCGAGACGGTCGAGCGCGGTCCAGATTTGAGAATGGGTAAGCATCGCAAGACCCTATGAAGGGATCAGGAGATCGCATAATAACGGACTTTTGTCCAAGACATAGGAATTATAGCCTGAGTCTCGATGCCGTCTAGAGCCTGTCCTCAATTGAGCCAGATGATAGCAGCCGCGAGGTGGATTGCGGCGAGGAAATTTCTGGCGGTTTTGTCGTACCGGGTGGCGATGGCGCGGTATTGCTTGAGCTTGCAGAAGAAATTCTCGATGAGGTGGCGGGCCTTGTAGGCGTCTTTGTCGAAATCGCGTTGAACCTTGCGGTTGCTCTTGGGCGGGATCACGAACGACTTTCCCCGTGCGAGCAACGGCTCGATCACCCGCGCGTCGGCATCGAAGGCCTTGTCTGCCAGCAAAGTCTCGGCCGCCATATCCGGCAGCAGCGCGTCGGCCCCTTCCAGATCATGGGCTTGGCCCGGCGTCAGGATGAAGTCCAGCGGATTGCCCAACGCGTCGACAAGCGCATGAATCTTGGTGCTCAGCCCGCCCTTGCTGCGCCCGATCGCCTGGTCTTCGCCGTCTTTTTTTGCGCGCCGGCACTGTGCTGATGCGCCCGCACGATCGTGCTGTCGATCATGGCATACTCATTATCCGCATCGCTCGCCAGCATCTCAAACAGCTTCTTCCACACTCCGCTCTTGGCCCAGCGAGAGAAGCGCGTATGTATCTTGATCGGGTCGCCAAAGCGTTCGGGCAAGTCCCGCCAGGGGATGCCGGCCCGATAACGGTAGATCACCGCCTCTACAAACAGCCGATTGTCCTTGGCTGTTACCCCCACATGCCCTTCACGTCCGGGCAACATATCCTCGATCCTGTCCCATTGATCGTCCCGAACGGCGTAGCGGCGCATCTGTCAGCCTCCAATCAGCTGACCGCCTATAAATCACGCAATAATATGCTGGGGAATCCTCTAATTGAGGACAGGCTCTAGCTATCATAGATAGTACACTAATTTATTTTCAACCAATCTTCCTCTCTGGCTGCTCCGCCCATGCAGGTCCGACTGAACAGGGCCGCACTTGAGATTTCTTCCATCCACGGCGATTACTGTTTCGGCCAAGGGAAGGCTGAGGGGTTGGCGAGGGCTCGTGGGTATCATTTACAAGATTTGTTCAACGCAGTTGTGGCGCAGCGCGGAGAAGGTGGGCCACTTCACCGGCGCGCCGATTGACGAGCAGGATGGCTTCATCCATTTCTCGACGGCCGGGCAGGTCGCCGAGACCGCGGCCAGGCATTTTGCCCGGGCGCATGACCTTGTGCTGGTCGCAGCCGAAGCGGATGCCCTCGGAGAGGTCCTCAAATGGGAACCCTCACGCGGGGGTGCATTGTTCCCGCATCTTTACGGTCCGCTTCCACTGGCAGCGGTCAAATGGGTAGTGCCGCTGCCGCTGGGCGCTGACGGCCGCCATGTGTTCCCGGAGCTTGCGCCGTGATCGGACTATTCGACGCGCTGGCGCGACCGTTGATGGGGCTGATCGAGGCCGAGCAGGCGCACGCTCTCACGCTCAGGGCGTTGCGACTGGCGCCGATCGGAAGGGCGGCGCCTGACCCGCCCGAACTTGCCGTGCGCGCTTTCGGGCTCAACTTTCCCAATCCGGTCGGGATGGCGGCTGGATTCGACAAGCACGGCGAGGTGCCCGACGTGCTACTCAAGCTCGGCTTCGGCTTCGTCGAGGTCGGCACGGTGACGCCCAAACCGCAGCCCGGAAATGCCCGACCGCGGCTATTTCGCTTGCCGCGCGACCATGGCGTGATCAACCGGCTCGGCTTCAACAGCGAAGGCGCCGAAGCGGTGCTGCACCGGCTCGCAGCCCGCGCCAGCGAAGGCGGCATTGTCGGCGTGAACGTTGGCGCCAACCGGGAGAGCGCGGATCGAATCGCCGACTACGTGCGGCAGATCGAGCTGTTCGCGCCAGTGGCCGGCTATTTCACCGTCAACATTTCCTCGCCGAATACGCCGGGACTCCGCGACCTGCAGCAAGGTCAGTTGTTCGACGATCTCACGGCCCGGGTGGTCGAGGCGCGCGAGCGCATGAGTCGCCGCGCCGGCCCGACGCCGGTCCTGATCAAGATCGCGCCCGATTTGTCGTTGGGCGAGCTCGACGACATCGTCGGTGTCGCCCGGCGGCACCGCGTCGACGGCATGATCATCGGCAACACAACGGTCATGCGCCCGCTCGGACTGCGCGATCGCGCAATCGCGACCGAGCCCGGGGGGCTTTCCGGACGTCCGCTGTTCGCACTCGCGACCCGAATGCTCGCGGAGACCTACGTTCGGGTCGAAGGTGCCTTCCCGCTGATCGGGGTCGGCGGCATCGACTCGGGGCTGACGGCGCTCGCGAAGATCAGGGCGGGCGCCAATCTCGTCCAGGTCTATTCCGGCTTGGTCTTCCGCGGCCTCGGGTTAGTGGCGGAGATCAAATCCGAACTCTTGAAGGCGGTTGGCGGACAACGACCGATCGCGCTTGCCGACCTCGTTGGCGTTGACGCAGCCGCAATGACCGCGGAGGCCTGGCCGGGTTGATGACCGCTCGCACGCGGGCTCGCCTACCGTCCCTGCGGCGTCCGCACCAGGCGCATGACCAGCCAGATCGGCACCACGATGGCAGCGCCGAGCAGTAGGTAGCGCCAGATCCAGCGCAGCGCGTCGAACCCCATGTCCCAAATGTCGAGAACGAACCGACGCAGGCTGTCGATGATGTTCCAGGGGTCGAGCCCGACCGCGGCGAGGACCACACCGACGAGGACGGAGATCAGCACCAGCCGGAAGATGACCGCGAGCGGCGGGCCGCCGAAGAAGCGGGTGAGCGGGTCCTGGGTGATCGGATCTTGGGCCATCGGTATCCTGGGGCCTTGCTCGGCCATCGGCGCCTCCGTAGCGGATCGGCATTCCTAGCATGACCGCCGCCAAACGCGGCGCGCTGCGCTGGCTAAGTGTTGATAGTCTCTGGCTGATACAAGGGTGAGCCGATGAGCGACGACATTCCGTTCGATAAGAGCTTCGACCTGCCGCCCGGCCGGTCCGAAGAGATCGCTCCCGGCGTGCGGAGGCTGCTCGCCAACAATCCCGGCCCGTTCACTTTCAAGGGGACCGTCAGCTACATCATCGGGCACGGCAAGGTCGCGATCATCGACCCCGGCCCGCTTGATGATGCCCATGTCGCGGCGCTGCTCGACGCTGTGCGGGGGGAAACGGTGACCCATATTTTCGTCACCCACACCCACCGCGATCATTCGCCTGCCGCCGCCCCGATCAAGGCGGCGACCGGCGCACCAACCTACGCGCAGGGTCCGCACCGTGCCGCGCGCGAACTTCATATCGGCGAAGCCCCGCGTCTCGACTCCGGCGGCGACCGCGACTTTCGTCCCGACCATATGCTGGTCGATGGCGAAGTGGTCAGCGGCAGCGGCTGGGCGCTCGAAGCGGTCGCAACCCCGGGCCATGCGGCCAACCACATGGCCTTCGCCCTCAAGGACACCGAATTGATGTTTTCCGGCGATCACGTCATGGCGTGGTCGACCCCGGTGGTGGCGCCGCCCGACGGGGCCATGAGCGACTACATGGCTTCGCTGCGCAAGGTCGCGGCGCGTCCGGAGACCACCTACTTTCCCGGCCATGGTGGTGCGGTCAGAGACGCGCCCGCCTTCGTGCAGCACTACATCCGCCACCGGCAGGCGCGTGAGGCCGCGATCCTCAACCAGTTCGCCCATGGCGAGAGCGATATCCCTTCGCTTGTCCGCGCGATCTATCTCGGGCTTGACCCGCGGCTGCTGAAGGCCGCAGGCCTCTCCGTCCTCGCCCATCTGGAGGATCTGGTCGCGCGCGGCCGCGTCGCAACCGAAGGCGAACCTTCGATCGAGGGCCGCTACCGCTTGTCGGCCTGATTGCGCTTGGGCGGCGGCGGGGCCTTCTTGGCCGTCGGCAACACCACGCGTTCCGGCTTCTGCGTCCCGATCGCGGCATCGATATCATCGGCGAGGCTTTGGATGCGCGCGGCATTGGTGCCGAAATCGAACGAGCCGTAGCGCGATGACGACCGCACATCGATGCGCGAGCCGTCCTCGTTCGCGCGCACGCGCACGATCACATCCTCGCGAAAGCCCATGATCGCGGTGCGCGCCACGGCCTCGATGCGGCCGTCGCGGCGTGGCTGCGGCGGGATTTGGTTGACGATCGTCCACTTGCGCTTGGTCACGACCGCAAGCGCGGCGACGTAGGCCGCCTGCGGGGCGGCGTCCTCGTCCAGCGGCTCGACTTCCGGATAGGCCGTGCGCTGCAGCTCGGCGGCATAGAGCCCGGCATAGGCGACCGGGTTGGCGTCGCGCGGGCGCAACCGCGCCAGCACTTCATAACGTGGCGGATCGATCGGGTCGGTAGTGACGTCGTAGATCCACGGCAGCTTGTACGCCTTGATGCCGAGATAGGCCGGATAGGCCAGCAGCAAGACCGAGATGCCGATCGCGGAGAGCGCGTAGGTCATCCCCTTGAGCCCATCCTTCCAGATCACCGCGAAAGCGCCGAGGGCCAGGATGAGGGCAATCACCGCGAAGCCAAGCGCACCGGCAAAGGTCGTCAACGCCGGCTGGATCTCCAGGAATCCCCACCGCACGATGATGATCGAGAGGAACGCCGCCGCCAGCGAGAACACGGCCATGCGCCGCGCCCAGATGGCGAGCTTGGAAGTCGGTTCCTCATGAATGTAGCGGCGCAGCATCGTCAGGCTCGCGAAGTCGTCGCATCGGCACGGACGCTGGACCGATAGTGCAATGCGAAACGGTCGGCAATGGGGCCGATTTACCTATCCGGCGGCAGCCGCCACGGCCGGCAGAACGTAGTCCTTGAAACGCTCGCGCAACGCGATTTTCTGGACCTTCCCGGTGGCGGTGTGCGGAATTTCGTCGACGAACACGACCTCGTCCGGGATCCACCAGTTCGCGGTCTTGCCGCGCATGAAGCCGAGGATCTCCTCTTTGGCCGCGGCCTCGCCCGGCTTGAGCACGATGACCAGCAGCGGCCGCTCGTCCCATTTCGGATGCCGCACGCCGATGACGGCCGCTTCCGCCACCTTGGGGTGGGCGACGGCAAGGTTTTCCAGTTCGATCGAGGAAATCCACTCGCCGCCCGACTTGATCACGTCCTTGGCACGGTCGGTGATCTGCATGTAGCCGTGGTGGTCGATGGTGGCGACGTCCCCGGTGTCGAAGAACCCCTGCGGATCGAGCACGTCGCCCGGCTCCTTGAAATAGCCGCGCGCAATCGCGGGACCGCGGACCTTGAGCCGGCCGAACGTCTTGCCGTCCCATGCGACTTCGTGGCCGTCATCGTCCGCGATCTTCATTTCGATCGTGAACGGTGAGTGGCCCTGCTTCGCCAGCAGATCGAGCCGCTCCTCGCCGGCGAGTGCAGCGTAGTCAGGCTTGATCGAGCAGGCCGTGCCGAGCGGACTCATCTCGGTCATGCCCCAGGCGTGCATCACTTCGACGCCATAGATATCCTGGAACGTCTTGACGATCGCGCGCGGACAAGCGGCGCCGCCGATCACGACGCGACGCAGATGCGGCAGCTTCTTTCCGCTCGCCTCCAGGTGGCCAAGCAGCATCATCCAGACTGTCGGCACCGCCGCCGTGCAGGTGACGCTGAAGTCGGTCAGCAGCTCGAAGATCGACGCGCCGTCGAGCTTGGCCCCCGGCATCACCATGGTGGCGCCGTTCATCGGCGCGGTCAGCGGCAGCGACCAGCCGTTGGCATGGAACATCGGCACGACCGGCATCACGACATCGCGGCAGGAAATTCCAAGCATGTCCGGGCACGAGGTTGCGAGCGCATGCAAGACGTTCGATCGATGGGAATATACGACGCCCTTGGGATTCCCGGTCGTGCCCGACGTGTAGCACATGCCGGCCGCCGTATTCTCATCGAACGATTTCCAGGTGAAATCGTCGTCCGCCTCGGCCAGCCACTCCTCATAGGGCACCGCATTCCTGAGCGAAGTCGCGGGCATATTCGCTGCGTCGGTAAGCACGATGAAGCGCTCGATCGTGGGCAACTTGTCGGCGATCTTCTCCAGCAACGGCACGAAGGTGAGATCCGTCATCATCACGCGATCCTCGGCGTGATTGATGATCCATGCGATCTGCTCCGGGAAGAGCCGCGGATTGACCGTGTGATAGACCGCGCCGACGCCGAGGATGCCGTACCAAGCTTCGAGGTGACGCCAGGTATTCCAGGCGAGTGTCGCGACCCGCTCCCCTGCCCTCACCCCGTCGCGGTCGAGGCGCTTGGCGATCCGGAGTGCGCGTGTGCGGATCGCCGCATAGGTGGTCGTGTGAACCGGCCCCTCGACCGAGCGCGAGATGACGCGGCGCTCGGCGTGATGGGCGGCGGCATGATCGATGATGCGATGGCAGAGCAGCGGCCAGTCCTGCATCAGTCCCAGCATGTTCACCTCCCTGATGACACGGGCGCGTTTGCGGTCGACACTCCGAATTTTAGCCAGGCGCAGACGTCAGGGATACGACCGCGCGCCCGATGACACACCCTCTGGACAGCCTGGGGAGAGACGCTAGTCTGCCGGCAGAACATCGCGACAATCGCTTTGGAGGAAGCCTCATGAACAAGTTTTGCGTGCCTGTTGCTGTCATCGGAATGCTCATCGGCATTAGCCACGCCAACGCCGACAAACCGATCGACAAGCCAGTCACCAAGATGGATCCGGCACTCGACGCTCTGATCTCCGAAAATGCCAAGCTCGAAGAAATCAGCACCGGCTATGGATTCACCGAGGGCCTCGTGTGGGTTCCGAAGGGACGCAACGGCTATCTGCTGCTCAGCGACATGCCCGCCAACGTGATCTACAAATTATCCACCGACGGCAAGCAGAAGTCCGTTTATCTGGACCACAGCGGCTACACCGGCTACGATACTTGGCGCGTCGGCTTCATGCAGACAAACGGACGCTCGAAGGACGACCCGCGCTATGAAGAATTCCCGATGATCGGCTCGAATGGGCTCGCGCTCGATCGCCAGGGGCGTCTCATCATCGCCACCTGGGCCGGCCGCGGCATCGACCGCATCGAGAAGAGCGGCAAGCGGGTAACCCTCACCGACAACTATGACGGCGAGAAGTTCAATGGCACGAACGACCTCGCAGTGAAACGCGACGGTTCGATCTGGTTCACGGACGATACCGGCGGGCTGCGCGGACGCGACCAGGACCCCAAACGCGGACTTAAATATTCCGGTGTGTTCCGCTGGAAGGACGGCGAGACTTCGCTGGCGATCAAGGACATCCCTCACACCAACGGCCTCGCCTTCTCACCCGACGAGAAAATCCTTTATGCCAACGGCAGCCGCGATCGCTTCGTGCGCGCCTATGACGTGCAGCCCGACGGTACGCTCACCAACAGCCGGCTGCTCATCGACATGAACAGCGACAAGCGGATCGGCATCACCGACGGCATGAAGGTCGATACCAAGGGCAATATCTGGGAGTCCGGCCCCGGTGGGATCTGGATCCTGTCGCCGCAAGGCAAACAGCTCGGCCACATCGCCGTACCGGAGCTGGTTGCCAACGTCGCGTTCGGCGACCGCGACTACAAGACGCTTTACGTCCCGGCGCGGAATAGCGTGTACAAGATCCGCGTCAACGTGCCTGGGATTCCATAAGCGCGCCGTACGTTTCCTGCGTCGCGGAAGGTCGCGCCGCAGACCTCCCTGCCCGATGTGGGGAGGGAGCAAAATCCGGGCTTGCGAACCGAGCGAGGCGTTCCATGCGTCAGAACCGCAGCATCACTTCGCCGAGGTCCGCAGCCTTCATTGCGCTGCTGATGGTCGGCGTCGCGTCCTCAGCGGTTGCACAGCCCGCGCAGAACTTCTACGCCGGCAAACAGCTCACGCTCATCGCGGGTGCCGCGGTCGGCGGCGGCTACGATCTGCTCGCGCGTCTCCTCGGCCGCCACCTCGGCCGGCTCATCCCCGGTAATCCGACGGTGCTGGTGCAGAATATGCCGGCGGCTGGCAGCCTCGCGGCCGCCAATTACGTTGCCGCCACCGCGCCGAAGGACGGCACCGTGATCTCGCTCGTGCAGCGGGGCATGCTGCTCGCCAAGCTCACTAATCCTACCGCCGTGCGTTTCGACGTCGACAAGCTCAACTGGATCGGCAGCATTTCAAGCGAGGTCGGCGTCTCTTTCGCCTGGCATACCGATCCGCACAAGACCGCCAAGGATTTGTTCGAGAGAGAGCTGATCGTCGGCGGCCACACCGGTGTCGATCCGGAAATGACGCCACGCCTCTACAACGCGCTGCTTGGAACCAAATTCAAGATCGTCACCGGCTACAACGGCACCGCCGATATCGGGCTCGCGATCGAGCGTGGCGAGGTGCAGGGCATCGGCGACTGGTCGTGGTCGAGCCTCAAGAAGCAGAAGCCCGACTGGCTGCGCGACAAGAAGATCACGCTTTTGTTGCAAGGCGCGCTGCAGAACGATCCTGAACTCGGCGACCTGCCGAACGCGCTTGATTTCGTGAAGAACCCCTCGGACCGTAAAGTCCTCGAGCTTTACTTCACGCAGAAGACCGTGGCGCGCCCGATCATCGCACCGCCCAGTATTCCCGCGGACCGCCTCGCCACGCTGCGCACGGCCTTTGCCGCGTTGGCGACTGACCGCGAATTCCTAGCTGATGCGGAAAAATCGAGCCTCGAAGTCTCTCCGATCTCGGGTGAAGAGGTCGACAAGGTGATTGCGCTGATTACCTCGGCGCCGCCGGATGTCGCCGCGCGCTACACCAAAGCGTTCACGCCGGGCCAGTGAAGGTCCATGGGGCTACGACGAGCATATTGTACCGCAGCAGGGCGGTTCGCCGCCTCGGCGAAGTGTTTGTGATAAGTCAATAATTCTTAGCCTAATGCCGCAAGGCCCTTGAGCGTGTTGCACCGGTCGCGCATAAAGCGCGAATGTTGGCGGATCCCCGGTCAAAAGATTTGTTCTGCGCGTTTGTCATCCTCGTCTCGATTGGCGAGATCGCGGGCGCTCAAACGGTGCCGCTGCCCCGACCGCGTCCCTCGGAAGCCGCGCTGATAACGCCCGCGGACGCCCGGAAAATCGGCGAGCCGGCGCCCTCGTCGGCATGCCGGCTACGGCTCACCGCCGAGCTGGCAACCGCGCCATCGCTGCCGCCGATCGCGGGTCCCGGCGACTGCGGCGCACCGGATGTGGTCCGGCTCGAAGCCGTCTTTCTTGCGGACAAAACCCGCGTCGCGATCACGCCGCCGGCCACGCTCCGCTGCAGCATGGCCGAGGCGATCGTGCGCTGGGTGCGCGAGGAAGCGGCGCCGCGCCTTCTCGATCTCGGGTCGCCGCTGCGCGCAATCGAGAATTTCAACTCCTTTGACTGTCGTGGCCGAAACCGCATTATCGGCGCCAAGCTCAGCGAACACGGAAAGGCCGACGCGCTTGACATCCGCTCGCTGCGGCTCGCCGACGGCAAGGTGATTCATCTGACCGATCCGCACATCGCGCACGACTTACGCGATGACCTGCGTAAGAGCGCTTGCAGCCAATTCACCACGGTGCTCGGCCCCGGTTCGGACGGCTATCACGAGGATCACGTTCACGTCGATCTTGCAGAGCGGCGCGGCGGCTATCGCCTGTGCCAATGGAACGTGCTCGACCCGCAAGTCGCGCACGCAACGGAGGCACCGGAGCACGTGCCGCTGCCGCCGCCGCGGCCGAAATTCGAGGCGCAGACCGAGCGCAGGCTTTGATGCGATAGTGCACGGCGCCGCCTGTGCGCTATAAGACTGCCATGCCCAGCAATCTTGCGACCCGCGATATCGAAACGCTGATCCATCCGTATACGAACCTTGCGGCGTTCCGTGAGACCGGACCGCTCGTGCTCGAGCGCGGGCAGGGCGTGTTTGTCTACGACAACACCGGAAAGGCCTATATCGAGGGGATGGCGGGGCTTTGGTGCACCGCGCTCGGCTACAACAATGAGGAGCTTGTCGAGGCGGCGACGGCGCAGATGCGCAGGCTTCCGTTCGCCCATTTGTTCTCCGGCAAGAGCCACGACCCGGCGATCGAACTGGCGGAACGGATCAAGGAAATCGCGCCGGTTCCGACCTCGAAAGTGTTCTTCTGCAATTCCGGTTCCGAGGCAAATGACACCCAGATCAAGCTGATCTGGTATATGAACAACGCGCTCGGGCGCCCACAGAAGAAGAAAATCATCAGCAGAATCAGGGCCTACCACGGCGTCACGATCGCGGCGGCCTCGCTCACGGGGCTACCCGCCAACCAGACGGATTTCGATCTGCCGATCGCGCGCATCCTGCATACGGGGTGTCCGCATCATTACCGCTTCGCGCACCCCGGCGAGAGCGAAGAGGCCTTTGCCAAGAGGCTTGCGAATGAATTCGAAGCGCTGATCCTGCAGGAGGGACCGGACACGGTCGCGGCCTTCATCGCCGAGCCGGTGATGGGCGCAGGCGGCGTCATCGTACCTCCGGCCATGTACTTCGAGCATATGATGCAGATATGCAAACGCTATGACGTCTACATGGTCTCCGATGAAATCATCTGCGGGTTCGGCAAACTCGGGACCATGTTCGGATGCCAGGCGTTAGGTTTCCGTCCAGACTCGATTTCCATCGCCAAGGCACTCACCTCCGCCTACGTCCCGATGGCGGCGCTGACGGTTCCGGAGCCGATGCACCAGGCGCTGCTCGAGGAGAGCCGCAAGATCGGAACCTTCGGCCACGGCTTCACCTACACCGGTCACCCCGTGGCGGCGGCGGTCGCGCTCAAGACACTGGAAATCTACGCGCGCGAGCGCATCGCCGAGGCGGTGGCGCGCAAGGCGCCGCGCTTCCAGGCTCGGCTCAAGGCGCTGGCCGATCATCCGCTGGTCGGAGATGCGCGCGGGATGGGGCTCGTGGGCGGCCTTGAGCTAGTGGCGGACAAGGCCAGCAAGCGATCGTTCGATCCGAAAGCCGGCGTGGCCCCACGGGCGGTGCATTACGCTGAGAAGGAAGGGCTGATCGTGCGCTTCCTGTTCGGCGATGTGATGTCGCTCTGCCCGCCGCTGATCATCACCGAGGCGGAGATCGACGAATTGTTCGACCGCCTCGGCCGCGCGCTCGATCGCACGCTGGATTGGGTCAGGCGCGAGCGCCTCATAGCGAACTAGGCCGTGAACTCAACTGATAGTCAGCGCATCTGTATCCCCGACCAGATTTTGTAGTTCGCGCCCAAGCCGGCCATACTCGAAAAACTAACGAGGCACCCGCTGCTCATTCCTTGGCCTGATGGGCGAACTCGCCGCAATTTGACCGTCATTTCCGCCTTTGGCTCACGTGAGACATCAGGGAATCGATACGCTCGCGCCGAACTCTGCTCTTCGATCGGATCGAACAGGCCCTCTACTGCTTGTGAGTGACGCTCGTCGGGATGTGATTGAGCTCCTCGCAACCGGTCGCCGTGACGATGACCGTGCCGCCGATGTTGACGCGATGGTGGCCGATGCAGGCATTCGGCTCGAAGGCGAACACCATGCCGGGCTGGAGCACGGCTTTCCGCGCACGTATGGCCTGGGCACCGGTGAATCGCACATCGAGCTTGGCCTGCTCCTGGTTGACCGTGGTGCGGCCCGCCAGGAAATGCGGCCCGAGCGAGTGCACCAGCGGAGTGTAGCCCCAACATCCCGACGATTTGTGCGGCTCCTCCATCGCCGCCACCAGATCGGCGAAGGTAATGCCCGGCTTCAAGGCCTTGATGCCTGCGTCGTAGGAGGCGCGCGCGACGCGCTCGCATTTCAAGTTCGTGTCGTCCAGAGGGTCGAGCGCAACGGTCATCTGCACCTGGACTTCCTGGTTGCCGCACAGCGGCATCAGCTCGGCCTGCATCAGATCGCCGCGCGCAAGAATGCGCGGCGCCTCGCCGCTTGTCGTCCAGCGCGGAGGTCCCCACGACAGCGTTTGGGGTCCCGAATTCATGACGACCATCGGGTAGCGCAGCCCGATGCCGTGTCGCAACATCTCGCGCGCCGCTTCAGCGAACACCACTTCTTCTCCGACCCCCGGCGCCGCCACCTCGACGACCACCCTGCAGGCAGCCTCGGCAGCGCGCGCGGCGTAGCGGACCTGCGCCATCTCCTCGTCGCTTTTGACCAGCATCAGGTGGCTGAACTCTTCGGAGATGTCCTCCCACCGCGCCTTCGGCAGCGCCACCGTGAGCTCTTCCCAGAAATTGGCGGGAATGGCGCCGTAGATTTCGGTGGGCGCCTGCGAACGAAGACCGACGACGCCAAGACGACTTTCGGCGAGATGCTTCTCGGACAGCACCTCCGCTACGCCGGCGCCACTTGTCGCCACGCGATAGTCGGCGACCCACAGCGTAGCCCCGCGCTCCTGCGACCAGCGCGCGCGCATCACCCGCAAATGAGCCCAGGTGATGATCACCGGATCACCCTCGAGCGGAAAGATCACGCAGCCTTCATTGTAATCGTCGCTGATATAGGTCTCGTACATTTCACGTGACCGAAATCCCGCGACCAGAAGCCCGTCGAATCCGCGCTCGCGCATCAGATGGCGGACGCGCGCCCAGCGGCGATCGCGTTCGCCAAGCGATAGGATCGGTGGCTGCATGTGCGGAATGGCCATGATGTCTCCGTTACCCTCAATAACCGAACTTCGCATCATGACCGGGTTTGTCCCGGCCATCTCGATTGATGTGGCACGATGGTTGTGTCCCTAAGCGAGATCGCCGGGACCAGCCCCGGCGATGACGAGCCCTCTCGTAGGATCGATCGAGCGCTCGCGAAACCTATCGCTTTACTGCCCGCCAAGATGATGGTTTCGCGCCGCTCAAACCCATCCTACGGCCCTGCTTATTGTGCTTTGATGTTTGCGCCCCGGATCACTTTGCCCCACTTTTCGGTTTCTTCGACAATGATCTTCCCGTATTCGGCGGTCGTCAGCGGCACTGTCTCGCTGCCCAGAGCCGCGAATTGCGATTTGATCTTGGGATCATTGAGACCGGCATTAATTTCCGTGTTGAGCTTCTCGATGATGTCCGCGGGCGTACCCTTGGGCGCACCAATGCCATTCCGGAGGCTCGCTTCGTAACCGGGCACGAACTCGCCAATGGCCGGGACCTCCGGGAACGCGGCCGACCGTTCCGCGGTCGTCACCGCCAGCGCCCGCACCTTGCCGTCCTTGATGAAACCGGCCGCTCCCGCGAGCGCGACGAAATAGACCTGGACCCTTCCACCGACGAGGTCGGTGATGGCGGCTCCATCGGAGCGATACGGGACGTGCAGCATGTCGATGCCGGCCATCGCTTTGAGCATCTCGCCGGCAACGTGGTTTGCAGTTCCGATGCCGCCCGACGCCATGTTGATCTTGCCGGGATTGGCCTTGGCATAGGCGATGAACTCAGGGATGGTCTTTGCTGGGAACGAGGGATTGACGACCATGACAAAGGCACCGCGGGTCAAGCTCGCGACCGGCGCGATGTCACGGATGAAATTGAAACGCAGACTGTCGTAGAGCGCAGCATTGGTGAAAGCCGCCGTGCTGGCCATGAGCAGCGTGTAGCCGTCGGGGGCCGCATTGACGACCGTCTCGGTGGCAAGATTGGTGCCGGCACCCGGTCGATTATCAATGACGACGGGCTGGCCGAGGCGCTCCGACAGCCACTGGCCGATGATGCGCGCATAAAGGTCGAGCCCGGTGCCGGCCCCGAAGCCGACCACGATGTGCACCGGCCGCGTCGGATAGGCTTGCGCCCAAGCGACGCGCGGGGCCGCTGGAAGTACGGCAGCACCCGCGGCCAGATGCAGGAATTGTCGGCGCGGAAGTTTCATGTGTACCTCCTCACGCTACCAAAGCTATTCCAATTCCCGTTCCTAAAGAAGAGCCGCGATTTCCGCCGTGGCCCGGAACCCCGATGCCGCGATGTGGCGCTGTGACCGCTGCGGAGGAAAGCACCTCGGGCAAGCGGCGTTCTACAACGCCGCTTTCGAATAATGAGCACGTCAACCAAAAAAGAAACGGCGCCGAGCCCCCGAGCCCGACGCCGCTTTCACCCAGCCCCTCGAATTTCGTTCAGCCGTTCCGGCCGGTGCCGGCCGCCATCCGCGGATTGAACGGCGAGTCCCCATTGTGCGGTTGCAGCACCACCACGACCGTGCCGAGCTTCACCCGCTTGTAGAGGTCGATCACGTCCTCGTTGGTCATGCGGATGCAGCCGGACGAGATCGCCTGACCGATATATTCCGGCTGATTGGTGCCGTGGATGCGGAACAGCGTGTCTTTGCCGTTTGCGTAGAGATAGATGCCGCGGGCGCCCATCGGGTTCTGCGGACCGCCCTCGACCTTGTCGGGCAGCGGGCCGAGCCGCTGGTGCTCGCCGGCGGTCGGGATCCACGGCGGCCATTCCTGCATGTTGCCGACCTTGGCGACGCCGGACCACGCCTGCGCTTCTTCGCCGACGGTCACGCCGTAGCGGATCGCCTTGCCTTCCGGCAGCACATAATAGAGGTAGCGCGCATCGCTATCGACCAGGATCGTGCCCGGCGCTTCCTTGCGGTGATATTCGACGATGTGGCGCTGGTACGGCTCCGGAATGCTCGCCTGCGCGTAAGGCGCGTTGGCGAGAAGCTTCCTATCTCGTGGGGAGAAGCTGGCCTCTGACGCCGGCTCCAAGGTGGCCTGCATGCAGCCGCCCAGCATCAGCCCTAACAGGACGAACGACATAGCGCGTAAACTCATGGCATTCCCTTTTACGCTTCGGGCGCGTCACTGCCGGTTCTTTGACTCGGTTCCGCTGTTTCGAATAACTGAAAAGTCTCAGGCTTTTCCAGGGCAAGTAGGGCCAGAATTCGATTGTCTTATCCTGTGTGGCAGGAATGTCGCAATTTGGCCGCGGGACGGTAAGAGGTTGCCTCATTGCTGCACAGCAAACCACATCGATTGACAATTTTTGCACCATATTCGTAAGCCAAGCGTTAACTATTGAACCTTTGTATAGGCGCCGAGCGACCCAGACTGGGTGCGGCGAAAATGTCACGAATAGGACTCCTTTTTCTGCAGATTTCCGCCCCACTCAACGGGCACGGTCACATCAGCGCAGAGGGGACCAAAAAGAAGACGAGGAGTGAGTAAGATGATGCAAGCGATCAAGCGTTCCGAAGCCCAAACCCGTCGCAAGGCGCAGGACCTCGATATCCGCTATGGCGAGATCGGGATTGCGGCATTGGCGGCAGCGCTCCGCTACCAAGGCGAGGTCAAGACCGAGCCCGCGCCGACCACTCAGCGCGAGAGTCGCTGGCTTTCGGAAATGGCGGCGTAAGTCCCGCACGGGCTTGCCGCCCCGACGCAGCCCACTGCCCGAGTTTGCAAGAGCCGCGGCGTTACGCTGCGGCTCTTTGCGTTCATGGGCCGATCCCCCGTGTAGCCCGTATTGGGCGCAGCGAACTGCGGGACTTCGGCCCTGAACAAGCTCCCCGCATTTCGCTGCGCTCAATCCGGGCTACAGAGAGTACCGTCTCTCCACTGCGAAGCGACGCGGCACGGATCAATCCGCTTGCCAGATCAGCCGCGATTGGGTCATCACTTCGTCGGGCGACATTGTCAGTACTTCCGCCAGGCGGGCGCGAAATGGGGGGATCATGCTCTCGGTTTATGTTCCCCATGGCGCCTCGCTCGAGCGGGTCCCGGTCGAGACAGAAGGCGCCGAGGTTCCTGACGCTGCGATCTGGTTCGACCTGGTCAAGCCGACCCGGCAGGAAGACAATCTGGTCGAGCGAAAGCTCGGCATCGCGATCCCCACCCGCGAGGAGATGCAGGAAATCGAGGTCACCAGCCGGCTCTACGTCGAGAACGGCGCGCGTTACATGACCGCGACCCTGATGTGCCAGTCGGAGACAGATACGCCGAAGACGACCCCGGTCACTTTCATCCTCTCCGGCCACCGCCTCATCACAGTCCGCTACGACGATCCGCGACCATTCTTCATCGTCGGCACCAAGCTCGGCCGCACCTGCCCGGCCGGCGCGAGCGGTGAAACGGTGCTGATGGATTTCCTCGACGCCGTGATCGACCGCGCCGCCGACATTCTCGAACGCATCGGCGCCGAGGTCGACCAAGTGTCGCACGACATTTTTGAGCCGGAAGGCGAGGCCGCCGACCGCAGCTACAAGGACACCCTCAAGGCGATCGGGAGGAAGGGCGACCTCGCCTCGAAAGTGCGGGAGAGCCTGGTCTCGATCGGCCGCGTGCTGCTCTACCTCGCCAACGAGGCCGACAGCATGCGCTGGGCCAAGGAAACGCGCGCGCAGCTGCGCGGCATGCAACGCGACGTGCAGTCGCTCTCCGACCACGACGCCTATCTCAGCAACAAAATCCAGTTTCTGCTCGATGCACTCCTTGGCGTCGTCACCATCGAGCAGAACAACATCATCAAGCTGTTTTCGGTCGCCGCCGTCGTGTTCATGCCGCCGACGCTGATCGCGTCGATCTACGGCATGAACTTCCATGAGCAGATGTGGGAACTTGAGTGGGAATACGGCTACATCTACGCACTGGTGCTGATGGTGATCGCCGCCGTGCTGCCGTATCTGTTCTTCCGGTGGAAGAAGTGGCTGTAGCGGCTAACCCGTGACGGATTCGCGGAACGGGAGATTATGGAATATCGGGACGGGAATTCCCGATCACTCCGCCTTGGCACCGGAGAATTTCACCACCTTGGCCCATTTCTCGGTTTCATCCGCGATGAACTTGCCGAATTCGGGTGCCGAGCCGGCAAATGGCTCCGTGCCCAAGTCGGCGAGCTGCGCCTTGATCTTGGGATCGGCGAGGGCCGCATTGATCTCCTTATTGAGCCTTTCGATGATCTCGGCCGGCGTGTTTTTGGGAGCGCAGAGGCCGCACCAGCCGATTGCTTCGAAGCCCGGTACGAAATCTGCCATAGCCGGGACATCCGGCAATTCATGAAGGCGCGTTGCGGTTGTCACCGCCAACGCGTGGACTTTGCCGGTCTTGATGTGTTCGATGGAGGTCAAGACGGCATCGAAGGCAATCTCAACCTGACCGCCGAGGAGATCAATCAACATCGGCCCGGTGCCTCGATAGGGAACTACAATCATGTTGAGGCCGGTCATCATCCTGAACAGTTCGGCCGCCACTTGGGGCGCAGTCCCAATGGCGGGCGTCGCTAAGTTGACTTTGCCCGGATTGGCCTTGGCGTAGGTAATCAAATCGGCAACGGTCTTTGCTGGAAATGAGGGGTGCGCTTCAAGAACAAGTGGAATGCGATTGACGCTTGCGACCGGTGCTATATCGCGGATGAAATCGAAATGGAGATTGTCGTAGAGCGTCGCGTTGATCGCGCTCGACGCAAAGGCCATGAGGAGCGTGTAGCCGTCGGCCGCCGCACGCACGACCATCTCAGTGCCAATGTTGCCTCCAGCGCCCGGCCGGTTCTCAACGACAAAAGGTTGTCCGAGCCGCTCGGCGAGCCATTGGCTAATGAGGCGTGCCGAAAAGTCGATAGGCCCCGCGGGCGGCCCGCCGACGATGATGCGTACTGGCCGCGTTGGGTAGGCTTGTGCCCAAGCCAAGCATGAGACGGCCGGGAGCGCTGCAGCGCCCGCGGCCAGATGCAGAAAGTTTCTTCGGTGGGGAAGTTTCATCACGTTGCCTCTCTGAAACGATTGAGATGCACTCGATCATTGTGACCGTCGAAAAAGTGACCATCGAAAAACGAGGGCCTTTTTGAGAAGGCGCCGACCCCAGCCGGCGCCTTCACCGGCCGGGCCTTGGCGCCAAGCTCAACTGAGCGGGCCGTCAGATTTTGCCATCAACGATGAACACGCGGGACTTCGTCGATCGCTTGCAGCCTTGCTGCCGCACTCGCCCGGCGGTGACTTCGGCGCGTCCCGCCGGCAGCTTTCGGACCAATTCAATGTCCGTGCGATACTTTATCAGGCGGTCTGACGATCCGAAAGGGGTTCCGCGGTGTCCGCAGCCCCAGTGGCAACTGACCGTTCGACGCGCTTGTTAATGTCGATGGTTGCCTCAGCCTGCGATGCGACCTATCTAGCGGCGCATGCCCCCTCCCGGCGACACCGAGCAGCAGGTCATCCTCTGGAATGACACCGTCCGAAAGAGCGGCGTGGTCAGGGTTTTCGTGGGGCCTGGCATGCGCGGCAGCCAGTGGGCGGTGGTCATCGACAAAGCGATCAACGCGCTAAACGGGGAGCTTTCGCAAAACGGCATCAAGGTCGTCATCAAGAAGGCCGCCAAGGAGTCGGACGCGGAAGCGATTCTCGACACCACGCCTGGAAGCGGGCTCCACGGACAGAGCCTCCTGGATACCGGGGGCACACAGAACATTCAGAAGGTGACCATCAAGGTGCCGGCCACACCCCTGGTCAGCCAACGCGACCCACACGCCCGCGAGGTCGGTCCGGGGGTGCGCCTTTATATGCTCGCGCACGAGCTCATTCATACGCTCGGTCTGACCAACGCGGCTCACTCGAAGGATGACGTCTTCACGAAAAATCCCACGCTGGTCCAGAAGGGAGTGGTTCTCAACGGAACGGGGCTCGCTGATGACGCCGTTCAGAGCTACGACCTGAGCGTCGTGATTCCGCCAGTCCGGCTCCGTGCGACGACTTTGAGCAACCTCAAGAAGGCCTGGCCCTGACGCCGCCCAACGCGCAGCGCCTAGCTGTGAGGCGAAGCGCGTCGCTTTCCCCTGCGATTGCATTCATCTGTCATCCGGCGCAGAAACTCTTGATGTCGGAGACGGACCTGCCTTTCCAGGCGCCGCGGCGCCTGCGCGCCCTTGTGCGGGCCAGAGAAATAAGCGTCATCGTGCTTGCCGCCGCGGTGGGTTTGCTGGGCGGAGTTGGCGTTGTGGTCATGAGCATGGCCGTTAATCTGCTCCACGCCGGGTTCTTCGCGCTTGCGAGTGGAGAGCGGCTCTCCGCCATCACGGCAATCCGACCGTTACAAGCGCTTGTGCCTGCGGTCGGAGGCCTGGTTCTAGGCCTGACCTTCATCCTGCAAGCGCGCTGGCGCCCGGACAGCCCTGTCGACCCGATCGAGGCGAACGCGCTGCACGGCGGGCGCATGTCGGTGCGAGACAGTCTGATCGTCGCGACGCAGACCGTCCTGTCGAGCGGCGTCGGCGCGTCCGTCGGCCTTGAGGCCGGCTACAGCCAACTCGGCAGCGGCGTCGCGTCGTGGATCGGCCGGATGTTCCATCTGCGCCGCAACGACCTGCGCGTTCTGGTCGGGTGCGGGGCTGCCGCCGCCATTGCCGGCGCCTTCGGCTCGCCTCTTGGTGGCGCATTCTACGCCTTCGAACTGATTATCGGGAGCTACACCGCGGTGAGCCTCGCGCCGGTCGGCATCGCCGCGTTGAACGGCTATGCCGTCGCGCGGACGTTCGCGCCGATTTCGCTCGGCATCGTGGCAGGTGCGCTCGACACCGTCACCGGACGGGATCTCTTTCTCGCCAGCGCTCTCGGCGTGGCCGCCGCGATATTGGGTATCGCGCTCATGCGCGGGGTGGCGCTTTGGGAGCGTCTTATGACGGCGCTCTATATTTCCCCGCCGCTGCGCCCGGCGATCGGGGGATTGCTGGTCGGCGCGCTCGCACTGCTCACACCGCAGGTGCTGTCGTCCGGTCATGGGGCGCTGCATGTCACTGCAGTGTTGGAAATGCCGCTCACCGCGGTCGCCGGCATTCTGTTGTTCAAGTCAGTCGCTTCGATCGTATCGCTCGGCTCGGGTTTCCGCGGCGGACTGTTCTTCGCCTCGCTGCTGCTCGGCGCGCTCGGCGGCCGGTTGTTCGCCGCGGCGGCCAATGCGGCATGGCCGGGTCTTCATCTCGACGCCGATATTTATGCGATCCTGGGTCTCGGCGCGCTCTCCGCATCGGTGATCGGCGCACCGCTGGCCGTAACCTTCATCGTCCTGGAGAATACCGGAGACTTCTGGCTGGCAGCCACCGTGCTGATCGCCGTCATCATCGCCAACCTGCTGACCCGCGAGTTGTTCGGCTATTCGTTTGCGACCTGGCGCTTTCACCTGCGTGGCGAGACGATCCGCAGCGCGGCCGACGTCGGCTGGATTCGCGATCTCACCGTCGGCCGCATGATGCGGCCGGACATCAAAACGGTCTCCAAAGATACTTCCATCGAGCAGTTCCAGAAGCTCTATCCGCTCGGGTCGGCAACGCGGGTGGTGGTGGTCGACCGCGATGGCACTTACGCCGGGATGATCGTCGTCGCCGACACTTACGGAGATCTCGATCCGAAGACGCGCTCGATCGGGCCGCTGTTGCGACACGCCGAGATTGTCCTCACGCCTTCGATGAACATTCAGGAGGCGGCGAGGACCTTCGATCGAGCCGAGGCCGAAGCGCTTGTAGTCGTCGACACGCAACGCCGGGTGGTCGGGTTACTGACCGAGGCCTATGTGTTGCGGCGTTACGCTGATGAATCCGAGCGCACGCGGCGAGAAGCCTTGGGAGAGATGTAATGCAAATGCCGGGGATCAGGTCGCACCCCGCCGGGCTGGAGCGCAGCGCCATCGGCGCTTCAGTGCCGGTGGACAGATCAATCCCGGATTTCGCCAGGCTCCAACCGGGCTGTGCCTGCCACCGCATCGGAGTTGGCGGAATAAAGCGGGCTTGCATAGTACTGCGCAAAGGCAAAACGAACGAGCACACCGATCGCTGCCGCCAGCGGCACCGCAATCAAGAGGCCGACAAATCCGAACAGATATCCGAAGGCGAACAACGCAAACATCACCCAGACCGGATTCAAGTTAACGCGGCGGCCGACGAGATATGGCGAAAGCACATAATCTGCGAGCGATTGGCCAACGAAGAAGATAGCCGGAACCACCAAGATCAGCGCCCCGTTCGGCCAAAACTGAGCGATCGCCACGCACGTCGCTATCACGAGCGCGGTGAGCGAACCGAGATAGGGAACGAAACTGATCAGTCCCGCTGCAAGGCCGATCAGGAATCCGTGGTTGAGTCTGATCAGCGACAGCGTCAAGATATAGAACAGGCTGAGGATGAGGCAGATCGCGCTCTGCCCGCGCACGAAGCCGCCGATGGTGTCATCAACTTCGCGTGCGAGCATTCGAACGGTGGCGCGGCGTTCCGGCGGCACCCAATGGTCGACCACCGCGATCATCTTCTTCCAATCGTGGAGCAGGTAGGCGGCAACGATCGGGGTCACCACCGAAAGCGAGAACACCGAAATCAGCGCCTGGCCGCCTGACCACACCGAGCGCAGGACGGCTGAGAGCCAATTGGCCGCCAGCGTCGTCAACTCGCCGATCGACTGCTCTGCGCTGCCCAGGCCTTCTCCAACGATCTTGCTCAGCCACGGCCGGTTTGGATCGGTCGCGAGCGCCTGCAACCGTCGCAGGTAGCGCGGAAACTGATCGATGAAGTACGCAAGCTCTCTGACAATGATCGGCGCTGTCAGAAAGATTAAAACCGCAACGCCGACAATGAACAGAACCATGATGATCAGCGTCGCGCTCAGCCGGCTCATTCCCGACCGCTCAAGCCGGTTTGCCAGCGGATCGAGCAGATAGGCCAGCATCAGGCCGGCCACGAACGGCAACAGGATTTCGCGTAACAGCGCAGCCGCCGCGATGATCGCCGCCAGCATTGCAATCCAGAAGATGACAGGCCGCGCTGATGTCATGGGCATATCGGCATGCGAGCAAACCGGCTTTGGCCAGAAGCACTCCAAAAGGCGCGAAAATGACCCTCACTCGGATTTCACGCCGGCGAACTTGAGGACCTTAGCCCATTTGTCCGATTCGCGCGCGATCATCGCTGCGAATTCCGCGGGCGAACTCGCGAACGTCACGTAGCCGAGTTCGGCGAGCCGCGACTTCAACTTCGGCGCGGCGAGGCTGGCGTTGATGTCCGTGTTGAGCTTGCTGATGATCTCGGCGGGCGTATTCCGCGGCGCGCCGATGCCATACCAGCCGCCCGCCTCGTAGCCCGGCACGAACTCCCCGATCGCCGGCACGTCCGGCAGCACTTCCGCGCGCGCCGCGGTGGTCACGCCCAGGGCGCGCAGCTTTCCAGACCTGACATTTGCCAGCGAGCCCGATACGCCGTCGAAATAGAGCTGCACCTGCCCGGCCAGGAGATCGGTCACCGCCGGCGCGCCGCCGCGATACGGCACGTGGGTGAACCTGGTGTCGGTCAGCATCATGAACAACACACCGGCGACGTGGGTGGTGTTGCCGATGCCGGCCGACGCCATGTTGATCGTGCCGGGATTGGACTTGGCATAAGCGATGAATTCGGGAAGGGTCTTGGCCGGAAACGCCGGGTTCACCTCCATGATGAGCGGCCCGCGCACCAGGCTGGCGATCGGCGCGATGTCGCGGATGAAGTTGAAACCGGGCTTCTCGTTGAGGGTGACGCCGATCGCATTCGCCGAAGTAACGAACAGCAGCGTGTAGCCGTCGGGCGTCGCGTTGGCGACGGCTTCGGTGCCGACTTCGCCGCCGGCGCCCGGCCGGTTCTCGACCACGACCTGCTGACCGAGCCGCTCGGACAGCGATTGCGCGACCAGCCGCGCGACCGTGTCGTTCGCCCCTCCCGCGGTCACGCCGACGACCAAGCGCACCGGCCGCGCCGGATAGGCTTGCGCGCCGGCAAAGCGCGAACTGACCGGGAGCGCGGCAGCACCGGCTGCCAGATGCAAGAACTGGCGGCGGGGAAGTCTCATCGCGTCCTCCTTACTCTCGCTTCGGCCGGCGGATCTGCGCGGGCCGCGCTCAGGTGCTCACACGTGCTGGCCGCCGTTGATGTGGATTTCCGCGCCATTCACGTAGGACGACGTTTCCGTGCAGAGCACGTAGATGATCTTGGCCACTTCATCGGGCGTACCAAGCCGGTGCAGCGGGATCTGCTCGACGATCTTCTCCGTGCCTGGCGACAGGATCGAGGTGTCGATCTCGCCCGGCGCGATCGCGTTGACGCGGACGCCAACCGCGCCGAAGTCGGCCGCCATCTCGCGCGTGAGCGAGGCGAGTGCGGCCTTCGAGGTCGCATAGGCCGCCCCGGCGAACGGATGCACGCGCGAGCCGGCGATCGAGGTCACGTTGACAACCGAACCTTTGGCGGCTCTCAGCTCGTCAAGGAGACCACGCGCGAGCATGATCGGGGCAAGAAAATTCACCCGGAACACATGCTCCCAGACGTCGACCGTGGTCTCGATCGAGGATAGCCGACGCCCGCCCTCAGCCTTGGGCGAAATCGCGGCGTTGTTGACGAGGGCGTGCAGTTCGCCGTTGTCGAGCCGCTGCTTGATCTCGGCGATCGCTCCGAGCGTACCTTCGGGATCGTTGAGGTCAACCTGGATGTGATCTTCCGGACCCATCTCCCAAGGACAGTTCTCAGGAAACGGATGGCGCGAGCAGGTGATGACGCGCCAGCCGGCGGCCGAGAAGCGCTTCACCGTGGCGTGGCCGATGCCGCGGCTCGCTCCGGTGAGGAGCAGCGCGCGGCGTGGATGATTGTCGTGCGGCGTGTTCATGGCGACAGGTTACCATTGAATTCGCATGATCAACTCCGAAAAGTCTGCTCTTTCCGCAGTCACCCACCTTCTTTAGAACCGCGTGGTCCTGGCCCGAAAAATCTGCAGCTCTTCGGGATCATGAGCTTCTTTGGACCCGCATGATCGGGCCCGAAAAGTCTGCAGCTTTTCCGGATCACGCTCATGGATAGAGCCGCGTCTTGCACCACGGCGCGGCGAGGTCGTCGCGGCGGAATTCGATGCGGTCGTGCAGCCGGTATGGTCGGTCGTGCCAGAACTCAATCACGAGCGGCTTCACCCGGTAGCCGGACCAGTACGGCGGCCGCGGGATTTTCCCGATCGCGAAGCGCGCCGTCTGCAGCGCGATCGCCTTCTCGAACGCCATGCGGCTTTCGAGCGGCGACGACTGCTTGCTGGCCCAGGCGCCGATCTGCGCGAGGCGGTGGCGGCTCGCGAAATAGGCGTCCGCCTCCTCCTCGCTTACCCGTTCCACTGGGCCGCGGATGCGGACCTGCCGGTTGAGCGATTTCCAGTGCATGACCAGCGCGCCCTTGCCGGCCGCATCGAGTTCCCGGCCCTTCTGGCTATCGAGGTTCGTATAGAACACGAAGCCGCGCTGGTCGTAGCCCTTGAGCAGCACCATCCGCACATTGGGCAGCCCGTCAGAATCCACAGTTGCCAGCGCCATGGCGTCGGGATCGCGCGGTTCCGTGCGCTTGGCCTCCTCGAACCAGGCGGAGAACAGCCGCAGCGGCTCGTCGGCCTCGGTGAAATCACCGGACGTTAACCAGGCCGGGTGTTGGATGGGAACCGATTCGGACATCCTGGAGTCCCACGTGGCCGCGTTGGTGCCGACGTCGTTGCCTCGGCAGTTTCGTTATAGAGGAAGGCCTTGGAACAGAGGAAGGCCTTGGACGCGCCTATGGCGCCGCGCCGGCCGGCTTGCGACCGTATCGGGGGCGCTCGCGCTGGCGCTGACCGCCGGGGGATGTTCGTTCCAGCTCGATTCGATGATGGCGAAAGACGATCCGTCCGGGGTGACCGGCTTGATCAAGCCGAGGGCGCTGCCGGCGCCGGCGCTGCGGCAGAATGCGGAGCTGCCGCCGGAGTCCGACCTCGTGTTTACGCGCGCCGCGGTGAGCGAGGCACTCGCCAAGGGCGGCAAGGGCGCCAGCCAGCCGTGGGAGAACCCGGCTACCGGCGCGCGCGGATCCGTCACGCCGATCGCCTCCTCCTACGACGAAAATGGCATGACCTGCCACGACTTCCTCGCCAGCTATACGCGCAACGGCGCCGAATCCTGGCTGCAGGGGGAGGCCTGCCGGTTCGCTCAGGGCCGCTGGGAGGTCCGCAGCATGAAGCCCTGGCAGCGCACGTGAGCCTGACGGTCGCTCATGCCGCGTATGGCGGAATAGCGCAGCGTATTCCGCCGTCTCCTTGCGGGAGTGGCGGATGACGCCGTCGGCTGATCCGCCTTAGAAGCAGAGCACGGCCATCGTTGACGCAGAGGACCAAGTTCCCCATCTATGAGGCGGGGTATCCCCAAGGATTCGAAATCATGCCTCACGGGAGCGAAGGAGCATGCGCGACCCCTATGACGTTCTGGGAGTAGCGCGAACCGCAAGCCCAGCGGAGGTGAAGAGCGCCTACCGCAAGCTCGCCAAGAAATTGCACCCGGACGCCAACAAGCACGACCCGAAAGCGGCGACGCGGTTCGCCGAGCTCAACGCTGCGCATGAGATCGTCGGCGACGCGAAGAAGCGCAAGGCGTTCGACCGCGGCGAGATCGACGCCGAGGGCAAACCACGCTTCCAGGGTTTCGAGGGCTTTCAATCCGGTGCTGGCGCCGGCGGCTTCGACCCCCGCGAGGGCGCGTTCGAGACATTCAGCTATGGGCCGGAAGGTCTTCAGCGGGGACGCGCGCGCGGCGGACAGGCCGGCGGGCGCGGCTTCGGCGGCTTCGAAGACATCCTCAAGGACGTGTTCGGTGGTCGCGGTGGACAGCCGCGCGGCGGTGTGCATTTCGAGACCGATTTCGGCGCCGACGCCGATGGTGGCAGCCGGGATCTGACCGCTGCGCTCACCATCACGCTGCCGGAGGCTGCGAGCGGCGCCAAGAAGCGCCTGCAGCTCCCGACCGGCAAAGAAGTCGACGTCAAGATCCCCGCCGGGCTCGCCGAGGGGCAACAGATCAGGCTCAAGGGCCAAGGCCTCGCCAGCCCGGGCTCGCGCACGGGCGACCTCCTCATCACGGTGTCGATTGCACCGCATCCAGTGTTCCAGCGCGACGGCGTCGCCGACCTCCGGCTCGACCTGCCGATCACGCTCTACGAAGCCGTGCTCGGCGGCAAGGCACGGGTGCCGACGCTCGACGGCGCGGTCGAACTCGCGATCCCGGCCGGCACGAATTCCGGCCGCACCTTCCGCCTCAAGGGCAAGGGCTTTCCCGCCAAAGAGGGCAAAGGCGACCTCCTCGCCACCGTGCGCATCATGCTGCCGGAGGCCCGCGACACGGAGCTGGAGTCGTTGATGAAGCAGTGGCGCGAGGGAAAGGCTTACGATCCGCGCAAGGGGATGGGGTGATCTACCCTCCCGCCGGGTGCGTGGCTTTGTCGATCTGCTCGTAGGCGGTCTTGGCGATGGCGTCGAGGCGGCTTCGGTCAGCAGGGCCGGTTACCACGTAGGCGAGGCCGCGGTCGACCCAATAATACGACGCGTAGCGCTCCTCGGCGCGGTAGCGCAGCGCGGTCTCGGACAAGCCCGATGGCGTGCAGATGAGCGTGAAGCGCTCGCCGGAGGAGGCTTCGTACATGAAGAACGCGCTGGCGCCGCCGGTCGGTCCCGGCAGCAGGCGGCCGCCGATCAGCATGAGGCCCACGGCATCGAGGTTGGGCGCGCGCAGGTCGAAGTTGAGCCGTTTCGAGAGCCACTGCAGCAAGTGCTCGCGCTCGGCGCCGGCAACTTCGACCGGATGCCGCACCTCGACGACGTAGAGCTTGTAAGCCTCTAGTGCATTGGCAGTGTAGGTATCGAAGTTACTCGGCGCCGCGGCCGAGACGCCATGCGCCATCCAGCCCACGGCGCCGCCGACCAGGGCGGCCGCCGCCGCGGCGGCGGCAAAGCCGCGCCAGCCGCGCTCGGCGCGCCCAAGACGATCGATGTTGAACCGCGCCGGGACCGGCTCCTGCGCGACGCTGGCGTAACGCGCGCGGATAAGCTCACCCTGCGCCCGCCATTCGGCGACGCAGGCGGCGTCCTCCGGATGGGTCGAGAGCCAGGCCTCGACTTCATCGCCGCGGTCGGCGGACAGTTCGCCGTCCGCGTAGGCCTGGAGCTCGTCAATGGTCACGGGTGAATCAATCATCATCATTGTCCAGCTTCATTTGATCCGGCGCAGCACCGGGCGCGTACCGTCAAGAAAGGACTTGATCTGGGCGCGGGCACGCGCGAGCCGCGACATCACGGTGCCGATCGGAACGCCCTGCACCTCGGCGACTTCGCGATAGGTGAGCCCTTCGAGCGCGACGAGGAGGACCGCCACGCGCTGGTCGTCGGCCAGCGTTGCCAACGCGCGTTCGACATCGCGCGCACCAGACTCCGGTCCTGCCAGGTCGGGGGCATCGTCATCCTCGATCGAAGTGAGCGTCGGACGCCGGGCGAGCGAGCGCAGCCGGTTGCGATTGAGGTTGGTGAGGATGGTGTAGAGCCAGCTCCGGACCTCGCCGCCGTGAAACAGATGTTCGGAGCGCAGCGCCCGCACCACGGTGTCCTGCACCAGATCATCGGCAAGCTCGGCATCGCGCGTGAGCGCACGCGCGTACCGCCGCAAGGCTGGCACCGCCGCTTCTACCCGCTGTCGGAATCCGCGCAACACCAAGGCTCCTGGCCTCCACCCGATGTTGTGCCCCAATACTTCTCTTGTGCCTCAAGACTACCCCGGAAACAAACACTTCCGGGCGGGCAGCTATTCCAGCCCCTGGTTGATGCCCGACTGCTCGGGAGCGCGCCTTGAAGGGCCAGCCCCCCTATGTCATAGGAGGTTACGGCCCGGGTGGCGGAGCGAGGAATTTATGGCCGAAATGTCGGGTCTGATGCGCGGCAAGCGCGGCCTGATCATGGGGGTGGCCAATAACCGCTCGATCGCATGGGGAATCGCCAAAGCCTGCCATGCGCAAGGCGCGCAGCTTGCTTTCACATACCAGGGAGATTCGCTGAAAAAACGGGTCGAACCGCTCGCCGAGGAAGTCGGCGGGATCGTCGCCGGGCATTGCGACGTCAGCGAGCCGGCGACCATCGATGCCGCTTTCGCCAAGCTCGCGCAGGCCTGGGGCACACTCGACTTCGTTGTCCACGCGATCGCGTTTTCCGACAAGGATCAGCTCACGGGACGCTACGTCGACACCACGGCGGATAACTTCGCCCGCACGCTGCTGATCAGTTGCTATTCGTTCACCGCGATCGCGCAACGCGCCGAAAGGCTCATGTCGAACGGCGGCTCGATGCTCACGCTCACTTACTACGGCGCCGAGAAATGGGTGCCGCACTACAACGTGATGGGCATCGCTAAGGCCGCACTCGAATGCTCGGTGCGCTATCTCGCCGCCGACCTCGGCCGCAAGAACATCCGCGTCAACGCGATCTCGTCGGGGCCGATCAAGACGCTGGCGGCGGCGGGCGTCAGTGACTTCCGCTACATCCTGAAATGGAACGAGCAAAATTCGCCGCTGCGCCGTTGCGTCACCACGGAGGAAGTCGGCGACACCGCAGTCTATTTCCTCTCCGACCTGTCGCGCGCGGTGACCGGCGAGATCCATCACGTCGATGCCGGCTATCACATCATCGGCATGAAGCATCCGGACGCGTCCGATATCGTCGTCAACAAGGACGAAGGCGGCTGATCCCGCGCGCGCATGCCCCGCCTCTATTACGTACGTCATGGCCTCACCGACTGGAACGTTGCCGGCCGGCTGCAGGGCCGGCACGACGTGCCGCTCAATCCCGAAGGATGCCGGGAGGCCGTACGCTGCAGCGACATATTGGGTGATCTGTTCGCGCGCGCGGGCCGTGAGCCGCAGGCACACGATTTCGTCTCGAGCCCGCTCGGCCGTGCCTGCAAGACGATGGAGATCATCCGCGCCCACCTCGGGCTCGCGCCCTCGGGCTACCGCGTCGAGCCGCGGCTGGCGGAAATTTCCTTCGGCGAGTGGGAAGGATTGAGCTATCGGGACGTGCTGGCGCTCGATCCGAATGTCGTCGCCAAGCGCGAGGGCAACAAGTGGGGTTTCCTGCCGCCCGGCGGCGAAAGCTATGCGCAAGTCGCCGCACGCGTCGGCGCGTGGTACGCGACGGTTAGCGGCGATACCGTGATCACGGCGCACGGCGGTACCGCACGCGCCCTGATCGCGGTGCTCGGGATCGAGGAGCAGGAGCAGGCCACGCACCACCCGATCGACCAGGGCTGCGTCTATCTGTTCGAGGACGGACGGGTGACGCACTACTTATGAACTCGTAGGATCGGCAAACCTGCTACGCTGCCTTGACGGGCTTGGATTTCGGCCGCCACCTCATCCGCGGCGCCTTCAAGATCATAGCGCGCCTGCATTCCCACCCAGAATGCGGGAGTGATGCCAAAATATTTCCAAGCCGTCACCCTTCAGCGCATCGAGCCGGGCTCTCCAGGGTATAGCCAAGTCCGAAAGCACAATGGCATTGTTGACCTGAACCAGCTTTCCGCGCGCGACTTTGGCCAAGAGTGTGAAAATCCCTTTGGAATCCGGCGGGCGTAGACCTGGGAGCAAGGCCTGCATTACGGCCCTATTTGACCCCGCCCCGCACGCGGGCTACCACACGGCGCCCGCTGGAACCCCTCAATAGCTATGTCGTTCAATACGTTCGGCCATCTGTTCCGCGTCACCACCTTTGGCGAGAGCCACGGGCCGGCGATCGGCTGCGTGGTCGATGGCTGCCCGGCGCGCATCCCGCTGACGGAAGCCGACATCCAGCCCTATCTCGACAGAAGGCGGCCGGGGCAGTCGCGCTTCACGACGCAGCGCCAAGAGCCGGACTCGGTGCGGATCCTCTCGGGCGTGTTCAACGACGAGAGCGGTACCCAGGTGACGACTGGCACGCCGATCGGGCTGATGATCGACAATGTCGACCAGCGGTCGAAGGATTACTCAGACATCAGGGACAAATATCGTCCCGGCCACGCCGACTACACCTACGACGTCAAATACGGACTGCGCGACTATCGCGGCGGCGGCCGCCAGTCGGCACGCGAAACCGCGATGCGGGTCGCAGCCGGCGCGATCGCGCGCAAGATTGTGCCCGGCATGAGCGTGCGTGGCGCACTCATCCAGATGGGCGAACACAAGATCGATCGCGCCCGCTGGAATTGGGATGAGGTCGATCGAAACTCCTTCTTCTGTCCCGACGCGAAGCAGGCGGAGTTCTACGCCGACTATCTCGACGGCATCCGCAAACGGGGTTCCTCGGTGGGCGCGGTGATCGAAGTGATCGCCGAGGACGTGCCGGCAGGTCTCGGCGCCCCGGTCTACGCCAAGCTCGACGGCGACCTCGCCGCCGCGCTGATGAGCATCAACGCTGTGAAGGGCGTCGAGATCGGCGCCGGCATGGGCGCGGCGGCGCTCACCGGCGAAGAGAATTCCGATGAGATGCGCATGGGCAACGACGGCCGGCCGATCTTTCTCAGCAACCACGCCGGCGGCATCCTCGGCGGCATCTCGACCGGCCAGCCGATCGTCGCGCGCTTCGCGGTCAAGCCGACGTCGTCGATCCACATTCCCCGCCGCACCGTCGACCGCTATGGCAACGAGACCGAGATCATGACCAAGGGCCGCCACGACCCCTGCGTCGGCATCCGCGCGGTGCCGATCGGGGAAGCAATGGTGGCGTGCGTCGTTGCCGACCATTATCTGCGTCAGCGCGGCCAGATGGGCGAGCCGATCGCCTGGCCATTTCAACAGCCGCCGGCCTGAAGGACAGCAGCGTGAACGACAACCACCAGCGCGTCGAAGCGGTGATCGGCGCCTTTGCCAAGGGCGAGATCGTGGTCGTCACCGACGACGACGACCGCGAGAACGAAGGCGATCTGTTCGTCGCGGCGTCGCTGTGCACGCCGGAGAAGATGGCGTTCGTCATCCGCAACACGTCGGGCATCGTCTGCGCGCCGCTCGCCGCGGAGGAGGCCAAGCGCCTGCATCTCAATCCGATGGTGGCGCTCAACGACGCGCCGCTCGGCACCGCCTTCACCGTATCGGTCGATGTGCGGCACGGGCTCACCACTGGGATTTCCGCCGAGGAGCGCAACAACACGGTACGCGCGCTCGCCAACGGCAACAGCGGCGCCGGCGATTTCGTGCGGCCCGGTCACGTGTTCCCGCTGGTCGCGAAGGAAGGCGGCGTGTTGATGCGCTCGGGCCATACCGAGGCCTGCGTCGATCTCTGCCGGCTGGCCGGCTTGCCGGCGGTCGGCGTGCTCGCCGAATTGATGAACGACGACGGCACCGTGATGCGCGGACCGACCGTCACCACCTTCGCCGAGAAGCACAAGCTCAAACAGGTTTCGATCGCCGATCTCATCGCCTACCGGCAATCGCGCGACAAGCTGGTGAAGCGGATCGGCGAATTCCCCGTGAAGAGCGAGATCGGCACGCTCACCGGCTACGCCTATGTCACGCCGTTCGACGCGGTCCAGCACATGGCGTTCGTGCACGGCCGCCTCGGCGACGGCAAGAACGTGCTGGCGCGCCTGCATCGCGCCGACATCATCCGCGACGTGTTCGGCGGTGATAACCCGGTGCACGCGGCGCTCGCCAAGTTCAAGGCGGAAGGACGCGGTGTGCTGGTGTTCCTGCGCGACGGCGCCGCCGGCGTGCCGACGCATGAGATCCCGCAGGCCGGCTCGACCACGTCGGAGGTCGCGCGCTCGCGGCAGTGGCGCGAGGTCGGGCTCGGCGCGCAGATTCTTGAAGGACCTTGGCATCTCGTCGATCCGCCTGATAACCTCGCGGCGGCTGACCTATGTCGGCCTTACCGGCTTCGGCATCGAGATTTTGTCGATAGAGCCGTTGGAGGGATAGCTTCCCATGCTCGTCGGAGTTCCGAAGGAAATAAAAGACAACGAATATCGCGTCGGGCTCGTCCCTTCGACGGTGCGCGAGCTCACCGCCAACGGCCATCAAGTGATGATCGAGCGCAACGCCGGCCTCGGCGCCGGCCTTGCTGATGCGGACTACGAGACGGCCGGAGCGAATATCGTCGCGGATCCCAATGAGATCTTCTCGCGCGCCGAGATGATCGTGAAGGTGAAGGAGCCGCTCGCCGACGAACGCAAAAAGCTGCGGGCAGGCCAGATCCTGTTCACCTATCTCCACCTCGCGGCCGATCGCGCGCAGACCGAAGAGCTCATCGCGGCCGGCGTCATCGCGATCGCCTACGAGACCGTGACCAGCCCGCAAGGGACGCTGCCGCTGCTCACGCCGATGTCGGAAGTGGCCGGACGCATGGCGCCGCATGTGGGCGCGCGCTGCCTGGAGAAGGAGAACGGTGGGCGCGGCGTGCTGCTCGGCGGCGTGCCGGGCGTTCCACCCGCGGATGTCGTGATCCTCGGCGGCGGAGTTGCCGGCACGCACGCGGCGATCATCGCGGGCGGCATGGGCGCGACCGTCACGGTGGTCGATCGCAATCCCGAGGCGCTGCGGCGCATCGCCAACCAACTCGGCGCGCGCGTGCGTACCGTGTTCTCCACCCGCGATGCGGTGGAGACGACCTGCCGGCGCGCCGACCTGGTGATCGCGACCGTGCTCATTCCAGGCGCGGCCGCGCCGAAGCTGATCACGCGCCAGACCGTGAAGGCGATGAAGCCCGGCGCCGTCATCGTCGACGTAGCGATCGACCAGGGCGGCTGCTCGGAAACCTCGCGCCCGACCACGCATTCGCATCCGACCTACGTGGTCGACGAGGTCGTGCACTATTGCGTGACCAACATGCCCGGCGCGGTCGCGCGCACCTCGACCTTCGCGCTCAACAATGTCACCCTGCCGTTCGTGCTGGCGCTCGCCGACAAGGGCTATCGCCGCGCGCTCGGTGAGGACCCGCACCTGCTCAACGGCCTCAACGTGCACGATGGCCAGGTCACGCACCGCCCGGTGGCAGGGGCGCTCAAGCTCAAATACACGCCGCCGGAAGCCGCACTGCGGTTGTAGACAACAAAAATATACCTCCTTCGCCTGCCACCTTTCGTCGCAGCAGGCTCCATGTCACCATGTGGGGTGGGGGCCGACTCAAGCCCTGGGAGGGCCCAATGCGCGCACACACGTCGCTGCTGTCGATGCTTGCCGCAGGCGCCACCGTCGCGGTCCTGTTGACCGGCTGGGGCGTTGCTGCGCCGACGGCGCCCGGACGCTTTGCCGACAACCGATCGAGCGCCACGCCGGTCGATGTCGAACTCGTGCTGGCGGTCGATGTCTCCTATTCGATGGACCCCGACGAGCAGCAGTTGCAGCGCGAGGGCTATATCACCGGCATCACCTCGCGCGAGTTCATGCAGGCGCTGCGCGGCGGCATGAACGGCAAGATCGCCATCACCTATTTCGAATGGGCAGGCCCCGGCGACCAGAAGATCATCATGCCGTGGCGGATGATCGACGGGCCGGAAGCCGCCGATGCGGTCGCCAACGAGATTGCGAGCGCGCCCTACCGGCGCGCTTCGCGCACCTCGATCGGCAGCGCGCTGGAGTTCGCCAAGCCGCTGTTCGATGCGTCCGGGTTCAACGGCATCCGCCGCGTGATCGACGTCTCGGGCGACGGAGTCAACAACAGCGGGCCGCTGGTGGAGCCGATGCGCGACGCAGTGCTGGCGTCCGGCATCACCATCAACGGGCTGCCGATCATGCTCAAGCGGCCGAATACCTTCACGCTCGATATCGACAACCTCGACGTTTACTACGAGGACTGCGTGATCGGCGGGCCGGGCGCGTTCGTGGTCCCGATCCACGAGCGCAACCAGTTCAAGGAAGCCACCCGTACCAAGCTCGTGCTCGAAATCGCCGGCCGCAACCCGCCGACGCGCGTGATCCCCGCGCAACACCGTCCGCCGCGCATCTCCTGCACGATCGGCGAACAGATGTGGCGCGAGCGCTGGGGGCGTTGAGGGCCACCTTCCCCCCAAGAGAGGCAGGTCGGCTCGCGAAGCGAGCCGAGCGGGGGTTCTGGCTGAAAATCGCGCCGAAACGGATTGCATCTAAACAAGATCACAGCCCGAAACGCCTTTGGCGCGTTTCGACCCCTCTCCTTTCAGCGGAGGGTGAAGAATTGCGAACATCTATTTCTCGAATTGTCCCACCAGTTCCACGTGCGCCGAGTACAAAAACTGGTCGACCGGCGTCACGCGCGTAAGGCGGTAGCCGCCGTCGGCGAGGATGCGGGCATCGCGCGCAAAGGTCGCCGGACTGCAGGAGACCGCGACCACGACAGGCACGCGCGCGGCCGCGAGTTCGCGGGCTTGTGCCTGCGCGCCCTGGCGGGGCGGATCGAACACGACGGCGTCGCAGGATTCCAGTTCGGCCGCGAGAAACGGGCGGCGGAAGAGATCGCGCGCTGCAGTCTCGATCGGCTTGAGGCCTTGGGTGGTGGCGGCGGCGCGGGCGAGCGCGGCGATTGCATCCTTGTCGCTGTCCGCAGCGATGACGCGCGCGCGCTCCGCGAGCCGCAGCGCAAATGGCCCGACGCCGGCGAACAGGTCGGCGATCCACGCGGCGCCTGCGCAATGCTCGGCGACGAGCGCGGCCAGGGACGCCTCCCCCGCCGCCGTCGCCTGCAGGAACGCGCCCGGCGGCAGCGCAACGCGGGCGCGGCCGATGCTCACGGTCGGTGCGGCCCGCTGGGCGACGATCTCGCCGTGGCGGGTGAGCCGCGCCAGTTTATGGCGCTCGGCAACGCGGGCGAGGTCGCTGGTGCGGGCGGGGTTGAGCGGGCCGGAGCCGCGCACGTCTACATCCAGGCCGGCCTCGGACTCCGTCGCCCGGATGTCGAGCGGCTTGCGCGCGCCCGCGAGCACTTCCGCGATCGCCCACGCCGCTTCGAGCGCCCCGGCAAGGCCAGGGGCGAGGACCGGACAGCGGTCGATCGGCACGATGTGGTGTGCGCGCGGCGCCGCGAAGCCGACGCTGAGCACGTCGTGCGTACCACGGCGGGCATGGAACACGGCGCGGCGGCGGCCTTCCCCGTGGGCGTCGATCAATTCGTCGACCGACGCGGCGATGCCGGCCTGGCCCAGCGCATCGGTCACGAGCGCACGCTTCCACGCGCGATAGTGCTCGTGCTCCCAGTGCTGCAAGGCGCAGCCGCCGCAGATCGTGAAATGCGGGCAGACCGGCGCGATGCGCTGCGGACTCGCCTGCTCGATCCGTATGAGATGTCGCCGCACGTTGTCGCCGAGCCAGGTGTCGACTTCGGCGATCTCGCCCGGCAGCGTGTAGGGCACATGCAGCGCGCCGTCGGGGCTATCGGCGATGCCTTCGCCGTAGCGGCCCATGCGCTCGATCACGACGCGTTCAGTCACGAGTAGCACCGAGGAAAAATTCGCGATTGCCGTCGCCGCCGAAGATCGGTGACTTGAATGTGCCGGCCACGCGAAAGCCGAGCGACGTTGCGCAGCCCGCGATCTCGTCGCAGACCGCGGCATGCACCTGCGGGTCACGCACGATGCCTTTCTTCAGGTACGCGCGACCGGCTTCGAATTGCGGCTTGATCAGCGCCAGCAAGGGCGCAACCGGGGCGAGCAGCGCACGCACGGCCGGGAGCACGAGCTTGAGCGAGATGAAACTCACATCGATCACAGCCAACTCAGGCGGCTCTGCCAGCCGCGCCGGTTCGAGCGCGCGGATGTCGGCGCCTTCCAACGACACAACCTCGGATCGCTCGCACAGGCTGCCGTGCAGTTGACCATGGCCCACATCGACCGCATAGACCCGCCGCGCGCCGCGCGCGAGCAAAACCTCGGTGAAGCCACCGGTCGAGGCCCCGACATCGAGGCACGCGCGCCCCGCCGGATCGAAGCGGAAATGATCGAGCGCAGCGGCGAGCTTCACGCCGCCCCGCGACACATAGGGATGAGCGGCCGTCGCGTGCAGCACCGCGTCGGCCGCGATCTCATCGGAGGCGCGCGCGACCGGCGCGTCGTCGGCGGTGACCAAGCCCGCGGCGATCGCGGCCTGCGCCTTGGCGCGGCTTTCGAACAATCCGCGCGCCACCAGCAGGCGATCGATGCGCATCCGGGGAGTCATGCTCCTGATCTAGCAATCGCCCGCCCTCGACGGGAGAGGCAATGGTAAAAAGTCAGCTAACGATCCGTGAACGATAAGGTAATCAGCTCCGATTATTTTGAGCCAACGCTGCCTGTTCCCCTCCCCGCCGTGGGGAGGGAGGTGAAAAGAGCGCTCGACGAGGTCGATCCATGAAAGCCGCTTTGAAGGAACGCCGCACGTCCGCGCGCCAGAAGAGCTTCCTGCAGGGCCGCATCTACTACAACAACCGCCGCAGCAGCATGGACTGTCTCATCCGCGACATTTCGGAGTATGGCGCCAAGCTGAAATTCTCCGCCGCGGTCAACACGCCTGATGTGCTCGAACTGCAGATCCCGGCCAAGGATGAAACCTACCGCGCGCAGGTCCATTGGCGGTTCGGGAACGAGATCGGCGTTGCGTTCATGACCGGCGATCAGCCGGCCGCGGAGCCGGCGGGCGGATCGCCCGAACTCTACGGCCGGATCCTGAAGCTCGAAAGCGAGGTCGCAACACTGCGGCGCGCGATCAATGAGATGCGCAATGAGATGCGCAAGATCAGAAGCGACGGCGATTGACCACGAGACCGCGCTGACTAAGAGCGGGCGAGCTTGGTCGTCTCGGTGCGTACGTCCTTGCCGAGCGCTTCGAACACCTTGGCGACGATGCTCTTGGCGTCGAGGCCGGCGCGGGCATACATCGCCGCCGGCGCGTCCTGTTCGATGAAAAAGTCCGGCAACACCATCATGCGGACCGCAAGATGCCCGCGGTCGAGCGCGCCGCTCGCGGACAGTGTCTGCAACACATAGGAGCCGAAGCCTCCGACCGACCCTTCTTCGACCGTGATCAGAACCTCATGCTCGGCCGCCAGCCGCAGCACGAGATCGACATCGAGGGGCTTGGCGAAGCGGGCATCGGCTACGGTGGTCGACAGGCCGAAGCCGGCCAGATCTTCCGCGGCCTTGAGACATTCGGTGAGGCGCGTCCCCAGCGACAGCAGCGCAATCTTGCTGCCCTCGCGTACGATGCGGCCCTTGCCGATCTCGAGCGGACGGCCTTCCTCCGGCATCTCCACGCCGACGCCGTCGCCGCGGGGATAGCGCAGCGCCGAGGGCCGGTCGTCGATCGCGACCTGCGTCGCCACCATGTGAGCAAGCTCGGCTTCGTCCGCCGCCGCCATCAGCACGAAGCCGGGCAGGCAGCCGAGATAGGCAATGTCGAATGATCCCGCATGGGTCGGTCCGTCGGCGCCGACGAGACCGGCGCGATCGAGCACGAAGCGCACCGGCAGGCGCTGGATCGCGACGTCGTGCACCACCTGGTCGTAGGCGCGCTGCAGGAAGGTCGAATAGATCGCCACGAACGGCTTGTAGCCCTCGGTCGCGAGCCCGGCGGCGAAGGTCACGCCATGCTGCTCGGCGATGCCGACATCGAACGTGCGCGCGGGGAAAACCTTCTCGAACAGGTCGATCCCGGTGCCCGACGGCATCGCGGCGGTGATGGCGACGATCTTGTCGTCCTTCTTCCCCTCCTTGATGAGGCTTTCACCGAACACCTTGGTGAAGCTCGGCGCGTTCGATTTCGCCTTCGCCTGCGCGCCGGTGGCCACATCGAACTTGACTACGCCGTGATACTTGTCGGCCGAGCTTTCCGCCGGCGGATAGCCCTTGCCCTTCTGCGTCACGACGTGAATGAGGAACGGCCCGCTGTCGGCGTCGCGCACGTTCCGCAGCACCGGCAAGAGGTGATCGATGTTGTGGCCGTCGATCGGCCCGACATAGAAGAACCCAAGCTCATCGAACAGCGTGCCGCCGTTGACTAGGCCGCGGGCATATTCCTCCATCGCCACCGCACGCTGCTCGAGGAACGGCGGCAGCCGCTTGGCGAGCCTCTTCACCGCATGACGCAGCGAGCGATAGGTGCGCCCCGACACGAGGCGCGACAGGTAGGCCGAAAGCGCGCCGACCGGCGGCGCGATCGACATGTCGTTGTCGTTGAGGATGACGATGAGGCGCGAGTTCATGGCGCCGGCGTTGTTCATGGCCTCATAGGCCATGCCCGCCGACATCGCGCCGTCGCCGATGACGGCAACCACGTTGTTCTTCCTGCCGGCGAGGTCGCGCGCGACCGCCATGCCGAGCCCAGCCGAGATCGAGGTCGAGGAATGGGCGGCACCGAAGGGATCGTAGCCGCTCTCCGCCCGCCGGGTGAAACCAGATAGCCCGCCGCCTTGGCGGATGGTGCGGATGCGTTCGCGACGGCCCGTGATGATCTTATGCGGATAGGCTTGGTGACCAACGTCCCAGATCAGCCGGTCATTAGGAGTGTCAAAAATGTAGTGCAGCGCAACCGTCAGCTCGACCACTCCGAGCCCGGCGCCGAGGTGGCCGCCGGTCACAGCGACCGCGTCGATCGTCTCCTGGCGAAGCTCGTCGGCAAGCTGACGCAGGTCGCTCTCGGGCAGGCGCCGCAGGTCTTCCGGGTTTCTGATTCGGTCCAGCAGCAATGTTGTTGAGGCAGACGACAATATTCACTCCAGCCTAGGCGTTCATCGAGATGCAGACCTAAAGCTTTACACCAGCCGCCGAGGGAAGCCAATTCATTGATCTGCATTGATAAAGATTAAGTCCATAGCTTCGGAATGGTTGCAATTGCCGGGAACTGCGAGCTCCGCTAACGCGTTGGAACTTAAGGTGTCTTGCGAGGTAAGGGAGGCCCACGTGACTCCGCGCGCGAACTGGAAGGGTTACCTTAAGCTTTCGCTCGTTGCTTGCGAAATCTCGCTGTTTCCCGCCACCTCCACCAGTGGGCGCATTCATTTCAATGTCATCAACCGGGAAACTGGTAACAGGGTACATTATCGAGTGGTCGATGCGGAGACCGGCGAGGCGGTGCCGCAGGAGGAGCGCCTTAAGGGCTACAAGGTCGGCAAGGACAATTACGTGCTCCTGGAGGAGAACGAACTCGACAATATCGCCCTGGAGAGCACGCACACCATCGATATCGAAGCCTTCGTGCCGCGGCAGCAGGTCGACGAAATCTACCTCGACGAATTGTATTATCTGGTGCCCGACGGTAAGGTCGGGGCCGAGGCCTTCACGGTGATCCGCGACGCCATGGCGAAGAAGGACCTCGTCGGCCTCGCGCGGGTGGTCCTCTATCGGCGGGAGCGATTGCTGATGTTGCAGCCGCGCGGCAAGGGCATCGTTGGCACGCTGCTACGCTACAGGAACGAAGTGCGCGACGAGCACGACTATTTCGACGACATCCCCAGCGCCAGGATCTCCAAGGACATGCTGGAACTGGCCGAACACATCCTGGACACCAAGACCACGAAATTCGACCCGTCGAAGTTCGAGGATCGGTACGAGATTGCACTCAAGGATCTGATCAAGGCCAAGAAGGCGGGCCGCGAGCCGCCAGCAGCTCCGAGCGAGCCGAGCAACGTCATCAACCTGATGGATGCGCTGCGCCGCAGCGTACAGGGCGCAGGCGGCGGCGCGCGACATGCTGGCCAGGCCAAGAGCTCATCCAAGAGCGCAGCGAAGCGGAGATCTCACGCCGCGCCGAAACCCGCACACGCCAAACACAAGACATCCAAGCTCAAACGCGTGAGCTGACCCGTGGGCCTCCAGACCTATCGCAAGAAACGCCGGTTCGACGTCACCTCGGAGCCGCGCGGCGTTCAGAAGCGCCGCAAGGGCAACAGCTTCGTGATCCAGAAGCACGCCGCGCGGCAGCTCCACTACGATTTCCGGCTTGAACTTGACGGTGTGATGAAGAGTTGGGCAGTGACGCGCGGCCCGAGCCTCATCACCGGCGAGAAGCGGCTGGCGGTGCACGTCGAAGACCACCCGATGGAGTACAACGAGTTCGAAGGCACGATCCCGCAGGGCCAATACGGCGGCGGCACCGTGATGATCTGGGATCGCGGCACCTGGGACCCCGAGTTCGACCCTCACCACGGTTTAGAGAAGGGGCATCTCTCCTTCACGCTCCACGGTGAGAAACTGCACGGCAAATGGCATCTCGTGCGCATGCATCCGCGCGGCGGCGAGAAGCGGGAGAACTGGCTGCTGATCAAGGCCGACGACGAGGCGGCGCGCAGCGCCGGCGATCCCGATATCCTCGAGCAGGAGCCGCTGTCGGTCGCTACCGGCCGCTCGATTTCGGAAATCGCCGAAGGCGTGGGCCAGAAGCGCGTCTGGCAATCGAACCGCAGCGTCAAGGATAATGTGAAGGCGGGCGCAACCAAGGCAAACGGCAAAGCGGCCGCGCCGCAGAACAGCCCCCGCCCGCCGCGGCGCACCCCGCATGCGAAGAAAGGCAGATCCAAAGCCAAGAAATCGCTCGCCAAAAAGGCCAGAGGCAAACCCAAGGGCCACAGCGCGCAATTGCCCGACTTCGTGCCGCCCTCGCTGGCGACGCTGCGCACGCAGCCGCCCAGCGGCGCCGGCTGGGTGCACGAGATCAAGTTCGACGGCTACCGCATCCAGGCGCGGCTCGACAATGGCGAGGTGCGCCTGCTGACGCGCAAGGGTCTCGACTGGGTGGACAAGTTTCCCAACATCGCCGCGGCGGTCGCCGAGCTTCCCGCCGAGACCGCGCTGATCGACGGCGAGATCGTGGTCGAGGAGAACGGCGTCGCGAATTTTTCGGCGCTGCAGGCGGCGCTCAGCGAAGGGGTGGATGATCGCTACATCTACTACGTCTTCGATCTGCTCCATCTCGACGGCCGCGATCTCAGCGGCCTGCCGCTGATCGAGCGCAAGGCGGAGCTGCACCGCCTGATCGACAGCGCCGGAGCAACCGATCCGATCCGCTACAGCGAGCATTTCGAGGCCGAGGGCGCCCTGGTGCTCAGCCAAGCCTGCAAGATGTCGCTCGAAGGCATCGTCTCGAAGCGCGCTGACGCGCCGCATCGGGCCGGGCGCTGCGACACCTTCATCAAGACCAAATGCTCGAACGCACAGGAACTGGTGGTCGGCGGTTATGTCCCCTCGACCGTCCTGCCGCGCGCGATCGGCGCGCTGTCGGTCGGATATTACAACGACGGCAAGTTCACCTACGCCGGCCGCGTCGGAACCGGCTACACCCGCGCCGTGGCGCAGGATCTGTGGAAGCGGCTCCATCCCTTGGAGATCGACAAACCGGCGTTCGACGTGATCCCGCGGGAGGCGCAGCGTCTGCGCGACACCCATTGGGTCGATCCGAAGATGGTGATCGAAACCAATCTCGGCGGCTGGACCGCTGACGGCCACGTCCGGCAAGCCGCCTTCAAGGGCGTGCGCGAGGACAAGCCGCCGCAGGAAGTCGTGCGCGAAATGCCGGCCGAAGTGAAAGAGGAAACCTCACCGCAGAGCGGGAGCAAGGCGATGAAGATCGCTGCCAATTCCAGGGAGGTTGCCGCCAAGAAGTCGCGGTCGCCGGTCCGCGGCGCGACCGGTAAAGCGGCGGCCGCCAAGAGTAACCCGAACAAGGAAAGCGATATCCGGATGACCCATCCGGACCGCGTCTATTGGGACGATGTCGGCGTCACCAAGAAAGACCTCGCGGATTTCTACACCGCGGTGTGGGACTGGATGGCGCCGCATCTGGTCGGCCGACCGCTGTCGCTGCTGCGCTGTCCGGAGGGGACCAAGGGCGAATGCTTCTTCCAAAAGCATGCATCGGCGGGGCTCGCCGAAGCGAATCTCCGAACCGTGATCGACGAGAAGAAGCGGCAGATCATCGCCATCGAGGATCTCGACGGATTGCTTTCGCTGGTGCAGGCGGGCGTGCTGGAGGTCCACGTGCGCGGCTCCATGCTCGACCGGCTCGACCTCTGCGACCGCATCGTGTTCGACCTCGATCCCGGCGAGGGCGTGACCTGGTCCGCCATCGTCGCCGCGGCGCGCGACGTGCACGACCGGCTGGCGGCGATCGACCTCGAAAGCTTCGTCAAGCTCTCCGGCGGCAAGGGCGTGCACGTCGTCGTGCCAGTCCAGCCGACGGACTGGGACACGACGAAAACCTTCGTGCAGGCGTTTTCGATGGCGATGGCGGCCGACGATCCCGATCGCTACGTGGCCAGGATGACGAAGTCGATTCGCGGCGGAAAGATTTTTGTCGATTACCTGCGCAACTCGCTGGAGCAGACTTCCGTCGCCGCGTTCTCGACCCGCGCCCGCGAAGGCGCGCCGGTGTCGGTGCCGGTGACATGGCAGGAACTCGGTCGCACGACCGCGGCCAACCAGTTCACCGTGCTCAATCTGATGAAGCGGCTGCGCGGCCTCAAGCAGGACCCGTGGAAGGATATCGGACGGCTGAAGCAGAAACCGCCGAATTTGGCGAAGCGGAAGTGATGTCCGCCTATGTCGTCATTGCCGGGCTGGTCCCGACAATCCGGAACAAAGGTGCACGGCGGTGCCTCTTCAGTCGAGATGGCCGGGACGAGGTCGGCCATGACGTGTGTCAGCCACAAACGCCGCTCATATCACTCCGGCAGCGGGATGAATTCCTCGACATCGCCGGGCACGGTGTCGAAGCGGCCGGCCTTCCAGTCAGCCTTGGCCTGCTCGATCCGCTCCTTGCGCGAGGAGACGAAATTCCACCAAATGTGCCGGGGGCCATCCATGACCGCACCGCCGAGCAGCACGACGCGCGCCTCGTTCCCCGCGGTGATGGTGATGCGGTCGCCGGGACGGAAGATCAGCAGCTGGCCAGAGGCAAAGCGGTCGCCCGCGATCTCGACCTCGCCCGAGACAATGTAAAGCGCGCGCTCCTCGGTGTCGGGATCGAACGGCAGCGACGCGCCGGGCGCGAGCGCCGCCTCGGCGAACAGCGTATCAGAGAGCGTCGGCACCGGCGAAGTCTGGCCGAGCAGGCTGCCGGCGATCACCCGCAACGCCTTACCTTCGTCGATCAGACGCGGCAATTCGGCCGCGCCGTGATGCGCGAAGCTTGCATCGATCTCCTCGTCGGCGCTCGGCAGGCCGAGCCAGCACTGCAGGCCGTGCAGCGGCTCACCGGCGACCCGATGCTCAGGCGCTGTGCGCTCCGAATGGACGATGCCACGGCCGGCCGTCATCAGATTGACTTCGCCCGGCTGGATCGCGATCGCGGTGCCGAGGCTGTCGCGATGGGTGATCTCGCCGTCGAACAGATAGGTCACGGTCGCGAGCCCGATATGCGGATGCGGCCGCACGTCGATCCCCTGCCCGGCGCGGAATTCGGCGGGGCCAAAATGATCGAAGAAAATGAACGGCCCGACCATGCGGCGCTTGGCGTGCGGCAGCGCGCGCCGCACCGAGAAGCCACCGAGATCAACGCTGCGCGGCACGATCATCAGCTCGATCGCGTCCGACGCGGGGGCGTCGCCGGGGGCGGGGTCTTTGCCGGGAAAGAAACTCATGATGTCACCTACGCTGTCCCGACAGTTATGAAACCAGACGCAAGGTCAGGGCACATCCAACGGTTCGGTTCCGACCGGTTTGCCGGCGGCGTCGAGCGTGATCTTCTCGACCCGCGCCTCCGCCTGCCGCAGCAGTTCCTCGCAGCGGCGCTTGAGCGCCTCGCCGCGCTCGTAGATCGCCACCGATTCCTCAAGCGGCACCTTGCCTTCTTCGAGCCGCTTGACGATCGATTCAAGCTCCTCGATCGCGCGCTCGAACGACAGGCGTTGCACGTCGGAATGGGTTTGGGTTTCGTCGGCCATGATTGGGTCCCAAATAGGCGCTTGCGCGGCGGCCCGCAAGATTATTCGGGAGGCTTCCACCGCAGCGGGTATAAGATGCTGCCGGCTGCCGGGCTGCCGGAACCAATCGTACGCGAAAGAAATTTCCGAACGAGTATGAGCGTTGGAGGTCAAGGAATGAAAATGGGCGAATTCCGCAGGTGTGTCGTCCGTACGGCGCTGGTTCTGATGATGCTTGGATCGTTATCAGCGATGTCCGCGCCGGCGCGTGCGCAGGGAAATCCCGTCGCGTTCACCGCCGAGCAGGTCGAGCGCGGCCAGGCGGCCTACCAGCATAATTGCCAGGACTGTCACGGCACGACCCTCGACAACGGCGAGTTCGGCGGGCCGGCGCTCAAGGGCATGACTTTCCGCCAGAAATGGGAAGCTGCCGGCGTCGGCGGGATTTTCAGCTACATGCAGGGAACAATGCCGCTCGACCGACCGGGGCAACTTTCGGCAGAAACCTACGCGGCGCTGACCGCGTTCATCCTGAGCAACAACGGCTATGCTGCCGGCGGAGAGAAGGAATTGCCGGCAAATGTCGATGCGCTGCAAAAGATGACGTTGAAGAAGTAGTCGGACGAATCCCGGTCGTTCCCTACACCTTCGACATCTCGAACGTCGGGGTCGCGAACAGCTCCTCCGCCCTCAGCTTGCGATCGACCAGACCCTGCTCGAACGCATATTGCGTCAGAGCTTCGATTTCGCGCATGTTCTCGTGCACGCCGTATTTCCAGAAATCGTCGCCCATGATGGCTTTGGTCTCGGCGGTTTCCGCGACCAGCCAGGGCAGCGTCACCATCAGCGCGTTGACGTCCTCGAGGTCGATCATTGCCAGCGCCTTGGCTTCGATGAACGCCTTGAACACGCTCGTCGGCAACCACGGATATTGCTCGACCAGATTTTTCTTGATGCCGATGAGGTGCATGATCGGAAACAGGTTGGTCTTCTTGAAATAAGCCTCCTCCGCCGCGCGGATGTCGGGAAACAGCCGCGCGATATGCGGCTCGCCCTTGATGAAGGACGACGGCGCGCGCGCCGTGAACAACGCATCGAGCTCGCCGTCGCGCAGCATGCCGACCAGCGTCTTGCCGCCCGGCACCGGCGTGAGGTCAAGGCCGGGGATCGGCTTGAGCGGCGTGCGCTCGCCGCGGCCGGGCTGCTCCTGACCGCCGTTGACCCAGTGGATTTCCGTCGGTTTGACGCCGTATTCGTGCTGCATCATGCCGCGCATCCAGACCACTGCGGTGATCTGATATTCCGGCACACCGATGCGCTTGCCGCGCAAATCCTCCGGCTTGCTGATTCCGGCACCCTTGCGGATGTAGATGCCGGAATGCCGGAAGATGCGTGACACGAACGCGGGGATGCCGATGTAGGGCGAGGTGCCGGCAGCCACCGTGCGCAAGTAGCTCGAGAACGACAGTTCGGAGACGTCGAATTCCTGGAACTTGAACGCGCGGTGGAAAATCTCCTCCGGATAAAGCGGCAGGTAGGTGACCGCGCAGCCGTCGACGTTCACGCGACCGTCGCGGAGCGCGCGCGTGCGATCGTAATTGCCGCAGGCGATCGTAATCGGCACTTCAACCATGATGGCTCCGGGAATGTGCTACTGATGGGAGGGGACGCGTGTGTACAGTTCGCACGAACGTACTGGCTTTCGTGCAAGCTGTGAAGCTTGTCCGCTCAGTCCCGCGCAAGCGGGAATCCAGGGGCCACACGGATGGAGTCTCCGCTTGTTGCCCCTGGGTCCCCGAGTGCGCGGGGACGAGCGGAGCGTGGTTCCAGGTCGTGCTTGTTGTCACATTCTGCACGCGATAGCTTTGCTCCGATCACGCACGGCGCGACCGGACGGAGAACCCACCATGCAGTCGACAGTCATCGGCGGCGCGATGCTGCCCCATGCGCCGCAGTTCTTCACGATGCCAGACACCGAGGACAAGGCGCTGGTCGCGCACGTGCGCGAGGTCGCGGCCGACATCGGGGCGCGGCTGCGCGCGCTCAAGCCCGATCTCTGGATCATCTTCTCGAACGATCACGCCGAGCAGTTCTTCCACACCGTCGCGCCGCCGTTCACGGTGCATGTCGGCGGCGAGGCATCGGGCACGTTCGGCGGCCGGAAATTCCACTGGAAGATACCGAGCGAGATCGGCTTCGAGCTGGTGCGGCAGCTCTACCGCCAGAATTTCGATCCGGCCTTCACCTCGACCGCCAAGATCGACTACGCGATCGGCATTCCGCTCACCCACCTCGGGCACACCGACCCGGTGCTGCCGATCTACGTCAACGCCTACCTGCCGCCGCAGCCGACGATGGAGCGCTGCTATTCGTTCGGCCAGGCGATCGCCCGCACGGTGACGGCGCTGGGGCTGCGTACGGTGATCCTGTCGAGCGGCGGCATGTCGCATTTCCCCGGCACCGACCGCTACTCCAATCCGGAGCTCGAGTGGGACAGGCGTGTGCTGGCCAAGCTCGCGGCCGGCAACCTGAAGTCGCTGATCGGCTACGACGAAGCCGAGCTTGACGACACCGGCAACATCGAACTGCGCTGCTGGGCGTGCGCCGCCGGCGCGCTCGGCGAACGCAAGCCGGACGTCGTCTCCATGGACCCGAGTTGGCATCACAACTACGCCTCGCTCGCCTGGATCGAAGGCGGGATCGCGGACTACACCGCGCACTATCCCTCGATCAAGCCCGAGCTGGTCGAGCTGACCTCGGCCCTGCACGGGCTCGCGCACGATCCGGGCCTGCGCTCGCAATACGTCGCCGATGCCGGCGCCTATGCCGACAAGTTCCGCCTGTCAGCGGACCAGCGCGAGGCGCTGGTGAAATTCGACATGCCGGCGATCGTGAAGATGGGAGTGCATCCGCTCAATCCGTTCCTGGCGCAGATGCAGATCCAGAATTTGCGGGCACGGGGATGAATGAGATTTGACGAGCGTCGCGGTTGTCATTCCGGCCGAGCGAAGCGAGAGCCGGGACCAAATGTGCAGCGCCGTTCGACCATCGGGCGTGTGCCGAGCGCGCGGCAAGTTGGACCTCGGACCGCTCCTTCGGATCATTCGGGAAGACAACTCCGCGGGCCAACCGCAGGGTCACCCCAATAAATTCATCGGGAAATTCGCCCGACGCAGCAGCGCGTCGCGCGCCTCCTGCGCAGAGCGTAGCACGCGCGCCACATCGACCCCGACCAGATTGCCGCGCCACTTCTTCACCTTGCCGGCGATCAACACGGTGTCGACGTGACCGGGGTTCATCAGGTTGGCCACCGTGCCGTAAGCGTTGTTCATCGGACTAATGTCGGGCTGGTCGGCGCGCAGCAGGACGACGTCGGCCTCCTTGCCGGGCGTGAGCGTCCCAACCTTGTCGTCGATGTTGGCGCAGCGCGCGCCCGAGACGGTGGCGAATTCGAGCGCCTCGCGCGCGGTGAGGAGCGGCGGCAAATTCTGCTCGCCGCGACGCTTGCGCTGCAGGATCATCAGCCGCTGCAGGTTGAACGCAGTGCGCATGATGCCGAACATGTCCTGGGCCACCGTCGCCGAGTGATCGGAGCTTAGACTCGGCCGCAGGCCGTGGTCGAGCGCGTCCTGGATCGCGGGAAAACCGTGCGCCATCGCCATTTCCAGTGGCGGCGAGTGCGAGATGTGGCCGCCCATGTCCTTGATGACGCGCCACGCGTCATCCGTGAGGTGGGTGCAGTGGATGAACTCGTCGCGTTCCCGCAACACTCCCGCGCGCGCGAGCGCGAGCAGCGGCTCGGAATTCACCCGGATATGAAGCACCGCCTGCACACCGGCCTCGCGCGCCGCCATGAAAGTCTTCGGGTCGACCGAAGTCGCCATCGCGGGGGTCAGCAACTGATCGCGCGAGCTGAAATAAGTGCGCAGCATCCGCTGCAGGTCCTGCGGATATTGGCTCTTCGGCCCGATGCCGCGCGAATAGGCGAACACCGCGCGGATGCCGGCCTCCTGCAAAGCATGGACGTTGGCGTCGCTGTGCTCGGGCGAATGCGCGACCTGGGAGATGTCGACCATCGTGGTCGTGCCGTTGGCGATCATCGCCAGCGACGTCACCAGCACGCCGAGATGGGCGTCGGCGGGCTCGTAGAACTTCGTGATGTTGTTCTGAATGTCGCGGTTGTAATCGGGATCGACGACCCCGTTGGGAAGCAGGCTGCGCAGCAGGCCTTGGTACGAGTGCACGTGGGTGTCGACGAAGCCGGGGATGACGATCCGGTTGGCGGCGTCGATCACAGCCGCATCGGCAGCATCAATGTTCGATCGGACTTCGCGGATCTTGCCGTCCTCGATCAGTACGTCCGCCGACGCGAAGTCGCCGACCTGGCGGTCGAGCGTGAGGACGATGCCGCCCTTGATCAGGATGCGGCGCGCGCCTTGCACGCGGGCGAGATCGGCGTCGACGGCGCCCTGCGCGCGCGCTTCGCCGCCGAACATCTGCGCCACGGCGCCGCCGGCTGCGAGCCCAGCGCCCGAGGCCAGGAAAGTGCGGCGTGATGCTGTTCCCTCGTTGCGCGGATCAGCCATCGTTTCTCTCCCCATGCCTTTACAATCGCGTCGCCCCGCGAATTTACTTCAAGCTCGGAGGGTGTGTGTCCCCGTTTTCACGGGGACGACAACCCTTGGCATTCAGACAATCATACCGCCTTGAGGTGCGCGTCGCGCCGCTGATAGAGGTCGTCATCGGCGTAGCCCATCGCCTCTGGCTTGCCGCGACCGAGCATCACCTGGAAATAGACCGGCCCCAGGCTGTCGTTCTGATAGCCGTGGATCACGCCGGCGGGGCACGCGATGCATTCCCACGGGCCGAGCCGGGTCGTGATGCGCTTGCCGCTCTCGTCCTCGACGAAGACATCGAGGAAGCCCTGCAGCACGAAGAAGCATTCCTCGACCTCGTGGGTGTGCGCGGCGTTGCCCTGCCCCGGCTCCACGTACATGATCGAGAGGGTGAAATTCTTCGCCGGGATCACGGTCGGATCGCCGTGCTTGCCGGAGCCGCCGGCGCCGATGAAGCGGTGCTGCGCGCGCTTGAAGCCTTCGATCTTCGCGTCCTCGAAAGCGGCCCAGTCCGGCGTCTTCTCGCGGAACCGGCCAACGAACTTCTGCATGATCTCTTCGACCGGCATGCCGACGAGTTCAGGCGGACGCGGATGCCGTGCAACGCTCATGACGCTCTCCTGTCGAGATTTGCCTACGCGAGTCTAGACTAATTCCTGCCCGCACGAAATCGGCCTCCGCTCGTCCCCGCGCAAGCGGAACCCAGGCAACAAGCTCTGCGGTTCGTGCAAGCGGCCCTGGATTCCCGCTTGCGCAGGGATGAGCTCAGTCAAACTATCTCACCCATTCAGGCGCATGCCGGTGAACTTCCACTGCGACAGCTCCTCCATCGCGTAGCGCACGCCCTCGCGGCCGAAGCCGCTCGATCCGACTCCGCCAAACGGATAGCTGTCGAGCCGGAAGCGGCTTGCCTCGTTGATCCAGAGCGAACCGACCCGCAGTTTGCGCGACACTTTATGCGCGGTTTCGAGGCTCGCGGTGAAGCAGGCGCCCTGCAGGCCGAACTCGGACGAATTCGCGAGCGCCAGTGCCTCGTCGACATTCGCCACCGGCTGCACGACCACCACCGGGCCGAACGCCTCCTCGCTCATCAAGCGCGCCGTAGGCGGCGCTTCCGCCACGATCGCCGGCCCGAGGATGCAGCCGCGCCGCTCCGGCTTGAGCACGAGGCGGGCGCCTTTCGCAACCGCGTCGGCGATCATCGCCTCGACGCGATCGGCGGCCGCGCGGCTGATCATCGGCCCGACGTCGATCGCGGTGTCGTCGGGCTCGCCCACCTTGAGCTTCTTCGCCGCCGCGACGAACAGAGCCAGGAAGCGCTCGTACACCGCCCGCTCCACGATCACCCGCTGGGCGGAGATGCACTGCTGCCCGCTCGCTTCGAAGCCGGCGCCAGCGATGCGCGTCGCGGCGTCGGCGAGGTCGGCGTCGGCGCAGACGATGTTCGCGGCGTTGGACCCAAGCTCACCGACGAATTTCTTGGCGCCGGCGGCGCGCGCCAATTCATTGCCGGCCGCGGTGCTTCCCGTCACCGTGAGCGCGGCAACGAGCGGATGCGCGGCCAGCAAATGCGCGGTCTGCCGCCCGCCCGGCACGACATTGAACAGTCCGTCGGGAACGTTTGCCTTCTGCATCGCTTCCGCGATCAGGAGCGCGACTTCGGTGCCGGGCGGCGACGGCTTGACCACCACGGCATTCCCGACAGCCAGCGCCGGCGCGACTTTCTGCACCAGCAGATTGACCGGCCCGTTGAACGGCGTCACCGCCGCAACGACACCGTAAGGTACGCGCACCGTGAACCCGAACCGTCCGGCGCCGGTCGGGGTCGCGTCGAGTGGCAGCACCTCGCCGTTGATGTGCGGAAGCTGCGCGGCGCAGGCGCGGATGAAGGCGCCCGCGCGCTTGGCCTCGAAAGTCGACGCGCGCTTGGGTTTGCCTATGACACGGATCAGCGAGCGGACTAGCTCGGCCTCGATCTTGTCGATGGCGTCAGCCGCCGCGGTCAGCCATTCGATCCGCTTCGCCATCGGCGCGTCTTGATGCGCCACGAACGCCGCGTGCGCGTGCTTGACCGCAGCGTCGACCACGCCGGCGTCCGACTCGATGAAGTGAGATTCGACGCTCTCGTCGATCGGCGACACCAGCGGTGAGAACTGCGCGCTCGGCGCCGCGCTCGCAGCGCCGCCGATCCAGGGCAGATGACGCACGGGAATGGTCATGAAGGTAACTCCTCTGTCAGCAGCATGGGCGCGCGCAAATACGACATGAGCAGCGCGATTTTCGGGCCGGAAAGTCCCGTGACACGGGCGCAGTGTCAAGCCTGACGGCTTGACCAGCGCGCACGCGGCATGCACCTCTCGACGCTCCGATGCGATTCCTCGGCGCGGGCACGAACACCAGGATCACGCATGCCGCTGACCTTCGCCGAAAAGCTCGCGATGCTGATCCCGCCGCCGCTCTACTATCGCCGCCGCATCCGCAACGAAGTGCGCACCGGCGAGCCCGAGCTGGCGGTGCTGAATAAACTCCTGCCACGCGGCGGAACCGCGGTCGATGTCGGCGCCAATCTCGGATTCTACGCCTTCGCGCTGTCCGAGATCGCGGACCGTGTCGTCGCCTTTGAACCGCATCCGGATTACGCCGGGTTTGCGCGCTACATGCTGCGCGGACGCGCCGAATTGCATGAACTCGCGCTCTCCGATCGGCCGGGCCGCGGGACGTTCTATGTCCCATTGTCGGACCGGGGCATGGTGCTGCATCTCGCGGGCAGCCTGAAGCGGACGCATTCGCAGTTCTCGCGGATCGAGACCTACGACGTTGAGATCCGCACGCTCGACGATTTCGCACTCACTGATGTGCGTTTCATCAAGGCCGATGTCGAAGGCAGCGAACGCGAGGTGCTCGACGGCGCGCGGCAGACCATCGCGCGCGACCGGCCGGTCATCCTGCTCGAACTGCTGGCGGGCACGCATGCCGATCCTGGCAGCTACAGCGCCGCCATCTGCGAAAGCTTCGGCTATGACGCCGTGATCGTTCAGCACGGCGAAAATATCCCGGCGCTGCCGACGATCGCGGCGCTGGGCAAGAACACCAGTTGGGGCACCGAGATCGAGTCGCGCAACGTGCTGTTCCTGCCGCGCCGATAGCGCTCTGGTTCGCCGCCCGCGAAAAGCGAAAGCGCGGACGACCGGGAAATCACCAGCGCAGGATCGTCGCGGTCTGCGCCAGCACGTCTTTCGGGATTTGCGATACGGCGTTCACAGCCGCCTGCACCTGCTCGCCGGTCTTGGGATGGATTTCGAGCTTGCTCTGCTTTGCCTCGGCGAGGAACTGCCCGTCCTTCACCATCGCCTGGAATGCCGCGCGCATGATCCGCAGCGATTCTTCGGGCACGCCGGGCGCCATCCAGTAGCCGGGTCCGACTGTCGTCGGCAGGCTGACCACCGACGCGATCTGGCGGTCGCGCTCGGTGCGGACCAGTTCCTGCAGCAGCGGCACGTCCGGCAAGGCCGGATCACGCTTGTTCCCGACCTGCAACAGGACATTGATCTTGCGGTCGCGGATCCAGTCGGAGTGACGCGCGAACAGCGCCGTCAGGTTCGCGCCGGAGCGCCCGTCCACTTCGCCGCGCTCCATCGCGAGGTCGCCTGCGGCGCTGCCCGAATAGCCGTCGACGACCTTGAAGCGGGTGCCGAGCAGCGCGTTCGCCGCGGTCGGATAGATGCTCATTGCCGAGGTCGGCCCATCGCCGGGCACCGGCACGTCGCGCGCCTTCGCATCCTCGATCGTGCGAATGCCGGACGCGGACCAGGCGATGATGGAATTGTTGGGCTCGTCGAGCGTGCCGATCCATTGCAGCTTCGCGGTCTCGTAGCGCGCCTGTGGGCCGCCGAGGAGCTGATACATCAGCAGCAGCGGGTTGAGCGCGGCGATCACCGTGCCGTCCTTGCTGCCGGTGTAGACCAGGTTGGCCGCGCGCATTCCGCCGGCGCCGGGCATGTTCTGCACGACGATCGTTGGACGGCCAGGGATGTGATCGGCCAGATGCCGCGCGAGCAGGCGGGCGTAGGCGTCGTAGCCGCCGCCGACGCCGTAGCCGCAGATCACCGTGATGGACTTGCCGCGGTAGTAATCGGCCTCGGCGGCGTGGCCGGTGCTTGGCATTAGAAAAGTCAGAAGCAGCAGCAAGCGCGCGATCGAAATGTTCATGGCCGGTCCTTACGCGATCGTCATGTAGGCGCCACCGTTCACCCGCAGCATCGCGCCGGTCATGAAACGGCATTCGTCGCTGCACAGGAAGCGCACGAGATTGGCGATCTCCTGCAAGCTCGCCGAGCGGCCCATAGGCACACGGCGATGCCCGCGGCCCGGATCATTCTGAACACCGTCGCGCGGCGTGTCGATGCGGCCGGGCACGATGCAATTGACCGTGATGTTGTCGGGCGCAAGTTCGGCCGCCAGCGAGCCGGTCAAGCCGGCAAGCCCGGCCTTCGCCGCCGCGACATGGCTGCGGTTGGCGCGCCCGGAGTGGCCGGAATCGCCGCCGATGTTCACGATCGTGCCGCGCCCGCGCTGGCGCATATGCGGCACGCAGGCCTGGATGCAGAGGAAGCTGCCGTCGAGCGTGGGCCCAAGCGTTTTGCGCCAATCCTCGAGCGTGATCTCCATCAGCGGACGGTAGCTGCGGATATTGGCGTTGTTGACGAGGATGCTCACCGGGCCGAACGCCTCGACCGCTCGCGCGACCAGCCGCGTCACGTCGTCGGGGTTCGTCACGTCGCCCGGAACAGCGATCGCCCGGCCGCCGCCGGCCTCGATATCGGCAACGGTCGCCTTCGCACCCGGCGCTGAACTGCGGTAATTGATCACGACGGCGGCACCTTCACGCGCGAGCGTCTTGGCGATCACAGCGCCGGTGTTGATCCCGGCGCCGGTCACGATTGCGACTTCGCCCTCGGCGCTACCAGCCATCAATGACACTCCTCGCGCGCCTGTTGCACATGCAGTCCGTTCCGCTCATTCCCGCGCAAGCGGGAATCCAAGGCCGCTTGCTCACTTCGCTTAGTTCACTTCACCCAGCCGACGTTCTCGAATACTTCCGAGTGCATCGCGCCCGAGGGCAGACCGACCAGGCCGTCACGGACCGCGATCGGGTAGGATTTTTCCCACAACCACAGCGCCGGCAGGTCATCCACCATGACGGCCTGCGCTTCCTTGTAGAGGCGCGCGCGGGTGTCCTCGTTCATCTCGCGATCGGCGCGCGTGAGCAGATCGTCGACCTTCGGATTGCTGTAGCCCATGAGGTTGGCGGAGGGGATGCGCTGGATGTTCTCGGTCTTGTAGAGCCGGCTGACGCCGATCTTCGGGTCCGGACCGGTGCCGAATGAGCCCATCGCGAGATCGAAATCCCATTTGATGAACGAGAGATCGCTCCAGGTCGCCGGATCGGAGGGACGCAGTTGCAGGTCGATGCCGATCTCGCGCAACTCCTCGCGCATGATCTCGGCCGCACTCTGCAGCGCGCCGCCCTCCCCCACCCCTTCGTACACGATCCGCAGCGGGAAGCGCGTCCCGCCGCGGCGGGGAAAACCGGCCTGGTCGAGCAAACGGTTCGCCACGCGCCACGTCGCGCGGATATTTCGGCACGTTCGGATTGTGGAACGGCGGATTGTCGCTGCGGATCGGCCCGATCGCCACCTTGCCGCGGCCGTTGAGCGCGAGCTTCACCAGCAGATCGCGATCGACCGTGTGCGCGATCGCGTGGCGCACGTCCTTGTTCGCCAGCGGTCCCTGCCGCACGTTGAAGAACGCAATAATTTCGCCGAGCGCCGGACGCAGCGAACCGATGACCCGGGTGCCGCGGCCCTTCGAGAGCGGCTCGATCGCCGCCGGCGCGAGCGCGAAGTAAGGGAGATGGTCGACCTCGCCCTTTTCAAGCGCAAGCTCGCGCGCGCCCGAATCCGGGATGATCTGGAACACGACGCGATCGAGGAAGATGCGATCCTTGTGGAAGTAATCCGGATTACGCTCCAGCACGATGTGGCTGCCGCGCACCCATTCCTTGAACTTGAACGGGCCGGTGCCGACCGGCTTGAAATTCGCCGGGTTGGTGCGCGGATCGCTGCCTTCGTAGACGTGCTTCGGGAAAATCTGCGCGAAATTCGGCTGGCAGAACGCCCAGGGAAAGAACGCCGGATCAGGGCCTTTCATACGAACGACTACGGTGAGGTCGTCCGGCGTATCGATCGCCGCAATGTCCTTGTAGGCGGCGCGGGCGAGGCTCGAATATTTTCCGCTGATCTCCTGGAATGTGTGCTTCACGTCGGCGGAAGTGAACTGGCGGCCATCGTGCCACTTTACGCCCGGCTCCAGGTTGAACGTATATTCGAGCCCGCCTGGGGCCACCTTCCACGATTTGGCGAGGCTCGGACTGAGCTGCATCTTCGAATCGAGCTTGATCAGCGTGTTGTAGATCTGGCCGGCGACGCAGATCGTCAAAATGTCGACACTGATCCCGGTGAGCAGGTGGGGCGGATTGTCCTGGATGGCGGCGATGAGCGAGCCGCCGTTGCGGATCGCCCCTTGCGGCCAAGCGGGAGCTGTCGCCAGGACGAGCGGCGCGCTCGCCAGTCCTGCCACGACGTCGCGTCGCGAAGGCCGCGGCCGGCGGAACGTCAGGTGTCGATCATCGTCCATATCGCGGTCTCCGTTCCCCGACAGGGGTTTCAGGAAACCACGTAGCCCGCAAGTTTGCCAACCCTTCACGGGCCCGGTGCGGAATTCGCCGCATCGTCCGCGACCAAGTGACACGCCGAACGATGGCCCGGCGCGATTTCCGTGAGCTTCGGCTCTTCCAGCGCACAGCGTCCAAACGCGAACGGACAGCGCGTGCGAAACCGGCATCCGGACGGCGGATCGGTCGGCGACGGCGGATCGCCAACCGCCTCGACGCGCTCGGCTGCGCCTGCGCGCTCCGGATGCATCGACAGCGCCGCGCTCAGCAGCATGCGCGTATAGGGATGCTGCGCCCGCTCGAACAGCGCCTCGACCGGCGCGATCTCGACGATCTTGCCGAGATACATCACAGCCACTCGGTCCGCGATGCTTCGCACGACGCCGAGGTCGTGACTCAGGAACAGCATCGCGAGCTTCAGCTCCTGCTTGAGCTGCTGCAGGAGTTTCAGGATCTGCGCCCGGATCGACACGTCGAGCGCCGACACCGGCTCGTCGGCAACGATGATATTCGGGCGCAGTGCAAGCGCCCGCGCGATCGCGATGCGCTGGCGCTGGCCGCCGCTGAATTCGTGCGGATAGCGGGACGCGTAGAGCGCAGCCGGCGTGAGTCCGACGCTTTCCAGGAGACGCAACGCCTCGGCTTGCAACTGACCTGGCGGCACGATCCGGTGCAGCTTGAGCGGACGCCGCAACGCCTCCGCGATCGGCTGGCGCGGATTGAGCGAGGCGTAAGGGTCCTGGAACACCACCTGGATGTCGCGGCGGAAAGCCTTGAGGCTTGCGCCTTTCAGTTCGGACACCGGTTGGCCACGCCAGCGGATCGCGCCCGCGGACAGATCGCGCAACCGCAGCATGGCGAGGCCGAGCGTGGTCTTGCCGCTGCCGCTCTCGCCAACCAGCGCCAGGGTCTCGTCTTCATGCAGAGAAAGATCGACGCCGTCGACGGCGTGCACGCGCGCGCTGCGCCGGAACAGCCCGCGGCGCACGGGGAAGTAAACCACCGCCCGCTCGACTGCGATGAGTTCAGCGCCGCTCATGCGCGCGCCTCGGCGGGCGCGTGCAGCCAGCACTTCGCCTGCTGATGATCGGGCAACTGAAAAGTCGGCGGCTCCTCGCGCTGACAAATTCCCATCGCCGAACGGCAGCGCGGATGAAACCGGCAGCCACTTGGCGGGTCGGCCATGTCCGGCGGCGCGCCGGGCAGGATCGCGATGTCGGTGCGGGGCTCCCAAGGGTCGAGGATCGAGTCAACGAGCGCCCGCGTATACGGGTGCTGCGGCGCGGCAAAGATCCGCGCGGCCGGGCCGTGTTCGACCACCTGGCCGGCATACATGACATAGACCCGGTCGCAGATCGTTCCGGATCACGGCGAGGTCGTGCGAAATGAGAATGAAGGACGCCTTGATCTGCGCGCGCAGGTCGGCGAGCAGCTTCAAAATCTGATACTGCACGGTGGCATCGAGGGCCGTCGTCGGCTCATCGGCGATGATGACGCGGGGACGGCGGATGAGCGCGGCCGCGATCATCGCGCGCTGCTGCATGCCGCCGCTCAGTTCGTGCGGATAGCTCGCGGCGACGCGTGGAGGCTCCGGGATTTGCACGTCGCGCAATGCACCGATCACGGCATCGCGCACCTTCGGATCGCGCGATTTCCGGTGGCCGATCGCCTCCGCGATCTGCTCGCCGATCGTCATCACCGGATTGAGGTAGCTGCCGGGGTCCTGGAAGATCACGGCGATATCGTGAGCGCGCACCGCCTGCATGGCGCGGGCATCGAGGGTCGGCAAGATCGCGGCCGTCGAGCATGATCGAGCCGCCGACGATGCGTCCGGGCGGCGGCACCAGTCGCAGGATCGACAGCGCCGTCATCGACTTGCCCGAGCCGGACTCGCCGACGATCCCGACTGCTTCGCCCGCCTTCAGTTCGAGCGAGATGCCGTCGACCGCGCGCACCACCCCGCGCGGCGTGAAGAAATGCGTGCGCAGGTCGGTGACGGAGAGGATCGCCGGGGCATCCACGCGCTAACCCTTCTGCCGCAGGCGCGGATTGAGGAAGTCGTTGATCCCGTCCGCCATCAGCGCCAGTCCCATCGCGGTGAGCGAGATCGCGAGGCCCGGAAAGGTTGCGATCCACCAGGCCTGGCGCATGTATTGCTGCGCGTTGTTGAGCATGCGGCCCCAGCTCATGACGCTCGGATCGCCGGCGCCGATGAAGCTCAGGCTGGCTTCGAGCAGGATCGCGCTCGGCACTTGCAGCGAAGCGGCGACGATGACCGCGGTCAGTGCGTTGGGCAGCACCTCGCGGAAGATGATCTGGGCATCGCTGGCGCCATAGGCGCGTGCGGCCATCACGAACGGGCGCTCGCGCAGCGTCAGGAACTCGGCGCGTACCAGCCGCGCGATCTCGGCCCAGGAGAGAATACCGATGACGAAGATCGTGCCCCAGAGGTCGGCGCCGAACATAGCGACGATCACAAGCGCAAGAAAGAAACGCGGCATCACCTGGAAGACTTCGGTCAGCCGCATCAGTACGTCGTCGAGCCGGCGGCCGTAAATATCCGGAGACCGCGCCGATCGTGACGCCGAGCGTGAGCGAGAGGAACGACCGAAAGGAAACCCGACCTCGAGCGAGGTGCGCGCGCCGTAGAGCACGCCGCTGAACACGTCGCGGCCGAGATGGTCGGTGCCGAACAGATGACGCGCCTGGGGCGGCACCAGCCGCGTCGCCGACGAGTTCGAACGGCCCGAACGGCGCCAGCAGCGGCGCCATGAGCCCCGCGATCACCACGACGATGACGATGGCAAGACCGAGGAGCGAGAGCCGGTTGCGCCGGAAGCGGCTCCAGCCGTCGCGCCACCACTCCTTCCAGCCGTTCCCGGCGGGCATGGCGGTGGCGGTGGCTGGCGGAAGCGTCCATTCATCGCGGCTCTATTGGTAGCGCACGCGTGGATCGAGCCACGAATAGGCGATGTCGACGAGAATATTTGCAACCACGACCGTGAAGCCGATGACGATGAGGATGCCCATCAGCACCGGATAGTCGCGCGCGAAGATCGCCTCGTAGGTGAGCCGCCCGACACCGGGCCACGCGAACACCGTCTCGGTGAGCACGGCGCCGGCGATCAGCGTGCGCAGGTTGAGCCCGATCACGGTAATGACCGGCAGGATCGCGTTCTTCAGCGCATGCACCGTCACCACGCTGCGCTCGGGCACGCCCTTCGAACGCGCGAAGGTGATGTACTCCATGTGCAGCACGTTGATCATGTTGGCGCGCGTCACCCGCGCGATGAGGGCGAGGTTGAAGAAAGTGAGCGTGAGCGCCGGCAGCGCGAGATGATGAAGCAGATCCAGCGTTGCAGCCCAGCCGGTAAGGTCGAAGCGCAGTGAGCGCATGCCCTGGGCCGGAAACAGATCGAACTTGAGCGCGAAGATCAGGATCAGCATCTGACCAAGCCAGAACGCCGGCACGGCGAAGCCGACGAGCGAGATGACGCCGGTGACGTGATCGGTGACGCTGCCGCGGCGATAGGCGGCGATCGCGCCCAGGGCAATGCCGAAGATGATGCTGAGCACGAATTGCGAGCCGAGCAGAAGGAGGGTCGCCGGCAATCGCGAGAGGATGATGTTGGCGACGGTATCGCGGGAGATGAAGGAATAGCCGAGATCGCCTTGCGCGACACGCCACAGGTAATGCGCGAGCTGAATGTAGAGCGGCTGATCCAGCCCGTACTGGGCACGCAGCTCGTCGATGAATTCGCGGCTCACCGGCGCATCGCCGGCGAGGTAGGTGATCGGGTCGCCGGGCGCCAGATGGATGATGACAAAATTGACGCAGACGATGACGACCATCACCGGCAGGAGCTGCAGCACGCGTTTGATGACATAGGCCGCCATCGGTGACGCTAATGCTCCTCGACTTTTTCCGCGACCTTGCGCCTGCCGTAGATATCGACGCAGTCGCGGCAGATGCACCAGCCCTCGAACTGCGCGAGCCGGGTGTGCACAATCGGGTCTGCCGTCTCGTAACCTTTGTTGCAGGTGATGCAGCGCAGCTTTTCGGCGGTCGTCACTTGGACACTCCCCAGAACCGATCCGGAATTTCGGTGAAAGGCGCAAGTCCCGCGATCTCGATGGTCTTGCGGTTCATCGCGTCGCCGTCATCGAGCACCTGCGCTTCGTCGACCGTGAGCACCTTGCGCCCTTCCATCACCACGCGACCGTCGATGATCACGTCGCGCACGTCATGGCCGGTCGCCTCGTAGACCACGCGATGCACCGGCATGTTGATGGGGTAGAGGTGCGGCTGATAGAGGTCGACGGTGATGAGGTCGGCCTTCTTGCCCACCTCGACCGAGCCGAGCTCGCGCTCCAGCCCAAGAGCCGTGTAGCCGTCGATCGTCGCCATTTCGAGCAGCTTTCCGGGCGGCATGATCTGCGGGTTCTTGAAGTGCATGCGCTGCAGACGCATCGCCGCCTTCATGTCGAGGAAAATATCGCAGTTGCGATTCGGCGGCGGCGCGTCGGCGCCGAGCCCGACCGCAATGCCGGCGTCGATCATTTCCGGCACCGGGCAGCGGCCGGGATAGGTATAGAGCCGGTTGGCGCGCGGGTGATGCGCGGCATGCGTGCCGGTCTCGCGCCATGATTTTGATCGAGCGCTCGCGAAATATCCGTGCAGTGTGAGAGGATCGTCTTCGGGCCGAGCAGCCCGAGCTTCTCGTCGTGCGCATACTCGATGGCGTTGCCGTACATGTGGGTCCAGAAACCCACGCCGTGCCTCTCCATCAGCGACCGGATCGCTTCCGCTTGCCGCTTCACCCATTGCTCGCGTTCCGGCGACCAGACCGGGTCGTGCGGGTTGCGGTTACCGAGCCGCGAGAGGCCCATGCAGTAGTCGACCACTTTGCCGGGCTTGCTCCGGTGCTGCGTGAGGATGCGGTCGCAGGTGTCGATCACCTCCTCGAACGAAACGCGGCGCTCTTCGCGCTTGCCATTCTCCCAATAGGAGAACGGCCGCGGCCACGGCGGACGCGCCGGCGCGAGCCCGATGCGGGTGCGCAGACCGACGTGCTCCAGTTCCTCGGCGACGACCTGGGTGTAGCACGCGTCGTCGGTGCGGGTGCCGTTGCCGCCGAGCTGGGTGTAGATGCAGGTGACGCCGAACTTGACCCGCTCCAGCGCATTGAGGCGCGTCTCCACCCGCCACCAGTCGAGCGAGGTCGCGTGCGAGAGCAGGAATTCCAGCATGTTGCGCCAGCGCGACGGCGTCGAGCCCCTCGCCGATCGTCTTGATCAGCGCGCCGCCCATGTGGGCGTGGAGGTCGACCATGCCCGGGAGCACGGCCTTGCGTTTGGCGTTGATAGTCTTGGCGGCCTGGTGGCGGGATCGGACTTCGCCCGCCGGCCCCACCTCAATGATCCGGCCGTTCTCGATCGCGACCGAGGTATCCTCCAGGACGCGCCGCTGCGGGTCCATGGTGATGACGATGCCATTCTCGATCAGCAAATCCGCCATGAAGATCCTTCGCGCGGTCAGGTGAGGCGATCTCCGCCCTCTCTATCAGATACGCCGTAGCTGTGCACCGTGCTCACCCTCGCCGTGGCGTTGTCATCCCGGTCGCCCGCAGGGCGGTCCGGGTCGCCGCGTGCGCCGGCGTGTAATCAGAGCTCCGGACTTGTGGCTCGTTGGTCCCGGCGCTCGCTTCGCTCGGCCGGGATGACAGCCCCGAATCCGCATCGCTAAACCGAACCGCTTGGCCTCGCGACCAATTCCGGACATGATGGCCCAGCTCCGAAATCGAGAATTGGGGAGGATGATGGAAGGTCTGAGATACGAAGCTCCGGAAACGCTGCAGGCGGCGGTTGCGCTGCTCGCCGGCGCCAGCGGGCAGGCCAAGATATTGGCCGGCGGCACCGACGTCATCGTGCAGATGGAAACCGACCTGATCGAGCCAAAGCTCCTGGTCGACATCAAGAAAATCCCGGAAACCCGGCAGATCGCGGCCGAGAACGGCGGCTTTCGGATCGGCGCCGCGGTGCCGGGCATGGAGATCGTCGGCCATGCCGCGTTCGCCAAGACGTGGCCGGGCGTGATCGACGGCGTGAAGCTCATCGGCTCGATCCAGGTCAAGGGCCGCGCCTCGATCGGCGGCAACCTCTGCAACGCCTCGCCAGCGGCCGACAGCGTGCCGGCCCTGATCGCCGCCGGCGCGATCGCGCGCGTCATCGGCACCAACGGCGTGCGCGAAGTGCCGGTCGAGAAGATTCCGGTCGGCCCCGGCAAAACCTCGCTGGCCAAGGACGAGTTGATCGTCTCGTTTTTCTTCCCGCCGCGGCCGGCGCACTCGGGCGACGCCTATCAGCGGTTCACACCGCGTACCGAGATGGACATCGCCGTGGTCGGGGTCGGCATCAGCCTCACGCTCGACAACGGCGGCACCTGCACCGCGGCGCGCGTGGCGCTCGGGGCGGTCGCGCCGACCGTACTGCTGGTGAAGGAAGCTGCCGACGCGCTCATCGGGACGAAGCTCGACGAGGCCGCTTTGGACAAGCTTGCAGCGGCTGCGAGCGCGGCCTGCCGTCCGATCGACGACAAGCGCGGCACAAAAGAGTATCGGATCAAGGTAGCGGGCGTGCTGGCGAAACGCACCGCGCTGCAGGCGCTCGAACGGGCAAGGTTGAACTAGATGAGCAAGAAACACCACGTCACCACCACCGTCAACGGCGACGAGTACGAGTTCCTATGCGAGCCGCAACAGTCGCTTCTCGATGTGCTGCGCGATGAGCTCATGCTCAGCGGCACCAAGGAAGGCTGCGCCACCGGCGACTGCGGCGCCTGCACCGTGATCGTCGACGGCGTCATGGTCTGCTCCTGCCTCGTGCTCGCGGTCGAGACCGATGGCGCCGAGATCGACACCATCGAGGGCATGGCGAAGGGCGCCGAGCTGCATCCTTTGCAGCGCAACTTCCTCGAGCTCAATGGCCTGCAATGCGGCATCTGTACGCCCGGCATTCTGATCGCCGCGCGCGCGCTACTCGAGCGCAATCCCAATCCGACCGAAACTGAAATCCGCTACTGGCTCGCCGGCAATCTCTGCCGCTGTACCGGTTACGACAAGATCATCCGCTCCGTTCAGGCTGCGGCCAAGGAGATGAGAGGAGACCCGCGATGACCACCATCCTGGAGAAGAGCGGCTTTTCACCTGACAAGAAGCTCAAGATCGTCGGCACCTCGCCGGTCAAGCACGACGGCATCGACAAGGTGACCGGGCGCGCCAAGTTCGGCGCCGACCTGTTCCTCCCGGGCATGCTGGTGGGAAAGATCCTGCGCAGCCCGCACGCGCATGCGCGGATCCGCTCGATCGACATCTCCGCGGCGGAGAAGCTCCCCGGCGTGAAGGCCGTCGTCACCCGCGACGATTTCCCCGAGACCAAGCCGGGCACGCCCGGCGGCGACATGTCGCGCAACGCGATGGCGCGTGAGAAGGCGCTCTATGACGGCCACCCGGTGGCGGCGGTGGCGGCGACCAGCGAATCGATCGCCAAGCAGGCGCTCAAGCTGATCAAGGTCGACTACGAGGTGCTGCCGCACGTCATCGACCCGGTCGAGGCCATGCAGCCGACTGCGCCGGTGCTGCACGAGCACATCCGCACCAAGGGCATCAAAGGCGCCGACCAGCAGACCAACGTGGTCGAGCGGCTCGACCTCGCCATGGGCGACGTCGAGAAGGGTTTTGCCGAAGCCGACGTGATCGTCGAGCGCGAGTTCGATACCAAGCCGATGCATCAGGGCTACATCGAGCCGCAGGGATGCGTTGCGACCGCGACCGAGGACGGCCAGATCGAGCTGTGGTGCTGCACGCAGGGGCCGTGGGTGTTTCGTGACCGGCTCTCCGATATCCTCAAGATCGACGCTGCGAAGATCCGCGTGCAGCAGTCAGAAATGGGCGGCGGCTTCGGCGGCAAGACCGGCTTCTACGCCGAGCCGGTGGCGATCCAGCTATCGCGCAAGGCCAAGCGCCCGGTGAAGATCACGCTCACCCGCAACGAAGTGTTCCGCGCCACCGGCCCGGTGTCGGGCACGCGTTCGCGCACCAAGATGGGCGTGAAGAAGGACGGCACCATCACCGCCGCGGAAGCGGAACTGATCTTCCAGACCGGCGCGTTCACCGGCTCAATGTTCTCGAACGCGCCGCAGGCGATGTTCACGCGCTATGCTCTCAAGAACGTGAAGACGGTCTCCTACGAGGTCGTTTCGAACCGGCCGAAGGTGAATTCGTTCCGCGCACCGTGCGTGCCGCAGGTGGTGTTCGGCGTCGAAGGCGTGATCGATGAACTGGCGCGCAAGATCGGCATGGACCCGATCGACCTGCGCCTCAAGAACGCGGCGACCGAAGGTTACAAGACCATCTACGGCGAGACCTTCGGGCCGATCGGCTTCGTCGAGACGCTGCAAGCCGCGAAGGCCTGCGATCACTACCGCTCGCCGGTGCCACCCGGCCAGGGCCGCGGCGTCGCCGCCGGCTTCTGGTTCAACCGCGGCGGCGAGACCACCGGCACGCTCAACATCGCACCCGACGGCTCGGTGACCCTCATCCTCGGCACCACCGATGTCGCGGGCTCCCGCATCTCCATCAGCATGATGGCGGCGGAGGAACTCGGCATTCCGGTCGACAAGGTGCGCGCGGTGATGGCCGACACGCATTCGCTCGGCTTCAACCGCGTCACCGCCGGCAGCCGCACGACCTATTCCACCGGCATGATTATCGTCGATTCCGCAAGGAAGGCGATCGGCGAACTCTGCAAGCGCGCGGCCGGCATCTGGGGCGTGCCCGAGGACGCGGTGATGTTCGAAGACGGCCATTGCCGGCCGGCCAGCTCGAATGTCGGCACCTTCGAGCCGCTCTCGATCGCGCAGATCGCATCGAAGACCACCGCCACTCATGGCGCGATCGCCGGCCACTCCGAGATGAACGTGACCGGCGCCGGCCCGGGGTTCGGCCTGCACATCGTCGACGTCGAAGTCGACAAAGAGACCGGCCGCGTCGATATCAAGCGCTACACCGTGGTCGAAGACGCCGGCAAGGCGATCCATCCGCTGCAGGTGGAGGGCCAATATCAGGGCGGCGCGGTGCAGGGCATCGGCTGGGCGCTCAATGAGGAATATTACTACGGCCCCGACGGTCGCATGCAGAACGCGAGCTTCCTCGACTACCGCATGCCGGTCGCCTCCGACGTGCCGATGATCGGCACCGAGATCGTCGAGGTCCCGAATCCGAAGCATCCGTACGGCCTGCGCGGCGTCGGTGAAGTGCCCGTGGTGCCGACCATGGCGGCGATCGCAAACGCGATCGGCGCCTGCATCGGCATCCGTCCGCAATCGCTGCCGATGTCGCCGCCCCGTATCCTCAAGCTGATCGAGGAAGCGCGCGCCAAGAACGGCGGGTGAGCGGCGTTTCCTCCGCCTCGTGAGTCCGATGCTGTCATCCCGGACGACCCGCAGGGTCGCTCCGGGACCCGACACGCGGCAAGCTCAGAATTCGTCAGCACCCGCCGAGCATGCTGCGCGTTGGGTCCCGGCTCTCGCTTCGCTCGGCCGGGATGACAACGACCGGGCTCCTGCCAACGGGACAGCAGCGACATGAACCCGGATGTCCTCATCGTCGGCGCCGGTCCCACCGGTCTCACTCTCGCGATCGATCTTGGCCGCCGCGGCGTCCGCTGCGTGATCGTCGAGCAGAAGGAGGCGCCCGCGTTCCTTCCGAAGATGGAGCGGGCGAACGCGCGGACGATGGAAATCTATCGCCGCATGGGCCTGGTCGAGAAAATACGCGCGGCGGGCTTGCGCGCCGACTGCCCGATGGATGTCTACATCGTGCTCGCGATGAACGAGCCGGCACTGCTGCGCCACCCGTTCCCGTCGGTCGAGCAAGCCAAAGCCGAGACCCGCGCGACCAATGACGGCACCGCGCCGCTCGAACCATATCAGCTCATCTCTCAGTACACGCTTGAACCCCTGCTCAAATCGATCGCCGAGAGTCTGCCGAGCGTCGAGGTGCGCTTCGGCTGCGAGTTCCTGTCACTCAAGCAGGACGCTGGCGGCGTGACCGCTACGATCAAGACGCACGGCAACGCAACGCAGGACATCCGCGCCGCTTATCTCGTCGGCTGCGACGGCGGCGCGAGCCCGGTACGCAAAGAGCTCGGCATCAAGCTCTCCGGCGAAGGCAATATGCTCCAGCTATGGCAAGCGCTCTATCGCTGCGACGAGTTGTTCGAGCGCCTGCCGATCGGCAACGGCCCCGGCAAAGGCCGCCACTATCACGTCGCCGACGACAAGGCCACGCAACTGATCATGCAGGATTCGACTCGCCATTGGACGCTGCATTCGATCGTCGAGTCCGAGGCGGCCATGAAGCCGAAATTCGAACAGACGGTCGGGATTCCGGTGCGGTACGAGATGCTGTCCTGCAGCCCGTGGCGGCAGAACCTGCTGCTCGCCGAGCGCTATCAGCACGGGCGCGTGTTCCTCGCCGGCGACGCCGCTCATCTCGTGATCCCGACCGGTGGGCTTGGGATGAATTCCGGCGTCGGCGACGCCATCGACCTGTCGTGGAAGCTCGCGGCAACGCTGGCCGGCTGGGGCGGGCCGAACCTGTTGCGGTCCTACGAGATCGAGCGCCGGCAGATCGGCGAGCGCAACGTCGGCGCATCGCGCTACGCGACGGTCGGACGGCGCAAATGGCGCTCGATGTGGCGGCCGAACATTCGCGACCACACGCCGGAGGGAAAAAAGACGCGCGATGTTCTCGTCGCCGTCGCCGATACCGAGCAGCGCAAGAGCAACGAGATGATCGGCGCCGAGCTCGGTTACCGCTACGTCGACTCGCCGGTAATCTGCGATATCCCGGGCGGTCCCGAGCATCTTTTCCGCGACTATCAGCCAACGACCTGGCCGGGGGCGCGGCTACCGCATGTCTGGCTCGATGACGGCAGTGCGCTGCACGACCGCATCCCCGAGGGTTTCACGATCCTGAAGTTCGGTCGCAGCAAGGCTGACATGGCGGGGCTCGAAGGCGCGCTACGCTCTTACGGCGCGCCAGTCGCGGTGTTCGACGTTCCGGACCAGATCGCGCGCGAACTCTATGGCTTCGATTTGCTGCTCGTACGTCCGGACCTGCACATCGTCTGGCGCGGCCAGCAGCCGCCCGAGGATGCCGCCGAGGTCGCCGCGATCGCGACCGGGCACTGAAACCCTGCGCGATTGTGTTAGAGTTGTCGTCCCGGCCGAGCGAAGCGAGAGCCGGGACCCTCTTGCAGCACGCTTCGCGCGTCCGGGATCTAGGCCCGGTGGGCCGTCCGGGATGACATTCCCTGCTAAAGATCACGCATCGACGACATCGACGGGAGAACCGACATGGACATGAGCGTTACGATCAGCGCGAACAGCAGCGATGAAGCGCTTGTAAAGTCCGACACCAAGTCGCCCGCGCGCGCCGCCAACGCCAGCGATCTCGACGCCTGGCTGGAAAAAGTCGAAGCGCTCGGCGAGCTCAAGCGCATCACCGCGGAGGTCGATCCCGATCTCGAAGCTGCGACCATTACCTATCTGGTCGGCAGCCAGAAGTCGCCGGCGCTTTTGTTCGAGAACATCAAGGGCCATCCTGGCCACAAGGCGCTCTACAACATGATCGGCTGCAATCTCTCGCGCTTCTGCCTGATGATCGGCGAAGCGCCCGTCGATCATCCGCTCAAGGCGGTACGGGCGCTGCAGCAGAAGCTCGGCCGCAAGATGCCGCCGCAGGAAGTCCCGCCTGAGCGGGCGATCTGCAACCAGAACATCGTCGAAGGCGAGGCGATCGACATCCGCATGTTCCCGGCGCAGCGGATGTGGCCGCTCGACGGCGGCAAATATCTCGGCACCGGCGACGCGGTGGTGACGAAGTGCCCTGAAACCGGCCGCATCAATGTCGGTACCTATCGCATGATGATCAAAGGCCCGCGCGAGGTCGGCGTCTACACCTCGCCCGGCAAGGACGCCACCATCGACCGCGAAAAATGGTGGAAGCTCGGCAAGCCGATGCCGATTGCGGCGGCCTACGGCATCGATCCGCTGCTGTTCCTCGTCGCGGCGACCAGCCTGCCGAAGACCGAGTGCGAATACGACTATTACTCTGGGATCAACGGCGCGCCGATCGAAGTATTCACCAGCGATCTCACCGGCCTGCCGCTACCGGCGCGCGCCGAGATCATCCTGGAAGGCTTCCTTTATCCCGACGAGACTTTCGCCGAAGGGCCGTTCGGCGAGTTCACCGGCTATTACGGCCGGCCGAGCGGCGCGACCCCCTATATGCGGGTCGAGCGGGTGCGCTATCGCGACAACCCGACGCTGACCTGCGCGCTGATGGCCGATGGCGCCGCGAACGAAGCCGGCCTGTTCTGGGCGGCGCTGCGCTCCGCGGGCATCTGGGCCGACCTGCAAAAGCTCGGCGTCCCCGGCATCCAGGGCGTGTGGTCGATCCCGGAAGCCGCGGGCTGGGGCATCACCGTCGTCTCGATCAGGCAGATGTACGCCGGCCACGCATCGCAGGTGATGGCGCTCGCCGCGCAGTGCACGGCCGGCGCTTATTTCGGGAAATACGTGATCGTGGTCGACGACGATGTCGATCCGACCAACGTCAACCAGCTGCTGTGGGCGATGGCGACGCGCTCGCGTCCGGCGCAGTCGATCGACATCCTGCGCGAGACCTGGAGCACCTATCTCGACCCGAGCCTCAACCCTCCGGAGATCCGGCCGTGGGGCTCGAAGTGCCTGATCAACGCCTGCATGGATTATCGCTTCATCAAGTCGTTTTCGAAGCGCACCAAGCTCTCCAAGGACGCCTACGAGAACGTAGTCGCGCGTTGGCAGGAGCTCGGGCTCAGCGGCGAGCCGCCGGTGATCACGGTGTTCGAGGATGAACAATTTCCGGAGAGTATCGGGTGACGAGTTGACTTGTACAATCGGGTTGAAACGCTCTCCGTCGCCCCCGGGACGACCGGGGAATAACCAAACGCTTTCCGCGTGAGCGGCTCACCGCGTCGGCTGCAGGTCCAGCGCCTTGGCGATTTTCGCGATCTGCGCACGCTGGCGTTCGATGTCGGCGGTGAATTCTTTCGCTCCGCCGCGCACGGGAGCCTGCGCCGTCGCCTTGAGCCGATCCTCGACCATCTTGTCGTCGGACACGGCGACGATATCCGCGCCGATGCGCTCGCGCAGCTCCGGTGACACCGCCTTGCTCCCGAACAGCCCGACGAGACCTTCCATTTCAAGCGAAGGGAAGCCCTCTTCGGCTGCGGTCGGAATATCTGGAAGGCTGGGCGCGCGGTTGTGCCCCATCTGGGCCAGCACTGTGAGCCTGCCGGCTTCGCGTTGCGGCCGCAGGATGGCGTAGGAGGACGAATAGACGTTCAGGCGCCCTTCGCCGACGTCGGTCGCGGCCTGCACGATGTCGCGATAGGGCACCTTTTCCAGTTTCAATCCGGCGGTGTGCGCAAAATAGTCGAACGCGAGTTCAGTGATGCCCGGGACCGCGGCCGAGTTGAGCTTTCCGGGCTCAGCGCGGGCGCGCTTCACGAAGTCGGCGAGGTTGCTGATCTTCATCGAGGCCGGCACGCCGACGCCGAGGATAGTGGCGGAGAACCGGGCGATCGGCACGATGTCATTGGGGTCGTAGGGCAGTTTCTTGTATTGAAACGGATGGACCGTGAAGTTTCCGGCCGGGCTCCACAGGAAGGTGTGATCGTCGTTGGCGGACAGCACGGCCTGGATCGCGACAATGCTGTCACCGCCCGGCCGGTTCTCGATCACGACCGGCTTGCCCCAGCGCTGCGACAGCTTTTCCTGGATCAGCCGCGCGCCGATGTCGGCGCCGGCGCCGGGCCCGAACGGGATGATGAACCGGACCGGCCGCTGCGGCCAGTCCTGCGCCTGCGCCGTGCTCGCCGAAAATGCCAGCAGTCCCAGCAGACCGATCACGAGCGCCGTCGCGCCAATTTTCTTGCCAGCCATGGCACCCTCCCATTTATCGATTGTGCCAAACGCTAAACATTCTGCCCGTCCAACACAACGCATGCGGGGGCGCTTCTGCGGTTCGCCCGAGCTGGGAGCGGCGATGATAAGCGGCTCGGACCACGCATGATTTCGTGCCGCGCCAGCTTCCGCTTGCCCATCGGCCGTGTCACCATGACGCAAATCAGGAGGGGCGAATGCGCGTGCATGCGTCGCTGATCTCGATCATGGCCATGGGCGCGGCCGCGGCCATGATACTGGCGGGTTGGGAGGGCGGACGCGCGGCGCCGACCTTCGGCTCGAAGTTGATCGACAATCGCCCGAATGCCATTCCGGTCGACACCGAACTCGTGCTCGGCGTCGACGTGTCCAATTCCATGGACCCGGAAGAGCAGGCGCTGCAGCGCGAGGGCTACATCACCGGCATCACCTCGCGCGAATTTCTCACCGGCCTGCATGGCAGCATGCATGGCAAAGTGGCGGTGACCTATTTCGAGTGGGCCGGGCTCTACGATCAGAAAGTCCTCGTGCCCTGGCGGGTGATCGACGGCCCTGAGACCGCCGATGCCTTCGCCGGCGAACTCATGAAGGCGCCGTATCGGCGCGCCCCACGCACCTCGATCTACGGCGCATTGCAGTTCGCAAAGCCCCTGTTCGACGCCAGCGGCTATAATGGCATACGCCGAGTCATCGACATTTCCGGCGACGGCACCAACAACATGGGGCCGCCGGTGACGCTGATGCGCGATCAGGTGCTGGCGGCAGGTATCTCCATCAACGGCCTACCGATCATGCTCAACCGGCGCTACGCGACCGATATCCAAAACCTCGACGTCTATTACGAGGATTGCGTGATCGGCGGACCCGGCTCGTTCGTAGTCGCAATTCGTGAGCGCAGCCAGTTCAAGGAAGCAACGCGCACCAAGCTGCTGCTCGAGATCGCCGGCCGCACGCCGGCGCCGCGCATCATCCCTGCGCAATCTCGATCGCGGGTGTACTGCTCCTGAATTTTCTCGAACCCCTTGGGCGCGTGGCAATGAGAGACCTGACCCTGTGGCTCGCGAGCCTGCCGTTGAGCCGGATGATCCGGCAGACCGGCTGGATCATTCCCTTGCTGCAGACGCTGCACATCCTCTCGATCGGGATGGTGTTGTCCTCGGTCGTGATGATTGCACTGCGCATCTTCGGCGTAACGGGCGCGCCGACCTTGGCGCAGCGGACGCGGCGCTTCGTGCCGTGGATCTGGGCCGGGCTCATCCTGTCGACGGCGACAGGGATCTTCATGCTGATCGGCGAGCCGCGGCGCGCGCTCAACGGTACGTTCCAAGTGAAAATGCTGATCATGGCGGTCGCAGTGGCGGGAACGATCGCGTTCGAGGTGGCGCTGCGGCGAAACAGCGTCGCGTGGGATGGCGCGCCGGGGCAGCGCGCCCAAGCCCGGATGTTCGTGGTCTCAACGCTGGTGCTCTGGGTGGCGGTGACGATGGCCGGGCGCGGCCGCTGGATCGCGAGCCTGCTGCCGATCTGAGTGCGTGAACCGGGCCGATACAAAACGGGGGCAAACTTGCAATCGGTCGTGGAGTTTCTGAAGTGGCTGGAATCGACCCCACTGTCGATCTTCATGTCGCAATCGGTCTGGGCCTTTGGTGCGTTCGAGATGCTTCACCTCATCGCGATCACGATGGTCGTGAGTATGATCGCGATCGTCGATCTGCGCCTGCTCGGCCTGACGTCGCGAGGCTGGGCCGTCACCGACCTCTGCGACGAGGTGCTGCCGTGGACCTGGGGCGCGTTCCTGGTCTCCACCATAACCGGCGCGCTGATGTTCACCACGCAGCCGGTCAAATATTTCGGCAATGAATCTTTTCGTTGGAAGTTCGCCTTGATGGCGCTGGCCGGATTGAACATGCTGATCTTTCAGTTCATCACCTATCGCGGCGTGTCGCGCTGGGATCGCGATGCGGCCGTGCCGCTCGCGGGCAAGCTCGCCGGCGCGATCTCCCTGATGGCCTGGATCGCCGTTGTCACGCTCGGCCGCTGGACCGGCTACTCGATGCTGTGAGGCGCTTGCGGTTCTAAAGCGATCCCGGGAACGCGCCGCCATCGATCAGGATGTTCTGCCCGGTGATAAAACCCGCGTGCGCCGAGCAGAGAAAAGCACAGGTCGCGCCGAACTCCGCGGTCTCGCCGAGCCGCTTGGCCGGGATGCTCGCGATGCGCTCGGCCTTAGCGTCTTCGTAGGTCCCGCCTTTGCGCTTGGCCGCCGCGCCGAGCACGGTTTTCAACCGATCGGTCTCGAACGCACCGGGCAGGAGATTGTTGATCGTCACGTTGTTGGCGACGATCTGCCGACCGATGCCGGCAAGGAAGATCGTCAGGCCGCCGCGTGCACCGGACGAGAGATCGAGCCCCGCCTGCGGCAGCTTCACCGTGCCCGAGGTGATGTTGACGATGCGACCGAAGCGGCGGCGGATCATCGGCTCGATCGCGCGCTGGACGAGCTCGATCGCCACCACCATGTTGGCGGTCACGCCCTCCAGGATTTGCTCGCGATTGAGCTCGCGGAAATCGCGCGGCGGCGGCCCGGCATTGTTGTTGACCAGGATGTCCGGCTCGGGACAGGCTTGGAACAGCGCATCCTGGCCCTCGCGCGAGGCAACGTCGGCGGCCACGGCGATGATCTTCGCGCCGGTCGCGCGATACAGTTCCTCCGCCGTCGCCTCGACCGTCTTCGGATCGCGCCCATTGATGACGACTTCACAGCCGGCTTCGGCGAGCGCGCGCGCACAGCCGCGGCCGAGGCCGCGGCTCGAGGCGCAGACGATGGCTTTGCGGCCGGCGATCCCAAGATCCATGGCGTGACGCTCCGATCGGCGATGCAGTTCGTTGAGCGCCTAATACCCAGGTTTGCGCCCGGATCGTCAAGGTGAATCCGCTGTGTCGCACCGCGCCAGCCGGCATTCAGATCACTTCGGAATTTGCACCGCTTCCCTGATCTGATCCGCGGTCAGCGGCGTGGATAGGAACTTCAAGCTCACCAACTCGGCGATGATCTGGTCTATCCCGACGATGCGATCCGGCGCCATCGCTTCCTTCGGCAGCAGACCACGCACTTTGGCCACCACTTTCTCCGGCAATCCGGAATAATCGCTGAAGTGCTTGAGCGCAGCGGGGTCGGAATAGAGCCAGTCGATCGCCTCCTTGTAGGCGACATGGAAGCGCTGGATCACATCAGGACGGTTCTTCAGCGTGTTCACGTTGGTGAGGTTCACGCGCCCGGTGCGGCTCTTGAGGCTGGCGACATCACTGCCGGTGGCGATGATCCGGATCTTTCCGTCCTCGACCGCGTCGAGCGAGAACGGGATCGCGGAGAATCCGACGTCCACCTGCCCGGTCATCGTCTGCGTGAAGGTCGCCGTGATGCTCCCGGTCGAGGTCGGCTTGGCCGTCAGCTTGTACTGCGCCATCAGCGCCAACAGCCCGGCGTGGCTTGACGAGCCGGTCAGCGAATAGGCGACCGTTTTGCCGTTCATGTCCTCGATCTTGCGGACCGGCGAATTGGCGACAACGTACCAATAGAGGTCAGGCGAGCCGATGATCTCGCTGCCGATGATCCGGATCGGCGCGCCCTTCGCATAGGTTCCGAGCGCGGCCGACACGCCGGAGGCGGTGGCGATGTCAATCGAGCCCGCGATCAAAGCCTGGATCGATTCCGGCCCTCCCTGCGTGTAGAGGATATCGAGGGTGAGCCCATGCTTCTTGAAGATGCCGCCGCGCTGGCCTAGCTCGGCAAGACCGGCGTCCCACGCGCCGCGTTGCGGCACCGCTACTTTGAGGACGTCGTCGGCGTAAGCAAAGCCTCCGCCGATCGCAATTCCCGCGGCGAGCATGCACGACGCGATAACGAAGCATCTCCGTCGCATTGTCGTTCCTCCCTTGGCGGATCGTTGACTGGCACCTGATCGTTCCCGCGAAAGCGGAGACCCATGCCATTTCCTCGCATTGTGGCACGATCGAGTCGAAACTCATACACGGAGGGTATGGGTCGCCGCTTTCGTGGGGACGACGATTGCGCCGTGTGCGCTTACCACCAGTCGTGAAAGTGATGCAGTGGGCCATGGCCGCTGCCGACTATGAGGCGATCAGCATTGGCGAGTGCCTGGTGAACGTAACGCTTGGCGTCGCGCGCCGCTTCCCGCGCCGAAATTCCTTTAGCGAGACCCGCTGCGAGCGCGGCCGAAAAGGTACAGCCCGTGCCGTGATTGTTCTTGGTCGCGATACGATCAAACGAAAGGGATACGGTCCCGTTGCGATCAACCACCAGGTCGACGCTGCTGGCGCCTTTGCCATGTCCGCCCTTGAGCACGATTGTGTCTGGGCCGAGCGCGAGCAGTTGCTGCGCCTGTTGCTCCATCTCCGCCTCGCTCTCCGCGGGCGAAAGCTCGAGCAGCGCGGCCGCTTCCGGCAAATTCGGGGTGAGCACACGCGCGCGCGGAATCAACACGCGCTTGAGCACGTCGATCGCATCGGCCGCGAGCAGGCGCTGCCCGGACGACGAGATCAGCACCGGATCGAGCACGACCTGCGTCTGCCGCCAGCGGTCGAGGCCCGCCGCCACCGCTTCGATCGCGGCGCGCTGCGACAGCATCCCGATTTTCACGGCTCTGATGGCGAGGTCGGAGAACACCGCATCCATCTGCGCGGTAATGAACGCCGGCGGCACGTCGTGGATGGCAGCGACGCCCATCGTGTTCTGCGCGGTCAGCGCGGTGATGACGGAGGCGCCGTAGACACCGAGTGCGGCGAACGTCTTCAGATCGGCCTGGATGCCCGCGCCGCCACTGGAATCCGACCCGGCGATGGTGGCCGCGATCGCGGTCATGCCGTGACCCGCTTGGCGAGCTCCCCGTCGATGATGCCGCGCAGCTCGCGCGCCGGATCAGCCGGATTGGGATCGAGCGAAAGCACCGAGATCACCGCGACGCCGTCGGCACCGGCGGCGATCACCGCGCCGGCGTTGCTGCGATCGATGCCGGCGATGCCGCAGAGCGGCAGCTTCGGCGCGCGCCGGCGAAAGACTTCGACGATGCGCCCGAGCCCGGCCACGCCGATCGGCGGGTCGGGATTGTCCTTCGACGTCGTCGCAAACACGCCGCCGATCCCGACGTAATCGAGGAGCTCGACCGGTGCGGCCTCCGCCTGCACCTCGGTCTTGATCGAGAGCCCGATGACGGCGTCGGGGCCGAGCAGCCGCCGCGCGTCCTCGACCGCCATGTCGTCCTGCCCGACATGCACGCCGTCCGCCCCGGCCGCGAGCGCGACGTCGACCCGATCATTGATCAGCAAAGGCACGCGGAAATTCTTGAGCGTATCCTGGAGCGCGCGCGCCTCCTCGACCATCGCGCGGGTCTCGCCACGCTTGTCCCGCAACTGCACCAGCGTCGCACCGCCCGCCGCGACCAGCCAGGCCAGTTCGACGGCATCGCGCCCGTTGGTGTGCTCGGGGTCGATCAAGGCATAGAGCCGTAGATCGAGCAGGGTAGAACGGTTCATCTTCGCAGGCATTTCAATCCGCGTCGGGGTTTGATGGGTCTCGCCTGTGACAATACCGCAGCCGGCCCCAACCGCCAAACGAACCCTGGCGCAAGAGCTTGCCACGCCTGCGGGTTTTTGCTGGATTGCGCTCCTGTCGCCGCCCACGGCACGGAGACGCGCATGATCCCCTTCTTCGTCCAGATCAAATGCCAGCTCGGAAAATCCTACGAGGTGGCGAACAAGCTCGCCGATGCCGAGATCGCCTCCGAGATCTACTCGACCGCCGGGGACTTCGATCTGCTGGTCAAGTTCTACGTCGAGGAGAAGACCGACATCGGCCATTTCGTGAACGAGAAGGTGCAGACGATCGCGGGCATCCAGGACACCCGTACCATCATCACGTTCAAAGCATTCGGGACGGCTTCAAAGCCTCGCTAACGCCTGTTTCGTCTACAAGAATCACGCTCGGCGTTCGTCCCCGAGAAGCGTAGCCGCGCCAAGTTAAGCGGCCCTGGATTCCCGGTTGCAGCTTGCGCGGGAATGAGCGGCCGGTGGCTTTAGCGCGACGCCGTCTCGCGTGGGTAGAACCGCGTGCTGAAAGCCTTCGGTACGAAATCAGGGTGGTAGCGGCACGGCCCCGGATAGGCGGTGCGCGATTGCTGGCAACGGTCCGCGATCGATTGCGGGGTCGGCTTCTGGCCCTTCTCGATCCAGTCCGACAAGGCGCCGATCGCGGCCGCCAATTCCGGCGCGCTTTGCCCGGTGTGCGCCGCTTCGTCGGTAAAGGCCTGCACCAGACGATCACCATTGCCGGCGGCGTTCACGGCATCGCGATACACCGATTGCGATTCGACGACCACTTGCGGATCGTTGATCGAATGCAGCGACACCATCGGCACCGGCAGCGTGCCGTTCGGCTCGCCATCGGCCTTGAGCAGCGCATAGGCGGCGGGGTCGGCGGCGAACCGCTCGACGCCCCGGTTGAGCGCCTCATCGTCGCTCGAACCCTTGTAGTGCACGCCTACATTCGTGAACGGATTGCGGCCGCCGGCGATCGTCTGCACGATGCCGCGGAACAGCAGAGTCGACGACTGCATGTGACGGAACAGCAGCGGCCCGGGAATGCCGATCACTTTGGTGATGTTCGCCAAGTTCTGCTTCTGCTGCTCGGTGCGCTCGTTCGCCGGCTTGAGGATTCCGGTGCACTCGTCGACGAGCGCTTCGAGCCCCTTCAGCGTCAACTTCGAGTCAGCGGGAAGGCCCATCCAGGGCGGATATTGTGGCTCGTCCGGACGCGGCAAATTTTTGCAGTAATACTGATAGACGACGCGCAGATCGACCCGAAACTCATAGCCGTGCGTCGCGCCCGTGACCAAGCCGCTGTTGAGCAACGCACCGTCGTAGTTGGAGCTGCCGTCGGCGTTCTTGGCGTAAGTCTCGAGCAGCTTGGCGCTGACCAAGCCACCGTACGAGGCGCCATGCAGAATGGTTCGTTGCGGTTTGCCGATGTGCTCGATGAAGAATTTGCGCGCCTGGTCGGTGTCCTCCGCCGCCATCTTCACACCGTAGCCCTCGCGCCGATAGCTGGTCGCGATCCAGGCGTAGCCCAGCCGCACCCAGATCGAATATTTGATCAGGTCGGGCTGGCTGTAGGTGGCGGGCATCGGCGCGAGTTGCGGCCCGCCGTGGGCGAACACGACCAGGTGTCCGTTCCAATTCTTCGGCTTCGCCGCCAGCAGGTAAGCGCCGGTCGCGAGCCTGGTGGTGTAGCAGGTGGCGATCTCGCCCAATGGAGCCGGACACGCCGTCGCCTCGGCGTTGGGCGCCTCCTGCGCGATCGCCCCTGCACCGGTCAGCGCCAAACCAAGCAATCCCACGCCCGCAGCCATCGTGCGACGCATGCGTTCCTCCCTTTGCTTCCTTGAGCTGATGATAGCGCAGGGAGCGTGCGGCGCGCCAGCCGGGAACGCCCAGGCAACGGTACTACGACCCCGATGGTGGCCTTTACGCGGCGCGGACGCGCTGCAAGGCAAGCTGGCGCTCGCGCCAGATAACGAACAGGCCGGCGCCCGTGATGATGCCGGCGCCGACGAACACCAGCACGCTCGGCACCTCGCCGAAGACCAGGAAGCCCAAAATCAGCGCCCACAGCATCGAGGTGTAGTCGAACGGCGCGACCAGCGAAGCTGGCGCATGGCGGTAGCTCTCGGTCAGCAGAATGTGGGCAAGGCCGCCGCAGATTCCGATCACGATCAGGGCGGTGAGTTCGCCCCCGGTCGGCGCGATCCAACCGAACGGCCAGGTGCAAAGGCCGGCGAGCGCGCAGATGATCGAGAAATAGAGCACGATCGAGGAGGTCGTTTCGCTGCGCGTCAGCGCCCGCGTCTGGATCGTCGAGCCGGCGCTGAAGAAAGCGCCGGTGAGCCCGAGCATCGCTCCGACCGCGCCTGCGGTCGAGGCGGCTGACCGGCCCACGTCGAGATGCGGAGCCAGCATCACCAGCACGCCGCAAAATCCGACGATGACCGCGGACCAGCGATAAATCCGCACCCGCTCCTTGAGGATGAGCGCAGAGAGCGCCACCGTGATCAGCGGCGACACGAACGAGATCGCCGTCGCGTCCACCACCGGCAACCGGGCAAGGGAGGAGAAGTTGCAGAACATCGCCCCGACCGCGGTCGCGCCGCGGCCGATGTGCCGCAACGGCTGGCCAGTACGCACGGCCGCCTCCAACTCGCGCCGCCAGGCATAGATGATCACCACTGGGAGGATGGCGAAGGCCGAGCGGAAGAACACGACCTGCCCGACCGGGTAGCGATCACCGAGATAGCGCACCAGCACCGACATCACCGCGAACAGCAGCGCCGAGGCGACCTTGAGCAGGACGGCTTTGACCACGTTCATTGCCGTGCCGTCCGCTGGGCGCGACCGATCCGCCTGCCAAGCACCGCCCCCTCTCCTCTCGAACCTCGTCCGACCGCTATTACCGTCATGGCAAGCCGACTATAATGGCGCAAGCGCCGTCGCCTTGCGAGACGCGCAAGCGCCGTTGCGGCCTTCGAACAATCGATGCCGCATCGGGGTTTTCGCTGGTGAGACCAACACCAGACCACACAAGGGAGGACAACTCGATGCAAGTCACTATCGCCCGCGGACTGATCGGACTTTCGCTCGTGACCCTGCTCGGCACCGCTTCGGCGTTCGCCGAGACCATCACCTACAAAATCCCGATGAGCGCCAAGAACGAAGTGCCGGCGAACGCCAGCACGGGAACCGGAAGCGCGGACGTCAGCTATGACACCGCGACCAAGGTTCTGACTTGGACCGTCACATTCGACGGATTGACCGGCCCCGCGACCGCCGCGCACTTCCACGGCCCGGCCGAAGCGGGAAAGAACGCCGGCGTCGTCGTCCTGATCGGCAACAATCCGGCCAGCCCGGCTAAGGGAACAGCCACGTTGACCGACGCCCAAGCCACCGACCTTCAGGCCGGCCACTGGTACGTCAACGTTCACACCGCCGCCAACCGCGGCGGCGAGATCCGCGGCCAAGTGGTGAAGTAAACCAAACGCCGAAGTAATCGGAGTCCGCGGCGGCTGGATTTCGGTCGTCCCCGCTTTCGCGGGGGCGACGGTGCGTCGTGGCGCTCATCCACGATCAGTTCACAGCGTATGGAGGCGCTTGCCTTCCGTGATCGCCATCCACACGCGTTCCGGCGTCGCCGGCATGTCGATGTGGCGGATCCGATAAGCGCGCCAGAGCGCGTCAAGCAGCGCATTGATCACCGCCGGGCAGGAGCCGATGGCGCCGGCCTCGCCCGCCCCTTTGACGCCGAGCGGATTGGTCCGACACGGCACGTTGTGCGTTTCGAACACAAAGGCCGGCACGTCTTCCGCGCGGGGCAGCGCGTAGTCCTGCAAGCTCGCGTTCACAAGCTGCCCGGAATCGGCGTCGTAGACCGCGTGTTCCATCAGCGCCTGGCCGATTCCCTGCACGGTGCCGCCGTGCACCTGCCCGGCCAGCAGCATTGGATTGAACGTCACGCCGAAGTCATCGACCACCACGTAATTGACGATCTGGGTCGCTCCGGTGTCGGAATCGACCTCGACTTCGGCAATATGAGTGCCGTTCGGGTAGGTCGCGGCCTCCGGTGTGAACGCATGCTCGGTCGCGAGCTTCTTCGCCGCATCGGGCCGCCGCGCCAGATCGACGAATGAGACCGCACGATCGGTGCCGACGACCCTCACCTTGCCATTGTCGAGTTCAAGATCGCTGCCGGCCGCTTCCAGCGCGTCGCTCGCGAGCTGCTTGAGATTGTCGGCGAGCTTCTTCGCGGCGACGTCGAGCGACGCACCTCCGCACGAGATCGAGCTCGATCCGGCGGTGCCGGCACCGGTTGCGATCAGCTCGGTGTCGCCCTGCACGACGCGCACATGGTCGGACTCGAGCGCCAACCGGTCGGCGATGATCTGGGCATAGGCCGTCGCATGGCCCTGCCCGGTTGATTGCGTGCCGATGAGGACGGTGATGCCGCCATCGGGGTCGAGCCGCACGCGCGCGGTATCCGGCCCATTGCTGCCGCAGGCCTCGATGTAGGTCGCAAGCCCGACGCCGCGCAGACGTCCCGCACGCTTCGACGCCGCGAGCCGGCGTTTGAACCCGGCCCAGTCCGCGATCTCCTGGGCGCGCGTGAGATGAGCGGCGAATTCGCCACCGTCGTAGGTCTTGCCGGTCGCCGTGGTGTAAGGCATCGCGCGGGGCGTGATGAAGTTCTTGCGCCGCAGTACTTCCGGCGCCAGAGCGAGCTCACGCGCGGCGGCATCGACCAGCCGCTCGATCACGTAGGCCGCCTCCGGCCGTCCGGCGCCGCGGTAGGCATCGACCGGCACCGTATTGGTGAACACCCCGCGCACCCGCACGTGGCAGGCCGGAATGTCGTAGACGCCAGGCGACATACCGGCGCCGATAAAGGGAATGTACGGCGCGAACAGCGACAGATACGCGCCCATGTCGGCGACGAGATCGATATCGAGCGCGAGAAAGCGCCCGGTCGCATCGAGCGCAAGCTTGGCGGTGGTGATGTTGTCGCGCCCCTGGGCATCCGCGAGAAAATGCTCGCTGCGATCGCACACCCATTTCACCGGCCGCGCGAGACGGCGCGCCGCGACCGCCGCGAGCGCATATTCGCGATAGGGAAAGAGCTTGGTGCCGAAACCGCCGCCGACGTCGGGTGTCACAACCCGCATCTTCTCCGGCGGGATTTTCAGCACGCTCGTGCAGAGCACATCGCGCACGATGTGGCTGCCCTGGCTGCTGAGCGTCAGCGTCAGGTGATCGGCACGACGATCGTATTCGGCGATCACGCCGCGCGTATCCAGATAATTGGCGACCAGCCGCTGGTTGACCAGTGTCAGCGACACGACGCGCGCCGCCTTGGCGAAAGCTTGCGCCGTCTGCTGGGCATCGCCGAGCGAAGTTTCGAACACCAGATTGCTGCGCGCGTTCGGCCACACCAGCGGCGCCCCCGGTGAAAGCGCCGCGACTGCGCCGATGATGTGCGTCATCGGCTGCCACTCGATCACGATCGCCTCCGCTGCGTCGCGCGCACGATCGAGCGTATCCGCCACGACGAAGGCCACCGCATCGCCGACGTGACGCACCTCCTCGCGCGCGAGCACCGGATAGGGCGGCGCGACGACCTTTGCGTCCGGCACCTCGCCCTGGCAGGGAAGATCACCAAGCTCCGCGGTGTCGTCCGCGGTCAGGACGAGCAGGACGCCCGGCATCGCCCGCGCCTTCGATGCGTCGACGATGCGGAATCGCGCATGTGCATGTGGCGACCGCACGACGACGCCCTGCAGCAGGCCCGCCGGCGCATGATCAGCGACGTATCGTCCGCCGCCGCGCAGGAGGACGTCATCCTCCTTGCGCGTCACCGGCTGACCAACGCCGAATTTCGATGGCGGCATAGGAATACCTTATGCAGGCGCCGCAGTTCAGCGACTGGAGGGCGCATCCTCGGAACGATGATAGCGAGGAGCACAACAAAATGCGCGAAGTCACGCTCACTATTTGCATGGCTATCCAACTAGCTCATCGTAGCGCGCATGGGAGATGATCCAGATCAAGAACCGACCGTCCTGCCCGTCGAAATCATCACTCGGCAGGCTGAACTGGGGCGGGCGGAGTGATCTTGCGCCGGCTGGCGCGCGCCGCGACCCAGCGGCTGATCACGTAAAAGGCCGGCGTGAACAGCAGCCCGAACAACGTCACGCCGATCATTCCGGAGAACACCGCCGTGCCCAGCGTCTGCCGCAGCTCGGCACCGGCGCCGATCGCCCAGACCAGCGGCACTACGCCGAAGATGAATGCGAACGAGGTCATCAGGATCGGCCGCAACCGTAAGTGCGCGGCCTCAACCGCCGCCGCGAAGCGGTCGCGGCCCTGATCCTCGAGCTGCTTGGCGAATTCGACGATCAGGATCGCGTTCTTGGCAGCGAGTGCAATCAGCACGATAAAGCCGACTTGCGTGAGGATATTATTGTCCTGCCCGCGCAGCACCACGCCGACGATCGAGGCAACCAGGCACATCGGCACGATCAGGATCACGGCGAGCGGCAACGTCAGGCTCTCGAACTGAGCCGCGAGCACCAGAAAAACGAACACCACCGCTAGCACGAAGGCGAATGTCGCCGTGTTACCAGCACGCAGTTGCTGGAAGGCGAGAGTCGTCCACTCGTAGGCAAAACCGTCGGGCAGCGTCTGTTTGGCGAGTTGCTCCATGATCGCGATCGCTTGCCCCTGCGAAAAGCCCGGAGCGGCGGCGCCGTCGAGCTCGGCGGCCGGATAGAGATTGTAGCGCGGCACCCGATAGGGTCCGGAAATGTCACGCACGGTGGTGAAGGAGGCAAGCGGCACGGTCCCGCCACTATTATTGCGCACGCGGATGTTGAGCACATCTCTGGGGTCGATGCGACGGTCGCTTTCCGCCTGCGCCGTCACCCGGAAAGTGCGGCCGAACAGGTTGAAGTCGTTGACGTAGGAGGAGCCGATATAGATCTGCAGCGCCGCGAACACGTCGGGCACATTGATGCCCAGAAGCTGCGCCTTAGTGCGGTCGATATCGAGATAGAGCTGCGGGGTCGAAGTTTCAAACAGAGTGAAGACCTGCGTCAGGCCTGGGGTCTGGTTCGCCTTCACCATCATATCGACGGTCGCGGCGCGCAGCGCTTCCGCGCCCCGTCCCACACGGTCCTCAACCATCATCCGGAAGCCGCCCGCATTGCCGATGCCCTGCACCGGCGGCGGCTGCACCACGAAGATTCCCGCCTCCTGGATGGATTGGAGCTTCTGGAACAGGATGCGGGTGAGCGCGCCCGCCGATTGGTCCGGATCCTTGGCGCGCTTCTCGAAATCATCGAGCACCACAAAAATGGCGGCCGAATTCGGCGCGTTGGTGAAGGTAGCCCCATTGAAGCCGACGAAATCGACCGCCCCTGATATTCCCGGCGTTTTAAGCGCAATTTCCACCGCACGACGATTGACGGCATCGGTGCGTGCGAGCGACGCACCCGGCGGAAGCTGTACGACGATGACCAGATAGCCGCGATCGACCGCGGGGATGAAGCCGATCGGTGTCTTGCGGAACTCATTGAGACCAAAGGCGAGAATACCCGCATAGACGAGCAGCATGACCACCGCGAGACGCACGATGTGCGTCGCAAGCCAGCCGTAGCCTCTCGCCAATCCCTCGAAGCCACGATTGAAGCCGCGGAAGAAGGAACGCGCCGGCCGCGCCCACCACGCCGGCGCGGCCTGCTGGTGTGAGCGCAGCAGCAAGGCGCAGAGCGCGGGCGAGAGGGTGAGCGAAACCAGCAGCGAAATCGCGGTCGCGCCGGCGATCGTGAGCGCAAATTGCCGATAGAACTGCCCGGAAATTCCGGTGATGAAGCCCGAAGGGACAAACACTGCGAACAGCACCAGCGCGATCGCAATCAGCGCGGCGCCGACTTCGTCCATGCTGCGGTGTGCCGCCTCGCGCGGAGAAAGTCCATTCTCGATGTTGCGCTCAACATTTTCGACCACGACGATCGCGTCGTCGACGACGATGCCGACGGCAAGCACAAGACCGAACAGCGTGAGGTTATTGAGCGTGAAGCCGAACAGCGCCATGAAGAAGAACGTGCCGACAAGCGATACCGGGATCGCGATCAGCGGAATGATGGCGGCGCGCCATGTCTGCAGGAACAGGATCACCACCAACACGACGAGCCCGATCGCTTCGAGGATGGTCTCCTGTACGGCGTCGACCGACTGCTGGATGAACCGGGTCGGGTCATAGACGATGGTGTACTTCACCCCAGCGGGAAAGCGCGGTGCGAGTTGCTCCATGGTGGCGCGGATCGTGTTGGCGGTCGAAAGCGCATTCGATCCCGGCCGCTGGAAGATGGCGAGCGCGACCGCCGGATCGAGGTCGAGATAGGAATTGGTCCCATAATCGAGCGCTGCCAACTCGACCGTGGCGACGTCGCGCAGCCGCACCACGGCGGTCGATGTCTGCTTGACGATGATGTTGCCGAACTGGGCGGGATCAGCGAGGCGCCCCAACGTCTGCACCGCAACCTGGAACGCTCCCTGCTGCTCAACTGGCGGCTGATTGAGTGTCCCCGAGGCGACCTGGACGTTCTGGCCGGCCAGCGCGAGCGTGACGTCGGTGGCGGTAAGGCCGAGCGATTGCAGCCGGTCGGGATCGAGCCAGACGCGCATCGAGTAATCGCGGCTGCCGAACGCGGTGATTGAACCCACGCCGTCGATGCGCGTGAGCGGGTCCTTGACTTCAAGCGTGGCGAAATTCGAGATGAACAGCGTGTCACGCGTCTTGTCGGGCGAAAAGAGGTGCACGACCATCATCAGGTCGGGGGATGCTTTGGTAACCGTCACGCCGATGTTGCGAACTTCCGCCGGAAGCCGCGGCTGGGCGATGGCGACCCGGTTCTGCACCTGCACTTGTGCAATGTCGAGGTTGACGCCGATGTCGAAGGTCACTGCAATCGAGAAGCGACCATCGGCGGTGGCATTCGAGGACACATAGAGCATGTTCTCGACGCCATTGATCTGCTCCTCGATCGGGGCAACCACGGTCGAGGCCACCACCTCGGCGGTCGCACCGGGATATTGACCCGTGACGTTGATGGTCGGCGGCGCGATGTCCGGGTACTGTGCGATCGGAAGCCGGAAGAACGCCACCGCGCCGAGGATCACAAACACAATCGACAGCACCGACGCGAAGATCGGACGGTCAATGAAGAAATGCGAAATCCGCATTACTGGCGCCCGTCAGTTGTTCTTTGCCTGATCGCCCGCTGCCTGCGGGGCACCGTCTTGGTCCTGCGGGGTAACCTTCGCCCCAGGCCGAGCGTGCATCAGCCCTTTGACGACGACTTGATCGTCGGCCGCAACGCCGTCCTTGATCACGCGTAAGCCATCGACGACCTGGCCGAGCGTGACATATTTCTGGACGGCGGTGTTGTCCTGGTTGACCACAAGCACGAATTTGCGCGCCTGTTCGCTGCTAATCGCGGCATCGGGGATGAGCAGTGCCTCGTACGGCGCCGAGCCCGGGACCTCGGCGCGCGCGAACATGCCGGGCAGGAACAGACCATCCGAATTGGCGAACTGCGCACGGCCGCGAATCGTGCCGGTGCCCTTATCGATCACGTTGTCGACGAAATCCATGCGGCCGACATGGATGAAATCGCGCTCGTCAAGCAGCTTGAGCCGTACCGGCAGCGCATCTTCGGTGTTGGTGATGGCGAGATGTCCCCTGCTGAGGCGCTCGTAGCGGAGGAACGAGGCTTCGTCGAAGGTGAACTCAAATCGGATTGGATCGGTCGAGACGATCGTGGCGAGCAGCGTGGTTGTGCCGCCGGTGCCACCGGTGACAAGATTGCCCGGCGTCACTCGCCGGTCGCCGATGCGGCCGGCGATGGGAGCGCGCAACTCGGTGAACTGCATATCGAGTTCCGCCTGCCGCACCGCCGCCTCGTTCGCTGCGACCGAGGCTTGAGCGCTGCGGTAGGCTTGGCGACGCTGCTCGAAGGCCTGGTCGGTGATGGTCTTGTCACGCGTGAGCTGCTGGGCGCGCGTGTAATCGGCTTCGGTGAATACAACGTTCGATTTCGCCTGATCGAGATTGGCTCGGGCCTGGTCGAGCGTGTTCTGGAACGGCCGCTGGTCGATCGTGAAGAGGAGGTCGTCCTTCTTGACAATCTGCCCATCGGTGAAATGCACCGCATCGAGATACCCGGAGACGTGGGCGCGCACCTCGACCGAATTCACCGCCACGAAGCGGCCGACATATTCGTCCTGATCGACGATCGTGCGTTTGACCGGCTTGGACACGGTCACAGCCGGCGGCGCGGCCGCCTGCTGCTGGCGCGGAGCTTGGCCGCATCCAGCGAGCGCCAATACCAGCACGGCGAGTAGAGCGATACGATGTCCAATGAGAAGCGGCATAATTCCCCGTTTCAGCCAGGACCGGCACGGTAGGCACGGTAGGGTATATAGGGGCGAATTGGCCGACGCATCAGGGTCGCGCCGATGTGATCGGCCGCCCTACTCTTTTCGCGCTTCGGCCTCATCCCCATATCTGACATTGAGTTTTCCGTCCACCCCGCGCGCTGCGAAGCCGCCATGCCGCTTTGCGAGGCGCGCCACATTTCTAGGCATAGTGATGCTCGTCCGCCCTCACGCTCACGATCTAGACCCCACGCCCGTCCCCGCTGACGACCAGGCGCTGCTTGATGCCTATTCGCGCGCCGTCATCGACGTGGTGGACCGCGTCGGCCCGGCGGTGGTTCGCCTCGACGTTCGCTCGCGCGACGACCGCCATGGCGGCACCGGTTCCGGAGTGATTGTGGCGCCGGATGGCCTGGTCCTCACCAACAGCCACGTCATCCACGGCGCGACGCGGGTCAATGTCGCGACCATCGACGGGCGCATCCTCGTGGCTCGCGTCGTCGGCGATGATCCCGATACCGACCTCGCGCTGGTACGGATCGACGACGCGCTCACGGTGCCGGCCGCGACGCTCGGCGATTCCAAGCGCCTCAAGCGCGGCCAGCTCGTGATCGCGATCGGCAATCCGCTCGGCTTCGAATTGACCGTCACCACCGGCGTGATCTCGGCGCTCGGCCGCTCGCTGCGGTCGCGCTCGGGCCGCCTGATCGACGACATCATCCAGACCGACGCAGCGCTCAATCCCGGCAATTCGGGCGGGCCGCTGGTATCGTCACGCGGCGAGGTCGTTGGCATCAACACCGCCGTGATCTCGGGGGCGCAGGGCATCTGCTTCGCGGTCGCCGCCAATACCGCGAATTTCGTGCTCGGCGAACTGGTCCGGCACGGGCGGGTGCGGCGCGCCTTCATCGGGATCGCCGCGCAGCAGACCTCTATACCGCGCCGCTTGTTATTGGCGGCCGGGATCACGCAGGAGCGCGCCGTGATGGTCGCCTCGGCGGACCCGCAAGGCCCCGCAGGCCAGGCCGGCATCGTCGCCGGCGACATCCTCCTCGCGCTCGACGGCGCCATCGTCGGCGGCGCAGACGATCTCATCCGCCTGCTCGCAAGCGACAAGATCGGGCGCACGATCGAAGTTGAAATCCTGCGCGCCGGCGTCCGCCAGCGCGTCGCGGTCGTGCCGAACGAGCGCGCCGCGCGCGACTGATTATGGCTTCACCGGCCGGCGGCGCATGACGGCGAGCCAGCGGCGGCCGAACAGCGCCAGCGTCATCCCGCCATAGACCACGCCACCGACGCCGACGAGCAGCGCCAGTGTCGTGACATCGCCGAGCTCCCAGCGCGCGGCCAGGAGTTGGCAAGCGCCGAGCGCGATCGCGAGGACGAGGCCAGCCACTCCGAGCCGCAACGCCGCGCTGCGCAGCTCCGCATCGAAGAACAACAGCCCGCGCTGCGCGGCGAAGAACACCAGCAGCCCGAAGTTGATCCAGGCCCCAATGGCGGTCGCGAACGCGAGGCCGACCTGCGCCAGCGACGTCATCAGCATGACCTTGAACATGACGTTGACCGCCACTCCGGTCAGCGAGGCCTTGACCGGCGTCGCAGTGTCGCCGCGGGCGAAGAACGGCGCGGTTGCGCTGCGCGTCAGTACGAACGGGAAAAGCCCGAGCGCGTACGCTGCCAACGTCTGTCCCGCCGCGTGCGCCGCCGCGGGGGTGAAGGCGCCACGCATGAACAGCGCGCGCATGATCAGTTCCGGAACGAGCGTGAAGGCGACGAAGCACGGGATCGACAGCAGCAGCGTCAACTCGATCGCGCGGTTCTGGGCGTGGCGAGCGCCGCTCTCGTCTTTCACGGCGATGCGGCGCGTCATTTCCGGGAGCAGCACGGTGCCGACGGCGATGCCGATCACGCCGATCGGGAGTTGCGCGATCCGGTCGGCATAGTAGAGCGCCGAGAGCGCGCCGGTGGCGAGGAAGCTCGCGATGAAGGTGTCGGCGAACAGCGCGATCTGCAGGCCGGCCGAGCCGACCGTCGCCGGCCCGAGCGCCCGGAAGAAGCGCCGGAGATCCTCATTCCACGTCGGCCAGCAGAACAGCGCGAGCGCATGCGCACGCAATGCAGCGCCGCCGACCAGGAGCAGTTCCAGCACGCCCGCGATCAGTACGCCCCAGGCCGCCGCGTGCCCGGCGCTCGGGAACAGATACGCGAACGAGAGCGTCGTAATCATCGCCAGATTGAGGAAGATCGGCGCGGCCGCGGCGGCGGCGAAACGGTGCAACGCGTTGAGGATGCCGCCATAGAGCGTCACCAGCGTCACCAGGAGAAGATAGGGGAAGGTGATGCGCGTGAGCTCGACCGCATAGGCGTACCGCACCGGATCCTTCGCCAGGCCCGGCGCCAGCAGCGACACCAGCGCCGGCGTGAACAGCAGCGCCAGCGCGAGCAGCACGACCTGGCTCGCCAGCAGCAGCGTGAAGACGTGATCGGCAAACAGCCGCGCCGGCTCAGGACCGCCCGCGGTACGAATGCGGGCATAGGCCGGAATGAAGGCGGAGTTGAACGCGCCCTCGGCAAAGATCGAGCGGAAATGATTAGGCAGACGCAGCGCGACGAAGAAGGCATCCGCGATCGGCCCGGCGCCGAGCACCGCCGCCAGCACCATGTCGCGCAGAAAGCCGGTGAGGCGCGAGAGGAGCGTCAAGCCGCCGACGGTGAAGATGCGCCCGATCATCAGCCGTGTCCGTGCCGCCTCGAAGGATGGTCGAGCGTCGCCGCTCTTCCCTTCACTGCCCCAGCGCGCCGCAGACGGCGGCGACGATGCGGTCCTGCGTCGGCTCGTCGAGGTAGGGGTGCATCGGCAGGCTGATCACTTCTGCGGCGAGCTGTTCGCTTACGGGCAGACCGCCCTCGGCGACCGGGAAGCGGCGGTATGCTTCCTGGGTGTGCACCGGCAGCGGATAATAAACGGCAGACGGGATACCCTGCACCCGCAGTGCGCTCGCGAAGGCGGCGCGGCGTCCCGCCGGAAGCCGGATCGTATACTGCGCCCAGACCGAGGTCCGGTCGGCGCGCACCCGGGGAACGGTGACGACGCCGGCAAGCTCGGCATTGTAGCGTCGCGCGATGCGGTCACGCGCATCGATCTCCTCGGGAAAGATTTTCAGCTTCTCGATCAGCACTGCTGCCTGGATCGTATCGAACCGGCCGTTGATGCCAATGCGCACGCAGTCGTACTTGTCGGTACCTTGCCCGTGCACCCGCAGGCTCCGCATGATGGTGGCGAGTTCGTCGTCGTCGGTAAAGACCGCGCCGCCGTCGCCATAGCAGCCGAGCGGCTTGGCGGGAAAGAAGCTCGTTGCCGTCGCATCGCCGTAAGTCCCGAGCCGGCGGTTCCGATAGACGGCGCCGAACGCTTGCGCGGCATCGTCGAGAACGAACAGGTTCTCGGCGATGGCGATGGGCATGATGGCATCGTAGTCCGCGGGCTGGCCGAACAGATCGACCGGGACGATGCCCTTCGGCTTCAGTCCGGCTTTGCGCGCCGCGGCGATCGCCCGCGTGAGGCTCTGCGGATCGATGTTGAAGGTTTCCGGGTCGACATCGGCAAACACCGGAGTCGCGCCGGCAAGCACCACCACTTCCGCCGTCGCGGAGAACGTGAAGGTCGGGCAGATGATCGCGTCACCGGGGCCCACGCCCTTCGCCATCAGCGGCAGCAGCAGCGCGTCGGTGCCGCTCCCGCAGGTGATGGCATGGCGCGCACCGCAGAAGGCCGCGAGCTCGGCTTCAAGCGCGAACACTTCCGGCCCCATGATGAACTGGCAGTGGCCGAGCACGCGCGCGACGGCGTCGTCGATGACGCGGCCAAGGCGGCGGCGCTGGGCGGCAAGATCGATGAACGGTATCGGCGCGGGATCGACGCGGGCGTGCTGATTCATCATGCTCACGGAATGGCAGAGTACGCGAAAGGTCAGCCGGTCAGCCGGCGTTGGCCTTGCCGGCGCGCTGCCGTACTGGCGGCGTGGCTTTCGAGGCAGCGGATGGCGATTTCAAGGCTGGCGACACCTTCCTCGCCGGTGACCGCTGGGGGGGTGCCGCTGCGGATCGCCGCGACGAAGGCCTGCAGCTCGCTGCGCAAAGGCTCGGCGTAGCGGACCGAAAGGTGGCGCATCGAGTAGCTACCGTCGGCCTGGAAACCGAAGCATTCGGTAACCTGACCGGTCAGCAGGTCGCCCATGATGTATTTCTTGGGCGTCGCGATCGTGACATTGCGCGCCTTGAACGGGGTCAGCCAGTTGGTGTTGACCTGCGCCAGCACGCCGGACTCGGTCCGGAACTGCAGCAGCGCGATGTCCTCGCGCTCCGCGATCGCGCTGGAGATCTGCGGCTGGATTTCCACGATCTCGGAATCGGTGAACCAGCGGATCAGGTCGATGTCGTGCACGGCGAGATCGATCACCACGCCCACGCTCGACATGCGCGGCGGGAATGGGCCGACCCGGGTGATCGAGATCGAGAGAATGTCTTCGCCGCGGATCGCCTCTTTGACGGTTTCGACCGCCGGATTGAAGCGCTCGACGTGGCCGACCATGAGCGTGACGCCGGCGCGACGGGCCGCAGCGATGATCGCACGGCCTTCCTGCACCGAGGACGCGATCGGCTTCTCGACCAGGACATGGACGCCGCGGCGGATGCAGGCGAGCGACAAGTCCTGATGCAGGTGCGTCGGGGCGGCGATCGTGACGGCGTCAACCCCCTCCAATAGGAGGTCGTCCACATCGCTGTGTCCGGCACAGGCAAGTGCGGAGGCGACCATGTCGCGCCGCTTGGGATCGGGATCGGCGACGCCGACGAGCTTCACGCCCGGCACATCCGCGAACACCCGCGCGTGGTTGCTGCCCATGACGCCGACGCCCACCACTCCCACACGGAGCGGCCGGTCCGCATCGCCTGTCGCGGATTGCACCATGATGTTATGCATTCCCCCTAGCGTGCCTCGGGCGAGGCCTTTGCCCTCCCTAGCACGCCCGCATGGCGCTGGCGAACAGTTCCTGTGCAAAAGGAAACACGTTTCTTATCAAAGCGTTGCAGCGAAACTGGGACGCCAGCGGAGCGCCGTCGGCGGTTCCCCGCTGGCGATCACGCCCTTGCCGGGACTCCCTGGCTGGTCCATGGTCGCCGGCGCATGCTGCACCGCACGACCCCCTGGCCCCCGCAGGCCGCCAGCCGGTTCATGCCCGCGCTCGGGCTTGGCCTGACCGTAGCAGTATTGGCGATCGTCACTACCATCCGCCTAATCGGCCTGAAGTATTCGACCGTCGACCTGTTCTTCGACGAATCCCAGTACTGGGCGTGGTCGCGGGAACTGGCGTTCGGCTACTTCTCGAAGCCGCCGCTGCTGGCATGGGTGATCGCGGCGGCCGAGCAAGTCTGCGGCAGCTCCGAAGCCTGCATCCGGGCGCCCGCGCCCATCCTCTATTTCGGGACGGCGCTTCTGGTCTATGCGGTCGCGCGCCGGCTCTACGACCGGCAGGTGGCGTGCCTCGCCGCCCTGTCGATCGGGCTTGCGACCGGAACCGCATTCTCCGCGCGCATCATCTCGACCGATGTGCCGCTCCTGTTCTTCTGGACGCTCGCGCTCCTCGCCTATGTGAAGCTCGTGACCGGAGGCAGCGCGCGCTGGTCGATCGTGCTCGGCCTCGCGTTCGGCCTCGGCCTCATGGCCAAATACGCGATGATCTACTTCGTGCTGGGGGTGGCGCTCGCGGCGTGGCTCGATCCGGATGCGCGCAAGCTCCTGCGCACGCCGGGCCCCTGGCTCGCGCTCCTGATCGCAGCAGCGATCGCGACGCCGAACATCGTCTGGAACCTCGACAACGGTCTCGCGACCTTCCGGCACACCGGCGACAACATCCAGGGCGGCGGCGCAGTGTTCGACGCACGCAAAGGCTTTGAATTCATTCTGGCGCAGTTCGCTGTGGTCGGCCCGGTCCTTTTTGCCGTCCTCCTGGTCGCGTTCGTGCGCATCGCCTCTCCGACCTTGACCCGCGCCGACCGGCTGCTGCTCGCCTTCGCAATCCCGCCGCTGGCGCTGGTGATCGGCGTCGGCTTCATCACCCGCGCGCTGGCCAACTGGGCTGCGCCGGCCTTCATCTCTGCGACCATCCTCGCCATTGCGCTGCTGGTGCGCTGGCGGGCGTGGAAATGGATCGCGCTCAGTCTCTCGCTCGGCCTCATCCCGCAAGTCGCGCTGCTGATCGGCGATCCGCTCGCCACGCGGATTCACCTCCCGTGGCCGGCCAAGGGCGACGTCTACAATCGTACGCTCGGCTGGCGTGAGCTCGGGGAGACCGCAGGCCGCCTGGCCCGGCAGGAAGGCGCGCGCACCATCACCGGCGATCTGCGCGAGGATGTGGCATCGATGGTCTATTACTGGCGCGACCAGCCGGAGCAGGTGCTGGCGTGGCAGCGCGGACCGGTCCCCGACCATCAGTTCGAGCTCACGCGCGCGCTGACCGACGCGTCGCCCGAGCCGATCTTGTTCATCACCCGCTGCGGGACCGCGGCACGCCTGTCGCCCTATTTCGCGAACGTCAAGTATGTCGGCCCGTTCTACGTTGCCACCGGTCCGACGTCGCTGCGGCAATTCCTGGCGTTCAGGCTGGAGGGGCGCAAGCGCTCGCTTGGGCCGGTCGGAGGATGCTGAGCGTGACGCTCACTCGGCGGCGTGCGAAATCCCAGGAGCCGCGAGCGTCAGACCCGCGGCGAGCGCGTCCTCGCGGAATGCCTTGACCGCGTCGAGCGAAAGCTCTGCACCGGTCTTGCTGCCGAGCGCCGGCAGCTTCTTGAGCACGTCCGCCGGCGCAGTGATGATGTGGCAACCCATCTCGTCCGCCTCGACGACGTTGAACGCCTCCCGCGTCGAAGCCCAGATGATTTCGACATTCGCAGTCTGGCGCGCACGCGCGATCGCGTCCCGCATGATCGGGCGATAGTCGATGCCGAGGTCGGCGAGGCGCCCGGCGAAGACCGAGACGCAGGCCGGCGCGTGTCCGGCAAGCGCGTCGATCGCGCGCGCAGCCTGATCGGCCGTGAAGATCGCCGTCATGTTGACCTTCACGCCCTCGCGCGACAGCGTGCGCACCGCCTCGAACAACACCTCACCGCGCGTGGTCGACACCGGCAGCTTGGCGTGGACGTTCGATCCCCAGCGCGCGATCAGCCGAGCCTGCGCGACCATCTCGGGGATGTCATCGGAAATCACCTCGAATGAAATGTGCCGATCCGGCACCGCCTTGACCAGATCGCGGGCGTAGCTCTCGTAATCGCTCACCCCGGCCTTCTTGAGCAGCGACGGATTGGTGGTGAAACCCGCAATCCAGCGATTCTCGGCCATGTCCAGGATTTGCGCCTTGTCAGCGCCGTCGGTGAACAGCTTGACGCCGAGGTCGGGGAGCGTGAGGGCCATGGGATCACCGTTTGGGTGGACGCAAGCCGCGCCGAATGCCGGGGCGAACCCTTCGCACTTAAATGCCAAACCGGGGCAGATCAAGCGCCGGGCGCCGTAAAGCCGGGGTATTCCCGCCTAGGATAACCGCAGCAGCGATTGATAAACGCCGCTGACGGCGTTCCGCACCGCCGCTTCGGTATAGCCGGCGCGAAAGCGTGCATGGCCAGCGGCCCCGAGCCGCGCCCGCAACGCCGGATCGCCAACAAGCTTTACGATCGCAGCCGCAGCGGCCTCGACGTCGCGCGGCGAAACCAGCAGGCCCTCCTTCCCGTCGCGCACGAGGTCGCGACAGCCCGGCATGTCGGTGGTGATGATCGGCCGGCCCGACGCCGCCGCCTCGATCAGGGTTCGCGGCACGCCCTCGCGGTACCAGGACAGGAACATCGCGATGTGATGCTCGCGCCAGACCTGCGCGACATTGGTGGTATGGCCATGCCAATGGATGCCAGGCTCTGCCGACCATTGCCGCAGCGTTGCCTCCGTAATCGCGCGCCGGTCGGTCGGATCCGGATCGCCGAACAGGTGCAATTCGACGTTCGCGCCGAGAGAGCGCGCGCGCCGCGTCGCCGCCACCGCTTCGGCAATGCCCTTGGGGGCGATCATGCGGGCCACGACCGCGACCTTGACCGGCGGCGCGACTGGCTCGGGCGCCGGCGGAAAATCCTCCGGCCTGACCCCTGCCCCGCCGACGATCGTCACATTCGCGCCTTCGGGGTCGAGGCCAAATTCGCACGGATCTTCGCGGTTCTCGAACAGGTAGTGCGTCCGCGGCCCGCGCAGCCACGATCCGATCACCTGGCGCACGAGCGAACGCGCGAGGCCGACGATCCATCCATCGGCAATCCAGAGCTGCCCAAGCCCGGTCGGCGCGAGCACCAGCCGGTGCGCGCCTGCCATCCGCGCCGCCAGCCCGCCGAGCACGACCGGCCGCAACGCGATGCAATGCACGATATCGGGGCGCTCGGCGCGGATGATCCGAAAGCTCTGCGCGATATTGCTCAGCCCCTCCATCAGGCCGAGGCTACGTCGCTTGACGTCGCTCGGAATAATGCGGATTCCCTCGGCGCTAATTCGCGCGCCATGGTCCTGCACGCGAGTCGCGACCGCGACCTCGAAGCCGGCGGCACGCGCGGCACGCGCCATCGGCAGGAAGTGCGAGACCAGGAACCAGTCTTCGGTGATCAAATAAAGGATTTTAGGCATTGCGAGCGCAGATGCGGCATGGCCCCGTTATAAAGGGCGGCACTTGGACTGGCGAGAGCGGCTCCGTATTGATACAGCGAATCCAGATATGCCAAGGTGACCGCGCTCTCATTTGCAGCAAATCATGGACCAATTGCTGATTCCCGTTCTGATGTGCGGCGGCGCCGGCACGCGGTTGTGGCCGCTGTCGCGCGAGAGCATGCCGAAGCAGTTCACGCCGCTGGTGGGGGGCAAATCAACCTTCCAGCAGGTGCTCGACCGCGTCGCCGCCGCGGACCTGTTCGCGCGCCCGATCGTGATCACCAATCAGGACTTCCGCTTCGTGGTCGCCGAGCAGCTCCGTGAGATGGGCGTGGCGGCCGATATCGTGCTGGAGCCGATGCGCCGCGATTCCGGCCCCGCGGTCGCGGTCGCTGCCGCACTCGCCGCCGAGCGCGACCCGCAGGCGATCGTGCTTGTGCTCGCCGCCGATCACGTCGTGCGCAAGCCCGAACAGTTCCACGAGGCCTGCCGGGCGGCGGCGACCGCTGCGCGCGCGGGCCGCATCGTCACGTTCGGCATCAAGCCTGATCATCCCGCGGTCAACTACGGCTACATCCGGCCGGGGCGTCCGCTCGATGGCGGCGCGGCGCACGAGGTCGAGGCCTTCGTCGAGAAGCCCGACGCCGTGGTCGCGGCCCGCTATGTCGGCGAGAACTACCTCTGGAACAGCGGCAATTTCCTGTTCCGCGCCGACGTGATGCTGGCCGAAATCGCGAGCTTCGAGCCGGCGATGGCGGAGGCCGCCAAAGCCGCCGTCGCGGGCCGCACGCGCGACCTCGATTTCCTGCGGCTCGCACCCGAGCCGTTCGCGAAGGCCCCGAAGAAATCGATCGACTATGCGGTGATGGAACGCACCAAGCTGGCCGCCGTCGTGCCGGCCGATCTCGGCTGGACCGATCTCGGGAGCTGGAGCGCGGTCTGGGACGTGCTCGATCACGACGCGGCCGGCAACGCCACCGCCGGCCCGGTGGAGATACTCGACGCGCGCAACGTCCTGGTACATTCCGATGACACCGTGCTCACGACCGTGATCGGGCTCGATGACATCGTGGTGGTCACGACGGTCGATGCCGTGCTGGTCGCGGCGCGCAACAAGACCGAGGACGTGAAGACGCTGGTCGATCGGCTCAAGTTCCAGAACCGCCGCGAAGCCATCGAGCATCGCCGCATCTACCGTCCCTGGGGTTATTACCAGGGCATCGATCTGGGCGCGCGTTATCAGGTCAAGCGCATCGTCGTGAAGCCGGGGGAAAAGCTGTCGCTGCAGAAGCATCATCACCGCGCCGAGCACTGGGTCGTCGTCAAGGGCACCGCCGAAGTCACCATCGACGGCGCGGTGAGCATCGTCCACGAGAACGAATCGATCCACATCCCGATCGGCGGCGTGCATCGGCTGGCCAACCCGGGCAAGATTCCGATCGAGCTGATCGAGGTGCAGGTCGGCAGCTATCTCGGCGAGGACGACATCGTGCGCTTCGAGGATGTCTACGAGCGCAAATAGCAGCTTGCCGCCATTGAAGCGGTATGCGTCTCGCGCCACGCTGGCGGTACGCTTGTCAAACCGGCGTCAGATGGCTAAAACCCGCCGCGTCAAATAGCGCGCGGGACCGGCCGGATTGCCGGCCGTGCCTGGCCAAGCGAAATCGCTGCGGTGGAAAAGAGGCCCGTATGGGCGTCGATTTCCCTTACACGCTAGGTCATTCTGAATTTTCACTTCAAGGGGCATTGGATGGGCCGACTTCTCGACATCGTGACGCCGCTGCACAAGGCGACCAAGCGCGACTACCTCGCCCGCATGAACGACGACAAGGTTCATTGCATGATCAAGGCGAAGGAGTACGAGTTCGATTACTGGGATGGGGACCGCCGCTACGGCTACGGCGGCTACAAATTCATTGAAGGCCGCTGGAAACCGGTCGCGCAGGCGCTCATCGACATCTACGGGCTCAAGAACGGCTCGAAGGTGCTCGACGTCGGCTGCGGCAAGGCCTTCCTGCTCTACGAGATGAAGAAGATCCTGCCTGGCCTGCAGGTCGCCGGCTTCGACATCTCATATCACGGTCTCAGTGAAGCCCGCGACGAGATCAAGCCCTATCTGTTACGCTATCGGGCGCAGGACCGCTATCCCTACGGCGACGACGCCTTCGACCTCGTGATCTCGCTCGGCTGCCTGCACAATCTGAAGCTGTTCGAGCTGCAGACCGCGGTCAGCGAGATCGAGCGCGTCGGCAAGAACAAATACATCATGCTCGAGGGCTACCGGAACGAACTCGAGCAGTTCAATCTCGAATGTTGGGCGCTCACCGCCGAGTCGATCCTGCATACGTCGGAGTGGATCTGGCTCTATGAGCATTTCGGCTATACCGGGGACTATGAGTTCATTTACTTCGAGTAAGATGCCCCTTCGTCATCCGCGGGCATGTCCCGCGCGATTGCTCCCGGATGGAATCGACGCATGCAAATAAAAAAAGCGAAGGCAGCGATCCTGGCGCAGTCGCGCGAGCCGCTCATCGTCGATGAGATCGCGCTGCCGGAGGAACTCGGCGTCGGCCAGGTGCTGGTGAAGATCCTCTATTCGACGATCTGCGGGGCGCAGATCAACGAGATCGCGGCGGCGAAGGGTCCCGACAAGTTCCTGCCGCACCTGCTCGGTCACGAAGCGTCCGGCACGGTGATCGAGACCGGTCCCGGCGTGACCAACGTCAAGCCCGGCGATACGGTGGTGCTGCACTGGCGCCCGAGCCAGGGCATCCAATGCCAGCCGCCGGCCTACAAATGGCGCGGTCGGAAGCTCAACGCCGGCTGGGTCACCACCTTCAGCGACTACGCGGTGATCTCCGAGAACCGCATGACGGTGATCGCGCCTGATTACGATCTGAAGGTCGCACCGCTGCTCGGCTGCGCGGTGACGACCGCGGCCGGCGTCATCAACAACGACGCCGGCGTGAAGATCGGCGAGTCCGTGGTGGTGTTCGGCGTCGGCGGTGTCGGCCTCAATGTGGTTCAATTTGCGCAACTCGCGGGCGCGCACCCGATCGTGGCGGTCGACCTGCTCGACAACAAGCTCGAGATGGCACAGACGCGTGGCGCTACCCATTGCCTGAACGCGTCGCGGATCACTGACATGGCCGCCGAGATCCGCAAGATCGTCGGCGCCAAGGGGCCCGACAAAGTGATCGAGACGACTGGCGCCAAGCCCGTCATCGAGCTTGCCTACGATCTCACCCACGCAGACGGCACCTGCGTGCTGGTCGGCGTGCCGAGCGAGAAGGTGACGATCTACACGCTGCCGATCCACTTCAACAAGGTGCTCACCGGCTCGCATGGCGGAGACGCGGTTCCGCATGTCGACATCCCGCGCCTGATCCGCCTCAACAGCGCTGGCCGGCTTTCGTTTGACGGGATCATCACCCACGAGTTCCCGCTCGACGAGATCAACACGGCGCTCGATGTGGTGCGCAGCGGCAATGCCGGCCGGGTGCTGCTCAACATTGCGGCCGACTGACGAGGGAGCTACGGTGGCCTGACATGGGTCTCGGAGCCGCATTTCTCACCGACTTCGTCAAGCTCAAGCGGTCCGGCGCGATCGACGGGGCGCAGCGCGTCATCGAGATTGGTTCCCAGCAGATTTCCGACACGATGTTGGAACGTGAGGATCTCCTGGCGGAGCTTTACGGCCTCTTCGGGCGCGAGCGTCCATTTCTGGGCAGCCCAACAGGCGCCGATTTCACCGAGCATGCGCCGCCGTCACGCGATTTCTGGACCACCCTTGGATTCTCCTATTGGACCGTCGATTTCGGAGGCCACCGCAACAGCCTCGCACTCGACCTCAATCGCGATAGCGTCCCCGACGAACTGCGCGGGACATTCGATCTGGTGGTGAATACCGGGACGACCGAACACATCGCAAACCAGGACAATGCGTTCCGCGTGATCCATGACTTCACGGCCAAGCGCGGTGTCATGTATCACGAAGTGCCGGTCGCGCTTAAGGATCATGGGCTCATCAACTATACGCGCAAGTTCTTTGACAAGCTCTGCTACTGCAATGGCTACCGGCCGTTGTTTCTGGATTGCGACGAAGTCATGATCCGCGCTGCGATCGCGAAGCTCAGCGATCGTCCGTTCGCCACTCCGCTTGACCTTCCTGAGGGCGTCATGCCCGGCGAGCCATTCGACTGGCGCAAAGCGATCAGCTTGGTTCCCGGCGTCACAAAACTGATCGCGCACCTGCGCAATCCAGCACGAAGGGCACGATGACGCGCGGCTCGCGGCGAACGTAAGCTGTTCCTCAGAAAAATGCGACGCCCATGGTTCCGCGATAATTGTAGCTCGGAACGTTGCGCGCATCGGCGAAATCCCACAGCGACGCGTTCCACGCGATGTCGTCGGCCACCATCAGTCCACCGGGCCGAAGCTTACGCACGGCCTGTTCGAACTCGAAGATCATGTGATTGTAGCTGTGGTCGGAATCGTGGAAGAACATGTCGATCGAATCGAGCCGGTCGATCAGCGGCGGCAGCAGCACCTTGGCATCGCCGACCTGGACGTCGAAGCGGTCGCGATACATGTCGGCCCCGATCCAGCCGGAGGATTTGCCTTCCGGAATCACCACGCCATAGACCTTGCCTTTTTCCGTCCAACTCGGCTCCTTCGGGTTGAAGATCGCAGGAAGATCGATCACGTAGAGCTTTCCGTCCGGCCCATTTTTAGCCAGCGCCAGCATCATGAACGCGCTTGAGAGCCCGTTGCTGACCCCGGTCTGGACGATCACCTTGGGCTTGGCCTGGCGGACCAGCCAGTAGAGGAAATGCGCATCCACCATGTTGACCCAGCCGGCGATGTAATGCGCGCCGTACCGGCGGCCCAGGTCGGCCATGTAATTTTCGATATAGGCGACGCGTTCCATCACCTGGGGGTAACCGGGAACGGTGCTCGCTTCGGCCGCGGCCTCCTTGAGCACATTGTTCCGGTCGAAATTCACCATCGGTGATCCGGCCGCGAGCTTCTTGAACTCGAGGAAGAGCGCGTTCTTGCTCGGCCACTCCAGGCCAAGGAAATGATCCGGGAAATTTCGCACCAGGCTCGCATCGTATTGCGGATGCACGGTGTTGTAGGTTTTCTCCGCGATCATCAGCGGCCCGGCTGACTGCGCGGCGCGCAGCGAATTAGGATCGCGCACCGCCTCCAAGGCCGGGCTCAGCAGCCGGCGGGCTGACCGGTACGCTTTGCTGAAAACCCGCCTGGGCAGCGAGCGAGGATCAGGACTCGGCGTCGACATTCGAAAAACTCCGCATCAGGATCTCAACACGGCTCCGGCTGCATGGCTGATCCCGTTGTTTGTATCACAACGCCCGGCCGTAGCGACCACGGTTTCAATTACCGTCCACACATCAGGCGGGTTGAGACCATAACGCTGGGTGAGCCGGCTTGAATTGAGCGTGGTGTGGCGTGGCGTCGCGCCTTCCGGCAGGCCGGCCTCGGTCGCGCTGGTCTCGGTGACCAATTCCGGTGCCGCGCCGAGCAAGCGGGCGACATGGCGGGCGACCTCCACGTAGGAGACGTCGCGCGGGCCGGTGAGCTGATAAATTCCGTTGGCGCGTTCGTTCAGGAGGACCGCGATCGCCTCGACGATCATTCCGGTCGGCACCGGCGCGAGCATCATGTCGCGGAAACCGCGCACCGGCTTGCCCCCCACGAGCGCGTCGGCCCAGCCGCGGACCAGCGGCATGTCGGGTGATACGACTTTCGACAGCCGCAGGATCGCTGCCGGCGCGCCGCGCTCCAAATGGGCGCGCAGCGCCGCTTCGGTGCGCGCCTTCTGCCGGCCATACTCGCTGACGGGCGCGTACGGTGCTTCCGACGCGACGTGCGGAGTCTCGCCGTCGAACACCTGGTTGGTCGACAGGAACAAGACGTAGATGCCGTGTGCGAGCAGCCGCTCGATCAGCGCCAGAGTTTGCGTCACATTGATGTGCGCGGGATCCTTTCGGATCGGAAGCGCAAGTTGCGAGCCGCGCCACCGCAGCAAAAATGCAGGCCGCGCGCGTCCCCGGCGGCGGCTCCCATGTGCCGAGCGGCGCGGCGAGATCGAGCAGCGGGCGATCCGGCGCCGCGTGATCGGGCCGGCGCGTGGTCGCGGCGACGGGAATGCCGCGCGCCGACAATGCCCGGAACGTGGCCCCCCCAACCTCCGAATCACCCCCAACGAGCAGAAACATCGATACGCCGTCGCTAGCGCATGATCCCGAAGAGTAGGAAACGGTCTTCGGAAAGGACCATGCCGATCGGACTCAAACGAACCTGCCGGTGCAGCCAGTCACCGGCTACGCCACCTTCTCTTTCGCCTTCACGCTCTTGGCGACGCGCGCCGCGATCTGCGGCGCGTCGAGGCCATAGACCTCGAACAGATCCTCCTGCACGCCATACTTGTGCGGAAAGGCGTCCGGCAGCCCGAGCCGCACGACCGGCGGCATCGCGGGCCCGAGTTTCTCCACCATCACGTCGGTGATCGCGCTGCCGAGTCCGCCGATCACGATTCCCTCCTCGACGGTGACCACCAGTTCGGCACCGCGGGCAAAGTCGAGCACCGCTTCCTCGTCGAGCGGCTTCACGGTGTGGAAGTGCAAGACCGCCACGTCGTGACCGTCGTTCGCCAAAATCTCGGCGGCGGCGAGGCTGTTGGTGGTCATCACGCCGGTCGTCATCAGCACGATCGCGCGCTTACTCCGCGCCTTGCGCATGGGGATCGCCTTGCCGATCGCGAAACCGTGCTCATCGCGGCTCACCACCGGATCGCCGCCCTTGGCCAGCCGGATGTAGATCGGATGCGGCCAGTCGAGGGTGGCGTTCATCAGCCGCACCATCTCCTTGGCGTCACAGGCCGCGGTCACCGTCATGTTCGGCAGCGCGCGCATGATCGCGATATCCTCGATCGCGAGGTGGGTCGGCCCGAGCGGCGCATAGACCAGACCGCCGCCATTGGCGATCAGCCGCACCGGCAGATCATGCAGGCAGAGATCGACCGCCACCTGCTCATAGCAGCGGCGCGTGATGAAGGTCGCGATCGTGTTGGAGTATGGCATGTAGCCTTCCATCGCGAGGCCGGCCGACATGCCGATCAGGTTAGCTTCGGTGATGCCCTCCATGTACCAGCGCTCCGGCATGTCGCGCTTCATGTCCGGAAGCATGTCGGGGGCCAGATCGGAGCCGATGAACATCACGCGCTTGTCGCGCTTGGCCAGTTCATGGATCATCTTGATGCAGGTCGCGCGCATCGCTTGTTTACTCCAAAGCCGCGTTGAGTTTGGCCAGCACGTCGTTAGCGATCTTCGACTTGTGGTGCCAGTTGGGATCGTGCTCGGCGAACGCGATACCCTTGCCCTTCACGGTATGGCAGATGACGGCGCTCGGCTTGTCGGCAGCCAGCGGCAACCGCTTGAAGACGTTGCGCAGCGCATTGACGTCGTGGCCGTCGACATCGACCGCAGCGAAATTGAACGCGCGCCATTTGTCGAGCAGCGGCTCGAGATCCTGGATTTCGCGAGTCGGGCCGGCGGATTGGATCTTGTTGTAGTCGATCACCGCGGTGAGGTTTGCGAGCTTGTGTTTGCCAGCGCAGAGCGCCGCCTCCCATACCGAACCCTCGTTGATCTCGCCGTCGCCCATCACCACAATCACGCGGCTGTCGCGCTTCTCGATCCGCGCCGCCAGCGCCATGCCGACGCCGACGGACAGGCCGTGGCCGAGTGCGCCGGTAGAAGCCTCGACGCCGGGCACCTTGGCGGCCTCCGGATGCCCGCCCAGGATCGAATCGCGACGGCAGAACGTATCGAGCGTCTCGATCGGGATGAATCCCTTCTCCGCCAGCATCACGTAGAGCGCGATGCAGCCGTGCCCCTTGCTCAGGATCATCCGGTCGCGCTCGCGCCATTTCGGCTCCTGTGGCCGATAGCGCAGGATGTCGTCGTAGAGTACGCGCATGATCTCGACCAGCGACATCGAGGAGCCGACGTGGCCACGCTCGCCGCCAGCGAGCGTGCGCACCGCGAGGCGGCGCAGGTGTTTCGAGCGCTCGTCGAGCGGCGGCGTTCCGAGATTGAGCACTGCCGCCTCAGCTCTGGCCATGGATCACCCCTCCACCTTCTCGGGCAGCGCCGCGAGAAACTCCCGCGCGCGTGACAACTGCCGCGCCTTGGCCGCCGCCCAATCCTCACTCGCCCCGGCGAGCAGGCGACGCCGCCAGCGCTCGGGAATGAACTCGTTGAGCAGGATCAGCACCCAGCGCAAGCCGAACAGCGGCAGATAGGCCGCCAGCCGCGGCGCGAAACGCGGATCGCCGCTGTAAAGCTTTGCCGCGCCGCTGCGCAAGCGCTGCCGCTGCGTCAGCGCCAGCGAACGGCCGGGATGCAGCAGGATATCGGCGGTCAACTTCACCGGATCGTCCCACCCGAAATACTCGAAATCGACAAAGGCCAGAGACCCATCCGCGCGGCGCAGGCTGTTGTGGAACCCGAAATCGGACGGGACGAGCGTTTGCCATTCCTGCGGCAGTTGCCCCTCAAAATCAAGGCCGGCCGCCGTGGCGTCCTGCACCGCCCTGGCAAGCCAGCGCGCACGCGCGGTGGTAAAAGAAGCGTCAAGAAAATCAATGAGATCGGCCTCGCCGCTGGCGGCGCTGCGAAGGCTGTCGAGACGCGCATCGACTTGCCGTTCGATCTCGCCGCCCGACAGGCAGGCTTCCGCCGCCGCCGGCTGCTCCGCGGCCCAGGGCGTGTCGCGCAAGGCGTGGATGGTCGCCAGGAAGGCGAGCGCGGCGTCGATGTCGGCGTCGGCGATGCCCGCGACCGCGGTCCCCTCGATCCAGGTCAGCAGCGCATAGCCGCGGTCGCGATCCATGCCGACGACGCGCGGCACGGTATCGATCCGGTGCCTCTCCATGAGATGAAGCGCGCCGACTTCGGTCGCAAGCCGGTCGCGCGGATCGTCCTGCCGGGACGGATACTGCTTGAGCGCATATTTGCCGGTGAGGCTCAGCACCCGGTAGATGCGGCTGTTGCGGCCGCCGGCGAGCAGATGTTCGACCTCGACCGGCGCGCCGAGAATGCGGTGCGCGACGGCGCGGGCTTCGGCGAGCACGGGATCAGGAGCGTCCATCGAAAATCCGCTCCTCGATCTGCCGCCAGGTCGGGCACACGGTGTAGGGCACACTCGTCGCCGGGGCCGCCGCGCCGTCCGAGAACAGAATGCGGGTGACATCGGGCGGAAACGCCGGATCGCTGAGGACCTCTTCGAGATCGTCGATGAAATGGGTGCAGCCGAGCCCGGCGATGCGGGCGATCTTCTCGGCGCGGGTGGTTTCAAAGAACACGTTCCCGGCCGGAATGCCGTAGCCGCCGTCCTGAAAGAACCCGCGCTCCGCCATCCAGCCGCGGGCCGCGTCCCGCAGATTGATCCGATCGGGATCGTAGTGGCCGAACTGGGTCTTATGGCTCACGATCAGCACCGCGGCCCTTTCCGCGCGGCAGCGCCGCAGGAACCCATCGACGCCGTCGACCATTGCCGCTCCGGCGATGCCCTTGCCGTACACGTAGCCCTGTAAGCGCATCCAGGAGCGCTCGCCGTCGGGCAGCAGCCGGATCGAATCACGGATCGCCTGCTTGCCGCCATGAACGCACTCGTCGATCAGGCCCCGCGCCCGCGCCGCCGCTTGGAACACCTCGTCATAGGTGATGAGCGTGTTGTCGAAGTCGATGCCGATACGCATTGCGGCGGTCCGGCGGGTCCGATCCAGGGCTGTTGCCGCGAACTGCTCCACCGGCGGCTCAATGGATGCGTTCAACGCGCGGGCGCGGCGAAGTCTGGTAGCGGTCGGCGTGCTCGAACAAATCCTCTCCCGACCCGAAATCAGGCATGGGTGCGCCACCTGCGGGTGCGCGCAGGACGATGTGCGCGCTGGAACAGACCGTATTGCGGCGCGGTCTGGTGGTGTGGAACAAGGCAAGCCAGTTCGCCAGCAGGCTCTGGGCCATCAAGAACGGGGCCAACGCGACGGCGAGCGGAAGATAAAGCACGGGAGACCGAAGTATCGAGCCATATAGCCGGCTCATCGAGCGCACCGACCCTTCGCGCAACATCCCTGCGGATAAGAATTGGACGTCGGCGAATCGCGAGGTATCCTCCGACAACTGATAGGAATAAAGGGCGACTTCATTTTCAAATGACTGCATCAATCCAATTCCTCGGCCATTGAAAATCGTTATCAGTAGAAATCCATTTGGCATCACCAGCGGCATGACGTGATCGATCATGGTGCGGGCTTTCCTGATTTCATCCTCGCCGATGATCAGGGCACAGCCGTCGAACTGGCCGACGAGCGGCGCGTATTCGGTGCTGTGAAGGCTCAGCAGGCGCCGAGTATCGAGGCTGGTTACGGCGATCGTCTCCGCAAGCCAGCCGGCAAATAATGCCGGCGTCGTCGACGAAATCAGTATGCGTCGTTGGCCTCCCCCCGCCCGTCTTCGGATTTCCTTCGCAAGCTTGCGGTAGTCAGGCCAGCGCGGGTGCCACACGCGTACGCGGGGCGGACGGCCGAACACCGCCAGCCGCAATCGCAGCAGATACCACTTTGCCCACTTCGCCCCGCCAGCCTGCAGCAAGTCGAACAAGTTCATCACTTCGGCGGACTGATCATGGATCGCCATCGCGCCCATCCAGTAAGGATGGCCGCGGTGCGGCTGTGGCTTGGGCGTGAGATGGCGGTTGACGTCGGCGACGAAGGCGTCAGCTTGCTTCGTGACGGCCGGAACCGAAACCGGAATGTCTCCGGAGTGATAGATGAGCTGGGCCTGCACATTCTTGCGATGGCGGGCCGTCGTCCATTCCGAAAGGGTGCGCGCAAGATCGGCCGGTTCCTTCGGGCCCAACCGGAGGAATCGCCGCTCATGCTGGCGCGGCTGCATCTCGACCACGAGGTAATCGTCCGAATCCGTCATCACCTCGACATTGTCCGAGGGACACATTTCCGGGATGAACGAATAATCGCACGACGAGCCGATCACGAAGTCCGTGCGTTCCGGACGGATCGCGATCATGTGCATCAGGTAGAAGCGCCCGATCAGCGTATTCTCGTCGACCCGCCAGAACAGCCGGTTGGAATGGCTGGCATTGCAGAGCGGGAAGTTCATCGTGTTGGCGATGGTCATGGGGTGCAGGTAGTCAAGCGCCCAGCGCATCAGGGCGCGCGGCGGCAGCACCATCGCGGGCTCGCCGCGATCGAACCGCTCGTAAAAGGTCGGCGCCGCGTCTTCCTCGATGATCTGAAAGTTGCCGGCGAGCACGCCGCTGGCTCCGGCCGCGATCCGCGCGAACACGTTCGCGAGCGAGCCGTCGGCCATGATGTAATCCGAGATGAGGAAGAAGAAGCAGGTGTCGAGCATCGCCGGCCCCGCCGCCCGCACCGCCTGCGCGTAGGCAAGCGTGATCGTGGTCGAATAGTTGTCGCCGGTGATCAGGTCGTCGATGACCTGGATCTCCACCTTGCAGATCGATTCCAGATAACGACTGGCGGGATGCCGGCGCAGCACGTCGGCGTCCTGCGAGCTGGTCAGGAAGACGAGTTGGCAGGGCAACAGCTTGGCGAGCGCGGGAAGGTTGCCCGGCGCGAGCAGCGTCGGCAGCGAAATGTCGAGGAACTGCTTGATGTAGCGCTCGCCCCAGACCGGGAGCAGCAGACGGATGGCCTTGGGCGGGTCGAGGCGCCTTGGCGGCGATGAGCGCTCGCCCGCGGAATCGCGCACCCTGCCCGCTGCGGCGGCTTCGGTCATCGAAGCTTCAGCCCCTGCATACGCTTGATGTTGTAGTAGCGGTCGTCGGTCATCGAATTCGGCACCTTGCCGGCGACGAACGCCGCCTTGAGATCGACGATCGCATCCGCCACCGTGCGCTGGGCGGAGAAGCCGAGGTCGCGGCGAATCTTCTCGGACGAGACGTGGTAGGAGCGATGATCGTCGGTCGGGGTCACGACGATGTCGACGCGCGGTCCCACCTCCGCCCGCACCATCTCGGCGATGTCGCGAACCTTGAGGTTGTGATAGCCGGCGTTCCAGATCTTGCCGTCGATCGCCTGGTCCGGCGCCTCCAGGAGCTGAAGATAGAGGTCCGTCATGTCCTCGACGTGGATGTTGGGCCGGAGCTGATCGCCGCCGAAGACCGTGATGCGGTTGTTGTTGATGGCGTGGTTGGTGAGGATGTTGACGGTGAGATCGAGCCGCAACCGCGGCGCATAACCGCACACCGTCGCCGGCCGCAGCGTCACCGCCACAAAGCCCGGCTCACGCTCCTCTTCGAGCACCTCCTCGCACATCGCCTTGTATTTCGAATAGTCGGTGAGCGGTTCGAGCGGCAGCTCTTCGGTCACGTCCATGTCGCTCTTGATGCCGTAGACCGAGGACGAGGAGGCATAGACGAAACGCTTCACGCCTGCGTCCTTGGCGGCTCGCACCAGCGGGCGGAAGCAATCGAAGTTGATCGAGCGCCCGAGTTCGGGATTGAGATCGAACGACGGATCGTTGGAAATGCATGCGAGGTGGATGACCGCATCGCAGCCCGCGACCGCGCGCGCCACGTCGGCGGCATTGCGCAGATCGCCCTTCACCTCGGTGAGGCGCGGATTTGCCTTCAGCTCAGCGAAGATGTCGCCGTAGATGTAAAGGTCGAGGACCGTCACCTCGTAGCCGGCTGCCAGCAGCTTGGGGATAAGATTGGAGCCCACATAGCCGGCGCCGCCGGTCACCAGGACGCGTTTGAATTGATTCGCCATTTCTGTTCCGTGTTGTCGGCAGACCTGTTGTCGGCGGACTTGTTACCAGCAGACTTGTTGTCGGCAGATTTTCAGGTCAGGCCTTTTGGCCCCAACCCATATCGATGTCGAGCACCGCGTGGCAAAGCGCGAGGTGGGACACCTCGACGAAGCCGTATTCACGCGAACGCACGAAGAAATTCACGTCGCCGGTGCGGCGCAGATCGTTGTCCTCGGTGAAACCCGAATAGGTCACCACCCGGCAGTCGCGCGTGCGCGCCATCTTGACGGCCGCGAGCACGTTGGGCGAGCGACCCGAGCTGCTGATCGCGATCAGCAGGTCGCCCGCGCGGGCATGGAAATCGAGCTGCTTGGCGAACACGTTCTCATAGCCGAGATCGTTGCCGAGGCAGGTGAGCGCGGAGGCGTCGTTGAAAGCGAGCGAGCGCATCCCGCCGTTCTTCGAATAGTCGATGGCGAGGTGGCTGGCGATCCCGGCGCTCCCGCCGTTGCCCACGAACATGATCTTGTTGCCGGCATCGTGGGTCTCATGCGCCGCTTTGCGCACCCATTCGCAGCCTTCTTCGAGCGGCAGCGGCCGCGCCTGCCGATCGGTCACTTCCGCGCCGCGCAGCAGGCCTTCGAGCGTTCCGATGTAGCGATCGAGCTTCTCGCGCAGTTCGTTGTGCACTTTGTCGAGCACGTCACTTCCCCTATTTGAGCAGACCGGTGATGCCCTTGATCAGCGACGGCTTGTCGATCGAGCGGCGATGGCCGACGATCTCGACCTTCAGTGCACCCACCACGTTGCCGATGAAGCCCACGTGATGCATGGCCCCGCCGGCCGCCACCAGCGGCGCTGTCACCGCCAGGAACGCATCGCCCGCACCCACGGTATCGATCACATTCTTGGCGAAGGCCGGAATTGTGTGGGCAATGCCGCCGCGCTCGTAGGTCAGGCAGCCGTGCTTGCCCTGGGTCACGATGATCTTCGAGCAGTCGACGTGCTCCTCGATCAGCCGGCGCGCGATGTCGTTGAGGCCCGACATGCGGTCGCTGACCGCCAGCCGCGCTTCCGGCGCATCGATGCAGAGGTAGTCGGCGCGCGGATATTTGGTGACCAGGTTGTAGCCGAGATTGGCGCTGTTGCTCTGCGTATTGACGGCGAGGAAACGCGCCTTCCCGCTCAGCGTTTCGATCGAGGATTGCGCCAGCAAGCCATGGCCGAAGTCGGCTGCGATCACCACGTCGTAGTCGCCGGCCACGCGCGCGACCTCGGCGTCGAGCGCCGACTGCACATCGCTGGTGAGCGGCTCGTCGTTCATGAAATAGACCTCGAACAGCTTGCGCATGTACGAGGGATCGACGAAGCGGCGCTTGAGGGTGGTGGGCGCGCCGGCGCGCGTGAATGCTTTCATCCGCACGTTCGGGTGCAGGCTTTCCCGGGCCAGTTCGGCGTAGCTTTCGACATCGCCGAGGCAGGTGATGATATCGACCTGCTTGCAGAACGAAGCCACGTGGTTCGCAGCCGCGAAAACGCCGCCGGCGAACAGCTCGCGATCCTGATAGCGGGTCGCGATCATGTTCTCCTTGGGTGTCTTGCCCATCGGGAGGACGTATTGGTACTCGTCGATGATCGCGTCCCCGACGAGCAACACGCGGTAATCGCGCACGCTCTCGATCAGCTCGCAGAGATCGTCGAGGCCGCCGTCCTGCCGCAACGTGTCGAGGTGCTCGCGAATATGCGGCTCGAACACGTTGATGTGGCGGTTGATCAGCTCGGTCGACGAGAACGTCACCTCGTCGGTGAAATGGATGCGGCCGCCGTGCGCCTCGACGGCCTCGCGCTCGATCGTGATCTTGCCGGTGATATCGCCCTGCGGATTCTGATAATCCTGGCCCTTGATGTAGATGCTCGGGCGGATGCGCTCGATCGCGCTCACCGCGTCGGGGGCGTCGTTGATCGCGACCCAGTCGACATATTGCAGCGTCGCCAGCATTTCGGCGCGCAGATCGCCGGTAAAGACCGGACGGCCAGGTCCTTTGTTGACGAACTGATCGGCCGTGACGGTGACGATCAGTACATCGCCAAGCTTGCGCGCGGCTTCGAGGTGGCGGACGTGACCGAGATGGAGCAGGTCGAAGGTTCCATGCGCCTGGACCACGGTCTTGCCGGCGTAACGAAGTTGCTCGCAAAGCTGCGCGACCTCCTCCAGGGTCCGTACCTTGTCACGCGGTCCCGAGGCGGATTTCACCGGCTGTTGCCCCAAGCGACTCAACTTTGCGACGCTCGACTCCATGACCCCGACCCTTCGTCGCCGCGCCCCTTGTCAAGGAAGCGGAACCAATCACTGGTGGCTTCGGCGATGCGCTCCGCCGTCCAGACCGGAGCATCGCGCCAGTAGCCGATATTCTCCCGCATCACGCGCACGCCGTCGGCAAAGCTTACCTTGGGTTCCCAGCCAAGTTCGCGGCGAATCTTCGAAATATCGGCCCAGGTACAATCCGGCTCGCCTGGGCGCTTCGGAATCTGCACGGTCGGTGGAGCGCCAAGCTGCCGGACCAGCTCATTGACGCTGACCGGGCACCCGCTGCCGACATTGTAAATTTCGCCCGCCTTGTCGCTTTCGGCAACCGTCAACAAAGCATCTACAACATCGTCGACAAAAGTAAAGTCGCGCGTCTGCTCGCCGTCGCCGACAATCGTCAATGGTTTTCCAGCCAGCAACTGAGCCAGAAACACGCCGAATACCGCCCCATAGGTTCCACTCGTGCGCGCGCGCGGGCCGTAGACGTTGAAAAAGCGCACGGATACTGCCGGAAGGCGATAGACCTGCGTCCAATGCATGACGAGCTGCTCGCCGAGATACTTGGTCAGGGCATAGGGATACCGGCAATCGGGTGGTGCGGTTTCGGGGGTCGGGTAGGTCGCGGGAATGCCGTAACACGATGATGAAGCCACATAAACGAGCCGCTTGACCGCGTGCCGCTTGGCCGCTTCGAGCACCGCGAACGTCCCGTCCACATTCGCTCGGAAATAGGCTTCCGGCTGCTGAATCGATGGCACGATGTCGGCTCGCGCTGCGAGATGGAAGACGCGTTCGACGCCAGCACAGGCCGCATCCACCGCTGCCATGTCGGCAACATCGGCCTCGATCACCTGCAGCCGCGGGTTATTCGCATGCTGCTTGAGGTTGACCCGGCGGCCGACGATGAAACTATCGAGAACCCGCACCTCGCGGCCATCGGCGATCAGGCGATCCACCAGATGACTGCCAATAAATCCCGCGCCACCGGTGACCAGATCACAGGCCATTTTCGCGACCAACCCACTTGTTCCACTTCACATCCCACATCAGCAGGATGTTAAATCCCGAGCATTTTCTTGGTTATAGGGCCAATAGGCCCAAATGCAATTTGATTCCCGCCAACCCGCGCGGCAGGGAAAAATGATCCTGAGAAATCAACGAATTGAACGATGTTTGCGGAGCATTTCTCGTTCCTGAGGCACCTCGCACGTCGCCTTGCGAGGCACGGCTCAAGTCAACGTTTCCGGTACACCCAGTTGGAGAGGCGTCGGAACAGCAGATCGACAAGCGTATGGGCGACCGAGAGCAGGTTCTTGAACGTGAGCGCGCGCGAACTACCGGACCCCTTGCGCTCGACCGTGCGCACCGGAACTTCCTTGTAGGTGAAGCCCTGGTCGAGCAGCATGCAGATGATGTCGGACTGGAACCCGAATCCGCGCGTGTTCGGGTGCCAGCGCATTACGCTGTAGCGCAGGTGCACAGCAAGCCCGTTGTAGTAGTGCAGACGGTGGCCGCTGATCGTGTTCACGAGGATGGTGTAGGTGTTCGACAGCAGCATGCGATAGGCGCTGCGGCCCTCGCTGCTCACGTAGTAGGGCACGACGATGTCGGTTTCCCCGATGGCGCCGAACACCGTGACCATCGTATCCTTCGGCTCGGCGTCGTCACCGCAGATCAGGCGATAATAGCGGCCTTTTCCGATGAAGGCGCCGTCGAGGTAGTTCTGCGCAAGCCCGCGATTCGATCGATTGCGGCGCAGCAGGACACGATCCTCGGGATGCGCGCGGATATAACCTTCGACCAGTTCGGCGGAGCGGTCCCGCGAACAGTCGTCGATCACGATGATCTCGTAATTGAGGCACCCGACCTCTGCCAGAGCCGCCCGAACCGTTTCGAGCGTGCGAACGATGTAAGCCTCTTCGTTGTAGCAGGAGACGAAGACGGTGAGATCGAGCGAAGCGTCCGGGCCAACCCACCCACGGGCAAGTGCAGGGCGGCCGCGGCTTGCGTCATGATCATCTCTCCGACCGGAGCGGCCGTCATCAGGCCGCCCTCCCACCGATCGATTCAATGCGCACAGCCACTTGCTGGCGGGCGAATGCCCGATAACTGTAGGTAATTCTCCACTCCGCCACGAATTCCTGGAACGCCTTGAACTCGTGCGCCTCCCAGTTCGGATAGTTGAAATACTCGTCGAACAGGATGACGGTGCCGGGCACCAGCCGGTCGCCGAGCTGGGTCAGAATCGTGCGGGTCGAACTGTAGAGGTCGCAATCGACGTGGATGAACGCGATCGGGCCCGGATTCGACTTCACCCATTCCGGCAGCGTGTCCTCGAACCATCCCTGGTGCAGCCGCACGTTGCCCGGAACACGCGGCAGGCGTCGCTTCATATCAAACGCGCGGGTGCCGAGATTGAACCCGGCCCAAGGCGTCGGCAGCCCTTCGAAACTATCGAATCCGTGGATCAGTCGATTACCGATCCGCCTTGCGATGAATTGGATAGTGCCTCCCTTGAAGACCCCGAATTCAAGATAATGACCTTCCACTTTGATCTCGCCTAACGAGTACACGATAAGATCGCGCTGGCTGTCGAGGCCGAGAGCCGCCGGCATTGCACGCTCGACATAGTCGACGCTGCGCTCAAGCGCGCGTCGCGCGCGCTCGCGTGCCGGATGAATTTTTCCCACATCCACGAACTGATAGAAGGTGCAGATCACCCTATAGAGCGTGTATTTGACCCAGAAATTCGTGACCTGCATGCGGCTGGCAATCTTTCAAAGAAGGGTCAGGCCGGATACATTGACAGTGACGAGTTGATTGCAATCGTAACGCTCGGCATCGGTGCTTGTCCGGCGGTGCCTGCAAGCTGCCAATTGCAAGCAGCTAACTGTGCCTGTCTCCCGCCAATGGACCTTGCCGAGCGGCTGCATGTTATTCACTGCTTCCGGAGCCCTGATCGATTTGCCTGCGCGGACGACCTCGCCCGCCGAGCGGCTCTAACCCCTTGACTTTACAATCTTAGAGGGTACCGGCGCGCCGCTATTACCGGACCATCGTGGGCAAGTCCATAGGTCGCTCTTAAGCGCCGGACCAGGCGCGGCTTGTCAATCGCAGGGCTGAAAGCCATAAAGCGCGCCATCGCAGACAGGAGCAGCGCCGGCATGGCCGAACCGCCGAAGACCATGGAAGATCAATATTCCTTGCTGTTCGACGTCAAGGAAAAGCATGGGATCGCCCGCCTCGGCTTGATGGTCAACGAGTCCTGGAATCAGGACCCGAAGCGCACGCTGTTCACGCTCGCCCGCTACAAGTTCGTCGCCCGCATGCTAGGCGGGCGCAAGCATGTGCTCGAGGTCGGCTGCGCCGACGCGTTCGGAACCCGTATCGTCCAGCAGTCGGTCGGCAAGGTCACGGCGACCGATTTCGATTCACTGTTCATCGCCGACGTGAAGGAACGGATGAACCCGCATTGGCCGATGGAAGCGTTCGTGCACGACATGCTCGCCGGCCCGGTGCCGGGCGAGTTCGACGCCGCTTATGCGCTCGACGTGCTCGAACACATTCCGGAACAGGACGAGCACCGCTTCATTGCCAACGTCGTCGCCGCGTTGACGCCGACCGGCATCGCGATCTTTGGAATGCCATCGCTTGAATCGCAGTCCTACGCCTCGCCGCAAAGCAAGGCCGGGCACGTCAACTGCAAGTCCGGCGAAGCGCTCAAGCGCACGCTGGAACAGCACTTCCATACGGTGTTCGTATTCTCGATGAACGACGAAGTGGTGCATACCGGCTTCTATCCGATGGCGCATTACCTGCTCGGCGTCGCCTGCCATCGCCGGACCTGATGACCGGCGTCGCGTCGCTGATTGCCGGCGCAGCACCGCTCGAAAGCGTTGACGGGTCATGACCCCAAGTCCGACGCTCTCTGTGGTGCTGCCGAACTATAACCACGGCAGGCTCATTGCGCGCGCTCTCGAGGAACTGCTGGCGCAAAGCCCCCCGCCGGACGAGATCATCGTCATCGACGACGCCTCGACCGACGACAGCATCGCCGTGATCGAACGTTTCGCCGCGCGATCGCCGTCGATCCGCTGTCTCGCCAACGAGGTGAACCGCGGCGTGATCGCGACGCTGGCCCGCGGCCTCGCCGCCGCCCAGGGACAGTTCGTCTATTTCGCCGCTGCCGACGATTGGGTGATGCCGGGATTTTTCGCCCTCGCGCTCGCCGCGCTGGCAGCGCATCCGGGTCTCGGACTGTTCTGCGCGGAAGCGGTGCTGGTCGACGGGAGCACGGGTACGGTTCTCGGATATCGGCCGGCCGTGCGGCCGCTCCCGAAGAGCGGCGCCGTGACACCGGAGCAGGCTCGCAGCCTCCTGCGCCGCACCGATAACTGGATCCTGACCGGCAGCTCGGTTTTCCGGCGCGAGGCGGTGATCGCCGCCGGCGGCTTCGATCCTACCGTCGGATCGTTCGCCGACGGCCTGATGGCGCGCAAGATCGCCCTCGCGCGCGGGTTTTATTTCGCCCCGCACGTCGCCGCCGCCTGGGCAATCTTCTCGGACAGCGTTTCGCGCACCACCGCGCTGGACCCCGCGCACGCGCAAGCGGCACTCGCGACGGTGCCGCGCTGGCTTGCCGCCGACCCGGTCTTCCCGCCCTGGTATCCGCGCCTGTTCCAGGACCGCTGGCGCTTCGCAAGCGCGCGGCTGGCGCTCCTCGCCCGCCCGCCCAACCGGCCACTGCTGCTCGACATGGGCGGGATGACAGCGATCGACCGCGCCGTCATCGGCGGGATTTCGGCGCTGTCCACCGGCCGGCTGGCGCGATCCGTGATGCTTGGCTGGCTGTGGCTGCGGCTGCGGCCGACGACGCTGATCGGCCTTGCGCGCACCACGCTCGCGCGGCGGCGCGAGCACGCCGCAGTCACGTCGGTGACAAGCGAATAAGGCAACAGGCGCGGCTCGCTCGACTGGGGCCGAATTGCGCGATACAGCCTAGCGCCGCGCACAAGAGGGATCGGACGCATGCGGGTGGTGATGATCGGCACTGGTTACGTGGGGCTCGTTTCCGGCGCCTGCTTCGCCGACTTCGGCCATCGTGTGACCTGCATCGACAAGGACGCGGCGAAGATAGCAGCGCTGCGCCGTGGCGAGATTCCGATCTACGAGGCGGGGCTGTCCGAGCTTGTCGAGACTGGCCAGCGCGCGGGCCGGCTGGATTTCGACACCGAACCCGCCGTTTCGGTCGGGGAGGCTGACGCGGTCTTCATCGCGGTCGGTACGCCGTCGCGCCGCGGCGACGGCCATGCCGATCTGTCCTACGTCTATGCCGCGACGCGCGAAATCGCCCCGCTGCTCAAGCGCCCCACCGCCATCATCACCAAATCGACGGTACCGATCGGCACCGGCGACGAGGTCGAGCGCATCCTGCGCGAGTTGCGCCCCGATGCCGAATTCCCGGTGGTGTCGAACCCGGAATTCCTGCGCGAGGGTGCGGCGATCCAGGACTTCAAGCATCCCGACCGCATCGTCGTCGGCACCGACAACGAAAACGCCCGGAAAATCGTCGCCGAGCTGTACCGGCCGCTCTATCTCAATGCCGCCCCGATCCTCTACACCGGCCGCCGCACCGCGGAACTGATCAAATACGCCGCGAATGCGTTTCTCGCGACCAAGATCACGTTCATCAACGAGATTGCCGACCTGTGCGAGAATGTCGGCGCCGACGTGCAGGAAGTCGCGCGCGGCATCGGCCTCGACAACCGCATCGGCGGGAAATTCCTGCACGCCGGGCCCGGCTATGGCGGCTCCTGTTTCCCGAAGGACACGGTCGCCCTGATCAAGACCGCGCAAGATCACGGCGCCCCGCTGCGCCTTGTCGAGACGGTGGCCGCGGTCAACGACCAGCGCAAGCGCGCGATGGCGCGCAAGGTTGCCGCCGCGCTCAAGGGCGACGTGCGCGGACGCACCGTCGCCGTGCTCGGGCTCACCTTCAAGCCGAACACCGACGACATGCGCGAAGCACCCTCGATCGCGCTGATCACCGCGCTGCAGGACATGGGCGCCAAGCTGCGCGCCTACGATCCCGCCGGCATGGTCCAGGCCAAGGCGCTGCTCCCCGACGTTATCTATTGTGATGGTCCCTATGCGGCGGCCGAAGGCGCCGATGTCCTGGTGATCGCCACCGAATGGGAGCAATTCCGCGCGCTCGATCTCGATCAGCTCAAGGCCATCATGAAGCGGCCGATCATCGTCGACCTCAAGAACGTCTACCCGCCGGAAGACCTGGCCAAGGCCGGCTTCGCTTACCAGGGGATCGGGCGGCCGCCATTGTGATCATGACCAGCGAGCGCCGCGAGCGCCGATTCGGTCGAGATCTTCGGCGTCCAGCCCAGACGCAGCAGCGCCGAGGGATCGGCAATGAGCGAGCCCATGAGCCGCTCCAGCATCTCCTCGCGTCCGGTTAGACGGAGCGCGCTTTCCAGTATCGCGCGCGGCACCGGAATGAGACCGGGCCGGCGATCGAGACCACGCCGGATCGCGGTAACGATCTCCGCGATCGTCAGCGGCATGGGATCGGCGACGATGAACGGCCGCCGCAGCGGCCCCGGCGCAGCGAGCACGCAATCGACGGCGTCCACCAGATTGTCCAGCGACAACAGCGACCGTCGCGCCTTCAGTGCCCCGAGCGGGAGCGGCCACGGCGAGCGCGCCAACTCCACCAGCTTTGCCATGTTGCCCCGCACGCCGGGGCCATGCACGAGAACGAGCCGCAGCGCCGCCCAATCGAGGTCGACTTCGGCGAGGCCGCGCTCGGCGGCGAGCTTCGAGCGGCCGTAGGCGTCGGTCGGCGCCGGCTCGATGTCCTCGGTCAGGACACGATCGGCGCTTGGCCCGCTCTGGGCGCGGATCGAGGACAGGAAAATGAATCGCCGCGCGCCCGCACGCTTGGCCGCACGCGCGAGCGCGATCGTCGCCTCGGTGTTGAGCACACGGTAATCGTCCTCGGGCACGCCGGACATGGCATGGGCAATGCCTGCGGAATGGATGAGCGCATCGACCCCGTCGAGCGCCGCGGCCATGTTCTGCGGCCGCGTCAGGTCGCCGATGACGGCGCTCGCCGCCGCCATCGGCACCACGCTCGGCCGGCGCAGGAGCACGCGCAGCCGGTAGCCGCGCTTCGGCAGTTCCCACAGCAGATATTGCCCGATGAAGCCGGTGGCACCCGTCAGGGCAACCAGCGGCTTGTCCGCCGCATCAGCCACGTTCGCCTCTTCTCCCGTGCGGGAAGACAGCCCTTCGCGACCCCCGCGAAGCGCTGGCGTGCCGAGTTTATTTATTTCATAACATCGGCGAATTGAAGGAATCGCGAGGGCTTTCGCCGGCGGTGTCTTTCGCCGAAGGCGCCGGCACATTTGTCGCGTGGCACCGCGACTTTGACAAGGTTCGAATGGTCGACCGGGTCGGCCTTGAGCGGGCACCGATGGTCCTTGGCAAATTGGCCTTCATCCTGTTCGCCGTGGTCGCGACGGCCGCACTGTTGAGCGGCGGGCTCATCAAGGTGCTGTGGCCATGGTTCAGCACCTATGCGCTGGCGCGGCCGAATGCCCGGTCATTGCATCGCACCCCGACGCCGCAAGGCGGCGGCATCGCCGTGGTCGCTGCGACGCTCGCGGTCGCGTGGGCGGCGGCGATCCTGGTGCCGTCGCTGGTTGGGGAGGAATGGCGCAACTTCGCGGCATTGAGCGGGGCGGTGCTGCTGCTGGCTGCGGTCGGCTCCGTCGACGACGTTCGCGAACTCCCCCCGCTGTCGCGGCTGACGGTGCAATTCTGCGCGGTCGGCCTGGTGATCGCGTCGATGCCATTCGACACGCGGATTGTGGCCTGGCTGCCCTGGTGGATCGAGCGCGCGGCCCTGGTGCTGGCAGGGATCTGGTTCGTCAACCTCGTGAACTTCATGGACGGTATGGACTGGATGACCGCGGCCGAGGTCTTGCCGATCACCGGGGCGGTGGCGCTGCTCGGCGTTCTCGGCTTCATCGCGTCGCTGCCGATGCTGGTGGCGCTGGCGCTGTTGGGTGCGATGCTCAGCTTCGTGCCGTTCAACAAGCCGGTGGCGAGGCTGTTTCTCGGCGACGTCGGGAGCCTGCCGATCGGGCTGCTGCTCGGATGGCTCCTGCTCCAGCTTGCCGCGGCAGGTTACCTCGCCGCCGCGATCATCCTGCCGCTGTATTATCTTGCCGACTCCACGCTGACTCTGCTGCGGCGGCTGGCGCAAGGCGAGCGGGTGTGGGAGGCGCACCGGACGCACTTCTATCAGCGCGCGACCACGCGCGGCTTCTCGGTCGGCGGCGTAATCGCGCGCGTGTTCCTGCTCAATCTGGTGCTGGTGGGATTCGCGCTCATCTCGGTCGCGGAAGCGCGGCCGCTTGCCGGCCTCATCCTGCTCGCGCTCGGATCGGCCTTCGTTACCTGGCTGCTGGCGAGCTTCGCGCGCGGGATGGAATGAGCGCCCGTTGACTTTCGCTTTCTCCCGCCCCGGGATCAGGCTATGTCTCGCACATGACGCTCCTCGTATTTGGTGCGGGTGGCCAGTTCGGGTGCGAACTCACGGCGCGCGCCGCCGCCCGCGGCGTGCCGTTGCGGGCGCTTGCGCGCGCGGACGCCGACATCACCAACGCACAGATGGTGCGCGAGGCGATCGCCGCGCTGGGCGAGCCGCCCTCGCTGGTGATCAACGCTGCGGCCTACGCCAACGTCGACGGCGCCGAGGATGAGGTCGAGGAGGCCTTCGATGTGAACGAGGTCGGGCCGGAGATCATCGCCGGCGCTTGTTCGGTGGCGAAGCTTCCGCTCATCCACATCTCGACCGACTACGTGTTCGATGGCCGCAAGATCGGCGCCTATGTCGAGAACGATCCGATCGCACCGATCAACGTCTACGGGCAATCCAAAGCCGCGGGCGAGACCGCAGTGCGCGAGGCGCTGGCGGAGCATGTCATCATGCGGACGTCGTGGCTCTACGGTAGCTATGGCCGGAACTTCCTCAAGACCATGCTGCGGCTCGCGGCCGAACGGGACGAGTTGCGCGTGGTGGCGGACCAGCGCGGCTGTCCGACCGGCACCGCCGATCTCGCGGACGCCATCCTCGCGATCGCACCGCGGCTTGCCGCTCGCGAGCCGGTGTGGGGGACGTATCACTTCGCGGGCACGGGCGCGACCACCTGGCACGGCTTCGCGAGCGAGATCATCGAGGCGCAGGCGAAGGTGACCGGGCGGCGCCCCCGCGTCGTCCCAATCGCCGCCGCCGATTATCGGCGCGCCGCGAAGACGCCCGGCAACAGCGAACTGGATTGCTCGCGCTTTGCCGCCACCTTCGGCCTGCGCGCCTGCGACTGGCGCGAGCGCGTACATGCGGTGGTGGCGTCGCTGCTGAAGTGATTAAGCCGCTTCGCCGCCGAAATCCGGCACCGCATCGCGGAGCACGGCATAGATCACCGAGCGGTCCTCGCGCGCCAGCCCCTGTTCGAGCGCGGCGAGCCAACCGCGCATCGCTTCGAGCGGCGGACTGACCGGCCGCGCCGCGACGATGCCTTCGATACCGATCGGCGATGTCGGCTCCTCGCGCGCAAACAGGATCTCCTGCATCCGCTCGCCGGGCCGCACGCCGGTGAACGCGATGTCGATGTCGCGCCCCGGCTCCAGCCCCGACAGCCGGATCATCCGCTCGGCAAGATCGATGATCTTGACCGGCTGCCCCATGTTGAGCACGTAGACCGCGACCCCGGCGCGCTCCAGGCCGAGCGCATGGCTCGCCGCCGTCACCACCAGATCGCAGGCTTCGCGGATGGTCATGAAGTAGCGCACCATGTCGCGATGGGTGACCGTGACCGGCCCGCCGGCCTCGATCTGCGCCTTGAACTTCGGCACCACTGAGCCGTTCGAGGCGAGCACGTTGCCGAACCGCACCGCGATCAGCCGCATCCCGCGCCGGCCGCCGTCGGCGCGGCGAGCGAAATCGCCGTCGAGCGCCTGGCAATACATTTCCGCGAACCGCTTGGTCGCACCCAGCACCGACACCGGCTCGATCGCCTTGTCGGTCGAGATCATCACCATCGCCGCGGCGCCGGCCGTGGCGGCGGCGTCGGCGACGTTGATCGACCCGAACACGTTGGTCTTGACCCCCTCGCCCCAGTCCTGCTCGAGCAGCGGCACGTGCTTGAGCGCGGCGGCGTGGAACACGATGTCGGGCTTGAAGTCGCCCACCAGGCGGAAGATGCGGTCGCGGTCGCGCACGTCCGCGAGCCGGCCCTCGATCTGCGCGTGCGCCCGCTTGGTCGCGAGCATTTCGAGCACCGCATGCAGTGCCGGCTCGGAATTCTCGATCACCAGCACGCGCGCGGCCCCGAAGGTCACGATGCGGTCGCAGATCTCCGAGCCGATCGAGCCGCCGCCGCCGGTGACGATGATCGCCTTGCCGCGGACAAAAGCCTCCAGCCGCCGGTAGTCGATCTTCACGCCCGGCCGCAGCAGCAGGTCCTCGACATTGACCGGCGCCAGCCGCAGCGCCTCTCCGCCCTCGTCCAGCGCCGGCAGCCGGCTGGTCGCGATCCCGAGCCGGCGCGCCTGCATCACGATCGCTTCCGGCGCATTCTCCGGAACGAGCGCCGAGGGCGTGAGCACGATCCGCGCCACCGGCCGGCCCCGCCCGGCAAAGTCCCCGATCACCCGTTCGAGGTCTTCGAACCCGCCCAGGACCGGTACGCCGCGCATCGACTGGCCGCGGTCGGCCTGCGACGGCGAAAGGATGCCGACCGGCCAGATTTTTTTCACCGCGCCGCTTTCGATCGCGCGCACCAACACATCCGCATCGGCGGCGCGGCCGAGTACGAGGATCGCCGCCGATTCCGCCGCCATCGCGTGCTGGCGCGTGCGCGTGTAGCGAAAATAACGATAGGCGATCCGTGGCCCGCCCAGGAAGAACATCTGGAGGAACCAGTAGAGCACGATCGTCTGCTTGCCGAAGAAGAACGTGCCCAGGACATTGGGCGCGACCAGGATGTAATCGAGCACCAGGAGCGAGACCGCCAGCACGCTCACGGCGCGGAAGATGTTGGAGAGGTCCGGCAGCGAGGCGAAACGCCACTTGCCCCGGTAGAGATGGAATAGCTGATAGACGATCGCGGCGTAAGCGAGGAATCCGGGCAGCACGAGATAAAGCCCGTCGAGCCGTGCAACGAGGCCGTCGGCGTCGAAGCGCAGATAGAAGCTCGCGATGACCGCGGCCGCCGTGGCCACGAGATCATGCAGCACCACGAGCAATTGGCGCACGGTGAGTTTCGGCAAGAGGCCCTTCATGTCGCCGCTGCTGGCATTTTTCGGCGCTCTTCCTTAGCGGCGTTCGCGCCCCGACGCCACCCTCATGGGCCTCCCATCCCGACTGAGCGAGCGCGAAGCGCGAACACCGCGCCGAAACCCAGGAGAGAGGTGACGGCCGCAGGCCGTCTCGATATCGCGCTTCGGGCGCATTGCGCCGGTCCGCGCAAGTCGGGTTTACCCGACTTGCGCAATATGCCCGGATCTCGGGTAAACCCGAGATCCGGGGCTCGTTCCGCTGCGCTCAATGCGCCGAGACACGGGTGGGCACTGTATCTCACTCCGTCGCCCGCTATTCAGCGCGGTCCGATTCCTTCCGCAGCATCATCCCGCCCAGCACGCCGACACCGAACACGTAGAGCCAGCCTGGCGCAAAATAAAATATCTGCGAGTTGAACAGCGACATCACGATGTTCTGCATCACCACGCCAAATCCGACCCAGGCCGGCAGCCCCCCTCCTCCAAACAGCAGGAGATGCGCGACCCACATCGCATAGAGCAGCAAGACACCAACGAGCCCAAGCTGCAGCGCGATCGAGAGCGTCTGATTGTGCGGATTGTCGGGCGTCGCCGCCGCCGGACCCTCTGTTCCAACCGCGACTTCCCGGAACAGTTCGCGGATCGAACCCGTGCCATGGCCGAAGACAGGAGCGGTGGCGATGAACTCCAACGACTTGGTCCAAAACTCGATCCGGTACCCGGTCGATGTCCCGATATGTTCGGTGCGGTACTCCTTGATCTCTTCGGCGACCGCCAACACCCGCGCCCGCAGATATGGCGACGAGAACCAGGCTATCGCCGCAATCGCGATCGTGCCGACGCCGATGGCAACGCTTCCGCGCCAGCCGCAACGCTGCAGCCCGAACGCGATGATCAGCACGATCAAGACGATCAGCGTGCTGCGCGCGGTCGCGACGAAAATGATATTGGCAAGGAAGGCGAGCGCGATCAGCGCGAGCGCCGCCGCGAGAAGCCGACGCCGCGCCTGCCAGGCATCGAGCGCCCAATGCGCGAGCGCGAACGCGCAGAGCAGGAACTCTCCGCTCTGCACGACGTAATCCTTGACCGGAACGCCGGGCGTGACGACATGCCACCAGAGGCCCGGCCAGAATCTCTGCACCCATGACAGCAGCAGCAGCGCCGTAGAGCCGGCAAGAAAGCCGGCGGCCACCCGCATCGCATGCTCCGAGCGCTCGAACTGAATGAGCAGGAGCGGAATCGCCAGCAGCCGGAAAAACGCCGTGAACCCGCTGAACCGCTCGGACCACGGGCCTTCGGCCCAGAGCAGGCCCACCAGGGCGAGCGCCCAGAGCGCGGGCGGAAGTCCGCCGGCCGGCGTCGTCAAGACCCGGCGCAACGCTGCGAGATCCAGCGTCGGCAACAGCGCGAGCGCCCACAACGCGATGAGGATGCTTGTCGCCGACGTCGACCAGGGCAGCGACACGGCGACGAGAAGCGCCAGCACGTCGGCGGCACGCGCGAACACCGCGCGATCAAACAACCTAGCGATCAGCTCGGTGCGCATCATCGCGCGTACTCTATCGCCCGCGCGAGGGCGGCAGCACGCCGGTGGCGGCGCGCAGCTTGCGCACGGCATCGCGGACGCGCCGCGTTGGCAGATCGAGGTAATATTTGCGCGCGAATTGCAGCCAACCCAGCCATTCGACCCGCATGGGCGAATCGGAGGGAACATACCAGCCGTTGAGGCCGCTGCGCCGCACCCATTTGTAGCCGCGCCGCTGCAGCGTGCGGTGGAGATTCAAATCCAACACGTGGTCCTCGACCAGGATCAAGCGCGGCCGCCAATGATCGAGATCGAAGCCGTCGAACACCTCGATCTCATGTCCTTCCACGTCGATCGAAATGAAATCAAGCGGCCGTGGCGCGTTCGCATCGCGCAGGATGGCATCCAGCGTCGTGACCGGCACCGCGATCGTTCCCTGCGGCGGCAGTCCGGCGATGACCAGGGTGTCGTTGAGCGTGGAATAGCCGCCACGCAGTTGCAGCACCATCGTGCGGCCGGCATTGCCCGGCGATGAGCAAGCGGCCTCGAACACGCGGGCGCGCCGGCTCGTCCGCAGCTTCTCCGCCATATCCGGCCGCGGCTCGACCAGGATGCCCGACCAGCCAGCTTGCTCGAGATGCCAGGTCTGCGACCCGAACTGCGGATCGGCGGCCCCCACCTCCACGAAGAACGGCGAGCCTGTGCCGCGGAAAAATTCCGCGATCAGTCGCTCCTCCTGCTCCGGCGGAAAAATGGCGCGCATGGTCAGAACCTATCAGCAATTCGACAACCTGCACGGAACGCGGCAGAACGGCGCCTCTTCTCCCCTCCCCCCTTGTCGGGAGGGGTTGGGAGTCGGGGCCGTGCCACAACATATGATTTTCGAACTAATCATTCTTCCCCCCTACGGCGTTCCCGTAACGAGCTGTGACAACCCCGCGATCGCGCGCACGCGATCCGATGCTTCGATCTCATCGAGGCGGCGCTGGTTCTGCGGCAGTGAGGCGCGGTCGTTTTCCTGATGCCAGAGGTGGAGAACCCCGGTCGCGAAATTACCGTCCTTGCGCCGCACGCCGGCATGCAGCAAGCGGATCAGCAGGTCGGAATCTTCCAGCCCCCAGCCGCTGTAGCTGGCGTCGAATCCATTGACGCGATCGAGATCGCATCGCCAGACCGCGAGGTTGCACGAGCGTGCGCCGCGCCACGCCGCTGGCCGCAGCTTTCGCAGCGGGCCAAGCGGCAGCGGCAAGAGCGGTGCGAGCCGGTTGACTTTGTTCTGCCAGCGCAATGCGAACCATCGATTGACACGCCAGCGCTCGGGCTCGTCCGCTGAGCCTAGCACCTGTGCGGTCAGTTCGCGCGAGAGCAGCGCCCGGTTGCCGGTCACGAACCAGCCGGGCTCCGCGAGACGGCGATGGACCGCAATGAAGTCCGCGCGCGGAATGCAATCGCCGTCGAGGAAGACGCAATAGCCGCCGCGGCTCGCAACAATCCCTCGGTTGCGGATTTCGCCAGCGCGAAAACCACGATCCTCGTGCCAGACGTGCTGGATCGGCACGGCGAACCGCGCGGATTGAGCCCGCACGAGATCGGGCGTCGCCGGGCCGGAGCCGTCGTCGGCGATGATGATCTCGAAGTCGCGGTCGCTCTGGCGCGCCAGCCCGCGCAGGACGGCACTGAGCGCATCCTCGCGGTTATAGGTCGTGACGATGACGGAGATGAGTTCGGTCACCGGGGCTCCCTGATGCGCGGCCGGCCGCCGGCTGCGGACGTGCCACCTTTCACGAACATTTCCCGAGTGCAAGCTCGCGCGTAGTGGCGCGTCTGCACTGACAAAACGGCTTTGGGGTTGATAAGGTGCGCCGCCATTTGCACGGAGCCTTCACCCGCGATGCCGGCGCGCGCCGACCTGTCCCCCTTTGGCGCTCATCCGCCGCGAGGCCTCGTGCGTGTCATGGTTGCGCTCACGCGCCGGCTGCCGGCGAACTGGCTGGGGCTGCGCACCTCCATGCCGCTGCGGCGCATCGCCATCGACTGGCTCGGCGAAGCGCCGGTGGACGTGTCGCTGTGGGGCGCGCAGGCGCGGCTCTATCCGGCCCACAACAGTTGCGAGAAGAATGCGCTGTTCACCCCGCAACTGCTTGATGTGGCCGAGCTTGAGGCGCTGGCCGCTGCGATCGATCGCCGCGTTGCGGCCGGCGAGACTTTCACGTTCGTCGATATCGGCGCCAACGTCGGCGTGTATTCGCTGTTCGTGGCGGACCGCGGTAGAGGGCGCGCCCGCGTGCTGGCGATCGAGCCGCAACCGGGCATCGTCGACCGTTTGCGCTTCAACCGGGAGGCCAATCCAGAGCTTCGCATCTACGTCGTGCCGATGGCGGTGGCCGACCACGAGGGTGAGGTTGACCTCGTCATCAACGCGAAAGACAGCGGCGGCTCGCATCTCAGCAAGCGCCCTGAAGCGGCCGCAGGGGAAAGTGTGCGAGTGCATTGCCGGCCATTGGCGGCGATGCTGGCGGAAGCGGGGATTTCGCGGATTGATGCACTGAAAATCGATATCGAGGGGGCGGAGGATTTGGCGCTGGCGCCGTTCCTCGAAAAAGCCGAGGAAAAATTGCTGCCGGAGCTGATTTTGATCGAGGATCGGCCCATGGACTGGGATGTGGACCTGTACGCGCTGTTTCGCCATAGAGGCTATGCCGAGTCCATGCGCAGTCGGCATAATTGCCTATTCGTTCGGCCCTAGTCGTCCAGGCGGCAGTCTACGGCCGGCAAGCCAGGCTTTCATGTAGCGGTAATATGTTCCTTCCGCGTTGGCGACCGCGAGCAGGAAGCCTTCGCGGCCGTCCAGGAACCCGCGGCGGAGCCCGTAGGTGCGCAGGAAGGCAAAAATACCATGCAGGAAACCACTGATGAAACTTATCTTCTTTCCGGATGCCAGCAGCTGCACGGCGCCGGCGGTCGAATAACGGTCCATGCGCGAGAGCGCGTCTTCAAGCTGGTGCACGGGGTGGTGGATCAGATCGGCGCGCAGCCGGCCGATGCGGCCGTCGCAGACCACGTGTTCGTGCACTAAGTCTTTGGAGAAGCGCGCCTTTTCGCGCCGGAACAGGCGCAGCACATAATCCGGGTACCAGCCCGAATGCCGCATCGGCCTCCCGAGAAAGCTCGAAAGCCGTGGCATTTCATAAGCATCGATACCGGTATTTTCGTCCGCCACCGCGGCCCGGATCTCTCCGGCTAATTCCGCGCTCACCCGCTCGTCCGCATCCAACGACAAAACCCACTCGCCCGAAGCCAGTGACAAGGCGAAATTCTTCTGATCTCCGAACCCCTTAAAGGGATTTTGCACGACCCTCGCCGCGGCCGCCTCAGCGCGCGCCACGGTGTCATCCGCGCTGCCGCCATCCACCACGATGCGCTCGTCACAGAACGCCACGCTGGCGAGGCAGCCGGCGATGTTCCTGGACTCGTTTTTGGTGATGATGATGACGGACAGGCGTGACATGTGCGGAAGTCCAGACTTCGTCAGCATGGCGGTCGATAGGGTCTATGGTCCGCAAGCCCTCGACCCCTAGGCGTCCCTATGGGTCCCAGGTCTAGGCCGCTCCTCTGGCGCCGGACAGCCCCAATTTCTCCCGCACCCGCCGCAGCCCCTCCCGCATGTGCCGGAACGGCACGCCAAGGTAGTATTTTCGCAAAAATTGCAACCGTCCGGCAGGGCTCACAGGCAGCGACGAAGAAGCCGCCGGCACGTACCAGGAATTGAGCCCGGCGCGCCGCACCCATTTGTAGCCGCGGCCGAGCAGATAGCGATGCAGCCGCAAGTTCATCACGAGGTCTTCGATCAGCAGCAGGCGCGGCCGCCAGCGCGCCATGTCGAAGCCGTCGAGCACATCGATCTCGTGACCTTCAACGTCGATCGACAGGAAATCGAGCGGCACGGGCGCATGGGCGTCGTCCAAAACCTGGTCGAGCGTCGTCACCGGCACGTCGATCGTGCCTTCGCGATTCATGCCGAACACGAAGTGACCGGGATCGAGCGAGGTGTGAATGCCGGCGAGGTTGAGCCGCATCGTCTTGCCGGCATTAGCCGGCGACGAGCAGGCCACTGCAAACACTTGGGCGCTGCGCCGCTGCCGCAGTTTCGCAGCGAGGTCCGGCTGCGGCTCGACCAGCACGCCGGTCCAGCCGCGCTGCTCGAACGCAAAGGTCTGCGACCATCGCTCCGGATCGTTGGCGCCGACCTCGACGAAGAAGCCGTTGCGCAGCCCGCCGAAGAACTCGTCCTTCAGCCGGGTCTCATCATCCGCCGGGAAGATCGATTTCATCGTCCCGGCCCTGCCGCGTCACTGACACGACCCGCGGTCGACGCCGGCTTGCGCACGACATAGAGCACCGAGAGCGGATCGATCCCGGCGCGGGCGAACGTCTCCGCGCCGAAGTGATCGATGCCGAGCTGCTCGACCGCAAACCCCGCCGCCGCGAGCCGCGCGGCGAAATCGCGCTTGCCGTATTGGCGCACGTGGTCGGCCATGCCGTAATATTTCCACTGCAGCTCCGGCGTGTTCACCGCCGGATCCTCCTGCGTGTCGTCGACGCCGCGGACCAGCGGCACCATCACCACGCCGAAGCCACCGGGCCGCAGGATGCGATAAAGCTCGCGCATCGCCTTGCGATCCTCGCGCACGTGTTCGAGCACGTGCGAGCACAGGAAGGCGTCGACGGTCCCGTTCCCGTAAGCGCGCATGTCAGTGACATCGACGCGATCGTCGACGTTGCGGAAGTAAAGGTCGGCGCTGCGGTAATCGAGGAATGGATAGCTGCGCAGCTTCTTCTGCAGCGCATTGCCCGGGCCGAATTCGATGAAGCGATAGCGCCGCGTACGATCGAAGGCTTGAAACTCCGCATCGAAGAACAGGGCATAGAGCCGCTCCCGGTCGGCCGCGTCGCAGGACGGACAGGAGAACGCCGCCATGTTGAAGGTCTCGATCGCCGAGAGCGGATGGATGTAGCCGTATTGTGCGGCCTGGCGCGGATAGGACTTCCACAGCGGCCGAAACGCACGCAGATGCGTGCCGCACACCGGGCACCAATGCGCGCTGCCGAGATAGGCCGGCAGTTTCAGTTTCCGCACCAGCGCCTTCTTACGCTCCTTGAGCGTGAGGTAGGCGTTGCTGCGTTTGAAGGCGGCGAGCATGGTCGTGGCAGGGTATTGGACATTACGCGTTTTTTGGCAAGTCGCGGCAGCCGGCTGGGGATCGTACCGGTGCGCACGCTTCGCATTGCCCGGCCTACGATGGCTGTAGCCCGGATGAGCGAAGCGAAATCCGGGACTCTTATCGGTTGCAGCTCGGTCAATCCCGGATATCGCTTCGCTCATCCGGGCTACGCTTGCTGCGTTTGATCGCGGCGAGCATGGTCGTGGCGGGGTATTGGACATTACGCGTTTTTTGGCAAGTCGCGGCAGCCGGCTGGGGATCGTACCGGTGCGCACGCTTCGCATTGCCCGGCCTACGATGGCTGTAGCCCGGATGAGCGAAGCGAAATCCGGGACTCTTATCGGTTGCAGCTCGGTCAATCCCGGATATCGCTTCGCTCATCCGGGCTACGCTTGCTGCGTTTGATCGCGGCGAGCATGGTCGTGGCAGGGTATTGGACATTGCGCTTTTTTTGGCAAGTCGCGGCAGCCGGCTGGGGATCGTACCGGTGCGCACGCTTCGCATTGCCCGGGCTACGATGGCTGTAGCCCGGATGAGCGAAGCGAAATCCGGGACTCTTATCGGTTGCAGCTCGGTCAATCCCGGATATCGCTTCGCTCATCCGGGCTACGCTTGCTGCAGTTTTATTGGCAAGGCTGGGCGGACAGGCAAATCCTCGAACAAATTGTTCAGTGCGGCCCAAATGTCACAATCCCGAACGCGCGGCAATGTTAGTTTAGTTTCTCTCCAGAATGGGTGGCAGGCATGCCTCCCCCACGGCGTTTTCGTCAGCCGCCAATGTGCAAGCGCAAGGAGGCACTATGGAGAAGCTTCTGATCGCAGCCGCAATTTCCCTTGCCGCGGTGGCGGTCGCGTCCGCAGCCGATCTGCCGGTCGGTGGTCCGGTTTACACCAAGGCCCCTCCGCCCGCCGTGTTCTCCTGGACGGGTTTCTACATCGGCGGCAATGCAGGTGCCGCTTTCGACCATTCGAGTTACGACCTCGATCCGACTGGCTGTTTCCTGACCGGCTGTGGCCGCGGGGGCGTGGTTGCCAACCCCTTCCGGACTTTCACGAGCAACTTTAATCAGGCAGCTTTCACGGGCGGTGGCCAAGCGGGCTATAATTTGCAGTACAGGAGAAGCTGGCTCGTCGGGATTGAGGCCGACATCAATTACAATGGGGTAGATGAATTAAACAGTGGCAGGGTGCCGCTCACTGGATCGCTGGCCGGGGGATTTCCACCCGTCTCCCAAAGCCAGCGCTTCGATTGGTTCGGAACAGTGCGGGCTCGCGTCGGTTTCCTGCCGTCCGATCGCCTGCTCGTCTATGCGACTGGCGGCTTGGCCTATGGCCATATGAACGCAGCGACCAATGTGCTGTTTCTGAGCACCACCGACCAATACGTCGGATCGACCTCAATGACTCGCCTTGGGTGGACGGCGGGTGGCGGCGTCGAATGGGCCCTTACCAATAATTGGTCAGCCAAAGCTGAGTATCTCTATGTCGACCTCGGTTCGTTCAACTACGTGGACTCGTGCGTGACCCCAGGATTCATCTGCGGAGCACCATTCCCGACCTACACGTCGAATCTGACGACGCGCGAGCATTTGTTTCGCGTCGGCTTGAACTACAAGATCAACTGAAACGTCATCCGCTAGGATCACTCCGTCTCTCCCAAGGCCGGCGTTTCGCGAGCAGCAAGTAGCCCGGATCGACTGTAGCCCGGATAAGCGAAGCGATATCCGGGGTTGAACCTGTTTTGAAGTCTGAGCCTGTTCTGACAACCCGCTACGGTCGCCAGCGCGGTTCACCGCAATTACTTCCTAGTCTAGCTGGCTCGGGTCCACTTTGCCCGAGTGAATTGCAGGCGCATACCGACCCATTCCATATTGCGATGACTAGACGAAAGCGGCTCGGCGCCACTGAAAACGAGATCAGCGCCGGCGAGACCGGCGTCGCGTATGCGCCGCCGCAGCAGGGCGGCCTGGAGGCCGCGGCACCGGAACGAAGGATCGGTTGCCGAGTCAGCCAGATAGCCTGCGCCGTCATGGAAATAGAGAGTCACAGCGGCCGCAGATCGCCCCTTGCACGCGCGGCTTCCTGCGCCACCCAAGCAGACCTAACCGACTGCCGCAGATATCAGAATGACTTCGAGCCCGAATTATGCACCCCGGTGGTTAGAGAACTATGGGCACACCAGGTCGGCAGTATTGATGGTGATCCAGGCCGGACAACAGGCCGCGCGGACCGCCGCCACGGCACTCTCCCAGGCCTTCTGGGCGCTGTCCAATAAACTCTCATCGAAACCCACGTCATTTGCGGCCTGCCCGGCAAGGACAAAAAATGCGATCGCAATGGCCCCGAAAATAATGGCGAGAATCGCAAACACGAGCGCGACATACCAGGCTATCCCTGTGGCAAAGGCCGCGGCTGTAAAACCCGCAGCCGCCCCCTGAGCGGCAGCAGCCACAGCGAGGTATGCAGTTAGGTTTGCCTGGTCCCTTCGCAGCAACGCACACGCGGACACATAGGAGGAACGGGCCGCGCTGAGCGCAGCCGAGTTCTGAGCCGCATCGCAGAGTTCCTTGGGGCTCTGGGGGGTCATTATGCTGCCGCCGCCGCCGGACGTGGTATCGACCGTGCCTCCGTGCGTGAGGGCGTCGCAAAAAGGGTTCGGGCCAGTCGTATTCGGGTCAGTTGGCGACTGGCTAGTCGCCGTTGGCACCATCGGCGGCATCTGACCCGCAGGGACGCAGCCAGTTCCGTTGGCAGTCAGCGGCAAAAACGAGAGCGGGACCGGGCCGATTTCTACGGTTTGGCCCGGAATACATGGCTTGAAATCCGGAACAGCTACTACTTGGTACCCCGACGAGGCACTTGACGTCACCTGAAGAAAACCCACCTCGCCGGCGATCGTGAGTGACATCATCTGGCCGCCGCCCACAGCCGGTCCAATGGTCCAGAAAAACCCTGCCATGCGCCTCACTCCTTCCGCTGACGCCGATTGTGGTGCTCAAGAATTGGTCGGGCGAACTCGATCAATTGGTTCATGACCAGCGGGTCGAGGATGGGACGAAGTGATTCACCGGCGCCGCTTGTGAACGCATGCAATGAATTTTGTCGCTCAGCGAGCTTCGCAGCCACGGCCGAGTCTCTAAGCAGGCGTCGGATCTTCTCCAACCGTCCTGTTAGGTTGTCGACGTCTTTCTGCTTTGGAGCATCGCGCACGATGGCCGCGATAGTGTCGGCAGGAATCTTGGCTTCGCGCAAAATTCGCAGGTCGTGCTCCTTGATCATGCGCGCGCGCACCGCAGTAATGTCTCGCTCGAGGCGCGCTGCCTCCATCCTCAGCGCCCCCTGAAGGTCCGGCGGTAGTGAAGCCGGAATCCGCACCCCTTTCTTCGCGAACGACTGAATATTCTTTCCCAGGGAGCGAATCTGCTTCTCAAGTTTGGCAAGCGTCTCCTGCATGTGTTGCAGGTCGAGGGAATTCTTCTCGCCGCTCTTGTCAGCCGCAATCACCTGGTCGAGAAGAGCGGCTATCTCACCAGCCGGCAGTTCGGAGAGGCCCAGAGCTAACGAAACGAACTCCTTAGGGGCCTGATCTTCCTCCGCCAGCGCCTTGAAGGGATTTTCATGATCCAACCGCTCCAACAGAGCCTGGAGCCTCGCCGCATACGGCTGCAGCAATGAATAGAGTTGACGGCTCCTCGTAACAGAATCCGAGTCCACGTTTACCTCCGGGCAGGTAACGACGAGAAGCTCGAAGAGGGCACGATTGTTGGCCAGTTTAGCCGCGCCCTAACGGCCTCGTCAACGGCTGGTTCCAGCTACACGGCTGGTTCCAGCTCAATGGGGATTAGGCGATCGAGCTGGTGATCAACATGAAGATCGCCCGGGCGCTCGGGCTGACTGTGCCGCTGACGCTGCAGGTGGCCGCTGACGAGGTGATTGAATAGAACTTTCGCAACGCAAGATAATCGGGGCTGCCGCAGAACCGCGAAGGGCCGCTTCGGGTCAATCGTGACGGCTGCCAAATTTCAAATGGTGGCACGTCAACGGAAGCAGACGCGAAGCGCGTCCGTTCCTTGGCTATATTGAATCCTGTTTAACAAAAATGAGTGACAGATGAGCCGCGGGATTTACGACTTTACAGGTACGTGATTCACGGGGGCGGCTTCGATGCACTCTTGCCGATCAGGCGGGTCGTGCTGTGCCCGGGCGCGAGTCCGACGAGCAGGACTTCGCCGCCGTGTGCTTCGACCAGTTCGTGGCCGACGACCTGATCCACCTGATAGTCCGCGCCTTTGACGAGCACCGTCGGCGTCACGCGCCGGATCAGTTCGAGCGGCGTATCCTCGTCGAACAGCACCACGAGATCGACCGCTTCCAGCGCGGAGAGCACTTCGGCGCGGGCCTGCTGGCCCTGCACCGGGCGGTCGTTGCCCTTGAGGCGTTTGACCGAGTCGTCGGTGTTGAGGCCGACGATGAGGCGATCGCAGGCAGAGCGTGCTTCCGTGAGCAGCTTGATGTGGCCGGGGTGCAAGAGATCGAAGCAGCCGTTGGTGAAACCGATGCGCAGCCCGAGACGGCGCCATTCCGCCAGCCGTTCGTCGAGCACCGCGGAGTCGAAGACGATCTTCTCCTCCGGCGCCAGGAACGCCGCCGGCAGGATGCGCGTGCGCAGCTCCGCGAGCGAAACCGTCGCGGTGCCGCGCTTGCCGACCACCACCGCGGCGGCGGCGTTGGCCGAGCGCACGGCCGGCTCGAGCTCAACCTTGGCGGCAAGCATCACCGCGAGCACGGCGGCGACGGTGTCGCCGGCGCCGGAGACGTCGCGGATCTTCACGGGATAGGCGGGGACGTGCAGCGGCTCGGCGGTCCGCGTATAGAGGGTCATGCCCTCTTCGCTGCGGGTGACCAGCACCGCATCGCTTTCGACGAGGCACGCCAGCTCTTCCGCGGCGGCGACGATGTCGCCGACGTTCGCGAGCTTGCGGCGGGTGGCCTCGCCCAGTTCCTTGCGGTTCGGCGTGATCAGCGTCGCGCCGCGATAGATGCCGTAGTCCAATCCCTTCGGATCGACCACTACCGGCTTGCCGAGCTTGTTCGCGGCGTCGATCACGACGCGAATAACGTTCGGGCTGAGCACGCCCTTGGCATAGTCGGAGAGTACGACCGCATCCGCGCGCGGCAGCACGCCGAGGGCTGCGCTGATGAGCTTGTGCTCGACCGCCTGGTTGACCGGCGCGGCGAACTCCCAGTCGGCGCGCAGAAGATGGGTCGAGTGATGCTCGGACACGAAGCGCACCTTGCGCGTGGTCGGCCGCGACGGATCGACGATCAGATGCGTCTCGACGCTCGGGCATTCGTCGAGGAAGGCACGCGCCACCAGGCGGCCGGCCTCGTCCTCGCCCATCACGCTCACGAAGACGCAATGCGCGCCGAGCGCGGCGATGCCGCGCGCGACATTGCCGGCGCCGCCGATGACCTTCTGCTCGCGCTTGACCGCGATGACCGGGGTCGGCGCTTCCGGCGAAATCCGGGTGACGTCGCCGTAGACAAAATCGTCGAGCATCAGGTCGCCGATGCAGAGCACCGTCGTCGCGCCGACCTTCGCGAACTGATCATCATAATCGTACATGCGCTCTGGTTAGACCATTTTCCTACGGCGTGGAACCCGGGTGATGCTTCGCTCGCCCCCTGCATTGGTTCTCCCAAGGCGCTGACATAAGAACCAAAGCGGCGTCGCGGCATTTGCCTTCTCCCCGTGAGGGAGAGGGCAAGCATCAGGTTGCCGCAAGCGATGACGCGTGAGGGGTTTGCTTCGTCAGAATCATCCTGCGAACCGCCCCCCTCGCCCATTCTTTGTTGTTGTCACGCTGCGAACGCCCTCTCCCGCAAGGGGAGCGGGCGACGTAGGCGCCGCCATGGTCCCATGGCGCGTCAGCGATAGCGGTCGGCGCCGTCGAGGAACTGCGTGACGTAGCGCCCGACCGCGTCTTCGAGCGGCGTGAAGCCGGCATTGTAGCCGGCGCTGCGCAGGTTCTCGACATCGCTCTCCGTGAAATACTGATACTGGTCGCGGATCGCCGCCGGCATGTCGATGTATTCGATGTCGGGCGGCCGGCCGAGCGCACGGAACATGGCGGTGATGAGGTCACGGAAACTGCGCGCCTGCCCGGTGCCGACGTTGAAAAGCCCCGACACCTCGGGCGTGGCGAGCAGCCAGCGCACCACCGCGACCGCATCGTCGACATAGATGAAATCGCGCTTCTGCTCGCCGTCGCCGATGTCCTCGCGGTGCGACTTGAACAGGCGCACTGGCTTGCCGGCCCTGGCCTCGTCGAAGCGCTTGGCGAGGAGGCTCATCATCTCGCCCTTGTGGTACTCGTTGGGACCGAAGACGTTGAAGAACTTGAGGCCGGCGCACTGCGGCGGAAGCTTTTCGCCCTTGGCCCTGCGGTCGGCGACGGCGAGGTCGAACAGATGCTTGCTCCAGCCGTAAAGGTTGAGCGGCCGCAGCTCGCGCAAGGCCGCGGGGGACGCATCGTCGCGGAAGCCGCCGGCGCCGGCGCCGTAGGTGGCGGCCGAGGAGGCGTAGATGAAGGGCGTAGCTGTGTCGGTGCACCAGTCGAGCAGCTTCAGCGAGAGGCGGAAATTGGTCTCGATCACGAGATCGGCGTCGCGCGCGGTGGTGTCGGAGATCGCGCCGAGGTGGATGACGGCGTCGAGCTTGCGCTGGACGAGCCAGTCGAACAATCCGCCCGGCGGCACGATGTCGGCGAGCTGGCGCTTGGCGAGGTTACGCCACTTGTCGTCGGCGCCGAAGTGGTCATTGACGGCGATGTCGGTGCGCCCGGCCTCGTTCAGGGCCGCGACCACGTTCGACCCGATGAACCCGGCGCCGCCGGTGACCAAGATCATGCACACCCCGCCACCCCACGTCGCCACCGTCGCGCCGGCGGCCTTCGCGGCGCTTCCTTTGCCCCAGGCGGGGCGCTGGCGCAATGTGGGGGGCGTTCGGAAGGCCTGGTGGGAGCCCGTCATGTCCGGGCTTGACCCCGCCACCTCGATTGCGCAGGCACTGTCGGGGCCAGTGTGAGGTTACCACCGAAGCTCTCGGATAAAATGGGTTTTAATTCATTTCTTGAGCGATGAACACGGATTCGCAAAACTCTCCAATCCTGATAATCCCTTACATGTGGCTCGGGGATTTCGTCCGTTGCCATTCGGTGGTCAAGGTGCTGTGCGCGCGGTGGCCGCAGCGGCCGATCGACTTGCTCACCAGCAGCAACGCGGCGCCGCTACTCGACTACATGCCCGGCGTGCGCAAGGGGGTCGTCGCCGACCTGCCGCGCGGGCGGATCCCGATTGGGGCGTACCGAGCGCTGGCGCGGCGGGTGCGGGCCGAGGGCTACGGCACGGCGCTGTTGATGCTGCGGACCTGGAAGGCGGCGCTGATCCCGTTTCTCGCCGGTATCCCCGAGCGGACCGGTTTCGTCGGAGAATGGCGGTTCGCCCTGGTCAACGACTTGCGGTTCGGCGAGCGGCGGCTCAAGCGCATGATCGACGTGTGCGGGTCGCTGGCGCTGCCCAGGGGCGCAGCGCCGCCGGCGGAATGGCCGCTGCCGGAGCTGGTGGTTCCGCCGGCGGAACTCGCGGCCTGGCGCGCGCGTGTGGGCGAGGGCGGCGGGCGCGCGGTGGCGCTCGCGCCGGGCGCGGTCGGCGCCGGCAAGCGCTGGCCGACCGAGCGGTTCGCAGAGCTCGCCCGACTGCTCACCGACCGCGGCCTGCAGGTCTGGGTCCTGGGCGGACCGAACGAGGCTCCGCTGGCGCGCGCGATCACCGCGGCTGCGGGTCCATCGGCGCGCGACCTCACCGGGACCGACCTGAGCAACGCCATCCTGGCGCTGCGGGCGGCGGATGCGGCGGTGACCAACGATTCCGGGCTCATGCACATCGCGGCCGCGCTCGGCACGCCGACGGTGGCACTGTTCGGGCCGACCGATCCGGCGCTCTGGGGGCCGCTGAACCCGCTCGCAGCCACCATCGAGCCACCCGGCGATGGGGACGTGGGCCGTCGCCGGATCGAGGATATCGCGGTGGCGCCGGTGCTGCGGGCGGTCGAACTGACGCTGGCGCGCTAGGATTCCAGCACCCGGCGATAAACCTCTGCGATCCGCGCCGCCTCCGCGTCGACGCTGAACTCGCGGATCACGCGCGCGCGCGCGCGCACACCCATCGCAGCGGCGCCCGCGGGATCGCGCAGCAGCGGTTCGAGCGCGGCCGCGAGCGCATCGGCATCGCCGGGCGGCACCAGCACGCCGGTGTCGGCGTCGACCACGGTCTCGGCGGCGCCGGCGCGCGCGGCGACCAGCGCCGCGCCGGCCGCCATCGCCTCGATCAGGGTCAGGCCGAAGCCTTCATTGCGCGAGGTGAAAGCATAGATCGTGATGCGCTGGTACCAGCGCGGCACCTCTTCGATCGGCAGTTCACCGAGGAAGCGCACGCGTTCGCTGAGCCCGGCGGCGGCGACGCGCGCCTCCAGCGCCTGCACGAACGCGCGCTGGTCCGCCGCGCCGACGATCACCGCGGTGAAGTCGGGATAGCGCGGCAGCAGGCGGCACATCGCCTCGACAAAGACGTCGGTGCCCTTCTGCTCGCGCACGCGGCCGAAGCAGCCGATCGCATAGCGGCCGGGCAAACGCGCCGCCGCAAACGCCGCCGCGCGGTCCGCCGGCGGGCGATAGACCTCCGGATCGATGCCGTGATGCACGATGGTCGCCGGCCGGTCGAGATACGACGCCGACGCCGCGCTGGTCGCGATCACCGCATCCATGCGCGCGATCAGCAAGCGGGTGAGCGCGGTATGCCGGCGCTGCCCGGCGGAAGTAAAGATCAGCCGCAGCGGCCAGCCGAGTCCGCGCAGCAGCAGTCCGGCGATCATCTCGTCATTGCGCCGCGCATGCCAGACGCACGGCCCTCCCCGCCGCGCGCGCAGCCGCAGGAGATCCCGCAGCCGCAGCCGCGCGATTCCCGCCGGCGCATCCGAGCCGAGCCACGCGGCGTGACACAGCGTCGCGAGCCGCGGCGCGATCATGCGATTGGTCGCCGTCACGCCCGAATAGCGCCAGTGCAGGTTCGGGATGACGACGTCGAGGTCGGACAGCGCTGGCTCGTCCATGGGGCTTTTGCGATGCGCCGAAGGGATTGCAACGCCCCTATACGCGGCATTAAGCATAGCCGCCAGACGAGCGTCCGCCGCAACCGCGCTTTCACTTGCATCCCGTAGAGGGGACGCAAAGCAAGGGGGGACCATGACCATCCTGGTGACCGGCGGCGGCGGCTATATCGGCAGCCACATGGTGCACGCGCTCGCGGATGCGGGCGAGGGCGCGGTCGTGATCGACAATCTCTCGACCGGGTTTCGCGCCGCGTTGCCGGCGTCCGTGCCGCTGGTGGTCGGCGATGTCGGCGACCAGAACCTCGTCACCCAGACCATCCGCCAGCACGGCGTCGACGCCATCATCCACTTCGCGGCCTCGATCGTGGTTCCGGATTCGGTGCGCGACCCGCTCGGTTATTACCGCAACAACACCATGAACGCGCGCGCGCTGCTCGAAGTCGCGGTGAAGACCAGCGTGCGCCATTTCATCTTCTCCTCGACCGCCGCGGTCTACGGCAATCCCGAGCGCGTGCCGGTCGCCGAGGACGCCCCGCTCAACCCAATGTCGCCCTACGGCTCATCGAAACTGATGACCGAGATCATGCTCAGGGATGTCGGCGCGGCGCACGGACTGAACTATGTGATCCTGCGCTACTTCAACGTCGCCGGCGCCGACCCGCGGGGCCGCACCGGCCAGTCGACCGTCGGCGCCACCCATCTGATCAAGGTCGCGGTCGAGACCGCGCTCGGGCTGCGGCCGAAGCTGCAGGTGTACGGCACCGACTATCCCACGCCCGACGGAACCTGCATCCGCGACTACATCCACGTGAGCGATCTCGTGCGCGCCCATTCCGACGCGCTGCGCTATCTGCGCGCGGGCGGCGCGCCGGCGACGCTCAACTGCGGCTACGGCCGCGGTTTCTCCGTGCTCGAAGTGATCGACACCGTGAAGAAGGTGTCCGGCGTCGATTTCCGGGTCGAGTATGCCACGCGCCGCGCCGGCGATCCGGCCCAGATCGTGGCCGCCGCCGACCGCGCCCGCGCCGTAATCGGCTGGCGTCCGGAGCTCGACGATCTCCCCACCATCGTCACCCACGCGCTCGCCTGGGAACGCACGCTGCGGGCGCGCAAGGTGGGGTAGCTCCGGCGAAACGGCCAGGACCGAGAGCGTGCCCGGCGGCAAGCAGGGCAGATTAGCCGAAGGCGTAATTCGCCGTTCCTGGTGCAGGGCGGAATACGCTGCGCTATTCCGCCCTACGCTCACCGCAACTGGAAATCCGCAATATGACTTCAATCACCGGACAGAACGATGAGTGCTCTTATCGCCAGACGGCCGCCGGCGTGATAGGTAGCCTGGGCTCACTCCATTTATTTATTTATCTTCCCGGGAGGACCGCATGGCTGCTTATGACCCGCCTCAGCCCCTATGGAAGCGCAATCTTGCTGGCGTGCTGGATTTCCTACTAGCCCTTGTTGTTCTGGGTTTTGTGCTGTCAAAGATCTTCGGCAATCGGACGCATCCGGCCGTCACCAATGCCGCAGGCACAACCACCACCGAGTTGTTCAGCCTGAGCGGATGGCCGGCCTTGCTGCTGCTCGTTCTGATCATTGCCTATTTCGTCGTACTCGGGCGTACTGGCGGCACCGTATTCCAACGGCTTCTCGGCATGAAGCGTGCCCGTTGAAGGCTTTTTTCTGGGAAACGATGGATCGCCGGTCAATCCCACGGCAATGACGACCCGTGAGTCGATGTCTGCGAATGACCTCTCCCGAATAACGCGCAGGGCGGAACAGCCGAAGGTGCAATACGCCTTTCCTGGTGCGTGCGCGGCGGCTGGCCGCAGCCAACGGCCGGACTATGCGATCGCGATTGCGATCGCAGGGGGGCTGCAGTAGGAGTCTTCAGGCGAACCAGCGAGCGGTGATGCATGACGAATTTGCACGTGCTTCCGGACAGCAAACAGCGATTCGAGGTCAAGGTTGATCTCGACGATCGCGCATTCCTGTTCCCGGCCGGAAAGCCGATCGTGCAGCTCGCCTTCATCGCCGAGGGGAAGAAGATTCACATCGAGGCAACCTTTCACTTCAACCAGGCGCGTACGCCGCCCCGCATCGACAGCCTCGGCCTGGACGACGCCAGGGAGCTCGGCCGCAGGCTGGTCGAGGCGGTTCACAGTGCGCGCACCCAACTCGTCGTCTCCGAGGGAGTGCGCATCACCATCAACGTGCTGGCGAACGGATATCACCTGCAGTTCGGCGATATGAACCAGCGGGTCGAACTGTTTCTCAGCGTCGCCTGCATCTGGCGCGTCTGCCAGGCGCTTCTGCGCACCGTCGATTTCATCTCGCCGGTCGAAATCCAATTGATGAACTGACGAATCCCGCCCGCCGCCCATCCAGTTCACGGCGTTCCGCTCTTGCGAGTCGGTGTGCGCGGGTGGCCGAATCCATGATGATGCGCGGTGACCTCTGGGCATTGCGGCCGCGGGCTCTTATGATCCCGCTCATAACAACCCAGGAGGAACCCATGCGTGGATCATTGCTGGCGGTGGCCATCGTTGCAGTTGCGGGGATGACGGCGACCAGCGCTTTGGCGCAGGAGAGGGTCGGCCCCGGCCCGGCGTCGACGCGCTATTTCAGCACGCCCCTCGAGAAGGATCCGTCGCGCGAAGTTCGGCTGCAGCAGCAGTTTCACAAGCCGGGTCCCGGCACCGCCTATCACACCCATCCCGGCGACCAGTGGGAGGTGGTGCTGGAAGGCGAGATCACCTACATGGTTCGCGGCCAGCCGCCGCGCGTGATGAAAACCGGCGAAAGCGTCTACATCCCGCGCGGCACCATCCATCGCAACGAAAACCAGAGCGGCAAGCCGGCGCGCACGATCGAGCTCTTGATCGTCGAGAAGGACAAGCAGCAGCGCATCGATGCCCCGCCGCAGTGACGGCGCGAATAAATGAAAGTGAACGACGTGGTGATTCGTCTTGGCACGGTCCTGGCCCTGACGCTCGTTATTGCGGGCGGCGCGGCCCTCATTCCTCGAACACTCGTTCCCGTTGATCGTGCATCGGCGCAGGAGGCGGTCGCTCCATCGACGCCGCGCTACGGCGCGTGGGGTTTCGATCTCACCGGCGTCGATCGGAACGCGAAACCCGGCGACAGTTTCTTCGACTATGCCGACGGGGCATGGGTCGCGCGCACCGCGATCCCGCCCGATCGCAACCGCTTCGGCATGTTCGAAGCGCTGCGCGAACAGACGCAGGAGCAATTGCACGCGATCATCGAGGAGCTGGCGGGCTCCGGCGCGGCGCCCGACAGCGAGACCGGCAAGATCGGGGCGCTCTATCACGCATTCATGGATGAGGCGCGGATCGAAGGACTCGACGCCGCGCCGATCGCGGATGACCTCGCGAAAATTCGCGCGGCGCAGAGCAAGGACGAGATCGCGGCGCTGATGGGCGCCGCCCGCAGCGGCTTCGGCGCAAGCTTCTTCTTCCTCAACGTCAGCGAGGACCCGAAGGACCCGACCCATCACGTGCTTGCCGCCAGCCAAGGCGGGCTCGGGCTGCCCGACCGCGACTATTACTTGCGCGACGCATTCAAGGACAAGAAGGCCAAATACCGCGACTACATCGCGCGCATGCTCGCCATGGCCAACTGGGCGGATGCGGAAGAGCGCGCCGACGAAATCCTCGCGCTCGAAACCCATATCGCCGAAGCGAGCTGGACTCGCGCCGAAAGCCGCAACCGGGACAAGACCTACAACCCGATGACACCGGCCAGCCTCGACGCCGACGCGCCGGGCTTCCCCTGGGTGGCGTTCCTGACGGCGGCGCACACCGGCGATGCCGGGCGCATCCTGGTCCGGCAGAACACCGCGTTCCCCAAGCTTGCAGCCCAGTTCGCGCAGACGCCGCTCGCGACGCTGCAGGCGTGGCAGGCGTTCCACGTCATCGATCAGGCGGCGCCGTATCTGTCCAAGCGCTTCGCCGACGCGCGCTTCCAGTTCCGCAACAAAGAAATATCCGGCCAGCCCGAAGAGCAGGCGCGCTGGAAGCGCGGCACGCAACTGGTCGAGTCCGCCCTCGGCGAAGCCTTGGGCAAGGAATACGTCGCGCGTCACTTCCCGCCGGACTCCAAGGCCAAGATGGAGGACCTGGTCGGCCAACTGCGAACCGCGCTGCGGCGGCGCATCGAGCAGCTCACATGGATGACGCCGGAGACCAAGGCGAAGGCGCTCGAAAAGCTTGCGCTGTTCCACGTCAAGGTCGGCTACCCGAACAAGTGGCGCGATTATTCCACGCTGCGGGTCGAACCCACCGATCTCGTCGGCGATGTCCGCCGTGCGGGCACCTTCCGCTGGGCTTACCAGTTGGGCAAGCTCAACAGGCCGGTCGATCCCGAGGAATGGGGCATGACGCCGCAAACGGTGAACGCCTACTACACCTCGACCCGCAACGAGATCGTGTTCCCGGCCGGCATCCTGCAGGCGCCGTTCTTCGATCCCAAGGCCGACATGGCGATCAACTACGGCGGCATCGGCGGGGTGATCGGCCATGAGATGACCCACGGCTTCGACGACCAGGGCCGCAAGTCGGACGGTCACGGCATGCTCACGGATTGGTGGCAGCCGGCCGACACCGCGACCTTCCAGGCCGAGGCCGCCAAATACGGCGTCCAGTACGACAGCTATTCGGTCGCGCCCGGCGTCAACGTGAAGGGCGCGCAGACCATGGGCGAGAACATCGCCGACCTCGGCGGGCTGCTGCTCGCGCTCGACGCCTATCACGCTTCGCAGGACGGCCAGTCCGGCCCGGTGCTCGACGGCTACACCGGCACCCAGCGCGTATTCCTCGGCTGGGCGCAGGTGTGGCGCACCAAGGCCCGCCCCGATGCGCTCAAGCTGCAGGCGGCGACCAACTCCCACTCGCCGCCGCAGTTCCGCGTCGACGGGCCGATGCGCAACATCGACGCCTGGTACGAGGCCTGGGGCGTGAAACCCGGCGACAAGCTCTACCTCAAGCCCGAAGATCGCGTGCACATCTGGTGAGTGGCCGCGACGACCCCGCGTCCCGGACGCGCGAAGCGAAGCGGAACGCTATCCGGGACCCGGCGTAGAACTTGCGCAGCGCAATAGGAAGACGAGGCTTCACCCCGCCGAGGAACATTGATTTTGCTTGAAAAAGCGCGGTAGGGCGGGCAAGGCATCGGGCGGCCCCCAAAGATGCGACCGATCGGCCGCGGGGTACGGCGATGGGGGCGGCGCTACCAGCATTGGACGGCGAATGCGATCATTCCAATCCCTGTTTGCGGATCCCAGGGGCGGACCAGCGCTGATCCGCCGGATCGTGATCGAATACGGCCTTCCTGCCTGGAGACGCTATCTAGTCGCCTTCCTGCTAATGGCCGTCACGGCAGCGGCGACGGCGGTACCTGCCTACCTATTCGGCAGCATCGTCAACAAGGTCTATCTCGACCACAATTTTCCCGGGCTGATCGTGCTGTGCGTCGCCATCATCGCGATCTTCACGATCAAGGGCCTGGCGGCCTATGGCAGCGCGGTGACGCTGGCGCGGATCGGCAATCGCGTCACCGCCACCAATGAGCGGCGGATGTTCGACAAGCTGCTCAGCGAAAGCCTCGGCTTCCTGGCCGAGCAACATACCGCGGAATTCATGGCGCGGCTCGCGGCCGGGGCGAGCGCGGCGAGCCAGATCATGACTCTTTTCATCACCGCCGTCGGGCGTGACTTTCTCTCCCTGATCGGGCTGCTCGCGGTCATGATCGTGCAGGATCCGATCCTCTCCATCGGCGCCTTGATCATCGCGCCGCCGGTCGTGATCGTGATGCGGCAGCTCTCGCGGCGCGCCCGCACCGTCGTGTTCCGGAAATATGCGAGTGGCGTCGCAACCATCGGGACCTTGCAGGAGACGCTGCAAGGCATCCGCATCGTCAAAGCCTTCACGCTGGAAGACGCGATGCTCCGGCGCGCCGAGACCAGCATCGACGACGTGCAATCGGCATCCAACAAGATGGCGCGGGTGGCCAACCGCAGCAATCCGGTGATGGAGGCGCTCGCCGGCGTCACGGTCGCGCTTTGCCTGCTCTATGCCGGCTATCGAGTGATCTATACCGGCGCCAAGCCGGGCGCGCTGATGTCGTTCATGGCCGCGTTCCTGCTCGCCTACGAGCCGGCGAAGCGGCTCGCGCGCCTCAACATCGACATTTCCGCGAGCCTGCTCGGAGCGCGGCTGTTTTTCGAACTGATCGACGCGCCGCCGAGCGAGCCGCGCGAGGACGACAAGCCGCCGCTCGCGCTGACGGAGGCGCGGGTCGAATTCCGCGACGTGCGCTTCAGATACCGGCCGGGCGATCCAGTGCTCAACGGCATGTCGTTCGTCGCCGAGCCCGGGCGCGTGACGGCGCTGGTCGGAATGTCCGGCGGGGGCAAGTCGACGGTGTTCAACCTGCTGCTGCGCTTCTACGAAGTTTCGGGCGGCGCGGTGCTGATCGACGGCCAGGACATCAGGACGCGGGCGCGCGAGTCGCTGCGCCGGCAGATCGGCTATGTCGGGCAGGAAATCTTCCTGTTCCGCGCCTCGGTGCGCGACAACATCGCCTTCGGCAAGCCGGACGCGAGCGAAGCCGAGATCATCGCCGCCGCCAAGGCCGCGCATGCGCACGACTTCATCATGGCCTCGCCGCAGCGCTACGACACCGAGGTCGGCGAGCAGGGCCTCAAACTGTCCGGCGGCGAGCGCCAGCGGGTCGCGATCGCGCGCGCGGTGATCAAGGACGCGCCGATCATCCTGCTCGACGAAGCGACCGCCGCGCTCGATGCCGAGTCGGAACAGCATGTGCAGCAAGCGCTCGCCGAGCTCTGCAAGGGCCGCACCACGATCGTCATCGCGCACCGGCTCGCGACCATCATGCACGCCGACCGCATCCTGGTGATCGAGGCCGGCAACGTGGTCGAGCAGGGCCGCCACGACGAGCTGCTGCGCAAGGCCGGCCGCTATGCGTCGTTCTACCGGCTGCAACTGCGGCAGCAAGAAACGCGCGAGCCGATCACCGTGGCGTCGGGCGCGTGATGAGACATGCGACCGCTGCATGGGGCTCGGGATTTGTCATCCCGGCCAATTGAGCGAAGCGAACGCGAGCCTGGAGCCATGGTGCCGCGCGCGCTGAACCAGGGGTCCCGGATCGAACCTTCGGATCGTCCGGGATGACAACTCCCCACCTCACGCCGCGATCAAACCTTCCGCCTTCATCGCTTCCTGCACCTTCGGACGGGCGCCGACGCGGTCGAAGTAAGCCTTGAGGTTCGGCCACTTCGCAATGTCCATCTCGATCCGCGCCATCCAGCGCAGCACCGTGAACAGATAGGCGTCCGCGACCGTGAACTTGTCGCCCATCAGATATTGTTTGCCGGCCAGTTGCTGATCGAGCCAGTCGAAGCGCTTGGCGAGATTCTCCTTGGAGATTTTCTTGTAATCGTCGGGCGTGGTCGGGCGGAAGATCGGGCCGAAGCTCTTGTGCAGCTCCGAGGTGGTGAAGTTGAGCCATTCCTGCACGCGATAGCGATCGAGCGAGCCAGCCGCGGGCAGGAGGCCGGCGCCGGGATTCTTGTCGGCGATGTACTGCACGATCACCGGCCCTTCGGTGAGCTTGGCGCCGCCGTCCACTTCAAGCACCGGCACCTGGCCCTTCGGGTTGATCTTCCAGAAATCCTGTCCGCTTTTAGTCTTTTTCTCCTGATTGTTGACCTGTTCGAGGTCGAACTGGGCGCCGCTCTCGCGCAGGATGATGTGAGGTGACAGCGAGCAGGCGCCGGGCGAGAAATAAAGCTTCATGGAATCCTCCGGGATTTCGGTTGGGGAAATGGAGGCGCAACATGCGCGCGGATCAAACGCCTTGCAAGCTGTTGCGCGCTTGATCCTTGCCTGGGCAATCACGATGTTTTGCGGCAAGGTTGGGAACGCGATCGTCGGCACGGGAACTACGCGAGCGCATCTAAAAGAGCGGAGGCACCATGGACGAGACGCCCATCCTGGTCGAGCAGCGCGACGGCTACCGTCTCATCACGCTCAACAGGCCGCAGCGACTCAACGCTTTCACCGAGACGATGCATATCGCGTTGCGCGCAGCGCTCAACGCGGCTGAGGACGACACCTCATGCCGCGCGCTGCTGCTCACCGGCGCCGGGCGTGGCTTCTGCACCGGACAGGATCTCAACGACCGGCTCTCGCAGGCGGGCGAGACGCCGGTGCTCGGCGGCGCGCTCGAGGCCTATTACAATCCGCTGGTGCGCAAGCTGCGCGCGCTGCCGTTCCCGGTGGTCGCGGCGGTGAACGGTGTCGCGGCCGGCGCCGGCTGCAACATTGCGATCGCCTGCGACATCGTGCTGGCGGCCCGCTCGGCGAACTTCATCCAATCGTTCGCGAAGATCGGGCTGGTGCCGGATTCCGGCGGCACCTGGAACCTGCCGCGCCTCATCGGCCCGGCGCGCGCGCGGGCGCTGGCGCTCACCGGCGAGCCGCTGCCGGCGGAAAAGGCGGAAGCCTGGGGCCTGATCTGGAAAGCCGTCGACGATGATGCGCTGACGGCAGAGGCGGAAAAACTCTGCGCCCACTTCGCCCGCGCCCCGACGGTCGGGCTCGCGCTCACCAAACGTGCGCTCGACGAAGCCTGGAACAACGACCTCGAAACGCAGCTCGACCTCGAGCGCGAGCTGCAGCGGGACGCGAGCCTCACCCCCGATTATGCCGAAGGCGTGCGCGCGTTCAAGGAGAAGCGCGCGCCCAGGTTCAGCGGCCGCAAGACCGATTAGCGGGACAGGAGCGGACTACATGATGGAGAAATGCCAATGGCGCGCGAAGTAACGGTCCGATCCAAGGCCATTCCAGGGGCGAGCCTATTGGCGCTTGCGCTGGGCGCGGCGGCATTGGGTGCGGTCGCCATCGGCGCGGTGGCAATCGGCCGGCTTGCGGTCGGTCGTCTCGTGATCAAGAAGGCGCGCTTTGGCGCCCTCGAAGTTGATGAATTGACGGTTCGCAGGCTGCGCGTTGCGCAGCCTGAAGAGCCTAACTCGTGATGCCGCGCTACCGTGGCGGAATTTGCAGGAACTCCTTGAGCTGAGCCTGGGTCAGCGGCTTGTCCAGAAACTTGAGCTTCACCGCGTCGCTCTGGATACCGTCCATGTCTTTCATCTCGTCGGTCTGCAGCATCGCCTTCGGATAGATTTTCTCGATCGAGCGCTTCACGAAGCCCTCGTCGGACTTGACCTTCGCCGCATAGAGCTTGATCGCGTCCGGGCTCGAATACATCCAGTCCACCGTCTCGCGGTAGGCCTGAGCGAATTGCAGCACCGCGTCGTGGCGGTTCTTGAGCGTGTCGGCGTTGACGATCACGACCCGCACCGTCTGCTTGTCGAGCGAGGCGATGTCGGAGCCCCGCGCGATGATGCGGATCTTGCCCTCGTCCGCCTCCTTGAGCCCGATCGGGAACGCACCCCAGCCGATGTCGACCTGGCCCGACATCACCGCGGTGATGGTGGCCGCCGGCGTGCCGGTCGCGGTCGGCTTCGCCTTGACGCCCAGTTCGTTGACGAAAGCCATCACGAGATTGTTCGAGCTCGAGCCCGAGGTCGAATAGGCGATGGTGTTCTTCTCGGTCGTGTCCTTGAGGCTCTTGAGCGGAGAATCCGCGCGCACGTACCAGTAGAGGTCGCCGGTGCCGGTGAAGGCCGGCAGCAGGATGCGCACCGGCGCGCCGCGCGAGAACACCCGCATCACGCCGGCGACGCCGACGCCGATACCGATGTCGGCGCTGCCGGCGATGATCGGCTGGATGGTCTCGCCGGCTCCGGCGGTGCCGAAGTTCTCGAGCGTGAGGCCATGCTTCTTGAAGATGCCGGCGTCCTGGCCGAGCGTCGGCATCTGGTTTTCCCAGTTGTTGATCTGGCCGATCGCGACCTTGAACTGGTCGTCGGCGCGTGCTGACGAAAGCGCCGCGATGAGCGCGAGCGCGGCGGCGAAACCTGTCGTGAGATAGCGTGTCATGATCGTGTCCTCCTGGATCGGGTCTTATTGGGCGTTGCGCGCCCTCCCTTGCCTCGTGATGATTTTTTCTTCGCAGATTTGGCCGGCGCGGATTTGCTCGGCGATGAGCTGGAATTGGCTACGGCTGCGCGCGGCGGCATCCAGCCGCGCTCCGCCACCCGGTTGCTCCAGTATTCCCAGGTGCGGCCGGTGACGTTCGGCATCGCGTTGATCGAGCCGGCCTTGCGGATCTCGCCCGGCGACAGCGGGATGATGGTGCCGAGGAGCCGCGCCTGCAACTGGAACTCGGCGTTGCGGCACATGAACACCGCGCGCGAAACCAGCTCGCGCACGTCCTTGCCGACCACCGTGGCGCCATGGCCGCGCATCATCACCGCCGCGTGCGGCCCGAGCGAGCGCGCGAGCGAGGCGCCTTCCTCCGGCAGGCGGACGAGGAGATTGGTGTCGCCGAACTCGTCCCGCTGGTCCCAGAACGGCACGTGCTCGCCGGTCGCGGCGCCGAGGTGAAACACCGGCACGATCGGCAGGCCTGCGATCGCGAACGGCAGCACCGCCGGCGCGTGATGGTGCACCACCGCGGTCACGTCCGGCCGCGCCTTGTAGATTTCGCCGTGGATCACCCGCTCGGCGAACAGCGCGACGGCTGGCTTTCCCACCGGCTCGGAATCAAGGTCGTATTCGAGCACGTCTCCCGGCTCGACCAGTTCGGGCGAGCGTGAGCGCGACAGCAGGTAACGCCCCGGCTCGCTCGGATGCCGCAGGCTGACATGACCGAAGGCGTCGAGCACATTCTCGTTGGCGAGCATGCGGCTCGCGAGCGCAAGTTCATAGCGGATATCCGCGAGGCGATCGGGCACAGGTTGTCCTTGTTCTTGCATTTCATATCGGGCGACCGGAGAGAGCAAAGCCGAAACGCCCGGCCTTGCCAAGCAAAAGCATGGCCGCCGCCGGCGTGCCGCGCTCCTTCTCCCCTCCCCTTTGTGGGGAGGGGTTGGGCAGCGGGCACGAGTCCTGACTTCGAAGTGATCATTGCGGTACGACCACCACCCCTGCCCTCCCCACAAGGCGGAGGGGGAAGAAAGAAACCACGCCTCGCCGCGGGCGCCTTGCCAGCGGCCGGCGGAGGCCGCAGGATTCGGCCGCAAGCAACGAGAGGAACGTACGATGACTGCAGTGGTCGCGGTGATCGCGCCGGGCAACATGGGCGCGCCGGTCGGCGGGCGGCTGGTCGAGCATGGGCTCAAGGTCCTGACCTCGCTCAGGGGGCGCAGCGCCGAATCCGAGGCGCGCGCCAAGAAAGCCGGCATCACGCCGGCGAGCGACGAAGAGATTGCATCAGCCGATTTCTTCCTCTCGATCGTACCGCCGGGCGATGCGCTCGCGCTCGCGCAGCGCTTCGCGCCGGCGCTGACCGCGAGCAACCGCAAGCCGGTCTACGTCGAGTGCAACGCCATCAGCCCGCCCACGGTCGCACGCATCGCGGCCGTGATCGCGCCGACCGGCGCGCCGTTCGTCGATGCCGGGATCATCGGCTCGCCGCCGTCGCCGAAGAGCGAAGGCCCTTCGTTCTACGCATCCGGGCCGGAAGCGCAGCGCTTCGCGACGCTCAAGCCATATGGCCTCGACGTGCGGGTGCTCGATGGCCCGCTGAGCGCGGCCTCGGCGCTCAAGATGTCCTACGGCGGCATCACCAAGGGCGTGACCGCGCTCGGCGCCGCCATGTTCCTCGCCGCCAGCCGCGGCGGTTCGGCCGATGCGCTGATGCGCGAGCTCAAGGAGAGCCAGCCTGAACTGCTGGCCTGGCTCAGCTCCTACGTCTCGCGCATGTACCCGAAAGCCTATCGCTGGGTCGCCGAGATGGAGGAAGTCTCGGGCTTCGCCGGCGAGCACGCCGCAAGCGGCGAGCTCTACGCCGCGGTCGCGCATTTCTACGACCAGATCGCGAAGGATTTTGAGTCGGACAGGAAGGACGTGTCGGCGCTGGAGAAGTTTTTGAAAGGCGTTGGAGCATAGTCGATCGTGGGGCGGGGGGAGCGCTCGGCACGTCTCGGCATTCGGCTCTGTCTCCCACGCCGGTTTTGCGCGATAATGCCAGCAAATGCGAGCGCGCATATGGCGCGCCGCGCGACAAGGAGGGACGCCCATGGTTGCTTTCGTTGTGAATGGGCAGCGCCAGGAGGTGGCGGTCGATCCGGACACGCCGCTGCTTTGGGTGCTGCGCGAGCATCTCAAGCTCACCGGCACGAAATTCGGCTGCGGCATCGCCGCGTGCGGCGCCTGCACCGTGCATATCGATGGTCACGCCACGCGCTCCTGCGCGATGCCGATATCGCTGGTCGAGGGCAAGGCCGTCACCACCATCGAGGGCCTCTCGCCCGATGGCAGCCATCCGCTGCAGAAGGCCTGGATCGCCGAGCAGGTGCCGCAATGCGGCTACTGCCAGTCCGGCCAGATCATGCAGGCGGCGGAACTCCTGGCGAACAACAAAAACCCGAGCCGCGAGCAGATCGTCGAGCACATGGACGGCAACATCTGCCGCTGCGGCACCTACCTGGGAATCATCAGCGCAATCCGGCGCGCGGCGCGGGAGGGCTGAGCCATGAACATCGTCAATCGCAAACTCGACCGGCGCAGCTTCCTCAAGGAGACCGCCGCGGGCCTGACCTTCGCGCTCACGGTCGCGGCCGATCCGCGCGCGCTCGTCGGCGAAGCCGCGGCAGACGCACCGTTCGGAGCGAGCGTATGGGTGACGATCGCCGCCGACGGCAACATTGCCATCGTGTCGCCCGCGGCCGAGATGGGCCAGGGCAGCTTCACCACGCTGCCGGCGATCATCGCCGAGGAGCTTGATGCCGACTGGACCAGGGTCACGCCGATCCGCCCGCCGGCCTGGGAGGAGAAGAAGTTCGGCAACCCAGCCTACGGCGGGAATTTCCAGACCTCGGCCAGCGCCTCCGTGCACGGCTACTTCCACGGCCTGCGGATCGCGGGCGCGCAGGCGCGGCGCGTGCTGCTCGACGCGGTCGCCGCCAAGTGGGGCGTGCCGGTGGGCGAACTTTCGACCGAGCCGAGCGTAGTCGTGCACGAGGCCTCGGGCCGGCGCATCTCCTACGGCGAGGTCGCGGCGTTCGCCAGAATGCCGGCCGAGATGCCGAAGATCGAGGATAAGGACCTCAAGAAGGCGGCGGACTTCCGCTACATCGGCAAGCACGTGCCGCGGGTCGAGGTGCCGCTCAAGGTCACCGGCAAGGCGCAATACGGGATGGATGTGCAGGTGCCCGGCATGGTCTACGCCGCGGTGCTGCAGTCGCCCTACCCCGGCGGCGCACCGGACCATGTCGACGACGCGGCGGCGCGAAAAGTGCCCGGCGTCACCGACATCGTGAAGCTGCCCAGCGGCGTGGGCGTCATCGGCACCACGGTGGAGGGCACGCAGGCCGGCAAGAACCTGCTCAGGGTCACCTGGACCAAGGCGCCGGCAGCGGACCATGACAGCGAGCGCGCGCTCGCGGAATTCGCCCTGGTCGGGCGCGACAAGAGCCGCGAGGGCGTGGCCTTCGAGAAAACCGGCGACGCCAAGGGCGCGATGAGCAAGGCGGCCAAGGTCTATCGCGGCGAATACCGCACGCGTTACGTCTACCACGCGCAGATGGAGCCGATTAACGCCACCGCCGCGGTGAGCGCCGACGGCAAGTCGGCCGAGATCTGGGTCGGCACGCAGTCGCCGAGCGGGCTGCTCAACGCCGTGGCGAAACTCCTGCAGACCGACCGCGGCAAGCTGAAACTCAATCAGCAATTCCTTGGCGGCGGGTTCGGCCGCCGTGGCAATCACGAGGCGCCGCTCGATGCGGTGATGCTCTCGAAGGCCGTCGGCAAGCCGGTAAAACTGATCTGGAGCCGCGAGGACGACGTCGCTTTCGGCAAATTCCGCCCGGCGACCGCCCACCACATCGAGGCCGGCATCGACGCCAACGGCAAGGTGATCGCGTGGCACCACCGCGTGATCGCGGAGTCGGTCTCGATGTACAACTCCGGCGATCCGACGCCGCGGCAGGACCGCATCGTGATGAAGGGCTCGCCGATCCCGCAATATCCGATCGCGAACAAGCTCGCCGAGCATGTGGTGATGCCGGTGCGCGCGCGGCTGTCGCCGTGGCGCGGCGTCGGCAACGGCCACAACGCCTTCGCGGCCGAAAGCTTCATCGACGAAATGGCGAAGGACCTCGGCAAGGACCCGATCGCGTTCCGGCTCGAGCTCTCGGAAGGCGTGCCGCGCATGCAGGATCTGCTGCGGGCGGTGGCCGCGATGTCGGACTGGAAGCGCAAGCGTGACGGCACTGCGCTCGGCGTCGCCACCATGGTGAAGGACGACACGCTCGCCGCCGGCGTCGCCGAGGTCTCGGTCGATCGTGCTTCCGGCAAGGTCAAGGTGCACAATGTCTGGTGCGCGATCGACGCCGGCATCGCGGTGCAGCCGCGCAACATCGCGGCACAGACCGAGGGCAGCATCATCTACGGCCTCGGCCACGTGCTGCGCGAGCAGATTGTCATCAAGGATGGCCGCGTGCGCCAGAGCAACTACACCGACTACCAGGTCGCGCGCATGTCGGACGTGCCCAACATCGAGATCAAGGTGGTCACGACCGACAACCCGCCGACCGGCTCCGGCGAGGACGGCTTGCCGATCCTCGCCTGCGCGGTCGGCAACGCCATCGAAGCGCTCACGGGCGTGCGGCTGCGCGAGCTGCCGTTCTCGCCGGAACGCGTGCGCGGTTCGTTGGGGGCGTAGCCGACAGGCTGGACGCGCGGACCGCGCCCCACGCTCCGCTCGTCCCCGCGCAGGCGGGGACCCAGGGTTGGGTGCGCGCTTGGTACAGGTTGTCCTGGATTCCCGCCTGCGCGGGAGCGGGCTGATTGTGCGGCGATCGAAGTGAAGCTCTTGAGGACTTGCTGCCGGAGGTGCGATGTCGAAGGTCCGTTCATTAAGCGTTGTCGCCGCCACCTTCCTCGGCTTGACCATCGCCTCCGCCTCAGCGCATGACGCCGCGAAATATCCCGACTGGCACGGCTACTGGGTGCGGATCGGCAGCGGCTCGTTTGATCCGAGCAAGCCGCCAGGGCTCAAGCAGCAGGTTCCGCTCACGCCAGACTATCAGAAGATCCTGGAGGCGAGCGTCGCCGAGCAGGCCGCCGGCGGCCAGGGCAACAATCCGATGGGCCGCTGCATTCCCCCTGGAATGCCGCGCACGATGACCGACTACGACGGCATGGAAATCATCGTCTCCGCCGAGACGACCTACATCATGCTGCAGGAGCCGGAGGTCCAGTTGCGACGCATCTACACCGACGGGCGCGCCTGGCCGGTGGCGCCGCGGCCCGCCTTCCTCGGCTACTCGATCGGCAAATGGCTTGATGAGGACGGCGACGGCCGCTTCGACGTGCTCGAGGTCGAAACGCGCGCGATCAAGAATCCGCGCAGCTACGATTCCGCCGGCGCGCCCTTCCACATCGACGCCCAGACCATCGTCAAGGAGCGCATCACCCCCGACAAGGCGGACAAGGACATCATCCGCAACGAGATGACGATCATCGACCACGCGCTGACGCGTCCCTACACCGTGACGCGCGGCTACCACCGCACCCGCGACTCGAAATGGTTCGAGGTGATCTGTACCGAGGACAATCATCAGGTGCAGATCGGCAAGGAATTTTACTACGTCAGCGGGACCGGTTACCTGATGCCCACACGCAAGGACCAGCGGCCGCCGGATTTGAAGTATTTCGGGCAGACGCCGTAGCCGCGCGGGCGACCGGGGATTGTCATCTCGGCCAAGCGCAGCGAGCGCCGGACCCAACGTGCTTCGGGCGGCTGACCGACAGTCCGCGCGCGACCTACAGCCGCTCCGCCATGAAGCGCAGCAGCCGCGGCGCGAGGAAACCCGCGTGGCTGCCCGGCTCCTCGATCGGATCGCTGAGCCAATAGTGCGGCGCGCCGTGCACGACCGCGCTGCGCGCCTGGAAGCCGGCCTGCTTGAGCGCGAGCAGGAACGGCTCGGACTGGGCGCGATAATCGACCACGTCGTCCTCGGTGCCCCAGCTCAGGAATACCGCGGTCGCGTTGTTGGCGATCGTCGCGTAGCTCAGCGGCGAGGCCTCGAAATAGCGACGGCGGTCCTGCATCGGCGAGCAGCCGAGGAACGACTCCACGAGATTGTCGCCGGGACTGGTGATCTGCGCATGCCGCCACTGCGCGAACAGATCGTAGATCCCGTAGGTCCCGATCAGCAGCTTCACTTTGGTGCTCTCCGATGCATACGGATCCTGCGGATAGCCGGCGGCGAACAGGGGATCGTCGCCCGCCAGCGCGACCAGCGCCGCAAGATGCGCGCCGGCGGAATTCCCCCACAGCGCGACGCGTCCGGCATCGAGCCGCAGCTCCCTGGCGTGGTGCTTCACGAACTGCACCGCCGCGCGGATGTCGTGCACTACGCCGGGATAGGTGCTCTTGCCGGGAGCGGTGAGCCGGTAGCTGACGGTGAGCCCGGCATACCCGCGCGCGCCGAGATACGGTCCCCAGTATTTGTAGGTGTCGCGCGCGCCGCGCCGCCAATAGCCGCCATGCACATTGACGATGATTGGGAACGGTCCGTCGCCGGCCGGGAGATAGAGGTCGCCCTGAAGCTTGCTGCCATCGTGGTCGGCGTAGACGACATCTCTGCGGATTTCGACGTTCTGTTCGCTGGCGTTCGGCACGTCCGCTCCCCTCGCTTCGCTGCCCCGAATTTCCTTGGCCTTGGCGGATTTCCCATAATATAGCAAGGGGATGGGATGAACATCGTCCCGGTTGTCTGGGGGTTTTGATCCGTGTCACCGCTTTCCACGCTGACGGTCAACGGCATTCACGTGGAGGCGGTGGAGCGCGGCAGCGGGCGGCCGCTGCTGTTCCTGCATCCGGAGATCGGGCTCGACCCCGCGGCGCCCGTGCTCGATCGGCTTGCTGGGCGTGCGCGCGTGATCGCGCCGTCGCATCCGGGGTTCGGCGGCTCGGAGCAGCCGAAACGTTTCGATCACATCGACGACCTCGCCTATTTCTACCTCGATCTGCTCGACCAGTTTGATTTGCGCGATGTGACACTGGTCGGCGTCTCGCTCGGCGCCTGGATCGCCGCAGAGATCTCAGTGAAATCCACCGCGCGGCTCTCGCATCTGGTGCTTGCGAACGCCGTCGGCATCAAGGTCGGGGATCGCGAGACCCGCGACATCGTCGACATCTTCGCGATCACCGAGAAGGAGCTCAACGAGCGCGCCTATTTCGATCCCGCGATCGCCGCGCGCGATTACAAGGCGATGCCGGAGGACGCCGTGCGCACCGTCGCTCGCAACCGCGAGGCGACCGCGCGCTACGGCTGGTCGCCCTACCTGCATGATCCCAAGCTCAAGGGCCGCCTGCACCGCATCCGCATCCCCACGCTGGTGCTGTGGGGCAGCACCGACCGCATCCTCACCGAGGGTTACGGGCGCGCCTATGCTGCGGCCGTCCCGGGCGCGCGGTTCGAGCCAATCGAGCGCGCCGGGCATTTTCCGCATCTTGAGCAGCCGGACGAATTTGCCAACCGGATTTTCGCCTTCACGCAAGGACGCGCGTCATGAGAGTTTATCACTTCACCGAGCATCCCTACCCGCCGGCCTGGAACGATCCGCACGGCTACCTGCGCGTCGACATCCCCAACCGCGCGCTTGATCCGAAGACCGCGGCCGATCTCCTGCACCGCTACTACGACGAGTTCATGCTCGCGGACGAGCTCGGCCTCGACCTCATGGTCAACGAGCATCACCAGACCGCGACCTGCATGTCCTCGACCTCGGTGGTCGCGCTCTCGGTGCTGGCGCGGCAGACCCGGCGCGCGCGCATCCTCGTGCTCGGCTATCCGATCGGCCACCGGCCCGATCCGCTGCGCGTCGCCGAGGAGCTTTCGACCATCGACGTGATTTCGCGCGGGCGGCTCGACATGGGATTCGTCAAGGGCGTGCCCTACGAGTTCGCCGCCTCGAACCAGAATCCGGTCGGCGTGATGGATCGCTTCTGGGAGGCGCACGATTTCATTCTCAAGGCGATGACCTCGCATGAGGCGCCGTTCAACTGGGAGAGCGAGCACTTTCACTACCGACAGGTGAACATCTGGCCACGGCCCTGGCAGCAGCCGCATCCGCCGGTCTGGAGCACGACCGCCAGCCGGTCGAACGCCCGCGTGCTCGGCGAGCGCGGCTACGTCATCGCGGTGCTCGGCTCGGGCTACAATACGCGCATGCTCTACGACGCCTACCGCGAGGGCTATGCCTCCACCCACAACGGCGCCGTCCCGGGGCCCGATCGCTTTGCGTATCTCGCGCTGTTCGCGACCGCCCACAACGAGGCCGAGGCGCGCGGCCGAGGCGAACTCGTCGCCGGCTATCTGCGCACCGGCGGCAACGTCTATCCGCCGTTCAAGAACCCGCCCGGCTATCTCTCGGTCGAGGATACCGCCAAGCTGATGCGCGGCTTCACGCCCGAGCGCAGCTTCACCAAGGACAAGCGCGTCATCGACATGCGCACCGGGAGCGTGCAGGACCTGATCGATTCGGTGCTGATGTTCTGCGGCACGCCGGACCAGTGCTATCGGCAGATCGTCGACTTCATCGACTACACCGGCGGCCTCGGCAACCTCCTGTGCATGGCGCAGGCCGGTTTCCTCGACCACGCCGACACGGTCGACAACCTCACGCTGCTGGCGAAGGAGATCATGCCGCGGCTGAAGGAGCACAAGCAGCCGATGGGCGCGAAAATCGCGGCAGCGTAGGCGTATGCGTCATCCCCACGTATGCGGGGACGACCGGCTCCGAGTCACGTGCGTCAATTCTTGGCGCTGGTCTCGCCCAGATGCTGCCCGCAGTCCATGCGCAGCGCTTCCCCGGTCATCACGATCGCATCCTGCACCAGGAACATCGCCGCGCGGGCGACGTCGTCGGGCATGATCGCGCGCCGCAGCGGAAACTCGGTCTGCGCGCGGTGAACGCGCTCCTCGTATTGCTTCTCGGTGAGGATCTTGCGCGTCCAGTGGCCGAGCATGCCGCCCGGGCAGAGCGCGTTGACGCGCACCTCCGGCGCGAGCGCGCGCGCCATCGCGATGGTGAGGTTGTTCAACGCTGCCTTCGAAGCGGTATAGGCCATGGACGACCCGCCCGCACGAAAGGCGCCCATCGAGGAGATGTTCACGATCGCTGCGTCGCCGGTCGCCTTGAGATGCGGCGCGGCGGCGCGGCACATCTGATAATTGCCGATGACGTTGACGGAGAAGATACGCTCGAACTCGTCGTTGTTGAGCAGGTCCATGCGCTTGTGCGGGATCGGCTTGGTGACGGCGGCGTTGTTGATGAGCACGTCGAGATGCTTCCAGCGGTCGACCGCGGCCTGCACCAGGCGCTTGCAGTCGTCGTCCTTGGACACGTCAGCCTGCACGGCGATCGAATCGACGCCCATGCCGCGCGCCACCTCCGCCATCTTCTCGCCGCCGGCCTTGTCGCTCGCGTAGTTGATGATCACGTTGCAGCCGCGGGCAGCGAGCGCCCGCGCACAGGCGGCGCCGATGCCGTCTTCCGAACTCGACCCCGTGACGATGGCGGCCTTACCCTTGATCTCCAACGAATCCTCCTGTTGCAGCTAAACTGGTGTGAACTAGCGCCGCGTCATCCGCGCGGCCTTGGCGACGAGCGCGTCGGGCAGGCTGGCCGTCGCGCGCATGATTTGCGCGAGCTGCTCGCCGGTGCGGGCCTCGACCTCCATCTTGCGCTGCTTCGCCTCATCCAGCAGCGCGCGATCCTTCATCGCCGCATCGAACGCGTGGCGCAAGGCATCGACCCGGTCCGCCGGCACGTTCGGCGGAGCGAGGATCGGACGGCCCATCTCCAAGCTCGAGGCGTGGAATTCGAGGATCTTGCGCTGCTCGTCGGTCTTCGCGAACGCATAGACCGTCGGCACCTTCAATTCCGGCACCGGCTCGCGCTCGGTCGTGAACAGGATGCGGAAGGTGCCATCGTCGAGCAGGCGCTGCGCGCCACTCGCGAACGCGGTCGTGGTCTGGCAAATGCCCTGAAGCTCCTTGCGCTCCATCGCCAGCACCACGTCGGTCGCGCCTTTGTAGCCGTCGACGAGCTTGAACTTCATGCCGAGCAAATTCTTGAGCAGCAGCGGCGTCTCCGTCAGCGCGGTGCCGGCGCCGCTGCCGCCGACCAGGAGTTCGCGCTCGAACAGATCCTGCGGCCCCGCAATGCCGCTGTCGCTGCGCGCGAAGCAGCCGCGATGGGTGATCTCGGGGCTGCCGATCCAGTTGAACTTCACCGGATCGAAATTGGCGTTCGGCTGCTTCATCACCGCGTAGTTCGGGATGTTGCGGCTGAGCATGCCGAGATAAGTGCCGTCCTGCGCGGCCTTGTTGTAGAGGAAATTCGCCGCGATCAGCGAACCGGCGCCGGGCATGTTCTCGACGATGATGTTCGGATTACCCGGAATGTATTGCCGCAGGTAGCGGGCGACCAACCGCCCCCAGGTGTCGTAATCCTGGCCGGCTTCGGTACCGATCACGAAGTGGATCTGCTTGCCGCGATAGAAGTCAGCCGCTGGTTGCGCATGAAGGGGCGAAACGGCGGCCGGCAGCAGCAACGCCGACAGCAGCGCGGAGACCATGCCTTTCATCGCACCCTCCCTGTAGCGCGCTTTTTTTGCGGCCCCATTGGCCCTGATGGCTAGGCCCGCGCAAATCGGCCGCGGCCGAAGAACCGGTCCATATGCTCGGGCTTGGCGTGCTCGCGGCTCGACTTGATCGCGCTGACCTTCTTGAGCGCACGCTGCACGGCCGGCCGTGCGGAGATCGCGCCGTGCCAGCGCGCGAGGTTGGGGTTGTCCTCAAGCTTGACGCCGTGCATCTGCATGTTGCCCGTCCACGGGAACGTCGCGATATCGGCAATGCCGTAGTCCGCGCCGCCGAGATATTGGCTTTGCCCGAGCCGCTCTTCCATCAGGTCATAGAGCCGCCGCACCTCGGTCTGGTAGCGACTCAGCGCATAATCGTTGCCGGCAGGCGCGAACATCTTGAAATGCGTGAGCTGCCCGAACATCGGGCCGATGCTGGTCAGCTGGACCATCAGCCATTGGATGGCTTCGTAGCGCGCCGCGGTATCCTTCGGAAGGAAGCGGCCGGTCTTGTCGGCGAGATACATCAGGATCGCACCTGACTCAAACACGCTCTGGGGCCGCCCGCCCGGCCCGTCGTGATCGACGATGACCGGGATCTTGCCGTTCGGGTTCAACTTGCGGAAGTCGGGATCGTAATTGTCGCCCTTCCACACGTCGACGAAATGCTCCTGATAGGGAAGTTCAAGCTCTTCAAGCATGATGTAGATTTTGCGCACATTCGGGCTGGTCAGCGCATAGAGATCGATCATTGCGAACTCGTCTGATGATGGAACCCGGGCACCGTACAAAGGAGCAAGGACGGGAGCAAGGTTTCCCGCGAAACCGGCGCGAATGGGCTGGTATTCTGTACGTGACAATCAATTTACGGCTTGTTCGATCACGATCACCCGGGGTTCCGGTCCGATCCGGAACCCGCCTCGGTCCAGGACGTTCAAGCGGCAGGGGTGATGAAGGAGGATCGCATGAGAAAACTGCTTTTGACCGGCGTGCTTGCCGTGACCATGCTTCCAAGTCTCGCGTTGGCTCAAGGCGGCGCCGTCCGTGAAGGCGAGCGAGTCGGCGGCCAGGCGGCCGGAGTTCCTGGCGCGATCGTCGGCGGGACCGTGGGCGCGGCGGTGGAACTTCCGGGCGACATCCTTGGGTTCGTCACTGGCCATCCGCGCCGCTATGACCGCATGCGCGAAGAAGTAGTCGTCGGCCGGCCGCTCCCGCGTGAGGTCCACGTCTATGAGATTCCGCAGCATCGCGAATACGTCTACGCCTATGTGAACGATCGCCGCGTGATCGTCGATCCGCGGACGCGGCGCGTGGTCCGCATCGTCGAGTAAATTTTGGGACGACGGATCAGAGAAGTCCCGGCTGCCGCCGGGACTTCTTTTTGTCGATCAACTCACGAGTGACCGGGGCTTGTACCGGCCTTCGCGATCGAAGGGCGCGGCAATGCGTTCGCTGTCGTCGTTGCCGGAACAAGCCCGGCAAATGACGGTGCTTCAGCCGCCGCCCTTGGCGCCGGTGCCGCCGACCGCCGCGATTTTCGCAGCGGTATGCATGTGGCCGTCCCAGCGCTTGGCGAACGGCGCTGGAATGCTGAACTGGTCGAGCACGCGCATGACGATGTGGTTGACCACGTCGTCGACCGTCTGCGGATGATTGTAGAACGCCGGCATCGGCGGCAGCATCACCACGCCCATGCGCGAGAGCTTGAGCATGTTCTCGAGATGCACCTCGGACAGCGGCGTCTCGCGCACCACCAGCACGAGCTTGCGGCGCTCCTTGAGCACCACGTCGGCGGCGCGATGCACGAGATGCTCGCCGTAACCGCCGGCGATGCCACCCAAAGTGCGCATCGAACAGGGGATCACTACCATGCCTTCGGTGAGGAACGAGCCGGAGGAGATGGTCGCGCCCATGTCGCCCTGGCTGTGCACGACGGTCGCGAGCGCGCGCACCTGCTCCACGCTGTAATTGGTCTCGTGCTCGATGGTGCGCTGCGCCCACTTGCTGATGACGAGGTGCGACTCGACATCGGCGTGCTTCAGCGCCTCGAGAAAGCGCACGCCGAAAATGGCGCCGGTCGATCCGGTCATGCCGACGATCAGGCGTCGCATGCAAACCTCATCCCTAACGGGCGCGCCCGCCGCATTACACCAGCGGCGGCAGCAGGATTTCCCCGCGACCGCCGACCTCCGAAAACTACACTCAATCCGGTCCGGCTCGCAAGGCGATCAGGTCCTGAACAGGTGGCCGAACTTCGCCAGCGCGATCCGCCGCTCCTCGGCGGACGGCGCGTTAACCATCGGGAACTGGTCGCGCCAGTGCCACGGCCGGCAGGCGTCGATCACCGCGCGGCTGTTGGTGTTGTCGCCGATCTCCTTGCGCTCGGGCTCGATGCGCGGATCGAGCGGCGTCGACCAGGTGTTGCGGATGATCTCGATCGAGGTCGCGGGATCGGAGCGGGTGAGCAGCGCCCACATCACCTCGTCGAGGTTGGAGACGTCGATGTCGTCGTCGACCACGATGGTGTAGCGCCCGCAATAGGCGCCGACATGGCACATGGTCGCGATGTGGCCGGCCTGCTTGGCGTGGCCGGGATAGCGCTGCGTGATCGCGATCGCGAGCAGCAGCCGCGCATTGCCGATCTCGTGCGCCCAGGCTGCGGTGACCGCCGGCACGCCGGCCTTCTCGATGTTGTCGCGCAGCAGCGCCGAACGTACGATCGCGCGGTAACGGCAGATCTCGTCCGGCGGACGCTCGGGGCAGCAGCCGAGCAGGATCGGCTCGTTACGGTAGTAGATCGCCTTGACGTCGATGATCGGCTCGGGCCGCAAATCGCTGGCGTAATAGCCGGTCCACTCGCCGAACGGTCCTTCGACCCGCACATTGTCAGGCTCGACAAAACCCTCGATGACGATCTCGGCGTTGGCCGGAATCGGCAGGCCCGTTACCGGGCCCTTGATCACCTCGACCGGCTCACCGCGCATGCCGCCGACGACCTCAAGCTCGCACACGCCCTGCGGAATCTCGCTGCAGCCCATGAGAAAGCTCATCGGGTCGCCGCCGCAGACCACCGCGACCGGCATCCGCTCGCCGCGCGCCTTGTACTTGTCGCGGATCTGGCGGCCCTGCTTGCCCGGCGAGATGTAGAAGCCGAGCGTCTTCTCGTCATGGATCATGACGCGGTAGGTGCCGCAATTGATCCAGCCCTCGTCCGGATCGCGCATGATGTTGTAGCAGCCGGTGCCGATATAGCGGCCGCCGTCCTTGCTGTGCCATTGCGGCGCCGGGAATTTGGTGACGTCGACGGCGTCACCGGTCATGGAATTCTGCATCACCGGGCCGGTCTCGACATATTTCGGCGGGATGCGCTTCATGTCGGCCGCGTAGTGCACGCGGAAACCTTCGCTCAGCTCGACCTTCGAGAGACCGACCGGGAAGCCGAGCGTCATATTCTTGCGCTTGCCGCCGAAGAAATTGGTGAGCACGCGGCTGCCTGCGATCGTGCCGGGCACCGCTTCGAACAGGAAGCACGGCGCATTCTCGTCGTGCACCGCCATCTCGGACACCGTGCCGATGTCCTTTTCCCACGACAGGCCTTGCACCTGCTTCACCTCGCCGAGCTTTTGCGCCTCCTCGATCCACTTGCGCAGGTCGTGGTAGGCGAGGTGCGGCGCGGTGTTCGAGCCGATACCGGCCGGCGCGCCGGCTGCGCCGCCGCCGATCGCGGCCGCCATCGGGTCGGGCTGATCATCGAGCTTGGCCATGCGAAAATTCCTCCGTCGGTCGCGTTATACGCGCGGGGGCCGAGGGCGGCCAGAGGGTTTGATCCGGCGTCGAGTGGGCGCGGGCTTGTCATCCCGAGCGAAGCGAGGGCCGGGACCCAACGTGGAGCGCGCGGCGGTTGGGATCCAATGCGGAGTAAGCAGTCCGCTGGGTCCGGCGCGGCGCTGCGGGCCGTCCGGGATGACAACTCCCGCCTCTCCGCTCTCGATCTAGCGCCGTTGCCTATAGCGCGCGCGGTGCTCCATAGTGGTGCCGATGCAAGCCAACGCCGACCCGAATCTGTTGCGCGAATGGATCGCCCGCGCCGCGGCGCGCGATCCCGACAAGCCCTGGATCGTGTCCGCCGAGGACGGGCGCACGGTCTCTTACGGGGAATTGCGCGACGTCACCGGGCGGATCGCGACCGCGCTACACGAGCGCGGGCTCAAGGCCAACGATCGCGTCGCGCTGCTTGCCAACAATTCGATCGAGCACCTCGCCTGCTACTTCGGCGTGATGGGCTATGGCGCCACGATCTGCACCGTCCATGTGGAGATGAACCGCCACCACCTCGGCGACATCTTCACCCGGCTCAAGCCCGCGCTCGTGCTGCACCAGGACCGGCTCGATCTGGACGATGTGCTCGCCGCCGTCACTGCGCCGCGGATGCGGTTCGGACGCCTGGACCGGGTGGAGGCGGGAACATTCTTTGGCGAGGTTGCGCGCAGCGCGCCGAGCGATGCGCAGGCCGCAGCGACGCCCGACGACGATGCGGTGATCCTGTTCACCTCCGGCACCAGCGCACGCCCCAAGGGCGTAGTGTTGAACTTTCGCGAGCATCTCTCGAACATCGATCCCACCGCGGAAGGTTTCGGCATCACGGCCGATGACCGGATCTATGATTTCCGTTCCTTCAACTGGGCGTCGGCGCAGCTTCTCGGCGCGCTGGTGCCCGTCAACCGCGGCGCCACACTGGTGATGGCGGAGAAATTCTCCGCCAGCCGCTTCTTCCCACACCTGCGCGAGCACGGCGTCACCGTCGCCGCCGGCAATCCGACCACGCTCAACATCCTGCTCAACAGCGAGCAGAGCGCGCATCGCGGCAATCTGCCGGCGCTGCGGTTTATCACTTCAAGCTCGGCGCCACTCACAGCCGAGGAATGGCGCCGGTTCGAACAGCGCTTCGGCATCCCGATCGCGCAAGGCTACGGCTCGAGCGAGACCGGCTGGATCGCGGCGATCCCCGGCGAGGCGCGGCGGCCCGGAACGGTCGGGCGACCGTTCGCCTACCATGATCTTGCCATCGTCGATGCGGCCGGCCGGCGGCTGCCGGTGGGTGAGAGCGGCGAGGTGGAGATCGGCGGATACCCCGGCCATCCCTATCGCCACCTCGCCGAGGACGGCAGCGTGGCCGTCGCCAGCCGCGGGCGCATCCGCACCGGCGATCTCGGAACGCTCGACGCCGATGGCTTCCTGCGCCTGGTCGGCCGCGAGAAGGAGCTGATCATCCGCGGCGGCGTGAACATCTCGCCAGTCGAGATCGATGGCCTTTTGATGCAGCGCCCCGAACTGATCGAGGTCGCGACCGTCGGCGTTCCCGACGCAGTCTACGGCGAGGAGGTGGTGAGCTACGTGGTGGCGCGGCCGGGAGTCACGATCGATCCCGGCGAACTGCTGCGTTATTGCGGCACGGTGCTGCCGGCCTTCAAGGCGCCGAAGCAGATCGTGGTGAGCACGTCACTGCCCAAGACCGAGCGCGGCAAGCTCGACCGCAGAACGCTCGTGGACGTGTGGAACCGCCGCCGCACGACATGAAATGTCGAGCACGGATCGGCGCAACCGCATCTACCCCATGCCGCCGCAACCGGTGTAGCCTTGCTGCGTGGCCAAGAAAACTCGCGGCGGAGCGCACCTGCCCACGCCGAAAGATCAATCTCAGGGAGGATACAATGATGAATCGGACCTTGATCCCTGCAGCCCTGTCGGCGGCCTTGATGTTTCTGACGTTTGGCAGCGCACAGGCATTTGACGATTCGGAATATCCAAACTTCAAGGGTCAGTGGCGCCGGATTCCAATCCCTGGCGTGGGCGGCCAGATTTCCTTCGATCAGCACAGGGCCTGGGGCTGGGGCCAGGGTGCGCCGCTGACACCCGAGTATCAGAAGGTCTACGAGCACAACCTTCAGGTCCAGGCCGGGGGCAGCACTGGCGAATGGCTTGGTATTTCGTGTCTCGGATTCGGCATGCCGATCATGATGTACGGCGGCGAGCCGCTCGAATTCGTGATCACACCTGCGACCACCTACATCTTGCTTAATTGGGTCGAGCACGGCCGCCGCATCTATACCGACGGGCGCGATTGGCCCGAGGAGATCGAGCCCACCATGCAAGGCTATTCCATCGGCAAATGGATCGATGAGGACGGCGACGGCAAATACGACGTGCTCGAGGTGGAAACCCGCGGCTTCAAGGGGCCTCGACATTACGACGCCTCGCAGCTTCCGCTGCACCACGACAACCAGTCCGTCTTCAAGGAGCGCTTCTTCCTCAACAAGAGCGACAAGAACACCCTGCACGACGAAATCACCGTCATCGACAATGCGCTGACGCGGCCGTGGACGGTGCTCAGGGAATATCACCGCAACCCCGCCCCGCAACCCGTCTGGCGCGAGTTCATTTGCGCGGAGGGCAACTCGCTGTCACACGTCCAGGTCGGGAAGGAAAATTACTTTTTGAGCGCCGACGGCCTTTTGATGCCTGTCCGCAAGGGCCAGTCGCCGCCCGATCTTCGTTATTTCCCGCAGGCGAAATGATCGAAGCGGCCGGTTCTTGCGCAGGTGCGGTCCCTCTCCCCAGCGGGGAGAGGGAGAAGAAAGGGCACATGCTTTTTCACTTTAATCGGACAGCCGTGGGTCAAGCCCGGCCATGACTGTGGACGGGGTCATCATTCCGATGATTAGCATTAATTGAGCTTCGTGCGCCCCTTCCGCTTCAAGGAGGGCCGTTGTAGCCTGATGCGAAATCCTGTTGCGGATGGTTTCGGCCTCCGGCGCGGATATCTATCGGCCCCATTGCTCAATCCAGGAGGAAACAACCATGAAACGGATCACCGTCGCCGCATTGGCGAGCACCGCCGTCCTGTTCGCGGGCGCCGCCAATGCCCAGCAGCCGGATTTTTCCAAGGTCGAAATCAAGACGATCGACCTCGGCAACAAGACCTACATGCTCGAGGGTCAGGGCGGCAATATTACGGTCGCGGTAGGCACGGACGGCATCATCATGGTCGACAGCCAGTTCGCGCCGCTGCACGACAAGATCAAGGCCGCAATTACGAAAATCTCGCCGTTGCCGATCAAGTATCTGATCAACACGCACTATCATGGCGATCACACCGACGGGAATGCGTTGTTCCACAAGGAAGGCGCGACGATCGTGGGGCACGACAATCTGCGCATCCGTCTCGTCGCCGGCACCACCAATCTCTTCAACGGAAACAAGGTCCCGCCCGCACCGGCCGATGCGATCCCGACAGTGACCTATCAGGTCGGCGATTCCAAGGTCGATGTCGGCGGCCGCACCGCCGGACTTCATCACGTGATGAATGCCCACACCGACGGCGACACCTGGGTTTATTTTGCGGACGCCAATGTGCTCGCGACCGGCGACACGTTCTCCCGGGGGAGATATCCCAATATCGACTGGAGCAACGGCGGCGGCATCGACGGCATGATCCTCGCCACCGAGCGTTACCTCAAGGTCGCCAACGACGGCACCAAGATCGTGCCTGGCCATGGCGAACTGGCGACCAAGGCTCACCTGCAGGAATTCCACGACATGCTGGTGGAGGCGCGCAACCGCGTGAAGAAACTGTTCGACGAAGGCAAGAGCGAACAGGAGGTAATCGCGGCCGATCCGCTGGCCGAGTTGAGCAAGAAATGGGCAACGCCGCAGGGCCTTGGGACCGGTCCGAACTTCACCAAGAACGTCTACAATTCGTTCCGCAATCACGACTGATCGCGAACTGGTGGGAAGCCGGAGCGAGCCTGTCTCCGTCGCCTCATGTTCGGTAGCCGTAGTAGCCGTAACCCGGATTGAGCGAAAGCGAAATCCGGGACATGTTTCCCGGAGTCGCGGTCCCGGCTGTCGCTGCGCTCCAGCTAGGCTATCGCCCCGTCCGGGCCAGCGAATGCACCCAGCCCTGCATCCGCGACTTGGCGTTGTCGATGTCCTTCTTGGAGAAGAAGTCCTCCGGCTTCACCCTGTCGACCGGGTAGACCGGGCGCAGGAAATCGCTTTCGTAGCCGAACGGCACCGTCGCATCGATGCCCATGCCGCCCTCGAACTGGGTGTTCGAAGCGGTCCACTGCTTGTCGCCGGCGGTCATGCGCTCGGCCGGCATGAAGGTCTGGCCACGGCCGCCAGGGATCGGGTTCAAAATATCGGTGCGCGGGTTCACGCGCGTGGTGAGGCACCACATGATGTCGTCCATCGAATAGGGATCGACATCCTCCGACACCGCGATCGCGAGCCGCATGCCCTGCGAACACGAGAGCGCAGCCGCGAGAAAATTGCGCTGCCAACCTTCGTCGATCTGATGGCGCTTCTTCACCTGGATGACGCAGCCGCCCCAGTCGGTCATGCAATAAGGAATGACCACGTTCTGCACGATGCCGGGTTGTAGCCGCTCGCATAGCTCGTAGAGCGCGGCTTCGCGCACCGTGGTGTCGATGTTGTGGTCGTCGAGGGTGTGCACGCCGAGCGCGAAGATGATCGGCTTGGTCTTCGGGTCGCGCATCGTCACCGCGGTGACGTGGAAGGTCGGCGCCTTGTAAGCCTTGCCCATGTAGCCGGCCCACTCCGGATGGAAGTGGAAGCGGCCCTGCACGCCGGCATCTTCCGACTCCTTGGTCTCGAAGCGGCGGTCGCGCGGATGGACATAGCCTTCGAGCACAAGCTCGGCGTCGGCCAGCGTGTAGGCGTCGACGGTCTGGCACTTCACCATGCGGATCGGTGAGCCCTGCACCGCGCCGGCGATGCCGATCTCGTCGCAGCCCATCGGCAGTACCGCGTAGTCGAAGCCAGCCCCCGCCATCAGCGTGCAGGCCGGCGGCACGCCGAAGCACATCGTCAGCGGGATCGGCTGGTCTTCCTTGTAGTATTTGTTCGCCACCTGCCACATGTGCGAGCCGGGCGAGATCTGGAACGTGCCGACATTGCCCCAGCGGAAGTTCATGCGGTTGTAGCCGAGGTCGGTGCCGCCATCGAACTGGTCGAAGCTGATGCAGCGGATGCCGGAGCCGACGGTCAGTTCGGGCTCGTAGGTCGTGTGACGGATCGGCACGACCCACTCGTTCACGTCCTTCGGGTTCCTGATGACGTGCTGCTGAACCGGCGCGTCCTTCTGCTCGATGATCCCGGGGCTAAGCGGCTTGCGCAGCGCGTAGGCGAGCTTGCGCACGCGCTCGGCGTCGTTCGCCCAGCCGAACATCTTGTTGATGACGTTCATGTCGCCGAACAGGTTGGTGATGACGCGGTGGTTCGGCTTGCCCTTGACGTTGCTGAACAGCGCGGGACAGCCGCCGTCGAGATGCTTCTGCAAGCCGGTGACTTCGAGGTCGGGATCGACCGGCTTGTCGGTCTCGATCAGGTCGCCCTGCGCGCGCAGCCAGTCGAGCGTCGAACGCAGGTCGCGGGCGTGATGGGGGGCGGCTTGCTTGCTCGCCTGGTTCTTCTTCACATGTTCCTGCATGGCCTCACACTCTCCTGCTAACGAGCATCTGCATCATCATATTGAAGGCTGCGCACTTCGTCGGCCGCGCGCTTCGTCGTCCCCGCGCGAAGTTGCCGACATCCGCACGCCCTCGTGTCCCGGGCTCGCCCCGGGACCCAGCGCAAGACTCCGCGCAGCGACAATATTGGGACGGCCCGCAGCCGTCACTTCTCTCCTGGGTCCCGGCTCGGCGCTCGCGCTACGCGCTCACTGGGTCGGGACACGAGTCATGCTCAACGCGGCGGAATCCGGATCAGGTCAGCGAGCTGCTCCTTCGTGAGCGGCGTCTCGGTGTATTTCAGTTCCACCGCATCCTTCACGATCGTATCAAGTCCGATGATCCGGTCGGGATCGATCGCCGCCTTCGGGAAGAAACCATCGCGCGTGCGCTTGGCCTTGGCTTCCGTGATGTTGAGCCAGTCGGCATAGAGCTTGAGCGTCGCCGGATCGGAATACATGGAGTCGACGGTCTCGCGGTAGGCCTTCATGTAGCGATCGAGCGCGTCCTTCTTGGTCTGCATCGCCTGCACGTTGGTGGCGAGCAGGCGCACCGTCTGTCCCTTGAACACCGACGCGTCGTTGCCCGTGGCGATGATGCGGATCTCGTTCTTGTCGAGCTGATCGAGCCCGAACGGCGGCGCCGACCAGCCGACGTCGACCTGCCCCGACATCACGGCGGTGAGATTTTGCGCCGGGCCGCCGAGCGCGGTCGGGATCGCCTTGAGCTGGTATTGCTTCATGAAGGCGGTGACGATGCCGTCGGTCGAGGAACCCTTGCCGGAAAAGCCCAGCGTTTTGCCGTCGGTATCCTTCAGCGTCTTGATCGGCGAGTTGGCCTTCACGTACCAGAACAAATCGGCGGCGCCGGTGGTCTCGGCCCCGAGGATGCGCACCGGGGCCTTCTTGGAATAGGCGCCGAGCACGCCCATGATGCCGGCGCCGACGCCGATATCGACGCTGTTGGAGAGCACCGCCTGCAGCGTTTCAGCGCTCCCTTGCGTGTAGAGCATTTCGAGCGCGAGGCCATGCTTCTTGAAGATGCCGGCGCGCGTGCCGATCTCGGAGACCGAGGTGTCCCAGTTGCCGCGCTGGCCGATCGCGAGCTTGAGCGTATCCTGCGCGAACGCCTCGCTGCCGGCCAATGCCAGCCCGGCGGCGAGCACCGCGGCGGTGACAACCCGGCGCGTCATCCAATCAAACATGACGTTTCTCCCTCGACTTTGGCCGACAGGCTTGTGCAAAATCCATCCTCAGGATCCGCCACCTCGTAGGGCATTTTGCAACGCCCGCAAAGTATACCGCCTGCGACACCGAGCCGCCAGCAAGGGGGACGAGCGCGAAATGAAGGACAGCCTTCGAGCGGGTGTGTCATTGACCAAGAGCATCGTGGTCGACCGCGACCGCACCATCAGCTTCATGGGCGAGGAGGCGCGCGTCTATGCGACGCCGCGGCTCGTGAGCGATATCGAATACACCTGCCGCGATCTCATCCTCGCTCACGCCGACGCCGGCGAGGATTCCGTCGGCACGGAGGTCGCGCTCAAGCACCTTGCGCCAAGCCTGCTGGGCATGACGGTGGAGATCACCGTCACGGTGAGCGAGATCGACCGGCGCAGGATCACGTTCGAGGTGGCGGCCAAGGACGAGTTCGACGCGATCAGCGCCGGCACGCACACCCGCTTCGTGGTCGAGGTCGCCAAGACCATCGAGCGCCTCAAGGCCAAGGCCGCGCGGCGCGACGCCGGTTCGGGCTAGAGGTCGCGCGATGTTCGATCCCGCCGCCGAGCGCATGCCGCGCACCGAGCTTGCCGCGCTGCAGTTGCAGCGGCTGCGGCAGACGCTCGCGCGCGCTTACGCGAAGGTGCCGCACTATCGCCGCGCCTTCGATGCGGCGGGCGCGCGACCCGACGATCTCAAGACAGTCGCCGACCTCGAACGATTTCCGTTCACGCAGAAAACCGACCTGCGCGACCATTATCCCTTCGGCCTGTTCGCGGTGCCGCGCGAGGCGGTGCTGCGGCTGCACGCGTCGTCGGGCACGACCGGGCGCGCGACCGTCGTCGGCTATACACGAGCCGATCTCGACCTGTGGGCGAACCTGATGGCGCGCACGCTCGCTTGCGTGGGCGCCAAGCCAGGCGACATTTTCCACAACGCCTACGGCTACGGGCTGTTCACCGGCGGGCTCGGCTTTCATGCCGGCGCCGAGCGGCTGGGCCTCACGACCGTGCCGGCCTCCGGCGGCCTGACCGAGCGGCAGGTGACGCTGATGGCCGACTTCGGCGCGCACATCCTCGGCGCGACGCCGTCCTATGCGCTCAACATCGCCGAAGTCGCCGAGCGCATGGGCGTCGATTTCCGCAAGCTGCCGCTGCGCGTCGCGGCCTGTGGCGCCGAGCCCTGGAGCGAGGCGATCCGGCGCGAACTCGAGGACAAGCTCGGGGTGAAGGCCTGCGACGTGTACGGGCTTTCGGAGATCATCGGACCCGGCGTCGCCAGCGAATGCCACCAGGCGCAGAACGGGCTGCATCTCTGGGAGGATCATTTCTGCTGCGAGGTGGTCGACCCGCAGACGCTGCAGGCGGTGCCGCCGGGCGAAGCGGGCGAGTTGATCATCACTACGCTCACCAAGGAAGCGCTGCCGATGGTGCGCTACCGCACGCGCGACATTACGCGGATTGCCGACGAGCCCTGTATCTGCGGACGCACCCATCGGCGCATGCTGCGCGTGACCGGGCGCAGCGACGACATGCTGATCATCCGCGGCGTCAACCTCTATCCGTCTCAGGTCGAGGCGGCGCTGCTCGGCTTTCCCGGGCTGGCACCGCATTATCAGATCGTGCTCACGCGCGAGGGCGCGCTCGACGCCATGACGATCGAGGTCGAATGCGTGGATGCCGTCGCCGACGACGGCGCGCTGACGCAAAAGGCCGGCGCCGTGCGTAACCACCTCAAGAGCCTGGTGGGGCTTACTTGCACGATCGTGCTCAAGGCGCGGGGCGAGGTGCCGCGCTCGCAAGGCAAGGCCGTGCGGGTGCGGGACTTGCGCGGAGCGAAAGCGCCATGACCGCGCCGCTCAAGATCTGGCTGGAGGCCGACGGCGCGCTGCTGCGGCTGCGGCTCGATCGCCCCAAGGCAAACCTGATCGACCGTGCGATGACCGCGGCGCTCGACGCTGCGCTCGCGGCGCAGCTCGACGATCCACGCCTCGCGGGCGTGCTGATCGACGCGGCGGACGAGCACTTCAGCTATGGCGCTTCGATCGTTGAGCATCGGCGGGATCAGGTCGCGCCGATGCTCGCCGAGTTTCATCAGCTCGTGCGGCGCATGGTGGCCTCGCCGGTCACGATTCTCGTGGCCGTGCGCGGGCAGTGCCTCGGCGGCGGACTTGAGCTTGCGCTGGCCGGCCATCTCATCTTCGTCGCGCCCGACGCCAAGCTCGGACAGCCGGAGATCAAGCTCGGCGTGTTCGCGCCAGCCGCCTCGTGCCTCCTTCCGGAGGCGATCGGTCAAGCGCGCGCCCTCGATCTCCTGATTTCGGGACGCAGCATCTCCGGGACCGAGGCCGCGGCGATCGGTCTCGCCAGGGAAGCCGCAGCCGACCCCGAGCGCGCCGCCCTCGCCTATTTCCACGATCACCTGGCGCCGAAAAGCGCGGCGGCGCTGCGCCATGCCGTGAAGGCCGCGCGCCTCGACTATGTAGACCGCATCGGGGCGAAGCTCGCTGCGGTCGAGCGCCTCTATCTCGATGAGCTGATGGCGGCGCGCGATCCGATCGAGGGCCTGGAGGCGTTCCTCGCCAAGCGGCCCCCAAAATGGGAACATCGCTGATGCTGCAGACGCCGATCGACGAACCCCTGATTCTCGTGGACGAGAGCAATCGCGCGGTGGGCTCCACCGGCAAGATGGCGGTGCATCGGGCTGGGACTTTGCATCGCGCCTTCTCGATCTTCATCGTCGACGGGCGCGAGCGGATTCTCCTGCAGCAGCGCAGCTCCGGCAAATATCACTCGGGCGGCCTGTGGGCGAATTCCTGCTGCGGCCACCCGCGGCCGGGCGAACGCACGATCGTGGCTGCCCGGCGCCGAACTCAACGAAGAACTCGGCATCGCCCCGCCGCTGTCGTTCGGATTTTTCGCGCGCTATCAGGCCGACCTCGATAACGGGCTGCAAGAGAACGAGTTCGTCTATGTCTATTTCGGGAAGTTGAATTCGCAGCCGCAGCCCGACCCGGCGGAAGTGTCGGCGATCGAATTCGCCAGCATCAACGAGATCACCCGGCGCATCAAGCACAAGCCGGATGACTTTGCGTACTGGCTGAAGCATTATTTCCAGTACCATCGTTCGGATATCTCACGGTGTGCGAAGAGAGCGGCGGAACAAGGAGCCAGGGTATGACACTTCGCGTGCTAGCGATCGGTGCGGTTCTCATCAGCACGAGCCTCGCTTCGCCCGCATCCGCGCAGCAGATGACCTCCTTGCGCTACGGGCAGAACGCCGCGGGCGTGACCGGGCTGTCGTCGCTTCCGCTCAACGTCGCGCTGCGCAAGGATTACTTCCGCCGCGAGGGAATCGATCTCGTGATGGTCCCGATCCGTGGCGGCACCGACCGCATCGTCGCCGCGCTCGACAAGGGCGAGATCGACGTCGGCAAGAACGCCACGCCCTACATGATCCAGGCGGTGCTCAATGGCTCCGACGCGGTCGCGATCATGAGCCAAACCACGAACCCGGTGTACAGCCTGGTCGTGCGGCCTGAGATCAAGAGCTTTGCCGACCTCAAGGGCAAGACCATCGGCCTCTCGACGCCCGGCGACACGATCACGCTCTCGACGGTGCGGCTGCTCGGCGCCAAGGGCATCATGACCGGCGACTACAAGGCGAAGGCGGTGGTGGGCACGCCGGCGCGCTTCGCGTGCGTCAAGTCCGGCGAATGCGCCGCCACGCCGATGGGCCAGCCGGAAGACCTCGGCGCCATCAACCAGGGCTTTCCACGCCTCGCGTTCACTTACGAGGCCGGCGCCAATCTCATCTTCAACGTGGACATGGCGCGGCGCGCGTGGGGCGAGCAGCACAAGGCCACGCTCGTGCGTTTCGTGCGTGCGATGGCGTCCGCTTACGCGTTCATGAACGATCCGCGGAACCTCGATGAGAATGTCAGGATCGTGCAGGAGACGGGCAAGGTGGCGCCCGACGTGGCACGCACGATCTTTGCGCCCTATGTCGATCCCGCGCGCCATGTCCTGCCCCGGCGCGGCGAGCTGGACCTCGCGGACTTCAATCGTGTGCTTGGACTGATGTCCGAGGCCGGCGTCATCCCCAAGGATTCCCCGCGCGCCGAGCGCTTTGTCGATCTGCAATATCTGAAGGCGGCCGGGATTCAGTAAGGGGACTGGCGCTCTCCGCGTCGTTGCCGGGCTTGCCCCGGCAACCATGCAGCATCTAAAAAGCCGTCAGCCGACCGACGCAGAGCAATCAGCGATTCCAGTCATCGCGGAACGTCGGCGTGGATTGCCGGGACAAGCCCGGCAATGACGAGTGACACGGCGCTCTCGCGTTATTCCCATCCCCGACAAAGTGCTCTATGCAGGGTATGGGCTCTGCATCACCTTGGAGAACCAATGAGCGACTACGCGTTGTTGAACTTTGCCGGCGAGAACGGAGCCGCGGTGCCCGGCTTGAAGGTAGGCGACCAGGTGATCCCGATCGCGCCGGCGGTCAGCGCGGCAGGCAACGGCGCGAATTTCCCGACCGGCTCGACCAAGGACATTCTCGCGCATTGGAGCGCCGCCGAACCGGCGCTTGCCGCGATCGCCGACCGGGTCGCCCGAGGCGACTTCAAGGCCACCGCGAAGCCGCTTGCATCGGTGCGCCTGCTGGCGCCGATCCTCTATCCCGATGCGATCTTCTGCGCCTTCGCCAACTACACCGACCACATGAAGGAAATGTCCGGGCGCGAGCCGCCGGACAAGACCAAGGTCAAGCCGCTGTTCTTCCTCAAGCTCGCGGCGCATGCGGTGATCGGCCCGGAGGCTGAGATCCGGCTGCCGGCTTATTCCCAGCAAGTCGACTGGGAGGCGGAACTCGCGGTCGTGATCGGAAAACCGGCGCGCAATGTCGGCGTCGACCAGGCGATGGATCACGTCGCCGGCTACACCATCATGAACGATCTCAGCCTGCGCGATCAGGGCAACCGCTCCGACTGGAACGTGCGCACCGATTTCCTCTCCGGCAAGAGCTTCGACACCGGCGCGCCGCTCGGGCCGTGGATCGTGCCGGCGCGGCAGGTCGGCGACGTCTACAATCTCACGCTCAAGCAGTGGGTCAGCCAGGACCTGATGCAGGACTCGAGCACCGCTCTGATGCACTTCACCATCGCCGAGCAGATCGCCTACCTTTCCGGCAAGTTCACGCTCCGGCCGGGCGACGTGATCGCCACCGGCTCGCCCTCCGGCAACGGCCGGCCGCGCGGAATTTTCCTCAAGCCGGGCCAGGAGCTCACCGTCGAGATCGAGAAGATCGGCCGGCTGCACAATCCGATCGTGCAAGGCGAGTAGGGTCTTTATTACGCCGCATGATCTTGTCCGAAAAATCTGCAGCTTTTCGGGATCATGCTTCAGGGAGCCGCCGGCAACCCCGTGGATGACACGCCGAACAAGCCGCTTGCCCATCCCGTACCGATCGCGGCGATGGACATTGACCCGAAGACGCCGCTGTTCCGCGTCCGCTCGTTCGCCCTGCTGTTCACTACCCGCGTCGCATCGACGACCGCCGTGCAGATGCTCGCGGTGGTCGTCGGATGGCATGTCTACGAACTGACCGACAGCGCGCTGCATCTCGGCCTGATCGGGCTGGTGCAATTCCTGCCGCCGGTGATGCTGATGCTGATCGCGGGGCCGGTCGCGGACCGGTTCAATCGCCGGATCATCCTGCGCTGGTGCTATGCCGTCGCGTTCACCTCGTCGGCCGGGCTGGTGGTGATCGCACTGACGGCGCAGCCGTATCTGCCGGCGATCTACGGGCTCCTTTTCATCAACTCGGTCGCGCGCATCTTCGAGCAGCCGGTGATGCAGGCGCTGGTGCCGGTGATGGTGCCGCGGGTGATCCTCACCCGCGCGATCGCGGCGCATGTCTCGGCGCGGCAACTTTCGGTGCTGCTCGGCCCCTCGCTCGGCGGCATCCTCTATGTGTTCGGGGCGGGGTTCGACTACAGCATCGTGGCCGTGCTGTTTCTCGCCGCCGCGGTCGCCAGCTTCATGCTGCCCGACCCGCCGGTTGCGGCGGTGCGGCTCAAGATGAACTGGGAAACGGTCTCGGCCGGCTTCCGCTTCATCTGGAACTGCAAGCCCGTGCTCGGCGCGATGCTGCTCGACCTGGCTTCGAGTTTGCTCGGCGGCGTCAACGCGCTGCTCCCTATCTATGCGCGCGATATCCTGCAGACTGGCGCCTGGGGCGCCGGCGTGCTGCGCAGCGCGCCGGCGCTGGGCGCGCTGTTCGCCGCCGCCGCGCTCGCGCGCATTCCGATTCGCGGCCGCGGCGGGTTTTGGATGTATGCCGGCTTCACGCTCTACGGCCTGGCGACGATCGCCTTCGGGCTTTCGACCAACTTGGTGATCTCGATGGTGGCGCTGATGGGCGTCGGCATCGGCGACATGGTCAGCTCGGTGGTCCGCCAGACCCTCATCCAGGTGACCACCCCCGACGAGATGCGCGGCCGCGTCTCGGCGGTGAACTCGCTGTTCTACGGCACCTCCGGCCAGCTCGGCGGCTTCCGCGCCGGCATGATGGCGGAATGGATCGGCGCCGTGGGCTCGACGGTGGTCGGGGGCGTCGCCGTGGTGGTGACGGTGGTGGCTTGGATGTGGCTGTTCCCGGCGCTCCGGCGCGTCAACCGCCCCGACGAGGTACAACCGTATTGATCGTGGGACGCAGCCCCGCGCGGATGCTATGAAAGATGCGGGCGATTCCAGGGTTGGTGACATAAGGTATGGTAAACGCGTCGAGGGCCGTCAAAGCCGAGCTTCCGGCTGCCGTCGATGATGCACAGCCGGAGCCCGGTCCCGCCCCCGCCGCGGCTCGCGCGGACGAGCCGCTCGCCGATCCCGGGACGCCGCTTTATCGTATCCGCTCCTTCACGCTGCTGTTCACGACGCGGCTGTCGTCCAACATGGCCAACCACATGCTGGCGGTGGCCGCCGGCTGGCAGGTCTACGAGCTGACCAGCAGCCCGCTCCACCTGGGTCTCATCGGCCTCGTACAGTTCATGCCGCCGCTGCTCCTGATGCTGGTCGCCGGGCAGGCCGCCGACCGCTACAACCGCCGGCTCATCATCCGCTGCTGCTTTGCGGTCGAGCTGGTGATGTACGCCGGTATGCTGATCGTGTCGCTGCTGCCAAACCCGAACCTGATCGCGATCTACCTGCTGCTGCTGATGAACGCGCTCGCCCGGACGTTCGAGCAGCCCACCATCCTCGCACTCGTTCCCGCGATGGCGCCGCGCGCGGTGCTGGGACGCGCGATCGCGGCGCACGTCGCCGCCGGCAAGCTTTCCGTGCTGCTCGGCCCTTCGCTCGGCGGCGTGCTCTACATTTTTGGGGCTGACGTCGTGTACGGCACCTGCACCCTGCTGATCCTTTCGGCGTCGGTCGCAAGCTTCCTGATGCCGAGCCCACCCGAGCCTCCCAAGCCGCCGAAGTTGAGCTGGGGCACGCTCGTCGGCGGCTTCCGTTTCATCGGACGCTGCCAGCCGGTGCTGGGCGCGATGCTGTTCGACCTGGTGGCGACCCTGTTCGGCGGCGTGACCGCGCTGCTCCCGATCTATGCACGCGACATCCTGATGATCGGCCCGTGGGGCGCGGGCGTGTTGCGCAGTGCGCCGGCGCTCGGGGCGTTGTTGACCGCCGCGGTGTTGACCCGGGTCCCGATCAGAAGCGGCGCCGGTACGCTGATGTTCGCCGGCTTCGCGCTCTACGGCGTGGCAACGATCGTGTTCGGCCTGTCGCGCAACGTCACGCTGTCGGTCGTCTCGCTGATGCTGGTCGGCACCGGCGACATGCTCAGCTCCGTGATCCGCAACACGCTGGTGCAGGTGACGACGCCGGACCACATGCGCGGGCGCGTCGCGGCGGTGAATTCGTTCTTCATCGGGTGCTCGGGTCAGCTCGGCGCGTTCCGCGCGGGACTGATGGCGGCCTGGATCGGCGCGATCGGTTCGGTCGTGGTGGGAGGCGTGGCGGTATTCGCCACCGTCGCGCTCTGGATCTGGCTGTTCCCGTCGCTGCGCCGGGTCAAGCGCCCCGATGAGGTGCAGGCTTATTGATTGCGGCGCGCGCGGCGGATTAGCCTGTTAGGTAAGCGACACCAAAGGCCCTGGTGTCGAGCCAAGCCGCATGGCATAGGCCGCTGATGCCCGACACCAGCCCTACGACCAACGAACTACAAGGCGAATGGACCGTGGCCGAAGCCGCGCTCATCGCCAAGGCGCGCAGCCTCGCTCCCGCGGTGCGCGAACGCGCCGGCAAGGCCGAGCAGATCCGACGCATCCCGGACGAGACCGACGCCGACTTCCGCGCCGCCGGCTTCTACCGGATCATGCAGCCGGCGCGCTACGGCGGCCTCGAAGGCCGCTACGGCCTGCACACCATGATGGCGGCCGAGGTCGCGCGCGGCTGCGCCTCGAGCGGCTGGGCGCTGTCGATCACCGCCTGCCACTCCTGGATCTTCGGCATGTTTCCGCAGGAGGCTCAGGACGAATTCTGGAGCCCCGATCCGGCGCGCACGGTCGCGAGTTCCTTCCTGCCGGTGGGACCGCAGGTCGCCCCGGAACGCAGCGGCCTGCGGCTCAGCGGCCGCTGGCGCTTTTCCAGCAACGTCGATCATTGCCACGGCGCGATCCTCATCGCCATGGTGCCACAGGCGAGCGGGGCGCCGAAGCAGCACTTCGTGTTCCTGCCGCGCGAGCAATACACGATCGAAGATACCTGGAACGTGGTCGGGCTTTCCGCCACCGGCAGCAACGACGTGGTCGTCCAGGATGCCTTCGTCCCCGGGCATCGCATGCTCGACATCATGCTGACCCGCGACGGCCGCAGTCCCGGCGCTGCCGCCCATTCGAATTATCTGTTCGGCCTGCCGCTGTTTGCGCCGTTCGCACACAGCCTGGTCGGAGCGGCGCTCGGCGCCGCGCAAGGCGCGCTCGATCAGATCGTGGGCGATCTCTCCGGCAAGACCTCGGTCGGCAACGTGAAGCTCGCCGAGCAGCAGACGATCCAGGCTCGCGTCGCGGAGGCCACCGCCGAAATCGAGGCGGCGCGCGCGCTGCTGCAAGCCGACCGCGGTCGCATCAACGACATGGGGCGGCTGCGGCTTCTCCCTGACGACGAGATGCGCGTGCGCTATCGGCTCAATGTCAGTTACGCGGCGAAGCTCTGCGTGCAGGCGGTCGAACGGCTGTTGCCGATCGTCGGCGGACGCGGGCTCGAACTGCGCGACCCGTTCCAGCGCGCATGGCGCGACGTCCACGCGGTCGCGCAGCACATCGCGCTGGTGTTCGACCTGCAGGCACTCAACTACGGCGCCGTGCGGCTCGGCGGCAAGGCCGGCGATCCGCGAATTTGAGCATCGGCGCTGAGGGGCCAGCAGCAGGTCATGCCGTTTTTCGTCGGGACCGATGTCGGAGGGACCTTCACCGACTTGTGGGTGGCCGATGGCCGCGGCGAAACGCGCGTGTTCAAGTCGCCCACCACCGCCGATGTCATGGGCGGCGTCATCGACGTCGTGCGCCTCGCGGCAGAGGCCTATGGGCTTTCGTTCGAGCAGTTCTGCAAGCAGATCGTCCGCTTCGGCCATGGCACGACGGTGTCGCTCAATGCGCTGCTCACCGGGCGCGCGGCGAAGGCCGGGATCGTCACCACCCATGGCTTCGGCGACACGCTCGAGATCGGGCGCATGCGGCGGCAGACCTCGGGGCTGAGCGAGACCGAGGTGACCGATTACTTCCTGCACAACCGCTACCTTCCGATCGTGCCGCGCGACCTCATCGTCGAAGTGATCGAGCGCATCGACGCCAACGGCACGGTGATCGCGCCGCTCGACGAAGCGCAGGCGCGCGGCGAATTGCGCGCGCTCAAGGCCAAGGGCGTCGAGGCGCTCGCGATCTGCACGCTGTGGTCGACCGCCAATCCGGTGCATGAGCGGCGGCTCGCGGCGCTGGCGGCCGAGGAGTTGCCGGGTGCCTTCACCACGCTTTCGCACGAAATCTCCTCCGTGGTCGGCGAATACGGACGCATGTCGACCGCCGCCGCCAACGCCGCGCTCGGCCCGATCGCGGGGCGCTATCTGGCGCGGCTTGAAGCGGCGCTGCGCGATGCGGGCATGCGGGTGCCGATCCTGATCATGACCAACGCCGGCGGCGTGCTGCCGACCGCCGCGCTCAACGACCGCCCGGCCTTTGCGCTGTTCTCGGGGCCGGCCGCGGGCGTCATCGGGTCGCTCGCGATGGGCGAGAGGCTCGGGCTGAAGAATCTGCTCACCATCGATATCGGCGGCACCAGCTTCGATGTCGGCGTCGTGGTCGACGGGCGGCCGCTGATGCGGCGCGAAATCTCGGTCGCGGGCGCCGACATCCGCGTGCCCTCGATCGACGTCGCGTCGATTGGCGCAGGCGGCGGCAGCATCGCTGCAGTGCGCTTCGGCAATCTCACCGTCGGGCCACAGAGCGCCGGCGCCAATCCCGGTCCCGCCTGCTACGACCGCGGCGGCACCGAGCCGACCGCGACCGACGCCGATCTCGTGCTGGGCGTGCTCGACCCCGAGCATTTCATCGGCGGGCGCATGCAGCTTGAAGTCGAGGCCGCGCGCCGCGCCATCTACGACAAGGTGGCGAAGCCGCTCGGCATGAGCGTGCTCGAAGCTGCGTGGGGCATTCGCGAAGTGCTCGATAGCCGCATGGCGGACCTGCTGCGGCGAGCGACCATCGAGCGCGGCCATGATCCGCGGGAGTTCACATTGTTTGCCAACGGCGGCGCGGGTCCCTCGCATGCCTGGGCGCTGGTGCGCGAACTTGGGCTCGACGGCTTCATCGTGCCGGCCGCAGCGACGGCGCAATCGGCGTTCGGCTGCGCCAATTCGAGCCTCGGTCTCACCAAGGAGCGGCCGGTCTATCTGCGCGTAACGTCGGACGCGCGGCCGAGCGCGGCGGCGCTCGAAGGCGTCGATCGCACACTCATCGCGCTCGAGGCCGACGCTCGGCAAGGGCTCGAGGATGCCGGCGTGCGCGGCAAGATCGCGGTCGAGCGGGCGCTCGCGATACGCTATCGCGGGCAGACCAACGCGCTCGATATCGCGATCGCCGCCGGCGGTTTCAACGGCAAGGCCTTCGACGCCGCGGTGCGACGCTTCGAGCGCTACTATGAATCACTGTTCGGCCGCGGCGCGACGTTCTCGCGCGCCGGCTTTGAAATTCTCAGCGTCCGCATCATCGCGCAAGGCTCGCTACCGCCGCCCGCCAGCAAAACCAAGGGCGACAAGCTGTGCACGACGGCAAGTCGGCGGGTGCTGTTCGACTATCACGACGGCGCGGTCGAGACCGCGATCTATCGCGTCACATTCCCGGCGCTGGGAAGCAAGGTGAAAGGGCCTGCCATCATCGAATTCCCCGGGCAAAGCGTGGTCGTCCCGCCGCGCGGAACGGCACGGGCGGACGAATTCGGCAATCTGCATGTGAGCGTCGCGCGATGAGGCCGGGTCGAAAGCGCCGAAACACCAAGCGCGCACTGATCAACCCGGTGACCTATGAGGTGATCCGCTCGCGCCTGCTCGCCGTCACCGAGGAAATGCGGATCGCGCTGCAGAGCGTGTCCGGCTCGCCGACGGTGACGGAGGCATCGGACTTCTTCACCGGGCTGTTTCTGCCGGACGGCTCGTTCGCGTCCATGGGCCTGCAGGTATCGTTCCAGGCTTCCGTGGTCGGGCACCTCATCCGTGCGATCAACGCGCGGCCGCATCTGAAAGTGCGTGACGGCGACATGTTCTGCGGCAACGATCCGTTCGTCGGCGCGCTGCATCAGAACGACGTGCAGCTCACCGGACCGATTTTCGCGGATGGCGAGATCGTCGCCTGGGCGGGCGTCGAGTGTCACGTCACCGACATCGGCGGCATGGATTTCGCGAGCTGGTCGCCGAAGGCGCGCGACGCGCGGCAGGAAGGCTTGCGCATCCCCTGCGTGAAGCTGGTCGAACACGGCGAACTGCGCGAGGACATCCTGGAGATGATCCTCACCGCCACCCGGCTGCCGGCGCAGCTTGGCCTCGACTTCCGCGCCTTCATCGCCACGATCAACGTCGCGCGGGCGCGGCTGGGCGAACTGATCGGCCGCTATGGCGCAAAGACCATCGTATCGGTGATGCATCGGATGATCGATGCCTCCGAGCAACGCATGCGCGCGCGGCTCGCCGAGCTGCCGGACGGCGAATTCCACGCCACCGATTTTCTCGAACACGACGGTCACACCAACGCACTCTACAAGCTCGACCTTCATCTCACCAAGCGCGGCGAGAACCTGACATTCGACTTCAGCGGCTCGAGCCAACAAGCGCCCGGCTTCATCAATTGCACGCGCTCAGGCCTCGTCGGCGCGGTCACGGGCTCGCTGCTGCCGATGCTCGCCTACGACATCCCTTGGAACCAGGGCACCCTGCGCACGATCGAGATCGTCGCGCCGGATGGTCTCGTCTGCACGGCGCAATATCCCGCGCCGGTTGGCGCCGCGACGGTCGAGGCGATCTGGGTCGTTTCGAATGCGGTGTCGCTTGCGCTCAACCGGCTGCTCGCCTGCTCTGATCGCTATCGCCATCGCGCGCAGGCGGTCAGCGACGGCACCATGGCGACGTTCAATCTCGGCGGGCTCAATCAATACGGCGAGCCGTTCGGCCTTCACCTCATGGACCCGCTCGCCGGCGGCTATGCCGCCTTCGCCACCAAGGATGGCTACGACGGCGGCGGTCCCAACAATTGCCCGGTGCCCTGCATCGCCGACGTCGAGCGCAATGAGCAATCGGTGCCGCTGTTCTACTTCTACCGCCGGCTCGCGCGCGACACCGGCGGCGCCGGCACGCAGCGCGGCGGGCTCTCCGCGGAGATCGCGCTCACGCTCGGCGGCGTCGAGGAGGCGGACGCGCTGATCATGACGCACGGCGCTGAAGTGCCGAACACCAGCGGCATTTTCGGCGGCTACCCCGGCGCGACCGTGGTCCAGCGCTGGGGCGCGCAGGCGGCGCGCGACGGCGTTCTACAGAAGCGCATCGAATGGACGACGTTCGGGCCGAAGCCCGGCCTCGTCCGCATGAAACGCGGCGATGTTTTCGCCGTGAGCTGGCAGGGCGGCGGAGGCTTCGGCGATCCGCTCGACCGCGATCCGAGCGCGGTCGCTGCTGATCTGCAGCGCGGCTTGATCTCGGGCGAGACCGCATCGTCTATTTACGGCGTGGTGCTGGCGCACGGACGAGTCGATGCTGTCGCGACTGACCGGCATCGCGCCGACATGCGGCGACGGCGCGTCGGTAAATTTGCCGATGATGCAAGCCGACTCATCAAAGGCGAGCCCCTGGCTCAATTGGGGGACAAACTGTTCGTGGTCCGCGACCGCCGCGGCCTGCATGTCACGTCGACGGCCGGCTACGTGCTGGCGAGCGGCTCGACCCGCTGGCGCGCGGGCGCCGTTTCCGCCCCGTTCGAACCGCCGGCGCACCTCGATTTTCGCCTGCACGAGCGCCTCGCGATGACGGCCTATTACTGTCCCGCGACCGGTGTTTTGCTGTCGCTTGATATCCATGAAAAAGATACGATCCCACCCGATGACATCGTGCTCGATCTTGATGCCTTGGTTCGGCGGTTGCAGCGCTTGGCTCGCCCGCGACGCCGCGAATAGCAGGGCGCGAAGTCATCAAGCGATAGGGTAAGTGAGTCGCGATGAACGTCTCGATGCCGGGTGTTGGCGCAACCGCGTGGTCGGACAACGCGCCGCTCGCGCTGTCGCTTTCGCGCGTCGGCGTTACCTACGGCAAGGGCAAAGACGCGCGCGTAATCCTCCAGGACATCAGCTTCGACATCGCTCCGCGCAGCTTCGTGAGCATCATTGGGCCGTCCGGGTGCGGTAAGACCACGCTGCTGCGCCTGATCGCCGGCCTCATCAAGCCGACCGTGGGGACGATCCGTGTCTTCGGAACGCCAGTGACGCGGCCCTCGCGCGAACGCGCCATCATCTTCCAGGACTACGGCAAGGCGCTGCTGCCGTGGCGCAAGGTCTGGCACAACGTGGCGCTCGCGTTCGAGGCGCAAGGGCTGCCGCGGCAGCGCCAGCGCGACCGCGCCTATGCGGTGCTGCAGCAGATGCGGCTTGACAAGGTCGGCGAGCTCTATCCCTCGCAGCTTTCCGGCGGCATGCAGCAACGTGTGCAGATCGCACGCTGTCTCGCGCAGGAGCCGCGCCTGCTGTTGATGGACGAGCCGTTCGGCGCGCTCGACGCGCTGACACGCCAGACACTGCAGGACGAGGTGGCGCATCTGGTCGCCGAGCGCGGCGTTACCGTGATTTTCGTCACGCATGATCTCGAAGAGGCGATCTATCTCGGCGACGGCGTGATCGCGCTCAACACCAATCCCGGCTCGATCGCGCAGATGATCCCGATCATTCTGCCGCGCCCGCGCGACCAGCTCGCGACGCGCGCCTCGTCCGAATTCCTCGGCCACCGGCATCGGCTGTTCCATCTGCTGCAGGGTTACCAGCGATGAACGAGCTGTGGCGTGGGGCGCTCCTGCCGCTGGGGTTGCTGCTGCTGTGGGAGATCGGCGGCCGGCTCGGTTTGATCCCGGTGGAGTTGGTGTCGACGCCCTCGGCCGTCATCATCGCGGGCGCCGCGGCGGCGGCGAACGGCACGCTGCTCGTCGCCACCGCGCAGACGCTGCAGACAACGCTCGCCGGCCTCGCACTCGCCACGCTGATCGGCGTGTGCATCGGCGTCGCGTTCGGGTTGTCGCCGCTGCTGCATGGCGTCGTCGGCCCGACGCTGGAAGCCTTGCGGCCGATCCCGCCGGTCGCCTTCATTCCGCTGGCGCTCTTGATCTTCGGATTTGGCGTGCCGCTGGAGATCAGCATCATCACCTTCGCCTGCGTATGGCCGATCCTGATCGTCACCGTGGCAGCGGTGCGCGGCGTCGAGCCACGGTTGTTCGAGATCTCCCGCACGCTCGAACTGTCGCTCGCGCGGCGCATCAAGAGCATCGTCATTCCGGCGACAGCCGCGCGCATCGGCGTCGGCTTCCGCGTCGCGGCGGGGATCGCGCTGGTGGCGGCGATCACGGTCGAGATCGTGCTCAATCCGCGCGGGCTCGGCTTCGCGATGATCGTGGCGCAGCAGAAATTGCAGGTCGATATTCTCTACGCGCTGATCGTGTGGACGGGATTCGTGGGCCTCGTGTTCAATTTCCTGGTGCTCCAGTTCGAGCGCCGCTTCCTGCCACGGACCTGATCATGCCGAGCACCCGCAACATCGTTACCTGGTCCGGGGCGATCCTGTTCGCGGCCGCGGTGGTGTGGCTGTGGCAGATCATGGTTGATCACCGCGTGCTCTCACCGGTGTTTGTCGCGTCGCCGTCGAGTATCGCGCAGGCGTTTGTGCTGGGCTCGGTGAGCGGCGAGCTCTGGGCCGCCTTCAGCGCAACGGTGGTACGGATGCTGGGCGGCTGGCTGGTCGCAGCGATCGCCGGAATTGTTCTCGGGGCGATCGTCGGGCTGTCGCCTCGCATCGGCGCCTATGTGCGCCCCACGCTGGAATTCTTTCGCCAGCTCCCGGCCGCCGTCATCATCCCGCCGGCGATTCTCCTTCTTGGACTGTCCGAAGGAATGATGGTCGTTGTCATCGCCTTCGGCGTCATGTGGCCGGTCCTGCTCTCTACCGTTCATGGCTTCGTCTCGATCGAACCACGGCTGCGCGAAGTTGCGGCCGCGCTGGAGATGACGGCATTCGATTACTTCTGCAAGCTCGCGCTGCCGGCCGCCATGCCCGACATCCTCGCCGGGATCAGGATCAGCCTCGCTATCGCGCTGATCCTCGCCGTCGTGGTGGAGATGCAAGCCGGCTATCCGGGCATGGGCCGCTACATCCTGCTGTCCCAGCGCAGCTTTCGCGCGCCCGATCTCTACGCCGGGATCGTGATCCTCGGCGCTTTCGGTTTCGTGCTGAATTTGCTTGCCTCGCTCGGCGAGCGCTATGTCTTGCGCTGGCGCGCATCGCCGGCCCGACTTTGACTTTACTGGAACACGCGATGTCCACGACCACTACGCCGCTGCAAGCGGCCGACAGCCCTCCGCCCGCCTACGATCGCGAGCCCACGCATCACGCGATGATCGCGGAGAGGGACGTCGCGGTGCCGATGCGCGACGGCGTCAAGATCGCGGTCGATATCTATCGGCCCGACTCCGCCGGGAAATTTCCGGCGCTGCTCGCTTTCGCGATCTACAACAAGGATTTTCAGACGCCCGAGATGGCGCAGGCCGTGCCGCCGCAGCCGGCATGGTCGACGCTATGGATGGGCCCGACGGAAGCGGGCGACACGCGCTTCTTCGTCTCGCGCGGCTATGGGCATGTGATCGGCATGCCGCGCGGCGTCGGCAAGTCGGAAGGCGGCGGCGCGCGCACCTGGGACTGCTACGACCTCATCGAGTGGATCGCCGCGCAGCCGTGGTGCGACGGCAACGTCGGCATGGTCGGCATTTCCGGCTTCGGCGCCGAGCAGCTCAATGTCGCCAGGCAACAATCCCCGCACCTCAAGGCGATCTTCCCGTTCGATCCGCGCGGCGCCTACGGCGCGCTGGGCGGCTTTCGCGAAGAATATCCCGGCGGCGTGCTGCACCTGTTCCGCTATCTCATCGGCCACTTCTCGGCACTGCATCAGCATAAAGGCCAACCGGGCGAGTTGACGCCCGAGAAGGAAACGCTGTGGCGCGCCGCGATGAACAATCCCGACTACAAGATGTATCCGCACATCTACAACCTGCTGGCGCAGAAGGGCCAGCACATGCCGCCTTATTTTGACCTGCTGATCGATCCGTTCGACAGCGAAGCGGCGGTGAATAAAAGCGAAGCCGAGTTCGCCAACATCATGGTGCCGACCTATACCGGCTCCGGCTGGTACGGCTACACCTACAAGACCCACCTCAACGGTGCGCAGAGTTACTTCGAGAACATCACTGCGCCGAAGAAGCTGATGTTCACCGGGCCGGCGCATCTCGAGCGGCCGTTCCATTCCTTTCACCACGAAATCCTGCGCTGGCACGATCATTGGCTCAAAGGGCTAGACACTGGCGTGATGAACGAGCCGCCGGTTAAATTCTGGGTGATGGGTGAAAATGCGTGGCGCAGCGCCGCGGATTGGCCGCTGCCGGAAACGCAATGGACCAAGTTCTACTTGCGCTCCTGGGAGCGCCTGTCGCCCCTGCCCTTCACACCGGCGAGCGTCGACGACGAGCAGCCGCCCGACGTATTCGCGCAGATGCCGCCCACGCAGACCAACACGGTGCAGCGGCTGCGCTATCTCAGCGAGCCGCTGGCGCAGGATTTTCTCATCGCCGGGCCGATCGTGCTCAACCTGTTTGCCGCGATCGATCAGGACGACACCAACTGGATCGTCATCCTCAAGGATGTCGGACCGGACGCTTCGGTGCGCACCGTGCGCGAGGGCGAGCGCACGCTGCCGCCCAACCTTCCCGAGCGCGAGTTGACCCGCGGTTGGCTCAAGGCCTCGCATCGTGCGCTCGATCCGCTGCGCTCGAAGCCCTGGAAGCCCTGGCATCCGCTGACGCGCGCCGCGGCGCGGCCGGTCGTTCCCGGCGATGTGAACGAATACGCGATCGAGATCCTCAGCACCGCGAATTTGTTCAAGAAGGATCACCGCATCTGCGTCGATATCACCTGCCTCGACCTGCCGACCGGCGTCGGCGGTGCGACCAACGCGGAATACGTGCCGTATCACATCTGCAGCAGCCGCACGACCGTGCACAGCATCTTCCACGACGGCAAGCGCCCGTCGCACCTGCTGTTGCCGGTGATCCCGGTTTGAGATTCAGCAACCAGAGACCAATAAGGAGACCATGATGCAAGGCCAAGCGCGCCGGCTGTCATTCCGCGGCTGCATCTGCTGCAACGACATTGTTCCGCCGCCGCGCCGGCTCTTGCCTAGCCGCCCACGCGCGGGCGGCGTAACGATGTCGGCCGGCGGGGTCACGTCAGTGCCCAGCGTTGGTTCAGCCACTGCCGTGTCCCCGCAGGACCGCACGCCGCAGCCGGCCGCCGGCAAGCCGCACCGCATCGACATCCATCATCACATCGCGCCGCCGAAATTCATGGAGGAGCTGCGCGCGCTGCTGCAGCCGCCGACGCTGGCGTGGACGCCGCAGCGTTCGATCGAGGACATGGACCGCGCCGGCGTGGCGACGTCGATCACCTCGATCACCACGCCCGGCATCTGGATCGGCGACGACGCGCAGGGCGCGCGGCTCGCCCGCGAGTGCAACGACTACGCGGCGCGGCTCGCCGCCGATCATCCCGGCCGCTTCGGCACCTTCGTCGCGCTGCCGCTGCCGAACATCGCGGCGAGCCTGCGCGAGATCGAATATGGCCTCGACGTGCTCAAGGCCGACGGCGTGGCGCTGTTCACGAGCTATCGCGACAAGTGGCTCGGCGACCCGGCGTTCGAGCCGGTGATGGAGGAGCTCAACCGCCGCAAGGCCGTCACCTACACGCACCCGGAGGCGCCGCTGTGCTGCCGCGGGCTGTTTCCCGACATCAACGATTCGGTGATCGAGTACGGCACCGACACTTCGCGCGCGATCGCGCGCATCCTGTTTACCGGCACGGCGATGCGCTATCGCGACATCCGCTGGATCTTCTCGCACGGCGGCGGCACGATGCCGTTCCTCGCGGAGCGCTTCATGCGCGCGCCGAATCTCAACAAGACATTCCAGCAATACGTGCCGAACGGAGTGATGGCCGAGCTGCAGCGCTTTCACTACGACGTGGCGCAGGTCGCCTATCCGCCGGCGCTCGCCGCGATCACCCGCATGATTCCGATCTCGCAGATCCTGTGGGGCACCGATTTCCCATTCCGCTTCGGCTGGGAATACGTGAAGGGCCTCGCCGAGTTCGGCTTCAGCGCGGAGGATTTGGCGAAGATCGATCGCGAGAACGCACTGACGCTATTGCCGCGCTGGCGCTGACACCAAGCGGCTGACTTCCGCGTCGTCCCCGCGAAGGCCGAAGGCGGGGACGGCGGAAGTTAATCAACGCCATTCGTATCAAGGCACCGTCACCGGCGCCTCCGCCTCCTGCGTCTTGAAGCGCACGACCAGCGGCGCCGGGTGCGACTGCGCCACCGGCTCGCCGCGGCTCTTCACGGTCACTTGATACATCCCGACATCGGCGATCGCGTCGGCGGGCACGGTGGCGTCGAGTTCGGTCCGGTTGACGAACTTGGTCTCGATCTCCTTGCCGTTGAGCAGCACCTGGTGGAATGGCCAGAAGCCCTTGCCCTTGATCTTGATCACGGTCGGGCCGGTCCCCTGCGTGATCGCGAACGGCGCGACCTCGATGTGCTCCGACAATTGCTGCCAGGAATTGAACTCCGGAATTGGGTTGACGTATTTGTGAAACTGATGGTCGATGATCTTGCCGTTCATCACCACCATCTTCACGTTCTGCGTCATCCACATGTCTTTCAGCGGATCGCCCTCGATGATCGAGAGGTCCGCGACCTTGCCTGGTTCGACGCTGCCGTAATCCTTGTCCTTGTGGAAGGTCTTGGCGACGTTGAGCGTCGCGGCCTGTATCGCCGTCATCGGCGGCACGCCGGCCTCGACGTCCATCGTGAGCGCCTCGTGCATGAGAAGCCCGGCCATCCCGCGCGGCGAATCCGAGCCTTCCTTGAGGATGCCGCCGGCCGCGACGAAACGGCGGATGAACTCGTTGGCGTTCCGATAGCCGATCTTGGTCTTCTCGAGTTGATCGGGCTTGTAGCGTTTGAACAGCTTCTCGGTTGTGTATTCGGTGATGACACGTACGGCGGCGGGGAAATTCGCGTTCGGATCGCCGAGGATTTCCTGCTCACGCTGCCAGAACCGCTGCGCGCTCGGCGACAGCGGCCGCAGCCATTTTGCGATTGTCGGCGTCCAGGCCACGTGGTGCGCCACCATCGGCGCGATCACCTTGTCGTAGTTCTCAGGCTGGTAGAGCGAGCCCGCGACCTCGGCGTCGATCCGCCCCGCGGTGCGGTCGACCGCGAGCTGGCGGCGTTTGTCGAGATCCATGATCGAGGTGTAGCCAACCGACCAGATGTGTTCGATGCCGTCGACGCCGGCATTGGCGGACGCGATCGCATCCCACGAATGGGTGGTCACGCCCATGCCGAGCTTGTGCGCCTCGTCGGTGACGACCGCGACCAGCGAGGGATCCAGGAATTCGCTGAGCTTGAGCGCGTCGTAACCCTGCTTCTTCTTGGCCTGCACGATCGCGCGCGCGGCCTCGGCGTTCGGCACCTTCATGTAGCCGCGCCAGGCGCGCGAGCCTTCGGTCTCGAACGCGCCCTCGCGCGCGCCCAGCGCCTGTCCGGTGGCCCAGATCCGCGGGCCGCGGATCTTGCCCATCTCGGTGCCCTCTTTCTGCGCCAGCATCCACGGACCGTTCTGCTGAGTCTCGATCGAGACGCAGGTGGTGATGCCGAGATGCAGATAAAGTTCGCCCCAGAACGCCTCCCAATGGCAGTGGCCGTCGATGAAGCCCGGCAATACGGTCTTGCCGTGCAGATCGACGACCTGACTGCCCTGCGGGATGGTGACCTGCCCGGCGCGTCCGATTTCCTTGATGCGGTTGCCGTCGATGACGATGACGGAGTTCTCGATCGGCGCGCGGCCGGTGCCGTCGATGAGCGTGCCGCCCTGCAGCACGAGGTTCTGTGCCTGCACGTTGTTCGCGAGCAGCAACGCGGCGGCAACAAGGGCCGTGGTCGCGAGCGCGTTCTTGAGCATGTTTCTTCTCCCATCTCTGCCATCGTGTCGCCGGAAAAACGCTCTCACAAAACGCCAAGAGCAGCAAGGGTGCGGCCCTGCGGCGAAGAACGCTCAATGCAGCGTCGTGCCGCCGGAAACGTCGAGGCAGCTTCCGGTGATGTGCGCGGCCTCCTCGGAGAGCAGGAATGCGACCGCACGCCCGACGTCATCACCTGAGGTCGAGCGGCCGAGCGGGTTTCGCTCGGACTCATGCTCCGGCTTCTTCCAGCGCGCTTCGGCGTTGCCCGGCGCCACCGTGTTGACGCGGATGCCGTGCGGCCCGACTTCCTGGGCGAGCGATTGGCTGAACACGATGATCGCCGCCTTTGCCGCCGAATAAATCGAGGCCTGGGGCCCGCCGCGCAGCCCGCGGCTCGCCGCGATGCTCACGATCGCGCCACGCCTGGCCGCGATCATCGACGGCAGCACCGCGTGGGTGCAATGGAGCACGCTCTGGAAGTTGACGTTGAGCAGACGCGTCCAGACTTCCGGAGTGAGGTCGGCGAAATTCTTTTTTGGGATGCCGAGCCCGCGCATGCCGCCGGCCGCGTTGATCAGCGCGTCGATACGGCCGTGACGGGCGAGCAGATCGCGGACGATTTCTTTCGCGCGGACGCCGTCGGTGGCGTCGAGCTGCAGCGCTTCGGCTTGCGATGAGCCGGCGGCGGCCGCGACCTGGCGCGCGAGATCGACATTGATGTCGGTGACTGCGACGGTCCAGCCGCGTGCGGTGAGGGCAAGTGTTATGCCTTCGCCGATCAGGCTCCCGCCGCCGGTGATGAATGCCAGCGGCATTTGTTGATCTCCTTCCGACGCATCCACTCCACGCCGTCCCCGCCTTCGCAGGATGACTGCGGAAGGGCTTGCCTACCCCGTTGGCGAATACGGCTCGACGTAGTTCGTGTTCGCCAGCACGTAGTCCGCGATCTCGTCACGGGTCGGAAACCAGACGATATCGTCGTGCTGGCGTACGTAGCGGATCATCTTTTCGAAGCCGTTCGCCATGTACGGGCGGCCGCCGAGCTCGGCGTGGACGAGCGCGTCGATCCGGCCGGGCTTGCCGCGCAACGCCTCTTCGAGCACGAAGTCGAAGCCATCCTTGAACTGCTGGAACGCCATCTCGGCCGAGGAGGCGCCGCCGTTCCAGGCACGCCAGTCGTTGAAGAACCAGTGCTTGGGCACGATCACCATACGCTTGCCGTCGACCTCGACGACGTAGGGAAGATCATCGTCGCACTGATCGCCGCACCAGGTGTAACCCTCGTCGGCGAGGATACCGAGCGTCTCGCGGGTGTGATGGCCGCCGGGGCTGACCCAGCCGACCGGCTGCTCGCCGATCACCTCTTTCACGACGCGATTGACCTCGCGGATTTCCTGGCGCTGCGCGTCGGGCGAGAGGTCGGTCATGGCGATGTCGTTGGTGGTGCCGTGGCCGGCGATCTCGTTGCCGGCCTCATGCAGCGCCTTCACCGCCTCCGGCCATTTCTGCACCGCAAGGCCGTTCACGTCGACGGTCGCGCGCACCTTGTTGCGCTCGAGCACTTCGAGGATGCGCCAGATGCCGGCATTGCCGCCGTAATTGGCATGGCTGAGCGACACAAGATTGACCTCGAGCCCCTTCGCCTTCTTGAAATGGCCGCCGCGGGTGAACGCTTCGAACGCGACGGTGAGCGTGGCACAGATTTTCTTGCCGTCGGGCCACTCGATCTCGGGACGCTTGCGCGGACGCATGAACATTCCTTTCGCTACACGACGAAGAAACCGCCGGTGATGGCATCATGGTAGAATTGCGCCGCCGCCGGCGCGATGCCGACCGGCAGGCCCGGCTCGGGCTTGGTGTAGGTGTGGACGCCGGCGCCAAAACGCGTGACGTGGACGCGCGGCGCGGGGTCGATCGCCTGGAACATTGGGATGATCACCTCGCGATAGACTTCCGGGCTGTGGTCGCGGCTGTCCTTGGAGATGACGAACAGGAATGGCGGCACCGGCTTCACCCCGGGTCCCGCCAGCGGGCGCGTGTAGCCAAGATAATGAGCGACGAGCTTGTCGCTCTCGTCCGCGCTCAGCTTGAGCCGCGCTGCGGCGGCGCGTGCGGCTTCGCTCAGCGCGCCGACGATGTTATGCGTAATCATGTATTCGGCCTTGAACTGCGGCCGCTTGCGCGCCACGTCCCACGCGTCGAGGACTTCCTCCATCAGCCAGGGCAGGCGCATGAGCGCAGCCGGCCCTTCCTGGCCGAGCGCCTCCGAGCCGCGGTAGCGGGCGAGATCGCGCCAGGTTCGGATGTAGAGATCGTTGAATGGGTCCTGCCAGGACTCGGCGCTCTTGGGCGCGGCGGCGGCGAAGCCCTCGATCCTGCCGACGTGGCCGCCCCACTGGTGCTTCTTCTCGTTGATGAAACCGAAGGTCGAGTTCTCGATCGCGATCACGCCAGCGATGTTCTCGACGCGTTGCGAGAGCAACGATACATAGGGACCGCCAGTCGAGTGGCCGTGCACGTAAATCGAGAATTCGCCGGCCGGGAAATGCCGGCGGCAAGCCTCCTTCATGCCTTCCTCGAAGGCGCGCGGCCAAGACGACATGCGGTCGTAGAAGCGCGTGCCGGGCATCGCGCGCGCCGAGGTGCGCGTGCCGTACTTCATGCGCTTGCCGGTATCGCGGACGAGTTCGTACTGGTCGGGCGTGACGTATTCGCCGCGCTCCCAGATCGGCGTGCGCACGCTGCCGTCGGGATCGATGGTGTCGCCCGGCCAGTCCCGGCTCGGATCGTCGAGATAGAGCCGGCCGGGAAAGGTCATGGTGACGACCTTGAACGCGAATTTTTCCGCAAACAGCAGCGCGAATTTCTCCATCGATTTGTAGTCGCCCGCGCCGCCGTGGAGGAGGAAGATGCCGACGCTCTTGCCATCGGCGCCGCGCGCGATGTTCGCCGTCGGCTGCGGTTGGTACACGCGCACGCCGATATCCCAGTCGAGGCCGAGCGCGGAGAGGCGGAAGATGTCCTCGGATTCATTCACTTCGCCTGTGGGCTTTGCGAGCACCGCGTCGGAGGTCGCGATGACTTGCTCGCGCGGCCAGGTCGCGGGCGGCTGCCAGGGCTGGAGAACTTGGCTCGGCGCTATCATTTCGAACTCCATCAACCTCGCCAGGGCGTCATCCCGGACGCCCCGCAGGGGCGATCCGGGACCCAACTATCAGCGCTCGGCCGGTTGGGTCCAGGCTCTCACTTCGCTCGGCCGGGATGACAACCTCGGCACGCCGCGCAGATCCCGAAACGCGGCGTTGTTCAAACGACAAAATATCCCTCCTGGATCGCCTTCACGTAAAACTCCGCCACCGGCGGGGCGATGCCAAGCGGCAAGCCAGGCTCCGCCTTGTGATAGGTGTGCACACCGGCGCCCCATTTGGTGACGCGCACCTTGGGTGCCGGATCGAGCTTCGCGAACATCGGCAGCACGATCTCCTGGTAAACTTCCGGGCTGTGGTCGCGGCTGTCCTTGCTGATGCAGAACAGCACCGGCGGCGTCGGCTTCGCGCCGGGTCCGGTCTGCGGATACGGGAAGCCGAGATAGTGCTTCACCAGCGCCTCGGTCTCGCCCGCGGACATTTTCAGCCGCGCCGCCGCCGCCCGTGCAGCGGCTTCGAGCGACTCGCGGATGTTATGGGTGATCACGTATTCCGCTTTGAACTGCGGGCGCGCCTTGGTCTTGTCCCACCAGTCGAAGATCTCCTCCATCAGCCACGGCAGCCGCATCAGCGCCTGCGGCCCTTCCTGCCCGAGCGCTTCCGGGCCGGCGTAGCGCGCGCGATCGCGCCAGGTGCGGATGTAGAGTTCATTGAAGGGATCGGTGCGCGGCGCTTTCTTCTTGGTGACGCGCTCGAAGCCCGCGACCTTGCCGAGCGCGCCCGACCAGTTGTGCTGCTCCTCCTGGATGAAGCCGAACGGCGAGTTCTCGACCGCGATCATGCCGGCGACGTTGGGGACGCGCTGCGAAATGAAAAACACCATCGGCCCGCCGGTCGAATGGCCGGTGAGGTAGATCGAGAAGTCGCCGACCGGGAAATGCCGGCGCATCGCGTCCTTCATGCCCTCCTCGAACGCGACCGGCCACGCCGCCATGCGGTCGTAGAAGCGCGTGCCGGGCTTGGCGCGCGCGACCGTGCGGACGCCGTAGCGCAGCCGCATCGTGGTGTCGCGCACCACCTCGTACTGGTCGGGCGTGATGTGCTCGCCGGTGAGCCAGATCGGCGTGCGCACAGTACCGTCGGGATGGATGGTGTCGCCCGGCCAGTCGCGGCTGGGATCGTCGAGATAGAGCCGGCCCGGAAAAGTCATCGCGAGGGCCTTGCAGCCGAACTTTTCCGCAAACAGTTTGGCGATTGGCTCCATCGACTTGTAGTCGCCCGAGCCGCCATGGAGGAGGAAGATGCCGATCTTCTTGCCGTCGGCGCCGCGCGCGATCTGCGCAGGATCAGCAGGTTCGTAAACCGTCACGCCCATGTCCCAGTCGAGCCCGAGCGCCGGGATGCGGAAGATGTCCTCGGCCTGCCGCAGCGGCAGACTGGGCTCGGCGAGCACCGCATCGGAGCGGGCGAGCACATCCTCGCGCGGGATGCTGTCGGGCGGCTGCCACGAACTCATCTTGGGGGCGATGTTCATGTCTGGCTCCTCATCGATTACGCATCGGGCAATACGAGACAGGCGTCGACCTTGGCGCGCAGCGTGACGGCGCGGCCTGGCGTGAGATCGGCATCGCGGTTGAGCAGGCATTGCATGTCGCTCTCGCCACAGCGCACCTCGGCCTCGACCGCGACGCCGGCGAAACACCGCGAAGGTCAGTCGGCCTTCGAACACGTTGACCGCGCCGGCGCCCGCGCCGCCTTGACCAGGCTCCTGCACCGCCAGATCCTCCGGCCGGATGCTCACGTGAACCTTGGCGCCCTTGGCCAGCGGCTGCTCCCGATCGACGCCGATGACGCGACCAAGCGCGGTGCTGACGGTTACGACGCCGACGTCGACGTCCTCGACCGTTCCAGGAACGAGATTGGTGGTGCCGAGAAATTGCGCGGTGAACACATGGCGCGGGTAGCGGTAGATGTCGATCGGCCGGCCGACTTCGATGATGCGGCCGTCCTTCATCACCACGATCCAGTCCGACACCGCCAGCGCCTCGGCCTGGTCGTGTGTCACATAGATCGAGGACAGCCCGATCTGGCGCTGGATGCGGCGCAGTTCGTTGCGCATCTCGACCCGCAGGCGCGCATCGAGATTACTCAGCGGCTCATCGAACAGCAGCGCCTGCGGCCGTCCCACCATCGCGCGCGCAATCGCGACACGCTGCTGCTGGCCGCCGGAAAGACGCGGCGCCGGCCGGTCGGCGAGCGGCGCAAGCTGCACCATGCCAAGCGCTTCCATTGCGAGCCGCTTGCGCTCCGCCTTGGGCAGGCGGCGGCCTTCGAGCGCGTAGGCGACATTCTCGATCACCGTCATGTGCGGCCAGATCGCGTATGACTGGAACACCATGCCGAGATTGCGCTTGTTCGGCGGTACGAACACGCCCGCGGCGACGTCGAGCACTGTGCGGTCACCGATCGCGATGCGTCCGCCGTCGGCTTTTTCCAGGCCGGCGATGCAGCGCAGTGTCGTGGTCTTGCCGCAGCCGGACGGGCCGAGCAGCGTGACGATCTCGCCTTGCCCGACCTCGAAGTCGATCCCGGCGACGGCAGCCACGCGCTCGTTCTGCGCGGCAAATGTCTTGCTGAGGCCCTCGACCTTGATCATGGCGCGCGCCCGCTAGCCCCGCAGCAATCGCTCGGCTGGCCGCGCTCTGCCGCTCATTCCCGCGAAAGCAGAAATCCAGGGCAACCTGCGCCAGCCACGGAGCTCGTAGCGCTGGGTCCCCGCTTTCGCGGGGACGAGCGGAATGCAGGGCGTGATGCCATGTAACCGAGACATGATCTAAAATTCCTGCACGCCGAAGCGGCGGCTGATCGAATGCGCGATCGAGGTCAGGATAAGCAGCACGACGAACATCAGCACGCCGAAGGCGCTGAGCAGCAGGAACGAGCCCTCTTCCCATAGATCATAGATCACCACCGCCGCGGTCCGGTTCTGCGAGCGGGCGAGCATCAGCGCGATCGTCAGCTCGCGATAGGCGTGCACCATCACCCAGAACCAGGCCGCCAGCAAGCCAGGCTTGAGCAGCGGCAGGATCACCTTGAGGAAATTGCGCGACCAGGGGACGCCGGCGACCTGCGCCGCCTCGTCAAGCTCGCTGTGGATCTGCATCATCGACGCCGAAACGAAGCGCAGCGCGACCGGCATGTATTTGGTGAGATAGGCCAGCCCGATGATGGTGAGCGTGCCGATGATCGGGATGCGGAATCAGCAGATAGAACCAGAAGAAAGTGGCGCCGAGCACGACGCTGGGAATGGCGATCGGCGCGAAACCCAGGAAATCCAGGATGCGGCGGCCGCGCACCTGCGTCTTGTGCACGAAATAGCCGATCAGCGCGACCACGATGACCACTGCGGTCGCGGTCGTGGGACCGAGAATAGTACTGTTGATCATCGGGCCGATGGTCTTGGTGTTGTGAAACAATGACCAATAGTTGTCGAACGACATGCTCTCGAACGCGGCGAGGGTCGGCGCCTGATAGAACGGCAGCAGCGAGGCGTAGAGCATCATCAGGAACGGCACGCCGGTGATGATGAACACGAGCAACAGCGCGATCGCGCAGGTGAGGTAGCGCCAGCGCCCGAGATCGACGCGACGCGGGCGAAAATCCTTGCCGGTGATGGTCTGGTAGCGCTCGCCATGCCGGATCAGGCGGAAGTAAAGCAGCAGCAGCACGATCGCGACCACCAGCAACGCCATCGAATAGGTGCTGGCGAGGCCCCAGTCGATCGGCGTGCGCGAGGTGTCGTAGATAGATCTCGGTCGTATAGACGCGCATGTCGGCACGGCCGCCCATCAGCAGCGGCACCTCGAAGGTCTCGATCGTGGTCACGAACAGCAGCAGCAGGGCCGCGCCGACCGCCGGCAGCGCGAGCGGGAACGAGATGCGCCGCAACGTGCGCCAGATGCCGGCGCCGGTCATGGTCGAGGCTTCCTCGAGCCGTGGGTCCATGGCCTGGAACGAAGCCGAGAGCAGCAGATAGGTGAGCGGCACGAGTTCCAGCGCCTGCACCCAGACCATGCCCCAGAAGGTGTAGACGTTGACGATGTTGCGCACGCCGAACACCTTCAACGCCATCTGATTGACGATGCCGATATTCGGACTGGCGACCAGGATCCAGGAAATGGTGATGAGGATGCCTGGAATGATGATGCGACCGACGAGGAGCACACCGATGATCCGCGCCAGCGGCGTGTTGGTGCGTTCCAGGATCCAGGCGACGAAGGCGCCGATGACAAAAGCAACGATCGTCGAGGCGAGGGCGAAGCTCAACGTGTTCCAGCTTATGCGCCCGAACGCAGGACTGCCGAATGCGCGCGCGTAATTGGCGAAGGTGAAGACGAAGCTGAGGAAGTCGGGCTCGCCCGGACGCGCGGTCTTGAGGCTGGTCCAGATGATCATCACGAACGGGATGATGACCTGGTAGGTGAGCAGCGCGACCAGCAACGCCAGCGCGGTCTCTTTCCAACCGAAGCGAACGCCCCGGAAGGCGCGGCGCTCAGTGCCGCTTGGCGACATACGTGTTCCAATAGCCGAGCAGACGCTTGGCGACATCGGGGGGCGCGTCGTTGTAGGTGACGATCTTCACGTCGTCGGGCAGGTAGGGGTGCTTGAGCCCGATCGGCCCGCGCAAAAGCTGCGCCACGTATTTCTGGCTCTCCTCGGTGAGCGTCCAGTCGGTCCACAGCGCGGCGGCATAAGGATGCTGCGCATTCTTGTTGATCGCGGCGACGCCGGCAAAGCCCATCACCGGCGCGGAATAGACGATGGCGTACGGCGCCTTCGGGTTTTTCCGCTGCAGGAAGATGCCGTGATAGAGATAGTTGTCACCCTGCAGCATGTGGTCGCCGGCGAGCATCAGCTCGATCCGCTGGGTGTGGCCGCGCTGGATGATCGGGTCGTTCTCGCCGATGCACCTGAGCAGCTTTTCGACCGCGGCCTCGCCCATGATGGCGTAGAGGCCGGCGAGGTAACGATCCTCGGCCGGATCGAAGGAAACGCTGCCCTTGAAGAACGGATTGCAGAGATCATTCCAGCCGGTCGGCACCTTGTCCTTAGGGACGAGGCTCGTGTTGTAGGAAATGCCGTGCTCGCTCCAATACCAGGGGATCCAGCGGTCCTCCTTGTCGATGAAGCTCTTGTAAGGCGGCAGCACCGTAGCCGTCGCGGTGGTCGGGAAGCGTGCCAGCATGTCCTTCGCCAGCAGCGTGGTGAGGTCGGGCAGGCCGACATTGATGACATCGGTGAAATGGCGTCCCGCGGTCTCTTCGGCATAGAGCCGTTCGGCTGCATCCTGCGAGCCGATGTCACCCTCGAGCTCGAGTTTGAGGAACGGATAGCGCTTGTTGAACAGCGCGGCGTGGTCGGTACTGAGATTGCCGCGCATGGTGTGGATGAAGACGAGCTTGCCCTCTTTGCGCGCGCCGTCCTCGATCCGCTTCTGCCGCTCGGCCGCAGGGAGCTTGGCGAGATCGGCGTAGAGCTTCTCGACAGCGGAGGTCTGGGCGGAGGCCTGCGGCGCGCCGCTGAGTGAGGCGGCGAGGACCACAAGAGCAGCACTCATCAGGCGTTTCATCGTCGCCCACCTCATCGCGCACACCTACGCGCCTAATTGATCAACCTTGGACTGTAGAGGCGGGCCAGATACCTCGCAAGCGCCCGCATTATTCCAGCGGCCGATAAGGCTCTGCCGGCAGGTTCGAGGCAAGGAGATGGTCCGCGACCTCCCGACGCAGCGGGATCCAGACTTCGTCCTGATACTGCTTCACGTAACGGACCATCTGTTCGAAGGCGGGCGCGATGTTGGGCCGGCCGCCGAGTTCGGCGTGCACGATCACGTCCATCGCGCCGGCGCGGCCGCGCAGCCCCTCCTGATAGATGTAATCGAACGAAGTCCTGAAGCCCTCGAAGAACGTCGTCGCGTTGCCAAGCCCGCCCGACCAGGCGCGCCAGTCGTTGGCGTAGTTCAGCTTCGGGATGACGGCGATGCGCTTGCCGTTCGCTTCGGCCACATACGGCACGTCGTCGTCGAACGCGTCGCCGAACCAGCGATAACCCTCATCGGCGAGGATGCCCAGCGTCTCCGCCGTGTGCAGGTTGCCCGGCCCGGCCCAGCCCACCGGGCGCACCCCGACGCACTGCTCGATCACGCGCGAGCAGTTGCGCACCTCGTCGCGCTGCTTTTCCGGCGTGAGGTCGGTCATCTGATAGTCGTTGGTCATGCCGTGGCTCGCGATCTCGTGCCCGGCCTTGTGCATCACCTGGATCGTGTCTGGCCACTTCTCGACCGCGAGGCCGTTGGCGCCGATCGTCGCCGGAATCTGGTGCCGGTCGAAGATGTCCATCAGCCGCCAGATGCCGACCGCGCCGCCGTAGTCCGCATGACTGAGCGAGGCGACGTTGACCTTGATCTTGGAGCTCTGCTTGAAGCGCCCGCTCTCGCGAAACGCTTCGTAGGCGATCCGGAAGGTGCAGCAGACCAGCTTGCCGTCCGGCCATTTCAACTTCGGCTGCGGCCATTGAACGCCGTGATGCATGGGTTTTCTCCAGTAACACCGCCGTCGGAACCGTCATCCCGGATGGAGCGAAGCGCCGATCCGGGACCCAACTCGGTGCGCGTTGAAACGTGGGTCCCGGCTCCCGCTTCGCTCGGCCGGGATGACGACTCTCAGCAGCTAATTGGTTTTGAGTCACTCCTTGAACTCGGGCGAGTTCTCCGTCTGCTGGAGATCGGAGGCGAGATGCTCCTGGATCGGAATGTGGATGAAGGCCGCCCACACCGACGGCTTCTCCGGATCGAGATTGAAATGCTGGTGCTCGACCTCGTTCGGATTGAGCGGCAGCAGCACGAGATCGCCCTTCTCCCAATCGATGCGCTCGCCTTCGACCGTCGAGTAGCCCTTGCCTTCCACCACATAGATGACGAGGCCGCCCTGGTGGCGATGCCGCCCCGACTTGGTGCGGATTTCATGGGTGAACACGCGCCAGTGCAGCAGCGGCACATCCTTGTAGAATCCGGGATCGAGGAAGAAGCGTAGCCGTCCCTGCCGCGCCATGAATACCTGGCGTTCGTTCTTCTTGATCACGATCGGGCCGTTCTGGTTGCGCTCGGCCTGCTCGCGCCGGTATTTCAGCGTGCGCTCGTAAGGGTTATCGGTGAGCGGCGGCCGCTCGCGCTCGCGCGTCCGTTCGATCTCAGCCATGGCCGCCACCGTCCTGATGTTCCTGCCGTTCAGCCTCGAGTGCCGCCAGCATGTCGGCGACTGTGGGCGCCGCGACCTCCTTGAAGCCGGTGCGCCGGATCGCGCTGCGCTTGGCGTCGTCGCAAAGCTGGCGCAAGCGCGCGCCGGAGAAGCCTTCGGTCAGCGGCGCGGCCGCATCGATGATGGCATCCAGGGCTGCCTCCTGCGCGTCGGTGCGCAGGCAAATCCGCAGGATGTCCTTGCGCTCGTCCGCATTCGGCAGCCCGACCGCGATGTGGATGCCGAAGCGGCCGGGACGCAGGATCGACGGGTCGATCAGATCGATGCGGTTGGTGGCGCCGAGCACGATCACGCGCGAAAGCTGCTCGACGCCGTCAAGCTCGGCGAGGAGCTGGCTCACCACGCGGTCGGTTGTCATCGAGCCGGTGTGCTGGCCGCGCACCGGCGCGATCGCTTCGAGCTGGTCGAAGAAAATCACGGTCGGCGCGACCTGGCGCGCGATGCGGAAGATCTGGCGCACCCCTTCCTCGGATTCGCCAAGCCATTTGGTGAAAATCTCCGGCCCGTCGACCGAGATGAAATTGACCCCGCACTCGTTGGCGATCGCCTTCGCCAGCAGCGTCTTGCCCGTTCCCGGCGGACCGTAAAGCAGTGCGCCGACATGCGGCGGCAACCGGCTCGCGGTGAGCAGTTGCGGATTGCGCAGCGGCAGTTCGACCGTTTCCTGCAGCCGCTGCTTGACCGCCTCAAGCCCGCCGATATCGCTCCACGACACGTCGGGGATGCTGATCAGCGTCTCGCGCAGGGCCGAAGGCCGCGTCTGCGACAGAGCGAGCTCAAAATCCTCGCGCTCGACCCGCATGTCCTGAATGGGGATGCGGAACGCGGCGCGATGATCCGACAGGTTGCCGGCACTGCGGCGCAGGCGGCTCAAGCCGGCGTCGCGGCACAGTTCCATGAGATCGGCGCCGAGGAAGCCGTGCGTGCGGCGCGCGATCTCTTCGAGATACGCCTGCGCGTCGTCCGACAGCGGCATCTCGCGCGTATGGATTTCAAGGATTTCGCGCCGGCCGGCCACATCCGGCGGCCCGATGAAGATTTCGCGATCGAACCGGCCCGGCCGGCGGAAGGCCGGATCGACTGCGTCGATGCGGTTGGTGGTGCCGACCACGATCACCGCGTCGACGCGCTTCAGGCCGTCCATCAACGAGAGTAGCTGCGTTACCGTGCGCGTGTCCGAATGCGCGCCGGTTTCGCCGCGCTTGGGCGCCATCGCGTCGAGTTCGTCGATGAAGATGATCGAGGGCGAATGGTGGCCGGCCTCGTTGAACATGCGGCGCAGGTTCGCCTCGGTTTCCCCGGTGTAAGTTCCGATCACGTCCGGACCGTTGATGTAATAGAAGCGCGCATCGACCTCGTTCGCGACCGCGCGCGCGAGGTGCGTCTTTCCTGACCCCGGCGGCCCGTAGAGGATGATGCCACGCGGCGGATTGATGCCGAGGTGGCGGTAGACGTGCGGATATTTGAGCGGAAGCTGCACCAGCTCGCGGATGAGCTTGATCTGCTTGCCGAGCCCGCCGACGTCCTCGAAGGTGATGTCGAAAGCGCCGTCGGGAATGTGGCTGTCGTGATAGTTGAGGACGACCTCGGTGTCTTCGGTCACGATGCCGGGGCCGTCCGAGATTTTGTGAATCTCGTAGGTCGTGCCGGCCTGCGACTTCGGAAATGCGATGTAGAGCACGGCGCCGATGCTCGCGGGCGTACGGCTCTCGATCATCACCTGCTTGAGATGCGGCACGAGATCGTGCGCCATCGAGACATCGACCGCGGGGAGCAGTTCGATCCGCTTCACCGACCCGAGTTCCGCCCTCTCGATCTCGACCAACTCGTTGAGATGCGCCTTGAGGGCCTGGCGCACGAAGCGGTCGAGCCGCACGGTGCCGGTGTCGAGGTCGCCGTCGAGCGGCGGCTCGAGCCGCGCCAGAATGCTGCGGCCGCGCTCGGTGGCGACGCGCACGATGGCGCCAACCTTGGCTGCGAGCTTCTGCATCAACGCGGCGTCGAGCTTGATCGTCAGCCGTGCGCTGTTGCCGTATTCGTTGGCGAGATGATCGACGCTGGCGTGGACGTGGTCGCGCCCGCCGTGCGCGTGGGCACCGTGCTCGTGGTGGATGTCATTCATTCCTGTCAGCGCCTGTATTCGGGAGCGTCTTCAAGCTGCTCGAAGCCCGAGCCGCGATCGACGAACGTGCACTCGAACCAGTTCGGCTCGGTGGCGACGAACCGCACCAGCTTGTCGGGGTCGGTGTTGAAGTGCTGCACGATGATGCCCTTCGCGCGCAGCGGCAGATTGAGCACGTCACCCTCCTCCCAATAGTGCTTCACGCCGTCGACGGTGGTGTAGCCGCGGCCTTCCAGGATCATGATCACCTGGCCGCCCTGGAACTTGATGCGGCCGGAACGGCTGCCGGGCGGAATCTCCTGCTGAAAGAACATCAGCGTCGCCAGCGCGGTATCCTTGATCGCTGGGTGGAGATACCAGCGCATCAGCCCCTGCTTATTGGTCTCGACCGGGAGGTCCTTCTCCTTGATCACCTGGATGCCGTGACGGATGCGTTCGCGCTGCTGGTCGCGCATCGCCAGCAGTTCGTCCCAGTGGTTGGTCGCCGCGAGCTTTGCTTTCCGGTCATCAGGCATTCAATTTCACTCCGGTCTTTCTATTCTTGCTTTCCTCGCCCTAAGGAGGGGCGCGAAGCGCCCCATCTCGAAGGGCCGAGGAGGCGCGCTCGGAGTGACATCCTTCGAGACGGCTCCTCAGGATGAGGAGTCACGCGTGCAGATAGGCGATCACTTCCGCATCTCGTTGCCGTATTGCTCCTTGAGCAGATCGAGGCGCGCGAGCGCGTCGCGGTCGGTGACGACGAACAGCGTCGCGCGCGCGCCGTCGGCGTGATGGGTGATCCAGTTGCCGTGCGGCAGGCTGAAAATGTCCTTCGGTCCCCAGGTGAAGGTCTGGTCGCCGACGCGCGAGGTGCCGCTGCCCTCCATCACCGCGCAGACGGCGTTGCAGGTCGTGCGGTAGGGGATCGTGTCGGTGCCGCCGTCGAATTGCGTTAGATAGCAATCCATCAGCGCCATCGCAGAGCCGCCGGTCATCGGATTGACGTAACGCACGCGCCGGGTGCCGTCCTTCCAGGCCGGCGCAGCGCGCACCGCGTCAGCGGCCTGCGCCCACGGATAGCGGAACACCGGCGAGAAGGGCCGCACCGGGCCGTCCATCTCCGGCACGACATTGGGCACGGCGAAAGCCGCGTCGTCGGCATAGTCCGGCATGTCGTGGGTCGGTCCGGGCTCGAACACGTCGGTGCCGAGATAGCGGTGCAGCGGCGCGTCGAGCGCGTCGAGCCACACGATCGGCGCGGTGCCGGTGTGAACGTGCTCGTGCCAGGTCCAGCCCGGCGTGAGGATGAGATCACCTTCCTCCATCGGGCAGCTCTTGCCATCGACCTTGGTCGCGGCGCCCTTCCCTTCCAGCACGAAGCGGATCGCGTTCATGGTGTGACGATGCGGCCGCGCCGACTCGCCAGGCAGGAGTATCTGCAGCGCCGTGGTGAGATTGGTGGTGGTGCCGGCGGCGGGACTGTCAGCTTCGGGATCGACCAGCGTCAGCACACGCCGCTCGACCGCCGCCGGCGTGGTCACCTTCATGGCGTCGTCGACCAGCGGGCGGAGCACGCTCCATTTCCAGTGATGCGCCTTCGGGCCGCCGTCGCGCAGCTTGTGAGCCAGCGGGTTCTCCCACAGCGGCTTGACGTTCGCAGCGTGCCAGGCCTTGCGCACCTCTTCGTAGGACTTTTCGCCTGCGGCCTTCATGACCGGCGCGTCAGATGCACTCATGGTCGTCCTCCACGGAATGTCCTTGCCGAGATCTCAGCCCACCACCGAGGCGTGCTGCGCAATATTCCTGTCCTTGCGCGTCTCCAAAGTCTTCGCGCCGCGCGCCTGATCGATGATCGCCGGCGCGTCTGCGGGACACTCATCGCCGCGCCACGCTACATGACCGTCCGGGCGCACCAGCACGAGCCGCGTTTCATATAGGCGCGCGATCGCCGCGTCGGCGAGGTCGACTTGCCGAATCGGCACGTCGCGCGCCTTGGCGGCCGCCAGCAACTTGGCGGCTTCCGGCGGATCGTCGCCGAGGCGCAGCAGCACAAAGCCATCGCCGAACAGATCGAGGGTCGAACTCCCGTCCGCAAGCCACCCATGCGGCGCCCGCGTTCCGGGACGCGTGGTTGGCACGAAGCGCGCCGGCTCGGGGTCGGGCGCCGGCGTTCCATCGGAAACGCAGATTGGCGAGCCTTCGTAAGTATAGAGCACCTTGAGGAATTCCGGGATCGACAGCCACGCCTGATTGGCGCGCCAGTCGGCCTGCGCGTCGCCGTGCCAGCCGGGAATCTCGGCGATTGCGCGATAGGAGCGGGTCGCGAGTTCGACGTTGCGCACGGCGATCGGCCGCCGCTCGGCCTCATAGGAGGCGAGCAGCCCCGGCCCGCCCCAGCCTTCGATGACCGCGGCGAGCTTCCACGCAAGGTTGAACACCTCCTCGAGGCCGGTGTGCATGCCGATCCCGCCGGTGGGCGAGCATTCATGTGCGGAATCGCCGGCGATGAAGACGCGACCGCCGCCGTAGCTCTTGGCGGTGTAGTCGCGGCGCTCCCAAGGCGACACCGAGATGATGTCGCAGGCGAAGTCACCGCCCGCCATGTGCCGCAGCAATTCCGCGGGTGGCCTGGAGCTGGCGGGATCGTCGAACACGGTGAGCCGCCACAGCTCCTTGCCGTCGATCGGGATCAGCTCGGACCAGCAGCCGGTCTCGTCGATGACGCGATAGAAGCGCGCCCACCCCTTGTCGTGGAACGCGGCGAGCTCGGACGAGCGGAAGAAGATGTTGACGCTATGCGCCACCACGCCGAGGCCGTCGAGCTCGATCCCGAGCGCCTCGCGCACCACGCCGGCCGGTCCATCGCAGCCGACCAGATAGTTGGCGCGCACCGTTTGGGTAGCACCGGAGCTGACATTGGCAAGCCGCACGAGTACGTCGTCGCCGCGCTGCTCGAAGCCATCCAGCCGCGTGTTGTAATGGAGCTTTACGTTGTCGAAGTCTCGCACCCGGGCACTGAGGATCGGATCGAAGTAGATCTGCGGGCACGGACACGCGGCTTCCGGCGTGAAATCCTCGGCCTTGCGCTCCGAGTAGGAGGGCATCTTCACCCGCAGCAGTTCGCGGCCGCGCAGGCTCGACAGATAGATGAAATCGCGCGGATGGCTTTCCGGCCAGACCGCGGTGCGCACTTCGCGCGCCACGCCCCAGCGGCGGCAGAACTCCATGTTGCGCGAGGAGACCATGCTCTGCTTCGGCACATTGATCGCGCCGTCGCGCTTTTCGATCATCAGGCAGTCGACGCCGCGCAGCCCCAGTTCGCAGGCGAGCGCCAGCCCGACCGGGCCGGCGCCGGCGATCAGTACGGAGGTGCTCGCGGCCGCTTCCACCTCAGCCCCCGTTGCGCTTGGCAAGAAACTGCAGTTTGCCGGACCATTTCTGCCGCACTTTGTCGGCGTATTCCGATGACACGGCGTTCACCTTCGGGAACTCGTCCCTCCAGGCATAGGGGCGCACCGCATAGATGATGATGCGGCTGTTGGTGAGGTCGTGCGCGAGGCGGCGCTCGGGCTCGATCACCGGATCGATGTAGCCGGTCCAGCAGCCGTCGATGATGTCGGTCTGCGTCTTCGGGTCCCAGCGGGTGGCGAGCGCCCACATCACCTCCGCAGTGTTGGTGACGTCGATGTCGTCGTCGACCACGATCACGATGCGCCCGAGATAGGCATTCGACCCGCAACCGGCCGCGACCAGCCCGGCCATCTTGGCGTGGCCGGGATGCTGCTGCGCGAGCGAGATCACGTTGATGAAGCGCGGGCCACCGCCCGCCATCTTCCACACGCCCTTGATCCCCGGCACTCCCGCCGCTTCGAGATCATCCCACAGCGCTGCGGCGCGGATATGAGACGAGCCGCCGCTGCCCGCGTGCAAGCCCGGAAGCGTCGGCCGCATCGGCGGCGAGCCGATCACGATCGGCGAATTGCGGTGATAGATCGCCTTCACCTTCATCACCGGCTCGGGCCGCGTGTTGGAGGCGTAATAGCCCGGCCATTCGCCGAACGGGCCTTCCGGCAGCGACATCTCCTCCGGCGGCGGCATGAAGCCTTCGAACACCAACTCCGCATCCGCCGGCAGTGGAATGCCGGTGTGCTTACCTTTGACCACCTCGATGGGGCGGCCGATCCGGCTTCCCGCCACCGTGTATTCGGAAACGTTGGCGGCCGGCGTCGACGCCGCCACCGCGCCCAGCACCGGCGCCTGGCCGACGCTGATCGCCATCGGGCAATGCTCGCCGCGCGCCCAGTATTTGCGGCGGATGACATCGCCGTGCTTGCCGTGCTCGATGAAGACGCTGAGCGTGTCCTTGTCTTGCACCTGCACGCGATAGGTGCCGAAATTGACCCAGCCGTTGTCGGGGTCTTGCGTCAGCACCATGCACTCGGTGCCGATGTAGTTGCCGCCGTCGTCCTCGTGCCATTTCGGCGCCGGGAAGGCGAGCGCATTGACGGCTGCGCCCTCGATTACATTCTCCAGGATCGGCCCCGTATCGACCACGACCGGCGGGATCGGCTCGGTCTGCTTGCGGCGGTGCTTGCGATGGCGCTGCACCAGTTCGAGTCCCTGCGCGCCGCTGTCGAACACTTTCGAGGTGCGCACATTGACCACCAGACGATGGTCGGCTGGAAAGCCCTTGATGTTGCGGAACATGAGGACCGGAGGCGCCGCCTCTTCGAGGCTGATCTCGTAAAGTGCGCCGATTTCGAGCTGCGGATCGGCGCCGTCGACGTACTCGACGTTGTCCATCTCCTGGGCGAACTCCAGGAACTTGCGGAGATCGCCCCAGGCCTCCAGTTCCATCGCGTCTCGATTATTCACCGGGTGTCCTCGCTAGCCGTGCGCGCCGCGTCCAAGAACGATATTTCGAGATTAGCGCGGTTTGAGCAAGGGTGACGAGTCGCGCGATGACATCACGCGGGTCTCAGCCGCTCCCATACCCAGCGCGCGCAGGCGAACAGCCGCTCGTCCTGGTAGCGCGGTGCGACCATCTGGATGCCGACCGGCAGGCCATTCGGCCCGGAATGGGTCGGCAGCGACATCGCCGGGACGTAGAGTACGGTCCAGAACTGCTGGAAGGCCGGATCGCCGGTGTGGGCGAGGCCAAGCGGCGGCTCGCCTTTCACGCAGGGCGCGATAATGGCGTCGATCCCCTCGAACGCCGTTTCGATCCGGGCGCGGCACTGCTCGCCGAGTTGCAGCGCGGCAACATAGTCCGCGTGCTTCATCGCCGTTCCGAGCTTGACGCGATCGCCGAGCACCTTGCTGATGCGCGCGCCGTTCGCCGCGTAGTCGGCGGCCATCGACCGCGCGCGCTCGTAATTGTTGATGGTCTCGCGCGCCGCGTGATAGAGCCGCGAAAATTCCTCCGGCAGCACGATCTCGCGCATCGACGCGCCGGCCGCCGCGAGGCGTTTCGCGGCGTCCTCGACGGCGTGCTTGGTTTCCGGCTGCGCGGTGTCCCAGAGCGGCGTGCGGCAGAGGCCGAGTTTTGGCGCGGACCCGAGCGTGCGGCCAAGCGTCGGCGGCCGGTTCACCAGCGCGGCGGTGATGAGGTCGACGTCGTCGATCGTGCGAGCCAGGAGGCCGATCGTATCGAGCGTTTCAGCGGCGAATTTGATGCCGGCGCGGTTGAACAGATTGAAAGTCGGCTTGTAGCCGACCACGCCGCAATACGCCGCCGGCCGCAGCACCGAGCCGCCGGTCTGGGTGCCGAACGCCGCCGGCACCATGTGATCCGCGACTGCCGCCGCCGAGCCGCTCGACGAACCGCCCGGCGTGTGCACGGCGTTATGCGGATTGGTCGTCGGCCCCGGGAACATGCCGGCGAATTCGGCGGTGACGGTCTTGCCCAGGATTAACGCACCTGCGGCGCGCATCATCGCAACGCAGGCGGCGTCGCAGACGGCGCGATTGCCCTTGTAGATCGCCGAACCCATCTCGGTCGGCAGATCGACCGTGTCGATGACATCCTTGACGCCGACCGGGACGCCATGCAGCAGCCCGCGCGATGGCCCGCGATCGAGTTCACGCGCCTGGCGCAGCGCGTGGTCGGGATCGATATTCGCCCAGGCCTGTAGCGTTGGCTCGCGCGCGTCGATGCGGGCGAGGCAATCGCGGACCACGGCTTCGGCGGTGAATTTCTGCGCCGCGATGCCTTGCGCGATTTCCGTGGCGGAGAGTTGGTTGAGGAAAGTCATGCTTGCCAGACTTCGTCCGAGGTTTCCGCGGGTGTTGTCATCCCGGACGACCCGAAGGGTCGATCCGGCACCCAACATGCAAGCGCTCGGCGCGTGGGGTCCCGGCTCGCGCTCGCTTGGCCGGGATGACAAATCATCAACGCCCTACGTCCCCTGCAGACGAGCTCAATTCGCCTTCGCGCGTCCCGCCGACGTTCCCGCGATCTTGCCGAACACCGCGCCGGAGCACAGCCCCGAACCGCCGGGATAGTTGAAGTAGAAGATCCCGCCCACCAGTTCGCCCGCCGCATACAGCCCGCGGATCGGCTGGTAGTCGGTGTTGAGCACCTCGCAGTCGGTGTTGACGCGCAGGCCGCCGAACGTAAACGTGATGCCGCAGGTCACCGCGTAGCCTTCGTAGGGCGGCGTATCGAACGTGTTCGCCCAATTGCTCTTGTTGATCGCAAGACCCTGCGTGCTGCGCCCATCCTTCACGTTCGGGTTGAACGGGATGTCCTGCCGCACCGCCTTGTTCCATTCGGCGATGGTCTTGATGAACTGCTCGGCGTCCACGCCTTCGAGCTTGTGCGCCAATTCCTCGATCGTATCGGCGGTGACCTTGGTGATCTGGCGGATGCGGTATTCGTCGCGCTGCAGGTGTTTCACCTTCTGGTCGAAGATCTGCCAGGCGAACTGGCCCGGCTGCTCCAGGATCACGCGGCCGTATTTCGCATAGGTGTAGTTGCGGAAGTCGGCGCCCTCATCGACGAAGCGCTTGCCGGTGGCATTGACCATGATCGCAAACGGATACGAATGCTTCTGGAACTGATCGCCGACCGCGAGGTCGCCGAATTCCGGCGCGTTCATCTCCCAGCCGACGGCGTGGCAGCCCGACCAGTTGCCGCACGGGCTGGCGCCGATATCGAGCGCCATGCGGATGCCGTCGCCGGTATTGAAGCGCGTGCCGCGCACTTTCGCGAGGTCCCAGCCGGGGCCGAGGTAGCGCGTGCGCCATTCCGGATTGGCCTGGAAGCCGCCGCTCGCCAGCACCACCGCTTGGCCGCGCAGCTCGCTCACCTGACCATCGTGGCGAATGCGCACGCCCTCGACGCGGTCCCCGGTCGAGATCAGATCAAGTGCGCGCGTCTGATAGCGGACTTCGATGCCGCGCTTTTTTGCGGACTCGGTAAGCATGTTGACGAGGCCCGGCCCGCCGCCCACGGCCTCCACCGTGAGGCCGCCCCAGAACTTGAACTTGCCGTCGATCTTGAACGCCTGCCGGCCGTAGATCGGGATGAAACGCACGCCCTTCTCGCGCATCCAGTTGAGCGTGGGAAAGCTGCGGGTGACGAGCAGTTCGACCAGGTCGGGATTGGCGCGGTGCTGCGTCACCCGCGCCATGTCGTCGAAGAATTGATCCTCGGTGTAGGTGCCGAAGTCGGTGGTGTCGATCTCGGCCTGGGTCAGGTCGGGAATGAGCGTCTTGATGTCGTCCACACCATTATAGACGACGCGAATCGAGCCTGCGGTGAAGCGGCTGTTGCCTCCCGCTTCGTCCTCGGGCGCCGCTTCCAGCACCACCACCTTGGCGCCCTGCTCCTGCGCCGCCAGCGCGGCACAGAACGCGGCGTTGCCGCCGCCGACGATGATCACGTCATAGTCCGACATTGTTCCTCCCACCCAGGGCCAATAGCGAATAGTGAGTAGTGAATAGTAAGGCAGCGCCCATCTACTCGCTATTCGCTATTCGCTAACCGCTCAAGTCCCCACCACCCGCCACTCGATCGTCTCGCCGCCGCGGTAGACCAGCGCCTTCTCGTCGGGGCCTTCGACCTTGATCTCTTCCGGGGCGGTCCACGTGGATTTTTCCAGCGTGATCCGCTCCTCGTTCGGCGGCAGCTTGTAATGCCGCGGCCCGTTCAGCGAGGCAAACGCTTCGAGCTTGTCGAGCGCGCCCTCCTCCTCGAACACCTTCGCATAGGTTTCGATCGCGACCGGTGCGTTGAACAGGCCCGGAATGCCGTTCACCGCAAGCTTGCGTGCCACCGGATGCGGTGCGGAATCGGTGCCGAGAAAATAGCAGGCCTCGCCCGAAGTGGCGGCCTTGCGCAGGGCGGCGCGATCCTTCGCGGTCTTGATGACCGGCATGCAGTACATGTACGGCTTGAGGCCCCAGCCGAGCCAGTCGGTGCGCGTGAGGATCATGTGATAGGGCGTGATCGTGCCGCCGACCTGCGGCGCGGCGCTCTTCACAAAATCGACGCCATCCTTTGAAGACAGGTGCTCAAGGATCATGCGCAGGCTGGGAAACTGCCTGGTCCACTTCGAGAGATAGCGCTCGATGAACATCGCCTCGCGGTCGAAGATATCGATCTCCGGATCGACGTCCTCCCCGTGCATGAGGAACGGCATGTCGATCTTCTCCATGCGCTCAAGGACGCGCATGATCTTGCTGTAGTCGGTGACGCCGGCCGCCGAATTGGTGGTGGCATTAGCGGGGTAGAGTTTCACCCCGGTGAACACACCCTCGCGGAAGCCGCGCTCGACATCGTCCGGATCGGTATCGTCGGCGAGGTAGCAGGTCATCAGCGGCCTGAAGGCCGAGCCGGCCGGCAGCGCCGCCATCACCCGCTCGCGATAGGCGGTCGCGTCGGCGGTCGTGCGCACCGGCGGGATGAGGTTCGGCATCAGGATGGCGCGGCCGAAGTTCTTCGCGGTGTACGGGATCACCGCCTCGAGCATGGCGCCGTCGCGCACGTGCAGATGCCAGTCGTCGGGTTTGCGGATGGTGAGGCGGGTGGTCATGGGAAGCTCACCTACGAAACAATCCTCACCCGATCGGCGCTGCCGCGGCGGTCAGCGTATCCACCGGCTTGCCGTGGATCATCCCACCGGTGAGATCGGCGACGCGCGCGAAGCCTTTGCGCGCGCACCATTCCTCCAGCCCGTCGATGATCGCGATCATGCCGGAGGGATTGCGGAAGGTGAGATAGCCGATCATCACCGCGCTCGCGCCGGCGAGCATGTACTCGACCACGTCCTCGACCTTGACGATGCCGCCGCAGCCGATGATCGGGATCTTCACCGCCTTCGAGCACTGATGCACCATGCGCAGGATGATCGGCTTGATGCCGGGACCGGAAATCCCGCCATAGCCGTTGCCGATCATCGGCTTGAAAGTGTCGGTATTGATCTTGAGCCCGAGCAGGGTGTTGGAGATGGTCAGCGCATCGGCGCCACCCCGCTCCGCGGCCGCCGCGACCAGATCGATCTCGCCGGCGTTGGGCGAGAGCTTGGCCCAGACCGGCTTGTCGGTCGCCTCGCGCACCCGGCTCACGATCTCGTAGGTGTGATTCTCGTGCAGCGCGAAGTTGCCGCCGCCCGGCTCGCGCGTCGGGCACGAGATGTTCATCTCGATCGCGTCGACCCCGGGCAGGCTCACCTCGCGCGCCATCGCCGCGAAATCCTCAGGCGTGGTCGAGGTGATGTTGGCGACGATCGGCGGCGTGTAGCGCTGGTAGTCCGGGAGCTGATGCTCAAGGAAATACTTGATCCCCTTCCCCGGCAGGCCGATCGAATTGATCATACCGCCTTCAAGTTCGGCCACGCGCGGCGGCGGATTGCCGATGCGGTATTCGCGCGACACGGTCTTGGTCACCAGCGCGCCGAGCCGGTTGATGTCCATCACCTGGGCAAGCTCGGTCGAGAACGCGCCCGAGGCTGGCATGATCGGATTCTTGAGCGTCACGCTCCCGATCTTCACCGACAGGTCTACCATCCCAGTGCCTCCTGCAGATCGAACACCGGCCCGTCGATGCAGACCCGGCGCAATTCCTTGTGGCCGTTGACCTCGAAGGTGCGCACGCAGACGTAGCAGGGACCGAGGCCGCAGGCCATGATCTGCTCCATCGCCACCTGGCCCGGGATGCCATGCTGCTTGCCGAGCCGCTTCATCAACTCCATCAGCCGGTTGGAGCCGCAGGTATAGAACGCGTCGGCGCGCTTCCCGGCGATCAGCTTGTTCAGGATCGCTTCGACGTTCTCGACCGCGCTGGTGCCGTCCGTATCGAGGACCGGAATGACCTCGCCCACTTTTTCGAACAGATCGGCCGCCAGCGCGAACTCCGCGCTGCGCGCACTGAGGATTGCGGTAACGCCGACGCCGTTGTCGCCGGCGAGTTGCGAGATCGGCCCCATGGTCGCAAGCCCGACGCCACGCCCGAGCACGACGACGTGTTTCCATTCCGGCCGCAGCGAAAAGCCGACACCGAGCGGCCCCACCATGTTGAGCTTGTCGCCGACCTTGAGGGTCGCAAGCCCGCGTGTCCCACGGCCGACGCACTTGTAGAGGAACTCGATCCGCCCGTTGTCGCGGTCGATCCGGTAGACGCTCTGCGGGCGGCGCAGCCAGAGTTCGCCGGTGTCGGGTGACGGGCAAAGGAGATTGAAGAATTGCCCCGGCCGGACCCCGAGCGCCTTGGGCGACGCCTCGACGATGAGGTGCTTGTATTCCGGGTTCACCCAGTCGTGCCACAGCACCGGGGCGAGAGACTCCTCGGCGGTGATATGTACCCGCTCCGGCGAGGGCTCGCTTTTGCCGACGACAAACGGATCCGAGGCGAAAACGTCCTGCATGACGCGATCCTGATGGTCACTTGGCGATCCTACTAAGGGGGCGAAATGCCAAAATCAAGATTTTCGCCAATTTTTGAACAGTCGTAATCGTCGCAGCCTGTTCCTCTGGTAGCCTGATCCTATTGTTTTTTCATTAGATTCCGCATGAAATCGACAGCCGCCGGCCCTTTCAGGGCGCGGCGCCACAGATCCTTGGCCATTTGATCATGCAACGCCAGCGCCTCCGGCGCCGAGGTGATCATGGCGACGCCGACGCGGATATTGGGCTGCTCGCCCAGGCGGAATGGGCTGAGCGCCAGCACATGCCGGTCCGGCTGGCGGAAAATCTGGAAGCTCGCATGCGGGAGCGTGTCCGGCACGATGCCGATCTGCACCCCGATCGGTTCCTCCAGCATAAGGGCGGTCAGATGTTCCGCCTCCGCCCGCGCCAGCGCGCGCCGCTCAGCGCGGACGCTCTCGGGCAGATCGAGGCGACCGGCAAGTCCGTTGCGCAGGAAGTGCCGCATCTCGACTGCCGAGATCAGGTTGACGATGCCGGGCTGGCGCTTGCGATAGGCGTCCTTGCGCTGGCGCAGCACCGCCATCACTTCGTCGACCTGGTCGAGCGCACGCTTGCGGCCTTCGAGCGTGTCCGGGATGTTCTCACGGAGGACCTCCCCAAGCGTCTGATCGAATGCGTCGGAGGCCAGCAGATAGGAGATCGGCCCGGCGAGCACGATGATGTGCTCGCAGCTTTCCTCGATCTGCCGCATCCGCTCGAAATAGGCGACCGCCGAGGCCATGTACTCGACGCCGACGCCAAGCAGCGTCGGGATGGAGACCTCCAGAAGCTCCGCAAGCTTCTCCAGCGTCTCGATCTTGGCGAGTTCGCCCTTCTCGAAGCGATAAAGCGCCGTGCGCGAAATGCCGAGCCGGTCCGCGATCTCGTCGGCGCTCAAGCCGGAGCCGAGGCGGAACGCCTTGAGCCGGTTCCCGATATCGTCGAAACGGATGGCCATGACGATGATGAAAACCTTGCCTTCGTCATGCCCGGCCTTGTCCCGGCCAGGACACAACATTATTAGGGCGGCGCCGCCCGTAGCCGCTTGGCGGCGTCCAACGCTGCCGCGACGATGCCCTGATAGCCGGTGCAGCGGCACAGATTTCCCGAGATCGCCACCCGCACCTCCTGCTCGGTCGGATCGGGATTGTCGCGCAGGAATTCCGTCAGCGTCGTGAGCATCCCCGGCGTGCAGAAGCCGCACTGCAGGCCGTGGTTGTCGCGGAATGCTTCCTGCAGCGGCGAAAGCTGTTCATCGCTGGGCGCCAGGCCTTCGACCGTGGTGATGTCGTGGCCATTCGCCTGCACCGCCAGCATCAGGCAGGAACGCGCGCTGCGGCCGTCGAGCAGGATCGTGCAGGCGCCGCAGACGCCGTGCTCGCAGCCGAGATGGGTGCCGGTCAGTCCCAGCGTGTGACGCAGGAAGTCCGCGAGCGTGAGGCGTACTTCCGCCTCGTGCTCGTAACGCCGGCCGTTCACCGTCAGCGCGATCTTTCGCCTCTCGCCCATCCTTCAGTTCGCCTTCGCCGTATGACTCGGAAGCCGCGAGCGCGCCTGCTGCAGCGCCCGCCGCGAGAGCACGGTCGCCAGATGCTGCCGATAGGACGTGGTCGCATGCACGTCATCGAGCGCATCGAACTTGCGGCAGGATTCGCACGCCTCGCGCAGGAGCGCGTCGCTCGGCGCATTGCCGATCAGCGCCTGCTCGAGGTCGCGGGCACGGATCGGCCCCGTGCCCATGCCGCCGAGCGTGACCGAAGCACGCGTGATACGGCCACCGGCGTCTTCCAGCAGCAACGCTGCGGCCGAGACGATGGCGAAATCGCCGTGGCGGCGGGCGAATTCCACGAACGCATGGCCGTGCCCTTCGGGCCAGAGCGTGAAACGCGCGGCGGTCAGGAGCTCATTCAGTTCGACTGCGGAAGTCATGAACGCGACCGGAAAATCGCTGAACGCGACCTCGCGCGTGCCGCCCGGTCCCGCGATCACCGTCGTTGCGTCATGGGCGGCGGCCACCGATACCAGTTCCGCCGAAGGATCGAGATGACACAGCGAGCCGCCGATCGTGCCGCGATTGCGCGTCTGGCGATGGCCGACCAGTTGGATCGCCTCATGCATCAAGGGGCAGCGGCGGCGCACCGTCTCGGAATATTCAAGCTCGCGCTGGCGCGTCATCGCGCCGATTTCAAGCGTCCCCCCGTCCTCGCGGATGAAGGACAGTCCTTCGACCAGGTTGAGGTCGACGACATGGTCGGGCTGCACATAGCGCATGTTCAGCATGGGCATCAGCGATTGCCCGCCCGCAAGCAGCTTCGCGTTGTCGAGGCGGCCGAGCAGCCCCACCACATCGCTGATCGTCCGGGGGTCGTGGTAGCTGAAAGGCGGTGGCTTCATCGGGCAGAACCGGGGCGCCCGACGGTGCGGGAGAGCGAGACTTTACACATGGGAAAAACCGTGCCCCAATTCCAAAAAAATTCATAGTCCCAATTATGAAACCGCACTACAGGTGGCTGTAGCCCGGATCGAGCGTCAGCGAAATCCGGGACTGCTTCCCAGTTGACAAGCCGAACCCGGATTTCGCTTCGCTCAATCCAGGCTACAAGAAGTCGATGAAACCCGCGCAATTCCGCTACCACGCGCCAAAGACGGTCGATGAGGCCGTCACCACGCTCGCGCGGGTCGCGCCGGACGATGGCCGCGTGCTTGCGGGCGGGCAGAGCCTCGTGCCGACGATGGCGTTCCGGCTGGCACGCCCGGCGCATCTCGTCGACATCAACGGCATCGAAGCGCTGGGACGTGTGACGACAGCCGACGGCAAGCTCGTGATCGGGGCCTGCGTGCGCCATGCCGCCTTCGAGCGTCCGCTCGTCGACGGTCCGCTGGGAAAGCTCCTGACCAGCGTCGTGCGGCATATCGCGCATCATCCGATCCGCACGCGCGGAACCTTCTGCGGCAGCCTCGCGCACGCCGATCCGGCCTCCGAGTGGTGCCTGGTGGCGGCAACGCTGGGAGCGGAGATCGTGGCGCGGAGCGCACGCGGTCAGCGGATGATCGCCGCGCAGGATTTCTTCGCCGGCATCATGACCACGGCGCTTGCCGACGATGAACTCCTGACCGAGGTGCGTCTGCCGCCGCTGCCGGCCGATACGCGCTTCGGCTTCTATGAGTTCAGCCGTCGTCCCGGCGATTTCGCCATCGCGATGGCGCTGGTCACCTACCGGCTCGCGGACGGCGTGATCCGCGAGCCGCGCGTCGGCGTTGGCGGCGCGGAGCCAAAACCGCGCCGGATCGCCGAGGCGGAGGCGGCGCTCGTCGGGCGCAGGCCGGATGCCGAAGTGTTCGCCGCGGCGGCGGAAGCGGCGGCCGACGCCGTCGATCCGCTGGACGACATCAATTACAGCGCCGAGTATCGCCGCGATCTCGTGCGCACCGTCACGCGCCGCGCGCTCGAGCGCGCCGCGGCCTGAATGCATTCAACCGAGAAAGACCACACCATGAACCGGCCCCAAGACTTCCGCGCCAACGAATTCCTCGCCAAGGACCTGCGCAATGCCCCCAAGCAGGACCTGCGCACCTGGCTCTCGCAGATGGAAGCCGCCGGCGAATTGCAGACCATTCGCGGCGCCAATCGCGAGGAGGAGATCGGCGGCATCGTCGAGTTCTATCAGCGCCAGGCCGGCAACAAGGCCGTGCTGTTCGACGACGTGCCGGGCTTCGAGTCGGGCTATCGCGTGGTCGCCAACATTCTCACGTCGGTCAAGCGCATCAAGATGACGCTCGGGCTCCCGCCGGAGGCCACCGACATGGACCTGATCGCGTTCTGGCGCCGGTACATGAAGGAGAACAAGACCTTTCCGCCGATGCAGGTGCCGACCGGCCTGGTGATGCAGAACGTCCTTCGCGGCGCCGACATCGACCTGACCAAGATCCCCGCGCCGAAATGGCACGAACTCGATGGCGGATATTATATCGGCACCGGCGACATGGTGATCATGCGCCATCCCGACACCGGCTGGATCAATTACGGCGCCTACCGCGTGCAGGTGCATGGAAAAAATCTCGCCTCGGTGATGTGCTCGAAGGGCAAGCACGGCAACCTCATCCTCAACCGCTACAAGGAACTGGGCCAGAAATGCCCGGTCGCCGTGGTGTGCGGCATGCATCCGGCGCTGTTCATGATCGCCGGGCTCGAAATCCCCTACGGCAAGAATGAATACGACGCGGCCGGCGGCCTGCTCGGCGAGCCGGTCGACGTGATCGCCGGGCCGGTCACCGGGCTGCCGATTCCGGCCAATGCCGAGATCGCGTTCGAGGGCTACGTTTCGCTCGACGATCTGATCGACGAAGGCCCGCTCGGCGAATGGACCGGTTACTACGCCGGCGGCCTGAAGAAAGAACCGGCGATTCGGGTTGAAAGCATGATGCATCGGGATCATCCGGTGCTGCTCGGCGCCATGCCCGGCATCCCGCCCGACGACAATTCGTTCTATCGCTGCACCTATCGCAGCGGCGCGGTCTGGAACCAGCTCGAGGCCGCCGGCGTGCCGGAAATCAAGGGCGTGTGGTCGCACGAAGCCGGCGGCAGCCGGCTCTGGCTCAACGTCTCGGTCAAGCAGATGTATCCGGGCCACGCCAAGCAGGCCGGCCTCATCGCCTCGCAGTGCCACGCCGGCGCCTACGCCAACCGCTTCGTGGTTGTGGTCGACGACGACATCGACCCCGCCGACATGAACAAGGTGATGTGGGCGATGTGCACACGCTTCGATCCGCGCGAAGGCATCGAAATCTTGCGCGGCTGCTGGAGCACGTCGCTGGATCCCATGGCTTACGCCCATGATGACCCGCGCAATGCGCGTGTGGTGATCGACGCCACCAAGCCGTTCAATCGCCGCGACACATTCCCAGTGGTAGTGCGCAACAGCAAGGAGCTCGACGCGCGCATCATGGCGAAGTTCAAGGACGTGCTGCCGCAGTGATGATCGAAAAACTCGACGTTACGCTGACCATCAACGGCCGCGACTACCCGATCCAGGTCGAGCCGCGCAAGACGCTGGTGGACGCGATCCGCGACGATTGCGGACAGACCGGCACCCATATCGGCTGTGAGCACGGCATCTGTGGCACCTGCACGGTGATCCTCGGCGACGATGCGGTGCGCTCCTGCCTGATGTTCGCGGTGCAGGCACAAGGAAAGAACATCCGTACGGTGGAAGGGCTGGCCAAGGGCGAAACGCTGCACCCGTTGCAGCAGGCGTTCATCACGCATCACGGCCTGCAGTGCGGCTTCTGCACGCCCGGCATCCTGATGCTTGCGGCGAACACGCTCGAACAGCGCCCCGACATCGATGACGAGGAACTGCTCGACATCCTCTCGTCGAATCTCTGCCGCTGCACCGGCTATGCGAACATCATCAAGGCGGTGCGCGCCGCCCGCGACGAGATGCGCGCCGCGAAGGCGGCGGAATGAACCACGGTCCGGTGCATGGCTATCCCACGCCGCCGCCTGCGAGCGAGCGGCGCGTGCTCGGCCACGCGGTGCCACGGATCGAGGACCGGCCGCTCGTCACCGGCCACGGCCGCTACGCCGGCGACATCAACTTCCCGCATCAACTTCATATGCGCATGGTGCGCTCGCCCAAGGCGCACGGGCGCATCGTCTCAGTCGATGCGTCGGCGGCGCTCGCGTTGCCCGGCGTAGTCGCGGTGTGGACCAACGTCGACATCGCCGAGCTCTCGCCGATCGATTTCCGCGCCGACAAGAACGCCGAGGGCATCCGCGAGTTCCGCCAGCCAGCGCTTGCCAAGACATTCGTGCGCTACATCGGCGATCCGGTCGCGGCCGTTTTTGCCGAGGACCCGTATCTCGCCGAGGATGCAGCCGAACTGGTCGCTTTGGAGATCGAAGAGCTGCCTGTCATCGTCTCCGCCAGCGCGCCGCCCGGCGAATTCGAACCCGGCCGCAGCAGCGAGGCAATCGTGCTGCGCCACAGCTACGGCGACATCGAAGCGGCGTTCCGCGACGCCCACACCGTCATCGCGCTTGATCTGACGACCGGCCGGCACTCCGGCGTGCCGCTCGAAACGCGCGGTGCGATTGGCCGCTACGACGCAGCCAAGGATATCCTGGAATTGCACGGCGCGGCCAAAATCCCGCACCGCAATCGCGAAACCTTGTGCCGCATGCTCAAGCGCAGCCCTTCGGCGCTGCACGTGCATGAGAGCCACGTCGGCGGCGGCTTCGGCATCCGCGGTGAGCTTTATCCCGAGGATGTGCTGGTGCTGATCGCTGCGCTGCGCCTCGGTCGGCCGGTAAAATGGATCGAGGACCGGCGCGAGCACCTGATGTGCGCGAACCAGGGCCGTGAGCAGCGCCATCTCGCGCGCATCGCGGTCGGCAAGGATGGCGTCATCCTCGGTATCGAAGATGAGATCTTTCACGACCAGGGCGCCTATATCCGCACTCACGGCGTCAACGTGCCGAACCGCACGATGTACATGCTCACCGGCTGCTACCGCGTGCCGGCCTACCGCGCGCTCGCACACGTGCGGCTCACCAACAAGACGCCGGCTGCCACCTACCGTGCGCCCGGCCGCTTCGAGAGCACGTTCGTGCGCAGCCGGCTGATGGATGCGGTCGCCGACAAGCTCGGGCTTGACCGCATCGAGGTGCGCCGGCGCAATCTCATCACCGCCGCCGAGATGCCATACATCAAGAAATACAACGAGCCCGGCATCGAGGAGCTCGATATCGACTCCGGCGACTACGCGGCGCTGCTCGACAAGGCGCTCGCCACATTCGGCTGGGACAAGCTGCAGGCCGATCTCAAGCGGCGGCGCGCGGCCGGCGAGGCGGTCGGTGCGGGCGTTGCGGTCTTCCTCGAGGAAAGCGGGCGCGGACCGACCGACAATGCGAAAATCATGGTCGATCCGAGCGGCGCGGTGGAGCTCATCACCGGCGGCGCTTCGCTCGGCCAGGGCTTCGAGACCGCGATGGCGCAGATTTGCGCCGAGGCGCTCGGCGTCGACTACCAGCGCGTGCGCGTCATCCATGGGCAGACCGACCTGATCGATCACGGTATCGGCGCGCACGCCGCACGCGCGACCGGCCTCACCGGCGGCGCGGTGCACGTCACCGCGATGCTCGTGCGCAACAAGGCGCTGGAGTTTGCTTCCGAGCTGCTGCAGACGCCGGCCGCGGAGCTCGACATCGTCGATGGCGTCGTGATGCGCCACGGTGGCAAGAGCGGCCCGTCGATTGCGCTCGGCGATCTCGCCAAGCGCATCGCGCCAGGCTCGAAGCTCCTGCGCGGGCGCGAGCCGCAGTTGGCCGCGCACGGCTGGTACAACACCGACCACACGGTGTTTCCTTACGGCGCGCATCTCGCCGTCGTGAAGATTGATCGCGACACCGGCAAGGTCGGGGTCGAGCGCTTCATGGTGGCCTACGACGTCGGCCGCGCGGTCAACCCGATGATGATCGGCGGCCAGCTCGTCGGCGGCTGCGTGCAGGGACTCGGCGGCGCGCTGTCGGAAGAGTACGTATACGACGCCAACGGCGAGCCGCTGTCCGTGACCTTCGCCGACTACCTGATGCCGACCTTGCGCGACGTTCCCGACATCGAAATTCTGCTGACCGAAGACGCGCCGTCCCCGCACCATCCGCTCGGCCTCAAAGGCGCCGGCGAAGGCGGCATCAACGGCGCCGGCGGCGTGATCGCGAGCGCGATCGACGATGCACTCGGCCTGCCCGGCGCCGTGACGCAATTGCCAATGACGCCGCCGCGGATGCGGGAGTTGCTGAGAAAGGCCGAGAAGGCACGCTAACGACTCGCGCCGCGACGGCGTACGCCTATCGCTCCGGCGCAACCGCGGCCTTGGCCTGGGCAATCACGGCGGGCGGCGTCTTGTAGAGCTCATCGATCAGCTTGTCGATGTCAGCTCCGCTGACCGGTTCCACTTCGAGGCCGCGCGCCTTCGCCTCTTCGAGAAAGTCCAGATCGTGCATGGTATCCGCGAAGGCCTTGCGCAGCGCCTTGGCGCGGTCGGCAGGAATGCCGGGCGGCGCCGCGAACGGACGCGCCATGTTCTGGCGGCTCAGCACGAGCTTCAGGATCTGCTGCTGGCTGTCGGTCTTGGCAAATTCCGTGATGCCTGGCGAGTCCGGCAGATCGGGGCTCTTCTTCAGTGCGAGCTGGACCGCCGCATTGAACTTCTTGTTGGGCAGCCAGTCCGGCCGCATCTGCCGGATGCTCGACAGCGACCAGCCGCAGCGGCCGTCGATCTCGCCGCGCTCGACCGCCAAGGCAACTTCGGCGCTGCCGGGATAGCCAGAGACGATGCGCAGCTTGACGCCGAAGATATTCTTCAACATCGCAGAGAAGATGTCGGGATCGGAGCCGGAGCCTTCGCCGCCGACGGTGAACGGCGTGGTCAGCATGTCGTTCCAGGTCTTGACCTTGGAGCTCTGGAACGTGCCGCAGAGGCTCACCTCTTCGGAGCCGCTACCGAGCCAGAGCAGTTTTCGCGAGTCATACTGGGTCGTGCTCGAGCCGATCAGCGGCTCCATCGCCAGGCCGCGCCCGAAGGTTGCGATCGCGGTGCCGTCCTTCGGCGCGGCGTTGTAGAGATAATTGACCGCGCGCAGGCTGCCGGCGCCGGGCATGTTCTGCGGCAGCAGCGTCGGATTGCCGGGGATGTGCTTGCCCATATGGCGCGCCAGCACCCGCGCATAGGTGTCGTAGCCGCCGCCGACACTGTAGCCGATGAGCACATTGATGCTGCGCCCCCGGTAGAAGTCCGAGACGGAATTGGCCTGCGCCCGGCCGGTGACGGCCAAGGCAAGACCGAGACCGAGCACACTTCCCCGCGTCCAATGCCGCATCTTGTACCTCCAGATTGAGTTCCTGGAGATTGCAATGCGTGCGGTTGTTCGTCAACCGCAGGCGACGCACTGGACGCGTTCCCGGACCGATGACTTAACAAGACGTGTGATTTAACAAGACTTGTGATTTAACCACCTTTGGCGACACGTCGTCGCGATACCCCGATCATCACTGTTTGAGGAACCGGCGTGAGCGAAGACAGCGTGCTCTACGAGGCCGACGGCAAGGTCGGGATCGTGACGTTGAACCGGCCCGAGAAACTCAACGCCCTGAGCATGGATTTGCGGCTCGGCCTCGAAGCCACGCTGCGGCGCGCCGACGACGATCCTGCGACCAGCGTCGTCGTGCTGCGCGCGGAGGGCCGCAGCTTCTGCGTCGGCTTCGACATCGGCGGCGGTGGTCCCGGCCACGAGCGGCCCTGGCGGCATGATGCGCTGAAATATCACGAACGCCTGGCGGTGAGCCTGCGCGCGCTGATGACGCCGTGGACCATGCGCAAGCCGGTGATCGCGTCAGTGCAGGGACACGCGCTCGGCGGCGGCTGCGAGCTCGCGATGTTCTGCGATCTGACGATCGCGGCGGACAACGCCGTGTTCGGCGAGCCCGAGATCATGTTCTCGCAGGTCGGACCGGGCGTGGTGATGCCGTTCATCATCGGCCACAAGCGTGCGCGCGAGATGCTGTTTTTCGGCGAGACCATCGATGCGCCGACCGCGCTCGAATTCGGGATGATCAACCGCGTGGTCCCGCTCGATGATTTGCGCACGGCAACCCTGAAATACGCCCGCCGCCTCACCCTGATCGCGCCGGAGGCGCTGGTCGCGGCCAAGCGCGCGATCACGCGCGGCGCGGAGAGCTGCGGTTTCCGCAACGCGCTGACGGCGGGCCTCGATGCGGTCGCTCCGCTCTATGCCGCGACCACCGAGGTCGGCCGGCGGTTCGACGAGATCCGGGCCCGCGACGGGCTCAAAGCGGCGCTGCGCTGGCGGCGCGGCCAATTCCAGGACGATTGAAGCAGCCTTCACCGCACAAAATAATCGCTTGTCAGGCCCGGTGACGGCAAGGCATCCAGTATCCAGCGGGCCATCACGATCAATGCGCAGATCCGACGAGAGCGAGGTAAGCAGTGGGTGAATTCGGAATAGGTCAGCCGGTACCGCGGTTCGAAGACCCGAGGCTGGTGCGGGGCGAAGGCCGCTATGTCGGCGACATCATGCTGCCGGGAACCGCCTTCGGCTATGTGCTGCGGTCGCCGCATGCACACGCGAAAATCCGCTCGATCGATACCGCCAAGGCGAAGGCCGCGCCCGGCGTGCTCTGCGTGCTCACCGGCGCCGACTACGCCGCATCCGGCTTCGGTGACCTTCCGGTCCCGGGCGGACTGAAGCGGCGCGATGGCTCACCGATGTACCGGCCGCGCTTTCCGGCGCTGGTGACGGATCGCGTCCGCTGGGTTGGCGACTACGTCGCCTTCGTGGTGGCCGAGACGCTGCATCAGGCGGCCGACGCCGCGGAGCTGATCGAGGTCGATTACGAGCCGCTGCCGGCAGTCATCGACACCATCGAGTCGATCGCGCCGGACGCACCGCTCGTGCACGACGACTGCGCGAACAACATCTGCTTCGTGCAGCTTGACGGCGACAAGGCCGCGACCGACGCCGCGTTCGCGCGCGCCGCGCACGTCGTGAAGCAACGCTTCGTAATCAATCGCGTCACCACCGCCTCGATGGAGCCGCGCGGCAGCGTCGGCGTCTATCATCCGGCCGAGGGCCGCTACGAGATCTACACCACGCTCCAGCGCACGCATCCGTTCCGCGAGGAGCTGTCGAAGAACGTGTTGCGCGTGCCGGAGAACAAGATCCGCGTGATCTCCGGCGACATCGGCGGCTCCTTCGGCATGAAGAGCGCGGTCTACAACGAGGTCGCCCTGGTGCTGCTCGCGGCGAAGGTCACAGGCCGCCCGGTCAAGTGGATCAGCACCCGCTCCGAGGCGTTCCTCGGCGACGCGCAGGCGCGCGACAACGTCACCGATGCCGAGCTGGCACTGGACCAGGACGGCAACTTCCTCGCCGCGCGGGTGAAGACCGTGGCGAATGTCGGGGCCTATCTGCAGGTCGGCGGCCAATCATTCATCGGCAATATCGGAACCCTCGCCGGCGTCTACAAAACCCCGACGCTTCACGCCGACATCACCGCGGCGTTCACCCACACCAATCCGGTGCGCCCCTATCGCGGCAACGGCCGTCCCGAGGCGGCCTACGTGATCGAGCGGCTGGTCGATCTCGCCGCCGACACGATGGGCATCGATCCCGCGGAGCTGCGACGGCGCAACACGATCCCGCCGTCGGCGATGCCGTACAAGACCGGGCTCACCTTCACCTACGACTCCGGCGAGTTTGAGAAGAACATGGATCAGGCTCTCGAGCTTGCCGACGCCGAAGGCTTCATGGCGCGCCGGGAGCAATCGCGCCAGCACGGCAAGCTGCGCGGCCTGGGCATGTCCAACACGATCGAACGTGCCGCAGCGCCGAGCTACGAAGGCGCCGAGATCCGGTTCGACCGCTCCGGCGCCGCGACCATATTCTCGGGCGCAGTCAATCAGGGTCAGGGCCACGAGACCGCATTCAAGCAGATCGTGTGCGACCAGCTCGGACTCGATCCCAAGGATATCCACTACGTGCAGGGCGACACTGACCAGGTGTTCTTCGGCGAAGGCACCGGCGGCTCGCGCTCGGCCACCATCGGCGGCTCGGCGATGCTGATGGCGAGCCATAAGATCGTGACCAAGGCGAAGGCGATCGTCGCGCATCTGCTGAAAGTGCCGGCCGAGGACATCAAGTTCGAGGATGGGATTTTTTCGAGCAACAAGACCAACCAGACCATGACCATCAAGGAGGTCGCGGTGGCGGCCGCGCTCCCGGCCAAACTGCCTAAGGACATGGAGCCCGGCCTGATCGCGACCGCGGTCTACATCAATCCGGTCGATAATTTCCCGAACGGCTGCCACGTCTGCGAACTCGAAATCGACGAAGACACCGGGAAGATCGACATCCTGCGCTACAGCGTCATCGACGACGTTGGCGTGGTGCTCAATCCGCTGCTGGTCTACGGCCAGATCATGGGCGGCGTCGCGCAAGGCGCGGGCCAAGCGCTGATGGAGGACATCCGCTTCGATGGCGACTCCGGGCAACTGCTGACTGGCTCGTTCATGGACTATGCGATGCCGCGAGCGAGCGATCTCAGCAACGTGGAAGTGCACAGCAACCCGGTGCCGACCAAGACCAATCCACTCGGCGTCAAGGGCTGCGGCGAAGCCGGCTGCGTCGGCGCGCTTCCGGCCGTGACCAATGCGGTCGTCGACGCGCTCTCGGTGCTCGGGGTCAAGCACATCGAGATGCCGGCCACTCCGGAGCGGGTGTGGCGGGCGATCGCAGACGCCAAGGCTGGCTGAAACAAGGCTGGCTGAAAGGAGCCGACTTCATGGATGTGACGATCGCGCTCGAACGCTATGACCGGCATTTCCCGTTCTTCGACGGCACCGTGCCGCCGCCGAAGGGCGTGACGCTGCAACCGCTGCAGGTCGGCCAGACCGTGCCGTTGCGCGACGGCAAGGACCGCCACGGGCGCATGCTCAAGGGCGAGTTCGACATCGCCGAGTTCTCGATGTCGACTTACCTGATGGCGATCGACCGCAAGCTGCCGATCACCGGCGTGCCGGTATTTCCGCGCCGCCTGTTCAGCGCCGGCTTGTTCTTTGTCCGTGCCGACTCGCCGCTGAGCTCTCCCGCCGATCTCGCCGGCAAGCGGGTCGCGATCCGCTCGTTCCAGACCACACTGTCGATGCTCGCCAAGGGCGACCTCAAGTTCGAATATGGCGTTCCGTGGGAGGACATCCACTGGCTGCTGGAGGACGAGGAGAAGATCGCCTTCGAGCCCAAGCCGGGTGTGAAGATCGAAAATCTCCCCGCCGGCGCCGACGTCGGCCTGCTGCTCAAGGCCGGCGACGTCGACGCCGTCATTCAGCCGCATCCGCCGCATTCGATGACTTCAGGCGAGGTCCCGATTCGCCGGTTGTTTCCCGATCCTGACGCGGAGGAGGTGCGCTACTTTCGCAAATACGGCTACTACCCGATCATGCACATCCTGGCGATCCGCAAGGAAATCGCCGAACGCATGCCCTCGCTGCCGACAGCGCTCATGGCGACCTTTGCGCAGGCCCGCGAGATTTCGGAGGATTATTTCTCGGATCCGAACTGGTCGAGCCTCGCCTTCGGGCGCCGCTACTTCGAGCGCGAGAAGGAAAAGTTCGGCACCGACATCTGGCCGACCGGGCTGGCCGCCAACCGCACCAACCTCGAACGCTTCATGCAGTATTCGCGCGACCAGGGGCTGATCCGCGGCGATTTCGCCGTCGAGGACCTGTTCGCGCCCTCGACGCACAGCTCATAAGCTATCGCGCCGAGTCCATAGCGATCACCGCGCGCGCCTTTGCCAGGACTTCGGGCGGGGTTTGGAACAGGTCACTGACGAGCTTGTCGATCCCTGCCCCATTCAGAGGATTGACGTCGAGCGTGCGCTGCTTGGCCTCGGCCAGGAATTCCGGATCGGCCATGGTTTCATCGAACGCGCGCCGCAGCGCCTGCTTGCGGTCTTCCGGAATTCCCGGCGGCGCGACGAACGGCCAGCCCATGGTCTGGCGGCCGAGCACAAGCTTGAGGATCTGCCGCTGCTCGTCGGTCTTGGCGAAATCCATGATGAACGGAACGTCGGGCAATTCGGGGCTCTTCGCCAGCGACATCTGCACGATGAAGTTGAGCGACTTTTTGGCGATCCAATCCGGCTTCGCCAGCTTGACGCTGGTCCATGACCAGCCGCAGCGGCCGTCGACCTCGCCGCGCTCGAGCGCGATCGATATTTCGTTGCCGCCGGGATAGCCGGTGACCAGGCGGATTTTCGCGCCGAACATGTTCTTGAGCATCACGGTGAACATGTCGGGATCGGCGCCGGCGCCCTCGCCGCCCACGGTGAACGGCGTGGTGAGCGCGTCGTTCCAGGTCTTGACCTTCGAGGTGTGCCAGGTCGCGCAGACGCTCACCTGATCGCTACCGCTGCCGAGCCAGGTGAACTTGCGCCCGTCGAAGGTCGCACCGCTGGTGCCAATCAGCGGCTCCATCGCAATGCCGCGGCCGAAAATGCCGATTTGCGAGCCGTCCTTGGGCGCGACCGAATAGAGATAATTGGCGAGCTTCATGCTGCCCGCGCCCACCATGTTCTGCGGCGTGATCGAAGGGTTGCCCGGAATGTGCTTGCCCATGTGGCGCGCCAGCACGCGCGCATAGGTGTCGTAGCCGCCCCCGACAGTGTAGCCGATGAGCATCGACATCGTGCGACCGCGATAGAAGTCCGCCACCGATTGCGCGCGCGCAAGCCCACCCACCCACGGCAAACTCAAAGCGACCGCGAACGATCCCGCGACAATCCGGCTGAACTTCATCTGCGCCCTTCCTTCTGTTTCTTGCTCACGCGGCCGCATCGACATCGAGCGGCGCGATCAGCTTGACGCCCTTGAGGTGTACGCCGCGGCCGGCGCGGCCTTCACGCTGCTCCTTGGGGATCGGCCGCGCGTCTGGATCGCTCAGCCACAGCCGCAGCAGGTGGCGCTTGCGCCCGGGCTCCGGCCAATCCTCGTATTCGCGGCGGGTGTGGAGCATCACGAAGTTGTTGAGGAACTGGATATCGCCGGGCTGGAAATCGATGTCGACCGCGCATTCATCCACGGTCGAGCGGTAGACCTCGACCGCTTCCTTCTGCGCCGGCGTGAATTTCGGCACGCCTGGCAATTGCTGCGCCTTGTCGATCACCGCGCCCACACCGGTCGCGCTGAAGTAGCCTTCGGAGAACGAGAAGATCGGCTGCTTGAAGAACGGCGCTTCGCCCGGGTTCACTTCGCCGCTGCGCGAGCGGTAGAAATCCTCGGTCAGCACCTTGGCGAGGTCGGGCCGCCGTTCGAGCATCCGGTTGTAGACCGTCACCGAACTTGAAATCCGGCTGGCGCCGCCGCTCTTCGAGGATTGCAGGCACAGCAGGCCCACATACTCGCAGGCGTCGGCGTGGAAACGCATTTCGGCGCGGGTCATGTAGCCGCGCGTGTGCAGATCCTGGTAATCGCCGCCGAGATCCTTCACATGGCCGAGCACATGGCCCTGCTTGTTCTGCGACATCGTCCGGCCGAGATAGGCGCCGAGCCCGATGTATGCGATCGCCGCTTCCTCGCGGGAAAGTTGCGCGACCGGGAAATTCTGCAGCATGACGATGCCGCGGCCGTCAGTGAGCTCGCGCTTCACGTCCGCGAGCACACCGGCAAATCCATCCAGCGGGAATGCGTCGCGATCGATCTCGACGATCGCCACGCCGCGGCGGCGAACTTCGGCGATGCCGTCCTTGAGCTCATCAATGTCGCGCTCGGTGATCTTGTAGCTCCAGGCCGAGACATCGCGCAGCGTCTCGGGCGACCAGCCGGCCGGATCGATCACCGGCGCCATGGGCTGCGCCGGCATGCGCGTGCTGACGTGGTAGCTGCGGAAATCACCCATCGGTCTTCTCCTTGGGCGCGGGTTACCGCCCCGTAGTGATGCCTTGCACCGACCATACCGCCGCGGGGTGCGCGAGCAAGTGGCCAAGCTCAGTCATCTTTGTCTGCCACGCGCGCAGCTTCCCGTTCGTTGGCTTCCTCGATCGCACCCGCGATGAATGCCGCAAGATCGTCGATCGACTCCCTGATCTCAAGTTCCGAAATGCCCTCTGCGTTTGCAGCGTCAACGCATTTGAGTGCAAGCTTTTTCACCTCCGGACTATCGCCCTCAGGAGCATCCGCTCCAGCATGGATATTTTCCGAAATCCAATTCTCGACAAATCCAAGCGCACGTTCACTCATGGCTTCTCCCGGTTTCCATCCACTCGGCCGGCATTCACTCCAGCACGTCCTTGACCTGCTTCGCGAGTTCCGGCGATGCGGCATAGATGGTGGCGATCACCTTCTCCGCCTCTTCGCCGGTCACCGGATCGAGCGGCAACGCCTGCTTCTGTGCCTCAGCCAGGAAAGCGTCGTCCTTCAGCGTCGCCTCGAACGCCGCGCGCAGGACCTTCACCCGCTCGGGCGGAACCTGCCTGGCGGCGATGTAGGGCCGGCCCAGTTCGGCGGACGCGTTCAGCACGTTGAGCAGGTCCTTCTGCTCATGCGACGTCGCGAGGTCGGTCACAAACGGAACGCTCGCAGGCATGTCGGCCGCGCGCTTGGGCGAAAAGCGCACCAGCGCGTTGAACTTGTTGTTCACCACCCAGTCCTGCGGCATTGCACTCCAGGAGCCGCAATTGCCTTCGAGCTCGCCGCGCTCGAGCGCCAGCCGCTGCTCGTTGCTGCCGGGATAGCCGGCGATCTGGCGCACCGGCGCGTGGAAGATCTTGCGCAGGATCGCGCCGTTCACATAGGCGTTGGAGCCCTTGGCGGTGGTACCGATCAGGAACTCCTTGCGTTTCATCATGTCGTCCCAGGTCTTGATGCCGGTCGCGCCCCAGGCGTAGCAGATGCGGATGTCGCGCAGCATCGTGCCGATCCACTGATAGTCGGAGAAGCGGACCTTGAAGACGTCGGGCTGCGCGAACGACTCGGTGATGAGGCCGGGGTCAAACGTCGTCAGCACGGTGCCGTCCTTCGGCGCATTGGCGTCGAGATAGCGCACCGAGGTGAGGCTCGCCGCGCCCGGCATGTTCTGCACCAGCACGGTCGGGTTGCCCGGGATGTGACGGCCGAGATGGCGGGAGAGGAGCCGCGCATATTGGTCGTAGCCGCCGCCCGCGGAATAACCGACGACCAGGGTGAGGGTCCGCCCGCGGTAGAAACCGTCGTCCTGTCCGAAGACCGGCTGCGCCGCCACCACCCAGACGCAGGCGGACAGGATTGCTGCGCAAAGTATCGACAGCCGTCGGTGTCCGATCATCGGGGCCCTTCGCCGTTCATGCCCGCCGCAGCAGCGGCCAGAAATCGTTCAAGGACGATCCGCTGGGAAATGCATTGAGTGTCGCCAGGATTTTCTTTCCGGTATCTGCGCTCACCGACTGCGCGGCGCAATCGAGGAATTTTGCCTCGACCTGCGCCTGCGTCATCGGGACCTCCGACGAGCCGGTCGCGGCATCGCGGCGCTGTTCAATCACCTGCCCGTCGGCCAGTGTGACCTTGAGCAACGCCGGGCTGCCGTTGGTGCCGGGCCCGAGTGCAGGATCGACGCTGGCGCTCACCAGCTTGGCCAGCGCCTGCACCTTTGCATCGTCGATCGCCTTTTCCGTGAACGCGGGAATGCGCGGCGCGCCGTGCAGGAGCGAATAGGCGACCAGATAGGAGACGCTGAACTTCGCGGCTTCGACCGAGTGCGGATATTGCACCCCGGCGCGCTGGCCGGCGTTGCGCGTGACTGAGCAGTGAATCGCTTTGATATCGGCGACGCGGGGCCCGAGCTTTTCGCGCAGCGCCAGCGCGGCCTCGATCGAAGTGTGCGTGAGGCCACCGCACGGATAGGCCTTGAGCGTATAGCCGATGCTCACGAGGTCGTAGCGCTGGCCAAGATCCTTGAACGGCTCGAAGGTCACGTCGAGCCCGCGGCCGAAGCCGTCGAAGTATCCGGCCTTCCCCTCGAACGCTGACGGATGCGAGGTGAAGCCGCGGCTCGCCAGCGATGCGGCCATGATGCCGTCGCGCGCGGCGTGACCGGAATGAAGCGGCTTGGTCATCGTGCCGAAATTGACGCTCAGCCCACCCGCCATCGAGACGCCGATCCCGAGCGCGTTGGCAATCTTGTCGGCCGGAAGCTTCATCAGCCGCCCTGCGGCAGCCGCCGCCGCGATCACGCCGACCATGCCGGTCGTATGCCAGCCACCGATACTGGAGGCATTGAAGTTTGCGCGCACGATGCGGCCGGCGACCTCGCAGCCGATGACGAAGGCGGCGACGCATTCGGCCGGCGTCGCACCATTCACTTCGGCCACCGGGAGGATCGCCGGAATGATCGCCGACGCCGCCTGGCCGCTGATGTAGGTAAAATCGTAGTCCATCGCGTGGGCGGCGACGCCGTTCGCAAGCGCCGCAAGCTGCGGCGAGGTGCGCAGCGATTGGCCCACGATCGACGCAGCCGGCGCGCTGCCCTCGGCCTTCACCATGTCGACCGCGATCGCCGCAACCTGCTCGCGGCTGCCGGCGAGCATCACGCCGAGCGTGTCGATGAAGCCGATGCGGGCGCGGTTGATGACTTCCGGGGGCACGGCCTTGAGATCGAAGTTGACGACGTAGTCCGCGAGGATTTGGCTAAGCGTCTTGCCGGCGGGAGCCGGCTTCAAAGGCTCTTGCGCCCTGGATTGCTTCACCAGCACCGCGCCGGATGTCGCCACCAGCGCGAATGTGCTACCAAGAAAGAGCCTGCGATCGACCTTGTTCATGTCGGCTTGCTTCGTCATTTCCATCCTCCCCCGCGTTTCTTCTGTCCGAGTCCGGGCAGCGCGAAGTCTATACGGGAATAATCCAGCCGTCGCGAGCGTCGACCGCCACGGATGCGCCCAGGGCGGGAATTTCGCCGGCATGCTCAACTCGCAATTCCGGCGCGCCTTCGGCTTGCGGCGCAATGGTCAGCAGCGTCGTCGCGCCCTGATAGGCGGTGGCAACGACCCGGCCCGGGATGGCGTTCGGCGCGCCGCTCTTGGCAAGGCCGAGGTCTTCCGCGCGCAGGCAAACGCTGCGCTGCGTGCCTGGCTCCCCCTTGCCGCGAACGCCGATGCTGACGCCCCAGAGATCGACCACGGTGCGACCCCCGTCCCGGCCGACCACCCGTACCGGGACCACGATGCCGCGACCGACGAAGCGCGCGACCATCTCGGTGGCGGGTTCGCGATAGAGCGTGCGCGGCGGCGCGGTCTGCTCGACCCGGCCGGCGTCCATCACGGCGACGCGGTCGGCGAGCGCCATCGCTTCGGCCTGGTCGTGGGTGACGTAGACGAAGGTCGCGCCGATCTCGCGGTGGAAGCGGGAAAATTCCTGCTGCATCGCCTCACGCAGATGCACGTCGAGATTGGCCAGCGGTTCGTCCAACAGCACTACGCCCGGACGCATCGCCAGGCAGCGCGCCAGCGCCACGCGCTGACGCTGGCCACCGGACAGTTCGTGCGGCTTGCGGTCCGCCATGGTTTCGAGCCCCACCATCACGAGCGCTTCGGCCACGCGCTTGCCGCGCGCCTCGCCGGGAACGCGGCGCACGCGAAGTGAAAATGCGACATTCTCGGCGACCGTCATGTGCGGCCACAGCGCGTAGGATTGGAACACCATGCCGATCTGACGCCGCTCCGGCGGGACGGCAAAGCCCGGCCAGCCGACGATTTCCTGGCTGAGCTTGACCAGGCCTTTGTCAGGCGCCTCGAAGCCGGCGATGAGGCGAAGGAGCGTGGTCTTGCCGCAGCCGGACGGGCCGAGCAGCGCGAAGAATTCGCCGTCGGCAATCTCGAGGCTCACGCCTTCGACCGCGCGGGTCGCCCCGAAGCGCTTCGACACGTTGTCGAAGCTCACGCTCGCCACGGCACCACTCCTTCGGGCAGGTTGCGGCCGAGCACGCTCGCCAGCGCCGCCAGACTGACGGTGACCGCGACCGAGATCGTCGCCACTGCGGCGGCGGCGGGCGAATTGCCCTCGTAATGCAGGAAGAACACCACGACGCCGAGCGTCTCGCGCCCGGTCGACCACAGCAGCGCCGATACCGTGAGCTCGTTGAACGCGGTCATGAAGATGAGCAGCGCCCCGGCCGCCGCCGCCGGCGCGACCACCGGTAGGATGACCGATGCGAGCCGCCTCAGCACGCCTGCGCCCGCGACCTGTGCGGCTTCGTCGAGATTCTTGTTCACCAGCTCCATGCCGGCCATGGTCGGACGCAAGGCGAGCGCCAGGAAGCGGGCGAGGTAGGCGACCAGGATGATGCCGATCGTGCCATACAAACTCACGTCGATCAGCGGCAGCGGCGGAAGAAACACCAGGATCATGGCAATGGCCAGCACCGTCCCCGGCACTGCGTAGGGTGCGTCCGCGAGGAAATCGAGAACCCGCGTGAGACGATTGCGCCGCAGCGTGGAGAGATAGGCGAGCGGCACGGCCACGGCGGCACTGACGATCGCAGCCACCAGCGCGAGCAGGAAACTGTTGCGGAACGCGCGCAACGTCGCGTCCTGCTCGAACAGCACAAAGCGATAGTTTTCGAGCGTAACGGTGTCGAAGCCGAGCGGGACGCCGAGCGCCGGCGCGAGCGATGTCGCGATCAGCGCGGCGAGCGGTAGTACGGCAATACCGAGGAGGAAGAGCCACAGCGCGGCTGAGACGGGAGCGCGGAAACGCCCGAGCGGAAACGGCTCGAAACGGCCGCCCGCGGCTTCGGTCACGAAGCGTGTGCGCGCAACCAGGAGCGTGCGCAGCGCGAGCCCGACCACCGCGAGGCCCGCGAGGATCAAGGCAAGCGCCGCGACCTCGCCGAGCACACGCGGGCCGAAACCTTGCAGGCGCTGATAAATCAGCGTGGTCAGCATCGTGTAGCGCCCGGGAATGCCGAGCAGCGCCGGGATGCCGAAATTCCCGATCGAGGTGACGAAAGCGAGCGCGGCACCAGCGAGGATCGCCGGCAGCGCCAGCGGCACGATCACCGAGCGCGTCACCCGCAGCGGCTCCGCCCCGCCGAGCCGCGCCGCCTCGACGAGATCGCGCGGCAGGTTGCGCAGTCCGGCCCGCACCGCGAGCAGCACAAGCGTCGAGTGCTCGACGCCCATCACCAGCACGATGCCCCACATGGAATAGAGCGGATTGGTCGTGCCCGGTTCCGGCGCAAGACCGAGCGGCGCGAGGATCGGGCTCGATGCCCCGGTCAACTCGATCCAGGCGAGCGCGGTGATCTGCGACGGCACCAGCAGCGGCAGCAGCGCGACGAACGTCAGCGCCGCCTTGGCGCGCAGGTCGGTGAGCGACAGCAGGAACGCCACCGCCGTGCCGATCGACACCGACAGGAGCGTGGCCAGGATGCTGGCTTCGAGCGTGTTGTCGAACGCGCGCCGGGTGGCAGGGCTGCGCCATTGCCCGAGCAGCACACCCAGCGGCTCGCCGCCCGCACCGGCCGAGAGGGCTTCGCCGAACAGCCGCAGCAGCGGCCAGACGGCGAAGATCGCGATGTAAAGCGCGAGGGTGGCGACCAGCACGGATTCGCCGTTGAAAATCCACGAACTGAAAGTCGAGCTGCGCGCGCGGACCGAGCCGGCGTCAGCCACCGAACAGCTCCGTGAACTTCCGCTTGTTCTCCTCGTCGTTGGCGAGCATCGCCTTGAAATCGGCGCTCATGATCTTGAGCGACGATACCGGCGGGTAGCCCTTCGGCGGCTCGATCCCGGGAAAGATCGGAAAGTAGCCCTGTGCCACCGATTGGCGCTGCGCCTCCTCCGAGATCTGCCAGTCGACGAAAGCCTTGGCGGCTTCCGCGTTGCGACTCGCTTTGAGGACCGCGACCGGCTGGGTGATCGCGCTCACGCCCTCCTGCGGGAACACGAAGTCGACCGGCGACCCCTTCGCCTTGGCGTTGAACGCCATGTAGTCGATGATGATGCCGTAGGCCTTCTCGCCGCGCGCTACCGCTTCGATGACTGCGCCGTTGCCCTTGCCCGAGATCGCGCCGCCCTTCGCCAGCGTTGCGAAATAGCCCCAGCCGAATTCCGGCTGCTGCACCATGGTGCCGAGGTGGATGACGGCGGCGCCGGAGTAGAGCGGATTCGGCAGGATCGTCTTGGCCGCAACGGCGGGCGCCAGCAGGTCCTTCCATGATTTCGGCGCGGCCTTCACCAGCCGCGTGTTGATGACGATCCCGGTGGTGATGAGCTTGGTCCCGAAGAACGTCTTGTCGGTATCGACCAGCGCCGCTGGGAGCTTGCCGGCCGGCGCGTCAGGATAGCTCATGAGCCGCCCGTCGTTCTTGAGCTGCGTCATCGCCACCGCATCGGCGATCAGCACCACGTCGGCCTGCGGTCGGCCGGCGGCGAATTCCGCCTGCAGCTTGTTCATCACTTCGGTGGTGCCGGACCGGAACAGCTCGATCTTGACCGCGGGGTGCGCTTTCTTGAACGCGTCCACCACCTTGGCGATCTGATCGCTCGGCTGCGAGGTATAGACCGTGACCGTGCCGGAGGGCGCCGCGACCGCGCCGGCGCTGTAGGCAAACGCCAACCCGGCGATGAGCGTCGCGAGCCGCTTCATGGAGAGCCTCCTGTGCTGGCGAACGGATGATATCAGCCCCGCCGAACCGCGCTAGCAGCAGACCGTGACGCACACGCGACGTTTAGCACCGCGGACTGCCGCGAGCGGCCTTTTATTCCAATCTGCGCGTGTGATTGCAAAGGTCGATGGATTGTGCAGAATTTCGATCCCGGCGCTTGGGCGATGCCGCCTTGATTTCAGTTGTCGGGTCGCTGGTCATCGGCATCGGAGCGGATCGCCGCGAGCGCGCGACGCCAGCCACCAAACGAAGGACGGGAGACGCACATGAAGCTCAGAGCAGGTTTGTATCTCGGCGCAGCGGTGATCGCGGTCGCGGCCTGCCTTGGCGCTCCGTCCGCGAGCGTACAGGCGCAGCAGTCCACGGCGGCGGCGGTGACCGTTGGCGCCAGCGATCTCGGTGGCGTCGTGACCAGCGCGAACGGGCCGGAAGCCGGCGTCTGGGTGGTCGCCGAGACAACCGATCTCCCGACCAAATTCGCCAAGATGGTCGTCACCGATGACCGCGGCCGCTACGTGCTGCCCGAGCTGCCGTCGGCCAACTACAACGTCTGGGTGCGCGGCTATGGGCTGATCGATTCACCCAAGGTGCAGACCAGGCCCGGGACCATTCTCAACCTGACCGCAGTCATTGCGCCGAATGCGGCAGCCGCGGCGGAGTACTATCCGGCGATCTATTGGTTCTCGATGCTGCACGTACCCGACAAGAGCGAATTCCCCGGCACCGGCCCCGGCGGCAACGGCATCCCGACCAACATCCGCAGCCAGGCGATGTGGCTCGACGGCATCAAGACCAACGGCTGCGTGAGCTGCCATCAGCTCGGCAACAAGGCGACCCGCACGATTCCGAAGGAATTCAGCCAGCTCGATTCCACTTACTCGGCGTGGGTGCGGCGCATCCAGTCCGGGCAGGCGAGCGAGACCATGGCCCGCAACGTCGGCAGGCTCGACACGCAGAAGGTGCTCAAAGGCTTTGCCGATTGGACCGACCGTATCGCCGCCGGCGAGCTTCCCTTTGCCAAGCCGCAGCGCCCGCAGGGGATCGAGCGCAATGTCGTGGTCAGCGTGTGGGACTGGGGCACGCCCACGATGTACCTGCACGACGAGATTTCGACCGACCGGCGCAATCCGAACATCAACGCCAACGGCCCGCTGTTCGGCACGCCGGAATGGAGCACGGATCACGTGCCGGTGCTCGATCCGGTCAAGAACACCGCGACCGACATCAAGATCACGCCGCGCGATCCCAAGACTCCGTCATCGCTCACCGATCCGATGTTTGCCGGCTCGGCCTATTGGGGCGACCAGCCGATCTGGGACAGCCAGACCAGCCCGCACAATCCGATGTTCGATGGCAAGGGCCGGGTGTGGTTCACCGCACGCATCCACGGGCCGAGCACGGCCGCCTTCTGCAAGAAGGGGTCCGACCATCCCTCCGCAAAGCTCTATCCGGTCGAGCGGGCCGGACGGCAGTTGGTGATGTATGACCCGAAGACCAAGAACTTCACCACGGTCGACACCTGCTTCAGCACGCACCACATCCAGTTCGATTCGCACAACCGACTGTGGGCGTCGAGCGGCGTCGGCGGCAACGGCAACGGCGACATCGTCGGCTGGCTCGACGTCGACAAGTTCGACGCCACCGGCGATGAAGCGGCCTCGCAGGGCTGGTCGCCGCTGATCATCGACACCAACGGCAACGGCAAGCGCGACGAAGGCTATGCTGCGCCCAACCAGCCGGTCGATCCGACCAAGGACAAGCGCGTGGTCGCGGGCTTCTACGGGATCGCGCCGAGCCCGAAGGACGGTAGCATCTGGGGCTCGGCGCTGGGGTACCCGGGCCTGGTCATCCGCCTCGATCCCGGCAGCAACCCGCCGGCGACGACGCTCGCGGAAATCTACGAGGTGCCGTTCCCCGGCTATTCGCCGCGCGGCATCGACGTCGACAGCAGCGGCGTCGCGTGGGTGCCGCTCGCGAGCGGCCACATGGCCAGCTTCGACCGCACCAAGTGCAAGGGTCCGCTGAACGGACCGACCGCCACCGGCAAGCAATGCCCGGAAGGCTGGACGCTCTATCCGCTCCCCGGCCCGCAGATGGCCGGCGTGACCGATCCGGGCAGTGCGGAGTCGAGCTATTTCACCTGGGTCGACCAGCACAACGTATTCGGCCTCGGCCAGGACGTGCCGATGGCGACCGGAAATGACTCCGACTCGATCCACGCCCTGGTGGACGGCAAGTTCATCCAGCTTCGCGTGCCCTACCCCATGGGCTTCTTCGCCAAGGGCATGGACGGCCGCATCGACGATCTCGACAGCGGCTGGAAAGGCCGCGGCCTGTGGTCGACCTTCGGCAACCGTACGCCCTTCCACAACGAGGGCGGCAAGGGGACCAAGCCCAAGGTGGTGAAGTTCCAGCTTCGCCCCGATCCGCTGGCGCATTGAGGAGGCGCCGCGCATTTCACTTCGCGCTGTGACCGGTTAGACTCAAAGCCCGGTCACAGCGGAGGAAATGATGATGCAACGGCGCGATTTTGTTGCGAGCGGATTGGCGACGGCGGCGGGCGCGTTCATGGCGCGCAGCGCCTTGGCGCAGGCCTTTCCCAGCCGGCCGATCCACGTCATCGTGCCGTCTTCGGCCGGCGGCGTGCATGACATCATCGCGCGCATCTGGGCCGATCGGGTGAAGAACGAGTTGAGCTCGGTCGTCGTCGAGGACCGCGGCGGCGGCGGCTCCTCGATCGCGCTCAATCTCGTCGCGCAGTCGCCCGCCGACGGTTATATGCTGCTGCTCGGCAGCACCAGCACGCTGGTCCTGCGCGAAGGCTCCTCCAACAAGGCCTATGACGCGATCAAGGATATCGCCCCGGCGACCATCTTTGCTGCCACCTCGACCTCGATCGCGGTCAATCCCACGTTACCGGTGAAATCGGTGAAGGAGCTCATCGCCTACGCCAAGGCCAATCCCGGCAAGCTGACCTACGGCTCCGGCGGCGTCGGCGCCATCACCCATGTGACGGTCGAGATGTTCAAGCAGCGTGCCGGCCTCGACATGCTCCACGTCCCCTACAAAGGCATGGCGCCGGCGATGAACGATCTGCTCAGCGGCAACATCTCGGTCGTGTTCCCGAATATCACCGCTCAGGTAATCGAGCTGCACAAGAGCGGCAAGCTGCGCATCCTGGCAATCAACGCGCGCGAACGGCTGGAGCCGATCCCCGACATCCCGACGGCGATCGAAGCCGGGCTGCCGGATTTTGTGTCGCAGACCTTCTTCGGCCTGTTCGCGCCCGCAGCGACGCCGCGGGCCGTGCTCGAAAAAATCAACGACACCACGCAGAAGGAATGGGCCGACAAGGCATTTCAGAGCAAGCTCCTGGCGTCCGGCTTCGAGCCGCTGCTCGGCCTCGGGCCGGAGAAATCCGACGCGTATCTCAAGCAGGAATTCACCCGCTGGGGACCGGTGGTGCAGCGGCTCGGAACGCAGAACCAATGAATGGTGTCATGATCGATTTCTCGCTTCGCTGCCCCCGCCCCGCAACGCGCTCCTCCTTCTCCCCTCCCCCTTGTCGGGAGGGGTCGGAGGTCGGGGACGGGCCGTGCCTGTTCAGTTCGAAGTAATCACTTGCTGCAGGCCCCCCACCCCAGCCCTCCCCACAAGGGGGAGGGGGAAGAAAGGAGCACCGCCCCAGCAGGCATGGGCCGCCCGGTCGTGCGCATCGAGGACGCAAAGCTCCTGCGCGGCATGGGCCGCTTCGTCGACGACATCGAACCGCCAGGCCTGCTGCACGCGACCTTCGTCCGCAGCCCCGTGGCGCATGCGCGGCTCAACGGCGTCGACGCTTCGCAGGCGCGCAAAATTCCCGGCGTGCGCGCGATCTTCACTTACGCCGACCTGCGGGGCACGCTGACCTGCGATCGCATTCCGCTGGCGCTGCCGATCGCCGCGATCCGCTACCACGTCGATCCCGCCTATCTCGCCGAGCGCGAGCTTTGTCATGTCGGCGAGCCGATCGCGCTGGTCGTGGCGGAAAGTCGCGCCATCGCCGAAGACGCCGCGAGCGCGGTCGTGCTCGACTATGAGCCGCTGCCCGCGATCGCCGGCCTGCAAGCCAGCCTCGCGCGCGACGCGCCCCAGGCCCGGCTCGAATGCGCGGACAATCTGCTCGCCCGCTGGACTGTGAAATACGGCGACGCCGACGCCGCATTCGCCGCTGCCGCGCATCGCGTGGCGGAGATTTTCAGCATCCATAAGGGCGGCGGCCATTCGATCGAAGCGCGCGGGGTGCTCGCGCGCTTCGATCCGATCGAGGACCGGCTGACTGTATGGGATTCGACCCAGATGCCGCACAAGACCAAGCGCGTCATCTGCGATGCGCTCGCGCTTGCGGAGGACCAGGTACGCGTGATCGCGCCCGAGGTCGGCGGTGGCTTCGGGCCGAAAAATCCGTTCTACCCCGAGGAACTGGTCGTTCCCGCCGCGGCGCGGCTCCTCAACGCTCCGGTCAAATGGATCGAGGATCGCCGCGAGAGTTTCACCGCCACCAACCACGAGCGCGTGCAGGAGTGGCACGTCGAGGCTGCGATCAGCGCGCAGGGCAAGCTGCTCGCGATCCGCGGCCATCTCTATCACGACCACGGCGCGTTCACGCCGTCGGGCCTGTCGACACCGCAGAATTCGACCACCAACCTGCTCGGCCCTTACGTGCTGCCCGCGCTCGCGCTCGACGTCTCGGTCTGCCTCACCAACATGGTAGCCGCGACGTCGACGCGCGGCGCCGGCCGGCCGCAGGGCACGTTCGTGATGGAGCGCCTGCTCGACCGTATCGCGGCCGAACTGAAACTCGCCCGCGACGAGGTACGCCGGCGCAATCTCATCCCACCGAATGAGATGCCGTATGTCACCCAGGTCAAGACCCGCGACGGCCTGGCGATGACCTACGACAGCGGCGACTATGTCGAATGCCAGCGCCGTGCGCTCGAAGCCGCCGGCTGGACCGACTTTCCGGCGCGGCGCGAGGCGGCGCGGCGTGAAGGCCGCCTGCTCGGGATCGGGCTCGGCAATTACGTCGAAGGCACCGGCCGCGGGCCGTTCGAGAGCGCCTCCGTGCGCGTCGGTCCGTCGGGCCGGATCGTGGTTGCGACCGGCGCGGCGGACCAGGGCCAGGGCACGCAGACCATGATGGCGCAGCTCGCCGCCGCGGTGCTCGGCGTGCGGCCCGACCAGGTGCACGTCATCGCCGGCGACACCGGCGCGATCCCGCTCGGCCTCGGCGCCTACGCCAGTCGCCAGGCGGTGACCGCCGGCAACGCTGTGCATATCGCCGCGCGCGCGGTGGCGGAGAAGGCGAAGCAGGCGGCGTCATCGCTCCTCGAAGTCGCGGCGGACGATCTCGAACTTGCCGACGGCGTCGTGCGGGTACGCGGCGTGCCGGGGCTTCAGCGTTCGCTCACCGAGATCGCGCAATCGCTGCAGGGCGCGGCGGGGTTCGCGCTGCCGGGCAACATGGCGCCCGGCCTCGCCGCCACGAGCGACTACCAGCCGCCGGCGCTGACCTACACCAACGGCACCCACGTGTGCGAAGCGGAGGTCGACCCGGAGACCGGCCGCGTGCGGCTCACGCGCTATGTGGTCGTCCACGATTGCGGCCGTATGATCAATCCGATGATGGTCGAGGGCCAGGTGCAGGGCGCGGTCGCGCACGGCATCGGCGCGACGCTCTACGAATGGATGCGCTACGACGACGGCGGGCAGCCGCTCACCGTCACCTTCGCTGATTATCTGCTGCCGACCTCCGACGTGGTGCCGCCGGTCGAGATCCATCACATGGAATTGCCGACGCCGCTCAATCCGCTCGGCGTCAAAGGCGCGGCCGAAAGCGGCACGATCGGCGCACCAGCGGCGATCGTCTCCGCGATCGAGGATGCGCTGCGGCCGATCGAGGTGCGCATTACCGATTTGCCGGTGACGCCGGAGCGGCTGCTGACATTGATCCGCGGGGCGCAAACACCGCGCTGAAAGCGTTCGCCGTTCGGCCCCGCAAAAGCGCATATGCGCCAAGGTGGCGCGGCATCCTGAGGAGCCGCCACCGAGTGCCGAGGACAATCACACGTCCGGGCGGTTCCAATCCAAAATCTGCTCCTGCATCGCCTCGATCGAGGGAAACCGCTTGGGCTCGTAACATCCGAGTGGGCTCGTCGCCGTGCGCGCAGCGCAGCGGTTGCAGTGCGTGCAGAGATTCTCCGGGTCGTGTCCGGCCGCGAATTGCCGCACCAGGTCCGGATTGGCGATCAGCGCGCGCGCCATCGACACGAAATCGCATTTGTTGCCGGCAAGCGCGCCCTCGATGAAGTCGCGGTGCTGGAAACCGCCGTTGGCGATGACCGGCAGCCCGATCTCCTGCCTGAAGATCGCGGCGTAGGGCAGGTTCGAGCCCTCCTCGTAGCGCCAGCCGATGTTGCCGAGCCAGCGCCCGACCGGCGGCGGGATGATGTTCAGCAGCACGGAGCGCGCCATGGCCTTGCCGCTCAGATGCCGCGTAGCGTTGCAGAACACCTTCATTTCTTCATATGGGAACGGTCCCGGGTTGCCCTTCGGATTGATGAAGCCGTAGCCCGAAGTGACATGCAGGAAATCGACGCCGAGCGCCTTGAGCTCGCGCGCGTAGGCCAGCATCTGCTCGATGCCGTTGCCGACGAAGTGATTCCGCAGTGGAAACACCCACGGCATGCGGAAAATGAAATTCTGGAACGGATAGGCGTTGAAATCGATCGCCGACAGCCGCACGCCGACGATGAAATCGTCACCTACCGCGCGCCGCACCGCCTTGATCACTTCGGCGCAGAAGCGGAAACGCCTTTCCGGGGAGCCGCCCCAGGCATCGGTGCGCCGGTTGAATCCAGGATTGAGGAACTGATGGATGAGGTAGCCCTTCTCGATCGTGATCTCGATGCCGTCCGCCCCCGCCTCGCGCACGCGCACTGCCGCCTTGGCGAACAGCTCGATCTCGCGCGCGATCTCCTCCTCGGTCATTTCGATGCGGCGGTTGGCGTGGCCGTACAACAGCTCGAAGCCGCCCGACGAGGACAGCGAATGTTCGCGCTTCAAGGGAAACAGCGCGGTCTGCGTCGCATAGCCGGGGTCGCCAAGCTGGATGATGTAGCGGCAGCCGGTCTCCCTGATGACCGCCACGCGCTTTTGCAACGGCGCGATGAACTTGTCGTCGCACAACGAGGGATATTCGAACGGCGCCTGCCGCTCGTGCTCGACATGGAAGGTGGTCGAGATGATGCAGCCGACGCCGCCGGCGGCGAATTTCATCTCGAAATTCTTCCAGACGTCGGTGACCATGCTGTTGTAGGCGGAGGTCCGCCCGCCCACCGACGACCGCATGATCCGGTTGGCGAACTCGACGTTCTTGATCTTGAACGGTTCGAAGATCATCGGAGGCCCCCCTCAGTTCCGGCAGGCTAACCTGAACTCGATGGACTGCTTCCAGAGCGCGTTCCGTTCAGATCGAGCCCCCTGCTCATGACGCCCGAACTGAGCACCCAATGCGCTTGCGCGGGGACGAGCGGAGTTGAACTGGCGCGCTCGGGCCGGCCGGGAACCGGACAGCTTTGCACGCGACCCGCTTCGGATCGCGCGCAACGCCTCAATCCATTGGCTGGATCAGAAGTGCATGCCGAAACCGCGGCGGAAACCACCGAAGCCGAAGCCGACGCGCGGGGCGATAATCGGGGCCTGCTGCACCACCACCGGCTCGCTCCGCACCACGGTCACCGTCCGTTCGTGCCGCTTCGTGCGCACGGTCCGCTCCGGCTTCACCTTCACGGACCGTTCGGCCTTCTCGGTCTTCTCCGCCGCGCATGAGCCCTTTTTGTCCTGCTTGAGCTCGGTGACGAAGATCGCTGTGATCGAACCATCGCTGCCCTGCCGCCCAGACTTGGACAGGTAGCGCCAGGTCGCGGCGCGGGTGGCGGCGCTGAGCCGGCCGTCAACATCGCCGGAGTAGCAGCCGAGCCGCTTGAGTTCACGCTGCGCCGCGCTGACCAGCGCCGGCGTGTCCGAAGGAATGACGGGCGCCACCACAGCCGGGTTCGTCGGGACTGACGGCGGAACGTAGGTCGCCGTCGGCTGCACGGACGCCACCTTGCGCTCCGCTTCCAGGTGCGCCAGCCGGTCGGCTTCAAGCTGTGCCTGTCGCTCGGCCTCGAGACGAGCCTGCTGCTGGGCTTGCGCCTGCTGCTGCGCCTGCTGCTGACTTGGGCCTGTTGCTCTGCCTGCGCCCGGCGCTCGCGCTCGGCGGCCTCGTTTTGCAAGATCTGTTGCTGGGCGTCGGCGAGCTTGCGGCGGAGTTCGTCCGCATCGTCTCGGGCCTTTGTTTCCGTCGCCTTTGTTTCCGTCGCCTTCGCCTCTCCGCGACCGGCCGCTCAAAGCCGGTGCGCTCGACCAGTTGCAGGCGCGCCTCCGCCTGCCCCAGCAGCGGCGAGGACGGGAAGCGTGTGATGAAGCCGCGCAGCGCCGCCGGATCGCTCGAATCCTTGACCGCATTCCACGCCGTGCGATCGGCCTGGTTGAGGTAATACTCGTTCAACAGCGAGACGTAGGTCTCCGGCCGCTGCTTGCCGTTGGTCTGCGCATTCACGTCCGCCGCGATCCGGCGGAACATCATCTCGATCTCCAGGCCCGGCTCCTGCAGACGCTTGAGCAGCGCCACGGTGTAGGGGCTGTTGCGGCCCTGGCCGTCCATCGCGACCTCGTCGGCGGCGGTGGAATACGCCACCACCATGCCCTGCGTCTTGTCTATGCGGGCGAGACCACGGACACTGCCGATGCTGCGGTGCTGACCGGTCATGTTCTGCGCGAACTGTTCCGCCAGCGGATTATTACGACACGCATCGAGGATCATGATCCGTACGCCGGGGGCGCGATCGAGCGCAGCCCGCACGTCGTCGATCGCGATCATCTGGTACCGCACGCTGATTTCGTCCTCCAACTCGGCGTCGACCGGCATCAGGTAGTTGCGCCCTTGGTACTGCATCGCGTGACCGGCGTAGAAGAACAGCGCCGAGTTCGGCGTCAGTGGCGCGACGCGCGAATTGCGCCAGCGCCATGTCGAAATCGCGCTTGCTGGTATTGGTGGCCTCGATGACCTCAAACCCGAGCGTGCGCAATGCGCCGGCGACGTCGGACGCGTCGTTTTTCGGATTGGTGAGGGAAAGGCCGGTAAAATTGTACTGCGAGTTGCCGATCACCAGCGCGACCCGGCGATCCGCGAGGGCATCGGTCGAGAGGGCCAGGAACAGGCTGGCGGCGGCGGTGACCGCTGCAATGAGCGTCTTGATCATGGTGTGCACTCCCACCAATGGAATTTATCCCAATCCTTGGTCGCGAAGCGTAGCGCCGCGGGTTCAAATTACATCGAATTGACGCGGGAAAAAAGCCTACATTGGCCGGATGTCACATCGCCGTACAGCCGCGGGGCTCTTTTCCGCGGTGGTTGACGGTAATCTATTACCTTAAATGGCACGCGAAGAATTCAAGACTGCGCTCGCGCGCGAGCCGGCAGGCCGCGGCGTCATGGCGTTCGGTCCGCATCCCGTTGTCGAAGCCATGCTGCGCCCCGGGATAGATGTGGACCAGCACCGACGGCTGCGCAGCGCGAAATCGTTCGATTCGTTCCGGCGGCAACGTGGTGTCCTGGTCGCCGATGTGTGCGATCACCGGGCAGCGCGGCGTTTCACCGGCGAACTCGGGCATCATTGACCCGTAATAGGCGATCGAACAGTCGAACGTGCCGCGGCAGGCGCCGAGCCACGCCATCGATCCACCCCAGCAGAAGCCGACCAGCCCGACCTTGCCCGCGTCGGACACCGCTGCGCGGGCGGCATCGAGATCGGCAAGCCCCGCGTGCCAGTCCCACGCCTTGTAGGTACGCTGGGCCTGGTCGTGGCCCTCCCTGTCGTAGGCGAACTGCAGGCCGCGCGTGCGCCGGTCATAGAGCGCCGGCGCGATCGCGAGATAGCCATGGCCGGCGTAGAAATCGCACACCGCGCGCAGGTAGGCGTTCACCCCATACATCTCCTGCGCGACCACCACGCCGCCGCACGCCTTCGCCGCCGGCCGCGCGAGATAGGCATCGAGCTCGTGGCCGTCACGCGCCCGCAGCGTGATCATAAATCCAACTCCTCGTTGCGCGTCGCGCTGCAGCGGAAGCTCACGTCACTCCGGCACACGCGGAGGCGACACGACACAACACTGACTCCTGATCCTGAGCAGCAGCAGCCCTCTCCGGTTCGCCCGAGATCGGCATCATGCCGTTCCAAGTGGCGGCGTCTCGAAGAAATTCTATCGCGGGCGCGCCGCTTCGAGCTCGGCGAAATGCCGGTACGCCACGCCGCCGCAATAGGGCGGGGTCGCGTCGATGAACTGGCTGATCCTGCCGCCGTTGAAGATGGCGACCTTTTCCTTGGAGAGACTTTCGAGACGCACGCAGACGACATAGCGGTCGATGGACTCGAACGGCTTGAGCGCCGGCGCCGAGATCGACACCGCGCGGAAGTCATTCGGGCTGGTCAGATAATCGCGCAGGAAGGTGATGAGCTCGGTCTCGTAGGCCGACGGATAGATGTTCGGATCGATCGGCGGCGGCTCCGGCCCACGGCCATAATTCCAGTTGCTGCAGCCCGCTACCATGATGCCCGCGCACAGCACGCCAGCAACCGACGAGACGAATTTTTTGAGTGTGACCCCAGGCACCAGCTTGTCACCCGACGAATCCGATGGTCGCTCCCCGCGGACAAGATACCGAAAATCGCTGGCCCATTTCAACTCGCGGCTTGCGGCGCCTTCGGTCGTCTCCGCCCACGGCCTCCGGGGAGTGGGAGAAGAAAAAGCGCGCTCACCGTGACGGCGGTCACTCGCCGACGCCATTAGTCTAGTATCAGTCCGGCTCTGGGCCGCACCGGCGTTGGAACAATCCGCAGCAATAGCAGTTTCTAAGCCAGAGCCCTTTGGTGGGGCGACGGAGGAAATCCAGTGCCTGTCCTGTTGTGGTTGCTCGGTGTGCCGCTCGTGGTGGTCATCGCGCTCATGGTGACGCACATCATTTGAGTGGCGGCCCACCAAGGGCCGAGCTTGGTCACAAAAAGTCCCGCGCGCTGCGGGATTTTTTCATTTTGGAGTCCCGCTTTGATTTGGAGCCCCGCTTTGATCCAGCAGCAACGCCGCGTCCCGCTTGGTGAGCCTTCACCGCAGCAGTATAGACCAATGTTCATCGCAAGCTGAACAAACATATATCTTCTGATAATTGCAAGAACCTCTTCTGATAATCGTAAGAACCTCGGGAACAAAATTCAAACGAAGTGATTGTCGGCACACTGGCTTCTTTCCACCGAGGAGAACAACGTGAAAATCACTTATGTACTCGCAGCCGTTTCCGCTCTCGGCTTTGTGGTCCCCGCCGCCGCGATGGATCCCGCCAGCGGCGGCGCTCCGATGCGGATGGCCGAAATCGTCAAGGTCGAGCACGAACATCAACCCGTCGTCCGCAGACACGTCGTCATCCGCGAAGACGTGCACCGTCACCGCCATCACGGCACGACTGTCGTGATCAAGAAGCGCGGCGGCACCACCGTCATCCACAAGGGCGACGAAGGCTGACGCAACCGCGGTTTCACGATGCGCGCGCGAATTTGATTTCCGGGTGGCCGGGCTCGTCCCGGCCATTTCGATTGAACGGGGCGCGGGAAATTGCGATCCGCCGCGTCTGCGCCAACGGCTTTGGCTGTGGCTGCGGCCTCTATCCCATCGCCATCGCCGCCCGTTCCTCCGCGCGCGCGCCGGCGGCCGTCCGCTCGAAGCGGATCAGTGAGAAGTGACCGAACGGCGCGATCGGGCGGCGCTCGATCATGCGCACGCCGCCGTGGCGCTCGGCCCACCGCGCAATGCGCTCCCATTTGAATTCGGGCCGCCAGCCGAGCCGGCGCGCGAGCGGCGCGAATCCTTGTTCGAAGGCGCGGCGCAGCCCCGCCTCGGCGCCGAGGTGGTTGGCCAGAATGATCTCGCCGCCGGGACGGGTGACCCGCACGAATTCGTCGAGCGTCGCTTCCGGATCGGGCACCGCGGTGATGAGATACTGCGCTAGCACCACGTCGAACACGCCGTCCTGGAAGCCGAGCCGCTGCGCGTCCATCACGGCGAGACCCTCGATGTGATCGAGTTTCAGCTCCGCCACGCGCTCGCGCGCCTTGCGCAGCATCGGCTCGGAATAATCGACGCCGATGATGTGGTTGGTGGGGGCATAGTCGAGAAGCGACATGCCGGTGCCGATGCCGACATCGAGGATGCGCCCGCCGATACGCTCGGCCGCTACGATCGAGGCCTTGCGGCCGGGATCGAACACCGCGCCGAACACCACGTCGTAGACCGGCGCCCAACGCGCATAGGCCTTCGCTATGGTGTCCTGGTCGATTTCTCCCACCATCGCCCCACAACTCGCGCTCTCGCAGGCGCGTAACCTAGCGCGCCTAGCCTAGCACGCTCAACCTGCAACGCGGCTCCCGGCGCGCAGTGTATGCTGCGGCATCGCGTCCAACCCCGCGTGCGCGCTCTGAATGATACCGCCGCCGAGGACGCGCGCCTGTCCGTCCGCCGCATCGTAGATCACGCAAGCCTGGCCCGGCGACACGCCGTCCTCGCCCGCGATCAGTTCGACCTCGACCCGCGCCGCCGAGCCGCGCAGCCAAGCCGGCTGCGGCGGACGGGCAGAGCGGACCTTGACGAAGACCTCGCGCTGGTACGCGATCGCGGCATCAAGTTCACCGTCACCAATCCAGTTCACCTCGCGTAGTTCCATCCGGCTGGTGCGCAGCGCCGCGCGCGGACCAACCACGATCCGGCGGCTCGCCGCCTCAAGCCGCAAAACATAGAGCGCCTGGTCCGCGGCCACACCGATTCCGCGTCGCTGGCCGACGGTGTAGTGAATGATTCCTTGGTGGCGTCCAAGCACCCGGCCATCCGCATCGACGATCTCGCCGGGCTCGGCCGCGCCCGGACGCAGGCGCTCGATCACGTCGGTGTAACGGCCGGTCGGAACGAAGCAGATGTCCTGGCTGTCCTGCTTGTCGGCCACCGGCAGCCCGAACCGGCGGGCCAGCTCGCGAGTCTCCGGCTTGCTCTTATCGCCAAGCGGAAAGCGAATGAAATCAAGCTGTTCGTGGGTGGTGGCGAACAGGAAATAGCTCTGGTCACGCTCGCCGTCGCGGGCGCGGTAGAGCGCACGGCCGCCGCCCGGCAGCGCGCGGCTCGCGACGTAGTGCCCGGTCGCCAGCGCCTGCGCGCCCAATTCGCGCGCGGTTTCAAGGAGATCACGGAACTTGATCGACTGATTGCAGGCGACGCAGGGCACCGGGGTCTCCCCGGCGACGTAGCTGGCGGCAAAGCTATCGATCACGGCCTCGCGAAATCGGCTTTCGTAATCAAGCACATAGTGTGGGATCCCGATGCGCTCGGCAACCGCGCGGGCGTCGTGGATATCCTGCCCGGCGCAGCAGGCGCCCTTGCGGTGGGTGGCGGCGCCGTGGTCGTAGAGTTGCAGCGTCACGCCGACGACATCGTAGCCCTCGGCCTTCAGCAAGGCCGCGGTGACCGAGGAATCGACGCCGCCCGACATCGCCACAACGACGCGGGTGTCCTCAGGTCGGGCCTCGATATCGAGCGTGTTCGGCATCGCGGTCGCGGCGTCCCCGCGCTCCTGGTGTAGTGTTATCCCCATTATAGGGATTTTGCGCGCGGATCGCATCGGTGGAGTACGCGTTCGCGCGCGGTAACCGGCAAATCTTGCCGCTGCCCAGCAGGCGCTGCCGGGCAAGCTTCCGGACCCGTGCCGCTCGATCTCTTCAAGATATTGATATTAAAGTACTATTTTTAACACCCCAGATGGCCCGGCGATTGCAATTCGACTGACGGTTCATTCCGTCCAAAGGGGCCATCGTGCCGCGCGTCGCGTCCAACTCCGGCATCCACTACTCGCAGCACGTGAATGCGGGCCCGCGCAACCGGCCGGCGCCCGCCGATTCTCAGCCGTCGGCCACCCCGTTCTCGGAGCTCCTCGACGCGACCAGCGACCAGCCGCCGCCGCCGAGCGCGCAGAACCAAACGCCGCCCAGCTCCGGCGCGCACGCGTCCGCCGCTGGCGACGCAAGCGCCCACCAATCGTCGGACTCGTCGCGCTCCGAGCCGTCGAATCGCCCGAAGGATTCGAAAGCTACGCCCGCCGCTGCCAAGGCCCCGCCGCCGAACGTCGCCGACGCCTCAGTGATGTTGCCGGATGATCATGGCAAACCGGACGATGCAGAAGCAAAGGGTGGCAGGGATTCCCAGATCGCCCGCTCCGCGCCAAAGCAGAACCCGCTCGCCGGCATGATGCAGCTCCTGACCGGCGCGGCGGATGATCATGGCAAACCGGACAATGCAGATGCAAACAATGCAGATGCGAAGAGCGGCGAGGATTCCAAGATCGCCGGCCCCGCGCCGGCGCAGAAGCCGGCCGTCGGAACGATGCCGCAGTTGCTGGCCGGCCCGACGGATGATCATGGCAAATCAGACAGTGCAGATGCAAAGAGCGGCGAGGATTCCAAGATCGCGGGCTCCGCGCCAACGCAGAACCCGGTTGCCGGCATGATGCAGCAGTTCCCGACGGGGGCAGCGGATGATCAGGATGCAAACCCGGACACCGCTGATGCCGCGCCGCTTGCCGCTTTGAAAGGCGTAGAAAAAGTGTCCGGGGCGCGGACGCCGAATGCCACGGCGCGGAGCGGCGCGCACGACCAGGCGCCAACGCCGACCGACGCTGACGCAACTCCGGCAACGGCCGACGCGTCCGCCCCGGATGGAGCCTCAACGGCGACGACAGCCGCGGCAGACGGCGCCGCGAAGCACGCGACCATCGAACTCGCCGCCGAAGGCACCCGTATGCATGCGGGCAAGCCGAACCAATCCGACGACGGCAACCAGAAGCCCGGCGACGTGACAACCATCGCAGATTTCGAGGCTCATCTCCCACAAGCGATGCCGGACGCCAAGTCGAATGCAAACGGCGCATCGACGCTGGGCATGCAGCAACCGGGCGACCACGCGACGGCCGCGTCCGCCTCGGCGGCGCCCGCGCAAGCTCCGGCAATGCCCGTAGCGGTGCCACTCTCCGGTGTCGCGGTCGAGATCGCCGCCCGTGCGCAAGGCGGCAGCAATCGCTTCGAGATCCGTCTCGATCCGCCCGATCTCGGACGCGTCGACGTGCATCTCAACGTCGACCGCGACGGCCATGTGACGTCGCACCTGGTCGTCGATCGCCCCGACACGCTCGACGCGCTGCGCAAGGATGCGCCGGAGCTCGAGCGCGCGCTGCAGCAGGCGGGCCTCAAGACCAGCGACAACGGGCTGCAATTCTCGCTGCGCGACCAGTCATTCGCTGGCCGCGACCAGACCCAGCAGCCGGCCGTGCGGCCGACATTCATTTCCGACAGCGAACTCGGGCCGGTCGACGGCGCGCAGGCGGTCTATAACCGCGTCCTGCGCATCGGCGGCCTAGACATCCGCGTGTGAGAAAGCCATGGCCGCCATCTCGATTTCCCCTATCACCTCCTCGATCTCCGCCGCGACCTCGACCGCCAGCGCGAGCACTTCAAGCTCGGCTGCGAGCAGCAGCGTCAGCGGCGCCGTCGATCAGACGACGATCGCGGACAACTTCAATACCTTCCTGCAGCTCCTCACCACGCAACTGCAGAACCAGAATCCGCTCGACCCGCTCGATACCAACCAGTTCACCCAGCAGCTCGTGCAATTCGCACAGGTCGAGCAGCAGATGAAGCAGAACGATCAGCTTACGACGCTGATCTCGATCGAGAAGTCGACGCAATCGACGCAGGCGCTCGCCTTCGTCGGCCAGACCGTCGCCGTTGACGGTACCACCGCTGCGCTCACCAACGGCCAGGCGACCTGGAACCTGTCGGTGCCGAAACCGGTGAGCGCAACGGTCACGATCAAGGGCGCCAGCGGCCAGACCGTCTATACGTCGAACTTCACCATGAATGCCGGGACGCAAAGCTTCAACTGGGACGGCCGCGACAACAAAGGCGTGCAGTGGCCGGACGGCAGCTACAGCATGTCGGTGACGGCCAAGGACGCGAGCGGACAATCGGTCGCGGTGCCGAGCGAAATCGACGGCGTCGTCGATTCAGTCGATCTCACGCAGACCCCGCCGCTCCTGTCGATCGGCGGCCAGAACTTCACGCTCGACAAGATCAAGCGCGTGGTGCGGAACTAGCGTTCGGTCAATTCGGTCAATTCAAAACTATTGCGGGGACGAGCGGAGCACGAGCGCAGGGCAGGAGTTTTACCGCGCCGCGCGGCGCTGGCCTCCCCCGACCGGCCCGTTCAAGACGTCGCGCACCGCGCGTTCAAGCGCGGAGACTTCGAACGGCTTGCGCAGGATCGGGAAGCGGGTTTCGGCGGCGGCGGCGACCTCGCTGTACCCGGTGGCGAGAAGAATGCGGACCCGCGGATAGTGCTCCGCGATTTCCTGCGCGAGATGGATGCCGTTCATCCCGTTCGGCATGACGATGTCGCTGAACACGAGATCGATCTTCGCGGTCCGCGCCAGTTGCACCAGCGCTTCCGCCGCGTTCTCCGCGCGCAGCGTCTGGAATCCCATCTGCTCGATGAGAGTCACGGTCACGTCGGCCACTTCCGGATTGTCCTCGACCACCAGGACCATGCCTTCGGATTGCGCGGGAACCGGGTGCGGCGCGGCCGGTTCGGCAACCTCCACCTCCAGCGTCTTCTTGGATCGCGGCAAATGCATCGTGATGGTCGTGCCGCGGCCGGCCTCGCTGCGGGCGCGGACGGTGCCGCCCGACTGCTGGACGAAGCCGTAGACCTGCGAGAGCCCGAGGCCGGTCCCCTTGCCGACCGCCTTGGTGGTGAAGAACGGATCGAAGATTTTCGGCAGCGTGTCACAGGGAATTCCCTGGCCGGTGTCGGCGAGCGAAAGCTCCACGTGTTCGAGCGTTTCGCCGCGCTGTCCCCGGCGCAGCGTGGTGGCGTTGCACGCCGAGATCTTGAAGGTCCCGCCGTCGGGCATCGCATCGCGCGCATTGACCGCCATGTTGACCAGCGCCAGCTCGAACTCGGCGACGTCGACCTCGATCGGCCAGGTGTCGGACGCAATGTCGACGACGAGCGCGATGTTGCCGCACAGCGAACTGCCGAGCATCGCCTGCATCGCCTCGATGCGGTCCTTGATGTTGACGGTCTGCGGATTGAGCGGCTGCGGTCGCGAGAACGTGAGCAACTGGCGGGTCAGGTTCTCGCCGCGGCGCGCCGCCGCGAGAACGGCATCGACGCTCTGCAACTGCTTGGGTTCGGCGAGCCGGCGGCGGAGCATTTCAGCGTGGCCGCTCACGATCATCAGGAGGTTGTTGAAGTCATGCGCGATGCCGCCGGTGAGCTGGCCGAGCGCTTCCATCTTCTGCGCCTGGGCAAGCTGCTCGCGGGTCCGCTCCAGGGTCAGTTCGGCCTCGCGGCGCTCGGTGACATCCTGGCAGACCCCGACCAGCCGGACCACTCGACCTTGATCGTTCTTCACGACTTCGCCGGAGGCTTGCAGGTAGCGCACCTCGCCGCTCGGACGCACGATGCGCCGCTCCGAGCGGAAGCCCTCGCCGGTCTCGATCGCGCGCGCGACTTCGCCGCGGACGCGCTCGCGATCCTCGGGATGCACGAGCTTGAGGAAATGATCGAGCGAGCCGACGAAGCTTCCCGGCTCCAACCCGTAGATGTCGAATAGCTGATCGGACCAGGTCGCCCGTTCCTCGTCGACCTCGCGCGTCCAGCTCCCGATCTTGGCGAGCCGCTGCGCCTCCAGCAGGTTGAGCCGCTGCTGCTCCAGTTCGCTCTCGGCCTGCTTGCGGCGTTCGACCTCCTCCTGCAGCGCGAGATTGGCTTGCGTAAGCGCCGCCGTGCGCTGCACGACCCGCTCGTTGAGCTCATCCTGCGTGCGCCGCAGGTTATCTTCGGTCCGCCGCCGCACTGCCACTTCGGCTGCGAGCGCAAGGCTCGGCACCGCCATGCTGGTCATGAACATCAGCAGCAGCAGGAACGACTCGTTGATATCCTGGGGCGCAAACGGCCGTGCGCCGGTCTGTGTGCCCCAGATCGCGAAACCGGACAGGATGAGCGCGACCGTCGCCGTGTGGCGCTGGCCGCAGCGCAGCGCCGCCCACAGCAGCGGAAGGAAAGCGAGGAAGCCGAGCGGGGCACGATGAGCGCCGCGATCAAGCAGCGGACTGAATGCAAGCAGGCCGACCAGGAACGCGCCGCCGTAGGCGAGGATCAGCGCCAGGTGCTTCTGTTCCCTGTTGTTCTGGTCCTTGGCCTGATTCTTGGCGAGCGCGCGGCCGGCTCTCACCCACAGCACGACGACCGGCGTCACCATCAGCGCACCGCCGAGGTCGCCGAGCCACCAGGTCAGCCAGATCGAGCCGAATTTGTCCGGGTCGGCAAAGCCGGCCAACGCCAGCGTGCCGACCCCGATGGTGGCGCTCGCGATCGGCGGCAGGAAGCAGATCAGCGAGAATCGCGCGACGCCGCCCGGCTGCTGGAAGCTGTCACGGCCATACGCCCAGCGCTCGATCAAATAGACGCCGAGCACCGCTTCCAGCGTGTTGCCCGCGCCGATGGCCGCCGAAGTCCAGAGCGTGCCGGCGGTGATCGCGTTGGCCAGGAAGGCGCCGACGAAAATCGCCGGGGCGACCCGGTAGCCGAGCAGCAGCACCGCGGCGAGCGCCAATCCGGACGCCGGCCAGATCGGAGTGGCGCTCGGATTGATCGAAGCGAGCATCAGGCCGAGCTTGCCGGCGGCAAAATAGCAGAGCGCCACCGTCGCGAGCTCGGTGCCGAGCACCACCGCTCCGCGAATCCGCGGATCTGCCGCAACGGTCTTGTGGTCCGAAAAGCCCATCGAGATCCCCTCGACCCGGCGCCTTGCGAGTCAGAGTAGCTCCTTCACCCGCAATTCTCCACCGGCCGGCCGGCGGCAAAGTGACCGAATCTCCGATTAGGATTGATGATTTGCGGGCTCACGCTGATTTGTCCGCCGCAAAATCAGGCGGTTGCAGAGACCATTTTTCGGGCGTGGCAACATTTTCCCAATTGATCGGATCGGCTTAGGCAAATTTTAAGCGGCCACGTGTAGGTTTTGCGGCGAGTTAGTCAGTGGAGTGCGTGATTTCGCCATGACGGAGCCCCTTCGACCAAGGGCCAAATACGTTATTGGACCGGACGGCAGCCCGCTGACGATTGCGGACCTGCCGGCGCCAGGCACCAAACGTTGGGTCATCCGTCGTAAGGCGGAAGTCGTCGCCGCGGTGCGCGGCGGTTTGCTTTCGCTTGAGGAAGCGTGCAGCCGCTACACGCTGACGGTTGAAGAATTCCTCTCCTGGCAATATTCGATCGACCAGCACGGGCTCGCCGGCCTGCGCACGACGCGCATCCAGCAATACCGGCAGTAACTCACGCTCGCTGTTCCAGCGTCCACGTGACTGAATGGCGTCATGGCCGGGCTTGTCCCGGCCATCTTGATTCGAGTTGCGCGGTCGTGCCTCCGCTTTCGGGATTACCGGGCCAGGCCCGGCAATGACGACGATGACTTCCCCGCGGGCGCGGTGGAACCCTCTCCTTCGTCCAACGTTGGTACCGCAACACATACCAACCGCAGGAATTGAGGGATGAAACCCGCGATCATCTACGCCGCGGCCATTGTGGCATTTTCGGCGCCGCTCGCTGCGAGCGCCGCCCTGGGCCAGACTCCGGCGCAGAACGAGTTGCCGCAGACCGAGCGCACCTTCAACCTCACGCTTGAGCAGCGGCACACCATCAAGGAAATCCTCAAGGACGCGAAAGTCGAGAAGGCGTCCGGCGACATGGCGGTATCGGCTGGCGCCGCGGTACCTGCGAACGTCGCGCTGCACGACATGCCGGCGGTGATCGCCGAAAAAGTTCCGCAGATCAAATCGCATCAGTTCTTCCTCACCGGCGACAAGATCGTGATCGTCGACCCGACGGCGAAAAAGGTTGCGGAAGTGATCGAATAGCCCCACGCACGATTCATCTGCGGCGGGCAGGAGAATATTAACCGGCTGGTAACCATGAACTGGGCAATTCTTGCCCGGTGGGTTTTTACCAGGTCGGAATCGTGCAGGGCTTCCTGGAGTTCATCAAGGCGCTGGGTGCGGCTCGGATGGCGGCGATGGCCGCGGTCACGGTCGCGCTCGTCGGCTTTTTCTCGTTCCTGATCCTGCGGGTGACAGCGCCACAGCTCACCCCGCTTTTCACCGAACTCTCCTTCGAGGATTCAAGCGCGATCGTCAAAGACCTCGAGCGGCAGGGCATCCCGTACGACCTCCGCAACGACGGCGCCACGATCATGGTGCCCCAGGACAAGGTCACGCGGCTGCGGATGAAGCTCGCGGAAGGCGGCCTGCCCAAGGGCGGCGGCATCGGCTACGAGATCTTCGACAAGTCGGACGCGCTCGGCGCCACCAGCTTCGTGCAGAACATCAATCACCTGCGCGCGCTCGAAGGCGAGCTCGCCCGTACCATCCGTGCGATCGACCGGGTGCAGGCGGCGCGCGTTCATCTGGTGCTGCCGGAACGGCCGCTGTTTTCGCGCGACAAGGCGGAAGCCTCCGCCTCGATCGTGCTCAAGGTGCGCGGCGCGCTCGAGCCGCAGCAGGTGCGCGCAATCCGCCACCTCGTCGCCTCTGCCGTCAACGGACTCAAGCCCGAGCGCGTCTCGATCGTCGACGAAGGCGGCCGGCTCCTCGCCGACGGCGCGGCCGGCGACAGCGGGCTCGGCGTCAGCGCCGACGAGCGCCAGGCCGCCTACGAGCGCCGTCTGCGCGAGCAGATCGAAACCATCGTCTCCTCGATCGTCGGGCCAGGCCGCGCACGCGTGCAGGTCGCCGCGGATTTCGACTTCAACCGTGTCACCCAGACCTCGGAGAAGTTCGATCCCGAAGGCCGGGTGATGCGATCGAGCCAGACCCGCGAGGAATTGGCCGCGACCAACGACAACCGTGACGGCCAGGTGACCGTCGGCAACGAACTGCCGGGGGCGGCGCAAGGACAGCAGCCGAACGGCGCCGCCGCGCCGCGTGACCAGAGCCGCAAGTCCGAGGAAATCGTCAACTACGAGATTTCCCATTCGACCAAGACCGAGGTGACCGAGGGCGGCCGCGTGAACCGGGTCTCTGTCGCGGTGGTGGTCGACGGGAATTACGCCAAGAACGACAAGGGCGAGCAGGTCTACTCGCCGCGCGAGAAGGACGAGATCGATCGCATCGCGGCGCTGGTTCGCACCGCGATCGGCTTCGACCAGAAGCGCGGCGACCAGGTCGAGGTGGTCAATCTCCGCTTCGCTGACGTGCCGGCCAACGTCATCCCCGAGCCGTCCGGCTTCCTGTCGTACCTGCAATTCACCAAGGACGACGTCATGCGCTGGATCGAGCTGGCGGTAATGCTGGTGATGGGCCTCCTGGTGATCCTGTTCGTGGTGCGCCCGCTGGTGCGCCGCATCGTGACGTCCGATCCGGCGCCGCCGCCGGCGGCGGTGATCGCCGCCGCCATCGCCGGCGGCGACGTGCAGGGCGCGATCGCCGCCGGCGCCACTGCCGAGGACATTATCGGCGTATCGAGCCCGACCGCCAAGATGATCGATATCGCCCAGGTGCAGGGACAGGTGCACGCCCAGTCGGTGCAGAAGGTAGGCGAACTCGCCGACAAGAATCCGCAAGAGACCGTCGCCATCCTCCGCAGCTGGCTGCACCAGAACGCCTGATCGAGCACCATGGCCACCTCCGACAAAGCATTGGCCGCGACCGCCGACACCGAGATCGCCCACGTCGTCGCGATGCTCGCGAAGCGGCAGGGCGATCAGGCGAACGCCCGCAAGCTCACCGGTCCGGAGCGGGCGGCGATCCTGATGCTGGCGCTCGGCGAACAGCACGGCGCCAAGATCTGGTCACTGCTCGACGACGACGAACTGCGCGAACTCTCGATCGTGATGTCAACGATCGGCACGATCGAAGCGGCCCTGGTCGAAGGCCTGCTGCTCGAATTCGTGTCGCGGCTGTCCGCCACCGGCGCACTGATGGGCAACTACGAATCCACCGAGCGACTGCTGCAGCAGTTCCTGCCGCCCGAGCGCGTCGGCGGCATCATGGACGAAATCCGCGGGCCCGCCGGGCGCAACATGTGGGAGAAGCTCTCCAACGTCCAGGAAGAGGTGCTCGCGAACTACCTCAAGAACGAATATCCGCAAACTGTCGCGGTCGTGCTCTCGAAGATCCGGCCGGAGCATTCCGCCCGCGTCCTCGCCATCCTGCCCGAGGAGCTCGCGCTCGACGTGGTCAACCGCATGCTCAAGATGGAGTTGGTGCAGAAGGAGGTGCTCGAGCGGGTCGAGAACACGCTGCGCACCGAATTCATGTCGAACCTCTCGCAGACGCGGCGGCGCGACGCCCACGAGGTGATGGCGGAGATCTTCAACAACTTCGACCGCCAGACCGAAACCCGCTTCATGACCGCGCTCGAAGACGACAACCACGAAAGCGCCGAGCGCATCAAGACCCTGATGTTCACCTTCGACGACCTCACTCGCCTCGACTCGGGGTCGGCGCAGACGCTGATGCGCCACGTCGACAAGGACAAGCTCGCGGTGGCGCTCAAAGGCGCCTCCGAGCCGGTGCGCCAGTTCTTCATGAGCAACATGTCGACGCGCGCCGCCAAGATGCTGCTCGACGACATGGGGGCGATGGGCGCGGTGCGGCTGCGCGATGTCGATGAAGCGCAAGCCCAACTCGTCAACCTCGCCAAGGACCTCGCCGCGAAAGGCGAGATCATGATCACCAAGAGCCGCGCCGACGAAGAACTGGTCTACTGAAAATGCTGAACTGAGGAATCATGGGATCGCCGGCCAAATTTCTTTTCGACAACGACTTCGCCAAGACCGGTGGCGGCAAGCCGTCGATCGCGCTCGCCGACCATGCCGCGAAGCTCAAGGATGCGGAAAACGCCGGCTACGCGCGCGGCTTCGCGGCCGCCGCGCAGGCGGCGAAGGCGGAAGCCGAGCAACGCGCCGCGGTCGCGCTCGAGCGCATCGCAGCGGCGCTCACGGCGCTGAACGCGGGCTTGTCCGGTGTCGAGGCGCGGCTTGAATCCGAAGCCGTGGAGGTCGCCCTCGCCGTCGCCCGCAAGCTCGCGCCGGCGCTGGTCGCCCGCGAGCCGTTCGCTGAGATTTCGGCGCTGGCGAAGGAGTGCTTCCGGCACCTGGTGGCAGCACCGCACGTGGTCGTTCGGGTCAACGATGCGCTGCAGGGCACGACGGCCCGGCATCTGGACGAGATCATGCACGCCTGCGGCTTCGCCGGCCGGCTGGTGGTGCTGGCGGAGCCCGACATCGCGCCCGGCGACTGCCGCATCGAATGGGCCGACGGTGGCATCAGCCGCGACAGCGCCGGCATCGGCAAGGCCATCGATGACGCGGTCGCCCGCTACGTTCTGGCGCGGGTCTTCACCGCTCCCATGACGCCGAATCCCGAAAATCCCTGGAGTTTCGACAAATGACCCCCAACGACCGGCTGTCGCTGCCCGATCTCGAAAACAACGGCGCTCCAATGCCGCCCGATGCCGGCGCGGCGACGCCGGAATCCGAAGACGGACCGGGCCGCGCCGCCGCCGATCTCGAAGCCGTCTTCGACGTGCCGGTCAAGGTATCGGCCGTGCTCGGCCGCGCCCGCATGGAGGTCGGCGAACTGCTCAAACTCGGACCGGGCGCCGTGCTCGAACTCGACCGCAAGGTCGGCGAAGCGATCGACATCTACGTCAACGACCGCCTGGTCGCGCGCGGCGAAGTCGTCCTGGTCGAGGACAAGCTCGGCGTGACGATGACGGAAATCATCAAGGCGGAGCGGAATTGATGCGGGTCGCATCGGGCTCATGCCGGAGTGATCACCTCGAAGTAATCGCCCGCGGCACGCCCCCCGCCTCAGCCCTCCCGTAAAGGGGGGAGGGAGCGCAGTGTGCGTGTGGCTCGGTAAAGATAAAAAGGAGAGGACCTTAACATGCGCCTTCTGATCGTCGGGACCCTCAAGGGCCAGCTCACGACCGCGACCAAGATCGCGATGGACCGGGGCGCCAGCGTCACCCATGCCGAGATCGCCGACCAGGCGCTCGCGGTGCTGCGCTCCGGCCGGGGCGCCGACCTGCTGATGGTCGATGTCGCGATCGACATCCGCGATCTGGTCACCCGTCTTGACGCTGAGCGCTTCGCGGTCCCGATCGTCGCCTGCGGCACCGGCAACGACGCCCGCGCCGCGGTCGCCGCGATCCATGCCGGCGCGAAGGAATACATCCCGCTGCCGCCCGATCCGGAACTGATCGCCGCGGTGCTCGCCGCCGTCACCGACGACGCGCGCGAGCTAATCTATCGCGACGAGACCATGGCACGCGTGGTGAAACTCGCGCAGCAGATTGCGCCGTCGGAAGCCTCGGTGCTGATCACCGGCGAGTCCGGCACCGGCAAGGAGGTGCTCGCGCGCTATGTGCACGGCCGCTCGAACCGGGCGCGCGCGCCGTTCATCTGCGTCAATTGCGCGGCGATCCCGGAGAACCTCCTGGAGTCGGAGCTGTTCGGCCACGAAAAGGGCGCCTTCACCGGCGCGATCGCGCGCCGCATCGGCAAGTTCGAGGAATCGTCCGGCGGCACGCTGCTGCTCGACGAGATTTCCGAGATGGACCCGCGCCTGCAGGCGAAGCTCCTGCGCGCGATCCAGGAGCGGGTGATCGATCGCGTCGGCGGCACGCGCCCGGTGCCGGTCGACATCCGCATCATCGCGACGTCGAACCGCAACCTGGTCGAGGCGGTGCGCGAGGGCAAGTTCCGCGAGGATCTGCTGTTCCGCCTCAACGTCGTGAACTTGAAGATCCCGCCGTTGCGCGAGCGCCCGGCCGACGTGCTCGAGCTTGCGATGCACTTCATCAAGAAATACGCGCAGGCGAACGGCGTAGCGCCGCGTCCGCTCTCGGCCGAGGCGCGCCGCGCGCTGGTGCTCAACCGCTGGCCCGGCAACGTGCGCGAGCTGGAAAACACGCTGCACCGCGCGGTGCTGCTCGTGACTGGCGAGGAGATCGGCATCGACGGCATCGTCACGCCGGACGGCGTGCGCCTCGACGAGGCCAAAAACCCGCCGATCGTCGCCCACGCCACGCTCGCCGCCGAGACCGTGACGCGCGCGCTGGTCGGGCGCACCGTCGCCGACGTCGAGCGCGATCTGATTCTCGAAACGCTCAAGCACTGCCTCGGCAACCGCACCCACGCCGCCAACATCCTGGGGATCTCGATCCGCACGCTGCGCAACAAGCTCAACGAATACGCCAGCGACGGCGTACCGGTGCCACCGCCGGGAAGCGGGGAGATCCGGGGGGCGGCGTAGGCGGTGCAAGTGATAACGAAATCCGGCTGATTGATTCCGGTCATTCGAATTCGGTATGAGTACGAGTAGCCAAGCTATCGCCCGAAATCAGAGTTTTGGTCCCGGTGATTGACGCTCCGCTTGGATCGTTGGCGGCATTCGGTTCTCAACGATTTTTCTGCCGAAGAAGAATACCGCAGCACCAACCGCAACGCCCCATGCCAGCGGAGAGCCATTGATCATGCCGATCAGCACATAGGATGCGAGAATAAACGGCAAAAACTTGATGAATAGCCTGCCTTCGACTTTGCGCTCCGGCTCATGCTGGTTAAATGCAAGTCCGGCGCGCTGTTGCGGTGGCTTGTAATCGAATGCTGCCGCCAGCAGCTTGGTGTATGTCGCCGTGTTTGTCGTGGCCAGGAGCCGGCGCCCTCCTTCAAACTCAGCTTCGAACGTCACGTTCGAAGTATGGTTCGTTGTGTTAAATCCAATAATTGCGGATGTAACAGCAACAGCTATGCCCGTCGGCCCACCGAGCACTGCGCCAACTGACCCGATTGGCCCAGCGATCATTGCGGCCACAGCGCCGCGTCCTACGGCCACCCCCGTGCGGTGTTTCATTTCCTTGTTAACAGCCTCAATCCGCATCACCTTGCTCAAGGGAATTTCCTCCCGCTTGGTCAAGGGAATCCCTAAAAAGGAAGGTCCAGCGGTGGGCAGCGTCAGGACGCCAAATGTGAATGTCCCCGACTCACCAGCGACGAAGTCGCCGCCATGAACTGCTATTTTGGCCATAGTGGAAGTATCCCGCCGTTCTTTCCGCAACAAGCGGCATGATACCCAACGTTGGCTTACCTGAGTTGTACAGCCATCGCTTGAACAGCGAGCTCGTATCGTCACAGTAAACAATCAATTCAAAACCACGCGCTGCGGCTCATGATCAATTTTGCTTCCCATTAACCGCGCGCGAACCGCGCCGAGCCCCTCAGGGTGACGGATCAAAAGTCGGCGCAGGTTGCCGCGCGGACGTTCATCCTGATGTATAGCTGATGGCAAAGCTCATCAGGGAGTACCAGCTTGACCTATTCCCGCTTCAACACCGCCCTCATTGTCGGCGCCGGCTCCGGGCTGTCGGCTTCCCTTGCTCGCAGCCTCGCGCAGGAAGGAATCAAGATCGCGCTGGCGTCGCGGACGACCGACGACCTTTCCGCGCTCGCGAGCGAGATCAGCGCCAAGACCTTCGCCTGCGACGCCTCCAAGCCCGATGCGGTGGCCAAGCTGTTCGCCGATGTCGACGCCACGCTCGGCGCGCCCGAGATCGTGATCTACAACGCGAGCTATCGCACGCGCGGACCAGTCGCCGAACTGGATGCGGGCGAGGTGGAGAAATCGATCGCCGTGTCGGCCTATGGCGGCTTCCTGGTGGCGCAGCAGGCGGTACGGCGGATGCTGCCGAAGCGGCGCGGCGTGATCCTGTTCACCGGAGCGTCGGCGAGCGTGAAGGGCTACGCGCAGTCGGCGCCGTTCGCGATGGGCAAGTTCGCGCTACGCGGCCTGGCGCAGAGCATGGCGCGCGAATTGCACCCGCAGGGCATTCATGTCGCGCACGTGGTGATCGATGGCGGCATCAAGAGCGCGCGGCGCGCCGAGCCGGCGGACAAGCCGGAGAGCCTGCTCGACCCGGACGCCATCGCCGCGACCTACATGCACCTGATCCACCAGCCGCGCAGCGCCTGGACGTGGGAGATCGAAGTGCGTCCATGGGTGGAGAAATTCTGAGGGCCTAGCTGCGATCAGACTGCGAGGTGGCCGGGCTTAACCCGGCCACCTCGATCACAAAGACACCGCCAACGACCGATCAGATCGATTCTTTCATCAGGCAAAGAATCGATAAGCCGTGTGGTAACGATCCAGCCGCAACCAGATCAGCCTAGTAAAGATACGGGTCGTAGTCGTCGTAGCAGGCGTTGACCCACTGCGTGGTCCAGCCCCACGCCGTGAGTACGGTGCGTGGAACGACGCAGCCGCCGTACGACGAATAGAGCGGAAAGCCGCCACCGAAAAAGCCGCCGCCGATAAAAGCCCGGCGGAACGGGAACGGGCGGAAACCAGCATGAACCACCCGGAAGCCACGGCCGCCAACGAACCGCCCGCCGCCAACACCGACTACGCCGCCACGGACGAACCGGGCACCGCCAACACCAACCACGCCGCCACGCACGAACCGCGCGCCGCCAACACCAACTACGCCGCCACGCACGAACCGCGCGCCACCAACACCGACGGTTCCACCGACGAAGCGGGCGCCGCCGACGCCGACGAAACGGGCGCCACCACCGCCGACAAACCGCGCACCACCGCCGCCGACGAAGCGAGCACCACCACCGCCGCCGCCAAACCGCGCACCACCCCCGCCGCCACCGAAGTGAGCGCCACCGCCAAAGCCGCCACCACCACCGCGACCACCGCCGCCACCACCGCGTGCGGAAGCCGCGCTAGGATCGAAGATGAAAGCAAGCAGAGCTGCCGCTGCAATAGCGGTCATGACTTGGCGGAACATGACGTTTCTCCCTTTAAGGGACGCGGTGCATCCCACTGTGGGGCCCCTGGGTGATGCTACACCGGAATCCTTTGCCTATTCCAGCTTCACATGGAATCAACGTTGACGGATTGCCGCCAGAAGCTGCGTAGGCGCGCAACGATCAGGTGGTATCCTTCTGCAGTGAGAGGCCCTTTCCAGCGGGATATGTCGATCGCACTGAAGTGACAGGGCGGAAAGCCGCCTACACCGGGCGATGAAGATTAATCCGCGCTGCTTCGTCGTGACGCATCGGGCTTGCCGGCGTCGGCAACCTTTCGCCGAATGCCGTGTCGCCGAGTGCCGTCACATCAATCCAGCGGCTCGAACTTGAAGATCGAGGCGCCGTTGCTGTCGGCGAACCAGAGCGCCGCGCGCGGCATCGCGCCATCGATGAACAGTCGACGCTCGTTGGTGCGTCCGGCATTCGCCGCGTGCGCCTGCGGCAGCAGGTATTCGACAAACTCCCCGGTCGTAGGATCGAGCCGCTGCACGCGGTCATCAGCCATGCCGGTGCTCCACGCCTCGCCTCTGCGGTCGGAGACGATGTCGTGCGGCGCGGCATGATGCGTGGGCAGCGGCCAGGCCTTGAACGCTTGCGTGCGGGCGTCGAACATCGCGATCGTGCCGCCGCCAAACGGGGCAACCCAAAGCCGGTCCTGCGCATCGATGCTGATGCGCCGGGCGCGCGCAGGCGGCGGGGCGCCGCGCATGAGCGCGATGTTGCCGGTCCTGGCATCGATGCGGCCGATGCTCTCAGCGGCGTCATCGGCGAAATAGGCATTGTTGCGTGAATCCGTGACCACCTGGGTGACACCGCGCCGCCGCTCGTTCGACTGCCCAGCGTAGGGCGTGAAGGTCTCGAACGCCCCGCTCGCGAGATGCAGGCGATGCAGGCCGGCAATGCCGATGTCGGTCGACCACACCCTGCCATCGGCGGTGGAGTGATCGACCGCAATCTCGTTCATCTCGGTCGCCGCGCCGGCATTCGCATGCGGCATGTACCAGGTCTGGAACGTGCCGGTCTTTTCCTCGAACTTCGCGATGCCGCCGAGGTAGCGGAAACCGAGCCAAAGATTGCCCTTGGCATCGGCCGACAAATCGAGCCGCCCGAGCGGATTGTCCTCGCGGTAGACGAAGTCCTTGCCAAGACCCGTCGCCGGATCGAAGCGGCCGAGAGTGAGATCGGCGAGATTGGAGTACCAGACGATCCCGTTCGCATCGACGATCACGTCGTGCGGCTGAATCTCCTTTCGCGGCAGTTCGTATTCGGTGACGATCATGCGCGTACCGCGGCCCTGCACGCGCGGCAGCGTCCTGAGCTGATAGGTCCACTCCGGCACGGCGCTGAGGTTGACGCCGGCGAGATAGGCCGCCAGCTCCTGGCCCTCAGCGTCACGCACGACACCCGCGTGCGGCGTCCGCGCCAACAGCCGGAGGAAACCTTCCGCGTCGTCGTGCGACTTCGCGACCCGTTCGAGCGAGTGGCAGTCGGCGCAGGCCGCGGCGCGGGTCTTCTGCGCCTCGCTGCCGGGCCAGCTCAGCAGCCACTCCGCGCTGGTGAGCTGGGTGGTGAGATCGCTCGCCTTGCGCAGCTTGAGATCGGCGTTCGTGGTCGTGTCGGGCTCGACATCCGCCGACTTCGGGCTCTCGAGCTCGTAGCCGACGGCGCGTATCTCCAGATTGTAGTGGCCAGGCTCGAGCCGCGGCCCGGGAAAACTGAAAGCGCCGCGCGCATCGGTAGCAACGGTCACTGTGACCTTCGCGCCCGAGCGGCGCGCGCTCACCAGCACGCCCTGCATCGGGCCTTCCTGCGCGGAACGCGCGATCCCGGCGAGCGCCGGCGGCGGCGTCTGGGCCTGCGAAGGGGCACAAACAAACAGCGCAACGAGCAGAAATCCCGCGCGCAGCATGTGCGGCCCTGTCATGCGAAGCCCCGAACGTTGCCGACGAGTCACCTCGATCATCCGCATCATAGGCCGCCGGCGGAGCGCGCTTCAACCGTAAGGACGGCGGTGCAACACTCCGGAACGAACCACCGCAAGAAGCCCGCTGCATTGGGGCGGCGGGCTCAGGGCGCACGATCGGCAGCAACGGGGGCGACAACTGCGCGATCGGCCCGGTTTTATTCCTCCCGAAGCGAGGAGGAAAATGTCAGCTCGGCAGCAGCACGGTGTCGATCACCTGGATCACGCCGTTCGACTGGAACACGTTCTGGATCGTCACTTTGGCGGTGTCGCCCTTGCTGTCCACGATCATGATCGCGTTGCCCTTGGCTTCGACCCAGAGGTCTTCGCCTTCGACGGTCTTGAGCTTGGCCTTGCCGCCGGCCTTCTTCGCCATGTCCCGCAGATCCTTGGCGGAGAGCCGGCCGGGCACGACGTGATAGGTGAGCACGCTGGTGAGCTTGGCCTTGTTCTCCGGCTTGAGCAGCGTATCGACCGTGCCCTTCGGCAGTTTCGCGAACGCGGCGTTGGTCGGCGCGAACACGGTAAATGGGCCCGGGCCTTCCAGCGTGTCGACGAGGCCGGCGGCCTTCACCGCGGCGACCAGCGTGGTGTGGTCCTTCGAGTTGACCGCGTTCTCGACGATGTTCTTCGACGGATACATCGGTGCGCCTCCGACGTTGACGGTCTTCTCGTTGGCCATGCCGGTGGTCATGCCGTTGTGCTTCATCTGCGCGAAGGTCGGCGTCGCGGTAGCGGCGAACGCGAACGCCGCGGCGGCGACCGTCGTCAGAACGGTGATGCGAGTGAGAGTCATGTCGTCCTCCAGAAGGTTGATTGTCGCGCCCCGCGTCGGGGTCACTGCAACAGCTACGGGAGGGCGTGGCGGACAGATGCCGGCCGCCGATCACAGACTGGTGAGCTTGCCGTTCGCAATCACCGGCCCGGTGGGCGCGCCGGTCGGCGAACCGCCCGGCGGCTCGAGCGACACCGCGAGCACGGCATCGGTGGTGAGCCGCGCCTGCAACTCCGGCGGGACGGTGAGCGTCACCGGGCGGCCGGGCTCGATCAGGCCAAGCGAATGCGGCTTGTCGCCGGCAGGAATGAGCCACAGTTCCATCGCACGCTGGTCGCCGGTGAGCAGCGCGGCCGGCACCACCACCAGGCTGCGGCCGTTGCCGCCGACGGCGGCGACGAAGCCCGGCTGACCGCCGCTGATGCCGAGCGTCGCCAGCATCGGCGCGCGCGGCTTCGGCAGCAGTTCGACATAGGTGAGCACACCGACGCTCGCCGCTGCTGCGACGGCGCAGCCGAGGGCGAACGGGCGCCAGAACACGAGGCTGTTCCACAAGCTCTTGCGGTCGTCGGGCTCGGGCGGCGGCGCGACCGCCTGCGCGATGTTCGCCCACACCCGATCCGGCGGCGTGACCGGCCGGACGGCGTCGGCGAGCCCGCTCAGCCGCTCCTCCCAGAACTCGACCTGGGCGACGAACGCCAGATCGCTGGCGAGGCGCTCGTCGGCGACGCGCCGCTCGGCCGAGCCGAGCAGACCAAGCACGTACTCCGCGGCGACGACGCGGTCGTCGGGCTCGTCGCTATGGCCGGTGTCGCTCATGGCTCCAGGCAGTTTCTGAGTTTCAGCAATCCGCGGCGAATCCAGCTCTTCATCGTGCCGAGCGGCACGCCCATGCGCTCGGCGAGTTCCTCGTAGGTCTTCCCGTCCAGGAAAGCGGCACGGATCGCCGCCGATTGGCGTCCTTCCAGCTTTTCGAGACAGGCGGACAGCCGCACATTCTGTTGCGAAGCCTCCAGTCGGTCGAGCGCCGGCATGGCGGGGTCGCGCACATCTTCGGCGGCCTCGATCGGTTCCACCCGCCGGCTGGCGGCGCCGGAGCGCAGGCGGTCGATCGAGCGGTTGCGCGCGATCGCCACCAGCCAGGTGATCGGGCTCGCCCGCCCCGGATCGAAACTCCCGGCCCGGCGCCAAACCGTGAGGTAGATCTCCTGCAGCACGTCCTCGGCCTCGGTTCTGTCATTCAATATACGGAGGCAGACGCCGAAAAGCTTCGCTGCGGTATCGGCATAGACAAGCCGCAGCGCCGCCCGGTCGCCGCTGGCGACCCGGGTTAGCGCGGCAACGAGTTGGCTGCGTGCGGCGTCCGTGTCCATGCCTAAACCCTTAGCACCGCACCCGCGCTACTGCGGTGAGGCGTCAGGCCGGAGAGAAATCGCACACCGCGGGGCAGCCGTCACCTGGGTTTACGCGGGTGGGACTGCGTGACCCACGGCTTCCTCTCTTTCACAAAATGAAGCATGGAAGAATTGTCGAAACCTTCACCGGCAGCCGGCGAGCTTGCTCGCCTTGTTCTCGACCACGAACGGACCGAGCTGCTGTGCGGCCGCGTTGACGTAGGCGAGGTTCACGAGCCGATCGGCTGGAGAGGCCGTGCCGACGAACTTGTTCTTCATGAACCAGTCCTGCATGTCGATCAGGCTCGCGGTATTGATCTTGCCGGTCGGATCGCGCGCTGGCCAAGGATACTGCTGCAGCAGTTCGGGACGGCGCTCGGTGCCGCTCTTCACCAGCAGGTCGATGATCTCCTTGCGGATCGCGCCGTGGTGATAGGCCTGACAGTAGTCGCGCACGCCGCGCAGCTCCGCGAGGTAGAACTTGCGCGCGACCTCCGGGTTCTGCTGCGCCCAGTCGGTGTTGATCATGTTGACCGAGATCGTCATCGGGCTTGGCCGCACCAGCGTATCGGTGTCCGCGAACGGAATTGCGAGGCCCTGGCCCTGGAGCTGCGAGCTGAACGGCACAATCGCGAGCGCCGCGTCGATCGCCTTGTTGGCGAAGGCGATCGGATATTGCGCGAACGGGATGACCTTGATGTCGACGTCCGCGAGCGAAAGGCCGCCGGTCTCGAGGATCTTGCCGATCTCGTAGGTCGACACCGAGCCCGGCCCGTTGGTGGCGATGACGCGCCCCTTGAGCTGGCGGATCTGCTTCACCTGATCCTTGAGGTCGGCGCGCAGCATGATCTGATGGCCGAGCGGCGTCGACACCCGCGCCATGGCGATGGTGACCGGAAGCTTCTTCTCGATCGCGTTGAAATAGCCGGCGGCGATCCCGCCCTCGACGATCTGGAAGTGATTCTGCGCCAGCAGCGCGATCGCGTTCGCCGCCGTGTCGAGACTTTCGATCGCGATCTTGATGCCGGCATCCTTGAAGTAGCCGCGCTCGTTCGCGATCAGGATCGCACCCGCGGAGATCGACGGCGCATTGCCGATGTGCACCGTCGTCTCCTGCGCCAGCGCCGCGGCCGGAAGCAGCGCTGTCGCGAACAACAGGCAGTTCAGCAACGTCTTCATCGCGGCCTCGGAGATTATGAGTCCCCGCATTCGCGGGGACGACGGTGAACCGGTACTCAGCGATGACGGCCTGGCGCCGGCTCGGCGTTGCGGGTAGGCGCGAAAACCTGGTTGGTATAGGGCAGCGCGGTCGGGCGCTGGATCGCGATGAAGCCGTGCTTGGTCTGCTGATGGCAACCGTTGCAGGCCGCGGTGAGTTGGTCGAACGCGCTTGCGAACTTGGTGCGGTCCTTCGCCTCGACCGCCTTTTCGAGGTCGGCGATCTGCTTGCTGGTGATGCCTTCGATCACCGGCGCGGTCGCGACGTCGTTCACTTTCGGAAACAGTTTCGCCACGTCCTCGAAACCTTCCTTGAGCTCGTCGACCTCGTAGTCGGCAAGACCCCAGTTGCGCGCCTTGCCGGCGAACCAGAGTTTTGAATGCCGCATCTGCTGCAGCGTCATGATCTCGCCGAGGCCCGGCGAATAGCCGCCGGCGGCATTCGCCTTGTCATCCTGCTTGGGAACCGGCTGTGCGCGCGCGGCCGAAAAGGCCATTGCCGCCACCACCGCAACCGCGATCGTCATCGTTCTCATGGCAGAGCTCTCCGGCGCCCCTGCGCGGAGAGTAGAGCATTTCTTGACCGCATGAAATCAGCCCGCGCGTCGCCGCCGGTTTTCATGTTAGCGATGGGCCATGCCGGAGATCATGCCGCGCGTCGCGATCGTGTTCGCGCTATGGCTCGCGCCGACGCCGGCGCGCGCGCAGGAGGCGCTGCCGAAAAGCTTCGTCGACGCCGGAAGCGTGGTGCCCGGGCTGGCGATCGAGATGCGCTACGCGAGCGCACACAATTTCGTCGGCGAACGGATCGATGGCTATGAGCAGCCGCGCTGCCTGGTCACGCGGGAGGCGGGCGCGGCGCTCGCGGCTGTGCAGCGCGATCTCGCGGCGCGCGGGCTCGGGCTCAAGGTGTTCGACTGCTACCGGCCGGCGCGCGCGGTCGCGCATTTCATGCGTTGGGCGCGCGATCTCGCCGACCAGCGCGGCAAAGCCGAATTCTTTCCCGACGTCGACAAGCGCGACCTGTTCAAGCTCGGTTACATCGCCGACCGGTCGGGTCACTCGCGCGGCTCGACGCTCGATCTCACGCTGGTGCACCGCGCCGACGGCGGTGAACTCGACATGGGCACGCCGTTCGACCTGTTCAGTCCGAAATCCTGGCCCTCCGACATGAGCGTGAGCGCACCAGCCCGGCAAAACCGCGCACTGCTCGCCGCCGCCATGCAGCACCGCGGCTTCCTCCCCTACAAGGAGGAGTGGTGGCACTTCACCCTCGCCCGCGAGCCATTTCCCAAGCAGTATTTCGACTTTCCGGTGCGGTAGGCGCGTGTTCTCCGTCGTCCCCGCGAAGGCGGGGACCCCTACGCCGTGTCCTCTGATTTGTGCAGCGGCCGGGGAAAAACTCTTACCTCGGAGGGTGTGGGTCCCCGCCTTCGTGGGGACGACAGAAGCGTCGCATCGCGCAACCCGCTGTCCCGTTAACCTCACGCTAACCACAAACTGGGCAAATTTTGCCGGGATGGGCTGATTTGGCAAACCTTGCCGGGGACGGACCGTGGACGCGGCACCCCTTATTCGGCCGAGCGGCCTCGCGGCCGCCGCGCAATCGTTTCACGCCCATGACCGGGCGCGACGCGGCGCGTCCGGAGGAACGACGGACGAAGGGGACAGCGTGAACGGCGTTGGCGGGATGGCCCTTGCGGGCCTCGGTGATCTCGGTGGCTGGCTCAAGCGCGGCGACATCGCGCTCGCCGTCGGCGTGATGGCGATCCTGGTCGTCCTCATCCTGCCGCTGCCGGCGACGCTGCTCGACATGGCGCTCGCGATCTCGATCATCCTCTCGGTCCTGATCCTGATGACGTCGCTGTTCATCCAGGCGCCGCTCGAATTCTCCGCGTTCCCGACCGTGCTGCTGATCGCGACCATGCTGCGGCTCTCGCTCAACCTCGCCTCGACCCGGCTCATCCTCTCGCGCGGGCACGAAGGCACCGACGCCGCCGGCCACGTGATCGAGGCGTTCGGCCACTTCGTGATGGGCGGCAATTTCGTCATCGGCATCATCGTGTTCACGATCCTGGTGATCGTGAACTTCGTGGTCATCACCAAGGGCTCGGGCCGCATCGCGGAAGTCGCCGCGCGCTTCCACCTGGACGCCATGCCCGGCAAGCAGATGGCGATCGATGCCGATCTCTCGGCCGGCATGATCGACGAAATCGAGGCCCGCCGCCGCCGTCGCCAGCTCGAAGATGAATCCGGCTTCTTCGGCGCCATGGACGGCGCCTCGAAATTCGTGCGCGGCGACGCCATCGCCGGCCTGCTCGTCGTGTTCGTCAACATCATCGGCGGGGCGATCATCGGCATCGCCCAGCAGGGGCTTTCCTTCAGCGACGCGGCGCGCACCTATACGCTGCTCACCGTCGGCGACGGACTGGTGACGCAGATCCCGGCGCTGATCGTGTCGACCGCCGCCGGCCTCCTGGTCTCCAAGGCCGGCGTCGCGGGCGCCGCCGACAAGGCGCTGATGAAGCAGCTCTCGGGCTACCCGCAGGCGCTCGGCATGTCGTCGGCGGTAATGCTGGTGATGGCGATCCTGCCCGGCATCCCGATGCTGCCGTTCCTGCTGCTCGGCGGCGGGGCGGGCGCGCTCGCCTTCACGATCAACAAGCGCCAGAAGCTAGCGCTGGTCACCGACGCCAAGAAGGTCGAGACCGCCAAGACCGCGACGCCCACCGAGGAGCCGATCTCGGCGTCGCTCAAGATCGACGACCTCAAGATCGAGCTCGGCTATGCGCTGCTGCCGCTGGTCAATTCCCCGGATGGGACCGACCGGCTCACCGAGCAGATCAAGGCGCTGCGCCGCTCGCTCGCGGTCGAGATGGGCTTCGTGATGCCGGCGGTGCGCATCCTCGACAACGTGCAGCTCGACGCCAACACCTACGTGATCAAGATCAAGGAGGTCGAAGCCGGCAGCGGGCGCATCTGGCCGGGTCAGCACATGGTGATGGACCCCAACGGCGGGCAGGTCGGGCTGCCCGGCATCCACACCATCGAGCCGACTTTCGGCCTGCCCGCGACCTGGATCGATCTCGCGCTCAAGGAAGAGGCCGCGCTCAAGGGCTATACCGTAGTCGACGCCGCGACCGTGATGTCGACCCACCTCACCGAGCTGATCAAGGCCAACGTCGCCGAAATCCTCTCCTATGCCGAAGTGACAAAGCTGATCAAGGATCTGCCCAAGGAGCAGAGCGAGCTGATCAAGGACATCGTGCCGTCGCAGATCACGATGTCCGGCATCCAGCGCGTGCTGCAGAACCTGCTCGCCGAGCGCGTGTCGATCCGCGATCTCTCGACCATCCTCGAGGGCGTCGCGGAGGCGGTTTCCGCCACCCGCAACCCGGCGACGATCGCCGAGCACGTCCGCGCCCGCCTCGCGCGCCAGCTCTGCGCGCAGTACACGACGCCTGCCGGCCACCTGCCGCTGATCGCGCTCACCGCCAAGTGGGAGCAGGCGTTCGCCGAGTCGATCGTCGGCCAGGGCGACGACCGCAGCCTCGCCATGCAGCCTTCGCGGCTGACCGAGTTCATCACGCTGGTGCGCGAGCGCTTCGAGGAAGCCGCGCGCGGCGGCGAAGCCCCGGTGCTGGTGACCTCGACCGGCATCCGCCCCTTCGTGCGCGGCATCGTCGAGCGCTTCCGCGCCCAGACCCCGGTGATGTCGCAAGCGGAAATCCACCCGCGCGCGCGACTGCGGACCGTGGGAAGCATTTGAGCGCGGCGGCCGCTTATAGCCCGGATGGAGCGAAGCGCAATCCGGGTTTCTCGTACGCAACACAACGGACCCGGATTTCGCTTCGCTTCATCCGGGCTACGGCTCTACTGGCCCGCGCAATTGATGAGAAGACCGTACCCGTCACGACCGCCCACCTTCGACGCGGCCGATCGTGGGCGAACAAATGCCCACTTATGCGATCATAACGTGCATGCGCCGCGGCTGCCATCCGTCCGCGGGTTGCCCAGGCGGAGCAGCAACCCTCACTCCGCCGCCACGGCCTCGAAGCGGTGGCGCTCGATCGGCGGGGTGAAGAACATGAACATGTTGGCGAAGATGATGGTGCCGGCGAGGAAGTAAAACACCGCCCATAGTCCGAAGTGATCGGCGAGCACGCCGCCCGTGATCGGTCCGCTGGCCGAGCCGACCGCCTGGATCGCGAACAGCAGTCCGATCGCCGAGCCGCCCATGTTCGGCGGCGTCGCGTCGAGCAGCCAAGCTTGCAGCACCGCGCGGATCGCGAACAGGAAAAAGCCGAGGATGGCGATGAAGAACACGAACCAGGGCGAATTGCCGGCGAGCGCCATGAACAGCAGCACCACGCCGGAGGTGGTCATGCTGCTGACCACGATTTGCCGCCGGCCCATGCGGTCGGACAGGTGGCCCGCGATCGGCGCGGCGGTGAAGCCGGCGATCTGCAGGCCGGCCATGCAGGCGCCGATCCAGACCGGCGAATAGCCCATCTGGGTCGCCAGGAAGATCGGCAGGAAGGTCATCAGCGTGCTCTGCGTCATCGAGCGAAAGACCGAGCTGCCGCAGAGGAAAATGAGCGTCCGGTTGCTGAGCAGCTTGCTGAAATCGCCCAGGATCGAGCCCAGCGTGCGCTTCGGCTTCGCCGCGCGGCCCTCGCCCTGCAGCGAGCCGAGCGAGAGCAGGATCACGATCGCCATCGCGATCCCCGGCACCACGTTGACGATGACGACGGTGCGCCACGAGAGGTAGGCAAGCAGGCTGCCGGCCACGAACGGCGCGATCGCGTCGCCGAGATTGCCGCCCATGCCATGGATCGAGACCGCGAGGCCCTTCCGCTCCGGGAAGCGCTCGGCCAGGAGCGGGATCGCCGTGGGGTGCCAGAGATTGTTACCAATTCCGACCAGGCCGGCGCAGGTCAGCAATGTCCAATAATCATGGCTGAAGCCCATAAGCAGGTAGGGCGCGCCGACCCAGAACAGGGCGGTCGCCATCAGGAAGCCCTTCTTGCCCACCGAATCGACAAACAGCCCGCCCGGGATGTTGGAAAGCGCGCCAGCCGAGGCCTGGACGGTCAAAATCGAGCCGATCTGCACATAACTTAAGCCCAGCTCCTTCCCGATCAGCGGCAGAAGTAGATAGAAAGTTGCGGGATACCAATGGGTTAATGCGTGGCCGATGGTGATCAGCCAGACTTCGCGAAAGGACTTCTTGGCGGGGGTTTCCGATTGCAACGTAACGGCGGTCATTTTTTCCAGATTTTTGAGGATCAATCAAAGACTTACGCGCTTGTCACCGAAGCGGCGGGCGGAGTCAATTATCACGGTAAGTCAAGGTTCCGTGAGCACCCCTGTGGAACAAGCCAGCAACTACTACGTTCGTAGCTGATCAAGGGCAATGGGACGGGGAGCTGCTGCTCGCCCAGTTGGGCGGGGGGTGGAGTTTGTGTCGGCGAAAGTTTGTGTGAACTCCATCGTAACTGTCTGTGAACCTTTTTGCCGGGTGCCACGACTAACCGGATGAGAACGGAGCGGGTGCCATGAATAACTCCTCGATGTTCACCGCGGATCGCACGACCCACCTCAAGATCGTGGTCCTTTCGCTGGTTTGCGCCACCATGGTGGCCGGGATCGGCATTGCGGCGCGGATGACCGACACGACCAATTCCCGGATGGAAGCAAGCGTCATAAAGGCCGGTAAGCCGGTAACGGCTTCGACCACCGACGCCAACACCGTTCGCTGACAGTTTCCCTACCATCTACCCAACTACCTCCAATAACTCAGCGCGCCCCCACCCGGGCGCGCTTTTGTTTTTGCCTCATACGTCATTGGGGGCTTGTCCCGGTAATCCCGATGGCCGGCGACGTGCCTTCGGAATCGAGATGTCCGGGACACGCCCGCCATGACGTGGATTCAACTGTTATTCGTTATTCGTCGAACTGCGAGTCCGGCGGCGCCGGCGAACGGACCGGCGCGGGGCGCGGGGGTGGCGACAGCCGAAACTGCAGGATCGCCAGCGGCCGAAGCTGCGGCGGCAGGCGCTCGGGTGCGTAGCGCCATGCCGCGATCAGACCGCCGAGCGCAAACGCGACCAGGGTCATAAAGACGCCAATCGCCCGCCAGCGGCGCCGCGAGCGATACACTTTGTCGGGAACACCGGCCCGGCGGTCCTCCGCCGGCAGCGCGATCGTCGGATCGGGCGCGCGTACGGGAGCCACCGGGACCATCGGCTCAGCCGCTACTACTGGAGCCCCTTCCGCGGGAGCAGCCTCGTCCGCTGGAGCAGCTTCGGCCACCGCCTCGACGCCGCGCTCGGTAGGGTCCGGCACCGGGACACCGGCCATCTCCGCCTTCAACGCTTCGACTTCGGCCGCCAGCGGCTCAGGCGCAGCCGCAGGCTCGGCGGCAGCATCTGCGGCTAGGCCCGGCGCGGCCGGCGCGGTCACAGCCTCCCCTTCCGTCGCCACCGGGGCAACCCCCTCGGCCACCGCAGGCGTAGGCGCTGGCGGTGAAATGGCAGCAACACCGGTCCCCGCCGGAACCGCAGCGGCCGCCGGCGCACCGCCTCCATCGGCCACGATCCGCCCCCGGATCCGATGCCAGAGCTGCGGATCCGGCTCGACCGGCTCGACCATCAAGTGCAATTCGCCGAACCGGCGCTCCCAGATCTTCACCATGGCGATGAAGCTGCGGTCGCTGGTGAGCACCTGCTGGGCCCCCGCGCGCTCAGGCGCGTCGAGCGTCCCGAGCACGAATTCGGCCGCCAGCGCGCCCTTGTCGTCGTCGTTCAGGATGTCAGACATCGCTCGATCTCGGACAGGCTGCGCCGGAGCGACACCTTGAGGTAGGCAGGCGGAATGTCGAGCTTGTCGGCGAGCTGGTCGCGCGAGAACGCCCCGTAATAAGCGAGCAGCAGCATGCGCTGGGCCTCGGGCTCGAGCCGGCCAATGCAGGTGAGCAGGCGCTTGAGCTCGTCGCTCAGCTCGCGCCGCGGCAGCACGCCGGGACTGTCGGTGTCTTCGATCTCGGGCTCGACCTCGGCATCGCCGCGGTCAACCGCGCGCACGAGATCGATGGCGCGGCGGCGCGCGATCGCCACCATCCAGGCGATCGGATTGTACAGCGCCGGATCGAACTCGCCGGCGGTGCGCCAGACCTGCAGGTAGACGTTCTCCATGACATCGCAGGCGAGGTCGTGCCGCCGCAGGATGCGCAGCACCACGCCATAGAGCTTGGCACGGGTGGCCTCATAGAGGCGCTCGAATGCCTCCGCGTCGCGCTTGGCAACGGCGGCGAGCAGCCAGGTGATCTCAACCGGCGACATCATCAACGAAGGGCCCCTCTCCGGGGCCATGTTTATCGCCGCCGAGCGCGCCCTGTCGAGGGGAGGCGAAAAACGGGGTCGGAATTGTCGGGCCGCCGACCCCACGCCCGCGCTGGTCTTGCGCCAGGGAGCAGCGGTGGGATCGCAGCCCCTAGCCCATGGGATGGGCGCTCAACCCATCCGGCCAAGCTCACTGCGCCGACGCGGGGGTGACCGGCGGCCTACCCTTGTCGGCGATCACGAGCTCGATCGTGCGCGTCTGCTTGCCGCTGCGGTTCTCGTTGCGATGCACGGTGCCGCGCGGGATGTAGACCCACTCGCCGGCCTTGAGCACGCGCGGCTCTTGTCCGCGCACCATGAAGGTGATCTCGCCGTCGAGCACCACCTCCCACTGATCGCCATCATGCGTGTGATATGGGTTGCCCGGCCCGGGCTCGTGCAACTGCATTTGCATCTTCACCTCGCGCGAGGGATCCTTCTCAAGCGGCGTAGTGAAGAACCGCGTCGTATGCGCCGGCCCGGTCTTCGGCTGCTGCGCAAACGCCGATGTCGCGCTCATCGCGACGAGAGCCGCGATCGTCCCGGCAAGCATCACTCCACGCATGGTTTCCTCCTCGGTTGTTATGGGCGCGCGATGATACATGATTGCCGTTTGGAGCGATGGACTCGGCGCCGGCGTTATGGACTCAAAACCACCGTCCGGGTCCACATCGACCCCTGCCCACATTTTGTGGACTTCCATATGGTCGCCACACCGTTGCGGCGTTGGCGTCTATGTCGCAAAGTCTAGGAATTATTTCTCGCCGCCGCGTCCGGGCGGTCAGCGGGCGTGGCGGAGCAGGCCGATCGAATCCAGCGCCGCCTGCTCGCGGGCGAGCTCTTCCTCGCGCTCGCGAGCCTGGTCGCGCTCGTCGAGGAGCTCGACTTTCTTCATCTCCTCGAACGCCTCGCCGAGTTGCGCCTTGGCGTCTTCAAGCTGACCTTTAAGCTCATCGGCGGAACGCTTCAGGTTCTCACGCCGGTTCATCGCCGCCTTGGCGTAGGTCGGATAGGCGAAATGGCCGGGATCGTGGATGCCGGCACGGTCCTGCTCGGCCTTGATTTCACGGTCCAGATCGGTCGCCATGCGCTCGAATTCGGCGATCATGCCCTCAATCTGGGCGACCCGGCGGCGCTTCTCGTCGACCTGGAATTTCTTCAGGCGAATGATGGTCTCGCGCGACTTCATCGACTCTTACTCCCCCGAAGCCCCGGAACGCTGTGACCGCCGGACAACGGCCGGCAGCCCCGCTGGGCGAACAACCCCGAAGTCGCGAGTGTGGCGCAATAATCTTAGTTTTCTATTTCCAGGGACCCGAGAATTTGCGCAAGGCGTTGATATCCCTGCCCAAGGCTGGTGGCCTCATGCTTAGCCTGGGCCAGGAACGCCTCCAGCGGCTGGTGCAACCGGATCGCCTCGTCGACCTCCGGGCTCGATCCGGCGCGGTAGGCGCCGAGCCGGATCAGTTCCTCCATGTCGGAGTAGGTCGCCAGCACCTGCCGCGCCCGGGTAATGACTGGCAGATAGGCTTGGTCGGCCGCACGCGGCATCGTGCGCGAAATCGATTTCAGCACGTTGATAGCCGGATAACGGCCGCGTTCGGCGATCTGGCGTTCCATCACGATATGGCCGTCCAGGATGCCGCGCACGGCATCGGCGACCGGCTCATTATGGTCGTCGCCGTCCACCAGCACTGTGAACAGGCCGGTGATCGTGCCCTGCTCGGTGCCCGGCCCAGCGCGCTCCAGGAGCCGCGGCAGCTCGGTGAACACAGTCGGCGTATAGCCCTTGGCGGTCGGCGGCTCGCCGGCGGAAAGCCCGATCTCGCGCTGCGCCATGGCGAAGCGGGTGACCGAATCCATCAGCACCAGCACGTCCTTGCCCGCGTCGCGGAAAAATTCGGCAATGGCCAGCGTGAGATAGGCCGCCTGCCGGCGCATCAGCGCAGGCTCGTCGGAGGTCGAGACCACCACGACCGAGCGCGCGAGGCCCTCCGCGCCGAGGTCGTCTTGCAGGAATTCCTGCACCTCGCGCCCGCGCTCGCCGACCAGCCCGATCACCGACACGTCAGCGGCGACGTTGCGCGCCAGCATCGAGAGCAGCACCGATTTCCCGACGCCTGATCCGGAGAAAATGCCCATCCGCTGCCCGCGGCAGCAGGTGAGGAAGGTATTGAGCGTCCGCACGCCGAGATCAAGCGGCGCCCCCACCCGCCGGCGCGCATGCGCCGGCGGCGGCGCATTGCGGAAGGGATAAGGTGCGGGACCGGCGGGGAGCGGCCCCTTGCCGTCGACCGGCTCGCCCATCGCGTTGACCACCCGCCCGAGCCACCGCGGTGAAGGCCGCACCGCCGCAGCCACCGAGGTAACCAAAGCCCGGCAGCCGCGCCGCACTCCTTCAAGGGCGGCAAACGGCATCAGCAGCGCATTGGCGCCGGAGAATCCTACCACCTCGCAGCGGATCCCGTCCCCGTCGCCCGTCTCGATCACCACCCGGGAGCCGACCGACATCGCGTGGATCGGCCCGGCCACCTCGACCATGAGTCCACGCACCCCCACGACCCGGCCATAGGTCTCGGCCCCGTCAAGTTCCGCGATCTGCTCCGCCAGCGCTTTCATGTGCTAATCGCCGCTATCCAGCCAAAACTTCGCCCCGGTCCTTAACGGCCTTAACTTTGTGTTTACCCGCGTCGTTAATAATTGCGTCACCGTCCGTGGGACCGTCGGTCCGCGCCTGGCTTGGACGGCGGGCACTCAGGCTTGCGAGTCAGTTAGGGCCGACTCCTCAACTCGGATGTGAAGTGACGCGTGACAAAAAACAAGCTCCCGTGCAATATCTTAGGGCGATTCGTCGGAATTTGCCCAGGGGTACTTTTTGTCCGGGAATCAGGTTTTGTTAACCATGTGTCGTTAAGCTTCCGAGTCGGTTGTCCCAAAGCGTTTTCACGGGCCGCCGCTGCGGCGTGCCGACCTTAAAGCCCCACGCGGCGAGGAAGGGGACTGGCATGCGCGTATTGCTGATCGAGGACGACAGCGCCACCGCTCAATCCATCGAGTTGATGCTCAAATCCGAGAGCTTCAATGTCTACACGACGGATTTGGGCGAAGAGGGCGTCGATCTAGGCAAGCTGTACGACTACGACATTATCCTGCTCGACCTTAACCTGCCGGACATGTCCGGTTTCGAGGTCTTGCGGTCGCTGCGGGTCTCCAAGGTCAAGACCCCTATCCTCATTCTCTCCGGCCTTGCCGGGATCGAGGACAAGGTGCGCGGCCTCGGTTTCGGCGCCGACGATTACATGACCAAGCCGTTCCACAAGGACGAACTGATCGCCCGCATCCACGCGATCGTTCGTCGCTCCAAGGGCCACGCCCAATCAGTCATCCAGACCGGCGACCTCGTGGTCAATCTCGACACCAAGACGGTCGAGGTCCAGTCCGCCCGCGTGCATCTGACCGGGAAGGAGTACCAGATGCTGGAGCTCCTCTCGCTGCGCAAGGGCACGACGCTGACCAAGGAGATGTTCCTCAACCATCTCTACGGCGGCATGGACGAGCCGGAACTGAAGATCATCGACGTCTTCATCTGCAAACTGCGCAAGAAGCTAGCGAACGCCTCGCAGGGCAAGAACTACATCGAGACGGTCTGGGGCCGCGGCTACGTGCTGCGCGAGCCGAGCGAGGACGAGGCAAGAATCCCGGCGTAGCTTGCAGCGATCACACGAAAATCCAAACCCCGCCGCAAGGCGGGGTTTTGCTTTGAGCTAGGCCGTTACAAGCCCCCGAGCGGACATGCCGAGACGCGGCACTGACGACGCGTCGGTCATGAGTTGGAAATGATTTTGGCTAAAACTTGCCATCGGGAATGAATAGCGCCTTACCGGCTGCAGAGGCTTCCTGCAGAGCTGCAAGGAAGATTGTCCCGTCGCCGGCCGAGCCGTTGCCGCGAGCCCGATACGGGGGATCGGCAACGTTGACGCAACAGAAAGTATTGCCGAAACTACCGTCCCCCTGATCGGTCCACTGCGGCAACCCGTCTGCGCTTGAGGGAGAGCTGGGCGAGGTCGCCCGTAATCTACCGACGAGTTTTACGGGCACCAAAGGTATCGGACTAGAGATGAGCAGCTAGAAGATCATGTATGCGAGCTCGCCATCGTGCGGGCGGCCGTCGAACTTCATACCATTTCCGTTCTTGGAGCAACGGACGGCAATGCAATCGTCAATTCCCGGCGCATCTGGCGAGCGAATGACCAGCCGATAGCCCCGCCCGCGCTCAAGCGAGATCATCGGCATGTCCACGGAAGTCCATGCATTGTCGGTGAAGGTTCTTGCGTCAACGACGTTTTGCGCAAGGACTTTTTGTCCCTCCTCGATCGCGACCACAACCTTGCAATTATTGGTCCGTTGAAGGGTGCCGGGAACAAATTTGATCCGCGACACACTGTTTCGGCGCGCAACAAACTCCTGAGAAACCTCGTGAGTATCGCACACCGGAAAAACATAGCTGTCTTGAGCGTATTGAGCCCCAAAGGGGATCCGTCCGTATGAACCGACCAATTCGTCGCGAGCGCCCAGGTGCGACAGATACGCTTCGATCATTCCGATCGTCTCTGCAGCATTCGATGGAATTTCAACGAGCGCAGCAACAAGGTCGCCCCACATCTTGATCAACTTGTCCGCATGTTGCGGCTGAAAGAGGTTGTTCTCGGCGAAGAATTCCGGGCGACCCATAAACACGAGTTTTTGAAATTCGATTTCGGACGCCCCCAAATGTCTGGCGTTTTCAACGAACTCAAGAATGCCCTCATGAGTATGAACCCCTAGAATCATGTTCAGCCGTATCAGCGGCTGGTCTAGACCGCGGACAGCCTTTGCTTCCTGAACGTTGCCGATGCTCCGGCGGACGCGGTCCAGCGAGCCCATCACCCGCGTGCGGGCATAAACCTCTGGATTAAAACTATCCACCGAAAAGGCGATGATATCGATGAAGGGAAATTGCAGCAGAAATTCGGCCCAGCGTTCACTGAGATGCTGGCCGTTGGTGGTGAGCGTAATCCGCAGGTTTTTGGCACCGGCCGCAGCAATGTCTGTTAAGATTTGAACGAGCGGATTCTCTTCAAATGGAATGTCGAATAGCTCGCCCCCGACAAGATCCACACGAGAGAGGAAAGGATAAATCTCCTTGAGTTGCTCAAGAACAACCGGCGCGACCAGCCTCGCTGTCACCTTCTTCTGATCCGGCGGAACGATACCGAAGCAACACATTGGGCATCGCAATGAACAATAATTTGAAAGTGAAATCGACAAGGTGCTAGGAAAACCTTCTGTTGACGAGCAGCGCGCATCGATTTCCTTTTCGATCAATTTCGTGTTGTCAGAGTAGCTCTTAGGCGGGTCAAATAGAACAGCTGCCGTCCCAGCATCCGCGGGTGCTTCGCATTCAGCTAAAATCGGACGCTCGTCAAAGTACCGCACAAACATCGTCGGATGCTTAGCAGTAAGCCAACAGCAGGTAGGGGGACACCCAGAACTCGATGTATTTTCCTTGCAAGAATTGAGAACGCACCTGCCTCACAGCCGCCGAGTTCCAGAACTCTCGGAAGGTTTGTCGCGTGAGATTGCCTTGTGCGTGGGTTCGGCCGCAATAACTGACCGTGCCATCGGTCCAGACAAATAAGCCATTCCAGGGAGCCCGACAAAGCAACTCCATATTACCCTCCAGCAAGGCAGGTTCATCAAAACATAAAGGGTCTGGGTCTTCAACCTTTCCGGGTCACCACCACCGACATCCACTTGGGACACCCGAAGTGAACTGCTCGTCGCGTCATATCTCGTGCCCACGTTTTTGACGCCAACCGACTTCACGTCTGATAAGAAATCTGCTTGGAGCAATATCGCCAGCTTCCACAGTGCGACCATGCGTCCATAAGGGTCAATCAATCGCTATGTCATCCTCTTCCCCTCACACGATCGCCGCCCACGGCGCCCAGATTCCTGCGATCGGCTTCGGTACCGGCGGCGCCATGGGCGCGGACTGCGGCGCCATCGTCGCGGCGGCGCTGCGCGCGGGGTATCGACATATCGACACGGCGCGCAAATATGGCACCGAAGAAGGCGTCGGCGAAGGCATTCGCGCATCTGGCGTGCCGCGCGGAGAGATTTTTCTCACCACCAAGGTGTCGCACGAGGACCTGCACGCCGACGATTTCGAGCGCTCGACCGAAACGAGCGCCAAGGCGCTTGGCGTCGACTATGTCGATCTGCTTATGGTGCACTGGCTGCTGCCGGACACGCCGCTTGCCGAAACCATGGGCGCGCTCGCGAAGATGAAACGGCGCGGGCTCACGCGTCACATCGGCGTGGCCAATTTCAACATCGCGCTGGTCGACCAGGCAATCGCGTTGTGTCCGGAGCCGCTCGCCGCTCTGCAGGCGGAGTATCACGTCGGGCTCGACCAGAGCAAGGTGCTGGACATGTGCCGCACGCGCGGGATGGCGTTCGTGTCCTATTGTCCGCTCGGGCGCGGACGGCTACTCATCGATCCCGCGCTCGGTGAGATCGCGCGCGCCAAAGGCAAGACGCCGGCGCAAATCGCTTTGCGCTGGCTGGTGCAGCAGCCGAACGTCGCGGCGATCCCGAGCACGACGTCGGCGCAACGAGCGGCAGAAAACTTGGCAGTGTTCGACTTCGCGCTTACCGACGCCGAGATGGCGCGCATCCACGCGCTCAGGCGGCCCGACGGCCGGCTCGTCAGTCCCAAGGGCCGCGCGCCGGCTTGGGATTGAAACGTTCAGCTTGAACTGATGATTCTGACGCGGGCGGCAAACCTACCGTAAGCCCCCCTCCCGCTTGCCGGAGGGTAGAAGGGGGCTTGCTGAGATTCAAATTGTATACTGATTGAATTCAGCAGGCACCCTCCCAATCGCATTTCGCGCGATCGTCCTCCCCCGCAAGCGGGAGAGAGGAAGAAAGAATTGTCAGCGCGGGCCGCCCACCACCTTGAGCAGCGGCGCGGCTACGCCGGCGATCGGTTTACGCGCGGCTTGATTGGGAGCGTAAAGGCTGCGCGTGTCCGGCACCGGCTGAAGACAGTCGGTGAGGCCGACCACCGTCTCGGCTGCGCCGAGCGCGAGATAGCCGTCGCGCTCGGTAATGCGCGCGATGCGCTCGAGCACGTCGATCTTAGTGTTCTGGTCGAAATAGATGAGCACGTTGCGACAGAACACAATGTCGAACATGCCGAGGTGAGCAAAATCGTTGAGCAGGTTGAGCGGCCGGAACTGCACCATGGCGCGGATCTCGGGCGCGATCTGCCAACTGTCGCCGGTCTGCGTGAAATACTTGATCAGGAGCTGGATCGGCAGCCCGCGCTGCACTTCGAACTGGCTGTAGACGCCGGCCTTGGCCTTCTCGAGCACTTCGGTCGAGAGATCGGTGGCGATGATCTCGATGCGCCAGCCGGCGATCCGGGACGCCATTTCCTTGAGCGCCATCGCGAGCGAATAAGGTTCCTGCCCGGTCGAAGCGGCCGCGCACCAGATGCGGATGCGGCGCTGCATCACGCGGGCGTTGAGCAGCGCCGGCATCATCAGGTCGCGGAACTGACCGAACGGAATCTTGTCGCGGAAAAAGAAAGACTTGTTCGTCATCATCGCTTCGACCACTTCGACCGTAAGCGCCTGCGCATGGGGCTCCTTGAGCCGACTGACAAGCTCGGCGAGCCCGGCCGCGCCGGCCTTGCGCGCGACGGGTAAGAGCCGGCTCTCGACCAGGTATTGCTTCTCGGCCGAGAGCACGAGACCGGATCGTTCCTTCAGCAGCTTGCGGAGATAATCGTAGTCGAGGGGCGTCACGGCCGGCCTCCGGAAAACAGGCGAATCACTTTGGGTGCAATTTGGTCGAGCGGAAGAACGGCCGAGCAAAGCCCGGCACGGGCAACGGCGCCCGGCATCCCCCACACCACGCTGGTCGCTTCGTCCTGCGCGATGATCGCGCCGCCCGCGGCTGCGATGTCGGCTGCGCCGTGCGCGCCGTCGGAGCCCATGCCGGTCAGCACCACGGCGAGCGTCCAGGTTCCCCACACTTCCGCCGCCGAGGAGAACAGCGGATCGACCGCGGGCTTGCAGAAATTGATCGGCGGTCCGTCATCGAGTGCGATCATCGCCGCGCCGGCTTGGCGCACGACCCGCATGTGCCGCGCCCCCGGCGCGACATAGATGCGGCCGGCGCGGACCGGCTCGCCGGCCACGGCTTCACGGGCCTCGCGGCCGCTGACGCGCGACAGGTGTTCGGCCAGGATCGTGGTGAACGTCGACGGCATGTGCTGGGCGATCAGCACCGGCGCGTGGTCGATCAGTCCGTTGAGCTTGCCGAGGACGAGGTTGAGCGCCTGCGGTCCGCCGGTTGAGCTGCCGATCACGAGCACGCGCGGCCAGGCCGACGGGAACGGACGCAGCCTGATTCCCTCCGCTTCAGTCGCCGGCGCGATCGCCGGACTGGCGACCCGCCGCAACGCAGCCTCTTGTGTATTCGCGTGCGAAACGCCGGCGGCGCCGCAGTGGCGTGGGCCCAACGCGTGGATGTGGATCTTGTCGAGCAGTTCCCTGCGGAAGGAAGCCGAGGTGGTGAGTTCGCGCGTGGTGCCGGGCTTCGGGATGTAGTCCGCCGCGCCGAGCGCAAGCGCCCGCAAGCTCACTTCCGCGTTGCGGCGGGTCAGCGTCGACGCCATGATCACCACGAGGTCGCGCTTCTTCGCAAGCAGTTGCGGCAGTGCAGCGAGCCCATCGGTGTCGGGCATGTCGATGTCGAGGATCACCACATGCGGATCGGCGCGCTCGATCTGCTCGATCGCTTCACGGCCGCTGCGCAACGAGCCCGCGAGCCGCAACCCCGGCTCCGCTTCGATCCAGCGCGCCAGCAACCCGCGCACGACAACGGCGTCATCGACGACCATCACGCGGATCGGTTCCAGCCCGAGCGCAGCGGCCTTGGGCGATCGTGAAGCGAAGATGAGGCTCATCGCGGGACGTGGTACATCATTGCAGCTCTGTCGCGGCCGATCAGATCAGCCCGACTTCCTGGAACTTGGCTTCGACGATTTCCTTGTCGAACGGCTTCATGATGTACTCGTTGGCGCCCGCGTGCAGGGCGCGCGCGATGTGAGCCACATCATTCTCGGTGGTGCAGAACACCACCTTCGGCCGGTCGCCGTCGGGCATCCGGCGCAGGCCGCGCAGGAATTCATAGCCGTCCATCTTCGGCATGTTCCAGTCGAGCAGCACCGCTTCCGGCATCTGCTGGCGGCAGACTTCGAGCGCCTGTTCGCCGTCCTCCGCCTCCATGATCTGGAATTCCAGCCCTTCGAGAATTCGCCGGGCCACCTTGCGGATGACGCTCGAGTCGTCCACGACCAGACAGGTCTTCATCTTGAACCTCGCTTTCCGCGGGCAGCCCCGCACATCTTACGAACCATTACCAACACGACGCGGTCGTTCATGCGGCCCTTGGCACCGCGCCGACTTCGAGCACGCGATCGACATCGAGCACCACCAGGAGCTTGCCTTCGAGGCGGTGCACGCCGGCCGCCACGCGGGCGAGACGCGCATCGAGATTGACCGGATTGTCCTCGCGACTCGATTCCGCAAGCTTGAGCACTTCGCCGATCTCATCAATCAACAGGCCGTAGGATTCGCCGCGATATTCGATACCGACCGCCATGCGCGGCCGTTCGTCGACGCGCGCTTCGAGATCGAGCCGTTTGCGCAGGTCGATGGCCGTCACGATGCGGCCGCGCAGATTGAGCAGGCCGGCGATTTCCGGCGCTGCCAGCGGAACGCGCGCGAGCCGCTCCGGAACGAACACGTCCTGCACGCGCGCGATCGGCACGCCGAACAACTGGCCACCCACGGTCGCCGTCACGTACTCGATCTCTACTGCCGCGCTCATGTGTATTCCTATGCCGCCAGATCCGCCGAGCGCTCCTTGAGCGCCGCGATCAGGCCCTGGCGATCGAACTTGGTGACGTAGTCGCGCAGACCGGCCTTGCGTCCGCGCTCCATCGCATCCGGCGAGAGCAATCCGGACAATCCGATGATCGGCAGCGCCGCCATGCGCGGATCGTTGCGCACCGCCGACGCGAGATCGAACCCGCTCATGCCCGGCATTTCAATGTCGGTGACCAGCACGTCGAAGGGGCGGCCGCTCTGCAGCGCGGCCAATGCATCCTCGCCCGAGCCGACGCTGGTCACGGCATAGCCCGCAGCCTTCAGCACCGGGCTCAGCATGTTGCGAAAGAACGGCGCATCATCGACCAGCAACAGAGACCGACGCGCCACCGAGGACGGCGTCGTCCACAGCCAGTCCTCGAACGCGAGCGGCAGGAAATGACCGACGTCGATGACCTCGGTCGCCTGTCCCTTGATGACCGCGCTGCCGAGCACGCCCGGCTGCGCGCTCGCGAGCGCGATATCGAGCCGTTCCTCGACGATGTCGACGATCTCGTCGACCATGAGCGCCATCGAGCGGCCGCCATCGGAGAACACCAGCAGCGGCTGTGTGCCGCTCTGCTTGATGCGCGCATCCGCGTCGGCGGGCACCAGCGGCATGAGCTGGCCGCGATATTGCACCATCGGGCGCCCGCTCGACATTTCGATCGATCTGACGTCGATCTCTTCGAGCCGGGTGACGAGGGAGAGCAGCACGGCTTTGGGATGCGGCGAACCAGCGCGGAACACCAGAAGCGATTCGGTTTTCGCTTCTTCCACCTTGCGTTCGGCCGCGCGTTCGTCCTCGGCCGCCTGCTGCGCCCGCACGGCGCCCCCGATGGTGTGAGCGAGACCATTCGGGTCGATGATCATGATCACCGCGCCGTCGCCCAGGATCGTGTTGCCGCAGAACAAGGGGATATGGCGAAGCTTCCGCGACATCGGCTTCACCACGATCTCTTCGGTATGGAAGACACCGTCGACCACAACGCCGAAATTCTGGCTGCCGACCTGGATCACGACGATGAAGCCGTTCTCGCCGGCATCATCGGGCTCGCCGATCTGCAGCAGCGACTTCAACTGAACGAGCGGCAGCAGGCTGTGGCGCAGCCGCAGCACCGCCGCATCCTTGATCCGCTCGATCCGATGTTCGGAATTGGCGCGCACCCGCACCAGTTCGACCACCGCATGCTGCGGAATCGCGAACCGGTCGCCCGCGGCTTCCACGATCAGTGCGGAGACGATTGCGAGCGTGAGCGGGATCTTGATGACGAAGGTGGTGCCACGCGCGCCGCTCGACTTCACGTCGATCGTGCCGCCGATCTGGTCGATGTTGCTGCGCACGACATCGAGCCCGACGCCGCGGCCCGAGACGTTCGTCACGGTGTCGACGGTGGTGAAGCCGGGCGCGAAGATGAACTGATGGATTTGCGCTTCCGAGAGCTTTTCGATCTCGGCTTCGGAGGCAAGCCCGCGCGCGACCGCCTTCGTCTTGATACGTGCGGTGTCGAGGCCGCGGCCATCGTCAGCGACCTCGATGATGATGTGGCCGCCCTCGTGGCGGGCGCTGAGACGGACCGTGCCTTTTTCCGCCTTGCCGGCGGCGCGGCGTTCCGCCGGCATTTCAAGCCCATGGTCGCAGGAATTGCGGACCATGTGGGTGAGCGGGTCCTTGATGATGTCGAGCAGTTGACGGTCGAGCTCGGTTTCAGCGCCGTGCATCTCGAACTCGATCGGCTTGCCCAGGTCGGTCGAGAGGTCGCGCACGATCCGCGGCAGCTTCTGCCAGGCGTTGCCGATCGGCTGCATGCGCGTCTTCATGACGCCTTCCTGCAACTCGGCGGTCACGGTCGAGAGCCGCTGCAACGGCGCCTTGAACTCGGATTCCGCGTGCTGGCGCACGATCTCCAGAAGCTGGTTGCGCGTGAGAACGAGCTCCGAGACGGTGATCATCAGGCTTTCGAGCGTGTCGACGCTCACGCGGATCGACTGGCCGGCGATCCGGCCTTCTTCGTCGCGTTCGACTTTGCCGCTCGCCGCTGGCGCGGCAATCCTGGCGGCGGGAAGCTTCTCATCCGCCGGCGTCGACACCGGCGCCATCACGCGCTCGACCATGCGGTCGAGCCGGTCGATGAGGTCCTTGTCGTCGCCGGGCTGCTCCACCTGCGTGCGCTCGAGCTCATCGAGCAGCGCCTTGATCCGGTCGATGGTCGCGAGGATTAGGCTGACGGCGTCGCGCGTGACCGGCATACCGTCGCGGAACTTGTCCATCAGCGCTTCGGCGGCGTGGGTGAGCGCTTCCAGCCGCGGCAGTCCCAGAAAGCCGCAGGTGCCCTTGATGGTGTGGACGAGGCGAAAGATGTTGGCGAGGATCTTGGCGTTGTTCGGATCCTGCTCGAACCGCACAAGCTCGACGTCAACGACGTCGAGGCTCTCGTTCGTCTCGGTCAAGAAATCCCGCAGCAGTTCGTCCATCGGAGCGCAAGCCCTCGCGCCAGCGAAGGCGGCCCGTCCGGCGCCTGTCGGCAGCCCCGTCACTCTGTTGCCAAACAGTTTAATTTTAGTTGCGGAAGAGCGACTTGCGCGGGTGTGTTAGGATTCCATTAGTCAATGCGGCGCGGAACACAGCCCCGGGGTCGTCATTGCCGCCTCGTCCCGGCAATGACGCCAGTCATCGAACGGAACGGCTTTCAGCGTGCCGCCACCACGACGCCATCGCCCTCGGCGGTGAGCGTTACCGTGAGCCCGCAGACCCGAGCGAGCAGACCGGTGTAATAGGGCTGGATGACGTGGGCATCGATCGTCCCGCCCTCGGACGCTCCCGAAAGGAGCGCCGGTATCGCCTGCGCCATCCTCGCATTCTGGCCCGCCGATGTGATGCGGAAACTCATGGTCTCGCCGGTCCCGATCGGATCGACGGTGAGGACGCCGCCGCGCGGGATCGTCTGCCCGGCAATGATGAGCATGTTGAGGAGAAGCTTGACCCGGTTTTTGGGCAAGAAGGCGCGCGCCAGGTTCCAGGTGAGCTTGGTCTTGCCGTCCTCGACAAAGCCGCGCGCCACCGTCTCAGCATCGCCGGTATCGATCTGGGCAGTGATTGAGCCGGCCGCGCCGAAGGCCAGACGGCAGAACTGCAGCCGCGCGGAGGCTGTTCTGGCGCTCTTTTTGATTAGCTCGAGCGCGAATTTCTTGGTCTCCTGGTCGCCCCCTTCCTCCTCCAGCACCTCCAGGCCATTGACGATGGCCCCAGCCGGGCTGATCAGGTCGTGACAGACGCGCGAACACAGGAGCGCGGCGAGGTCGATGCCATCGAGGGTGACGGGCGTGGGCGCCGGCAGCGGTTCAGCAGCGATAGCGGCGGCAGTGGCAGGTCCGGACATGAAGCGGTCTCCGGTGAGCAGCTGCGGGAACGCGGAACTTCGTGAGATGCCGGGCGCGACTCACCGTGGCGCCCTCGGGCCGGTGTGATACACCGCGCGCGCGTGCTCTGCCAAGGCAAACGCCACGAGGATGGTTTGGACAACCTGCTCTCCGCACATTTTCTCGACGAGCTCACCACTCTCGTGTCGCGGGCGGCGGCGGCGGTCCTCACGATCCGCGCGCAGGCACTGCATACCCAAACCAAGCCCGACCGGTCGCCGGTCACGGCTGCTGATCACGCCTCCGAGGCCGTGATCGTGGCGGGGGTCGCGCGCCTGCTGCCCGGCATCCCGATCGTGTCGGAGGAGGGCGGCTGCACGTCGGAGGATTCGCTCGCCGATACCTTTGTCCTGGTCGACCCGGTCGACGGCACGCGCGAACTCGTCGCCGGCCGGGACGAGTTCGCCATCAATCTGGCGATCGTTTGCGCGGGCCGGCCGGTCCTCGGCATCATTTCGGCGCCGGCGCATGGATTGATCTGGCGTGCCGTGCCCGACGGTGCGGAGCGTCTGCGCCTCGACCCGGGAGCGCCGGCGAGCGCGGCCTCCGAACGGGCCGTGATTCGCACCCGGCCCTGGCCGGAGCGCGGCATCGTTGCCACCGTCAGCCGCTCGCATCTCGATCCGCACACGCAAGCCCTGCTGGCGCGGCTGCCGGTGACCGAGCGGCTGGTGTGCGGATCGGCGGTCAAATTCTGCTACGTCGCGGAAGGCGGCGCCGACATCTACCCACGGCTCTCGCCCACGCACGAATGGGATGTCGCTGCCGGCGATGCGATCCTCACGAGCGCCGGCGGAAAGATCACGACCCCCGATGGCGCTCCCCTGCCCTACGGCCGCCGCGACGGACGATTTCTGGTGCCGGGCTTCATTGCCTGGGGCGACCGCGCCGCAGCGACGCGGCTCGACCTGATCGCCTCGCGCAAAGGGTCAAGGCGATAAAGTGCGCACGACCGACGCCCAATGACGCTCGGCAGCGGCTGCGACGCCGTCGGGATTGGCCGCAAAGGCTTCCCGCGCATCGGGCGCATCGAACAAATAGAGCCGCTGGCGGTTCACCAGCCACAGCCGCGGATCTCCCGGCACACTGACGCCGCGCACGACCGCCACCGGATCGTAACCGCCGAACTGCGGCATATAGACCTTGGGATCGGCCATGAAGGCCGCGCGATTGCCCTGGTTGTGGAAGCGCCAGACCACCCCGGCAAACTCGTACTCGAAGTTGCCCAGGCCGAGCCGCGGCGCCGCATCGGTGAAATAGGCCACGGGATCAAAGCCGCTGATCGCGAGACCGGTATGACGGTCGACAACGATCAGTTCCGTCGTTGCGGCATCGACCAGCGCCGACGACGCCAGCGCCGCAATCCCTCCCATTATGAGGACGAGAATTGGGACAAATTTTGCCCATTTCGCGGACCGGGGATTTCGTTGCTGCCGCCGTACTGTCATAGTATTGACGAACATGTGCTGATTTGGTTGCGTTTGCGCCGCAAAGCTAGGCTATGCTGGTGAGCGCGGGGTTAAGCCAACCAATGCCTGATCGCCAATCTTGACGGAGCAGCCGATGCGCGCCTTCGTGCGAGCTATTGCATTCGTACTCGGCTTCGCCGGGTTGGGTCTGGTGATGGCCTCGGCGCAGAATGCGCCGCCGCCACAATATTCACCGCTCGAACTCATCAATGCCGGTCATCAGTTCTTCGGCACCGTCTCGCGCGGCCTTGCCAGCGTGATCGAGAGGGCCGTCAGCAACTGGGGGCAGCCGAACGGCTACGTGCTGGGACAGGAAGGCGGTGGCGCTTTCGTGGCGGGGCTGCGCTATGGCGAAGGCACCCTTTACACCAAGAACGCCGGTGACCTGCGCGTGTTCTGGCAGGGTCCCTCGGTCGGCTGGGATTTTGGCGGCGAAGGCGCCCGCACCATGATGCTGGTCTATAGTCTCCCCACCACGAACGCGATCTACCAGCGCTTCGGCGGCATCGAGGGCTCGGCCTATTTCATTGGCGGCTTTGGCATGACGGCGCTGACCGCCAGCAACATCATCGTGGTGCCGATCCGCGCCGGCCTCGGCTTTCGCCTGGGCGCGGCCGTGGGCTATCTCAAGTTTACCGACGCGCCGACCTGGAACCCGTTCTGAGCCCGGCCTGCGCGCCTCGCCGCATCCCCGGCAGCGCGGCGATTCCTATTGTTTCTCCGGCAATTTAGGTTAATCGCGCGAGGCGCTGGCAGCGCCCCGGCGGGCGTGCCATTGTGGTAAAAATTCAGTGTAGGAGGCGTAATCGATGATCGAACCGATCATGTACGCGGCGATCGGATTCCTTGTTGCGGGCTTGCTGGTCATCGGAATCATTCCGCTCGTGCATGCGCGGGCGGTGCGGCTCACCACCAGGCGGCTGGAAGCCGTAACGCCGATGTCGATGGCGGAAATCCAGGCCGACAAGGATCAACTGCGCGCCGAGTTCGCGATGTCGACCCGCCGCCTGGAAATGAGCGTCGAGCAGTTGAAGGCGAAGACCACGACTCAGCTCGCCGAAATCGGCAAGAAGACCGAGGCGATCGGCCGCCTCAAGCTCGAGCTCGGCGAGAAGACGGAACAGTTGTTCGCGTTCGAAACGCGGGACAAGGAAATCAACGAGCAGTTCACCGGCACGACGCAGGAGCTCGAGGCCAGGACCAGCGCGCTGCAAACCGTCGAGCAGGCTTTGGCGGAAACGCGAAACAAACTCCAACTGGAGCTTGCCCGCGCGCGCGCCGAGATCGAGGCATTGACGGCCAAACACACCGAATCCTCGGTCACGGTCGACAGCCAGCGGGTCGAGCTGGTCGCGATTCGCGCACAGACCGAAGTGCTCAAGGGCCAGATCGAAAGCTACGAGAAGGAAGCCCGCGAGCTGCAGGACCGGCTCGCCCGCGAAAGCACCGACCTCGCGGCCGCGCTGGTGGATCTTGCGGCCGAGCGCGAGCGGTCGCAGACATTCCGCGACCGCGCCGCCGAGCTCGAGCGCCAGCTCGTCGCACAGACCACGGAGGCCGAAATCCTCGGCCGCCGCGTCCAGGAGGTTAGCGCCCGGCTCGACGAACAGGGGCGTTTCCTGGCGGAGCGCGAATATTCGTCCGACCAGCTTCTCAACCTCGCATCCACCGCGCGTAAGAGCGAAACCGACCTGCGCGCCGAACTGGCGGAAGCCTACAGCGGGCTGCGCGTCACCACCGAAAGCCTGCGCGCCGAGAAGGCGCTGGTCGAGGGTCAGCTCCGGCTCGCCCAGGACGAGCGCGAGCAATTGCAGCGCGAGATCGCAGGAATGAAGCGGCAGGCCGAGTCGAGCTGGCACTCGGAGCGCATGGAAAATGCGGTTCTGCGCGAGCGCATCAACGACGTCGCCGCCGAAGTCGCGCGCCTGACCAGCGCGCTGGAAGGTCCGGCCTCGCCGATCAACACGATCCTCGGCGAGACCGCCCGCACGTCGCACGGGAGCGGCGAGTCGCTCTTCCCTGCCCTCGCCACCGGGGGCGAAAGCCGCGGCACGCTCGCGGACCGCATCCGCGCACTGCAAACCCGCGCCTCGGCGGTGCCGCAGCCCGGCTGAGATCACCGGCAACAGGCCGCGACCGATCCGCATCGTTATGGCCGGGCTTGTCCCGGCCAATTTACGTCTTTGGATCGGCTCTGCAAAAGTCGAGGGTGACGGCCTGTCAGGATCAGCCGGCCACTCGCTTGACTTCTCCGGCCCCTGCCTTAAATCCTCGCTCTCCCGGGCGCTTAGCTCAGCGGGAGAGCGTTCCCTTCACACGGGAGAGGTCGTAGGTTCAATCCCTACAGCGCCCACCACTTTTTAGCCCCGCATTTACAAGGGTTTCTTGAAGGTCTGGACTGCCTGTAAGACTGCCACTAAATGGGTGTCAGAGAATTATAAGATCGGCGACGGCTCGCGCTCGGCACTCACCTATTACGTCGCCGCTCGGCTTCGCGAGAATTACGGCTTCACCGATGGCGAGATTATCGCCGAACCCGAACGGAAGGGAACGATCCTAGATGGCTGATCGCCCCAGTGGGGCGAGATCGGGAAGGCGCTAGGCGGTGAACGTGAAGCTGCTTCCCGTCCCGCATAGCACCAGCTTCTCGGGAACCTCTTGTTTGGCCAAGTCGATGAAGTTCTGCCCGCTGCAGTGCATTGGCATGACATGGGCGATATCGAACTTCTTCAGCTCTGCCATCACTTGTTTCAGGTAATCATCCGGGGCAGGCGCGAGGTGGAAGCCGCCCACTAGCGCGTAGATCTTGTTTGTGCCGCTGACTTCCTGAGCGCGCCTGAGCGTATTGATGATGCCGGCGTGGCCGCATGAGCTGATCACGACAAGCCCGCGATCGCCCAACCTGAAACAGGTCGCGTGCTCGTGCCAGTGCTGATCGGGTACGGGCTTGCCGACGAGCTCCTCAGCCGTGAAATGGTGAGTCATGTAGGAGTTGGTATCGCAGCCCAGCTTATTCTCCACGCCATATGCCACCCATGTGTTCGGCAACACGCGCTCGATGCTGGTGCGCGGCACTGCGCCCGTCGTGAAGGCGTGCCCTTCCACGACGATGGGCATTTCCGACAGCACCGGCTCGACCTCCAACGCCCGCAGTCTGTCGCGGTCGAACGGAATGCCGAAATTCGCGAAGCTGCCATCCGGATTGCGGCCGAAGCGCCTGCAGAAGTTGTCCTCTCCGCCGGTGTACAGGCGCAGTCCCTTGCGCATGCGCGGTCGGTAGGCTTCCAGGAACCCCATGAGACCACCGATGTGATCGTAATGACCATGGCTGATGATCAGCGCGTCTATCCGGCTCACATCGATTTTCAGGAGCTCAACGTTGTTGGCGTATACGTTCGGGGTAAATCCGAAATCGAGCAGGTAACGGCGCGACTCCTGGCCCTTGCGCGACTCCAAGTGCAATGCCAAGCCCCACTCACTTTCCAGCGTCTTTCCTTGCGGAGCTTCCGGAATGCCCGTGCGGCGAACAACCAGACCAGGCGCCTCGATCGGTCGAAGGAAAAGGTCGTGAGCAGTATCGGTAATCTCGCGAATGGTCAGCTCATCGATTGTCGGCACATCGATTCGAGCGTCCGCGCCGTCGGCGGACTGATTGAGCGGAATGCTGCACGTCAGCAGCGAACCGCCAAACAAACATGAATGTCGGAGAAAGCTTCGCCGGTCCAGTGATCGCCGCATGACCAGTTCCCTCCCTTGTGACTAATTTCTTTCCTCCGTTGGTTGGTACTACAATGGTAATTCGCGCGGTAATAGCTGTCAAACAGGGAGTCCGGTTGTGGCCCAAAGCGGCGCCAATAGGGAGGCGGCCGTTGTCCGCACCCGATGAAAGCCGACATGGCTGGTGCCTGTAATCGATGCTGCTATGCCACGGAATGACGCGGCTAACCCCTGGAAAAATCATAACCACGTGT
>CAVPDS010000001.1:2500-304508 GCA_963702695.1 uncultured Alphaproteobacteria bacterium | reverse complement strand
GAGCCATCGCAGACGACGCTCCGATGCGCACACAACTCTGAGCGGTGTGACCCGGGCAGAATGCTCACCCCCTTCCCTTGAGGGCGGTTGTCGCGGACTTCCCTCCGGGCGATTATCGCGGACGAAATTCGCTCTCGCTCTGGCCGCGGTGACATCGGCTTGATGGCTGCCCACTCACGGTCGGGCAGGTTCATAGCGTAAGATTCGAAGCTCCAGTTTGGAGAGGCTTAAATCACGGTCGGGCAGCCGCTCTCAACATCTTTGCGGTGTCAACATCAAAAACAATTCCCGTCTCCATCCGTCCGTTAGCGGAAGTCTTATGCTCGGTTTGAAAATTGTCGATTTTGACCCAACTCGGACATTAGCCACACCTCGCGGAAGCGCGCTCCAATTGGTTCCAGCCCCCTATCAAAGCACCGTTTGGGCCGATACGATGCTTAGTCCGAACTTACGATAGAGTGCTGCAATCAACGGGGTGTCTTTAATGCAGAAGCATTCGCTGACAGTAGCCACCACAGTGCTCTGTGTGGCATTTGTGCTGTCGCCGATCGCCAACGTGCAGGCTGCCGAACTCCAAGTCTTGGCGGGCGGCGCAATGACGGCCCCCATGAGAGAGCTCGGCGCGCAATTTGAGACCGCCACTGGCCATAAGCTTGTCATGCGTTTCGGTACCACTCCTGAATTGATCAAGCTGGTCACGACCGGCGGGCCTTTCGATCTTGCTGTCGTCCCTCGGGAGGTGTTCAAGGATGCCGCCGCCCAGGCTCAGTTTGTTTCGGGGCCCTCAACCGACATCGCTCGCGTAGGCCTGGGCGTCGCCGTCCGTTCGGGCGCTCCCAAACCGGAGATAAGCACGCCTGACGCGCTCAAGCAGACGCTGCTCAAGGCGCAATCGATTGCTACCATACCGGCGAGCGCGGCTGGTGCCCAGGTTCTTGGGGTGTTCGAACGTCTCGGCATCGGCGAGGCAATGAAAGCCAAGACCAAGGCACAAGCCACGCCCGCTCAGGTCGTTCAGACGGTTGCGAATGGCGAGGCCGAACTTGGAGTGTTTCTTATAAACGTATTGACGGCTCCCGGTCTGGACGTGGTCGGTCCGTTTCCCACCGAACTGCAGCAGGAGATCATATTCACGTCGGCCGTTGCCACGAAAGCCAAACAAGCGGAAGCCGCTAAGGCGTTTATCACGTATCTGACGACGCCCGCTGCCGCCGCCGTTATCAAGGCCAATGGAATAAATCCCGGCTGAGGCGAACGCCAGCAGACCCGAGCTAGCTAGTCGCCGCGCCCCCAAGGTGATCGAATAAGAACAGCCGATGTCGGCTCCTGGCCCGACTCGGACCTCCCGGCATGTCCGCTTTTCCGCTGCTTGTGAGGGCTAAGCGGACATCAGTCAGCGATTGCCGAACGGTCGCGAGTTATGAGTACGCGGATTAGTTCATGACGACGTCGATGCCGCGCTCCGATCCGCGGCCATCGCCGTGCGCAGCGGCTTCGGAATCGGGCGGGCGCGGCCGCCGGCGACGAACGCGACACGCACCTTCGCTTCGACCAGAAGCTCCTCGCCGCGGGTCACCTGCTGCTGCAACGTCACCGAGGCGCCTTTCACCTCCGCGGGTTTGGTGATGACCGCCAGCAGGTCGTCCATCCGCGCCGGCTTCAGGAACTCGAGCTGCATCGAGCGCACCACGAAGGCAAACCCCGGCGCTTCTGCCTGCGCCGCCTCGAACAGGGCGCGGTGATCGACGCCGATGAGGCGCAGATAGTTCGTCCTCCCGCGTTCCATGAAGCGCAGGTAGTTGGCGTGATAGACGATGCCGGAGAAATCCGTGTCCTCGTAGTAGACCCGCACCGCCATGACGTGGCGGCCGTCGCGGATCGCGCCGTCGAGGATGTTGCTGTTCGTTGAACGATCGGTTGCGGACATGATTGGCTCATCAGGCGACGCACGGCCAGTAACGTCGGTGACAACGTGCGCGATTGAATTCACCTGCGAGGCAATCACCCCTACCAACGGTGGACGAGGATCGGCTTGCGTTGTTGCTCGCCGACCTCGATCAACTCGGGTACCCCTACCACGTGGTGGGGATCGTGCAACGACCGCGATCAGGCCCGGTCGGGTGGCGCGCGAGCCCCGCAGGCAGAGGTTGCAGGTTCGGGATCCGGTCGGGCGCGCCAGCAGGCCGTGCCGCTGGTGTGCTTCGAGGCGGCTTCAACCCCCGCACTCGATACCGCCGCCGGCGGGCTGTGCCCGGAGCCGGCCGCCGTTATGAGAGCGCTAACCCTTCGCGCTGCATACCGATTATGAGCAGAGCAGCGCCTAGGGGAAGGACGCCACATGGGATTCCGCTTCCGCCAAGATCCGAGTCGTGCCGCTACGATCCGACCGCTGGAATCCGCGGATCATCTCGCACAGCGCGTTCGTGCCCTCATCGAAGATGACCGCCAGCAAACCGTCGTCGCAGCTTGTCAGCACGACGAAACCGAAGGCGTCGATCAGGTGATGCTACAGGCGCTCGACGCCATCGCCATCGAGCTGCACCGGATCATGAAAGAGAATGAACGCACCGTTGCCGCTCTCGGCGATGTAGCCGACGAGTTGCACCAGATGATCGAAGGGGACATCCCGCACAGCCTGTAAGCGATCCAAAAAAAGAGGGTAAGACAAGCCAAATAGATGTTCCTGCGCGATCCGGTGCCGGCGGACTTGGCGTTGGCTGGTCTGAGCCGATCGGTTGGATCTGGCAAGCGCGTGGCGCATGATCCGGGCATTCGTGTTCAACTCACCCTGTCCTGCCGCCCCGTTCAGCACCCTCCATCCTTGCGGGCGCTTTCGGTTTTGTCGGACGCGAACGCGTGGCGCCTCGACTGATAATTGTTAAGCGAAGAGAGCAGAGCCTTGCGGGCAAAGCCGAAAATAAGGCAGCCTCTCCATCGAACGGGAATGAAGGGAGGCTGGTTCGATGCGCGCGTTCAACGCTGTTCTTCACTCGTCGCGTTCTAGAAAAATCATGACGGCAGCGATGCTGGCCGTGATGGTGTTCGGTTGGTCCGAGCCGGCAACGACGCAACCTCTTACGTCACAGCAAAAGCTGGTCTTCGAAATCTTCAAGGAGCTCGTCGAGATCGATACGGTCTCCGACACCGGCGATACCGGTCGCGCCGCCGACGCGATGGCAAGGCGGCTGCGTGCCGCTGGTTTCGCGGCGGCGGACGTGCAGGTATTCAAGCCTGCACCGCGCAAGGGCAACCTGGTGGTGCGGCTTCGTGGTGCCGGTGCCCGCAAGCCAATCTTGCTGCTCGCGCACCTTGATGTCGTGCCGGCACGTCCGACCGATTGGTCGTTCGATCCGTTCAAGCTGACCGAGAAGGATGGCTATTTCTATGGGCGCGGCACCGATGACGATAAATACATGGCGGCGAGCTTCGTGGCGAACCTTATTCGCTATAAGGCCGAGCGCTACAAGCCGGATCGTGACATCGTTGTGGCGCTGACAGCCGACGAGGAGATCGGCGGGCGCTGGGGGATTGATTGGCTGCTGAAGAATCATCGCGACCTCGTCGATGCAGAATTTGCATTGAACGAGGGCGCTGCAGTCTCGCTGCGGCGAGGGAAGCCGTTGCGGGTCAACATCACGGCCGCCGAAAAGATCACGGTGAACTTCCGCCTGGAGGTGAAGAACAAAGGCGGTCACAGCGCGGCACCCCGGGCGGACAACGCGATCTACCAACTCGCCGAAGGGCTCGCGCGCCTTTCCAAATTCAGCTTTCCGTTCAGCCTGAATGCGACCAGCCGGGGATTTTTCGAGCAGGTGGAAAAAATCGAAACTCCGCAGACTGCCGCCGCCATCAGGTCGGTTCTGTCCGGACGCGAGGATGCGGCTGCCGTTGCCCGACTGTCTACAAACTTGAACTACAATGCTCAGCTTCACACGACCTGCGTAGCGACGCTGCTGGAAGCCGGCCAGGCAGCCAACGCCCTGCCGCAGACGGCGCGCGCCACCATCAACTGCCGCATCCTGCCGAACGAGCAGGTCGATGACGTTCGAGCCACGCTGGTGCGCGTCCTGGCCGACGAGCGGATTTCGGTGTCGCAACCCGGCCAGCGGGAACCGGGGGCGCCATCGGTGCTCGACAAGCAGCTCTTGGAGACGATCGAGAAAACCGCCGCCGAATTCTGGCCGGGCGCGCCGGTCGTGACGGCGCTGAGCACCGGTTCAAGCGACAGCCGACTGCTGCGCCGGGCCGGGATCCCGACTTTCGGCCACAGCGGACTTGCCAGTGACGGAAACGAAAATCCTCACGGCAAGGACGAGCGCGTTACCGCAAAGTCGTTCTTCGAAGGCGACGAGTATCTCTACCGACTGGTCAAGCGGCTGTCGGGCGGAAAGTAGACCCGGGCGTGGCTTGTGCCGGCCGCCGGCCGCAGTTCGCGTGCGCGGCCTATTGCAACACCGTCCTGGCGATGCCGGCGATGCAGGAATGGATCGAGGCGGCGAAGGCGGAGCACGAAGACTTGGAAGAACTCGATATCGAGTTCTTAAACCGGCCGGTGGCTGACGGCCTTGCGGTCCAAGGCGCCCTGAATGCCACCAAGGGTCGTCCTTAATTTGTGATGGATCAAAATCTTTTATCCGTTCAGGCTGTAGGCTTTCAAAATGGCGGCGATTGTATTTCGATGCCCCACGACGGGCCTAAAAGTGCAAACTTGGTTTGCGGACGATGAGTCCGCGAACGACGAAACCTATGAAACGGTGACCTGCGCGGCCTGCGCGATGCAGCACTTGGTCAATCCAAAGACCGGCAAGGCGTTAGGAGCTGATGAAGAATAGGCCGACCTATTTTTTAGGGACATATGTATGAGCTTGACCCAAAGCGCGCGCACGTCCTCTTCGAAGCGCCGCCACGGCTCCTCGCCGTCGTGACCGCGCATCGCCTGGAGCCTGTCGCGAATGTGCCGAAGACACTCTTCTCATCGTACCCGAAGCGCCAGGCCGGTTAGTCTCTATGCAAAGAGGCGGACACAGATTAGCCACGCCCGGCAGCCCCGCTAAATTGCGATAGATCAAAGACGTCGTGCGCTGAGCCGAATTTGGGGTCGCGCCCTCAGCGGCGTTGAGCCTGCGGACGACGGCAAGTCGGCGATGATCCGGTTTCCTGTCGAATCGTTCGCTTCAAAGCCCAAAGACGTAAAGCATGAGCGAGTTGCGCTGATCTTTGAGCTCCGGCGTATTGACGAGTTGCTTGGTGGCTTGCCCACTTGGGCCCGAAATGATCGCCAGATATTGCTTGCCGTTGACCTCGAACGTCATCGGCGGCGCGGAAAAGCCGGAGCCAACGTTGACTTTCCAGAGTTCGTCGAGGGTCGTGTCGTCGAACGCCGCAAATGTGCCGTCGGTCAAACCCATGAACACGAGTCCGCCGGCGGTTACGAGCGTGCCGCTGTAGTTCGGGTAGCGCAAATGGATGTTCTTCTTGATCTCGCCGCTCAGCGGATCGATCGCGGTCAGATTGCTTTCGTAGCGGTCTTTCGTTGAATAGCCGCCGCCGTTCCAGCCGAGTTCCTTGCTGTGCTTGGTGGTGTTGATGATCATGTCATCGCAGCCGGTCTGCGCGGCGACGTAGAGCAGCTTGGTCTTGGGGCTGTAGGAAGAAGGCCAAAAGTTGTTGCCGCCGACATGGGTCGGGCAGGCCCTCTTCCCGGTTTCTTGCGGATTCTGATTGGCGACGCCTGAATAGACTTGAATGTCCCGATTGGGATCGTAATCGATGGGCTTGCCGGTCTTTTGATCGATGCCTTTCGTCCAGGTTACATCCATGTAGGGCTTGGCGACGACGATCTGACCGCTGCCACGCTCCATCGTGTAGACGAAGCCGTTGCGTCCGGAATGTGTGATGAGCTTGCGCGGCTCGCCTGCGACCACGCCGTCGATCAGGATGTGGGTGCCGACTTCGTCGTAATCCCACATGTCGCCGGGCGTGAACTGGAAGTACCAGTTCATCTCGCCAGTGTCGGGATTCCATGAGATGGCGCTGTTGGTGAAGAGATTATCCCCGGGACGATAGTACGGATCGAACATCGGCACGGGATTGCCGGCGCCCCAGATGGTCTGGTTGGTATCCGGATCGTAGGTTCCGGTGACCCATACGGCGCCACCGCCGGTCTGCCAGGCATTGTTGGCGCCTTTCCAGGTTTCGCTGCCGGGCTCGCCGGGCGCTGGGATAGTGTATTTGCGCCACACGAGCTTGCCGGTGGCGCCATCGAGCGCGGCGATGAAGTCGCGCACGCCGCGGTCGCCGCCCGCCGCGCCGAAAATGATCTTGTCCTTGATGGCGAGCGGCGCTCCGGTCACGAGCAATTCCGGCTGGCCGTCACCAACGTTGGTCTCCCACACCACCTTCCCGGTGTCCTTGTCGGTCGCGATGATGCGGGGCGGGTGGTTGGCGGGCGAAACGACCAGGTTGCCCCAGAAGGCGGCGCCCCGGTTGGCGCCGTCGTGCTTCGTCTGTTTGGGGTCCATGCGCCAGACGATGCGACCCACATCTCCAGACCTGCCGTCGATCTTGTAGAGGACACCCCACGAGTTGGTCAGATAGAGGAAGCCGTCCTCGACCAGCGGCGTCGCCTCGCCGTACTCGGCCGTGGACCCGCCGCCGAGCGCGACTGCGTAGGCCAGCTTGAGGTTCTTGACGTTCGCCTTATCGATGCGCGCGAGCGGCGAGAAACGCTGGCCGTTGTAGGTGCGATGGTTCATCAGCCAGTTCTGCGGCTCCTTGTCGGCGTTGATCAGCCGTTCAGAAGTGACCTCGGCGGCGAGCGCCGGGAATGTCGTCAGCGACGCGCCGACAGCGAGCGCGATTTTGAAAGACCGAAGACATGTCGGGCGCATCTAATCCGACTCCCGTTGTTTTATTTGCAGCTTAGAGTCCAAAGGCATAGCGCATCAGCGCATTACGGAGCATGCAACTTTGCGGCTTGTGCGGCAAGGTCGCATGATTTTTCCGACCGTTTGTCGGGGGCCCCTTCCTGGGCATCCGAAAACGACGTGTCTCAGATACACGCACCATCGGCGTGGTTCCGAACCATCAAGCGCGTCTGGCGCTGTTGTCCGCGACCCAAGGATCCGGCAACATCGCGTGAGTGCGAAGGGGCGCGCATCAGAATCGCAAGCTGGGAGGCCGTGTTGCCGAGCATGGCGGCCCCGATCGCATCATTTCCGATTATCGGTTGGCTGATGGGCAATAGGACGTCGCAGCGCTTTTTCTACCGGACATTTGGCGCGCGATCGGGCAATATTCACCCACGACATCGACAGCCTGACCAGAAAGCTCGTTGATCAAGGGAGGACGATCATGCGGAAAACTTGGCTGCTCGCGACAGCACTGGCGCTCTCGCCCGCTCTCGCAATGGGGCAGACCACTGAACAGATCAACAACGACGGCAAGAACGCCGATAACGTTCTAACCCAGAGCATGGGCCCCGATCGCAAAAGCTACAGCCCGCTCAATCAAATCAACAAATCGAACATCAAGCGCCTCGTGCCGGTCTGGAGCACGAGCCTGATGAGTGACCTCGGCGAGCTCGCGGCGCCGGTGGTCTATGACGGCGTCATCTACGCCATCAACGCCAAGTGGACGTTTGCGATCGACGTCGAGACCGGCCGGCAGATCTGGCGCACGCCGGTGCAGACCGAGGCCGGCATGACACGCGCCGGGAGCGCGATCTACCGCGGCGCGCCGGCGATCTACAACGGCAAGCTCTTTCGCGTCACCGTCGACAACCACCTGGTCGCGCTTGAAATGAAGACCGGGCGCGTGCTCTGGAATCACAAATTCGCCGAGTGGAAAGAAGGCTATCATTCAAGCGGCGCGCCGATCGTCGCCAATGGCGTGCTGATCTCGGGCGTCGCCGGCGGCGAATCGACGACGCGCGGCTTCCTTGATGGCTGGAATCCCGACACCGGCGAAAAGCTCTGGCGCCGCTACACGATCCCGGCGCCGGGCGAGCCCGGCTCGGAGACCTGGCCGGCGAACAGCGACGCGTGGAAATACGGCGGCGGTTCGCTCTGGCGCTCGGGATCCTACGATCCGCAGCTCGACCTCGTCTATTGGGGCGTCGGCAACGCCGAGCCTTACGATCCGCGGCCGCGCGAAGCCCGTGACAGCCTGTACACCGACAGTGTGCTCGCGATCCGGCCGAAGACCGGCGAGATCGTCTGCTACTATCAGTTTACGCCCAATGACGTTTACGACGTGGACGCAACCGATGAGCTCGTGCTCGCCGATCTGCAGGTCAACGGGCAGCCGCGCAAGGTGATGATCCAGTCGAACAAGAACGGCTTCATGTACGTGGTGGATCGCACCAACTGCAAATTGATCGCCGCGCATCCCTACACCAAGGTCAACTGGGCGAGCGGCGTCGACCTCGCCAGTGGCCGCCCGCAGATCACAGGCGTCTACAAGGACTTCCTCGCCGGCGGGGAGGTCGAGATCTTCCCGTCGCGCGGCTCGAACGCGGTGCCGATCGCGCTCGATCCGACCAAGGGGCTGGTCTATGCGGCGCCGTGGGACTTGCCGCGCATCCAGCAGCTCGCGCCGCCGAAGCCGCAGGTGATCGGTGAAAATTCCACCGGCGTGAACGCGCGTAATCCGCGCATCGAGCCCGGCCAGGTGGTCGGCCACTACATCGCCATGGATCCGCTCACCGGCGAACGGAAGTGGGAAGTCCCGTTGACGGATATCCCAAGCTCCGCAGGCATGCTTGCCACCGGCGGCGGGCTCGTGTTCACCGGCAAGCTGACCGGTGAATTCCTGGCGCTCGACCAGGACACTGGCAAGACGCTCTGGCAATTCCAGACGAGTTCGAGCGTCAATTCGACGGCGATTACCTATACCCACAAGGGCCGACAATATGTGACCGTCGCCTCCGGCCTGGGCGGCATCCTCGCTCGCCGTGCCGTGGGCGGCAAAGTGCCGACCGGCGACTCGCTATGGACGTTCGCACTCATGCCGGAATAGCGCGGAACGAACACTGCTCTCCGTTTTTTTGTCCGGACACTGCTGGCGATCATGCTCGTCCAGCAGTGTCGGCGGGTGGTGGCCCGGCGGCATTCCTGACGGCGGCAAGCGCAGTCTCCAGGGTGCGGGCGATGTGTTCCGCCGATGCTGAATTGACTACCCGCATATCCAGGAACAGGTCCAGTCCCGGCGCGTGCTCGGTGATGACCGGGCGCTCGGCCTTTTCTTCCGTCTCCAAGGCCTCGACTGCATAAGGCACGACCGGGCGTGCGATCCCCTTCAGCGTGAGGGGCTCGAGCGCGTGCGCGCGCACCATATCGCTGACCAGCACAAAGGTTTCGTAGCTCAGGATGATTCCGCCGACCTTGGCGATCGACTGCAGGCGCGCCGCAAGGTTCGCCTCGGCGCCAATGATCGTATAGTCCATCCGCTCTTCGCTGCCGAAATTGCCGACATTGCAGTAGCCGGTATTGATGCCCATGCGGGAGCGGAACGGCTCTTCGATACCCTCCTTGCGCCATTTCACGTTCAGTTCCGCGAGCCGGCCCTGCATCTCAAACGCCATGCGCATGCAGGCGCGCGCGTCCTCGGTCACGCCGCGCGTTTCCTGGTCGCCGAAAAATACCAGGATCGCGTCACCGATGAATTTGTTGACGGAACCGCCGTGCTTGATCGCAACCTGCGACATTTCCGTGAGGTATTCGTTGAGCAGCCCCGTGAGTTCCTCCGGCTGCATCCGTTCGGTGGTCGCGGTGAAGCTCACCACATCGGAAAAGAAGATCGTCAGCTTCTTGCGCTCGGTCGAGATCACGACGTCCTTCTCGCCGCTGAAAATGCTCCGGTAATGCTGCGGCGAGAGATATTTCGCCAGCTTCTGCGCGATGCCGGCGAGGAATTTATTGGTGCGGCCAAGCTCGCCATTGACCCGCGCGATGACGAAGGACTGGTGACGCTGCAGGGCGATCCAGGTGAGACCGACGATTGCGACCAGCGCGAAATAGATCAGCAGATATTTGAATGCAAAAATATTCGCAGCCAGCGGCTGCGAGACCGTGAATTCCTCGATGCCGCGAACGTCGCCGGCCTTCCAGTCGCGTTTGGGGCTGTCCGGATGCGAGTTGTGGCAGCTCACGCAGCCGGCCGTCATGTAGACCGGAGTGATGAGGCGGACGCGGCGGTCGAGGGCCGAACCTGAAACCTGATAGACGGCCGACTGCCGGTTCGCCCGCAGCAGCGCGAGCGCCTGCCGCTCGAAGTCATCGAAGGAATGCGGGGCGCGATTGGCGAAGGGATAGTCGGAGAAGAAGCGGTAGCCCATATGATTGGGCGCATTCGCCTGGCCAAGCGCGGCGCCGATTTCGAGCGATAACGTCGCCGGGATCGGAATGGCGCCCGGGATATCCTGATAATTGGCGGCTGCAACGGTCTCGCCGTGATTCGACAGCACCCGCGCCACGACATTGTCGGCATAGTAGTTGCGGAAATTGCCGATCACGACCGCAAGGCTATCCACCTGGCTGAGCAACGCCCTTTCCGAAAGTTGCCGCAGATCAAGCCAGACAGCGAGGGGAAGTCCGGCCAGCACGATCACCAACAGCACGATGCTTGCCGAAAGGCTGCCAGCCAGCCACTCCTTGATGCGCGCGAGCAGTCCCTGTGGAGGTTCGGCGGCGGCCGCCGGGGCCGGCGAAGCGAATGCATGATCAGTCATGGCAGGCCGTCGAAGCTAGATACCAACGCGGGCTCGCGCGCCCGAAGGGCAGCTTGCTGCGGCCGGGCCGCATTGGCTGCGAGCCGGGAGGTGATCAACCGAAGCAGGTAGAACGAAACCGTCGGTTGTTGAAAGCATAGTTGCGACAGGTTTTTCTCGCCGATCGAGAGAAGCGCCACATCCGTCAAGCAGCGTACGGTCTGCGTGCGCTTGCGGTCCGCCGCAAACAGCGCGATTTCTCCGATAACGTCTCCGGTAACTGCCACTTGATCGAGCTCTTCGACCCGCAATTCGCCTTTGAGCACCAAGTAAAAGCCATCGCCATGGTCGCCCCGGCGAAACAGGACCTGGCCCGCCTCGTGTCGGACCTCCTTCATGAACGGCTTAAGCCAGTCGACCGAGAGGTCGCCTTTCGCAGCAAGCTTGACGCGCCGTATCAACCGAAGCGTCTCGATCGTGCGCCAGACGTTCATCGGCAGCAGGACTGAATGCAAAATCAAGATGGGATAAAGCGGACCAGACGATGCGTAGATGATAAAAGCGATGTTGCTGCAGATCGCCGCAACGCGAAGCGGCACCATCGTCTTCATGCAGAAGGTGGCAAACACCAGCGCCGACGCGGTGTAGCCGACGGCCTCCATCCAGCTCATCTTCACACCTCAGCCGCGGCATTACCTCGGGGAGCCACACACCCTTCGCCCACCCTCATACATTGGATGCAGTCGCCATTCGAGTCAGCGCGTCGATATCAGTCAGGAGGAAGCGTTCGGGCTCGCGCCGCAGCAATTGCCGGCGCACCAGGTCGCTGAGAACCCGGGCGACGGTTTCGCGCGCCGTGCAGGCACGCGCCGCGATCTCGCCGTGCAGCGGCACCGGCGCGACCGCAGCGACATTGGCCGGCAGCCCACCGCCGGTGCGCGCCCGCCGCAGCAGCTCGAGATAGACGCGCGCCTGCGCGCCCAGGCCGCTGATGTCCATGATGACCGAATCGGCCTGCCGGATGACTTCGGACAGCCGCCGCATCACCCGCAGCGCGGCAAGCGGATGCGCGGTGAGGAATAGCCGGAACGTTTCGCCGTCCAGTTCTGCGATTTCGGTCCGTTCGAGCGCGATCACCGCGGCCGAGCGCGGCTCGCCGTCGATGGCAGCCATCTCGCCGAAAAAGCCGCCGGCGCCAATCTCGTCGAGCACGATGTCGCGCCTTCCCGCCTGCGTGCGATTGACGACGCGGCATCGGCCTGTGATGACAAAATGCACGCTGGCGCTGATCGTATCGCGTCCGACGACCATACCCCCCGCCGGCCACCAGCGCCACGCACAACGTCGCTCAAGCGACTGCCGCTCGCTCGCGTCGACGCCTTGAAAGATATCAAAGGCCACAAGCGAACGGGCGGTCGCGTTGGCGCCCGCAGGCTCACGCCGCTTCATAGCCGGCACGCGCACGGCCCCGCCGCCCCGTGGGCTCGCTGGCGTCAGGAGTCGGCCGAGCCGCAATGGAGCGGTCGGGGAGGCGCATCCTGCTCATCGGTAAGGCCCGTCAGCCGCGGATTACTTCAGTACATCTTGGATATCGTTCCCGCAAGTTCGCGGGGGGTGAGATTGCGTACCCGTGTCGATCGGGAGGTTGAACTATCATTTCCGCAGATTTGCAACCTCCGATCAGCTTAGCGTCAAATTCATGTTGAGGCATGATCGTTCGAAAGCCGGTATCCACTTTCAGGGATCACACTCTGACCTAAGAGGCCGGTACGGCCGCCATTCGAGTCAACGCTGCGACGTCCGTGAGGAGCAGGCGTTCGCGCTCACGCCGCAGCAATTGTCGGCGCGCGAGACTGCTGAGCACCCGGACGACGGTTTCGCGCACGGTGCCGGCGCACGCGGCGATATCATTGTGCCGCGGCACCGGCGCGATCGCACCGACATTGGCCGGCAGCCCGCCGCCGGTGCGCGCCCGTCGCAGCAGATCGGCATAGACGCGGGCTTGCGCGTTCAGGCCGCTGATGTCCGTGATGATCGAGTCGGCCTGTCGGATAACTTCGGTCAACCGCCGCATCACCCGTACGGCAGCGAGCGGATGTGCCGCGAGGAATTGCTGGAACGCCTCGCCGTCCAATTCCGCGATTTGGGTCCGTTCGAGCGCAATAACCGCGGCCGAGCGTGGCTCACCGTCGATGGCAGCCATTTCGCCGAAAAAACCGCCGGCGCCAATCTCGTCGAGCACGACTTCGCGCCTTCCCGCCGGCGCGCGACTGACGACGCGGCATCGCCCCGCGACGACAAAGTGCACGCTGACGCTGATCGTATCGCGCGCGACGATCATGGCGCCCGCCGGCCACCAACGCCATGAGCAACGCTGCTCAAGGGCCTGCCGTTCGCCGGCGTCGATCCCTTGAAAAAGATCAAAGGCGGCGAGTGTGCGGGCGGTCACGTTGGTGAGCATGGGCTCGCGTGTGTTCATCGTGGAAACGCGGGTCACATTACAATGGAACTCTGCCCATTGCTGGAACACTTTGCGTATATCGTCGAAATCTGCTTAGGCCGGCAATGCCGCGGGCCGCTGATGGGCCCCTATCAAACAAGGATCATCCAATCTCAATCATCTCTCGCGCATGAGGGGAGCGAAGTCACAAGCGTATTCCGCCGCGCGTGGGCCTCAACCAGGAGGAGCTGATTTGGGAGCCTCCACAACGATCGTGCCCTTCATCGAGGGATGGCGGCTGCAGATATAATCGAAGGTGCCCGGTTTGGTGGCCGTGAAACTTCCGGTTGCGCGGGACAGGATTGTGTCAACCTTCCAGCTCTTGTCCGCGGCCGTTATGTCGTGCCGCACGAAGTCGCGGTTCGTCCAGGTGATTGTGTCGCCTTGTTGCACAACGAGGCGGTTCGGCGTGAAGGTGAAGTTCTTGATCTCGATTTCGAGTTTCGCTGAACTTGGTTGTTGGGCCAGCAGCGGGGTCGAAAGCACCCCCGCTGCGAACGCCAGCAAGATCTGGGTGCGGCTCAGCATGAATCTCTCGATCCCGGCTGGCAGAAGTAGAAAACGCGTCCAGAGCTGAAGTTCGCCGGTATGCCCAGGATCGGAGCGGTCATCGTGGCGTGCTGTTCATGCCTCGCGAACACTTCCCTGGCCTGCGCAAGGAGCTGCTTCACCTCGTCCGACTTGGCGTTCGGGATCAGCACCTGGTCGAATGTCGCGAGCATGCGGCGGTGGAAAGTAATTTCCGTTTCGACATAGACCCGATCGACCCGCGGGCCCAGCACCTTGACCATGTCCGCGCGGCGCTGCGCACCCATTTTTTCCATCATGAGGCTGTAGGGGCTCGGCTTCAGTTTGAGATTTCCTGATTGAGCGAGTTGATCCAACGCCATGCCGAGGTCTTTGTGATCGTCCGCCATGGTTTGGGCGAAACTCCGGACATCTTCATTCATTGCAAGTCCTGCCTCGATCGAGGCGAAGCGCACGGCCAAAGTGTCGGCGGTCTGGACGATGTTGACGATCCGCCCATCGGTCATCACCTGACCTGACGGCGCATAAATCTTCGCGTTTCTTAGCTCGGACTGCCCACTGGAGCAGGTAGCCCCGCCGACCACGCTGGCGCCCACCTGCAACTGCCCGACGATCCGAAGATTGTAGGTGCAGTCATCGCCATCCGAGGAATTGCGCTGGACGATCTGGATATTGGCGCCCGCACAGGCCGAGTCGAGATCCGAGGTCTTCTTCTGAACGCCAAGCGTTGCGTTGTACTGGTCGCCGTCGAGATCGAAGATGGCCGTCCATCCTCGGCCGGCTTTTTGCTCGATTCCCCTGATTTCCATTCCAGGGCAAGCCTGCTGCTGCTGCTGTTGTTGTTGTTGTTGTTGCTGCGCATAGGCCGAGCTGGCAGCAAGCAGTCCGACAACCAACATCATGATGCGTAACATTTTTTCAGTCTCCTTGTTCCCGCCCAGCCATGGTGGGCGCGGACGCCGAATGGGTGATCGCAGCCGTCTTCCGAAGTTGCCGGCACGCTAGCCGCCCTGGAACGCGAGCGCGAGGTCGGGGAACGGAGCGAGCTCAAATATGTCGCCGGCGAATTGTCCACTCTGCACGGCGGGCCAGGACTGAATCACGTCGCGCAAGGCCGCGATATTCGCCGCTTCCGCCATGAACACGACGCCTTGCCCATCGGCGCGGGCATACATCTCGCGGATGACGCCCTGGAGGTAGAGCTGCCAAATCATCTGCACCGACGGCACCCGTGTCTGTTGCAAAACGGCAGGATCGGCATTGGCGGTGGGAGAAAGTGAGATCAAGAATTTCATGAGCGGGATTTCCCGTTGGGAGGTTGTCAGCAGCTAATCATAAAGGATCGGACGAATGCCAGAAAGTTGAATTAACCCGAGCTGTGACGGCCGTCACACTTGGCTGGTCTTTGCCGTGCGACCCATTCAGATGAGGTCGAACTCATGGTGTGATCGCGGTCACACCAATTCTGAGTATTAATTGACTTGCTATGACCTCGGGGCCATCCTTTCCACACCGCAACGATACTGCTCTCGGATGCTGATTTCGGACGCATTCTCGTTGCCAGTTTTTCACGACTTTTCAAACGCCCAACCGACCGCACACCCAAAGCACCATCCCAAACAGCACCCCAGGGCCCCCGAGGAGAGCAGTCATGACCAGCGACACGAACCAGCCAGGCAAACAGAGCACAACGAAGGTGACAGTCACCTTGACCGAAGAGCGCGGGCTCGACACTGCCGAGCTCGACGGCATCGTCGGCGGCGCCGGGCTCCAACCGATGACGGAGAAGCAGATCAACAAAGGTCTGATCAAGACCGACATCCTGGTGGACACGCCGCATCCGATCGACGACGGCGTGCATTCGAGCGCGACCGCCGGCGGCCATAGCGCGGCGGCGGGAGGCAGCGTGGGCGCCTCGCACACCACCAACATGGGCGGCGGTGTCTCGCTCGAAAACAAGGCGGGGGCCTACGGCGAGGCGAAGGCCGGTTTGACGGGCGCCAGCGCGCAAGGTGGCGCCCAGGCGTCGACGACCCTGAACGTGGGCCACGGCGTGTCGGCAGGTGGGGAAGCCAAGGTCGTCGGGGCGGCCGGTATTGGAGTCACCGGCGCATACGCTCGCGGCGGCGCCGACGTAAACGTCCATATCAATCAGGAGCATCATGGCAGCCTCGGTCGCGGCGTCGATGGGAGCCAGGAAACCCATCTCCAGGGGGGTGCAAAGGCCGAAGGCAGCGGCCAGCTCGGGTATAAAGATGGCGCAGTAAGAGCCGGTTACGGCGCCACGACGGGCGCGTACGTCGAAGTTGACGAAACGGTGGGGATGAAAGCCGGCGGCGTGGAAACCAAGGTCACAGGCGGACTGATTTCACCCGGTGCTTTTGTCGCTGGCGGGAACGTCGGCGGGGGGTACGACAATCATCACCTCAAGATCGGCGCCCAAATAACGGGCGCGATCCCGATCTTTGGCGGGGGGAAGCTCGGCGTCAACGTCGACATCCCGACGGAGAATATCGAGAAAGCGGGCCTGGCCGTGAAAGACGGCACAGTGCATGCCGCAAACGTCGTGAAGGACGGCACGCTGCATGCCGTGGACACAGTGAAAGACGGCACGGTGCATGCTGCCAACACAGTAAAGGACGGTACGGTCCACGCCGCCAACACCGTGAAGGATGGCGTGGTGAACTCCGCCAACACGGTGAAGGACGGTACGGTCCACGCCGCCAACACCGTGAAGGATGGCGTGGTGAACTCCGCCAACACGGTGAAGGACGGCACGGTGCATGCGGCCAACACCGTGAAGGATGGCGTGGTGAACACCGCCAACACGGTGAAGGACGGTACGGTCCACGCGGCCAACACCGTGAAGGACGGCGTGGTGAACACCGCCAACACGGTAAAGGACGGCACGGTCAAGGCCGTGAACACAGTTGGCGACGGCGTGAAGAATGCGGCGAACACGGTTGGAGACGGCATGAACAAGGCGGTGAACACGGTTGGCGACGGCTTCAAAGAAGCCTTCAGGCCCCGGTGGTAGGCCGCACAGACCGGCGACAATACACGCCAGCAGGTGAGTGCCATGGCGCGCTCCTTCGACCACCTCATTAGCGAGGCCGGTGCCGCGGCCGACGGGGCATCGCTGCTGATGCAGATGCCCCGTCCGGCACCGGGCCAGCCGCCGGCGAAGTACGACTTCTCGATCCGGCTGCTGCCAGGCCGGATCGAGCGCTGGGGCCGCTTCGCGGTCTGGCTTTCGGGCCAGGCCCCGGAAGCATTCGCGCCGATTGCAGATTGGTTGCGTCGGGTCGGCGCGCCCGCGGAAGCGCTCGCTGCTCAGGCCGCCGAAGTGGCGCCGGTGTCGCAGGGCGTCGCAGTCGGATGTACGGAAGCCGGTTTTGAGTACCGGCTCTATCTGGAGGGACGCGATCGCGAGACCCAGGCGCCGATCTGCCAGTCGCTGCGTTGGCGCCCGAGCGGCAAGATTCGCCCCTCCACCTATCGCTTCCATTTCGCGCCGGAGACGCCGGCCGGCGAACATCCAGCCGCGCTCGTGCCGGCCTGGGCGCGGGATTCCTTCGCGGCGCTCGCCGACGACCCGTGGGTCAAAAGGGTGTCCGGCTTCTGGCTGCGGCATGAGGCTGACGGGCGACTCGAACAGGTCTATGTCGCGTTCATCCTGCATCCGCCGGCGCGCGAGCTGCCGGCCTTGATGACGCTCGCCGACGGCTTCGATCTGCCGCCCGAGGAGCGCGCCTTCCTCGACGACCTTCCGGTCCGGCACGTGGCCGTGCGCGGCGCGGATGTCAGCGACGCCGAAAAGGCGGTAACCATCTACGTGTCCGCGCCGCTCGACGCTGCGCCGGCGAGCGAAGCCGAATTACAGGATGCGGTCAGCCGCGCCGCCCGCGAGATCGGCCGGGGCGGCAGCAAGCTCATCGAACCGCTGCAGCCGTTGCCGGAGTTCGATAGCGAGCGCGGCATGATGGATCAGTTCTATTCCGGCGATCTCGGCCGCTGGCGCACGGTGCTGGGCGAGGAGATGCACTATCACCATGGGCTGTTCGACCTGCCCTGCCCGGAGCCGGACGATGCGGCGATGCTGGTGGCGTCGCACCGCGCCGTCGCCGAGCTCTATCCATTCATCGCGGCGGGCGCGAGCGTCTACGACGTCGGCTGCGGCTGGGGCGGGCCGCTCGGCATGCTGGCGCGTGAGCGCGGCTGCCGGGCGCTCGGCATCACGATCGCGCGCACCCAGTTCCGCCATGTCGCAGCACAGGGCCTGCCGGTGCGCTGGGGCGACGCCGAGCGCACGCTGCCACCCGGCGACTTTGATTGCGCGCTGCTGCTCGAATCGTTCGAGCACATGCAGGACAAGCTCCGCCTGCTGCGTATCCTGCGGACGTTCGCCAAGCGCCTGGTCATGCGGGTGAACTGCGTCGACGGCGTGCCGCCGGAAACGGGTTTCGGCGGCACCATGCCAATGGTTTCCTCAGAGACGCTGCGCCGCCTGATCGAAGACGCCGGCTGGCAGGTCATCCATTGGCGCAATCGCCGCCCCGAGACCATACCATCGGCCGCGGTGTGGGCCCGCCGCCTGCGCGCGCTCGGCCCGACCGACGATTTCCACCTGGAGACCCTGCGCGCCTTGTGCGTAAACGTCATGGAGTGCGGCGACCAGTGGGCGGAGTACAGCCCGCTGATCGAAGTGGTCGCCCAATAGAGCTGGCACAGGAAATGCTCTCTGTGTCCCGAGGAGGATCATGTGGCGAAGCCGCCGAACGAAGAGCCCGCGCTTGAAATCGACGACCTGGACGGTGTTGTGGGGGGCAGTGGGAATGCGCCTTTGGCGGGGTCTTCGCGCATTCAGAAACACGCAGGCGCTTCAGAGGGCGAGTCCACAGAAGCTGAAATCGTTGCAATTGCAAGCGCGGCCCATGACAAGCACGGCTCCGATCGTCACGATAACTATCACGCGGCGCACAGCGCCGCCGACGCGGAGGCCGTGCTCGAACATGAGCAAGAGACAGCAGGCGTCAATCGCGAACACCTCGAACTGGAGCGAGCAGAAGAGGTCGCAGCGTCGCGGGAGCGTCGGACTGAACAGCAATCACATGCTCCGGCGAAGGCGTCGCCGGTTTCAACTTCGTCCGGAAAAAAAGTGTAGCGAGCGCATTCCTACACGATAACTCGAACGATCCTGACCCCCACTACCGTGAACAGCCCATCAGCGGGAGATATGTCGTGACGACCAACTCTCAGCCGGGTACCCACAGCGGCGTTTCCGCGGCGCTATCCGAGGAAACGGAGCCTCCATACCGCCATTGGCAACCCCGACTTCAAGCCAAGGTGGTAACCATGACGCCCGGGCGTCAGTCGCGTCAGCAACGACGCATGCGCACCGGCGCGCAGGGCCACGGGTGTCGCACATGGCTGAGCCAACGGCTTCTGCGCGCGGGGCTCTGTTCCGGGAGGCGGCCCTCGATCGGATGGCTTCTCCGGAGCGGCTGCAGCTCGCCGCGTGCATCGTGCGGCCATCCTCGTGGCTGCTCCTGCTCGCCGCCGCGCTCGCCGTTGTGGCCGCGATTTCGGCAAGCGTGTTGATCCGGGTACCGGTGCGTGTCCATGCCAGTGGGATGCTGCTGAGCCAGCCTGGACCGCGCAGCATCGTCGCCGAACTGGGCGGTCGTATCGCCAAGGTGCTGGTCGCGTCCGGCGATCAGGTCCAGGCCGGACAACCGGTCGCGCTGCTCGACGAAACCGAGCGGCCGGCGCAGTTTGCCTCGATGGAGGCGGCGCTGGCGGACGCGCGCAAGCGCCTCGCCACCATGGATCCCGCTGCGGAAGACGCACGTCAGCTTGCGGCCGCGGTCGGCGTGACCGAGCGCCAGTTCGCCACCCTGCAGGCGCAGTTCGAGAGCCAGAGCCGCGTGCTCAGCCCGGTGGAGGGCACGGTGGCGGAGATCGCGGTCGATGAAGGCGACATCATCGAGCGCGGCGCAGGGCTGATGACCATGATCCCGGCGGCAGCCCGTTCGGCGCCGCTGGTCGCGACGCTCTACCTGCCGGCCGCGGACGCCAAGCGTGTGAAGCCCGGCATGCCCGTGACGATCCAGCCTGCCGCGACCAAGCGCGAGGACTATGGCAGCATCGTCGGGCGGATCACGCGCGTGGCAGAACTCGCGTCGACGCCGCAAGGCATCGCGCGGACCGTGAAGAACCAGCAGTTCGCGGCGGCGCTCGCGGCGGGCGCGGCCCCGATCGCGGTCGAGGCGACGCTCGAAACCGATGCTGCAGCCCCGAGCGGCTATCGCTGGACCTCGTCACGCGGACCGAACGCCAAGATCACGATGGGAACGCCGTGCGAGGCCGACATCACCGTCGAGTCGCAGCGGCTGTTGACGCTGCTGGTGCCGGCCGCGCGCCGCCTGCTGCCGGAGGGGACTTAATTGCGAGTTTGGTGCAAGGCCGTCCACGCTGTCATCCGCTCATTCCCGCGCAAGCGGGAATCCAGGGGCGGATTGCTTCAGGCTCTCGATTTGTTGCTCCGGGTCCCCGCTTGCGCGGGAACGAGCGGACAACCGGCTTCAACTGATCGAAGGCCGCTTTCAAGATCATCGCCATGATATTGCATTGGTTCGCGGACCGATGGGAGCGAGGGCGCTCGCGCCCAGGCACTGAGGGGGCGGGTTTGGCAAGGCGCGTTCCGACCATCATGCAGCAGGAGGCGGTAGAGTGCGGCGCCGCGTGCCTCGCCATGGTGCTGGCGTGGCACGGCCGCTGGATCACGCTCGAGGAGCTGCGCGAGCTGTGCGGCGTCGATCGCGACGGCACCAAGGCCTCGAACATCATCCGCGCCGCGCGCAGCCTCGGCCTGATCGCCAAGGGATTGCGCAAGGAAGTCGACGAACTCGCGGCGCTGCCGCTACCCGCGATCGTGTTCTGGAATTTCAATCACTTCGTCGTGGTCGAGGAATTCACGCGCGGCGGACAGGTGCGTATCAACGATCCCGCCACGGGCCCGCGGCTGATCGGCCGCCGCGACATGGACGAGGCTTTCACCGGCGTCGTGCTCGCCTTTGCGCCGGGACCCGATTTCGTGCGCGAAGGCGCGCGGCCGAGCCTGCCTTCTATCCTGCGGCAACGGCTGTCCGGATACGGGGCCGGTCTCGCGGTCGCCTGCCTCGCCGGCATTCTCCTTGCTCTCCCGGCAATCGTCACGGCCGGCCTCTCGCGCCTGTTCATCGACGGGATACTGATCGAACACGAGATCGGATGGCTGCCGCCATTGCTCGGGGCCATGGCGGGGATCGCGGCGTTGCGAATGCTGCTGACCTACCTGCAGCAGATCACGCTGCTGCGGACGCAGACCGCCATGTCGATCAGCATGCTGGCCCGGCAGATGTGGACGGTGCTCCACCTCCCGCTCGGCTTTTTCGCACAACGCTTCGCCGGTGACATCGCCAACCGCTTCATGCTCGTGGATCGTCTCGGCATGCTGGTGGTCGGATCCCTGATTCCGGTGGCGATCAGCTCCGTCGCACTCCTGGTCTACGGCGCGGCGCTCCTGTTGCTCGACCCGGTGCTGGCCGCGATCGTGTTCATGGGGTCGGTGCTAGCGCTCGTCGTCCTCGCCTTTTCGGCGCGTGGCCTCGAGAACGCCAGCCGCCGCATGGTGCATGACGAGTTGAAGCTGCAGGCGATCACCATCCAAGGAGTTGCGATGGCGGACGACTTCCGCACCTCCGGGACGGAAGCCATGTTCGTCGCGAGATGGGCCGCGCATCAGGCGAAAGTGGTCGATGCTGAGCAGGCATCGACGTTCCGCTCCACGCTGTTGTCCAATACGGCGATGCTCGTGGTTTCGCTGAGCACCGTTGCGGTGCTCGTCGTCGGCGGCTTTCGGGTGATGGATGGCATCATCAGCATCGGCGTGCTGCTCGCGTTCCAGATCCTGACGGGCAACTTCACCGGCCCGCTGCTCTCGTTCGTCGGCGTCGGCGGCCAGTTGCAGCAGGTGCGTGGCCTGGCCGAGCGTCTCGACGACATCCTGTCATATAGCGCGCACGCGGAGCGTGCGCCGGCCACTGGCGCAGTCGCCAAGGGTCTCATCACCGGGAGAGCTGAACCATCGCTCGCGCTGCGCGGCGTCTCCTTCGGCTACGCGCGGCTCGACGCACCGTTCATCGAGGGCTTCGACCTTGAGATCAAGCCGGGCCAGCGTATTGGACTGGTCGGCGGCTCGGGCTCCGGCAAGTCCACGCTGGGCCGGCTGATGGTCGGCCTGCTGTCGCCGCGCAACGGTATCGTCGAGATCGGCGGCCTGCCGCTCGAGGCCTGGGCGCCGGCGTCGCTGCGTCGCATGATCGCTTACGTTGACCAATCGGTCGGCCTGTTCGAAGGCACGATCAGCGAAAATATCACGTTGTGGGACGCCACCCTGCCGCAGGAGCGCATGATCGCGGCGGCGCACGACGCTGGTGCCCACGGCTTCATCACGGCGCGGCCGGGAGGATACTCAGCGCGCCTCACCGAAGATGGCGGCAACCTCAGCGGCGGCGAACGTCAACGGTTGGCGCTCGCACGTGCGCTCGCAGTCGACCCCGCGATCCTGGTGCTCGACGAGGCGACGAGCGCGCTCGATCCTCCGGTTGAACTCGCGATCATGGATGCGATCCGCCGGCGCGGCTGCACTTCGGTGATCATCGCGCATCGGGTCAGTACGATCCGCGACTGCGACGCCATTCTGGTGATGGACAAGGGGCGCGTCGTCGAAATGGGAACCCATGTCAGCCTTATGCAGCAGGATGGGCACTATCGCCGGCTGGTGGAAAATTGAGCGCTCTGGCGTCAGAACAGGCCTTGCCCGCTCCCGCTTTGGAGATGGTCCGGCTGCAACCCGGCGATAGCGCGGCGCTCGACGCGAAGTCGCTACGGGTCGACCGTGGACGCATCGAGATCTACGCGCTCTTGGCCAACCGCCGCCGTTTTCTCGCGGAGATGCCGGAAGGCGCGTGGCTCCTCGCCGGCTTTCCGGGCCTCATCGCGGTCGCACCCGAGGGCGCGACGCTGACGGCTCTCGATCCGCAGAATCTCGCGGCCACGGCTGCCGACGCATTGCAAGCGGCACGCATCGTGCCGCAGATCGACGCCTGGATCATGGCGCTCTCCGAAGGCCTGGCGCGGCTCGCGCCAAAGCGACCGGATTTGCGCGGCATCAGGGCGGGGGATCCGTTGACGCCCGCCGGCGCCGATGCACCCGCCGAGCCCGAAGGGATGTCCGCCGCCGCCGGCGTGGTCTGGATTGCCTGTGCAGTGCCTTCGCTGCGCTTCATGGGGAGCGGCGCCGCCGACTGCGGACCGCTGCCTGTCACATCGACTGCCTGGGTATTGCGCGATGCGCATGCCCAGGCAAGCGCCAGTTCGACTTTCGCGGTGCTGCGCAATCACTCCTTGCCGTCGATGTTGGCGCGCTTCCACGGGCATGTCGCCGGTGTGCTGGCCGATTCCATCACCGGGGCCGAAGCAGCCGAGAGCGCCCGTATCACCGCCCGCGAGGCGCAGACCTCGCTCGAACTGGAAGAGACTAGCAGCCGCCTTGCCAAAGTGCTGGACGAGCGCGTTACACGGCTTACGCCCGAGCCGGACGACAACAGCTTCGTGCTCAAGCGACTGGCGCCCGGCATAACAATTCCGCCGCGACGAACCGCGAGCCTGCGAGCTGCGGCAGACGCCGCAGGCGTGGGCGTCCGAACGATCGTCCTCAGCGAGGGCTGGTGGCGGAGGGATCACGGCCGACTTGCCGGCAAACGCCTCGCCGACGGCCGTCCGGTCGCCCTCATTCCCGACTGGCTCGGACGTTATCGCATTCATGCGCGCGGGGAGCCTGCGCTGCATGTGAATGCGGCGCGCGCGGCGGAACTCGACCACGAGGTGCTGGCGCTCCTTCCTCCGCTGCCCAATCGGCCGATCCGCAGTTGGGAGGTCGCGCTGCTCGGGCTGATGCTTTGCCGCGCCGATCTCATTACATAGAGCGAGGCTGGCTTGTGGGTGTTGAGATTATCCTGCATCAGCACGATTTTCACCGCGTCGGAAAAATGCGTGTCGACAAATCCCTGAGCACGTGGGCATAATCGATGGCGGTGTGGCGGTCGGTGACCTTGACATGTCGCCAGCCTTCCAGCGGCGCGAACACCATGAACAGATTGGCGACGCCATTGCGTTCGTATTCGTAATCGTGCCGCGCTGGTTGTCCAAGTTTGGCAGGGATCGGCGCGCGCGGCTCGACGCTCAGCTGCTTCGAGGTCTCGTCGAGGCACACGAGCGGGCGCTGCGGATCGTGCGGTCGCTGATAGACTTCCAGCACGTCTTCCATGGTGGCGACAAACGCAGCGTTGGCTTCGGGCGGGATCACCCATTGCTGCTTGAGATGCGGTTTGAGAATGTTTTTTTTAGCGTCCGCCCGATCGTGTTGTCGCTGGCGTGATCGACAATGCGCAGTTCGACGACCTTCTCCTCAAGCAGACGCTGGCGAACGCCCCGACCTTGTTGCCCGGTCCTTACGGATCAGTGGCCGTACGATATACGGGTGGTTGGCGCAGTATCGTCAAGGTGGCTGGGGCGCACTGAAGGCCAAGCCGCTTTTCGGCAGGCCACGCAAATTGGATGCACGCGCCCTGCAATGGATTTACAGCACCATAACGCAGAAGAATCCCCTGCAACTTAAGTTCGCCTTCGCGCTGTGGACGCGCGATATGGTAGCGAAGTTGATCAAGGACAAGTTTGGTACAGTGCTGAGCGTCAATTCGGTTGGTCGGTTGCTGGCGCAACTCGGCATCACTTGTCAGAAGCCATTGCACCGCGCACAGGAGCGCGACGGGACTCTTATCGAGCATTGGCTCAAGAAGGAATACCCGAGAATCAGAGCGCTGGCTCAGCGAGAAAAGGCCGATATCTTCTTTGGTGATGCGGCCCATATGCGCTCCGATCATCATTCGGGTCGCACGTGGGGTAAGAAGGGCGAAACGCCAGTATTTACCTTGACGATTGCCGGCCTCGCCGCCTCGCTGCTCGGTCTTGCCTTGCCTCTTACGATGGGCATGCTGATCGACAATTTCGTGCCGAGCCAGTTGCGTGGTCCAACCATTCTGCTCGGCGCGGCGTTGGCGATGCTGACGGTCTGCAACGGACTGCTGCATGCCGCCTCCGATCTTGCGCGGCTGCGGATCGATGGCCGGCTGTCAACGCAACTCCAGGCCGGAGTCATCGACCGCGTTCTGCGCCTGCCGTCACGGCTGCTGCGCTCCTTCCCATCCGCTGACCTGTCCTTGCGCATCCTGTCGATCGAGCAGATGCGGCGCACGCTCACCAGCGTAGGTCTGAACACGCTGCTCGGCGGTGTGTTTGGAATTTCCAATCTGATCGTGCTCTCGTTCTATGATCTCGGTGCCGGGGCGATCGCGGCCGCGTTGTTCGTGCTCCTGGTGGTGGCGGCGACCGCGACGGGGCTGATGCAGTTGCGCGCACTGGGCATCGGCGAAACGATGACCGCCAATATCATCTCGCAGACGCTGCAGATGATTCAGCAGGTCGCGACCTTGCGGGCGTTCGGCGCCGAGGCGCGGGCGTTCGTCAACTGGGCGCGCAACACCGCCTCGATGCGCGGCCGCATGCTGCGCTCGCGGCGCGCCACCATCGGCTTTGAATGTTTCCTGTCAGGCTATGATGTCCTGGGCCTGGCGGCGATCTTTGCCACGCTCGGATTTTCCGCCGCATCCGACGGTCTTTCGATCGGCGCCTATCTGGCCTTTGTCGGCGTCTATCAGTCGTTCCTGTTTACGAGCGAAGGGCTGGCCCGGGCTGTCACCCAGGTTCTCGGGATGCAACCGATCATCAAGCGCACCGCGCTCATCCTTGGGACGGCACCCGAGAATCCGCCCGCGGCCGCCGATCCCGGTACGCTCACCGGCGCTGTCGAAGTCAGCGCTCTCACATTTGCTTATGGGCCGGACCTTCCGCCGGTGTTGAATAACGTGTCTCTGAAAGTCGAGCCCGGCCAGTTCGTCGCCATCGCCGGTCCGAGCGGTTGCGGCAAGTCGACTCTGATGAACCTGATCCTCGGGTTCGATCAACCGCAATCCGGCACCGTATTGTTCGATGGCCGTGAGCTCTCACGGCTCAATCGCCCTGCGGTGCGGCGGCAGATCGGCATCGTGCGGCAGAACGGCAGGCTGATGGCGGGCTCGATCTATGAGAACATTCTGGGACTGCATCCAGGCACTCTCAAGGAGGCCTGGGAGGCTGCGGAACTTGCCGGCATTGCCGACGACATTCGCGCGTTGCCGATGGGCATGCATACGATCCTCAACGAAGGCGTGCCGACATTCTCCGGCGGCCAGATTCAACGACTGCTGATCGCACGTGGGCTTGCGGGCCGCCCGCGCATCCTGATGCTCGACGAGGCGACGAGCGCGCTCGACAATCGCGCGCAAGGTACGATCAGCGGCAATATCGAACGCCTCGGCATCACCCGCATCGTGGTGGCCCATCGTCTCAGCACGGTGCGCAACGCCAACGTCATTCATTTCTTCGAGGCCGGCCAGATCGTGGAGAGCGGGACCTTCGACGCGTTGATGGAGGCCGACGGCCGCTTCGCGAGCTTCACTCGGCGGCAATTCCTGTAGCGGGCAAGGCCAATACCCTCATGCCCTGACGGAGCGCATAATGCGAAAAGTCCTGTATATGCTTGGCCAGTTCTCGGACGAAGATGCCGAATGGCTGGCGCCCGCGGGCAGGCGCATCGATCTTGACGCCGGCCAGGTGTTGATCGGCCGCGGCAAGCCGATCGAGAGCTTGTTCATCGTGCTGACCGGCCATTTGAGCGTCGTGACGGACGCGGATGTCGAAATCGCGCGGCTTGGTTCGGGCGAGATTGTCGGCGAGATGTCGCTGATCGACCAACGGCCGCCAAGCGCCACGGTAAAGGTGTTGGAGCCCTCAAGCGTGCTCGCGATCGAGCGCCGGCTGCTGCTGGAGAAGATTGATACCGACACCGGCTTCGCGTCGCGCTTCTACCGCGCCCTCGCTCTATTCCTGTCGGATCGCATGCGCACCACCGTGGGGCGCTTCGGCTATGGCAAAGTCGCGGCTGACGAGGAAGAGGAACTGCCAGAGGCGGTGCTCGAGGGCATCCACATGGCGGGGGCTCGTTTCGAGAGTATCATGCGCAGGCTCATGTCGCCGCCTTGACCTGGAGGGCTTCCGGGAAAATGACCCCAACAGGCCGACCGCCGAAACAGCGATGAGCAATGTTTTGGTCATTGACTCAAAGTCCGCGTGGATGATTGCTCAATCATGGCTCTGAGGGCCTGATGTCGGACCAGGACCAGATCAGATCGGTTTCTTTAGCCTTCGTAGCTCGTTTCATTGCGGTGCGGTCGATCTGCGGGTAAACCTTCCCGCCCTTGCCGGTCACGACAACCTTACCGACGATCTTCAGCCACCGCTCCCCGAATTGGCAGCGGTAGGGCACGACACGCTCGCCAGCGAGCCCCTCCCAGGAGCCGGGAAAGCGCATGCCGTCGCAGACTACATCCTCGATCTTCAACCCGCGCTTCGACATCTCCGCGTCGGCCTCCCCCTTGAGCTTCGGCGACTTTGCGAACAGGGCCTGCTTTTCTTCCGGGAGCAGGCTGCCAAGCTGGCCGAGTTTCGTGGTGTCGAGGGCATCGGCGCGCGTCACGAGCAGCGGCGCCAGCAGCATCAGAACGAATCTCGGCGACATCGGCTTGTCCTCGATCATTGAGACAGGCGGCGGAGTTGAATGCAATTGTCACTATATGAATTGGCGACGGCATTGGTGTCCAGTAGATGAATATACAGAGTTTTCCACGACTCTCGCGGAGGTTAGTTCTCATTCCACGGCCGCCTTGCGCGCCTGCCCTTCTTCATTCGAGGCATCTATATCAGCATCACCCCGCTCGTTCTCTTCCTTGCCAGCATTCCCTACAAGCGGGGGAGGGAAGACAGTCACTTCGCCGCGTTGATCTTGCGCACCAATTCCACCACCTCCGGTGGCGTGTCGTAGAGGCGGTTGACCAGCGCCTGCATCTCGGCACCGCCGACCGGATCGACGTCGAGCATCTGGCGCGCGGCTTCGGCGATCAGTTCCGGGTCCTTCATCATGGCGTCGAAGGCCGCGCGCAATTCGGCGACACGTTCTGCCGGCAGGCCGGGCGGCGCAAGCAGCGGCCAGGCGAGGACCGAGTCGGAGGCGAGCACGTCGATCGCCTGCTTGCCGGCCATGGTCGGCGGCAGGTCGCTCGCGACCGGCACGTTGGGGAGGTCGGGCTTCGACAGCGTGAACTGCGCGAGCACCCTGATCTTGCCGTCGCGCAGCCATTCCGGTGAGCGCGTGTTGATGCTGCCGAGCGCCCAGCCGCAATAGCCTTCGACCTCGCCGCGCTCGAGCGCGAGCGTGATCTCGTTGCCGCCGGGATAGCCGGAAACCACCTTGAACTTGGTGCCGATCAACTCGTTGAGCGCGCGCGGGTAGCTCAGCGTGCGCGAGCCGGGGCCGGTCGAGCCGACCACGGTCTCGCGCTTCATCACGTCCTGCATGGTCTGCACCGGCACCGTGTGCCAGACCACGCAGAGGAAATTGTCGCGCGAGCGCCCGCCGATCCAGGCGAAGCGGCGTGCGTCGTATTTTGCCGCCGGATTGCCGAGCAGCGGCTCGATCACGGTGCCCCCGCCGACGACGCCGAGCGTGGTGCCGTCCTTCGGCGCGGTGTTGGCGAGATTGAGCATGGCGACCAGGCTGCCCGAGCCCGGCATGTTGCGCACGATCACGCTCGGATTGCCGGCGAGATGCTTGCCGAGATAGCGCGCGAACAGCCGCGCGGTCGCGTCATAAGTGCCACCCGCGGTGAAGCCGACGACGATGGTGATCTGCTTGCCCTGGTAGAAATCGGCCCCCTGGGCGGGGCATGCCAACGAGAATGCGGCGAGGAGACATGCGCCCATCGCGGCAAAGCGTTGTCGTGGTGCCATCGTGTCTCCTCCGTCGTCCCCGCGTAGGCGGGGACCCGCCCCTCTCCGAGTCCAAAATTACTTCGCGGCGGTGCCTCGCTTCTGATGACACGGCGTATGCGTCCCCGCTTTCGCGGGGGCGACAAAAACGCCGCCTGAGCAATTATCGGGCCTCGGATGCCAGGGCATGCGTCGACATTGTTATTCCTCGCGGCATTTCCGCCAGCAGCTTTCCGTAGCCCTTCACCGGCTGGTGCAGGCCTAGATGGCGCTGGATATCCCAACACTGCGCCGGGACCGCGTGAATGACCGGCACGCCGAGATCATCTTCCAGCCGCTCGATGATATCGAGCGTTCGCCACGCCGGCCCGAGCATGTAGATCGCTTCCGCGGTGGGATGCTGCGCGAATGCCGCCGCGACGAAATCGTGGACCTTGGCGCTCGGCAAATCCTGCACCTTGTCGAAATCGACATCCATGCCGGCCATGGCGAGGCAATCGAAGCCGGCATCGACGAAATACTGCGCATAGATATTGTTGATGTCGCCGCGGAAGTAGGTCGTGCCGAGGAATTGCCTGACGCCGAGTGCGCGCAGCGCATCGACATGGCTGGTGCAGGAGGTGAAAACCGGCGTCTTGTAAATGTCCTCCCACTTGCGGATCAGCGCTTGCTCCTTCGCGTAGCCGAGCACCATGAACGGCGGCGCGCCGGAGGGATTGATCACATCCACGCCCATGCGGGCGAACTCCGCGACTTTCTCTTCGTAGGCGGGGATCGCCGCCTTGAACTCGTCGACTACGCCGCGCTGCACATTGAGGCAGAGCGGAATGAGCTCGATGCCCTTCGGCAGAATGCTCAGGAGGTCTTCGAACCCGTTCATGCGCAAGGTCGGCCGCACGATGCCGACGCGCTTTTTCCGTTCCGACGGCATGTTCCCCCGCTGTCTGTTACTTTGCGCTCGTGTGCGTGAGCAGGTCTCGCAGCCGATCGACCACCGGCTGCGGTGTTTCCATGATCTGGCGGACCCGCTGCGCCATGTCCTCGCTGCCGAGCCAATTGGTGTCGAGGCCGATGCGTTTGCACTCCTCGAGATATTGCGGGTCCTTCATCGTGTCGGCAAAGGCGCGCTGCAGCGCCGCCACGCGATCCGCCGGTACGTCAGGCGGAATGATCAGGGGTCGCGTCATCGTGAATTTGATCGCGTAGAAGCGGAGCATCTCGCGATCGACGTCCGACTTGGTCAATTCGGCGACCGTCGGCACGTCCTTGAGCACCGGCAACCGCTCATTGCCGTACTGCAGGAGGATGCGGACCTTGCCGTCGCGGACCCAGTCGGCGCGCGCGGCGGTCAGGTTCGACAGGCCGGTATTGTTGCCCTGCACCTCGCCGCGCTCGGCCGCGAGGTCGATCTCGTTCTGCCCGATATAACCTGTGAGCACCTGCATGCGGGTGCCGATCAGCGCGTTAGCGAGCATCGGCAGCACGTAGTTGTCGGCGGAATTCGCGGTCGCACCCATCACGATCGTGTTGGTCTTGAGGTCCTCGACGTTCTTTGCCGGCGCGGTGTGCCACACCCAGGTCACCTGCGGCTCCTGCATGGTGGTGCCGATCCAACTGAATTTCGAGAGGTCGAACTTCACCCCGGTGCCGTTGGGCGACAGGAGCTTCAGTCGCGGCTCCAGCGGCACGTTGCTGGTCGGCATGCCGATGACCGAGCCGTCGCGCTTGGCGGCGTTGTAGAGATAATTCGTGCCGATCAGGCCGGTGGCGCCGGGCATATTCTTGATGATGAGTTTCGGATTGCCGGGGATGTGGCGGCCCATGTGGTTCGCCAGCGTGCGGCTGGCGAGGTCGTAGCCGCCGGCCGACGCCGCGCCGACCGCAATCTCGAGGGTCTTGCCCCGATAGAAGTCCGCGACCGATTGGGCATGGGCCGGAACTGATAGAATTGCCGTGCCGAGCAAGATCAGCAGCGTGCTTGCAACGCTGATATTTTGCTGTTGCGTTGAATTCCGCTCATTCCCGCGTAAGCGGGAATCCAGGGGCTCTACGCGCCGAGCCCGGCCCCCCTGGGTCCCCGCCTTCGCGGGGACGGGCGGAAACAGACATCGCAACACAAATCGATTTATCTCTTTTGCTCCGCAAGCGAGGCGAGGAGCCATCCATGGCCGCGGATCGGCTCGTGGATGCCGAGCGCCTTGAACGCGGCGAAGAAGCTCGCGTGAGTATAGGCGACCGCCGGCACGCCGGTGTCCTGCTCCAACGTCGCAACCACCTGCGCCGCCTGCCATTGCGGGCAGGGGAGGTAGAGCGCGTCGCAACCGCCGGAACGCAGCAGAGCGCCGCGCGCAAAACTTTCGATCTCGGCGAGCGGCACGCTTTGCAGCGCCTTGAATGGCACATTCATGGCCTCGGCGCCGACGATCTCAAAATCGTGCGCGCCGAGATAGGCGGAGAGCGCGACGTTGTGCCGCTCGGGATAGGGCGAGGCGATTACGATGCGGCGCGCGCCCAGATGGCGCAGCGCATCCATTGCGGCGCGCACGCCGGTGGTCGCGGGCACTTTCGCGGCGGCCTCGATGTCCCTGACGATGATCTCCTCGAAACCCTTGCCGCGCGCGGCCACCAGCGGCCCGCCGCCGTGCAGGATGAAATCGACGCCGCGCGAGCCGAGATAGGTCGCGGCGTTGGTGACCTGCGCCAGCGCCTTGTCGAAATACTCGGCGCTCCAGTCGTCGATCGCGCAGGTGACGCCGACCAGGCCCACGCCCTCCGGCGCGAACCGGTAGAACTCGTACGGCACGACCTCCATCACGGTCGGGCCGATATAGCCGATGCGCTTGCGCCAGCCGAACATGGTTTATTTGCCTTTCGCGTCGCCGCCGCTGCGCCGGACTTCGCGCACGGAAAGCAGCGTCGCACAGGACGGACAGGAAATCTCCTCCAGCACGAAATTCGGGCTGTCGCCGCCGTGGCGCAGCGCCATCCACGGCCCGGCGCCGCTGAGCTTGCGCTGCATCACGGCGACGCGTCCGTGAGCGCCGCCGAGCGCTTCGCCGCAGCGGCGGCAGCGCGCGCCTGAGCCGTCGGCAGAAAGCTCGATGTTCTCGCCAATGCGCCAAGGTTCGGCCTTGTCGCCCGGATGCACGCACTGGTCTTCACATTGCCACGGCGACATCGGCCGTTGTTTGCGCACGCCGCGAATGTTTTCGCGCGTTGTTTGCGTTGCCGCTTCGTCGGCACGGCCATTGTTGTTGAGACTCACGCCGTAGTTTTCGCGCGCGCGCTCGACGCTCACCCAGCCGTTGGCGACATCGTTCGCCACGCGCCCGGGCTCGCGGTCCAGCGGATCGCCGAAGCCGCCGCCACCGGGCGCGAAGAACACCAGGACGTCGCCTTTCGAAAGGACGCCGCTTGCCTTTGACGGGAGGTGCTCGATCTCCCCGCCGAAATCGCTGTCGTCGCGTGGGATCACCCCGCTCGCGAGCCGCTCCCACACCTGCGTGCCGCGCAGCACGCGCACCTGCGAGCCGGCGCCGGGATAGCCGCCGTCGATGCCGTGCGCGTTCGATTGCTCGGTGCCGGCGGTGTTGGTGGACTTGAGCACCATCTCGGGAACGCCGATCGGCGTCAGCGCCGCAGCGGCGGTGAGGCCGCCGCGCCAGCGGCCGGCGCCGCCGGAATCCGGAAGCTGGCGGCGGTAGAGGTACAGGAGCGGCAACTTCCATTCCTGGCTCTCTACGTTCGCCATGCTGGCCGAGAACGACGTGGTCTGCCCGGAATGGCTGAAGCCGTCGGCGAACGAGCGCGCCGCCGCGCCGCCGCCGCGATGGTCGGAGAGCAGCGCGCCGACGCGCTTGCCTTCGGCGTTCACGCCGAAGAGATTATTGCAGTTGGCCGATACGCTCCATGACGAGCAGACGCGATCGCGGAAATCTGCCGAGGCGTCGAACATCTTCGCCACCGCCTGCGAGGCCGCGACGGTCACCAGCCAGCGAAAGCCGATGGTGCAGATGCTCACCGGCGCGGGGAAGCTGGCGTTGACCACGGTGCCGGCGGGCGCGGTGACCTTGAGGCAGCGTTTGACGCCGTCGTTCCAGTCGATGTCGCCCTGGCAGAGGAACGTGTAGATCGGCACCGCGGCGCCAGCGACGGTCGCGTGATAGGTGCAATTCACCGCGGCGTCCACCTGCGGCGATGAGCCGGTGAAATCGAAATGCAGCGTTTCGCCCTCGCGGGTGAGTTGCACCACCACGCGGTGCAGCCGCTCCGAGCCGACACGGTCGCCGTCCATCCAGGCTTCGCCAGTCCATGTGCCCTCGGGCAGGCGGCGGATGCGATCGCGAAGCTGGCGCTCGGAGAGGTCGAGCGATTGCCGCATCACCGCGCGTACGGTCGGTGCGCCGCGCTCATCGAGCAGCGCGACAAGGCGTTTTTTCGCCGCGTTGATCGCGCCGATCTGCGCACGCAGGTCGAGCGCTACCATGTCGGGCAGCCGCGAGTTGGTGACGAAGGTATGCTCGAGCTCCGGCACGAGATCGCCCTGGTCGACGATCTTGAAGAAATAGCGCGGCGGATCCTGATAGAGGTTGCGCGCGTTGATGCAGAAGCTGCCCTCGTCGATGCCGCCGACGTCCGGATGGTGCAGCACGTTGCCGACCCACAGCACGATCTCGCCCTGATAGAACAGCGGGCTCGCGAGCACGACGTCGTTCTGGTGCAGCGCGCCCAGAAACGGATCGTTGGTCAGGAAGATGTCGCCATCGCGAATTTTTCCCGCGCCGCGCATGATCGAGCGCAGGGCGTCACCGATGGTGCCGACATGGACGAGCGAGCCGATGCCGGCGGTCGTCACCTGCCCGTCGTCGGAGAACAGGCCGACGTTGAAGTCGTTACCTTCGACCACGATCGGCGACGACGAGATGGTGCGGATCGCAATCGCCTGCTCGTCGTTGATCTGCCACAGCCGGTGCTTGATCACTTCGAAGGTGATCGGATCGATTTCGGGCAGGTCGGCGGCATGCGCGCGATCCATCGCGCTCAATTCCAATTGAGGATTTTGGCTGTCCGCTCCAGCGCGGCCTTCGGTGCGGTGGTGGCCTGCTTGACCAGGCCTTGCAGCGCGGCGCCGTCCTGCGCGCGGATCAGCATGTGCTGCTTTTCGGCGTCCTGCAGGAACTCCGGGTCCTTCATGGTTGCCGCATAGGCGGCGCGCAACGCCGCCAGCCGGCCCGAGGGAATGCCCGGCGCAACCCAATGCCCATAGCCGAGCGCGGTCGGCAGGCTCATTACCTTGACGATTCCGACCGCATCGTCGCCTTTTACGAGATCGAGCAGCAGCGGCACGTCGGGAAGCTCCGGCTCCTTCCGAAAGCCGACCTGCAGCAGGATGTTGATCTTGTGCTCGTCGAGCCACGCCCGGTCGCTGGTCTGCACGCTCGCCCAGCTATTGCCGCCGCGGCCCATCACTTCGCCGCGCTCCATCGCGAGATGGATTTGCGCCGTGCCGGCATAGCCGTTGATCGGCTTGAACTTGGTGCCGAGCAACTCGTTGACGATGGTCGGGAAGATGAAGGAGTCCGACGACGTGCCGACCGCGCCGAGCGGGACTTCGCGGGTCTTGGCGTCGTCGAGCGTTTTGATGCCGCTCGCGGCCCAGGTGTAGAGCAGCCCATTCGAATTCGCCATGCTGCCGAGCCATTGCATGCCGGCGGCCTCGAAGCGGGCGGCGGTGCCGCCGAGGAGCTGATACATCGGCGCGTTCTGGTTCACCGCGGCGATGACGGTGCCATCCTTGGGTGAGCCGGAGTAGACATAGTTGGCGGCCCGCACGCTGCCGGCGCCCTCCATGTTCTGCACCACCACGGCCGGCTGGCCGGGCATGTGCTTGCCGAGATGGCGCGCCAGCGCGCGGGCATAGAGGTCGTAGCCGCCGCCGGCGCCGAAGCCGACCATGATCTGGATGGTCTTGCCTTTGTAGAACTCCGACACGTTTTGGGCCTGCGCGGGCGACGCGATGAAAGCAATACTGGCCAGGATCAGCGCGAATGCCGGGATGTGGAGCCCTACGTCGTCCCGGTGAAAGCGGGGACCCATACGCCGCTTGCGCGCGACATGGCGCGGCGAAAGCAAAGCTCTTTCGACGGAGGGCATGGATCCCGGCCTTCGCGGGGACGACGAGTACTGATGGCTCGCATTCTTCATTATTTTCTCCATCACGTTTCCGGTTCGATCGCCAGGTTTCCGTAAACGTCGAGCGTAGCGCGCGTGCCCGGCGGCAGCCAGATGGTCGTGCTCTCGCGCTCGATGACGGCCGGGCCCGGCACCGGCGCGTCCGCCGCGAGGTCGTCGTAGGCGTAGACGCTGGTGTCGATCCAGCCACGCCCGCGCATATAGACCGGCCGCTTCCGGCGCACCGTGCCGGCGCCGCGCTTGTCCCTGAACAACGGCGCAAAATTCGGCTTCTCGGTTGCCTTCACCGCCTCGGCGCGGAAGCTGATGATTTCGAGCGGCGTCTCGCGGCGGATCGTGCCGGCGCCGTAGCGCTGCTGATAGAGTGCCTCGAACACCCCTCGCAGTGCGCTCGCGTCCCCTGCGGCAAATGCGCCGTGCGGCCAAGCGAGCGAGACTTCGTTCATCTGCCCGACGTAACGCATCTCCAGGCCGTAGTGCATTTCGGCGGACGCCGGATCGAGCCCGCTCGCCTGCATGTCGGCGCGTGCGCGTTCTGAAAGGTCCGCGAACACGTTGTTGACGGTCGCGGCCGTCTCCGGCGCGTCGAGCAACACCGGCGCGGAGCGCACGTGCCGATACGCAATATCCGACAACGCCACGCCGAGCGCGGAGAACACCGACGCGGCGTAGGGCACGATGATGCGCTTGATCCCGAGCTGGGCTGCGAAGGCCGCGCAATGCGCGCCGCCGGCGCCGCCATAGGACAACAAGCAGAACTCGCGCGGATCGTGGCCGCTCTCGACCGTCACCTTGCGGATGAGATCGCCCATCTTGGCGGTCACGACCTCGTAGATGCCCGCCGCCGCTTCGAGCGGATCAAGCCCGAGCGGGCCCGCGATACGAGCTTCGATCGCCGCGCGCGCTTTCGCCGCGTCGAGCGCATAGCGGCCGCCGAAGAAATTCACCGGATCGATGATGCCCAGGACGACCAGCGCGTCGGCAACCGTCGGCTCGCTGCCGCCGCGGCTGTAGCAGGCGGGGCCGGGGTCGGCGCCGGCGCTCTGCGGCCCGACCTGCAGCCGATAGCCGTCGGTCCACGCGATCGAGCCGCCGCCGGCGCCGATCGTCACCACCTTGATGGTCGGCACATGCACCGGCAGGCCCTGGTCGAGGAACGGCGTGCTCTCTTCCTCGAACACGTCGTCGACGATCAGGCCGACGTCGAAGCTGGTGCCACCCATGTCGGCGGTGATGATCTTGTCGTAGCCGAGAAGCTTGCCGACATGGCGCGCCGCCACCAGCCCGCCGATCGGCCCGGAATTGACCACCGACACCGCCTGGTGGCCGATGGCGTCCGGCAGCATCACGCTGCCGGAGGATTTCATCACCTGGATCGGCCGCGCGAGGCCGAGCTCGCTGAGCCGCTGCTGCAGGCCGCGGATGTAGCGTTCGGTCACCGGCCCGATGAAGGCGTTCACCGCCGTCGTCACCATGCGCTCGAATTCGCCCATGCGTGGCGCGATCTCGCATGAGAGGCTCACCGGCAGGCCGGGCGCGACCTGGCGCGCGATCGCGCGCACGCGCCGTTCATGTGTTGGATTGCGGAACGACCACAGGAGACACACTGCAAGGCTTTCGACGCCCACGGCGAGAAGTGACTCTATCGCCGCGCGCGCCTCCGCCTCGTTGAGCGGTGCGAGCACCTCGCCGCCCGCAACGATCCGCTCGCTCACGCCGCGGATGAAGGCCTTCGGCACCAGCGGCGGCGGCGGCTCGGTGTGCAGAAAATCCATCGCCTTCGATTGCGGCAGGCCGCCGGCGCGTCCGACCGGACCGCGGCCGATGATCAGCGTGTCCTCGAAGCCGCGCGTGGCGATCAGCCCTACGCGCGCGCCACGGCGCTGGATCAGCGCATTGGTCGAAACCGTGGTGCCGTGCGCGAAGCGTTCGGTCTGTTCCAGCAGCTCGCGGATGTCGAGGCCGGCCGAGGCCGACAGGCCTGCGAGCGCGTCGAGGATGCCTTGCTCCGGCGCCTTCGGGGTAGAGAACGCTTTCTCGAAAGTCAGCCGCCCAGCGCCGTCGATCTCGACGAGGTCGGTGAAAGTGCCGCCGGTGTCGACGCCGAGATAACGAACGGTGCGACGATCCGGCATCAGGCGGGCTTCGCGGCGGCGGTCGGGTCCGCCTGCGAGCGCGTGCCCCAGGTCGCGAGCGTGCCGCCATCGACGCGCAGATCGATGCCGGTGATGAAGCTTGCGGCGTCGGACACAAGGAACAACACCGCGTTGGCGTGGTCCTGAGGCTCGCCGAGGCGGCCGAGCGGGATTTCATCAAAACTGCGCGCGCCCGCCGTTTCGATCGCGCCGACCGAGGCGCCAGTCTTGGTGGGCGAGACGGAGTTCACGCGGATCTTGTGCGGCGCCAGGTCCATCGCCAGGGCGCGGGTGAAGTTGAGGATGCCGCCCTTGGCGGTGGCGTAGGCAATGGCGTTCTTGCGGCCGCGATGGCCGGTGGTCGATGCGATGTTGACGATCGCTCCTGGCTTCTGCGCGGCCACGAGACGCTTCGCGACCGCACGGCTGCAAAGGAACGCGCCCTCCTGGATGGTGCGCGTGACCAGCCGCCACTCGTCGACCGACACGGTGAGGATGCTCTTCGGGATCGTCACACCGGCGTTGTTCACCAGGATGTCGATGGTGCCGTGCTGGCGTGACGCGGCCTCAATCGCGTGTTCCACCTTGTCCGGATCGGTGATGTCGAAGGGGAGGGGAAACGCCTTGCCGCCTTCGCCCGCGGCCTTCGCCGCCGCTGCCGCCAAGTCAGGCTTGAGATCGTTGCACAGCACTGTCGCGCCGGCGCGCGCGAGCGTCGCCGCGATGACCCGGCCGATATTGGGTCCCGCGCCGGTGACCAGCGCGACGCGGCCTGAGAGGTCGTACATTCACTATCTCCTGTTCAATTCGGCTGATATTGGGAATTGTCATCCCGGAGGCGCGAGGTGCCGATCCGGGACCCAACGTGCCGAGCGCGTTGCGAATTGAATCCCGCTCTCGCTTCGCTCGGCCGGGATGACGGGTCCCGATGTTTCCTGATTTTTACTTCTTATAAGGCCCCATCTCCTTCACCACCTGGTCGACAAACGAGTTGTCGACCATCTGCTCCATCTTCACATCGCCTGTGATCAGGCCTTGCTCCCTGTAGAAGGCGAGGTCATCGGCAAGGCTCGCGACGTTGACCTTGCCGTCCGGGTTCATGCCGGTAGGAGTGATCGACTTGTAGATGGCCGGGTCCTTCACCGGGGTGGAGGCGGCCAGAATTGAGATCACCTCGTCGGCATTCGGTCCGAGCATCCGGCCATCTTTCAGTGCGCCATTGTAGAACCGCACGGCGCGAACGTAAGCGCGCATGAAGCGCCGCGCCGCGTCCTGCTTCTTCACGAAATTCTCGGAATAGAGCAGCACCGCGATCTGATGGTTCGGAATGATCTCATCGTCCGACTTGACCAGCACGGCGAAGCCGTTGCGGATCGCGATGGTCGGGCCGGGCTCGACCGAGGCGGACGCGTCGACTGCCTTGTTCTGTAGTGCGACCACGTGGTCGGGGAACGGCAGGTTGACGGTCTCGACGTCGGAATACTTGAGGCCGGCGGACTTGAGCAGGGCATTAAGCGTCGCGGTGTTGCTCACGCCGGGCGCGTTCATCGCGAACTTCATGCCTTTGAAGTCCTTCGGCGTCTTGTAGCGGCCACTCTCGGCAAGGTCCTTGCGCAGCAAAATCTTGGTCGCGCCGTAGCCGGGCGCGGAGGAAGCCTTGTCGGCGACGATCTTGATGCGGATGCCCTGCAGCACGGCGTTGTAGAGCCCGGCCGAAGCCGAGCCGGCGCCGGCGTCGAGCTGGCCGGTGCCGAGCGGCGCCACCATGTCGGCGGCGGAGCGGAAGTTGCTCACCTTCACGTCCAGACCTTCCTCGCGGAAGTAGCCCTTCTTGTCGGCAATGTAGATCGGCGCATCGCTGGTGGTTGCCGCCGCGCCGACGGTCACGATATCGGCGGCCGATGCCGCGGTCGTTGGCAGGAGAGCCGCGCAGCATGCGAGACCGGTCAGGACGGCAACTTTCTTCATGGTCTCCTCCTTGCGATATCCTTTGGGATTGTCATCCCGGCCGAACGCAGCGAGCCGGGACCCAAAGTGCAACGCGCTCGGAGATTCGGATCACGCGCTGAGTTGGAGCGACTTGGGTCCCGGGCTCGCCGCTTCGCCCTGCGCCGATGCCTTGAAATGCTTGGAGTTTTCGGCTGGTTCCACACACGTTTCCACACATTTTGCGGCAGTTTTAGGTGTCCCGACGTGGCCCGCCATGGCTCGATTTTATCCGGTTGACCAATGATTGCGGTGTCTCTGCAACCACTAGGCGCATTCGCAATCGACCATGACGCGAGCTGGGTAGCGGGCTTGGTTCGCTTGATCCGTTCCGAAAGGAGCGGGGAGGGAACTGCGATGCCCACTCTTGAACCGCCGCTCGCATTGAGCCCCGCGCGCCGCCGCCGCCGCCTACCTCTCGATCAGCAAGCGCACATTGTCCCGCCTGATCGCCGCCCGCAAGATTGAAGCCCGCAAGGACGGCCCACGCGCGCTGGTCGATGTGGCGTCGCTCAAGGCGTACTACGTGAACTTGCCAAAGAAAACCGATCATGCACCTATTTTGTTTGGCCGGCGCGCTCATTTCGTGCCGCGCTCTCGTTGTTGAGCACCGGCTGCTTCAGCAGCCTATCTTCGGCTCCGCGTTGCAGCGCGGCTTCGGCATGCAGCCAAGTTCTGAAGGCCAACAATGCCGGGTCTTCCTGTCGGACAGGTCGATATTGCAGGAACCAAGCCTCGGTGGTCTGTGCAGCAATTGGGAACGGCGCGACAAGTCGGCCTGCCGTCAATGCGTCGCTGACATAGGGAAGTTGTGCGATTGCTACGCCCACCCCATCGAGCACAGCTTGCATCGCCATTGCGTTGCTCTCGAACATGGCTTCATTGGAAGATCGAACCGGCATTTCGACCCCTGCAGCCTTGAACCAACAGGGCCACTCATGTCGCAAGTGAGAAACAACGAGAAGCGTCGCACTGCGAAAGTCATCCAAGTTCTGGATTTGCTTCGCGAGTGTCGGAACGCAGACTGGCACAAGGGTGTTCGGGAATAGCTGCTCCGCTATGTAGCCCTCCCAAGCGCCGGTGTCGCGGCGTATTGTGCAAGTCCAGTCGTCACGGATTGGACGAGTAGCACCGCCCGTGGCCATTCGTACTTCAACGTCGGGATGACTACGATAGAAGCCTGACAGTCGTGGAATTAGCCAGTTGACCGCCAAAGCTGGCCCGACGCCAACTGTCAGCACAGGGCCGGCGCGCATCGCGGCCACTTGTTCGGCGAGCCGGGCGATGGAATCAAAGGCGTCTGTGAGGCCCGAAAGGAACGCTTGGCCCTGAGGCGTGAGTTCCAGACGATTGGGCCGACGCCGGAAAAGGGAGTAGCCAAGGCGCTTTTCCAGAAGCCGCACCATGTGGCTCACCGCGGTCTGCGTGACATTCATTTCCTTCGCTGCCGCCTTGAAGCTGCCCAGCCGTCCGGCCGCTTCAAAGGCACGTAACCCGTTCAAAGAAGGCAATTGGCGCGCCAAAAGCTGACCCCAAATTAAATTTGGGGTGAGGATGAGTTAAATGCGTTTGCCGTGCAAGGGCCTCGCCTACATATCATCGGCACCAGGCCGAGTGGGATAGAGGATTTTTGCTATGCGCAGGTTGGTGCTCGGCGTCGCTGCCGCCATTGCCGTGATCGTCGCCCTTGCGGTTTGGATGCCGCGCGGACCGATGAACCACGGATGGGACTGGCCGTGGCACGATTGGTGGCATTCCGGTTTCGCGCAGCACGGTTGGCTTCATCAAGATTGCCGCACTGTGACGCAACAGCAGCTACCCGATGGCCAAATCATAACTCGGACCGACGAATCATGTTGATACCTCGTACCAGTGACTTGGTTGATTGGGTTCTTGGCGTTTGGCCGCACGATGCCCTTAGCGAGCTGTGGTTGGGTATGACCGCGTTCGCTGTCCTGTTTCTAATCGCCACGATTTGGTGGGATGCAGTCGATTGCAAAGAGGGGCTGGGCTGGCAGTTACTCAATCAGTTGCACCATAAAATTCTGTCCGTGGGCGAGAACCTACGCCACAGAGCGCTTAACAGCATGTTCTCAGCGTCTCGCGCGGTGAGATGGAGACCTGTTACCAGCAAGCTGGTTGGCGTCGCTGCAGCCGCTGTGGCGACGGCGATTGTAGTATCGGTCCCGTGGCAATCAATACACCAGGAATCGGTTTGGTCCCGCCATCGGGGGCATTCTGACCTTCGGCATCACGGCCAGTTTCATCACGGTTGCGACAGACACGTGAGCATAGGCTGCTCGTCCGCCCAAGTACTCGGCGTCCACATGACTTTCTGAGCATCTACGGTCGAGGCGGGGCTTCGCGGCGTTGTTGTCAATCCTCACGCTCCCATCATGCCGCAGGGTTGAAACAGCGACCGGACAGATTTGGATCGGGGCGAACTGACGTGCAGCTTATCGGCAACAATCGCACCGCGCCGCGGCGCCGCCGCACTCTGATCTTGGTTGCCGTATCGCTGGCCGCTCTGGCCGGCACGGGATGGTTTGCTTGGCATCAATTCGGCGGACCAAGTCCCGCGCGTCAATCGCGCCCGGCCGCGCGTGCCAGTGTTCCCGTGACTGTTGCGGTCGCGATGCGGCATGATTTACCCGTCTACCTTACCGGACTGGGAACCGTCCAAGCCTCCTATACGGTCGCGATACATAGTCAGGTCGATGGAAAGCTGCAGGAGGTCAATTTTGTGGAGGGACAGCACGTCAAAAAAGGAGATGTGCTGGCCAGAATTGACCCCCGTCTATTTCAGGCGGCGCTCGATCAAGCGAAGGCAAAACGCGCCCAAGATGCCGCTTTGCTCGCCGGTGCCGAAAAAGATTTCATACGCGCCAAAATGCTGACGGAAAAGAATGCCGGGACGCAGCAGAATCTCGATCAGCAGCAAACCAAGGTCGAACAATTGAAGGCGTCAATCTCCGCTGACGAAGCCGCTATTGCCACCGCGCAAACACAGCTTGATTACGCTACCATTATTGCCCCAAGCGATGGACGGATCGGGGTACGTCAGGTCGATCCCGGAAACATTGTTCGCGCGTCGGACGCTGGGGCCATTGCGACGTTGGTGCTGACCCGCCCCTCTGCGGTCTTGTTCACGCTGCCGGCGCGGGTGCTGAATGATGTTCGCGATGCGATGGCTCGTGGTCCAGTCGAAGTCACTGCACTCGATCAAGACAATCGGCGTGTCTTGGGCAGTGGAACGCTGCTACTTATTGACAATCTTATCAACCAAGCCGCTGGGACGATCCGAACTCAAGGCGATGTTCGCCAACGACGATGAGCGCCTTTGGCCGGGCGACTTCGTCAATGCGCGATTGTTGCTTGAAACCCGCACCAACGTTTTGGTCGTTCCGTCCAGTACAGTTCAGCGTGGTCCGCAGGGACTTTTTGCGTGGGTCGTCAACGAAAAAAATACAGCACAAGTACGCAAGATTGAGATCGGACCAACTACCGGCAACCTCACCGTCATCACGTCAGGCTTGGCCGACGACGACCGCGTTGTGACGGATGGCCAGTACAAACTGCAAGTCAACTCACCGGTGCTCGTCAACACGCCGTTGCCGGTTGCATCACGGGGCGCTGAGTGAACCTTTCCGAACCAAGTATAAGGCGGCCAGTCGCAACGTCGCTCCTAATGGGAGCACTGGCATTGGTTGGGGCGACCGCTTTTCCCTTCCTGCCCGTTGCACCGCTGCCGCAAGTCGATTTCCCTACCATTCAGGTCACCGCCACGCTTGCGGGAGCAAGCCCCGAAACGATGGCGTCGTCCGTCGCAACGCCGCTTGAGCGACAGTTGGGACAGATCGCTGGCGTGACGCAAATGACCTCGTTCAGCGCGCTGGGCGCCACGTCGGTGACCATCCAGTTCGATCTCAATCGCAACATCGACTCCGCGGCCCAAGATGTGCAGGCGGCCATCACAGCCGCTGGTAAGACCTTGCCGCAATCTATGACCACGCCGCCGATCTACCGCAAACTCAACCCAGCCGAAGCTCCGATCCTCATCCTCTCCGTGCGCTCGGACACGCTGCCGCTCACCGTGGTCGATGAATATGCGGACAACTTTCTGGCGCAACAGATTTCACAGGTGTCCGGCGTTGCACAAGTCTCCATAGGCGGCGAGCAACGGCCCTCAATCCGCATCCAAGTTGATCCGGCAAAACTTGCGGCTCGCGGACTGACCCTCGAAGAGATTCGTGGCGCTTTGGTAAGTTCCACCACAAATTCGGCAAAGGGGACCCTCACGACTCCAAAAGAAAATTTTACTTTTACGGCCAATGATCAGATCACCGAGCCTGATTTATTCGATGATGTGATCATTGCGTACCGCGACGGCGCTCCTATTCGAGTGCGCGACATAGGTCAATCCGTCGCGGCTGCGGCCGACCGGAATACTGCTGCGTTCCAAAATAATGCGCCCGGCATTCTGCTGACGGTCAACAAGCAACCCGGCGCGAACGTGATTGAGACTGTTGACCAGATCAAGGCCCACCTGCCACGCCTAACGGCGAACATCCCACCGGGCATCACGGTCGAGACGGTTCTTGACCGCACCACGACCATTCGCGCGTCCGTGGAGGAGGTAGAGTTCACGCTCGTTCTCACAGTCGGGCTGGTCGTTCTTGTCGTTCTGTTGTTCCTTCGCAATCTTTGGGCCACGGCAATTCCAAGCGTCACCGTTGTTCTCTCATTGCTTGGCTCGTTTGCCGCCATGTATTTGCTTAATTTCAGTCTTGATAACATTTCTCTCATGGCACTCATCATCGCCATCGGCTTCGTGGTTGATGATGCCATCGTCGTGGTCGAAAATATCTATCGGCACATTGAAGAGGGTCTGTCCCCATACGAAGCAGCCCTCAAGGGTTCGCATGAAATTGCGTTCACCGTCGTCTCAATCAGCTTGTCATTGGTCGCCGTATTCATTCCGCTGCTACTGATGGGCGGCATAGTGGGCCGCATGTTCCGCGAGTTTGCACTCACGGTGACCGCCTCGATTCTTGTGTCTGCACTGGTGTCGCTGACGCTCGCACCGATGCTGTGCTCGCGTTTTATGCGGCATGCGAAAGAGCATGGCCCTCTCTATCGCAGCATTGAAGCTGCATTCAACGCGATGCTGGCAGGTTATCGGAGGACGCTCGATATCGTACTGCGCCACCAAGCTATTACACTCCTCGTGTTCTTTATCACGCTTGGCGGCACAGTCTTCCTGATGGTCAAAATTCCCAAGGGCTTCGTTCCGGCCCAGGACACCGGATTGATCCAGGGCGTCGCGGAGACCGCCCAAGATGTCTCATCGGAGGAAATGCAACGTCTCCAAAGGTTGCTTGGAGAGGTCATTTTGCGCGATCCCAACGTTGCAGGGTTCAATTCACAGACCGCGAGTACCGGCGGCAATGGCAATGCTCAGACAGCAAATACCGCACGCTTCATCATCGTTCTTAAACCCCGGAACGAACGCGCGCTCAGCGCATCCCAGATCATAAACCGGTTGCGTCCGGAAATTGCTAAGGTGGAGGGCGTGAACCTGTTCCTGCAGGCGACCCAAGACATCACGGTCGGGGGTCGATCTTCCCGCGGAAGTTTCCAGTACACCCTGCAGAGTGCTGATGTTGATGAACTGATCAATTGGTCGCAAAAAATGCTCACGGCGATGCGGACGCTCCCGCAAATTGCTGATGTTGCGAGCGACCTTCAAGCGAATGCACCACAAATCAAGGTCACCATTAACCGGGACCAAGCCGCACGATTTGGAATATCGCCCCAGCTCATTGATGACACGCTCAACGATGCCTTCGGACAACGGCAGATCACGCAATATTTTACACAGCTCAACACCTATCCCATCATCCTCGAAATCGTTCCGGAATTGCAGGCTGATTTTTCGGCGCTTGACCGTATTTATCTCAAATCGCCGTTGACTGGTGCCGCCGTGCCGCTGTCCGCTTTGGTGACCGTCGATACGACGAAGGTTGGACCACTTTCGGTGACGCACCAAGGGCAGTTCCCATCGGTTACGTTGTCATTCAACTTGCGTCCGGGTGTTGCGCTTGGGCAGGCTGTTGATGCAATCAATCAGGCCGCTTTCGAGTTGCGCATGCCCGGAGCCGTGACAGGCGCATTTCAGGGGAACGCGCAGGCATTCCAAAGTTCATTGTCCAGCACGCCTGCACTGATCATTGCGGCGCTTCTTGTCGTCTATGTAATTCTCGGCGTTCTGTACGAAAGTTTCATCCATCCACTCACCATTTTATCCACGCTTCCATCGGCAGGGATTGGGGCAGTAATGGCGCTCTATGCGGGGGGGATGGACCTTTCAGTGATCGGGATCATCGGCATCATTCTACTGATCGGCATCGTGAAGAAGAACGGGATCATGCTTGTGGATTTTGCAATTGCTGAAGAGCGGGACCACCATGCGGAACCGGTCGCGGCTATCCGAAAGGCTTGTCTGTTGCGGTTCCGGCCGATCCTGATGACCACGGCTGCGGCCCTCCTCGCAGGGGTTCCGCTTGCGCTCGGAACCGGGACCGGTTCGGAGCTACGCCGGCCGCTGGGGTATGCAATGGTTGGGGGGCTCGCCCTCAGTCAATTGCTTACGCTCTACACAACTCCTGTGGTCTATCTTTATTTGGACCGATTGCAAGTTTGGTTCCGAGGCGACAAGAAGCGAGAAATCAGGCACCCCGAAACATCCGCTGTTGCCGCCGAATAGATTGTGGCCGTCGCCGAGTTTCTGGTTCTTGCCGCTCTTGATCGCGGCGGTGACTTGCTGAGAGCTGAGGGGCATGACACCCGTGTCATGCGAATGGAACCATGCCCGTTTGGCATCAAAAGCTCATCGCCTGGCCTTCGATCGTCAACCGGCGCATCAGGCGCGGCTCTTCGCGCGGGAAGTCCTTGCGGGCGTGGATCGAGCACCAGTTGTCCCAGATCACGAGATCGCCGAGCCGCCATGCGTGCTCGTAGATGATCGCGGGATCCTCGGAAATGTCGAAGAGCTGTTCGAGCGCTGCCTCGCTCTCCGCGCGCGACAGGCCCTCGATCCGCGCCGACATCAGGCGGCTGATGTAGAGCGCCTTCTTGCCCGTCGCGGGATGGGTGATGAAGATCGGTTGTTCCTGGTGGCGCACGTTCGCGAGATCGATCTTGTCGACGTCGAGCCGTTCGCGACGCTTGTAGTCATGCACTTGCAGCACCTTGCGGCCTTCGAGCCGGTCGCGCAGCGCGCGCGGGACGTTCTCGTAGGCCTTGTACATGTTGGAGAAGCAGGTGTTGCCGCCGCAGGAGGGTAGCTTCATCGAATAAAGGAGTGTCGCGCGGTGTGGCTCCGGGTAGTAGCTGGTGTCATGATGGAACCACATCTCGCCGTCGCCAAACGCGCCGATCGGCTTACCGTTCTCCACGATATTGGTCACGAGCATGAAGGGTGTGTCGAAATCACCGCCGGGTGTGTTCATGCCAGGAGCGGGCTTGCGCCGAACGGCGACCTTGCCGAAGATCGAGGCGGCGCGGAGCTGATCGTCTTCGGACAACTGCTGGCCGCGGATCACCAGCACGACGGATCGGTCGAAAGCGTCACGCAGGCGTTTGGCGGTGTCGGCTGCGAGCGGCTCGCGCAGGTCAAGCCCAACGACTTCGGCGCCGAGCGCGGGAGACAACGGATTGATGCTGAAGGTCTGCTGCGCGAGTTGCTGCATGTCCTTGGCTCTTTCTTGGACGTTTCCGGACTGGTTTTGCGATTGTGGCTATCCTATCACAGGCTCGCGAGAGCGTAAGAGCAGGAGCGGAGCGACATCATGCACGTGTGGCATTTCACCGAGATGCCCTATCCCGACCTGCCGCCGCTCGAGAGCATCAGCTCGACCTGGATCACGCTCCCGAACAGCGTGTTCGATCCGAAAAAAGGCGCGGATCTCTATCAGCGCTACCTCGATGAGTATGTCATCGCCGACGAGCTTGGCTTCAACCTGATGGTCAACGAACATCATCAGACCGCGACGTGTCTCAATGCCGCGGTGCCGCTCACCGCGGCGATCCTGGCGCGGCAGACGAAGAACGCCCGCATCTGCGTCCTTGGCAATCCGGTCGCAAACCGCGGCGATCCGATCCGCATCGCCGAGGAGATGGCGATGGTCGACTGCATCTCGCGCGGTCGGCTCGAGGCCGGCTTCGTACGCGGCGTGCCGTACGAGGTGTTTTCCGCCAACACCAATCCGACGCAGACCGGCGAGCGGCTGTGGGAGGGCGTCGACCTGATCGTGAAGGCCTGGACCACGCGCGAGCCATTCAACTTCGAGGGCCGCTTCACGCACCGGCGCGCGATCAACCTGTGGCCGCGGCCCTATCAGACACCGCATCCGCCGATCTGGATCACCGGGTCGAGTGATTTCCAGGCGATCGGGAAGATCGCGCGCCGCGGCTACGTGTTCGCGACCTTTCTGCAGCCGCACGAGAAGGTGCGCGAGATGTTCGACGTCTACCGCGCCCATTACCAGGACCGCGGTCTGCCGGGCGGCGGCGGCACTGCGTTCATGCCGCTGGTCTACACCGCCGATTCGGAGGCGGAAGCGGAAAAGGGCGCTAACGAGCTGTCATGGTATCTGCGCGACAAGATCGAGCCGCAGTTCCGCAACCCGCCGGGCTACGTGCCGATCGAGCTCAACGTGAAGGCGCTGCAGGGCGCCTATGCCGGCCGCACCGCCGCGATGCGCGCCCAGACACTCGATTATCAGCGCGAAAAGGGTGTCATCGTATTCGGCACGCCCGACTCGGTGGCGATGCAGATCCAGCGCTTTCACGAACGCGTCGGCGGCTTTGATCATCTGCTGATGATGCAGCAGGCCGGCCACCTCGACCACGCCCGCACCGTGCGCAGCATGACGCTGTTCATCACGCAGGTGTATCCGCGGATCAAGGATTTGCCGGGGATCCGCGAACATGCGGCGCGGGTCGCAGCGGAATAGTTCTTTCTTTTCCTGGCTCACGTGCCGCCGCGCGGCCGTCCTCCCCCGCAAGCGGGGAGGGGGGAAGGAGCTTCAACGCATCAGAAAAGTTCGCACTGCCTGCAAGCACGCCGTGGGCTGTTCCAGGTGCGGATAATGCCCCGCTGCACTGATCACTTCGAACCGGGCACCCGGCACCAGTGCGGCGTAGGCTTTCCCGTAGTCCGTCGACACAATCCCATCGTTCTCGCCCCACAGGAACAGCGTCGGCGGCGTGATCCGATGCAGACGATGCCGCAGTTTCGGGTTGTGCATGTAGGGCTCCCAGCAGAAGCGGGCAAAGCTTTCGCTGTTGCGCGCGATCACGGCCAGCGCGGCTTCCGGCATCGCCACGTAGTCGCGCTTGCCCTTGGCCGGATCGAACCATTTGCGCGCCGTCACCTGGTCGCGCGGCAGCATCCAGATATCGGCGATATCGCGGTCGGTCGGGCCGCCGATCTTCACACCATAAGGCCCGATCAGCACGAGCTTGGCGATGAAGCCATCGTCCTTCGTGGCCATCTCCGCGGCCAGCCAGCCGCCGAGCGAACAACCGACGACCGGAATGTGGCGCAGGCCGAGCCGATCGGCGAGGTCGAGATAGAAATAGGAGATGTCGTCGGGGCTGGCGATCCAGTCTGGCCGGTCGGAGCGGCCAAAACCCGGCGGCATCGGAATGATCAGTTCGCGGTCCTTCGCCAATTCATCGAGGAACGGCGCGTCCAGTTCGAGCACCTCCTCGCCGGCGAGGAACAGCAACGGCTTTCCGCTGCCCCGCCGAAGAACCTCGATCCGCACGCCTGCGACATCGATCAACTCTGCTGCCATGTACCGCCCGCTGCCATTCCTGCGCCGCGACTTGCATGGCCGAAGCGATGCCGAAAGTGTACAATGGCCGCGTCGGCGCGGCGATTGCGCGTTTTGGCTCGCGGCTCATGGAGATTGCGATGCGTGGATGTCTTCTCGCTGCGGCGCTGGTTTTCATCGCTGTTTTGGATGCTTCGAGCACCGGAGCCATGGCGCAGGCGCCGGATGCGGCGGCGTTCCTGGCCGGGAAAACCAAGGACTGCCCCGGCTGCAATCTCGCCGGCGCGAAGCTCAAGCGGCGCAATCTTGCCGGCGCGAACCTTTCGGGCGCCAATCTCACCGGCGCAACGTTCCATCGCGCGGTGCTGCGCGGTGCGAACCTTTCGGGTGCGGACCTGACCGACGCCAATCTCAACAAGACCGACCTGATCCAGGCGAACCTCAGCAAGGCCAAGCTCAAGAACGCGATGCTGTTCGAAGCCGAGGCGGGGCGCGCCAATTTCTCCGGCGCCGACCTCACCGAGGCGATGATGGGCAGCATCCGGCTGGTCGGGGGAAACCTCGAAAGCGCCGATCTCACCGAGGTCGACTTCGAGGCGGCGCTGCTCAACGAAGCGAACTTCGCCAAGGCGAAACTCAACGACGCCAACATGCATCAGGCCCGACTGCTGCGCGCCAACCTGCACGGCACAATGGCGCAGAACACCGACTTCACCCAGGCCAACATGCGCGAAGTGAATCTCAGCGACGCGACACTGGCGGAATCGATTTTCTATCTCGCCGACCTTGGCGGGGCGGACCTGTCGCAAGCGGACCTGAGCCGGACCGTGCTGCGTTCGGCGATTCTCACCGACGTGAACCAGAGCGGCGCGATCTTTACCGGCGCGATGATGCCGGATAATTCGATCCATCCGTGACGCCGGTGACGTGAAAACAATTCCCAGGGACCGCGCCGCAGATACGGACGGGTAAGCGCCTGGACCTACTTGTCCTGGTCCTGGTCGCAGGACGTATCCGCGTTGTCCCCGTAGTAGAAGGCGCAGTCCTCCGGCGTGATTTTGGGGTGTCCGATGACGCGCGCGCGCAGGTAGGCGATCACGGAGTCGATCTCCCCGGCGCTCAACTCCCGCGGCGCCGGATAGAGCGCGTCTGGAACCGCGCCGGCCGGCTGTCCGTAGCAGCCGTGCTTGACGTAGGCGTCGGCGTCGAACCGCGGCATGCCGGTGCCGGGCCGGCCGCATTGGATCGTTTCCTTCAACGCGGCGGCGTCGAGGCGCGCGGTGCGCAGGTTGGCGCCGTCCGGGGCCTCGTCGCGCTGCTTCTCGCCGTCGGCGAAGGCGCCGTGACAATCGGGACAGCCCGCGGTCTTCCAGACCTCCAGCCCGGCTTTGATCCTGGCCATGTCCTGCGCGAACGCCGCGCCGGCAAAGGCCAGCATGGCCGCCGTCAGGAGGATCACGCCGGTTCTGATCCGAGACGCCGCGTTGGTGATGCCGTTCATTCGCAGCCCCTTTTCTTCGTGTTGCCGCTGGCAAAGTGCGTCCCGCTCAAGTGGCTCGCGCGAACGCGTTTTTCGATCGATTGGAATCAGGAGAAAGCAGCAACGCGACACTACTTCCCCGCGGGCGGCAGCCGGTAGACCTCGATGCGCGCGGAGCTCTCGAACTGATTTTCCGTCACGCGGTTGTCGTTGGGGTCGACCGCGAATTGTCCGGGCTTGTAGTAGCGGCGCGAGTCGATGCGGATCATGCGGCCGTCGGCGTTCTTTTCGCAGACCTGCTTGACGTAAAAGTCTTCGATCGGGCGCTCGCCCTCGGTCAGCGGCAGGTCGGTGCAGTTGAGCCCAAGCCCCGCGATGCCCTTGAAGATGTCCGCCAGGCCGTAAGCGTCGATTCGCGTGCCGCCCTCGACGCGCGGATTGTTGACGATGCGGTAGCCCTGCACGATGCCGGCGTCATCGATCAGCAGCGACGTGATGATCGGCTGGCCCGCCAGCGAATTGGCCTGGTATTGCCGGATCATGATGTCGGAGCGGCGGGCGCGCGCGATGTACTCCATCTCGTCGTCGTAACGGAACCAGATCTCGTGCAGGCCGGTGGTTTTTTCGGTCGGGCACAGGCCGAATTCGGTGAAATCCTTGAGCACGCGCGCGGGCGGCCCGCCATTGGTGCCGCAGGCCGGATCGACGTAATCGCCATGCGGCAGATCGGCGATCGGCGTGCCGAGCTTCAGGTCCCAGATCTTCGGCGGCGCGGTTTGCGCGCTGGCCGCGCTCGCCGCGAAGGTCAGGCCGATCAAAAGCCAACGAAGGTGCATGTCCGCTTCCTCCCGCCGCACTGCGGCGTCCGCGCAAGCGTAGCCCGGATTGAGCGCCGGCGAAATCCGGGGCCGGCGCTGCAGCGAAAGAGTTCCCGGATTTCGCCGGCGCTCGATCCGGGCTACGCTCTGGGCCTGCGGGTGGTCGTCCCGCGCGGCGCCCGAGGCAGAAAAAAGGGGAGCCTTCGCGGCTCCCCTTCGTATCGTGCGAACCGCTGGCTCAGCCGCTCAGAACCCGAACACCGCCACCATCGCGGAAGGCTGATACAACCCCCCCTGGCGCACGCCAACGGCACCGCCGGCGACGACGGCGATATATTGCTTGCCGTTGATGCTGTAGGCGATCGGCGGTGCGGTGATCGGCGTACCGAGGTCGAAGCTCCAGAGCTCCTTGAGGGTCTCCTCGTCATAGGCGGCGAACTTGCCGTGCATGTGGCCCGTGAACAGGAGACCGCCGTCGGTGCTCAGCATGCCGGACTCGGTCGGCGGCTGGAACGTTGCCTTGCCGACGATCTTGCCGGTCTTGAGGTCCATCGCCCAGAGTGCGCCGTGCGCGGTGACGCGGCCCTGCTCGGTGCAGCAGGGCGGCAGGCCGACGTAGTCCTTGGTTTCTTCCATCGGCTTCTTGTTGGTGGTCGAGGCGATGCAGCCCTCGGCGCCGGCCACGTAGGCGATGCCGCGCTTGGCGTCGAGCGTTGGCGGGAAGAAGGTCGGCGAGCCATTCCACCACGGGCAGGCTTCCTCGCCGCGCTTGGCGCGCATCACGCCGATGCCCGCGTATTGCTGGACCGGCGTGTTGGGATTGTAGTCGACCGGCTTACCGGTCTTCGGATCGATGCCCTTCGTCCAGGTGACTTTCTCCTGGTACTGGTCGGCCCGCAGGAACTGACCGTTGTTGCGGTCGAGCGTGTAGTAGAAGCCGTTACGCGAGAAGTTCGCGACGACCTTGCGCGTCTCGCCGTTGATGTTGACGTCGTAGAGCATCTTCGGGGACGGCGTATCGAAGTCCCAGTGTTCGTTCGGCGTCTCCTGGAAATACCAGGTAATCTTGCCGGTATCGGCGTCGAGCGCGATCGTGCTGGCGGTGAAGAGGTTATCACCCGGGCGGAATTCCGGGTCAAAGCTCGGGAACGCGTCGCCGGTGCCGTAGAACAGGAGATTGGTGGCGGGGTCGAACGACGCCGTGTTCCATACGCCGCCGCCGCCGACGCGCCAGGCGTTGTGATTGTCCTTCCAGGTCTCGGAGCCGGGCTCGCCGGGCGCCGGGATGGTAAAGGTGCGCCAGGCGAGCTTGCCGTCGTTGACGTCCCAGGCGCCGATCCAACTCCGGGTGCCGAGCTGGCCGCCGGTCGACTCGCCCTGCAGGACCAGTTCCTTGCCGCCGCGGGTCTTGACCACGAGCGGCGCACCCGTGAAGCCCTGGGTTTTCTGCGAGGGCGTGCCGGTCGCCGGGTCGGTGGGCGCGGCTGCGTTCACCTCCCAGATCAATTCGCCGGAGTCCTTGTTGATCGCGATCATGCGCATGTCGTTGGTGCCGATGAACACCTTGTTGCCGTACATCGCGATGCCGCGCTGGGTGCGGGCCTGCTTGATCTTGGGATCGTAGCGCCAGAGCGGGACGGCCTGGGTGCCGCTGTGCACATCGAACTTGGTGATCCGTCCCCAGGTGTCGTTCACATACATGAAGCCGTCCTCGACCAGCGGGGTGGCTTCTTCCTTGCCGCGCAGCGTTCCGCCGGTGGCGCGGCCGCCGATCGAGACTATGAACTTGAGCTTGAGGTCCTTGGCGTTATCCTTGTTGATGTCCTTGAGCGGGGAATGCCGCGAATTGTTGTAATCGCGGTGGACCATCAGCCAGTTGTTCGGGTTGTCCGGAGCATTGAGCAGGCTCTCGGCCGTGGTATCGGCGGCCAGCGCCGGGGTCGCGGCGACGGCAAGGCCGATCGACGACAACGCGGCGAGAATCACTCTCCTCGACATAGGTCTCCTCCTCGTTTCATGGCTGAGCTTCGTCTTGTTCAGGCGCGAATTTGCTGCCGCGCACGGCAGGACCGGCTATCCGGAGGCGCCGTTCGCGGCGGCCGTTCCGGGGACGTGCACGCGCGTATTGGGCCAGTTTCCCACCGGGCAGTCAATGCGGGACTCGTGTCCGGGCCCAACGAGTGCGTAGCGCGAGCGCCGAGCCGGGCCCCAGGAGAGAAGCGTCGGCCGTACGCCCGTCTCCATTTATTGTGCTGCGCGTGTCTTGCGCTGGGCCCACGCAAGTCGGGTTTGCCCGACTTGCGCAATATGTGCCGATCTCGGGTAGACCCGAGACCAGGTTCTCGTCCCGCTTCGCTCCACGAGCCCGGAATACGATTCAGTGCCGTCGTTCCTTCACTCCGCCAGCGCCTTGCGCACCTTCGCGATGATCGGCTCCGGCAGCGCGTAGGCGTCGCGCACGACCCGCTCCATCTCCTCGCCCGAGCTCGGATCGATATTGAGTTGGAGCTTCTGCGTGTCGGCGAGGAACTCGGGGTCGCGCATTGTGGCCATGAAGGCGTCGCGCAATGTCTTCGAGCGTTCGGGCGGCATGTTGGGGGGCGCCACGTAGGGACGCGCCAGAATCGTCGAGGTGAAGATCACGTCGAGCGCCTGGCGGTCCTCGGCGTTGGGGACGAAGTCCTTCACCAGCGGCACCTCGGCCGGTACTTCCGGCATCTTCTTCGGCGCGAGCTGCGCGATGATGTTGATGCTGCCGTTCCTGAGCCAGTCCGGCCGCGCGGCGCGGATGCCCTCCATGTCCCAGACCCGGCCGGTGAGTTCGCCGCGCTCGATCGCGATCACGATCTCGCGCGTGCCGGGATAGCCGGTGATGATCTTCAGGTTGTCGAGGCCGAGCACCCGCTTCATCGACAGCGGCAGGAGATAAGTGTCGCCGGAGCGCGAGGGCGCGCCGATGATGAGGGTCTTGTGCCGCAGGTCCTCGATCGTCTTGATGCCGGTGGTGTGCCAGGCGATCAGGATGCCGGCGGAGGTGACGGCGTTGCCGATCATGGTGAGGTCATGCTCGGTGAACTGTGCCTTCGACTCCGCACCGTAGAACAGCGGCTCGAACAGCAGCGCCGAGTTGACCGCGCCGAACGCGGTGCCGTCCTGCGGCGCGCGCTTGGCGAGGAAATTGCCGAGGATCATGCTGCTGGCGCCCGGCATGTTGACCGGCACGATCGACGGGATTGCCCGGGATGTGCCGCCCCATGTGCTTGCTGATGGTGCGCGCGAACAGGTCGTAGCCGCCGCCGACGCCGTAGCCGATGTAACAGGTGATGGTCTTGCCGCGGTAGAAGTCGGCGAGCGATTGCTGTGCAGCGAGCGGGCGCGGCGCGAGCGCGAGGAGGAGGAAGGAATGCGAACATGGACGCGGTCGAGGTGACCGCACGTCGTCGTCCCCGCCTTCGCGGGGATGACGGCGCCGCGAGCAAATCCTGGCCCCGCCTGCAGGACATCAGCGCCATGGCGTTCCCCTGTCTTCGCTCATTCTTTCGGCGGCCGCAGCACAACCAGCCCGTCGAGCGCAAACGCGCCGCGTTCGCAAACGAGAAACGGGTTGATATCGACCGCCTCGATGATATCACCCAAATCGCGCGCGAGGCGGCCGAGATTGAGAAGCGCATCGGTGAGCGCGTCAAGGTCGCCAAGTGCCGCGCCGCGGTAGCCCTTGATCAGTGCACCGGCGCGGGTGGCGTTGACCATCGCGAGCGCCTGCGCGCGATCGAGCGTCGCCGGGGCGAAGGCGACGTCCTTGAACAGTTCGAGCCAGATGCCGCCCAAGCCGAACATCACCACCGCGCCCATCTCCACGTCGCGGTTGACGCCGAGCACGGTTTCGGCGCCGCCGGTGATTTGTTTTGCCACCAGCAGGCCGTCGAGGCGGACGCCGATCTTTTCCGCTCGCCGGGCGAGCGTGGCCGCAGCCTCGCGCACCGCTGCGCGGTCAGCGACGCCAAGGATCACCAGGCCGGCGTCGCTCTTGTGGGCAATCGCCGCGCAGACGCCTTTGAGCACGACAGGATAGCCGATCGCCTGCGCGGCCTGCTCCGCCTCCGCCGCGGTTTGCGCCAGCCGCTCCAGCGGCATCGCAATGCCGTAAGCGCCCAGCAGCGCCTTCGACTCCACCTCATTGAGCGCGGTCGGGCCGTCGAGCTTGGCCGCGCGCGCTCGCCAGCGGCGAGCCTCGGGACTGTCCGCCGGCGGCGCGAACAAGGCTCCGGAATGGAGCGCACGGCGGCCGGCGTCCGCGAGCGTCTTGAGCACGCGCAAGCTCCGCTCGGTCTCGCGCAGGACCGGGACGTGCGGCAGGTCGGCGCGCACCGTGCGCCCGTAGTCGGTGGTGTTGGCGAGGAGCGGCGTGAGCACCGCCAGCGTCTTGCTGCGCTCCGCGGCGCGCTGCGCCGACGTTTCGAGCGAGCGCAGATTGGCGACGCGGCGCTCGACGCCGACCTGCAGCGGCAATTCCTCGACCGCGAGCACGATGTCGACTTCGTGCGCATCGATGAGCGCGTTGAGGCAGCCCACATATTGCGCGTTCGGGATCGTGCGTTTGGTGTCGAGCGGGTTGGCGATGTCGGCGTGGCCGAGCGTGCGGCTGAGTGCGCCGATGGTGGCTTCCGAAAGAGCCGCAAGGGTTGCACCAGTGCGATCGGCGGCCTCGGTGATGAGGCTGCGCTGCGCGCCGGAATTGGTGACCGCCGCGATGCGCCCGCCCGCCGGCAGCGGCGCGCGCGCCAGAAATTCCACCGCCTCGATCGCGTCTTCGAGCGAGAGCGCCCGCACGATTCCGGCGGCAGAGGCAAACGCTTCGAACACCTCCGCACGTCCGGCGAGCGAGCCTGTATGTGCCAGCGCCGCCGCGCGCGCGCCTTCCGAGCCGCCGATCTTGAGCGCGACGACGGTCTTGCCGTTCGCGCGCGCGCGCCGCGCGGCGTCGAGGAAGTTCGCCGCGTCGGGGATCGCTTCGATGTAGCAGAGGATGACTTTCACTTCCGGACAATCGGCGAGGTAATCGATGAAGTCGCCGACCGTGGCGCCGATCTGGCTGCCGCAGGAAGCCAGATAACCGAGCTGAAGCCCGAGGTCGTTGATCACGCGGTTGATCTGCGCGCACATCGCGCCGCTCTGCGCGACCAGCGCGACCGGGCTCGGTGCGAGTTCCTGCAACGTTTCGTCGGGGATGGTGGCGAAGCGCGATGCACCGCAGCCGAGCCCCATGCAGTTCGGCCCGACGGCGGCGATGCCGGTCTCTGCGAGCGCCGCGCGCAGCCGCGCACCGAGGCGGCGGCCGGCCTCGCCGCCGCCTTCGCCGAAACCAGCGGCGAAGATCGTGGCGCTGCGCGCACCGGCGGCGCCGCCCTCGCGCAGCATCGCGACGGTGGTCTCGGCGGGCGTGAAGATCGCGAGGTGGTCGGGCGGTTCCGGCAGCGCGCCGAAGTTCGGGAAGCACGGCTCGCCCCAGATCTCCCGGCGGTTCGGGTTCACCGGCAGCACGCGGCCGGGGAAGCCAAAGCGCTTGAGATTGTCCCGCACCCGCATCGACCAATGGTCGGTGCGGTCGGACGCGCCGACCAGCACCACGTTGCGCGGATGGAACAGCGCGTCGATGGCGTGTTTGCGGGAGGCTTGCGTCTTCATTCGTATGTCCCGGGCGCAGCACTGCACGAAGCGAAGCGTAGTAGTGCACTGCAGACCCGGGACCCCGGTTTTTATCCGAGGATAAGAAACCGGGGTCCCGCATCCGCGGTGCATCGCTTCGCGCTGCACCGCGTGCGGGACACGAATCAGCCACTTGCGTGACGGGTTGCTGCCTTACCCCGCCGCGCCCTCCACGCGCTTGAACGGGCCGAGGCCGGGGCGGTAGGTCTTGTCGTCGAGGAACTGCTTCATGCCGTGCTGCTCGCGGATCTCCTTGTCGTTCTTCGACAGCGAGTCCTGCTTCGAGCGCAGGTAGTCGCGGGCCTGCTCGACGTCCATGTGGCGCACCGCGCGGACCGCCTCCTTGGTGTAGCGCACGACGTTGGGATTGAGCTTGATGAGCTTGTTGGCGAGCTTCACCGTCTCTTCACGAAGCTTCGCCTTGGGAACGGCGATGTTCGCAAGCCCGATCTCGAGCGCACGCTTGCCGTCGAAGGTGTCGCCGGTGACCGCGTAGTACATCGCGTGCCGCGGGAGCATCATGTCGGTCAGGTTCCAGCTCACGATGCCGCCGGGGATGATGCCCCAGTTCACTTCGGAGAGGCCGAAAGTCGCTTCTTCCGCCGCTACCACGAAGTCCACCGCGCAGAGCTGCGTGAACGCGCCGCCGAAGGCGTAGCCGTTGACCATCGCGATGGTCGGCTTCGGGAATTGCGACAGCCGCTCCCAGCGCCAGCGGTGGCTCGCGTTGCCGGTCTTGGCGCGCTTCTCGGGGTCGTTCTGCTGGCCGCGGAAGTAAAGCCGCAGGTCCTGGCCCGCGCACCAGGCTTCGCCTTCGCCGCCGAGGATCAGCACTTGGGTCTGTTTGTCCGTCGCGAGCCATTCGAGCGCATCGTCCATGTCGTAATGGAGCTCGGGGCTCATGGCGTTGCGCTTCTCCGGACGGTTGAGCATCAGGAAGGTGATGCCGCCTTCGCGGTCGATGCGGATGTTGTCATATTTCTTGTCGGTCATTGGGCTTTCTCCTTTTTTGGTTAGCCGAAAGTGTTGAGCACGTGACGCGCCAGCGCCATCCGCATGATCTCCGGCGTTCCTTCCGTGATCATGTGGCTGCGCTGGTCGCGCCAAAGCCGTTCCACCGGCAGGTCGGTCGTCAGCCCGATCCCGCCGTGAACCTGGAGACACATATCTGCCGCCTGCCACGCCATCTCGGTGCAGTAAAGCTTCACGAGGAAGGCGTCGTTGCGGTCGGCCTCGCCGCGATCCTGGCGCGCAGCGGCGCGATGGACTAACAAGGTCGCGGCTTCGAGCGCGACGTAGGTGTCGACGAGCCGCCACTGGATCGCCTGCCGGTTCGCGAGCGGCTGGCCGAAGGTGGTGCGCTGCTTGGCGTAGGACGAGGCCAGTTCAAGGCAGCGCCGGGTCGCGCCCAGGGCGCGCGCGCCCTGCTTGATGCGGCCGGCGCCGAGCCATTTCTGACCGAGGCTGAAGCCGCCGCCTTCCTGGCCGATGAGTTGCGCCACTGGGATGCGTACGTCCTCGAAAATGATTTCCCACGGCGTTTCGTGGGTGAGCGTCTCATAGCGCGTGCCGAGCCGCACGCCGGCCGTGTCCATGTCGAATACAAAGCAGGAGATGCCGCCGTGCGATCCCTTGGCGCGGTCGGTCGCAGCCATCAGCAGCACGAAGTCGGCCTTGTCCGCGCCGGTGATGAAGCGCTTAACGCCGTTGATCACGTAATGCGCGCCATCGCGCACGGCGGTGGTGCGCATCGATCCGGGATCGGAGCCGGCGTCCGGCTCGGTCTGCGCGAAGCACCCTTCGCGCTCGCCGCGCACGCTCGGCATCAGGTAGCGCTCGCGCATCTCGCCTTCGAGCGCGTAGAGCGGGGCGCGGATGTCGGGACCGAAGATGCGCACGCCACGCGGCGGCAGCGCGACCGTGCGCCCGATCTCGGACCATACCACGGCGCGGCCGAGCTGGCCGAGGCCCTGGCCGCCGAATTCCGCCGGCACGTCGATCTGCCAGAGGCCGAGTTCCTTGCAGCGCGTGATGAGATGGGATTCGATGTCGGGCTTGAGCTCCGCGCCGTCGAGCGACTTGCCCTCGAGCGGGATCAGCTCCTCGTCGACGAAGCGCCGGACCATGTCGCGGAGCATGCGCAATTCGTCGGGCAGGTCGAACTCGGGCACTGACAAACGCGCGTCCAAAACTTCCTCGCGAACTCAAAACCAGCCGTTACTCTGTCGTCCCCGCGAAGGCGGGGGCCCATACGCCGTGCCGGCGCTATTGTCGCACATCAGAGGCCCACTCGATCTTCGAAGGAATGGGTCCCCGCCTTCGCGGGGACGACGCGGAGAGCGATCGTCTTGATGAGCGAGGCGCCAACCTATCCGGCCCGCAGCAATTGCGCCAGCCGCTTGGCGTCCGGCAGTTTTTCGAGATTGAGCACGGCGTCGACCAGCTCGTTCTGCTGCGAGCGCGCCATCGCGTGGCGCGCGAGCTTGCGGAACTTATCGACGATGTCTTCCGCGCTCGCGAACGATTGCTCGCTGCCGCGCGGGGCTTCGCGGGTCTCGCTCTCGACCGCGCCGTCGCGCAGGTGGACCTCGACGCGGACCTTGTGGCGGAACGCCGAGCCAAGCGCGGTGATGGCGGGATCGTGCACCACCTCGACCTTGCGCGAGAGCGCGATGCGCGCGGCGTCGCCGACCGCCTCGGGCTTGAACTGATCGACGAACACGTCGCCCTCGATCAGCAGCGTCGCGACGCAGAAGGGGAGATTGAGCTGCGCCGAAGTGAGCCCTTCCGGGCGATAAGGCCAGCCGACGTGATCGACCGTGACCTGCGAGCCGTGTACCACGATCTTGTCGAGCTGATCGAGCATGAACGGGTGGCGCTTGCGGATATCGCGGATGGCGTCGAGCGTGGTGTGGTTGCTGCCGACGCAGGAATAGAATTTCAGCGCGATGCCCATCGTCTCAAAAGTCTTGCCGAGACCGGCGCTGAGCTCGTCGAGATTGTAGCGGTCGTGCGAGCGCGAGAACGTCGAGCAGAAGCCGCCGTAGGGCGCCTCGAACACATCAACGATGCCGGTAAAGCCCCGCTGCGCGAACAACGCCCCGTAGAGCCCGCTCTGCGACGAGCGGCCGGCATGCATGCGCTTGACCATGGCGCCGTATTGCGCCGCCATCAAGCCCGCCGATTGCGTGCCGGCAATGCCGAGCGCATGCACGGTCTGCTCGGCGCTGAGGCCGAGCCCGCGCGCCGCGCCGGCGGCCGCCGAATACACGCCCAGCGTCGCGCCGGAATGCCAGCCCTGGCCGATATGCTCCTGGCCCATGCACTTGCCGACGCGCGGGCCGATCTCGTAGCCGGCGACCGCGGCGGCGAGGAAATCGCGGCCGTTGAGGTTTTTGTGATTCTCCGCGATCGCGATCAGCGCCGGCAGCGTGACCGCGCCGCAATGCAGCACGCCCTGGCGGTGCACGTCGTCGAGCTCGAAGCCCTGCACCTGGGTGCCGTTGACCAGCGCCGCATGCGGGGAGGAGAGCCGCTGCTGCGTGCCCCAGATCACGGTGGTGCGGGTCGAGTCGAGCGCGGCGAGCGAGTCCTGCAGGATGCGGCACCATTCGAGGTTCGCGCCATAGAGCGCGCAGCCGAGCGAGTCGAGGATCAGGAGCTTGATGCGCTCGCGTACCTCGGGGGGGATTTGTTCGTAGGTGAGCGACGACACGAACTCCGCGATCCTGCGGGTGTGGATGTTGTTGCCGCTGCTATGCTCGGACATGGGTTATCACTTCTACGCTGGGGGTGATTTGCCTAACGCTGGAGCTTTGCGGTTGTCATCGGGCCGAGCGAAGCGAGAGCCGGGATGACAACGCCGAGAACGTGTGCGGGTGATAGGTTCAGTAACATCGCACTGTTCACGTCACCGCGATCCAGTCGAGGTTAGCTTCGTTTTCCAGATCCTGAATCCGGTCAAACATCTCATTCATCGCGCCTCGGTCGCAGTGACTCGTCAGCATCAGGAATTTGTCCCGCATCTCCTGCGCGTCGAGCGGATGTTCGGGCGTGCCCTTGAATGCGCTCACCTGGCGTTTCAGCACCCGCCCATCCTTCAGCGTGATCGTCACCGTCGCCGCAAGCGGCGCCGGGCGGTTTTCGTCGATCGTGATGGTGACGCGCTCGCACAGCGCGCGGATGCGCGGGTCGTGCAGGTTCTCCTCGCTGAACGCGCGCGGGTCGCGTGGATCGTGATAGTGCGCCAGCGCGGCGCAGAACGGCAGGCTGTATTGCGACATCATGACGTCGGCCGGCTGCGTGATGTTGTTGATCGTCGCCATGCGGTCGTTGCCGGCGATCGCGATCGACGCCACGTCGTCGCCACCGAAGCCATGTTCGGCGCGCAACTCCTGGATCGCCTGCAGCGAAGTCTGCGCGGTGACGTGGCAGGCGAAGCGCTTGAGCAGGATCACCCGCGTTTCGTAGGTGCTCCCGAGATCGCGCGTCAGCGCGGCCTGGTCGTACTCGCCGCAGAACACTTTCAGGAATCCGAGCTCGCCCTCGAGCACGCTCACCGGCCCGGTGAAGCCGCCCGCGGCCAGGCTCGCCGCGAGCACGCCGCTCTCCGCCGCGCGACCGACGTGCAGTCGCTTGACCATCGCACCGGTGCCTGAGCGCGCGAATTCCATCAGCCCGCCGGTCAGCGAGCCGGCGATCCCGAGCGCGTTGACCATGCGCCCGACGTCGAAGCCCATCACGCGCCCGCAGGCGATCGCAGCGCCGAACGGACCGGTGGTGCCGGGAGCGTGGAAGCCGCGCTTCTCGTTGTTGTGCCTGGTGGCGCGGCCGATCCGGATCATCACTTCGGCGCCGGCGACGAAGGCCGTGAGCAGCGCGCGCCCGCCGGCGCCGCGGTCCTGCGCCACCGCGAGGCCGGGGACGAGCAACGTCGCGCCGGGATGCACGCCGGTGCTCGGCCAGGTCAGGTTGTCGAGCTCGAACGCGTGCGCGAGCGCGCCGTTGGCGAGCGCCGCCGTGGCCGGCTGCACCAGCGCGCCGCCGCGTCCGAGGATGCGGCTGCGGCCGCCCGGGCCGCTCTTCTCGGCAATACCGACGACGATGCGGCTCCACGGCAGGTCATAGCCGAAGATGATCGTGGCGATGGTATCGGCGATGCATTGCTTGGCGGTGGCGATGACGTCGGGCGGGATATCCTCGTAGCGCAGGCCCACCGCGTATTCGGCCACCCGGGTCGTCTCGTTCGCCATGTCGGTCCTTTGCGTGCGGGAGATGCGGCGCTTTGCCCGCGGGAGTGGATGCGGCAAGGCTTAGGGGCTAGTCGCCCCCGTCATTGATCATGACGGGAATTTCTGAATCTCTGTCGCGGTAAGCAGCGATGGAGGTGATTTGTGGCCGGGAAAAAGATTGCCGTCAAGAAATACGTGGTCAGGCTCGACGCGGAGGAACGCGATCAACTCAACGAGTTGATCCGTAAAGGCAAGCGTTCCGCCCAGCTGCTGACGAAGGCGCGCGTCCTCTTGAAGGCGGACGTATCAGATGCGGGCGAAGGCTGGAGCGACAGCCGGATTGCCGCGGCGTTGGACACCAGCATCGCCACTATCGAGCGGACCAGGCGGCAACTGGTCGAAGAGGGGTTTGAGGCCGTGTTGACCCGTAAATACAATCCCAACTCCGCCCGGCCGCGGATCTTCGACGGCGCGGCAGAAGCAAAGTTGATCGCGCTGACCCTCTCTCCGGCCCCGGAGGGCTTTGCCAGATGGAGCCTGCGTCTGCTTGAGGAGAAGGTCGTCGAACTGCACATTGTCGATCACGCCAGCGACAACACGATCGGGCGGACGCTAAAAAAAACATTCTCAAACCGCATCTCAAGCAGCAATGGGTGATCCCGCCCGAAGCCAACGCTGCGTTTGTCGCCACCATGGAAGACGTGCTGGAAGTCTATCAGCGACCGCACGATCCGCAGCGCCCGCTCGTGTGCCTCGACGAGACCTCGAAGCAGCTGATCGTCGAGCCGCGCGCGCCGATCCCTGCCAAACTTGGACAACCAGCGCGGCACGATTACGAGATTGACGCGATCAGATAACATCAACGCTCGCCTCGCCCAAGGGAGAAACGCTCGTGACACGCGCATCGCTCGCCTCTGGTCTCCTGCTCGCGCTGCTGCCCGCGGTCGCCGCGGCGCAGGTCCCGCCCGGCTATCCCGCTGACTACGCCGCGACCATCGCCGCCGCCGAGAAGGAGGGCAGCGTGGTCGTCTATTCGGCGACCGATTCCGCGAGCGCGGATGCGCTGCTCAAGGATTTCCGCGCGCTCTATCCCAAGGTGCAGCTGCAATACGGCGACCTCAACTCGACCGAGATCTACAACCGCTACCTGAGCGAGAGCGCCGCCAATGCGGCGACCGCCGACGTGCTCTGGAGCGGGTCGATGGACCTGCAGCTCAAGCTCGTTTCCGACGGCCATGCGCTCGTCTATCACTCGCCCGAGTTGGCGAAGATGCCGAAATGGGCCGTATACGAGGACAAGGCCTGGGGCACGACCTTCGAGCCGCTGGTGATCGCCTACAACAAGCGGCTCCTGCCCGCCGACGCGGTGCCGGCCTCGCATGCCGACCTGCTCCGCCTGCTCAAGGAGAAGCCGCAGGTTTTCAGCAAGGGCAAGGTCACCAGCTACGATCCGGAGAAGAGCGGCTTCGGCTTCATGCTCCTGACCAAGGACGAACAGCTTTTTCCGCAATACTGGGATCTCGCCAAGGCGTTCGGCCACGGCGTCGGCGTGTTCTACCCGTCGAGCGGCACCATGATCGAGCGCGTCATCTCGGGCGAGCATCTCCTCGGCTTCAACGTGATCGGCTCCTACGTGGTGCTGCGGCAGAAGAAGGATCCCGACCTCGGTCTGGTCTATCCGAGCGATTATACGCAGGTGATGTCGCGCGTCGCCTTCGTCACCAAGAACGCGCGCCACCCGAACGCCGGCAAGGTGTTCATGGATTACCTGCTCTCCGAGCGCGGCCAGAAGATCATGGCCAACCAGGCCGTGCTCTATTCTGTGCGCGAGGACGTGCAGGGGCCGTACTCGGCGAGCGCGCTCACCAAGGATTTGGGCAGCAAGCTCAAGCCGATCGCGCTTGAGCCGGGGCTGCTCGCGGCGCTCGCGCCGACCAAGCGGCTGCCGATGATGCGCAAGTGGCAGGAGACCGCAAGGGCGCAGTAGGTGGGCTCATGTCCCGGGCTCCTGGAGCGCACGCGGTGCCGAGTGATTGTGGTACCACCGCGAAATAATCTAACTTCGGAGGGTATGGGTCCCCGCCTTCGCGGGGACAACAGCAGGCGAGTCGGTCATCCGGGCTGGGCATGACTTGGTTTCGCGTATCGATCATCACCGTCCTCGCCCTCGCGGTGCTGCTCCCGCTCGGCATTGTCGTCTATCAGAGCTTTCTCGATGAGCCGTTCTTCTCGGCGGCGGCGAAGTTCAGCCTCGAGTCCTATCAGTTCATCTTTGCCGAGCCGGATTTCCATCGCGCCTTCGTCACCTCGCTGGCGCTTGCCGCGGGGATGACCGCGATCGCCGTGCCGGCCGGCGGCGTGCTGGCGTTCCTGGTGGTGCGTACCGACCTCCCCGGAAAAGGCGCGTTGGAGCCGCTCCTGCTGGTGCCGATCGTGCTGTCGCCGATCGTGCTCGCCTTCGGCTATGTGGTTGCGGTCGGCCCGGTCGGCTTTGCCTCGCTGGCGTTCAAGGCGCTACTCGGCTTCGTGCCGTGGAATCTCTATTCGCTGTCGAGCCTGATCGTGATCGCGGGTCTCTCGCATGTGCCGCACGTCTATCTGTTCTCCTCCGCCTCGCTGCGTAAGCTGAACCCCGAACTGGAGGAGACCGCGCGCGTCATCGGTGCGCCGCCCTGGCGGGTCGCGCTCGCGGTGAGCTTGCCGCTCGCCTGGCCGGCGCTGGTCTACAGCGGCGTGCTGATCTTCTTCCTCGGCTTCGAACTGTTCGGCCTGCCGCTGATCCTCGGCGATCCCGCCAACGTGCTGGTGCTCACGACCTATCTGTTCAAGCTGACCAACCTGCTCGGCACGCCGTCCTATCAGCTCATGGCGGTGGTGGTCGTCTCCATCGGCGTGATGACCTTGCCGCTGGTCTATCTGCAGCGCTTTCTGCTGCGCATGGCCGAGCGTTACGTGACTATGGGCGGCAAGGGCGCGCAGTCGCGCACGCTGCGTCTCGGTGGCTGGCGGTGGTTGGCGCTCGGCTTGATCCTGCTCTGGCTCACCGTGACGGTGTTCCTCCCGCTGGCCGGCGTGCTGCTGCGCGCGTTCGTCAGCCGCTGGGGCGAGGGAATCAATCCGTTCCAATCCCTGACGCTGCAGAATTTCGTCGAGCTGGCGCAATATCCCAATCTCATGCGCAGCATTTCCAACACGTTCCTGCTGGGGACGGTCGGCGCCGCGGCCGCGGTCCTCGCCTACGCGCTCATCGCGCTCGCCACCCATCGCTGGCGGAACCGCTGGGTGGCGCTGGTCGATTATCTGGTGCTGCTGCCGCGTTCGCTCCCGGGGCTGGTGGCCGGCCTCGCGTTCCTGTGGGTATTCCTGTTCGTGCCGTATCTCGGCGTGGTGCGCAGTTCCCTGATCGGGATGTGGATCGCCTACAGCGTGGTGTGGCTGGCGTTCGGGCTGCGGCTCATCTCGGCGACGCTGTCGCAGATCGCGCCCGAGCTTGAAGAAGCCGCGCGCGTCACCGGCGCGCGCCCGGCACGCGTGCTTGCCGACGTGACGCTGCCGCTGATCCGCGTCGGGCTCATGAGCGCGTGGCTGCTATGCTTCATGATCTTCGTGCGGGAATATTCGACCGGCGTCTATCTCACCGGCCCCGATACCGAGGTGCTGGGGCCGGTGATCATCTCGCTGTTCGGCGGCGGCGCCCTCGAACTGGTGGCGGCGCTGTCGGTCGTGAACGTGCTGCTGGTCGGGGCGGGCCTGACGCTGGCGCTGCGCTTCGGCGTGCGGATTTGAGGGGCTGCGGTCGGGTTATCTCCGTTGTCCCCACCTTCGCGGGAGGCGGGGACCCATAGGCCGTGTCCTCGGGCATTTGGCATGATCGCTGGAAAAATCAAGGCTCGGAGGGTATGGGTTTCGCGGGGACGACAATATCGGAGTCCGCGGAATGACCCGCAACGAAGCCCATCCCATCACCGTCGAGGTCGTGCGCAACGCCATCGTCGCCTATGCCGACGAGATGGCGAATGCGCTGATGAAGTCCGCCTACAACATGATGATCTACGAGGTGCGCGACTTCTGCTGCGGTCTGATCGACACGCAGGCGCGGATGATCTCGCAGAACCGCGGTGGGCTGCCGATCTTCCTCGCCGATCTCGGCGTTGCGGTCGACGACGGCATCAAGCGCTATGGTCTCGACGGCTTCGCGCCGGGCGACGTCATAGTGATGAACCAGGGCGCGGTCTGCGGCCAGCATCTGAACAACGTGGTGGTCTATTCGCCTTGCTTTCATGCCGGCGAGTTGGTCGGTTTCGCGGCGAACCGCGCGCACTGGGTCGACATCGGCGGCATGCACCAGGGCTTCGGCTCCAGCGCCACCACCGATATCTACTCGGAAGGGCTGCAGATCCGTTCGCTGAAGATTTACGAGGCCGGAAAGCGCAACGAGACGCTGTGGCAGATCATCCGCGACAACGTGCGCTATCCCGACGCCAGCCTCGGCGACCTGCGCGCGCAGATCGCCTCGTGCCAGCTCGGCGCGCGGCGCTATGGCGAGCTGCTCGCGCGCTACGGCCGCGAAACGGTGGAAGCCTGCATCGCCAAAGTGTGGGACCAGGCCGAGCTCGCCGCGCGCCGCGTGGTGGAAGCGATCCCGGACGGAACTTACGACGCCGAAAGCTTCCTCGACAACGATGGGCGCAATCTCGACGTGCCGCTGCGCGTAAAGGTTGCCGTGCATGTGCGAGGCTCACAGATGACCGTCGACTACACGGGCATGAATCCGCAGGTGCCGAGCCCGCTCAACTGCGGCCGTTCCGGCGGCATCGCCGGCGCGCGCGTCGCCTTCAAGGCGCTGACCTCGCCCGACCTCGATGTGAACGAAGGCTGCTTCCGCCCGCTCGATGTGATCCTGCCTGAGGGCACGATGCTCAGCGCCAGGCCGCCGGCCGCGCTCGGTCGTTGGAGCACCGGCCTGCCGACCGTGATCGATACGATCCTCAAGGCGCTAGCGCCGGCGGTGCCGAATCTCGTTCCGGCCGCGCACAAGGGCGACATGGGCGGCTGCTCGTTCTTCGGCTTCCGCCCCGACGGCAGCCGCTATCTGCTGATGAACATCTTCGGCGGCGGCTGGGGCGGCCGGCCCACGGAGGACGGAGAGTCCGCCAGCGTGTCGGTGTGTCAGGGTGACGTGCGCAACACGCCGGTCGAGCTGCAGGAGATCAAATATCCGGTGATGATCGACCGGCACACGTTCCGCGCCGACAGCGGCGGCGCCGGCCGTTACCGCGGCGGGCTCGGCCTCGAAGTGGCGTACCGGATGTTGCAGCCCTGCAAAGCCAACATCAATTGCGAGCGCACGGTCGATCCGCCCTGGGGCCTGCACGGCGGCAAGCCGGCTGCCACCAACGCAGCCGTCGTGCGCCGCGCCGCCGACGGCTCCGAGCGCATCGTCTACAAGGCGACGGAAATGGACCTCGCGGCGGGCGACGTGGTGACGTTCCTCACCGCCGGCGGCGGTGGCTACGGCGATCCGCTGCAGCGTCCGCGCGAAGCGATCGCGCGCGATCTCGCGGAGGGTGTGGTCTCGCGCGCGGCGGCGGCAAAGGATTACAAGACCGATGCGGAGCGTTTGTGAGTACCATGGTGTTCACTGACCGTAAGACGCGTCTGCTGCGCGAAATGTCCGGCGCCGGGCTCGACGTGCTCGTGCTCTACGGCAACGCCTGGCAGAACGATTACCTGCGCTACGCCACCGACTTCGGCATCCTGGAGGGACAGGGCCTCGCGATCGTGCGCGAGGAAGGCATCACGCTCTACCTCGACAGCATGATCGAGGCCGAGCGCGCGCAGGTCGAGTGCGCCGGCATCGACATCGTGCACGCGCCGGATTTGATCCGGCGCGTCGAGGACGCGCTCAACCGGTTCAACAACCGCCGCATCGGCGCCGCGCCCGCCCGCTTGATCCCGCGCCGGATCGCGGCGCGCGCACAAGACCTCAAGCTGTCGGACGGTACCGGCTTTCTCGATCGCCTGCTGATGGGCAAGCTTCCGTCAGAGATCGACGCGATCCGCCGCGCCGCGAAGGTGGCCGACGAAGGCTACGCGGTGTTCCGGGACGCGGCGCGGCCCGGCCGGGCCGATTACGAACTGATCGCGGAGATCGAGGCGTTCTTTCGCGGGAATGGCGTCGACGACAATTTCCAGATCATCGGCGTCGGCGGCCAGGAGGTGCGCGGCATGGCGCCGCCGAGCGGACGCAAGCTCAAGGCCGGCGATCTCGTGACCACCGAACTCACGCCCTGCGTCGACGGTTACTACGCGCAGATCTGCCGCACGCTCGTGGTCGGCGAACCGAACCTGGATCAGCTCAAGGCGTTCGCGCTTTATCGCGAGGCGATGGAGGCGGGCATCGCCGCCGTTCGCGACGGTGTCACCGCCGCCGACATCGCACGCGCGGAGAACGACGTGTTCCGCAAATACGGGCTCGGCGAATACACGACCAGCGAATACACGCGCGTGCGCGGCCACGGCATGGGCCTGTTCGCGGACAGCAAGCCGCATCTCCTGGAGGACGTGACCACGCGAATCGACGCCGGCATGACGCTGATCGTGCACCCCAACACGTATCATCCTGTGGTCGGCTACATGGTGCTCGGCGACGTGGTAGTGGTCGCCCGGGACGGCTGCGAGGTGCTGACAGCGACGCCGCGCGAATTGTTTCACGTACCGGCATGAGGTGAGACGATATGCGCCGCGGCCTGATGCGACGGGAGGAGAACGAGCTGCCGCTCGCCACGCTTGAAGCGCGCACGGCGCGGCTGCAGGCGGCGATGGCGCGCGAAGGGCTCGATGGGCTCGTTTTCTACACCAACAACACGCGCCCGAGCGCGGTGACTTGGCTCACCGGCTTCACGCCATATTGGTCCGACGGTCTGTTGCTGCTGCCGTGCAGCGGCGCGCCCGTGTTCGCGACCGCGCTGTCGAAGCGCGTCGCCGACTGGATCCGCACCACGAATCCGACCAGCGAGATCATCAGCACCCCGAAACCCGGGGCGGCGGTCGGAGCGAAGCTTTCCACCAGCGGCGGCAAGCGCGTCGGTGTGCTCGAACTCGATGCTTTGCCTGCCGGCCTCTACGACGAGATCACCGGCACCGCGCCGGGGCTCGAACTGGTCGATGCCAGCGCGCCATTCGCGGTGGCGCGCCGCAACATCGATACGGCGGAACGCGGCCTTGTCACGCACGCCGATGCCCTCGCAGTTGCTGCGCTCGCTCAAATCGAGCCAAGCGGCGCCGAGGACGCGGGCTTGGTCGCCGGCGTGGCAGAAAAGCACGCGCGGCTCGCGGGCGCGGAGGAGGCCTATCTCGCTGTTGCCGCCGACCTTGATGCGGATCGCAGCCTGATCCGGGTGTCGAAGCCGAGTCCGCTCGCGCGCCGTTTCGCGGTGCGCGCTTCGGTCGCTTACAAGGGCTCGTGGGTGCGCCGCACGCGAACGTTCGCGCGGGATGACGTGGGTATGACGGCGGTGAGGCGTGGGGATGAATGGCTGGCGCGCGTTGTTTCTTCGCTGGAGCCGGGCAGGCCGATCGTCGCGCAACTCACAGCCCCACCGGGGGCCGAACTGAAAAACTGGATGGCCGAGAGTTGCGTCGGCAGCTATCCGCTGGAAATGATCGCCGCCGCAAACGCGTCAGACAAGGATGCCCTCGCCGCCGGGACTTTTTTTGTGCTGAGCGCCGAACTGATGATCGACGGCGTTCCCTGGCTCGGCGCTGGTCCCGGCTTCACGAAGGGGTGAGCCGACGGCCTCTCATCCGGTCGTCCCCGCGAAGGCGGGGACCCATACGCCGTGCTCTCGGATGTATGGCGCGGCGGCAAAACAACTTCAGAGTCGGAGAGTACGGGTCCCCGCTTTCGCGGGGACGACGGAGCATCAAGCTTGGTGCACCTTTACGTGTGCACTTCCACCATCATCCCCTGCGGGAAAATTTCATCCACCTTCGCATGCCGGTGCGCGATGCCCTGCTCGTGCACGTAGCGCAGGAATTGCTCGAAGGTTGCCCGGTTCTCCTCGATGCCGAACGGGAACGGATCCCCGTCGAACATGTCGCGCATGCGCCGCGCGTAGGTCGTGACCCACGGGATCGGATAGCGCGAGACGCTCTGCTCGAAGAAGCGGCCGAGCGCGAGGTTCTTTGATTCGTTGAAGGCGTTGTAGAGGCTGCCGGCGACCCAGGGATGCTGGTCCAGGATCGCGCGTTTGATCGCGATGATGTGCATGATCGGCCACACCTTGGTGCGCGCGTAATACTGCTCCTCCATCTCCAGATAGTTCGGGAACAGCCGCGCCACGTCGGGATGGCCCTTCTGGAAACAATCGGGAGGCCGCGCCACCAGGGCGCAGTCGATCTCGCCCGACGCCACCATCTCGCTCAGCGATTTGTTGTCGAGGCGGGTGAGCTTCACGCCTTTCGGCAGGTTCAGCTCGACCTTCTCGGTGCGGCCGGGCTCGTTGGTGCCGGCCTGAACCCAGTCGACGTCGGTGAGCTTGACGCCGTGCTCGTCGTTGAGCCAGCCGCGCATGTAGACGGCGGCCGTGTGCGCCCACTCCGGCGAGCCGACCTTCTTGCCTTTCAGGTCAGCGGGCGACTTGATCCCGCTTTTCCTGTTCACATAGAACGCGGAGAAGCGGAAATGCCGCGAGCACACGATCGGCAGCCCAATGATGTCGGCGTCCTTGCGCGTCACCTGCGTGGAGAATTTCGCGAACGACAGTTCGCTCACGTCCCATTCGCGGTTGAAGGTGAAGCGCGCGAAGATCTCGTGTAGCTCCGGCATCAGCCAGGTATGTTCGATGCCTTGCGCCCGCACCGTGCCTTCACGGAAATCCCGGAAGTGATCGTAGTCTTCGGTCGCGATTGAAAGATGGAGCTTCTTCATTTCTTACGCTCGACGGTGTCCTTGGGTTCCATCGCCAGCTTGGCCTTGGCGACGACGGCCTCCGGCGTGTGGATGAGGTCGGAGACGATCGCCTGGATCTTCTCGCCGGACACCGGCCCGACATCGAGGCCGGCCTTCATCGAATCCTCGAGGTAGGCGGGATCCTTCATCATGTCGTCGAACGCCTTGCGCAGCATCGCGACCCGCTCGGGCGGCACGCCGGGCGAAGTGACGAACGGGCGTCCGATCACGACATCGGTCGAGAAGAACTTCAGGACCGAACGCGCCTCGTCGGTCTTGCCGAAATCGCTCATCAGCGGCACCTCAGGGAATTCGTGGTCGCGCTCGAGCCCGACCTGCGCGATCAGCTTGATCTTGCCGCTGCGCAGCCACTCGCCGTTCTCCGCCTTGAGACTGTTGAAGTTGTTGCCGGCGCGGCCCTGCACCTCGCCGCGCTCCATCGCGAGCCCGATCTCGGCGGTGCTCTGATAGCCGGTGACGAGCTTGAACTTCGTGCCGATCACGCTGTTCATCACGGTCGGATAGATGATGGTGTAGGAGCCGGCGCCGGTGCCGCCCATCAGCACCGGCTTCTTCATCGCGTCCTCGACCGAGGCCACGCCGGAAGTGTGCCAGACGTAGATCGTGGAATTGCTCGAAGAGGTCGACGCGAGCCAGTTGAACTTCGAAGGATCGAACTGGATGCCCTTGCTGCGCTCCAGCACCTGCGCCATCACGAAGATCGGGATGAAGGTCGCGATCACCGTGCCGTCCTTCGGCGCCTGGCTGAACACGAAATTGGCGGCGCGGATGTGGCCGGCGCCCGGCATGTTGCGCGGCACGATCGTCGGCTGCCCCGGAATGTGATTGCCAAGGTGGCGCGCGACCACGCGCGCGTTGGCGTCGAGCCCGCCGCCGACCCCGGTCGAGATCACGAGGTCGATGGTCTTGCCTTTGTAGAAATCGGATTGCGCAAGAGCGGGCGCTGGGGTCAAGGAGAGCGCGACAAGAACCCCATGCATCGTGTCCCGGACGCGTGGAGCGAAGCAGAACGCGATCCGGGACCCGGCGTGAAACGTGCGCAGCGCAATCTTGAGACGGCCTTCGCCCGTCACTTTTCCCTTGGCTCCCGGCTCGGCGCTCGCGCTGCGCACTCGCTGGGCCAGGACACGAGTGATCATCGTCATCGGCTCACTCGTCGGTCACATCGATCCAGACGCCGCCGGGATCGGCCATCTGGTATTTGCCGGTCGTGGTGGCGGCGAGGAAGCGCTTGCGCGCCTCGGCTTCCTTGTTGCCGCCGAGCGGCATCGGCGCGAGGTAGCTGCAGGAGCCGGCGACCTCCTGCACGTGCGCCTTGAAGGCGTCAATGTTCTCGACCTTGAAGCCGATGTGGTCGGCGCCCGGGCGCTTGATCGACATGCCTTCGAAGATCGGGATCGACCACGGCATGATCGAGAGCGTCACCCGCCCGTCCGTGAGATGATAGCCGGGCACGGATGATTTCTTGTTCAGTGGCTCAAGCTCGAACACTTCCATGTAGAAGTCGGCGCACTTCTCCGCATGCAGGGTGCGGATCGCGAACTTGTTGAGGTAGCGGTCCTGCGTCTTCGACCAGCCCTGCGCCGCCTGGTCGGCATAGACGGCGTCGAGCTTGCTCTTGTCCTTCTCGGCGAGGTCGAACACGTTGCCGTCCGGATCATGCGCGCTGAAGGCGGCGAACGGCCGGGTCGACGGCCGCTTCACGATCGCGGCCTCGGGAAATTTCTTGCGCGCGCGCTCCATCACCGGCTCGACATCATCGACCGTCATGCCGAAATGGTCGAGCCCGCCGACGTAACCATCACGCAGCGGATTGATGTTGAGGCCCACGTAGCCGTCGCCGACGGTGCCGCCGTTCATCGGCCGGCTCTTGGCCGAGCCTTTGAGGCCGAACACCGCCTCGTAGAACCGCATCATCATCGGCCAATTCGGGCTGACGATGGCCATGTGATTGATCTGTGCGAACATGGACGCTCTCCCTAGTCGGCCCTGAATACGCCGCGCTCCCTCAATGCGCAATATCGGCCGGCAGGCCCAGAAGTCGCTGGGCGTTGCCGGCGAGCACCTTCGCCTTGTCGGCGGCGTCGAGGCCAAGCGCATCGATGAGATCGAGGCCGCGCTGCTTGAGCGGAGTGAGCGGCGGGGCGTCGGTGCCGAACAGCATATGGTCGGCGCCGATCGTGTCGATCGCACACTGCAGCGCCGGGAGATGATAGCTCACGGAGTCGAAGTAGATGCGCTTGAGGTAATAACTCGGTGTATGGTCGATCAGCATTTCCTCGGAATCTTCATCGCGCGTGTAGAAGCCCTGGTCCTGCAGCTCGTAGTTATAGTCGAGGCGGCCGAGCATTTCGCAGATGCCGCCGCCGAGGTGGCTCGCGACCAGCTTCAAGTTCGGAAACTCGTCGAGCACGCCGTAGAGGATGAGCCGCGCCAGCGCGAGGCAGCTATCGAACGGACGGCCGATGCTCGACGCCAGCCGAAACTGCCGCATGCGCTCCTCGCCGAAGCCGACCGGCGGCGGATGCAGCATCACCGGAATGTCGAGCGCGGTGACGAGCTCAAAGAACGGCCGCGCCTCGGCGTCGTCGGGATAGGCGCCCTGAAAGCTCGAATTGATCAGCACGCCCTTGAGGCCGTCCTGCTTGACCGCGCGTTCGAGCTCCATGAGGTGGGCATCGCCGCCGCCGGGAATGGCGCTGGCGAGGCCGATGATGCGGCCGCGATGGCGGTCCTGCTGCTCGGCGAGGTGTCGGTTCGACTCTTCGAGCGCGTCGAGCACCTGCTCGGGCGCGACGCGGCGTACGAAGTGCATGGTGTTGCTGATGACGCTGATGTCGACGCCGGCACGCTCCTGCGCCGCCAGCACATTCTCGATGGTCATCGGGCAGCGGCCCTGCCACACCGGGCGCGCGGCCTCCGAGGGCGGATAGACGTGGGTATGCCAGTCGATGATCATGCGAAAACCCTGTTGATTAGTTCCGATCGTTAGCTGGTCGTCCCCGCGAAGGCGGGGACCCACCCACTCCGAAGTGAAAGCTTTGCGTCGGCGGTGCCACGGTCCCGAGGACACGGCATATGGGCCTCCGCCTTCGCGGGGACGACCGGGCAAAACATCACCGGCCCTGCTCCGGTTTCTGCGGCGTGGTGACGGCCTTGGCTTTTTCGATTACGGCCTTCGGCGAAGCGTTGAGGTCATCAACGATCGCTTTCAGCCCTTCGCCCGGGAGATAGTTGAGGCCGAGGCCGAGCTGACCGGCCTCCGCGACGAACGCCGGATCCTTCACCAGCGCCGCGATCGCATCGCGCAGAGCCTGCGCGCGCTCCGCCGGCACGCGCGGCCCGGCGACCAGCGCGCGCCCGATATCGGAGATGCTGCCGAGCAGGCGGAACACCTGCCGGTCCTCCTCGGTCTTGCCGAACTCGACGATGCTGCGCACGTCCGGCAGGTCGCGGTTGCGGGTGATGCCCATGAGATAGAGCATCCGGATCTTGTTCTCGCGCAGCAGGTGGCCGTAGGTCACGCGCAGCGGCTCCCAGCTCGTGCCGCCGACGCCATCAGTCTCGCCGCGCTGCATGGCGAGCACCATGTCGGTGGTGTAGCCCGGGATCACCTTGAACTTCGTTCCGACCATGCGGTTGAAGGCGAGCGGCAGCGTCGCGGAGAGGTTTAGCGGCGAGCTCGCGGCGAGCACGACCTCCTTCTCCTTCGCCTCCTCGACCGTGAGCGCGGGCGCGGTGTGCCAGACCACCGCGACCTGTGCGATGTCGTTGAGCCGCCCGAGCCAGGTCAATTTCGCGGTATCGAAGCGGTTCTCCTTCGGGTCGAGGAGCTGGTCGACCACGATGGCGGACGGCAGGAACGCGATAAATGTGCCGTCCTGCGCCGCGACGTTATAGAGAAAGTCCGCGGCGATCCGACCGCCCGCCCCCGGCATGTTCTTGACCACGAAGCTCGGTGCGCCCGGGATGTGGCGGCCGAGATGCTTGGCGACCAGCCGCGCATAAAGATCGAAGCCGCCACCGGTGCCGAAGCCGACCACCGTGGTGATGGTCTTGCCGCGGTAGAAATCGGCGAGGTTTTGCGCGTGCGCCGGCGCGCCGAAACTGGCGGCCCAAAGCAGCAGCGCGACACTGGCGCGGCGCAAGCCATACAGGTGCATCATGCGAGAGTTCCCTCCAGCGTCGGGAAGCGCGGGGAGACCTTTTGAGCGTTCCGTTTCCACAATATAATCCACGCAAAGTAAACCGGCCGGCGCCGCGAGGACGAGGAAATGCCGATAGCTGCGACATCATCGCCCGCTCTGATGAAAACTTCGACGGCATCCGGCATCGACGTGCGACCATTGTCGTCCGCGCTCGGCGCGGAAATCTGCGGCGTCGATCTGAGCGGGACGCTCGACGACGCGCGCTTCGCGAAAACCCTCGACGCCTGGCATGCGCACCTCGTCATCCTCCTGCGCGACCAGCGCCTGACCGAGGACGACCAGGTCCGGTTCGCTGAACGGTTCGGACCGCTGGCGACGATCCACACGCCGCAATTCGTGACCCGGCACCCGGCGGTGATGCTGATTTCGAACATCCGCGAGGACGGCAAGCCGATCGGCGCGCTGCCGGACGGCGAGATGCATTTCCACTCCGACCAGTGCCACCAGGAACGGCCCGCGCGCGGCTCGATGCTCTATTCCATCGAGGTCCCGCGCCAAGGCGGCGACACCCTGTTCGCGAATGCCTACAGCGCCTACGAGACGTTGCCCGAAGCGATCAAGCAGCGTATCGACGGCCGCCGCGCGCTCAATGCCTATGATTACGATAACGCCTCGACCAAGCGCGGCACACGCCTCGCGCCCGGCGTGCCGTCCTGCCTGCATCCGATGGTGCGCACGCATCCCGCGACCGGTCGCAAGGCGCTCTACGTCAACCGGCTGATGACGGTCGCCATCGAGGGCCTGCCGGATGCCGAGAGCGATGAGCTCCTGAACCTCCTGTTCGACTACCAGGAGCGGCCCGAATTCATCTACGTCCATGTCTGGCGGCCGGGCGACCTGCTGCTGTGGGACAACCGCTGCACGCTGCACGCGCGCACGGATTTCAGCCCCGACGAACGGCGCCTCTTGCGCCGGGTCACCATCCTGGGCGAGAAGCCGGTGTGACCTGTTATTCGTTCGTCATGCCCGGGCTTGTTCCGGGCATCTCGGGCAAGGATCACGGCAGTGTCGCTTCGCCCGGATGGCCGGGTCAAGCCCGGCCATGACGCGTTGTGAGGAGGGGGAATGGACCTGCAACTGAAGGGGCGCACCGCGCTCGTGACCGGCGCCAGCGCCGGCATCGGCCGTGCGATCGCGCGCACGCTCGCCGCCGAGGGCGCAAAGCTTGCCGTGGTGGCAAGGCGCAAGGAATTGCTCGACACGCTGGCGGATGAGATCGTCAAGGCCGGCGGCGCGCGGCCTGCGATCATCGTGGCCGACGTGGTCGAGCCGAATTCGCCGGAACGCATCCGCGACGAGGCGCTGGCGGCGCTCGGCCATGTCGAGATTTTAGTGAACTGCGCCGGCCAGAGCACGCCGCTGCCGGTCGAGGCCGGCGACGACAAGTGGGACTACGCAATCACGCTCAACTTCACGCGCGTGCGCCAGCTCACCCATCGCCTGATCCCGCAGATGGCCGAGCGCGGCTGGGGCCGTATCATCAACATCACGGGGAAATCGGAGCCCGACCGCCTCAACGCCTCGTTCGCCGCCAAGGCCGGCATCCACGCCTGGGCGAAGGGACTCTCGAAGGAGATCGGCAAGAAGGGCATCACCGTCAATTCGGTCGCGCCCGGGCGGATCATGAGCGAGCAGATCCGGCGGCTTTATCCCGAGCCGGCACGGCAGGCGCTCTCCGACACCGAGATCGCGGTCGGCCGCTACGGCGAGCCGGAGGATGTCGCGCTGATGGTGGCGGTGCTGGCTTCGCCGCTGGCAGCGTATTTCACCGGCATCGTGGTGCCGGTGGATGGCGGGCTGCGGCGGTATCAGTTCTGAATTGGCGGCCGGCTCATAATTCGCCGCTGCGGGCGGTGAAATAAGGGAACAATCCTGCGGTCAGTCTGGTTTCCTAGCCCAAAGGAGGCCGGCCATGTCACTGTTGAAGTGGGCGCTGATCATGCTGGTGGTGTCGCTGATCGCGGCACTGTTCGGCTTTACCGACTTGTCGGCTGCCAGCGCCGACGTCGCGCGCATCTTGTTCTACATCTTCATCGTCATTTTCCTGATCCTGCTCGTCATGGGACTCATGGCCGGCAGGGCTGTGCGAGGGCCGTAGTGGTTCATTCTACGGCGCCCACTCCGCGAACGTCTTGATGAAGCGGTCGTCGATCAGCTTTGAATTCGGCCACGGCTCCTTTGCCTCGCCATTCTCGATTTTCAGCTCCCAGAACGCCTTCATACTGGCGTCATCGGGCAGCGAGCCGCGCTCGTCGTAGCCGGGCACGATCGCATCGTAGGCGCGCTCGGCGTACGGCTTCTGGAATTTCAGCCGCTGCATGTAGGTCGCGACCACGAGATCGCGGTCCGCACGGGCGAGCCGGATCGCCGCGACCTGGGCGCGCAGGATCGCGTGCACCGTGTTCGGGTTCTCGTCGAGGAATTTCCGGGTCGCGACGAAGACGTGCTTTGGCCATTTCGGCGCAATGTCCTTGCCCTGGTCGCCGAGTGGCGTGAAGCCGGCATCGGACATGATCCAGTTGTTCGGCGGCGCCAGGATGCCCATTCCGATGCGGTTGGCCTTGAGCGCCTGCACGATGCTCGCCGGCGGCCCCGCCTGCACGATCTGCACGTCCTTTTCCGGCACGAGGCCATGGCGCTTGAGCGCGTAGCGCGTGAGCTGATCGGTCTGCGAGCCGAAAGTGGAGACGCCCGCGGCCTTGCCCTTGAGATCGGCCCAGCCCTTGATCGCGGGCTGCGAAATCCAGGCATAATCGGATTGCAGGAAGCCGGCATAGAATCCGATCACCGCTTGTCCGGTGTTGACGAGATTGACCAGCCCGTCGCCCGACTGCACCGACACATCGATCGAGCCGCCGACCAGCGCCTGCGAGACTTCGGCGTCGCCGCGGAAGGCGGTGAGCTGCGCGTCGAGCCCTTGCTCTTTCCACGTGCGGCTCGCCGCGAGGTAAACAGGCAAGAAGCTCGCGGCATCCACGGGAATCGCGATCGTGAGCTTGGTCTTCTCCAGCTTGAGCGCTGGCGCGGCGATCACGCCCCGCGGCAGCAGCGCGGACACTCCCGCGGCTGCGCCGGACTGCACCAGCCTGCGGCGGGACAATCGATGAAACGGCATGAGCGTCTCCCTATGATGATGCGAGCCTTGCTTTGTATGATATCGCGACGGCCGAGGATTTATCTTCCAGCCGCGCAGCGGTCGCAAGCGGCGGGTCGTGGCTTGACTCGCCATTGCCGGGCTTGACCCGCCCATCCCGATAGCAGACACGCGGCGGTTCCTTCCCTTCGAGATGGCCGGGACAAGCCCGGCCATGACCTCATTCAATGACCAAGCCGCCGTTAGAATGCAGGAGAAAAAAATGGCCAGCGATCCCCGGGTTGATCTGACGTTTTCGTTGTTCAAGCCGCGTTACATCCAGACTGGCGTCGACCCGTTCGATCTCGAACGGATGATGGCGACGATCGACCGCTGGGAGGACTGGTGCCGCATCTGGTCCGACGAGGCGCGCGTGCACGAGCAGCTCGGCGAAGAAGCGGCCGCCGCCGGACGCAAGGTCACCGCCTCCGAGGCACGGCTGCGCGCGGCGATCTATTACCATTATGCCAAGCACTATTTCCTGGCCGATGCCGGGGAATACCGGCAGGCGCACGACAACATGCTGCGCTGCTACGCCGCGGCGGTGGCGGACACCGATCCGCCGGCCGAGCATCTGGAGATTCCATTCGCCGGGTCGGTGCTCGCCGCCTGGCTGCGCCGCCCCCGCGACGTGGCGCGGCCCAAGGTCGCAGTCATCTTGCCCGGCCTCGACGCCTGCAAGGAGGAATTGCACGCCTGGAGCGACGCGTTCCTCAAGCGCGGCCTTGCGACCGTGCAGCTCGACGGTCCCGGGCAGGGCGAGACCGCGTTCCGGCTGCCGATCCGCTCCGACTGGGGCAAGGTGCTCGGCGCGGTGATCGACCTGCTCGAACAGCGCGACGACGTCGATGGCCATTCGGTCGGCGTCGTGGGCCAGAGCCTCGGCGCGATCTACGCGCCGCTCGCGGCCGCGTTCGAGCCGCGGCTCAAGGCCTGTATCGCCAATTGCGGTCCGTTCGACTACGGCCGCGTTTACGCGGAACGGCCGCGTACGCATCTCACGGCGATGTTCGTCGCACGCAGCCACGCCAAGGACGACGCCGAGGCGATCGAGAACGCGCGCCAGCTTTCGCTCGTCGGGGTGGCGCAGCAGATCAAGTGTCCGCTGCTGGTGGTGTTCGGCGGCGGCGACAAGCTGATCCCGCCGTCCGAAGGCGAGCGCCTCGCGCGCGAAGCCTCAGGCCCCTCCGAGTTCGTCTATTACGAGGAGGGCAATCACGTGTGCTTCAACGTGACCTACAAGTTCCGCCCGCTGACCGCGGACTGGATGGCGGAACGATTGTGACATCACTCCACCCCGCCCGTCCCCGCGCAAGCGGGGACCCAGGGCAACAAGCTCCGCCGTTGGAGTAAAGCTCCCTGGATTCCCGCTTGCGCGGGAATGAGCGGATCGGATCACCTTAGCGAGCAACCCATCCGCAATCGTACAGAGGCAAGACAAGCGCTCATACCTGTGGCATCGTCGGCGGCAACAACAGGACGAGCGTGCGATCCCGACCGTGGCCGGGTGGCTGGCTCGCGTGAGGAGGCCCCATGCGGCGAACCTGGTTGCCACTGATCGCGGGGGCGCTCGCCCTCGTTCCCACGCTCGCGACGGCGCAGAAGGCGCCGGACCTGCGCAAGCCCGCCAGCAAGGAATGGGCGACCGTCGGCGGTGACTGGAACAACTCGCGCTATTCCACGCTGAGCCAGATCAACCGCAGCAACGTCAAGAACCTCAAGGGCGCCTGGGTGGCCCACATGGGCTCGGGCCTGGGCGCGAAATATTCGCTGGAAGGCACGCCGATCGTCAAAGACGGCGTCATGTACCTCGCCAGCGGCAACGACGACGTGTTCGCGCTCGACGCCAGGACCGGCGCGCTGATCTGGGAGCGCCGCTCCGGGATCGACCAGAACATCAACACGGTGTGTTGCGGCTGGGACAATCGCGGCGTCGCGCTCGGCGACGGCAAGGTGTTCATCGGCCAGCTCGACGGCACCATGGTCGCGCTCGACGCCAAGACCGGCAAGCAGGTCTGGCAGACGCTGGTCGGCAAATGGCAGGACGGCTACACCATCACCGCCGCGCCGCTCTACTACAACGGCGTGGTCTATACCGGCATTTCCGGCGGCGATCGCACCGCGCGCGGTTTCCTCGCCGCACTCGATGCCAAGACCGGCCAGGAGAAGTGGCGGTTCTGGACGGTCCCGGCCCCGGGTGAGTTCGGCTCCGACACCTGGCCGAAGCCGGACGATCCCAACCCGGCGCGCGCCAAGGCGTGGCGGCAGGGCGGCGCCGCGATCTGGCAGGCGCCGGCGATCGATCCGGAACTGGGGCTGCTCTACTTCTCGACCGGCAATCCCGGCCCGGAAGCCGGCGGCATGGGCACCGACCGGCCGGGCGACAATCTGTTCAGTTCGTCGATCGTGGCGGTGACGCTGGAGGGCAAGTACGCCTGGCATTTCCAGCAGGTGCATCATGACCTCTGGGATTTCGACTGCCCGAGCCCGGTCGTGCTGTTCGACCAGATGTACGAGGGCAAGCTGCGCAAGGGCATCGCCGAGGCCTGCAAGACCGGCTGGATCTACATCCTCGACCGCACCAACGGAAAGCCGCTGATCGGCATCGACGAGAAGCCGGTCGAAGTCGACCCGCGCGTCGTGTCGGCGCCGACGCAGCCGTTCCCGCGCGGCGATGCGGTGATGCCGCAGTGCCCGCAGCCGCTCGACAACTGGGTCACCAAGTGCATCTTCGGGGTGATCTACGACATGCCGATCCTGATGTCGCCCGGCGGCAACGGCGGCGTGAACTGGGCGCCGATGTCCTACAGCCCCCGCACGGGCTACCTCTACGCCACCGCCGCTGACCGACCGCAGAGCCGCATTCTGCGCGGCCTTGGCAAGACGGTGGGACCTGCGGTCGGCGCGAAGTACGGCGGCACGCTGACAGCGGTGGATTCCCGCACCAACAAGATCGCGTGGCAGAAGAAGCTGCCCTATTCGGTCGGGCAGGGCAGCGGCGCGCTCACGACTGCGGGCGACGTGCTCTTCCACGGCGAGCCGGATGGCAATTTCCAGGCCTACGACGCCAAGAGCGGCGACCTGCTGTGGCAATGGCAGACCGGCGCCGGTGCGGACGCTCCCGCCATCACCTACGAGATCGACGGCACGCAATATGTCGCGATCGCGACCGGCGGCGTGTCGATCCAGACCACGTCGTCCAACGGCGACATGATCTGGGTGTTCTCGCTCACGGGCTCGCCTGGCGACCGGCTCAAGCCGTTCGCGGCGCCGCACACGCCGGAGAACGTGGTCGGCTTCAGCGGCCGGGTCGCGCGCACCAACCAGATCAAGATCGAGGACTACGCCTACAACCCGCTGCGCATCACGGTCACTGCCGGCACCAAGGTGACCTTCACCAATACCGGTGCGCAGCCGCACAACGCCAACTCGTCCGACGGCGGCGGCTGGGATACCGGCCTGCTCGCCAAGGGCGAGACTGCGACGGTGACGTTCAACCAGCCCGGCACGTACAACTTCACCTGCTCGCCGCATCCCTCGATGCTCGGCCAGGTCATCGTGACCGGCCAGGCCGTCGCTTCCGCACCCGCGACTGTGGTCGAAGGCGCGGGCAAGCCCGCCGCCGCCGGCGACCACGGCGCGCATTGAAACTCGATCGCCAGGACCAACGCCATGCATAAGAAACGTTGCCTCGCCTTGATTGTCACCCTCGCCTTCGCCGCCTCCAGCGCTTCGGCTGCCGACCGCATTCGTCTCGCCGTGCAGAAGACCGGGACGCTGGCCTGGGAAATCGAGATCATGAAGGCCCATGGCCTCGACAAGAAGGCCAATCTCGACATCCAGACGCTCGAGCTTGCTACTCCCGAAGCCGGCAAGATCGCCGTCAGGGGCGGCTCGGCCGACATGTTCCTGTCGGACTGGCTCTATGTCGCGCGCGAGCGCGCGCTCGGCGACAACATGCTGTTCTATCCGTCGTCCAGCACGCTGGGCGCGGTGATGGTGGCGGCGAACTCGCCGATGAAGGGCATCGCCGACCTCAAAGGCAAAAAGCTCGCGGTCGCCGGCGGACCGCTCGACAAGAGCTGGCTGCTGCTGCAGGGGCTCGCGCGTCGCGCCGGTATCGACCTGCGCAACCAGGCGACGATCGTCTACGGCGCGCCGCCGCTGCTGACGCAGAAAGCCCTGCAGGGCGAAAACGACGCGACGCTGACCTATTGGAATTTCTGCGCCGATCTCGAGAGCAAGGGTCTCAAGGAGCTGATCTCGACCGGCGAAGTGATGAAGCAGCTCGGCGCGACGGCGCCGGTCGCGATCGTCGGCTATACCTTCGACGGCGTCTGGGGCGCCAAGAACAAAGCCGCGGTCGATCACTTTCTCGAAGCGGCGCGCGAGGCCAAGCAGATCCTCGCGTCCTCCGACGCCGAATGGCAGCGGCTTGCGCCGCGCATCGGCGTGAGCGATCCGAAAGCGCTCGCGATCTATCGGCAACGCTACAGCGCTGGCGTCGTCGCCCGCCCGATCGCGGAGGAGGAGGCCGACGCCCGCGGTCTCTACAAGGTCCTGGCCGAAGTCGGCGGCGCCGATCTGGTCGGCCCGGCGCGCGAGCTCGACTCCGGAACGTTCTACCGGCCGGCGACGGGATACTGAGACGTGGTGGCTCGGCTCGTTTCGCTCGTCGTCCTGCTGGGGGCTTGGTACGTGGGCGCGCAGATCGCGGGGCCGCGGCTCCTGCCCGATCCCATGACCGTGCTGCAGGCGATTGCGCACGAGGCCTCGACCGGCGCGCTCGCCTTCAATCTCGGCGTGACGCTTGCCCGTGTCATCGTGGCGTTTGCGATCGCGATGGCGCTCGGTGCGGCGATGGGGCTGGCGATGGGCCGCTCGCGCCTCCTCGACCGGCTCGGCGATCCCTGGCTGATCGCGCTGCTCAACCTGCCGGCGCTGGTCATCATCGTGCTGGCCTATGTCTGGGCCGGCCTCACCGAGACCGCGGCGATCGCGGCGGTCGCGCTCAACAAGCTGCCGATCGCGACCGTGACGGTCCGCGAGGGCGCTCGCTCGCTCGATGCCCAGCTCGACGACATGGCGCACGTCTTCCGCATGAGCCCCTGGGTGCGCATGCGCCACGTCGTGCTGCCACAGCTCGCCCCCTACCTTGCGGCGGCCGCCCGCTCCGGGTTATCGCTGGTATGGAAGATCGTGCTGATCGTCGAGCTTCTGGGACGCCCGAACGGGGTAGGGTTCGAAATCGGGGTCGCGTTCCAGCTCTTCGACGTGACCAAAATCCTCGCCTACGCTCTCGCCTTCGTCGCTGTCATGCTGGTGATCGAAACCTTCCTGGTGCAGCCACTTGAACGACATGTCTCCCGTTGGCGCCCCAGGGCCGCTTGAAGCCAAGAGCCGGCTTGAGGTCGCGAGGCGGCTTGAAGTCACGATCGGGCACAAGGCCTATCACGCCGCTTCCGGCGGAGACCTCCACGTCATCGATGGGCTGACGCTCGGGCTCAGGAACGGCGAGGTCGGGGCGCTGGTCGGCCCCTCCGGCTGCGGCAAGACCACGCTGCTGCGGATCATCGCCGGTCTCGATCCCGAATTCGAAGGCAAGGTGCAACTGCCGGAGCCCGGCAAGCTCGGCATGGTGTTTCAGGAGCCGCGCCTCCTGCCATGGCGCACGGTCGAGCAGAACGTGCGGCTGGCGGCGCCGGAGGCAAAGGACGGCGTGCTCGACGATCTGTTCGCGACTCTCGGCCTCGCCAAGCATCGCGGCCATTACCCCGGCGAGCTCTCGCTCGGGCTCGCGCGCCGGGTTGCGCTGGCGCGCGCGTTCGCGGTCGAGCCCGATCTCCTGTTGCTGGACGAGCCGTTCGTATCGCTCGATGCCGCGCTCGCGGCGCGGTTGCGCGAGGAACTCGCGCAACTGGTCAACAGCCGGCCGGTAACCACGCTGCTGGTCACCCACGACGTCGACGAAGCGATCGGGCTCGCCGACCGCCTGTTCCTGCTCTCCCCAAGCCCCGCCCGTGTGCTCGCCGAGGTGCCGATCGCCCGCCCCCGCGCCGCCCATTCGCCGCAAGAGCGCGATGCGATCCGCCAGGAGATCGCGGGGAAGCTCAACCAGGCGTATTTGTGAGCAGCCGGCGTAGGTGGGCCAAGCGAAGCGTGCCCACCACGTTCAAGCCCCCGTTCGTCCAGAGATCGCGTGGGCACAGCGCGAAGGCGCGCCTTTGCCGGCCTACGCCGGCTGCGGGGCGCCCGCGCGGCGCAGCATGCCGCGTTGCGGGTCGTAGCCGATCACCGCGAGCAGGAAGAACACCACCGTCGAGCCTGCCACCACCGCCCACGAGAGCGGATCGAACATGCCATAGAGCGCAAAGCGGATCATCTCGACCGCGTGCGTGAACGGATTGGCGAGCGAGATCATGTAAAGGACCTCGGAACCGCCTTCGCGCAGCTTCCACAGCGGGTAGAGCGCGGAGGAGAAGAAGAACATCGGGAACATCACGAAGTTCATCGCGCCGGCAAAGTTCTCGACCTGCCGGATGTAGACCGAGATCGCGAGCCAGAGCGCACCCAGCATCAGCCCGGAGAGGACCAGCGCCGGAAAGACATACAGCCAGCCGCTCCAATCGAACGTGACGTCGAATGGGATGCACACCAGCAGGAAGACGTAGCAGGTGATCACCGACAGCGCGGTGCCGGCTGCGAGCTTGCACGCCAGCAACACCCAGCGCGGCAGCGGCGCCGTGAGCAGGAGCCGCATCACCCCCATCTCACGGTCATAGACCATCGAGAGCGACGACTGCATGCCGTGGAACAGCAGGATGATGCCGAGCAGCCCCGGCACGATATAGACCTGATAGGTGATGTAGGTCTTGTACGGCGGGATGATCGACACGCCGAACACGTTCTGGAATCCGGCCGCGAACACCGCCAGCCACATCAGCGGCCGCACCAGCGCCGAAAGGAGCCGCCCGCGCTGCTGCACGAACTTGGTGATCTCGCGGCTGGTGACGGCGCGCAGCGCGCGCGCGGCGTGAACGAGCTGCATGGCGTGAACTCGCCTCCTCGTAGGATGGGTAGAGCGAAGCGAAACCCATCAACAGCGTGGCCTATTTGCTCGCCAACCGCAACGCATACACGCGTTGCACGGCCGGATGAGCTTCGCTTCGCCCTACCCATCCTGTGGATTCGGTGCCCTACTGCACATCCAGCCCCTGCTTCCGCAGCATCCCGCCGAGATAATTGATCGCCTCGCTCGGCGCCTCGCCCAGCGTATTGACCAGCGCCTGCACGTCGGCGCTGGCCATCGGTTCGAAATCCTCGCTCATCGCCTTGCCGCGCTCGACGAATTCGGGATCCCGCATCACCCTGGCGAACGCCGCGCGATAGGCATCGAGCACCGGCATCGGCGTGTTCGGCGGCAGCGCCAGGAACTTGTCGATCGTGGCGATGCTGCTCCAGTATTCGAATGCCTTGGCCGCCAGGGGGTCCTTGAGCCGGCCCTGCAGCAGTTTGGCGAGGGTCGGCACGTTGGGGAATTCCGGGCGGGTGACGGTGACGCCGTTCTTGAGCACGCCGGTCTGCACCATGAGCTTGACGCGCCCGGTCTCGATCAGCTTCTGGAGCTGGAACAGATTGGCGGTCGCGGTCATGTCGATCTCGCCGCGCTCGAGCGCCAGCATCACGTCGTTGGTGCCGCGGTAGCCGACGACCCAGCGCGCGTTCCAATCGAGGAAGCCGATGCCCCAGGCTGCCATCTGCATGCCCGAGCGCGGCACGCCGCCGATCGTCCCCATCACCACCGTGCGGGCGTGCTTGTCGGCGAGGCGCGCCTCCACGTCGCGGTTCGCGATCAGGAACGAGGCGCCGCGCCCGACGCCGCCGATGATGCCGAACCTGGTCGGATCGAAGTGCGATTGCGGCCGGCGATAGGCGAGCGGATCGGCGGTCGTGCTCGAGCACATCAGGATGGTAAGGCCGTCGGGCGCGACCTGCTGCACGAAATAATTCGCCGCCGTCATGCCGTCGGCGCCCGGCATGTTGCGCACCACCACGGTGGGCGAGCCCGGCAGATATTTGTCGAGAAACGAGGCGATCACGCGGCCGGACGCATCGGTGCCGCCGCCGGGCGCATAGCCGATCATCATCGTGACAGTCTTGCCGGCGAAGGAGACGCTTTGGGCGCTGGCGGGCGCGTTGAGGGATGCGGTGATCAACACGAAACTGATAACTGTGACTCCTCGCAGGAAGAGAAGCACGGAATCGATCAGCGGCGTGGCGCGTTCCCTCTTCCCGGAGGGGAGAGGGAGAAGAACGGGCGTAGGCTCGCGCAAACTAACAAAACCACACAGCTTTCGTGGCGACATCGTCGTATCCTCCACGCGCGCGCTATTGCGAGACGCTGCGCACCAGCGCCGTGGCCTGCTCGATCACCGGCTTGGGATTGTCGTAGATGCGGTCGACCAGCGCGGTCATCTCCGCGCCCGAGGCGACCTTGATGATCAGCTTCGCCTGCTCGGCTTCGCGCACGAAATCCGGATCGTGGATCACCTTTCCGAACGCAGCGCGATAGGCGGCGACGATCGGCGCCGGCGTGCCGGGCGGCGCCAGGAATGGGCGACCGTAGCTTTGCCGGTCGACGAACAGCGCCAGCACGCGGGCGCTTTCCTCGCTCTTCGCGAATTCGCCGACCACCGGCACATCCGGCAGATCGGGATGCCGCTTCGCAGTGAGCTGCATCAGGATGCGGATCTTCCTGTCGCGCAGCCAGTCGGCCTTGTTGGCCTTGATGCTCGCCCAGTCGTCGCCGACCATGCCCTTCACTTCGCCGCGCTCCATCGCCAGCGCGATCCCGGTCGTGCCGGGATAGCCTTTCACGGTCTTGAATTTGGTCCCGATCAGCGCGTTCAGCAGCAGCGGCCACACCGTCGTGTCCGAGGCCGGCGCGTTGCTGCCGACGAGCAGTTCGTGCGTGAACAGGTCCGCAGCGGACTGCGCCGGCGCATCGTGCCAGGCCACCGCGACGGCGGTGTAGTCATTGAGGCTCGCGAGCCAGTTGAACTTGCGGGCATCGAAACGGGCGCTCGCATTGCCGAGCAAATTCTCGAACGCCGTCGCGCTTGGGATGATGGCGATCGCGGTGCCGTCCTTGGGTGCGACGTTGTAGAGCCAGTTGGCGGCGATCAGCGAGCCCGCGCCCGGCATGTTCTGCGGCACGAAGGTCGGATTGCCCGGCAGATAGTTTCCGAGATAGCGCCCGACCAGCCGCCCGTAGAGGTCGTAGCCGCCGCCCGCCGGCGTCGCGATCGCGAGTGCGATCTTCTGGCCGGTGAAGTCGAGCTTTTGCGCGCGCGCGGGGAGGCAATGAAGCAGCCCGAGAGCGGCGAGCAGCGCGCCAGCGATCTGCCGCGCGCGAGACCCTCCCCGCGTCATTGCCGGGCTTGGCCCGGCAATCCATGCAGCCGCGCAATCGCGCCGCCGCCTGATCTCAAGCTTCAACTCAGACACAAGCGCTCCGACGGTCCGCAAGGTAATGGGACGCTGACTGCAACTCAGTATGGATTGCCGGGTCAAGCCCGGCAATGACTGCAGAGGCAAGACCCGCGCGTGGATCGGCCGCCATCGAACACCTGCAGCCATTGCGCTCACTTGAACCCATAAAGCCGCGCCGGGTTGTCGACCAGCACCTGCTTCCGCAGCGCCAGGTCGGGCACGTAGCGATAGAACAGTTCCAGCAGATCGGCGTCGTTGGGCATCTGCTTCATGTAGCGCACATGCGGCCAGTCCGTGCCCCAGAGCGCCCGGTCGGGCGCCGCCTCGATCAGCGCACGCGCGAACGGCACGGTGTCGTCCCACGGATATTCGCGCGTGGAATGGCGTTCGCCGTTGCTGATGAGCATCCACCAGTTCTCGTTGCGCAGGAGATCGAGCACGAACTTGAAGTTCGGCTGATCGAGCCCGCGGTCGAAATGCACGCGCGCCATGTGATCGATCACCACCGCCATCCCGGATGCGCTGAGGAACGACACGTGCTCGACGAATTCCTCGAACTCGCCGAAAATCTTGATGTGCCAGCCAAGCTCCTTGATGCGGCCGACCGAGCGCTGGAAGTCCTTGGTGTCCGGCACGATGCCGAGGAATTTCGCGAAGTTGAAACGCGCGGCCCGCACGCCGGCATCGTTGAGTCGCGCCAACTCGCGATCGCTGACCGTGTCGTCGATGATCGCCACACCGCGATAATTCGCGCGGCCGGTGAGCGTATCGATGAGCAGCCGGTGGTCGGTGCCATAGATCGTCGCCTGCACGATCACTGCGCGGTCGATGCCCATTGTGCGATGCACGCGCTGCTCGTCTTCGAGCGTGGCCGCCGGTGTTTCATAGGAGCGCTTGGCGCTCGGCGGATAACGCGTGGGATCGGCAAAGACGTGGATGGCGCAGTCGCAGCTCCCCGGCGGCGGCAGCGGATTCGGCTCCCGCGTCTGCCGTTCGAATGACGGGTATTGTTTTATCGGTGCAGTCGCGGCGTTCATGCTGGCTCGTTGGTTCGCTGGTCCCAACGGGATCATACGACCATTCCGCCGGGGCGAAAAAGCCCAGTTTGCGCTAGCGCGAGACTGCGGAGTGACTCAACGCGTCAACGCGTCAACGCGGCCGCGCCGGGTGTGGGGTGATGAACTTCACGCCGATGCTGGCGCCCTCGCGCCAGGCGATCCGGCATTGTCTGCGGATGCTGGCGTTGTGCGTGAGCAGCAGCATGAATTCGTCCGGCAGGCTCAGGTCTTCGCTGGGAAGCAGGATCCGCGCCCCGCCGTCGGAAATATCATTCAGCCTGCACTCGCAGGGGAGGGACAGATCGTCGATGCAAATCTGCGCCGCGAACTGAAACGGCCTGCGCCGGTGCTTGCGCATGTCGGTATGCGATCGCTGACTTTCAGCCATAACCGCGGTCCAAACATCACAACCGCACAGTAACTAAATGATCCGCATTAAAATTCAGTGAATAATTGGCTCCTCAGGGTGGAAACTCCCTCAGCGCCCGGGACACGAGCGGGCGCTACGCTGTCGACACCACGCCGACGCCATCACGATTTTTGACGCTGACGCCGTAGGGCTGGGAGAGCCGGTCGACCCGCGCGATGACCTTCGCCGCCATCTCCGCGTCCGCCAGCACCGGGCGCCCGCGCTGCCCGCGCGGCCGGCCAAATCCCTGGTCGATCGGATGGATGCGGATCTCGTCGAGCTTGCCGCCGCGATAATGGCAGGTGGCCGCGAAATTCTGCCAGTAATCGGCGTGCGCGACGTGCCCCTTGGTGCCGTTGCCGGTACGCGCATCGAGGAAATCCGCCGGCGTCGCGTCCATGCCCAGTCCGAAGCGCGTGTAGGCCTCGGCGGGAAAGAACGGCAGCGTCTCGTTCTCCATCACCAGATTGCCGACGGAATAGAAAATCGGCTTGCCCTTATAAAATTCGATGCCGAGCGCCGTGTGCGAGCCGTGGCCGACGAAAATGTCCGCGCCGGCGTCGATGGCCGCACGCGCGAACGAACGCGCGAAGTCGGAAGGCTCCGACAATTCGCTCTGAGTCTTGGCTGCGAGCAGGCTGGCGTGGCCATACTCATGGCTGTGCAGGTGAAAAACGACCCGATCGGCCTGCCGCCGCGCCTCCTTGATCCAGCGCACATTATCCGCGATGTCGGCCGCGTCGCCTTCGCTCGTCACCTTGAAGCCGTTGCCGCGCACGAACCGCTCGTTGAGCAGCGACAGCTCCTCCTCGCGCTCGGCGGCGATCTCCGACTCGCTGAAGAAGTGCTGGCGCTGGCGCGCGCGTTTCTGCTCGAAGCCGAGTTCGCGGCTCATGCGCTTGAGCTGATCGAACACTTCGCCGTCGACGGTGTAGGTGTTCTGGAACCGGAAGGGATTGATGCCCGGCCGTCCCGGCAGATCGGGCCGCTGCGCGCCGGCGCGATTCCACGGCCGGAAGGTCGCGGTCGCGGCGAGGATCGCCACGCGCCCGCCGCGAGTGTCGAGATAGCCAGGCATGCGCGCTTCGACCAGATTGCGCCCACTGCCGGCATGCGCAAGGCCGGCGGCGTCGAGATGCCGGATCGTCGCCAGCAATCCGCCCTCGCCATAATCGAAGGCGTGGTTGTTGGCGCAGGCCAGCATGTTGATGCCGAACCACTTGATGTCCTCGAGCAGCTCGGGCGGCGTGGTCATGAAGGTGCCTTGCGTGATGCCCGGCGTTCCCTCGTCCCACCGGCGCACGACCGTTTCGAGGTTGGCCATGCCGGCATCGCAGTCGCGGAAAACCTTCACCAGCGCGAGGAACGCCGGCTCGTCGAACACGCTGAGCTTGCGCGTGAGCATGCAGTCGCCGGCGAGCGCGATCGAGAAGTCGCCAGCGTCGGAAGCATAGGTCATCGGTGTGCCCGGTTCAGAACGCGAAGCGTTCGAGCTTGTGAGGATCGATCGTGGCGCCGAAGCCGGGCGCATCGGTCGGCGTGATGCAGCCGTCGGCGATGTTGAACTCGCCGGCAAAGGCGTCATCGGCGAGCTTGTCGAAGAAATGCGTCTCGGTCGGCCACGGCGCCAGGCTCGGAATCGCCGCACGCAGATGCATGCGCACCAGCGCGCCGATGCGGCTCTCGGAGTCGGTGCCGATCACCACCGGAATGCCGGCCGCCTCGCACAGCGCGATGATCTTCAGCGATTCCGTCATCCCGGTGCGGCGCAGCTTCACGCTGACCGCGCCGACCGCGTCGAGCCGGATCAGCATGTTCACCGCCTCGATCGATTCGCAGGTCTGGTCGCCGAGCAGCGCGATCGGCAGATCCCTCGCCATCGCCGCCTGCCGCAGCGGATCGGGGAAGTCGCACGGCTCCTCGATGAACGACACGTTGTAGTCCTTCACGTGCGTCAGGATCGTGCGCGCCTCGCCCTCGGTGTAGCTGCCGTTGCCGTCGACATAGATCATCGCCTCGGGCAGCGCCTCGCGCACCTCCGCCACCATGCGGATGTCTTCCATCGAGCGCTTCCAGGTCTTGAGCTTCATGCCGCGATAGCCGCGCTCCTGCGCCATGCGCTTGGCTTCCGCGACCATCGCCTCGCGGGTGTTGCCGTGCGCGATCCAGGTGAGCGGCACCGGTTCGGGCTCGGCGCCGCCCAGTAGCCGCCACACCGGCTGGCCGAGCGCCTTGCCGCGCAGGTCCCAGAGCGCGATGTCGATCAGCGCCTTGGCAGTGCGGCAGGCGCGCACCCGCTGCTGGAGCGTCTTGAGCAGCGGGAGATGGCCGAAGGCGTCGGCGCCGACCAGCAGCGGCTTGAAATAGGTCTCCAGCTGATAGGCGACCTCGGTCGCGTCTTCGCCATACATCGCCGGACGGCAGACTGCCTCGGCAAGGCCTTCGGTGCCGTCCTGCAAGGCGAGCCGCAGGATGACGTACTGCCCGCTGGACTCGGTCAGCGAATGGAACGAGACCGCCTTCTTGTACGGCAGCTTGAGCCGGAACACTTCGACCGACGCGATCTTGGGCGCGTCCGAAATATCGGCGGCGACGCTCTTCAGTCCGGTCATCACCATGGCGGATGTCTCCTGGCCCCGCTTGTTGTAGCAGCAGGGCGGGCGCGAGCAAGCCGGCCGTGCGGATCAGTCGGGAATGTCAGTACACGATCAGCGCCGCGCGCATCGATAGGGCCAGCAGAACAACGGACGCGGCGATGAAGATCGCGAAGCGGAGCGCTACGACATTGATGATGGCCTGAACAAGGCTGTGGGCGATCCGCAAGATCACATACAGCCAAGCCAGGACGACGTTCAAATGGCCGTCTGCGCCGAGCAGCGCCAGGGCGATCGTCACGGCGTAGAACAGCGTCGGTTGCTCCATGAGGTTGTTGTAATTGTCAGCCTTCCAGCGCACCTGGGCTGGAAGCTGAGCGTGAAACTCCTCATTCGGATGCTGTGGGTTGTAAGTTATGTTTCCTGTTACTACCGCCGGAATGCGAGTCGCGTAGAGCCACGCACACATGACCAACGTCCAAAGGACCAAGGTAATGAGCGGCGCGAACAATAAACCGTGCAGCATTGCTTGCTCCCGCGGAATTGAAGGTTAGCACCTACCGGGTGCGGGCGCCGTTGACGACCGTGCCGGATACGGCCACTCTCGGCTCAAACCCATCTTGGGACCTCGGTATGCCGGTTTGGTCTGATTTTCTCCGCGCGTCCACCAGCGTCCTCCTTGGGTTGTCTCTGTTTGGGCACACCGCCCGCGCCGCCGCCGACGTCCTCGCGTTCTATCGCGGCAAGACCATCCGCTTGGTGATCGGGACCGCGCCGGGCGGCGGCGTCGACCTGATCGGGCGGCTGGTGGCGAAGCACCTGCGCGACCACATCCCAGGCAACCCGTCGATCGTCGTGCAGAACATGCCGGGCGCCGGCAGTCTGCAGATGGCGAACAATCTCTTCAATACCGGCGCGCGCGACGGCACCATCATCGGCGCGCCGCTCAACGGCATGCCGACCGGGCCGCTGCTGCAGCCCAAGGCCGCGCGCTTCGATCCGACCAGGCTGATCTGGCTTGGCAGCGTCTATCGCTCCAACAACGTCGCCTATGCCTGGCACACGGCGCCGGTGCAGAGCCTCGAGCAATGGAAAAAGCAGGAACTGCTGATCGGAACGTCGGGCGTCGGCTCCGGCTCCTACGACCTCTCGGTGCTGTCCAAGGACGTGCTCGGGCTCAAGACCAAGATCGTGCGCGGCTACGAGAGCACGCCGCAGGTCAACATCGCGATGGAGCGCGGCGAGATCCACGCCCAGATCGTCGGCTGGGACAGCCTCAAGGCGCAGCGCCCGGCCTGGGTGCACGACAAATCGATCACCATCCTCGGCCATTACAGCCTGGAAGACCCGCCGGAACTGCGCCCCTACGCGCGCATCGTCGATCTCGCCAAGACCGAGAAGGACAAGCAGGCGGTCCGGCTGGTGCTGGCGCGGCAGAGCTACGGCCGGCCTTATTTCCTGCCGCCCGACGTGCCGCCGGAGCGGGTCGAGGCGCTGCGTCGCGCCTTCGACGCGACCATGCGGGACCCGGCATTCCTTGAAGGCGCCAAGCAGATGGAGATCGACGTCGACCCGATGACCGGCGAGGAGACGCAGGCGCTGATCGCCCAGGTGCACCAGACCACGCCCGCGGACGTGGTCGATCGCGTACGCGCGATGATGGCGGAGCCGGCGAATTGAGCGTGATCCGAACCGCTGCAGCCTTTTCAGATAATCCCAACCCACGCAGATATTGACTCATGGGTCGCCATTGCCGGGCCTGACCGGCAAATCTATTGCCTTCGAAAAAAGCCTTTTAACGAAGTGGATGGCCGCCTAGGTTCATTAAGACCATGCGCGGCAAAAGAAAACCCCGCGTCTTGCGGCGCGGGGCTTGTTTCACGCTCGTGTGCGCGAAGGATTTGCCTTGATCAGTACCCGGCGCCGAAGTGGTAGTTCAGCTTCACCATCGCTTCCGCGGTGTTGAGCTTGATGGACTGCGTGATCGGCGCAAGGGTGAACGTAGGAACCGCACCGGGGAGCCCGACGGTCGCGAGCGATCCGCCGTTGAAGCTCTGCGATCCGTACCAGGTGTAGCGGCCTTCCACGCCCGCGCTCCAGGCGTTGGTGAACGCATATTCCAAGCCGCCGCCGAAAGTGGCGCCGACGCGGGTCTTGCGTTCGCTGAACACGTCCGCCGGGAACGCGATGCCACCCGCGACGGTCGGAATGAAGTTCACACCCCCCTGCATGTCAGTCCAGGCGGCGCCGCCGGTCACATAGAGCAGCATGCGGTCCCAGGTATAGCCAAGGCGGGCGCGTGCCGAGGCCTGCCAGCGGCTGCGAACCGAGAAGCTGTCGCCCGCGACGAACGGGGCAATCGGTAAGCCGGTGAGCGTCCGCGTTTCACTCCAGCGTTGCGCATCGGCGTCGATTTCGGCACCGAGCACGAACTGGCCGGTCTGGTAGTTACACCCGAATTGGCCGCCACCAATCGCCGTGGTCACGGATTCGCGCTCGAACGCGAGAGTGCTGGCCGCCGAGGCCAAAGTACCGGAGCCGGCTGCCGCGCTCGTCAGCGACCCCTCGTGCGAGGCTGACTTGCCCCCGACGTTGCCGCCGATATAGCAGCCCGTCCATGTAAAGACGGGTGGCGGCGCCTTCATGATCGGCGCTTTCAACGGCATGTCCGCCGCTTGTGCAAGCTGCGGTATTGCGATTGCAGCAGCCGCAGCGAGCCCTAGTGCTGTTCGTCTGTTCATTGCTGTCTCCCCACAATGATAGTTGCCCCAATTCCGCTGCGCCCGCAGAGGCCCACGCCTCGCCCGAACGCATACGGCACTCCCCGGCAACGCCAAGGGCGTGCCGATCAACACCCGCACTGCTTGCCCCCGAGTTTGAGTTCCACGCCGAACGTCTCGGCCAGGGGGACTCGACGACTTCGCTCCGATAATCAGATGCGGGCTTCATCCACGTCGACGCTAACGAGGAGAAATTGATACTTCAATTCAAAGACGTGAAATTTGGGCGCTGTCATTTTGAATCGCACGGTTGTGTTGCAGTTGCGCAACGAGTTCCGTACGGAAAGGGACCAAAATGCGCGACCAGTGGCCTCACATGTGCGCTGGTGCAAGCTCCGCGGGGAGAATTTGCGCGCATTCATTTGTCGCAAAGGATCACTACCCTCGGTTGCCGCCACCGGTATTCCGGGACGCAGGAACCGAATCAGCGACCGAGTCCCTTTTCTCGCGAACGACCGTCCTGGGGTGGCAATCATGGTCAACGAGGTGCGAAGGGCAGCCATGATGAGGTCGTCCATCACCTCATGCTGCCGATACCCCGCCTGCCCGGGAATGGGCGGCCAGGCGTTCATAGGAAGCGAATCAACGAACGCTCTGCGCGTGCGCGAATACATTGTCCGGGTCAAACGTGGACTTGATCGCGCGCAGCCGCGGAAGGTTTGCGGCCCAATAGGCCTCCGCCCAGTCGGCGAGATCGAGATCGCAATACCCGATGTAGGCGCCGCCTGAAACGTAGGGCCGCATCGCCGCATACAGCGAGCTCATGCGCGCCAGCCGCGCCGGAGTGTCGCTGGCGTCGTCCCAGGTCGAAACGTATTGCATGCCGAAGCGCGTGCCGGCACGGTGAACGAACGCGGTACCGCTCGCATCGGTGCGCGCAACAGCGCCGCCATAGGCGTCGCAAACGACCGAAATCGAATTGTCCGGAAGCTGTCCCAAGCCATGCAGCAGGGCCAGGATGCCGTCGTCGGTCAGCGGCGACGTCACATAATCCGACTTGCCCTTGAGGAAGGTCGGATCATCGTCGCCGCCCGCGAAATAACGGACCGCATTGATGAACGTCTTCGACGAGACCCGCAGCGCAATGCCCGGCGCCGCGACGCTCAGCAAATTCTTCAGCTCGCGCCGCAACTGGCTTTCGGAGCCGATCGACTGCCCCGCGCAGTGCAGCTCGACTTTGCCGGCGCCGTGCCGGCTGATGCGCAGGATCGAGCTGATGCCGTCGGGCGCTTGCGGGGCCCAGGCTTGCCACGCCTGCACCAACCGCACCGCCGCGCTCTCGGCCGGCGTCCAGGTCACGCCGTACACCAGCGCATGGGCGAGCGGATGCAGCTTGAAGCGCAGGCGGGTGACCGCGCCGAAGGACCCGCCGCCGCCGCCGCGGCACGCCCAGAACAGATCCGCGTTGTTCTGACGGTCCGCCGTGACGACGTGTCCCTGCGGATCGACCAGCTCGATCCAGTCGAGGTTGTCGCAGGCGAGACCGAACGCACGCGCGAGATGGCCAAAGCCGCCGCTCAGGGCATGACCGGTGATGCCGACCGTCGGGCAGGACCCGGCCGGGAGCGCAAAGCCCCGCGCGGCGACCGTCTTGTAGATGTCGCCGAGCTGCGCCCCCGCGCCGACCGTCACCGTGCGGCTCGCGGCGTTGACGATCGCCGCCGTCATCAGCCGCGTATCGATGACGACGCTCGTGCTTTCCGAAAGGCCTTCGTAGGAATGTCCGCCGCTGCGCACCGCAAACGGCACGCGATTGCTGCGCGCCCAGTCGACTGCGCCGCCAACCCCCCGCGCGGTCCTGCACAGCACGCGCAACTGCGGCTGCAGGCGGGTGCGCAGATTGTACGGCCGGTATTTGTCGGCGCCGGCCGCGGGGGCAGGAACGAGCAACGCATCGCCGCTGGAAATCGTCGGCAGCGGCGGCAGGTCGGCACGGGCCGGCGAGCCGCGCAGCAGCGCCGGAGCACAAAGCGCCACGCCAGCGATTCCCCGCAGGACCTCGCGCCGCCGCAGCCTGTCCATCTAGGTCACCGCCACGCGTCGATCGAAACCGTCTTGCGGTACTTGGCGCCCATGATGCGCCAATAGGCATTGGACTCGCCGCCGACGACCACGACGTTGACGTCGTCCTGCGGGAAGTGATTGATCAGTTCCTGCTCACCCGCCTTGAGCCAGGTCGCCATCGGCTCCTGGCCGAAGGTCGCCCAGGGATAGACGTAGTTCTGCACGAGCTGCAGGTCCCAGTAGCGGCCGGCCGGCATCTGCGCGGTCTCGTGGATGAAGCGGGTGAGCTTGTCCTTCTGGTCGAAGCTGCCGCGGTCGATGAATTGGCGCGCGGTCAGCGGATCGAGCAGCAGGCAAGGCGCGGAGTGACCGTCGATGCCGGTGAGCATGTCGCGCACGTGCTCGCGCCAGTATTTCTCGCGCAGCCCGAGGCAGAACGTGGTCGAGCGGCAACCATTGAAGATGCTGACTGCGCTGTCGGCCGCCTTGAAGCCTTTCGTCACGTGCAGCGGCTCCCAGGGGCTGCGCTCCTCGTTCTCTGCGAACGTGAGGTTGTTGTAGGTGTAGTTGTTGCCCTGCGAGCCCATGAACGAGACGCCGGGCTCGGAGCCACCCTGCAGGTTCTGCGAGAGCAGGCCGTAGGCGCGGCCGATGGTGGCGTTGGCGTGGTTGTAGGGGCCCATCGCGCCGATGCCGCAGTTCATGTTGATCTGCTGGCGGATCGGCCCATTCACCACGCACATCACCGAGGCCGAGCTCGAAGTCGAATGCCGCGCCGATACCCCAGACGAAGCGAGCGCCAGGATGACCGGAAAGTATTCGGGCTTCGCGCCCGCCATCACGGCGTTGACCGCGACCTTCTCGACCGTGAATTCCCAGGCCACCCGGAATTCGGTCGGCTGCAGCCGGCCGACGATCTCGTCCGGCTTGCGGCTCGTGCCGGCCAGCATCGCCTGGACGCGTTTGGCGGTGGGGAGGACGATCGGCAGACCGTCCGTCCACTTGTTGTCGAGAAAGAGCTGCTGGAGATTGTCTTCGGTGTCCGGCTCGACCAGACGCGGCGTCGTACGCTCGAACTCGGCCATGCGTCAGCCATTCAGCGCGGTGGTGAGCGCCGCGATGACCTCCTGCATGACCGGCTTGCCGGTGATGGGGTCCTTGCCGTTGACATAGGCGCGCAGCTCTTGTGCGGTCTTGCCCATGACCGGCATCGGCACGAACGCGCGCGGTGCTTCCGGCAGGCCCGCCATCTTGGTCACCGACGCCACCACGCGATCGAACTTCTCGGTGTGCAGCGCGACCGTCGGCACGCCGTACTTGGTCTCGAGGGTGATCGAATGGGTCGCGACCGCGGGCGCGCAGTTGCTGCAATGGCCGACGCCGACGATGGCGGCATCGCCGTTCGCCTTGATCTCGTTCCAGGTCTTCGGATCGTCGTGCTGGTAGGTGGCGGACAGCGAAATCATCTTGGTCTTCACCGCCGGCATGTGCTCGCCAAGCCAGCCCTGCACCTGCTTGAGCAGCTCGATCGAATCATCGAAGCGGCAGTCGACCAGGTAGATGGTCTTGCCGTCGAGGCTTTCGGGCCGCGGCGCGGGGGTCTTCTTCGCCACTTTCGGCGGATAGCCGACCGGATTGAAAACCGTGATCTTCTCATTGGAATCGAGCGTTTCGAGCGCGCTCAGATCGCTCGGTGTGCTGACGATCTTGTTCATGGGGCAATCCTCGGGCCGTTGGCGAATATCTTGCAGAACTATAAGCCTGCGGCCGCGGCAAGCCAAGCGCATCGGGCTCCGAGGCGGAGCAAGGCTACATCGCTGTTGCTCGCAAATACCGAAACGCCGCGACCGCCGCGGTCGCGCCATCGCCGGCGGAGGCCGCCAGCATGGCGATGGAGTTCTTGCGGATGTCGCCGGCGGCAAAGATGCCCGGCACCGAAGTCTGCATCACCAGGTCGGTCTCGACATGACCGCCCGGGTCGAGCGCCACGATGCCCTCAAGGAATGTGGTGTCGGGCGCTAAGCCGATGGCGACGAATACGGCCTTGACCGCCTGGGTGCGGAGGGCGCCGCCAGGCCCGCGCAGGCGAACAGCGGATACCGCGTCGGCCCCGATAATCTCCTCAATGTCGGTGTCGGGCACGACCTCGATATTGTCTGTCGCCGCCGCGCGGTCGCGCAGCACCTTCTGCGCACGAAACTCACGACCGCGGTGAATGACGCTCACCCGCGAGGCAAAGCCCGCAAGTACCAGCGCCTCGTCGAGCGCGGAATCGCCGCCGCCGACCACGCACACCTCCTGCCCGCGGAAGAACGGCCCGTCGCAGGAGGCGCAATGCGACACGCCGCGCCCCACAAACTTCTCCTCGCCCGGAATCCCCAGCGACCGCAGCGTCGACCCAGCGGTGATGATAACCGCCGGCGCGCGCAACGTCTGGCCCACGCCGCGCACAATGCGCTGCTCGCGGTCGAGCTCGATCGCCTCGACCGTGTCGAGCATGAACTCCGCGCCTGCGGCCTCGGCCTGCTCATGCAGCAGCGGACCCAGTTCGTGGCCCCCGATCCCTTGCGGAAAGCCCGGGAAATTCTCGACTCGCTCGGCATTCACGATCTGCCCGCCGACGCCGGTGCGGTCGACGACCACGACCTTGAGGCCGTAGCGGCCCGCAAACATCGCCGCGGTCAACCCCGCCACGCCCGCCCCGATGACCACCACATCGAAATCCTGCATCGCAGTCCCTCATGCGCCAGGTGCAAATGATGGTCTCTCATCCGGTCGTCCTGCGAAAGATTTTCGCGGGGACGACAGCAAACAAACTCATGCAGTCGCCCCCGCGCCATCGATCGCCACGTCGATAATCAGATGCCCCGCGTCCGACACCGTCACCGTATCACCTGGATGGATCAGCGTGGTCGCATTCGGCTCCTCGATCACCGCGGGCCCTTCGATCCGCGCGCCGGCGGCAAGTGACGGCCGCCAGACGATGCGCGTGCGCACCGGCCGTGCGGCGTCCGAAAAAATCACCTCGCGCCAGGTGTCCGCGACCGGCGCTTCCGCGACCCACGGCTCAGCCAGCCAGCGCTCCGCCAGCGTGTCCGGCCGCCCGGCCGTGACCACGAGGCGGACATTGACGATCTCCAGCCGCTCGTCGGGCGCCGCCTGGCCGTAGCGCTGGTCGTGCTCGGCGTCGAACAGTTTTCGCAGCGGCTCGAAATCGCCGGTGAGCAGGCCATGGTGACGGACCGGGATCGCGATCGTGTGCTCCTGCCCGACGTAGCGGAGATCGGCGAGGAAGGTGAAATCGGCAACGTCAGGCTTGACGCCGTCGCGCGCAAGCTGGCGCTGGCCCATCTCGGCGAGTTCTGCGAACACAGCCTCGACCTGCGCCCGGTCGAGCTTGCCGAGCATGCCGTAGAGCGTGCGCACGAAATCCTGCCGCCACGATGCCATCAGCATGCCGAGCGCGGAAAAGGTGCCCGGCACTTTCGGAACGATCACCTTCGGAATGAAGATTTCGCGCGCGATCGCGACTGCATGCAGCGGCCCGGCACCGCCGAACGCGATCATCGCGGATTGGCGCGGATCGACGCCCTTGTTGATCGATACCGCGCGCACGGCGAGCGACATCGACGCGTCGGCGATCTGCACGATGCCCAAGGCTGCCTCCGCCACGCCAAGCTTGAGCGGGCCGGCGATCCTGCCCTGCACCGCGCGTTCGGCGGCGGCGCGATCGAGCCGCATCGCACCGTTGAGGAAACGTTCGCCGTTGAGCCGGCCGAGCAGGAAATCGGCGTCGGTCACGACCGGATCGGTCGAGCCCTTGCCGTAGGCGGCGGGGCCGGGATCGGCGCCCGCGCTTTCCGGTCCGACATGGATGCCGCCGATGGCATCGACCCAGGCGATCGAGCCGCCGCCCGCACCGACCTCGATGATGTCGACTACGGGAAGCTGCATCGGCTGCCCGCTCACGGGATGGCCGATGACGTAGCCCTCCTCGATCGCCGGCGCGCCCTTGGTGATGAGGCTCGCCTTGGCGGTGGTGCCACCCATGTCGAAGCCGATCGCGCGCTCGATGCCGAGCAGTTTCGCCAGCCGTCCGGCGCCGATCATGCCGGCGACCGGCCCCGATTCCATCATCGAGACCGGCTGCTCCTGCGCGATGCCGATCGACATCACGCCGCCGTTCGAGCGCATGATGCTGATCTTGCCGTCGAACTTTTCCGTGCGCAGGAAATTTTCGAGCCGGCGCAGATAGGTCTGCACCCGTGGGCCGACGAAGGCATTGAGCGCGGTCGTCGAGGTGCGCTCGTATTCGCGGTATTCGCGCACGATCTCGTGCGACAGCGTGACGAACAGGTGAGGGGAGGCGGCCCGCAGAATTTCGCCTACGCGCTGCTCATGCGCCGGGTTGGCGTAGGCGTGCAGCAGGCAGACCGCGACCGCTTCGATCTTGTGGGCGGCGAAGACCGCCAGCAGCGCCTGCACCTCCTCGTCCTCGAGCGGCGTGAGCACTTCGCCCTTGGCGTTGATGCGCTCGCCGACTTCGAAGGTCAGGTCGCGCGGAATCAGCGGCTTCGGCCGGTGAAAGAAAAGATTGAATGCCTCGATCCGGTTGCCGCGCCCGATCGCATAGGTGTCGCGGAAGCCGCGCGTGGTGATGAGCGCGGTGCGCGCGCCCTTGCGCTCCAGCACGGTGTTGATGGCGATGGTCGAGCCGTGCAGCACCTCGTCGAGCGCCGGCATCTGACAATGCGCGAGCGCGAGGCTGTCGGCGACGCCGCGGGTCGGGTCGGCCGGCACGGTCGAGGTCTTCGAAGTGACGATGCGTCCGTCGATGCAGCCGACCAGGTCGGTGAACGTGCCGCCGATGTCGATGCCGACGATGTTCATGCTGAAAGGTGTCCCGGGATCGTGGAGCGGAGCGGAACGAGAACCGGAACCCAGCGCAAGGTGCGCGAAGCACAATGCTCGAACGGCCTGCGGCCGTCACTTCTCGCCTGGGTCCCGCCTCGGCACTCGCGCTGCGCGCTCGCTGGGCCGGGACACGAGCAGAAATTACAGCACGCGCAGATCAATTTCAGTCCTTCCAGCGGGAGAAGTGCGCCTCGACCATGCGTACCAGCTCGTTGAGCACGATCGCCATCAGGGCGAGCGTGAGCACGAGCGCCATCAAGGCCGGGGGATTGAAGGTTTCGGTGTATAGCAGCGTGAAATATCCGATGCCACCCTGCGAGACGAAAATCTCCGCCAGCACGACGCCGAGCAACGTCAGCGTCATCGCCAGCCGCAGGCCCGCAAACACGGTGGTGACCATGTGCGGGAAGATCACGTAGCGCACCTGCTGCGCCCGGCTGGCGCCGAGCGCCGCGGTGCCGTTGAGCAGGAGCGGGCTGACGTTGCGCATGCCGGCTAGCGTGGTCACGATCACCGGGAAGATGCCGTGGCTGAAGCCGAAGGCGATCTTGCTCGTCGCGCCGAGCCCGAACATCAGCACGAACAGCGGCAGGATGATCGCCTGCGGGATGCCGTAGAGGATCAGCACGAGCGGAGAGAGGCTGCGGCGGCCGAGATCGGTCAGCCCGATCAGGATGCCGATCAGCATGCCGAACACGACCGAGAGCGCGAACGCCACCACGAGTTCGACCAGCGTCACGCCCACCGCGGCGCGCACGGCAGGATCGCCCGCGACCTTCGGCCACCACGCCAGCGCGACGTCGCTCGGCGCGGCGATCAGCGACGACGTGCTGATGAAGCGTGCGTAGATCTCCCAGATCGCGACCAGGACGACCACGAGCAGCAGCCGGATCAGGCGGATCGTGTTGGCGCTCATGTCAATGCCGCTCGCTCCGGGTCTCGGCGGCGAGCACCATCAGGTTGAGCATCACCGAGAGGATCACCACGAACATGATCCAGGCATAGAGCCGCGCGGTCTCCATCAGTTCCGCCGACAGGGCGATCGAGCGGCCGACGCCGGCGACCGAGGCGAGCGTCTCGCCGCCCAGTACCGAGGCGATGCAGATGAAGAAGCCGATCCGCAGTCCGGTGAGTGTCACCGGCATCGCCGCCGGCAGGTACACGTGGCGGAATTGCTGGATGGCGGATGCGCCCATCGAGCGTGTCGAACGGACGTACAACTCGTCGACGCTGGCGAAGCCGGCGATCGTGTTGAGCGCGATCGGAAAGAAGGAATACATCGCACCGTAGGCGACTTTCGACTGCGGGCCGATCCCGAAGAACACCACGAACAGCGGGAAGAACAGCGTCAGCGGGATCGCGAAGACTCCGGACAGCACCGGCTCGAAGACGCGGATCAGCGTGGTCGAACGCGTGACCAGGAAGCCGACCAGCGACGCCGAGGATCACCGCGATCGCATAGGCCTTGGCGATCTCGTCGAGCGTGATCAGCGCCGCCGCCCACAGCCGGCCAGAGCTGATGAGCGTCCCCATCTCGGTCCACACCCGCTCCGGCGGCGGCAGCAGCAGCATCACGCGCTGTTGTGAATGCGTGACGATATACCAAGCCCCGAGCAGGATCGCGACCACGGCGAACTGGATCGTGCGAATGAGAATTAGATCGCGACGCATCGGATGCGGCTCGCGAGACTGCCGAGGGCGTCGCCCCCGCGGAGGCGGGGACCGATAAACACCGCGCCGGCGATTGGGCACCTCAAGCGCAAATATTCCTCCGCGGAGGGTATGGGTCCGCGCCTTCGCGGGGACGACAGAAGTGGCAACGGCGGAACTGGAAAGTTCATCTGCCATCACCCCGCGCGTCGCGGGCTTCGCGCATGGCGGCGACGGTGGCGCGGATTTCGTCGCGCAGCAGCGCGTAGAGCTGGTTGCGGATTTCGCCGAACTCGCTGGTGAGCATGAAGTCGGGCGAGCGCGGATGCGGATGCGGCACGGTCACGCTCGCCTTCACTTTGCCGGGTCGCGCGGTCATCACGATGATGCGGTCGGAGAGAAACACCGCTTCCGCCAGCGAGTGGGTGACGAACACGATGGTCTTGCCGGTGCGCGCGAGCAGCATCGAAAGGTCTTCGCCGAGCACCATGCGGGTCTGCTCGTCGAGCGCCGCGAACGGCTCGTCCAGCAGCAGGATCGCGGTCTCCAGGCACATGCCGCGCGCGAGATTGATGCGCTGCTTCATGCCGACTGAAAGCTGCTTGGGATAGTGGTTGGCGAACTGCGGCATGCCGACCGCCGACAGCGCCTGCATCGCGCGGTCGCGCCAGCTCGCATCGGTGATGCCCTGGAACTTGAGCGCGAGCCGGAAATTCTCGATCACGGTGTACCAAGGGAGCAGCGTGCTCTCCTGGAACACGAAGGCGATGTCGTTCGGCCGCGGGCTCCGCACCGGCGCGCCGGCGACCGTCACGGTCCCCGAGGTCGGCGCGAACATGCCGCCGAGGATGCCCAGCAGCGTGCTCTTGCCGCAGCCGGACGGGCCGAGCAGGCACACGAACTCGCCCTTGCGGATATCGAGCGAAATGTCGTCGAGCGCCTGCACGCTCTGCGCGGCATGGCGCCCGACATAAGTCATCGATACATGGTCGATCGAGACGGCGACCGAAGCCGCTGCGGCTGTCGTGCTCGCCGCGGCGGTGATCCGGAGGTCGGCGCGCAGCGATTCCACGTCAGATTTTTACCGGGACGAACTTGTCGTTGTAGATCGACTTCGCCTCCGGGATGAAGTCGAGGATGCCGAGATCCTTGAGCGATTTGCGGATCACGTCGATCGACTCCGGGTCCCAGGCGCCGTCGGTCGAGAAGCTGCCGATCTGAGTGTCGTAAACCTTCGACAGGATGCTCTCGCGCACCTGGATGGTCTTGGACTCGGACTTTATCGTGAAGTCCTTGTTGGCCTTCATGAACGCGATGGTCTTGAACCAGCCGCGCAGGAATCGCCGCAGCACCTCGGGGCGCTTCTCGATCATGTCATCGGTGGCGAAGATGACGTGGGTATAGAAATGCTTCGCGATGTCGCCGAACAGCAGGATGTTGCGGCCCTTGCCGCGCTCCTCGAGCTCGTAACCGGTCGCGGACTCGATCACCAGGCCGTCCAGCTCGTTGCGTTCCATGGCGGCGAGGCGCGCCGGCACCGAGCCGAGCGGCAGCACCTGGATGCCCTCCGAGCCCCAGCCCTGCTGCCGCGCCAGTTCGCGCGTGAGCCAGTCCGTGAGCGAGCCGAGCGTGGTCACGCCGATGCGCTTGCCCTTGAGGTCCGCAATGGTCTTGATCGACGAACTCGCGAGCACGGTGAGACAGAGATTGCTGGGCGGGCCGTACATGGCCGCGACGCCGATCGCCGGCACGTGCTTCGCGCGGAAGCCGAGACCCGGCCCGGAGCCGAGCGCGACGTCCACGGCGCCCGCCGCGAGCGCCTGCTGCAGCCGGGCATCGCCGGCAAAGCTCAGCACCTGCAGGTCGATCCCTTCCTGGTCGAAGATCTTCGCCTGGATGCCGACCTCCGCCGAGCCGAAGGCGAAGGAATTCGGCACCGCTTTGCCGATCCGTACCTGATCGAGCGCGAGCGCCCGACCGGCCGACATGGCGAGCAGGCTTGCCGCCGTCCCTGCCATTGCACCGCGTCTGGAGATTTCCTGCATCGGCTCCTCCCAAAATTCGGATCAAGCGCCTGACCGAACAGGCCAACAAGAAGGCCCCGCCGTCATCGCGTCATACCGCCGCAGGTTTCGCCCCCGCGTTCAGTGCGCTGTCATTCCGGGGCCGACAGTCAGATCGGCGGCCCGGAATCCATAAATTCGGAATTATGGATTCCGGAAGCTGCTGCGCGGCTTCCGGACTGACAATCAGACTGAGCCATCCGTCAGTTCTTGGTCTCTTCCTGCGACTGCCCGATATACGAGTTGCGGTAGACTGGGACGGTCTTCTCGCGCAACGAATACAGATACTTCAGCACCTGCTCGTTGCTCATGTATTTCGAGCGGTCGTACATGTCGTAATGCACCATGTCCTCGAGCGGGCGGCGCACGCCTTCCTTGGCCGGCACGTCGGGCCAGCCGATCGGCATGATCAGGTTGAAGGTGAGCAGGTCGGGCACGCCAAGCACACGCTTGAACGGGTCCTCGATGTGGATGGTGGTGTGCTGGCTGCCGAGGCCGAGGCCGGCGGCCGCGAGATGCATCAGCATCGAGACATTCGCCAGCCCGTCGGTGAGATGCGACTGGCCGCGTCCGAACGTATGCGCGCCCTGCACGGTCGCCCACTGACGCCGCCCGTCGCCCAGCACCACGATCAGGACCGGAGCCTCCGACCAGCCGGTCGAGATGCGCTGCTTCTGCACGCTTTCTTCGGCCGTCATCTGGAACGAGGGATGCCGCAGCTTGAAGTCGCGCTGCTGCTCCATCCAATAGATGAAGTCGTTGTTCTCCTCGGCGTAGACGCGGAACAGCTCTTTCTTGATCTTGGGGTCCTTCACGACCACGAATTCCCACGGTTGGCCGTTGGCGCCCGACATCGCCCAGCGGCCGATTTCGAGGATCTTGTTGACATATTCGTCCGGGATCGGATCAGGCTTGAGCTTGCGCACGCTGACGCGATTCTTCACCAGTTCGAGCAGCGTGTCGTAATCGCCCATGAAGTTCGTGGGACTGGTCTTCTGATCCATGTCGGAAATCCTCGCGTGGCGGCCGGTGCCGCGATCCATCGCGCCCTTGGCGCGTCGGGCCGGACATTACCTGCAGTCCGGACAGGCATCAATCGTTCGGGCGGGACGTGCAAGGGCTCCCCGCGCTCCGCTTGTCCCCGCGAAAGCGGGGACCAAGGGCCACCGACCTAACTTCGGAGCAAGTCTCCTGGGTTCCCGCGTTCGCCGGAACGAGCGGCAAACCGTAACCGATGCGCTCAAGCCTTCCACACGCGCAGGCGGGTTTCCAGCGTGTTGCTGAGCTGGTTGATGATGATCCCGATCACCACCAGGATCACCAGCGGCACGAACACGTCCGCGGTGCGCAGGTGCGCGGCGTAGAAGGTGATGCGATAGCCGAGGCCGGCGTTCGAGCTGAACATCTCGCCCAGCACCACGCCGTGCAGCGCGCGGCCGAGCCCGATGCGAGCGCCGGCGAGGATCAGCGGCACCGCCGCCGGCAGGATCACCTTGATGATGATGTCGCGCTTGCCGCCGCCGAAGGCGCGCACGGCGCGCACGAGCTGCGGATCGACCGACTGCACGCCGGCCATCGTGTTCACGACCACCGCGACGACGCTGAGCAGGAACGTGATCGCGATCACGGTGGCGAAACCGAAGCCGAGCCAGACGATGATCAGCGGATAGAACGCGATCAGCGGCGATGAATAGAGGAACCAGACGAACGGATCGATCGCGTATTCGGTGAGGCGCGACAGCCCCATGGCGATGCCGAGCGCCATCCCGACGATGAGGGCGAGGCCGAAACCGACGGCGAACTCGATCATCGTGACCTTGATGTCGTCCAGGATCTCGCCGGACCTGAATTGCGCGACGAACGCCTGCGCGATGCGCGAGGGATTGCTCACCACCACCGGGTTGAGCCAGCCCATCCAGGCCGCGAATTCCCACAGCACGAGGAAGCCGAGCGTGCCGATGATGCCGAGCACGAGCTGCTCGCTGCGCCCGCTCAGCGCCCGCGCCGCCGTGCGTGCCGGCAGTTCGATCTGGGTTTCGCTCATCGGTCGAGGCTCCAGGGCGCGAGCCGGTTCTCGAGCCAGCGCAGCATCGTCACCAGGAACAGGCCGAAGCTCGACACCACGACGACCAGCACGAAAATCTCCGCTGCGCGGTCGCTGGTGCTGTAGACCTGGATCAGGCGGCCGATGCCCTTAACGGAGACGTACATCTCGGCCGCGATCAGCCCGACGATCGCGCGCCCGATGGCGAGCCGGATGCCGGCCATGATCACCGGCAGCGCGCCGGGCAGGATCGCCTTGGCGATGACCTGCCGCCGGGTGGCGCCGAAGGCGCGGCAGGCCCGGATCCAGGATTCCTGCACCTCCACGATCCCGGTCATGGTGTTGATCACGATCGGAACGACCGAGGCGAGAAACACCATCACCGCCTTCGATTGCGTGCCGACGCCGAACCACACCACCACGATCGGCACGAAGGCGATGATCGGCGAGGTGTTGAGCGCGACAAACAGCGGCTCGAACAGGGAGCGAAGCCTGCGGCTGAGTGCGAAGCCGGCGCCGATCGCGATGCCGATCAGAATCGCCGGCACGAAGCCCTGCACGAATTCCTGCAGACTGACGATGACGTTGGTCCCGAGCTCACCCGAGGCAGTCATCGCCGCGAACGTCTGCGCGATTTCGGTCGGATAGGAAATGAGATCGGAGCGGATGATCTCGTTGGCGCCGACGATCTGCCACACCGTCAGGAACAGCGCGACGGCCGTGAGCCCGACGATCGTGCGCGCCGCGCGATGGTTCAGCAGCGCTGTGAGCGAAGATGCTGCGCTTGTGCTCGTGGCTGCGTTCGCGTCCATGGCCGTCACGTTAGCACGCCTTCTTTCGCGTTGCCGGAACTCGGCGGGCGCCGCGGGTCGTCATTCCGGAGGGCCCGAAGGGCCGATCCGGGGCCCAGCTCTCCCAAGCTCGGCGTGTCATTCAGCACACCGGGCTCGCTGCGCCTTGGGTCCCCGCTCTCGCTGCGCTCGGCCGGGATGACAGCCCAAGCATCGAGCCTCGCCGGTTACCCCGCATCCGCCGATTCCACCTGCCACGAACTCGAGGCCAGCACCTGCTCCTCCAGCAGGTCCCAGATGCGCTGGCGATAGGCGGTGAAGGTCGGATCGTTGCGGATGTCGAGCAGGCGCGGGCGCGGCAGCGTCACCCGGATGTCCTCGATGATGCGGCCGGGGGCGGCGCTCATCACGATGATGCGGTCGGCGAGGTAGATCGCCTCGTCGATGTCGTGGGTCACGAACAAGATGGTCTTGCGCCCGCGCTCCCAGATGCGCAGCAGTTCCAAGCCCATCACCTGCCGGATCTGCGCGTCGAGCGCGCCGAACGGCTCGTCCATCAGCAGCACTTCGGGCTCGACCGAGAGCGCGCGCGCGATTCCCACCCGTTGCCGCATGCCGCCGGAGAGCTGGTGCGGGTAGTAGCGTTCGAACGCGCCGAGCCCGACCATGGCGATGTGGCGGCGCGCGATCTTGCGCCGCTCGTCCGCGGGCAGGCCCTTGAGCTCGAGCCCGAGCTCGACATTCGCCAGCACCGTGCGCCAGGGCAGCAGCGCGAAATCCTGGAACACGAGCGCGCGGTCCGAGCCGGGCTCGGCGACGCGCTTGCCGTTGAGGCGCACCGCGCCCGAGGTCGGCGCCAGCAGCGCCGCGATCAGCATCAGCAGCGTGCTCTTGCCGCAGCCGGACGGGCCGACGATGGTGACGAATTCGCCGTCGGCGATCGACAGGTTTACTTCGGACAGCGCGACGAAAGTGGCGCCCGTGGTGCGCTGCGCGTAGGCCATGCCGAGGCGATCGAGGACGAGCTCACCCATGGTCGCGCTGTTTCGGCCTCAGGGCGCCCACTCGGCGAAGGATTTGATGAAGCGGTCGTCGAGGATCTTGTGGTTGGGCCACGGTTCCTTGACGGTGCCGCCCAGCATCTGGACCTGCCAGAACACGTCCATGTATTTCCGCTCGGGCAGCGAGCCGCGCTCGTCGAAGTCGGGAATGTCTTCGTCGTAGGCGCGGTCGGCATAGTGCGGCTGGTACTTGATCTGGTCGACCAGCAACTTGACCACGAGCGCGCGGTCGGCGCGCGCCAGCCGGATTGCGGCGACGTGGGCGCGCAGGAAGGTTTCCAGCGTGTTCGGATTGGCGTCCATGAATTTCGTCTTGGCGATGAATACGTGCTTCGGCCATTTCGGCGCGATCTCCTTGACCTGGGTGCCGAGCACGGTGAGGCCGAGATCCTCCGCCACCCATTTGGTCGGCGTCGACTGGATCGCGGCCAGCAGCCGGCCGGAGCGCAGCGCCTGGATGGTGGTGGCCGACGGGCCGGCCTGCATCACGCGGACGTCCTTCTCCGGCTCGAGGCCGTGCTTGCGCAGCGCATAGCGCGTGAGCGCGTCGGTGAGCGAGCCGAAGGTGGAAACGCCGATGGTGCCGCCCTTGAGGTCGGTCCAGGTTTTGACCTGCGGCTGCGCGAGCCACCAGAAGTCGGCCTGATGAAAGCCGGCGTAGAAGGCCTTCACGCCTTGGCCGGCATTGATCATGTTGATCAGGCCATCGGGGGACTGCACCGAAAGGTCGATCGAGTTGCCGGCCATCGCCTGGCTGACCTCGGCATCGCCGCGGAACGTCACGACATTGACGTCGAGACCCATCTCCTTCCAGGTGCGCGCCGCCGCGACATACACCGGCAGGAAGCTCGCGCCCGGAACGGCGACGCCCAGCGTCAGCTTCGGCTTCTCGACCTTGCCGATGTCGGCGAACGCGCGCGGCGCCGCCAGCAGCGCAGCCGCCCCCGCTGCAAATCCGCGGCGGGAGAGATTTCGCGGTGAATCCATCGCCCAGGGTATCCTTTGGTGCGGCCGTCGCCGCTGGCTTATCCCACCCAGACTATCATGTCCAAACCCTGCCACAGCGCCAAGCCCAGCGACAAAAGGTCTGGTGATTGCGTCTCCCGGCCCAGTGAGCGCGCCGCGCGAACGCCGAGCCGGAACCAGAGAAGCTAAAGCGTCCGCGCGCCGTATCTTCGGCTCAGGTGCATGAAGGCAAAGCCGAGCACGGCCGCGGCGAGCGCGAGCAGGATGCTCAGTGCGCCCACTTCCGGCACCTTGCCTTCGTTCCAGAGGTCGAGGATGACGACCGCGATCAGGCGATTCTGCGGACCCGCCAGCATGACCGGCACCGACAGGTCGCGGATCGAGGAGAGGAACACGTAGATCCAGATCGCCGCCACCGCCGGCAGCGTCAGCGGCAGCAAGATACGGCGCAGCGTAGTGAAGGTGCCGGCGCCGCAGGTGCGCGCGCACTCTTCGAGGTGGACGTGCACCGCGACGACGCCGGCATGGCAGAAACGGATGCCGTAGGGCATGAACCGGATCAGGAACGCGAACGCCATGATCCAGATCGTGCCGTAGATCGGCGCGAGCGGCGGCTGCAGGGATTCGATCAGCACCGCAGTGCCGAGCACGATGCCGGGCAGCACCAGCGGCAGCGAGGCGAGGACATCCAGCAACCAGCGCTCGGGCTCACGTCGGCGTACCACCAGCCATGCGAGTACGAAAGTGAACAGGGCAACGGCGGTGGAACTGATCGTCGCGACGATGACACCGTTCCAGAGGCCGTCCACGGTGGTGGGTTGCGTCAGCACCTGGTGATAGTTCCGCCAGGTCAGGCGGCCGAAATCGGCGAGGCTCGGCGGTTCGTATAGCGGAAGGAACGACGCCCACAGCAGGATCAGGAGCGGCGCGATCAGCGCGAGCGGCATCAGCAGGAGATAAACGCTTGCCGGCCAGCGCAGCGCGCCGAGTTCGACGCGCGCCGGGCGGAAACCCTTGCCAGTGATGGTTGCGTATTTCTGCGCATGGCGGGTGACGCGGTAGTAACCCACGAGCGGCAATGCCACCACGGCGATCAGCAGCACGGCATAGGCGCAGGCTTCGCCATAGCGCGGAATGAAGCCGCGGTGGATGGTGTGATAGATCACGGTCGTGAAGGTCTGCTGGTTGGCCGGCGTGCCGACCAGCAGCGGAATTTCAAACGACTCGAGCGAGCGGATGAAGGTCAGGAGCAGCACCGCGAGGATGCTCGGCAGAGCGAGCCGCAGCGTCACGCGGACGAAGGTCTGCGGCAGCGTCGCGCCCGCCATCGAGGCGGCCTCTTCGAGCGTGGGGTCCATGGCGCTGAGCGCCGGCAGCATCAACAGGAAGACGATCGGCATCCACAGGACGCCTTCGAGCACGGTCATGCCGGTGAGCGTGAACAGCGGGATCGGCACGCCTTCGGTCGCGAACAGGGCGCGCAGCCATTCGTTGATGACGCCCTTGTTGGGACCGAGCAGCAGGATCCAGCCGATCGCCTTCACCATCACCGGCGCCGCCAGCGAGAGATAGGCGCCGACCACCGCGAACTGGCGGAAGTGCGCATTGGTGCGCGCCACCAGCCAGGCCATGCTCACGCCAAGCACGATCGCCAGCGCGGAGCTTCCGGCCGCATAGACGAGCGAGACCTGCCAGAGGCGGACGCCGCTGAGATCGAACACGCTGGCGTAATTGTCGAACCCGAAGGATGTTGCGCCAGCGGTTTCGACCGTAAAGCTTTGCTCGACGAGGAAGAGGATCGGCGGCAGCACGATCAGCGCGGTGAGCGCGATCAGCGCCCACAGCCACAGCCACCCGGCTTCGGCCGACGGGCGTGCCATCGGGTGCGCTGCGGCGAGCGTACTCACCAATCGAACAGCCGCTTCGGATTATCGACCAGGATTTTCTTTCGGATCGTCTCGTCCGGCGCGTAGTCGAGCAGGTAGTCGAGCAGTTCGCCGTCGTTGCACATCTTGTTCGGCTCGAAGATTTCCGAGTGCGGCCAGTCGGTGCCCCACAGGATGCGGTCGGGCGCGGCCGCGATCAGCGCATGCGCGGCGCGGATCATGTCGGCATAGGGCACGCCACGCGCGAGGAAGCGATTGGTGCCGTGAATCTTCACGTAGGCTCGGTAGTTGCCGACGAGGTCGAGCAGCACCCGGAACGCGGGGTCATCCGGCCCTTTGCGCGGATCGACCTGGCCCCAGGTGTCGATGATGACGGGCAGCTTGCAGTTCTTGATCATACCGGCCTTCGCGACCATCACCTCGGCGTCGACCTGCATGTCGACGACCCAGCCGACGCGCTCCATCAGCGCGGTGTTGTGATGAAAGACATTCTCGCTGAGCGAATCGCCGAGATGGCGCGAGATCGGAAACCGCAAGCCGCGAATGCCGGCGGCATGCAGCTTGTCGATCACCCCCGCCGTGAGGTTCGGATCGCAGCGGATCATGCCGACCAGCCGGCCGTTGGAATTCGCCACGGCATGCATCGTGACGGCGGTGTTGGTGCCGTGCACGCTCGGCTGCACGATCACGCCGCGTTCGAGCCCGAGCGCCGAATTGATCTGCAGATAATGCTCCACCGGCGCCGCCGGCGGCGTGTAGCGGCGCTTCTCCGCGAACGGAAACAGGTGCGGCGCATAGACGTGGAAATGGGTGTCCCAGCTCCCCGGCGGCGCGACCAGCCGCGGCTTCTTCGGATTGGGATCCGGGGGGAACGTGACGCGCAGCTTCGGATCCATGACCAGTCTCCGCTTATCCGATCGAGCGACCATTCCACGCGCCGCCGCGACCTTGCAAGCGGGGCGGCTGTTGGAGGACAGTGTGCGGATCGACCGCTCATTCCCGCGCAAGCGGGAATCCGGGGGCAAACGCACCAACGTCGGAGCTTGTTGCCCTCATCCCCGCTTTCGCGGGACGAGCGGAGTGTTGATCTGTCCTTATTGATTTGAGCCCAGGCAGCAAGAAATGACAGAATCCTATTTCCAGCCTTGGGCCGCCGGCCTCGCGCTCCTGGCTGTGGTGACGTGCGGGCCGGCGCGCGCGGCCGATCCGCAGACGGTGGCGAAGATCGCGAACTACAGCGGGCTCGATCGCCAGGCTTTCCTGGAAGCCGGTGCGCGCAAGGAAGGCGAGCTTCAGCTTTACACCGTGGGCTCGCAGATTGATCTCGTGCTGAAGGGATTCGGCGAGAAATACCCGTTCCTGACGGTGAAGGCATACAAGGCCGATATCCCGATCCTGCTCAAGAAGCTGATGGAGGAATACCGCGCCGGCGTGTTCAACGCGGACGCGTTCGAGCTTGACGACTACGCGGTGCAAATCCTGCGCGACGCCAAGCTGCTCACGCCGTTCTCGTCGCCGGAAATCGTCAACTACGGAGCAGAGGCGGTCGAGCCGAAGCACAATTGGGTGCTGATGCGCGAGGATTATGCCTCGCTCGGGTTCAACACCGCCGCCTACACGCCCGAGCAGGCCCCGCACACCCATGCCGACCTGCTCGACCCGAAGTGGAAGGGCAAGCTCGGCATCTCGGCCTCGGAAGCGACGCTGACCAACTGGGTCGGCGCGATGGTCACCGGCGAAGGCGAGGATTTCGTGCGCAAGCTCGGCCGTCAGGAGATGAGGCTCTACAGCATGGGCGGACCGGCGGCTGCCAACCTCATCGTCTCCGGTGAGGTGCCGCTGTTGGTCAATGCCCGCTTCTCGCACATCTTCGCCCGCAAGAAGAACGGCGGCAAAGTCGCCTGGCGTGCGCTCGGCCCGTCCTACACGGCAATGAGCGGCGTCGCGTTGCCGATGCGCGCCAAGAACCCGCACGCGGCGATGCTGTTCATCGATTACATGCTCTCGAAGGACGCGCAGGAGATCTACACCGAGCAGCTCGGCTACTCCTCGCTGCGCAAGGACATGCCGAACGCCGCGGCGCCGGTGAAGAAGCTCTACCTCGCGCAGCGGCCAAATTATACGCGCGACTACGAGCAATGGGGCCGGCTCGCGGATCAGGTATTCCGCAGCGGTCGGTAACTAAAAGCCGGTTTTCCGAACCGAACCAACGGATCGCAGAGTTGTTTCGGACTATCGTCTGCCGCGTCGCATGGGGGCGGCGGCGCGACTGACCCAAGGCAGACATGTGAGTAGCCGCCCGCGAGCCTGCGCACTGGTCTTTGGTACAGTATCCGAGGCGACCCTTGTAGGCGATAATTACTTTGCTAGGTCCACGGCCGTTGGGCAGTACGGCTGATTTTCATGAGGATGGCCGCGGATTAGGGAGAGGTGGCGCAATGGAACGGAAGACAACATCATTCGGCATCGATCGCCGCACGCTGGTTGCGGGCATGGCGGCAGTACCGGCTCTCGCGTTTACCCAAGGGGCCTTCGCGCAACAAAATCCGGTGACGGCGATCGACATCGCACTCGAACCCGACGCGACGATGATTCAACACGCTAAAGACGCCAACGCCCGTCTGCTCAAGGCTTTCCCCAAAGGCTTTGCGCTGGATGAGACGCACCACCCGCACGTCAGTGTCTTGCAGCAGTTTGTCCGCACGGACGACCTCGACAAGATATTTGCGGCGGCAAACGCGATTATGGTCAAGGAAAAGCCCACGGCGTGGACGCTCAAGGCGTTCAAGTATTACTACATCCCCGATCCGCCATTCGGCCTCGCGGGAATTGTGACCGAACCGACCGACGACCTGCATCGGCTGCAAGATGAGCTCATTGCGGCCGTCAAGCCCTACACTGTGAAGACCGGGACCCCGGCGGCCTTCTTCAGCGAGGCACGCGGACGCGACATTCAAAAATCGCTGATCGAGTACGTCACCCACTTCGTCGAGATTGCCGCAGGCAAACGGTTCAATCCGCATGTGACGATCGGTGTCGGAACGGAAAAATATTTGAATAAGATGCTGGCGGAGCCATTCCCGTCGTTCACGTTCTCGCCGGCCGGCGCGTCGGTCTATCAGCTCGGCACCTACGGTACGGCCCGGAAAGAACTGAAGGCGCTGACGCTGGCGCCTTGAAGCAGGATGCGGAACCACCGTTGGAGAATGGCTATCGTTGGAGAATGGCTATGAAGTCGGACGACTTGTTGCCAAGAGACTTGTTGCCAAGAATAGACCGTCGCACCCTTGTTTCCGGTCTGGCCTTACTGCCCGCAGCAGGATCACTCCTTTCAACGCCGGTGCGGGCGCAAAACGCATCGAGTGCGCCGCTGGCGTCGTGGACTGACGGTCCGGCGAAACAGGCGATCATCGATTTCGTGCGTGCAACGACGGATAGGTCGAGCCCTAAATTTGTTGCGGCGGAAGATCGTATTGTTTGTTTTGACCAGGACGGCACGCTCTGGGTCGAGAAGCCGATATACGCTCAGGTTCTCTACTGCCTGGACCGGGTGCCGGCGGTGGTAGCACAGAAGCCAGAACTCAAAAATCGAGAGTCGTTCAAAACCGTGATGTCCGGCGACAAAGCGGCGATTGCGGCGCTGTCGCTTCCCGCTCTTGAAGAAATCCTTGCTGCAACGTTAACCGGGATGTCGGTAGATACGTTCGAGGCTGACGTCGCAAAATGGCTCGGCACCGCAAAACACCCACGCTGGGATCGTCTCTATACCGATCTCACCTATCAGCCGATGCAGGAAGTCCTGCAATTCATGCGCGACAGCGGTTACAAGACCTATATCGTCACCGGCGGTGGTCAGGATTTCGTGCGGGTCTATGCGCAACGGGTCTACGGCATCCCGCCGGAGCAGGTGGTCGGAACAATGGGCGGGACAGAGTTTGGCTACACCAAAGACGGCAAGCCGTTCCTGACCAAGGAGCCCAAGTTGCTCTTGAACGACGACAATGCTGGCAAGCCCCAGGGCATTCATCTGATGATCGGCCGTCAACCGCGCGCCGCGTTTGGCAACTCGGTCGGCGACCGGCAGATGCTGGAATATACCGGCGCCGGCGACGGCGCGCGGCTGATGATGCTCGTGCTGCACGACGACGCGCAGCGTGAATATGCCTACGGCCCTGCGAACGGGCTCCCCGACAGCAAGGTCGGTACCTTCACGCAGGCGCTATACGACGAAGCCAAGAAGGATGGCTGGACGGTCATTAGCATGAAGAACGACTGGAAGCGTATTTTCGCATTTGATTAGACCGTTCACGAGGACCGCCTTTGGCTCATTGCCGCTCCAGCTCCTCCGTCCGCTTTCGGCGCGCTACGGACAATGGAGCAACTGATCATCCGTTGGCGCGTCCACGAAATCATGCCTTTTAGCCGCCGGCGGCCCCGAAAATCGCGGTCTCGACGCTGCGGGCGGTGTTCTCGATATGCCGCGCGAGCGCGGTACAGGCGCGCTCGGCGTTGCGTTCCAGCGTCGCGTCGACGATCTGCATGTGTTCGGGGCTCAGCTTGCCGGCCCGTGGGATCGGACGGCGCAGGATGGTGCGGTGGCGATAGCGCTGCGACTGATCGTAGAGCAGCTCGGTGAATCGCAGCAGCCAGCGCGACGGGCAGCCGGAGATCAGCGCCATGTGGAACTGGCGGTTGGCCTGCTCCCAGCGCATGATCACGTCGGGCGAGGATTCGCGCATCGACTTTTCCACGCGCTCGAGGCTGTGGCATGCGGCCACGACCCGCCCTTCCCATTCGAGCGGCCCGAACTGGATCGACTGCCGCAGCGCCTCGACCTCGATGACCTTGCGCGAGGCGGTGATGTCGCGCAGCTCCTCGCGCGAGACCGGCGCGACCCAGTAGCCGCGCTGCGCCTCGCAGTCGACCAGGCCGTCGGAAACAAGCCGCGACAGCGCCTCGCGCAAGCCGCTGGCGCCGAAGCCGTAGGTCCTGCGCAGGAAGTCGATGCGCAGCTTCGTCGCCGGCGCCAGGTTGCCGCGGATGATCTCGTCGCGCAGGCGCCAATACGCGCCCTCGATCTGCGAGCCCGCGCGCTCGGTCTCGGCCGGCGCCGTACTGAGGAAGGTCATCGGCTGGAGCCCCTGGCCCGCGGTTGACAAATCGATAGGGCAGCATAAAATCGATAATCTAAGATTTCAACGATTTTCTCAGGCGGCAGGCGGCAGGCGGCAGGCGGCAGGCGGCAGGCGGCAGGCGGCTGAGCGGATCGATGTTCGAAACACAGGAGAAAGGGAGCACCCGATGAAAAAGCTGGTCTTGGAGAGCACCTCGCCGTTCCAGGGATTGCCGGAACTCGTGGCCTATGAAGAGGGCCTGTTCGAGAAGGAAGGCGTCCAGATCGAGTGGGCCGACCGCGACGAGGCCGGCATCAAGACCGCGGACACCTCGCTGACCGACGTGAAGGGCGCGAACCGCTTCGTCAGCCACGGCACCATGGTCGAAGAGGGCAAGGCCGACATGTACAACGCCTGCGAATGGGGCAACTACTGCCGCGTCGAAGGCACCAAGGTGAACAGCCGGCAGGTCGGCCGTCGCGGCATCGTCACCTACGGGGCGATCGTGGTGCGCCCGGATTCACCGGTCTACACACCGCAGCAGCTTGCAGGGCGCCGCGTCGGCGTGCCGTTCTATGCCGGCACCCACTATCTCGCGCTGCACATGCTGGAAGGTTTCCTGCCGCGCGAACAGATCAACCTGTGCCGCGCCCCGACCGGCTCGCGCAATCGCTTCAACCTGATGATGAAGGGCGAGATCGAGGCGACGACGCTGACTGAGCCCTACATCACGCTGGCGGAGAAGAAGGGCTGCCGCGTCATCTGCTCGGCCTTCTATCACGGCACCGAGGTGGCTTCCGACCGCGTCGACGCCGAGACCTATGCGGCCTTCAACCGGGCGGTGCGGGAAGCGGTGCGCCGCATCAACGCCAACAAGCAGGCCTACCTCCGTTACTTCATCGACTATCACAAAAAGCGCGATCCGGAGATCGGCACGCTCAAGCCGGAAGACCTGCGCGCCAGCCGCATCATCGTGGTCGATCCGGCGCCAATCCCGGCGGAGGAGTTGCAACGTACCTACGAGTGGGTCAAGAGCTGGGGCATGCTGGACGAGACCGAGACGCCACTCGATCTCGTGAACATGAACGTGCAGTCGCACGCCCACGTCGCGGCGGAGTAGGCGCGCGGCAATCGAGCGCCCTTGGAATATCGACGCGCGCTCTGTACGGATCAACAATTGCGGGCTACCAAGCCGCAATGACGGAACCGGCGGACCGGCAGCAAAAAATCATCGGCGCATCGCTCCCGCGCCTGGAGGATGGCCCGCTCGTGGTCGGCCGCGGCCTGTTCGCGGCCGATGTTTCGTTTCCGTTTCAGCTTCACATGCGCGTGGTGCGGTCGCCGCTGGCGCATGGCCGGATCACCGCGGTCGATGTTGCGGCGGCGCTGACGCAGCCGGGCGTGGTGGCTGCCTGGACCGGCGAAGACCTCGCCGGGCTTTCGCCGATCGATTTCCGCGACGACCGCGTGGAAAAGCTGGTGCCGTATCGCCAGCCGGTGCTCGCGCGCGGTTGCGTGCGCTATGTCGGCGAGCCGCTCGCCGTGGTGTTCGCGGATGATCCCTATCGGGCCGAGGACGCGGCTGACGCGGTCGGATTTGAGCTCGAAGAATTGCCGCCGGTGATGTCGGCCGACGAGGAGCCGGGCGAATTCGGGCCGGGCCTCTCCACGCAGCCGACGATCGTCGAGCAGGCCTACGGCGATCTCGCGGGAGCTTTCGCCGCCGCGCACGCGATTGTCGAGCTTGATCTGGCGATCGGCCGCCATTCGGCGGTGCCGCTCGAAACCCGCGGCGCGATCGCGCGCCATGACGCCGGGCGCGACGTCCTGGAACTGCACGGCGCCGCCAAGGTGCCGCATCGCAACCGCGAGCAGCTCGCACGGATTTTGGGACGGCCGCTCGCCTCCATTCATCTGTTCGAGGGCCATGTCGGCGGCGGCTTCGGCGTGCGCGGCGAGCTTTATCCGGAGGACGTGCTGGTCTGCCTCGCGGCGCTGCGGCTCGGCCGGCCGATAAAGTGGATCGAAGACCGCCAGGAGCATTTCGTCGCCGCCAATCATTCGCGCCAGCAGCGGCACAAGATCCGCGCGGCGGTTGACACCGACGGCCGCATCCTCGGCGTCGAAGATGATTTCTTCCACGACCAGGGCGCCTATGTGCGCACCCACGGCGCGCGCGTGGTCGATCTCACCGCCGGGATGCTGCCGGGTCCCTATCACATGCCGGCGTACCGGGCGTCGGGCCACTACCGGCTCACCAACAAGACGCCGGCGGCGACCTATCGCTCGCCCGGCCGCTACGAGAGCACGTTCGTGCGCGAGCGGCTGCTCGATGCCATCGCAGAGCGCGTCGGTGTCGACCGCGTTGAAGTGCGGCGGCGCAACCTGATCGACAAGTCCGAGATGCCGTTCGAGCGCCCACTTCATGCGCTCGGCGATGAAGTGATTCTGGACTCCGGCGACTACGCTGGCCTGCTGACGAAGGCGCTCGCCCGGGTCGATTGGCCAAAGCTCGAACAAAGCCTCGCGGCGCGGCGCAGCGCCGGCGACATGGCCGGCGTCGGGCTGGCGATGTTCGTGGAGAAGAGCGGGCTCGGGCCGACCGACGGCGTCAAGATTTCGGTCGAGCCGTCCGGCCATGTCGAGGTGGTGACCGGCGGTGCCTCGCTCGGTCAGGGTTTCGAGACTGTCATCGCGCAGATCTGCGCCGAAACGCTCGGCGTCGACTACCGCCGCATCCGCGTGGTGCACGGTCGGACCGACCGCATCGAGCACGGCGTTGGCGCGCATGCGACCCGCGCGACGGTGCTCACCGGTTCAGCCACGCAGGTCGCAGCCCTGAAGTTGCGCACGCGAGCCCTCGCGGTGGCCGCGCAGCTTCTGCAAACGCCCGCCGAGGAGTTGACGATCGTGAGCGGCCGTGTCGGGCGCCGCGGCATGACGTCGGGACCGTCGCTCGATCTGGGCGAGATCGCGCGCAAGCTCGCGCCCGGCTCGAAGCTGCTCAACGGCAGTGATCCTGGGCTTGCCGCGGAGGGCTGGTTCATCACCAAGCACATGGCTTACCCCTACGGCGTTCACGTCGCGGTCGTCGCTATCGATCGCGACACCGGCGCGGTGAAGGTCGAAAAATACCTGATCGCCTATGACGTAGGCCGCGCGGTCAACCCGATGCTGATCGAAGGCCAGCTTGTCGGTGGGCTTGCGCAAGGCCTCGGCGGCGCGTTGTCGGAGGAATTTCTCTACGATGAGAGCGGGTCGCCGGTCGCCACCACCTTCGCCGATTATCTCGTGCCGACTGCGGCCAACGTCCCGGCGGTCGACGTTCTCCTCACCGAAGACGCGCCGAGCCCGCTCAATCCGCTCGGTCTCAAAGGCGCCGGCGAAGGCGGGATCAACGCCGTCGGCGCCGCGATTGCGTCGGCGATCGATGACGCGCTGGGCTGGCCGGGGGCGGTGACGCGGCTGCCGGTCACGCCGGCGCGGCTGCGGGGACTGCTCAGGAGCGCAGCATCCGGTGCTTCCTGGAGCCGTGGACAAAAGTATACAACGGGCTAAAACCTTGTCCTTAGCCCGCTGGCGGAACCCTGATCTCGGCAACGCTCGTTTCGAGGTTGCATAGGAGAAACTCATGACCTTCGTGGCCGACGCCCGCTCCGAAAACCTGGTGAATTATCGCGGCCTGCGCGGCTGGCTCGACGAGGTCAACCGGATGGGCGAACTGCTCCACGTCAACGGCGCCCATTGGGACACCGAGATGGGCAGCATTACCCAGATGTTGACCGAGAAGAGCAACGGCACCGCGCCCGCGATCCTGTTCGACGAAGTGCCGGGCTACGCCAAGGGCTTCCGCACGCTCTACGGCCACTTTTCGTCGATCAAGCGCGTGGCGCTCACGCTCGGCCTGCCGCTGCGGCAGGAGCGCAAGGTCGACATCGTGCAGCGCTATCACCAGCGCATGGCCAACCTGAAGACGCTGCCGCCGCGCTTCGTCAAGGACGGCCCGATCCTGCAGAACGTGCTCGAAGGCGACGCGGTCGACGTGCTGAAGTTTCCGGTGCCGCTGCACCACGAGAAGGACAAGTCGCGCTACATCGGCACCGCCGACTGCGTGATCACGCAGGACCCCGACGACGGCTGGTTCAACCTCGGCGCCTATCGTGCGCAAGTCTACGATCGCAACACCGTTGGCTGCCAGATCACCGAGGGCAAGCACGGCCGCATCCACCGCGACAAGAATTTCGAGCGCGGCAAGCCGATGAAGGTCGTGATCCTCTGCGGCCAGGACCCGCTGCTGTTCATGCTCTCGTCGTCACCGCTGCCGGCGGTCAGCGAACTCGACATCGCCGGCGGGCTGCGCGGCGAGCCGATCGACTGCATCCGCGGCCCCTATACCGGATTTCCGATTCCAGCCGACTGTGAGATCGCGCTCGAAGGCGAGACGGTGCCCGGCGAAAACCGGCCGGAGGGACCGTTCGGCGAGTGGATGGGCTACTACTCCGACGACACCCAGCCGCGGCCCTACGTCAAAATCAAGACCATCCTCTACCGCAACGACCCGATCCTGTGCTGCGCGCCGCAGCACAAGCCGGTCGATGAGACCGGGCTGCTCAAGGGCATTGCCGGCGCCGCGCAAATATGGAGCGCGCTCGACGCCTGCGGCGTGCCCGAAGTGCTCGGCGTCTGGAATCACGAGGCCGGTCCCGCCACGCGCTTCACGGTGATCCAGCTCCGCCAGCGCTATCCCGGCCATGCGCGCCAGGCGCTGCACGTCGCGGCCTCCTGCCAGGGCGGTGCCTATGCCGGCAAGTGGACGGTGGTGGTCGATGAGGACATCGATGCCGGCGAACTCGACCAGGTGCTGTGGGCGATGTGCACGCGGTTCGATCCCAAGGTCGACATCGACATCATCCAGAAGGCCTGGGCGTCCAAGCGCGACCCGCTGTTCCTGCCCGGCAATTTCAACAACCGGATTCTCGTCGATGCGTGCATCCCCTATGACATGAAGCTCAAGGGCACGTTCCCGACCACCGTCGACGTGAGCGACGATCTGCGCGCCAAGTTGCGCGCAAAATTCCCGCACATCTTCCCGCCGATGTGAGAACGACAATGAATCGATCGATCCTGACGCTTTTCTTCGTCACCCTCATGGTCGTCGCCGCGCAGCCGACGCGCGCGGAAACCGTCGAAGAGTTTTACAAGGGCAAGACCATCAACCTCTTCATCGGTTTCGAGCCGGGCGGCGGCTACGATATCTACGGCCGCATGCTCACGCGCCATATCGGGCGACACATCCCCGGGAACCCCGCCATCGTCGCGCAGAACATGCCGGGCGCCGGCAGCCTGCGGGCGGCGCAATCGCTCTATACGGTCGCGCCCAAGGACGGCACCGCGATCGCCACCTTCGGGCGCACGATCGCCACCACGCCGCTGCTCGCGCCGGCGAGTGCGCAGTTCGACGCCACCAAGTTCAACTGGCTCGGCAGCATCACCAACGAGGTGTCGACCTGCGTCGCCTGGTATACCGCCGGCTTCAAGACCTTCAACGATCTGCTGGTGAAGCCGATCACGCTCGGCGGCGACGGCCCAGGCGCCGACCCGGATGTGTTCGCGCTGCTCTACAAGAATGTGTTCGATGCCAAGATCAAACTGGTGAGCGGCTATCACGGCACCAATCCGATCGTGCTGGCGATGGAGCGCGGCGAGGTCGATGGCCTCTGCGGCTATTCGTGGAGCACGATCAAGAGCCGTCATCAGGGCTGGCTCAAGGACAAGAAGCTCAACATCCTGGTGCAGGCGGCGCTGAAGAGCGACCCGGAGCTTCCGAACATTCCGCTGGTGCTCGATGTCGCCAAGACCGACGAGCAGCGCCAGACGCTCAAGGTCATCCTGGTCACGCAGGAAATGGCGCGGCCCTTCACTGCCCCACCGGGGGTGCCGCAGGACCGCGTTGCCGCATTGCGCGCGGCTTTCGACGCGACGATGAAGGACCCGGAATTCCTGGCCGATGCACAAAAGCTCAACCTCGACATCAATCCGATGAGCGGCCAGGCGATCCACGACCTGCTGGTAGAGACCTACGCGACGCCCAAGGCGATCGTCGAGCGGGCCGCGCAGGCGATCGCGAAGTGAAACAACAATCGCTGGTTCGATTGTCGGCGTTGTACTTGAGAATCCCGTCGGGCAGTGTCTCGTGTCCCGGGCTTGCAGAGCGAAGCGGAACGAGACCCGGGACCCGACACAATATGCTACGCAGCGCGGTATGGAGACGGCCTTCGGTCGTCGCTTCTCTCCTGGGTCCCGGATCAGCGCTCGCGCTCCGCGCTTGCTTGTCCGGGATACGAACGCGGACGGCCGGCGATAAAGGTACGCTATGCCCGCGCTGATCGGAGCGCGCATCACGCGGCTGGAGGACGAGCCCTTGCTGCGCGGCAAGGGCCGCTACGTCGACGACGTGGTGGTGCCGGGCATGCTGCACGCGGGCTTCGTGCGCAGCCCGCACGCGCACGCCGCCATCCGCGGGATTTCCAAGACCGCGGCGCTGGCGCTCCCGGGCGTGCATGCAATTCTTACGCTCGACGACCTCGCGCCGGTGCTCGCCAAGCGCCGCATGATGCGGCACTCCAATTCCGGCACGCCGCTCGACAAGATGTGGTCGTTCTCGCTCGCCGACGGCGAGGTCTCCTATGTCGGGGAGGCGGTCGCGATCGTGATCGCGGACAACCGCTATATCGCCGAGGACGCGGCCGCGCTGGTCGACGTCGACTACGACGTGCTGCCGGCGGCCGCCGACGTACGCAAGGCGGCGCTGGCTGACGCACCGACGGTGCGGCGCGAACTCGGCTCCAACATCATCGCGCGCTACAAGGTGAACTACGGCGATGCCGACGCCGCCTTCGCCAAGGCCGCGCATGTGTTCCACGAGGACCTCTGGCAGCATCGCGGCGCCGCGCATTCGATCGAGGGTCGCGGCATCCTGGCGGAATACCGCAGCGCCGACGATGGCATCACCGCCTGGGCTTCGACCCAGAAGGCGCACGACATGCGCCAGTCGCTGACGGCGTTGCTCGACATGGACGAGAGCCGCCTGCGCGTCGCCGCCCCCGACGTCGGCGGCGGCTTCGGGCCCAAGCTGTGCGTCTATTCCGAGGACGTGGCGGTGGTCGCTGCGGCAAAGCTGCTCAAGCGCTCGATCAAATGGATCGAGGACCGGCGCGAGCATTTCACCAACGCGGCGCAGGAACGCGACCAGTACTGGTCGATCGACATCGCCGTCGATGGCGACGGCAAGCTGCTCGGCATCCGCGGCCAGCTTCTGCATGACCTCGGCGCCTATGCGCTGCAGGACGTAAACCTGCCCTACAACTCGGCCTCGATGATCAGCGGGCCGTACATGCTCTCCTCGCTGGCGATGGAGGTGACGGTCGCCGCCACCAACAAGACGCCGGTCTCCTCGGTGCGCGGCGCCGGCTATCCGCAGGCGTCGTTCGCGATGGAGCGGCTGATGGACCGCGTATCGCGCGAACTGAAACTCGACCGTGCGGAGGTGCGCCGCCGCAATCTCATTCCCGGCGAGAAGATGCCGTACCAGAAGCCGCTCAAGACGCGCGGCGGCACCTTCGTGCAGTACGACAGCGGCGACTATCCGGCCTCGCAGGCGCAGGTGCTCGCAGCGGTGGGCTGGGACGACTTCCCCCAGCGCCAGGCCGCGGCCCGCGCGCAGGGACGCTACATCGGGATCGGACTCGCGCATGGCCTCAAGGGCACCGGGCGCGGGCCGTTCGAGTCGGGTCTGGTGCGGGTCGCGCCGACCGGCAAGGTTTCGGTGCTCACCGGCGCGGCGGCGATCGGGCAGGGGCTGCGTACCGTGCTCGCGCAGATCTGCGCCAGCGAGCTTGGCCTGCGCGCGCAGGACATCAACGTAGTCGTGAACGACACCACCGGCGTGTCGCTCGGACTCGGCGCCTTCGCCAGCCGTCAGACCGTGACCGCGGGCTCGTCGGTGCTGCTGGCGGCGCGCGCGGTCGCGGACAAGGCGAAGAAGCTCGCGAGCCATATCCTCGAAGCCGCAGAGCACGACCTCGAACTCGTCGACGGCGAGGTACGCGTGGTCGGCGCGCCGCAGCTTGCGGTCAAGCTCGGCGAACTGTCGCGCATCCTGCGCGGCGCGCCCGGCTATGCGTTCCCGCCCGGCGTGGAACCCGGGCTCGAGTTCGAACCAGAATTACCGGACCGATGATCTCGCCTATGCGAATGCGTGCCAGGCCGCGGAGGTCGAGGTCGACGTGGAAACCGGTGAGGTCCGCATCTTGCGTTACTTCGCACTGCAGGACTCTGGCCGGCTGATCAATCCGATGCTGGTCGAGGGCCAGCTTCACGGCGCGCTCGCGCACGGGATCGGCAACGCGCTGTTCGAATGGATGGGCTACGATGACTCGGGCCAGCCGGTGACCACGACGTTTGCGGATTATCTGCTCCCGACCGCGACCGAACTCCCGACCATGACGGCAATGTTCCGCGAGACGCCGTCGCCGCTTAATCCGCTGGGCGCCAAGGGCGCCGGCGAAGTGAGCACGATCCCGGCCGCCGGCGCGGTGATCTCAGCGATCGAGAACGCGCTCGAACCGTTCGGCGTGCACATCGCGCAGACGCCGATCCCGCCGCCGAAGCTGCTGGAGCTGATCGCGGGCGGGAAGGGGAGCGACGGCCACTGACTGCGCGGGAACGGTCCGAGGTTCCTTGAGCGAGCCGCCGGCTGGCCCTGGCATCCGCCGCTATTCCTTGCAGCGTCCTGCGACTGCCGTCGTGATTCGCTGCGTTATTTCTGGTGTGCCCTTTCCTTGGCACGCTGCTGCTACCTTCTTGTCAATTGTCGCCCGGTCATCGTTCTCAACTCCGCTCAGCGTAAAACAGTTGCTTGTACCGCTTTGATTCATGCCGCTGTCGCCGGAACACCCGGAAACGAGAAGGGCAAGCAAGACCATGCCGTCCTGTTCATCATCTGAAGTCTCCAGCGGTCACTGTATGAAAGTGAGCACGATCCCGGCCGCAGAGCATCAGGACACCGTTACCTTGAAAGAAGGCAGCGGATCGGATGGAAAGATCGTCAAGCGGAAAATGTAAATCTACCCCGTAATCTCCACCCGCCGTTTGCGTATCACCGGGGCGAGCATCACGATCAGGATCAGCACGGTCGCGATGTTGAAGGCGAGGCTGATCGGATGGGTGAGGAACACCGAGGCGTCGCCGCCCGACATCAGCATGGCGCGGCGCAGGTGCTCCTCCATCATCGGACCGAGCACATAGCCAAGCAGCATCGGCGCCGGCGGGAAGCCGAGCTTCATGCAGAGGAAACCGACCAGGCCGAACAGCGCGGTGGCGTAGATCTCGAACGAACTCGAATTGACGCTGTAGATGCCGATCGCGGAGAACGCCATGATCGCCGGGAACAGCAAGCGGTAGGGCACCGTCAAGAGCTTCACCCAGATCCCGATCATCGGCAGGTTGAGCACGACCAGCATCGCGTTGCCGATCCACATGCTCGCGACCAGGCCCCAGAACAGATCGGGGCGCTGCGTCATCACTTCCGGGCCGGGCTGGATGCCCTGGATGGTCATCGCGCCGAGCATCAGCGCCATCACGCCGCTGGCGGGCAGGCCGAGCGTGAGCATCGGGATGAACTTGCACTGCGCGTCGGCGTTGTTGGCGGATTCCGGCGCCGCCACGCCTTCGATTGCGCCGTGGCCGAACCGCGAGGGGTCGGCGGCGAGCTTCTTCTCCAGCATATAGGAGGCGAACGAGGCGATCGCCGGCCCGGTGCCGGGCAGCACGCCGAAGAACGAGCCGATGGCGGTGCCTCGGAGGATCGGACCGATCGAGCGCCGCATGTCCTCCCTGGTCGGAAACAGATGGGAGACCTTGGCGGTGAAGATGCGACGTTCGCCCTTCTCGCCGAGATTGTTGATGATCTCGCCGATCGCGAACACGCCGACCGCGACCACGATGAAGCCGATACCATCCGAGAGATCGCTGATGCCGAACGTGAAGCGCTGCACGCCGGTATTGACGTCGGTGCCGACGATGCCGAGCAGCAATCCGACCACCACCATCGCCAGCGACTTGACCATGTCGCCCTGCGCCAGCACGGCGGCCGCGACCAGGCCCATCAGCATGAGCGAGAAATACTCCGGCGCGCCGAATTTCAGCGCGATCTCGGCGAGCGGCGGGCCGAACAATGCGATCAGCAGCGTCCCCACGGTGCCGGCGAAGAACGAGCCGATCGCGGCGATCGCGAGCGCCGGCCCCGCTCGGCCTTGCCGCGCCATCTGATAGCCGTCGAGGCAGGTCATCACCGCCGAGGTCTCGCCCGGCAGGTTCACCAGGATGGCGGTGGTCGAGCCGCCGTACTGCGCACCGTAATAGATGCCCGAGAGCATGATCAGCGCGCTGACCGGCGGCACGCCGTAGGTGAGCGGCATCAGCATGGCGATGGTGCCGAGCGGGCCGATTCCCGGCAGCACGCCGATCAGCGTGCCGACCGAAACGCCGATCAGGCAGTAGAGCAGATTCTGCAGCGAGATCGCGACCGTGAAACCGAAGAACAGATTGTGAAAAAGGTCCATGGCGCCTGCGTCAGATGCCGGTGAACAGCGGGTAGGGGAGCGCCAGCCCCCAGATGAACACGGCGACCGACAGTGCCGTCAGGAAGGCCGAGAACAGGAACGCCTCAAGCGGCCGGAATTCGGTGGTTGCCGTTGCCGACACGAAAATCAGCACGAACATCGCCGGCACGAAACCGCCATGGTCGATCAGCACGCCGAACAGGATCAGCGACAGCGGGATGACGATGAGCGCGCGCAGCGACCATGAGCCCTGCAGCTTTTCGCCGCCGCGCAGGCCGGTTGCGAGAATGTAGAGGCCGAACAGGATCAGCACGGCCCCGAGGACTTTGGGGAAATAGCCGGGGCCCATGCGCCGCGCGTCGCCGAAGACGTAGTCGTGCGCGACCGCCAAGGTGAACGCGCCGGTCGCGATCAGCGTCAGCCCGGCCCAGAAGTCCTTGTTGTCGAGAAAGCCTCGCTGCATGGGCAGGCTCATTCCCTCGTCATTGGCCGGGCTTGACCCACGGCTATCGGATTGGATCAAAGGCGCGAGACTTGTTCTTTCTTCTCCCTCTCCCCCCTGGGGAGAGGGAGCGCGCCGGCGCAAGATCATCGGTATTGCGTTTCAAGCCCGCGCGTGACGGAGCAAGCGGCGTCACTCCGCCTTGATGCCGCCCTTCTTCACCACCTGCTCCCACTTGTTCATTTCCTTGACCATGAACTCGCCGAATTGCGGCGTGGTCATCTTGACGACTGCGGCGCCCTCGGTGGTGAACTGCTTCTGCACTTCGGCCGATTGCTGCGCTGCTTCGATCGCCGCGTGCACCTTGTCGACGATCGGCTGCGGGGTGCCGGCGGGCGCGACGATGCCCCACCAGTTCACCGCCTCGTAGTCCGGCACGCCGGCATCGGCGATCGCCGGCACGTCAGGCAGCACGGTGGTGCGCTTCAATCCGCCGGTGCCGAGCGCGCGCAGCTTGCCGGCCTTGATCTGCGGCGTGGTCTGCACGAGTGAGGAGAACATCACCTTGGTGTGGCCGCCGACCACGTCGATCATCGCCGGTCCGCCGCCTTTGAACGGGACATGCAGGATGTCGACGCCGGCCATCAGCTTGAACAGCTCGGCGCCGAGATGCTGGAAGCTGCCGACGCCGGCCGAGGCGTATTGCAGCTTGCCCGGCTCCTTCTTGGCGAGGTCGATCAGTTCCTTCACCGAATGCACCGGCAGGTCGGGATGCACCACCAGCACGTTCGGCCCCGAGCCGAGGATGCCGATCGGCGTGAACCCCTTGATCGGATCGTAGGGCAGTTTGTAGAGCCATGGATTGACCGCGTGCGCGAGCGAGATGATCAGCAGCGTATAGCCGTCGTGCGGCGCGTTCGCAGCGATCTCGGTGCCGACCACGCCACCGGCGCCGGCGCCGCGATTGTCCACCACCACCTGTTTGCCGAGCTTTTCGGAGAGCTCGTTGGCGAACAGCCGCCCGACCACGTCGTTGCTGCCGCCGGGCGGGAACGGGATGATCAGCCGGATCGGCTTGCTGGGATAATCCTGCGCGGCCGCGACCGTCGTCAACGCGAGCAGCGCGCCTGCGATCTTGAGCAGGAGCGAGGGAGTTTTTCGCATGGGTTTTCCTCTCATGGCGGCCCCTTTTGGGGCTTCCTCGAATTCAATCGACCGTCAGCTTGAACGAAGTGGTCGTTTCTAGATTGTCGCCGAACCAGGATTTGATGGCGGCCTCGCGGGTGCCAAGATACTCGGTCCGACCGTCCTTTTGCACCATCGGAATATCATGGCCGGGAACGACGATGTTGCCCGCCCGGCTGCGCCAGAGGGTCCAAATCGTCGCAATCGAGGCCGAGCTGACGGCGGCGTCGTAGGTCGCATCAGCCGCGCCGGAGATCAGCTCGGCGCGGTTCTTGGCGGCATCGCCGGTGAAGATCACGTCGTGCGCGCTGCCCTGGAGCAGGAAGATCAGGTGGCCCGGCGTGTGGCCCGCCGCGATGTGCGCGGTAATGCCGGGCAGCACCTCCTCGCCGTCGGCGGCCTTGTGGACGCTCGGCCAGGTTTGCAACTCGCGGGCGTAGAGTTCCGGCACGGCGGTCTCGCCCCATGGCTCGGTCACGGCCCAGGCGAGCTCGTGCGCGCCGACCACGATGCGGGCGTGCCGGAACAGCGGCCAGTTGATGCAATGGTCGTGATGCGCGTGGGTGATCAGCAGGTCGGTGACGTCCGCGACCTTCAGGCCGCGCTGCTCGAGCTTGTCCATCAGCGGCTTGCGGTAGCCGATCGGCCCGGTGTCGATCAGCGCGAGGTGGCCGTGCCCGCGGATGAGCACCACCGAGCTCCAGCCGAGGCCGCCATGACATACGGACTTGCCGGGATAGCCCTGGATGATGACCTCGATGTCGTAGCCGTCAACTTGCATTGGTTTCCCCCTGACCACGTCCCGCCCGAATGTCCATCCGCTCATTCCCGCGCAAGCGGGAATCCAGGGCCATTTGCGCAAACCGTTGAGCTTGTTGCCCTGGGTCCCCGCTGGCGCGGGGATGAGCGGAGCATGTGGCTGATTCCACGAAATCGAAGCATAGGCTAGCCCAGCGGCCGGCCGGAGACGGCGAGCGGCGCGACTCCGGCGCGTGCCGCCTCCTCCTGCAGCGGGCCGATTTCGGCCGCACTATAGGGAATGCCCTCGCGCCGGCGTTGCTCCTCGTAGCGCCGCTCCGGCTCGCCGGCGATCAGGATTTCCGCAACACCCTCGGCCTTCGGCACGCCGCGCGCGCGCTCGATCAAAGTGTCCATGCGATCGCGGTAGTCGCGGTCGGAGACGAACAGATCCGGACGCATGGCAAGGAAGAAATGGCCGACGTCCTGCGGCCGGTCGTAGACCTTGTACTGGTCTGCGACTCCGCCGCCGTAGCCCGCGCCGGAGAGGACGCCGCCGAAAATGTCCATCAGCATCGCCAGGCCCGACCCCTTGTAGCCCCCGATGGGGAGGACCACGCCGCCGAGCGCGGCCGTGGGATCGGTGGTCGGGCGGCCGTCGGCGTCGAGCGCGTAGCCCAGCGGTATTTTCTCCCCACGCCGCTCGGCGCGGCGGATTTTTCCGCGCGCCGCGACCGCCGGCGACATGTCGAGCAGGAACGCCGGAAATTTTCCCGCCGGCGCGCCGGCCGCGAACGGGTTGGTGCCGAGCAGCGGCTCGCGTCCGCCCCACGGCGGCATCGCCGGCGACGCGTTGGAGAACACGAGCGCGACGAAGCCGGCTTCGACCGCGGGCAGCACATACGACGCGGCCATGCCGAAATGCGTGCTGCGGCGCGCGGCGACGATGCCGATGCCGAACTCGCGCGCCATCGCAATCGCCTCTTCGATCGCGCGCATGCCGACCACGAAGCCGAAGGCGTCTTGCCCGTCGAGCGCGGCGGCGACCGGCGTCACCCGCTTCGGCGCGAGCGTCGGGCGCGGATTGATCAGGCCGCGGCGCACGCGATCGAGATAGCCGGGCAGGCGCGACAGTCCATGGGTGTCGACGCCGCGCAGGTCGGCGCTCACGAGGCACCCGGCGATGATCGCGGCGTCCTTGTCCGGCACGCCGTGGGGCGCGAGCAACGCGCGCACAAAGGCGTCAGCCGCGTCGGCGCTGGCATAGACGCGATCCGGAACTGTGGGCGCGGTCATGGTCCTCCGGTGCGGTTTGGCCTTGTCGTTCGGCGAGGCTATGCTGACGGCCAAGAACCCGGACGAGCCCCGATCCCGGACGACCACCGCCACCCAAGGGCATCTTCATGAACTACTCGACCGACTTCAAGTCGATCCGCGACGAAGTCTCGCCGCAGGAATGGCAGGCGCGGCTCGACCTCGCCGCCTGCTATCGCCTGGTCGACAGCTACGGCATGACCGATCTCATCTACAATCACATCACCGCGCGCATCCCCGGCACGCCGGATCATCTGCTGATCAATCTCTACGGCCTGCTCTATCGCGAGATCACCGCATCGAGCCTGGTGAAGATTGGCGTCGATGGCAACATCATCTGGAAGCCGGACACCGACTACGGGATCAACGTCTCCGGCTATGTGATCCACGGCGCGATCCACAAGGCGCGGCCGGATGTGGCCTGCGTGCTGCACACCCACACGCGCGCCGGCATGGCGGTGTCGGCGATGGCCAGCGGCCTCCTGCCGTTGTCGCAGACCTCGATCCGTTTCGTCGGCCATCTCGGCTATCACGACTACGAAGGACCGGCGATCGACACCGAGGAGCGCGAAAGGATCGTCGCCGATCTCGGGCCGCACGACGCGCTGGTGATGCGCAACCACGGGCTTCTCACCTGCGGAGCGACCATCCCGCAGGCGTTCAATACGATGTACCAGCTCGAACTCTCCTGTCGCGCGCAGGTCGACGCCATGGCGGCGCGCAGCGAGCTGACGATGCCGGGCGAGAACGTGCTGGCGCACACCGCGCATCTCTATCAGCCCGGCACGCGCCGCCCCTACGGCGTGCTCGAATGGCCGGCGATGCTGCGCCGGCTCGAGGCCGAGCAGAAGACCACGGGGTATCCGCCGTATTGGAATTGAGGCGGACTTTCTGCAGCCCGGATGGAGCGAAGCGAAATCCGGGACTGGCCGCGCCGCGATCATTCCCGTTCGCCGCTTCGCTCCATCCGGGCTACAGTTGCGCCTTACTGGAGGTGTCGATGCCGTCGTCTGATCCCAATGCCATCACCAATCCCGTGAAGGAGCGCATGACAGCCGGCGACGTCGCGCTCGGCATGATCGTGCGGCTCGCGCGGTCGGGCGACATCGCGCGGATCGCCAAGACGACCGGGCATGATTTCATCTTCGTCGACCGGCAGCACTCGCTGTTCACGCTGGAGACGGTCGGGCACATCGCGCAGGCGGCGCTCGGCTGCGGGATCGCGCCGCTGGTGCGGGCGCGGAGCTGCGACGATCCTGACGTTTCGGTGATCCTCGATAACGGCGCGACCGGGATCATTTTTCCCGACGTGAACACCGCCGACGATGCCCAGCGCGCCGTCAACGCCTGCAAGTTTGCGCCGATCGGCAAGCGCTCGGTCGGCGGCGGCTATCCGCAATTCGATTTCCGGCCGGTGCCGATCGGCGAGGGCGTCAAGCTCCTCAACGCGCAGACGCTGGTGGTCTGCATGATCGAGACCTTGGAAGGCCTCGCCAATGTCGGGGAGATCGCCGCGGTCGATGGTGTCGACGTGGTGCATGTCGGCTGCAACGACCTGCTCACCAGCATGGGCAAGCCCGGTGCGTTCGGCGATCCGGCGATCGTCGCGGCGGTCGAGCGGGTGATCGCGGCGGCGGCCACACATGAGAAGTTCGCGGGGCTGGGTGGCGAGCGCGACATGGAGCGGCAACTCGCGTTCATCGGCAAGGGCGTGCGGTTCGTGACGACGCAGACCGATGTCGGGTTCTTGATGGCGGCGGCCGGGCAGCGGACGGAGCAGATCCGGCGCGCGCGCGACACGCGTTGAGTCGTCCCCGCGAAGGTGGGGACCTATAGACTCCGAGCATGAAGTTATTCTCAGTAGGTGCCAAGAATCAGATGGCGCGGCGTACGGTCCCCGCCTTCGCAGGGACGACCGGAGACAACCTATGATTCATTTAGTTGTCATGGAAGGCGACGGCATTGGCCCGGAAATCACCGCCGCGACCCTCGATGTGCTGGGCGAGGCCGACCGCATCTTCGGGCTCGGATTGTCGTTCACGCCGGCGTCGATCGGGCTTGTCTCGCTGCGCCACGAGCGCACCACGTTTCCCGCCGCCGCTTTCGAGGCGGCCAAGGCCGCCGACGGCGTCATCCTCGGGCCGGTGTCGCACAATGACTATCCGCCGGTGGCCGAGGGCGGGCTCAACCCGTCGGGCGAGCTGCGCAAGCGGCTCGATCTGTTCGCCAACATCCGCCCCGCGCGCACCCGCGGCGGCTTTCCCCCGCGCTGCGGCGCGCCGGTTGATCTGGTGATCGCGCGCGAGAACACCGAGGGCTTCTACGCCGATCGTTCGATGTTCGTCGGCCCCGGCGAATTCATGCCGACGCCCGACCTTGCGCTGTCGGTGCGCAAGATCACGCGCGCGGGCGCGACCCGGATCGCCGAGGCGGCCTTCACGCTCGCCCTGCGCCGGCGCAAGAAGGTCACCGCCGTGCACAAGGCGAACGTGCTGCGGGTGTCCGATGGCCTCTTTCTCGAATGCGTGCGTGGAGTGGCGGCGCGCTATCACTCGGTCGCGTACGAGGAAAAGATCATCGACGCGATGACCGCGCTGCTGGTACGCGACGCGAGCGCGTTTGACGTGGTCGTCACCACCAACATGTTCGGCGACATTCTCTCCGATCTGGCTTCCGAGATCGCCGGCAGCCTCGGCCTTGCCGCATCGCTCAATGCCGGCGCCGAGCATGCGGTCGCGCAGGCGCAGCACGGCTCGGCGCCCGACATCGCCGGGCAGGACAGCGCCAATCCCGCTTCGCTCATCGGCTCGGCGGCGATGCTGCTGGAATGGCTCGGCGAGCGCCGCAAGAACGAACGCTTCGTGCGCGCCGCGCTCGCGATCGAGGCCGCGCTGGACCGCGTGATCGCGACGCCGCAATGGCGCACGCGCGATCTCGGCGGTCCGCTGGGAACGAAGGCATTCGGTGAGCGCGTGGCGGCGACGCTTACGGAGACCGGCGCGGCGGCGTTTCGGTGATCGCCCGCTGACCTTTCTTCTCCCACCCCACAAGGGGGGAGCACGGGAGCAGAAGCGCGCGTCCTCACCGCCGCGGGAACGGCAAAACCCCGCTGTACTTCTTCACCATCGCTTCGAGCTGGTCCTTGCCGATGCGGTTGACCAGCGGGAACTTGTCCTTCCATTCCCACGGCCGCACCGCATAGTAGATCGCGCGCGAATTGGTGTGCGGACCGTTCGCGGTCTTGTCCGGCGGCATGCGCGGGTCGAGCGGGGTGGCCCAGCAGTTCTCGACGATCTCGATGTCGGTCGCGGGATCGACCCGCGTCGTCATCGCCCAGATCACCTCGTCCATGTTCGAGGGATCGATGTCCTCGTCGACGATTACGACGAAGCGGCCGTTGCGCGCCGACGCCGCGCAGCCGAGGACGGCGTGGCCGGCCTGCTTGGCGTGGCCGGCATATTGCTGCTTGATCGCGACCACGATGAAGAAGGAATTATGCACGTAGGTGCCGGCGATCGCTGGGACGCCGGCGGCTTCGAGCTGCTCCCACAGGATGCCGCCCTCGAAGCGCACCGAGTGGTGCGGAGCGCCCGGCCATTGCGGCGCCATGTTCAGGAGGATCGGATCGTTGCGGTAATAGATCGCCTTCACGCGGATCACCGGCTGCTCGTCGGCGGTGCCCTTGGTGCCGACGGTGTAATAGCCCGGCCATTCGCCGAACGGGCCTTCCATGTGCGACTCGACAGCCGGCGGCGGCATCTCGCCCTCGATCACGACCTCGGCATGCGCCGGGATCGGCAATCCGGTGAGCGGGCCTTTGATCACTTCGACCGGCCGGCCGAGGATGCCGCCGGCGCGGTCGAGCTCGGACACGCCGAACGGAAATTTCGTATAGGAGAGGAAGAACAGCAGCGGATCGCCGCCGAACGTTGCGACCACCGGGCAGGCCTTGCCCTCTTTCCAGTAGCGCTCGGCGATCGTGCGCCCCTGCTGGCCCGGGCTCTGCCAGATGCCGAGCAGGTTGCGCTCGTGCACCTGCATCCGGTAGGTGCCCATGTTGACGTAGCCGGTCTCGGGATCGCGGTTGATGAAGGTATCGCCGGTGCCGATATAGCGTCCGCCGTCGCCGCGGTGCGACTGCAGCACCGGGAAGCGGAACAGATCGACCTCGTTGTCGCGCATGATGTTCTGCATCACCGGGCCGGTCTCGACCTCCTTCGGCGGGATCGGTGCGGCGTGCTTGATGCGGCTCGCGGCGTGGCGGACGATCTCCATCTTCGGCGTGTCGGGCGGCAGGCCGAGCGCGAGCGCCATCCGCCGCCGCGACGCGGTCGGAATGCTCAGCACGCGGAAGCCCTTGGGATAGCCCTTGATCTCATCGAACATCAGCGCCGGCGGCTCGTCGATCAGCTCGGACGCCGCCTCGGTCAACGCGCCGATCTCGAGGTTCCAGTCGGCATCCTTGATGACCGTCACTTCGCCGTGCGCTTCGCATTCGTCGAGGAAGGAGCGCAGTCCGTCGTAGGGTTGTGGCATTGTTGGTTCCTTGCCGGGCCGCGTCCGTCACTTGTTCAGCTTGCACGGCGTCTCCGGCTCGTCGTCGCCCAGCGTGTCGAGTTCGTTGGTGCGGTGGAGGAAGCCTTCGACCGGCGCGCTCGCGACCACGTAATACGGCGTGGCCAAGAGGATCGCCTGCCGCACCTGGTGATCCCACGGACGTATGCTCACCGCGAGCCCCTTGTCGCCGTCGAAGGTCGCCGGACCGAGGATGAAATCGCGTTGCTTCTTGAAATCGATCGAACGGGTGCGCAGCGTCGACTGCACGATCATCTTCACCGCCACCCACGCCGCCCAGTCGGCGCTCCCCATGTGGCGGTTGTTGGTGAGCCGTTGAAAACGGCCGTTCACCTGTGGGGCACCGTTATGCTCCCAGGTCCAGTCCCAGGCGACCGGTTCGAGGTCGATGCTGCCGACCACCGGCCGTGGCCGCACCAGGTGATAGGGCACCTGGCGGGCGAAATCGAAGGCATCGTCGGCGATGAACACGACGTCGAAGTCGCGGTTGATGGCGCTGAGCAGGGCCGGATCGTTTTTCTCGCGGTCGCGCGGATCGGTGCCGGGCTTGAAGTTCTGATGCGCGACGATGCGCGAGCCGAATTTCTTGGCCGAGGCCTCGAACGCCTTGGCGGACACTGCGTCGGCCGGATCCGGGCCCTCGAACACCAGATAGTCGCGCCACTTGCGCGACACCAGATATTGCACGAGCCCATCCATGAGCTGGGCGCGGCTCGGCATCACATGCACGAACTCCGCCGCGCACAGTTCGCGCCGCAGCGGATCGTCCGGCGCGCTGACATTGAAGAGCAGCGCGTCCTTGCCTTTGACCGCGGCCGCGAGCGGCTTATAGGCCTCCGCCGGCGCGTCGATCAGGAACATATGGATATTGCGGCCGAGCGCGGCGGTTACCGCGGGCGCGACCTCGGCCGCTGATTTCACGGTGATGCGTTCGAGCACGAAATCGGTCTTGAGCACGCGGGTGAGCGCCGCCGCCTCGTCGATGCCGATCTGCGCGCCGGCATAGGGGTGGTCGCGGGTCTTGAGGATCAGCCGCTCGTAGGCCTTGACCGGGTCATAGCGTGGATCGCCCGCGATCTCGACGAAGCCGATGGTCAGGCGCTGATTCTGCGTCGGCGCCGGGGCGGTTGCCGGGGCTGGCGGGGCGCCTTGCCCCCACGCTGCGGCGACCGCGCAGGCCAGGGCGATGACAGCGATAGCGGCGCGCTTACTCATCGATCACCACGCCCCAGGGAATGCGGCCGACCGGGATGGAGATGATCGCCTTGCGCGACTTCGCGTCGATCACCGTGATGTCGTCGCCGAAGCCGTTCGCCACGAACAGCTTGCTCTCGTCCTTCGACAGCGTGATGCCCCAGGAACGCTTGCCCACGAGGATGTAGGCCTCGACCTTTTTCGTGGCGACGTCGACGACCGCCACATGCGCGGCATGGCCGAGCGTGACGTAGGCGGTCTTGCCGTCCTTGGTCATGGCGAGGCCGACCGGGGTGACATCGGTCTTGCGCATGCCGGGCGGTAGGAACTCGATCTTGCTGGAGACCTCGAACTTGTTGCGGTCGATGATGTAGACCTCGCCCGACAGTTCGGTGGTGACCCACAGCTCCTTGCCATCGGGGGTCGCCGCGAACCGGCGCGGCCGCGTGCCCACCACCACGTCCTGCACCACGTTGCCGGCTTCCGGATCGATCATGTGCACGAGATCGCCGACCTCGGAGGTGACATAGACGGTGTTGCCGTCCTCGCTGATGAACACGCCCTCGGGTTCGGCACCGGTTGGAATTTCATGGATCGTGATGCCCTGGTCCATGTCGATTTCGGACAGCGAGGAGCCTTCCTCGTTCGACACGTAGATGCGGCGCCGCTTCTCGTCGATCGAGAAGGTCTCCGGGCTCGGGCCGGTGGTGATCTTGCCGACCACTTCGAGCTTGGCGACGTCGATCACGTCGATCACGTCGTCGTCGCCGCAGGCGACGTAGAGCTTGGTGTGGTCGGCGCTGAAGTGCATGTCGCGCGGGCGGCGCGACACCTTCATGTCCTTCACGACCTTGTAGGTCTTGGGATCGATGATGATGAGGTTGTTGGTCTTCTCGTTGCTCACGAAGATGAGCCCGGTATCCTTGGCCGCGGCGGGCGCGACCAGCGTCGCAACGAGGACGGCCCCCAGGCAGAGATGGCGAAACTTCACAGATGCGGCTCCCGGCTTGCGCGAAACTTGCGTTGCTGCCAGCGTACGCCTTCTTGAAGCGGCCGGGCAAGCCGAGCCGCCGGTGGGGAACGCGCTGGGCGGATTGGCGCCGAGGGGAAGGTGATGGACGAACGCTCGGGGCTTCCGGCTCTGCTCGTGGAGAATGTGGTCAAGACCTACGGGCAGACGCGCGCGCTGGATGGCGTCACGCTCAAGGCGCAACCGGGCGAGTTCGTCGCGCTGCTCGGGCCGAACGGCGCCGGCAAGTCGACGCTGTTCCAGCTTCTTTCCGGGTTGTTTACGGCCGATTCCGGCCGCATCGAGGTCATGGGGCATGACATGTCACGCGATGCGGTGCCGGCGCTGTCGGGCCTCGGCATCGTGTTCCAGCAGCCGACGCTCGATCTCGAGCTCACGGTCACCGCCAATCTGATGTTTCATGCGGGACTGCACGGCATTCCTGCGGCGGTTGCCAGGTCCCGCATCGCCGACGAGCTCGACCGGCTCGGGCTCAAGGACAATGCCGACTCGAAGACCGCGCAGTTGAGCGGCGGCAACCGCCGGCGGGTCGAGCTTGCGCGCGCGTTGCTGCATCAACCGCGGCTGCTGCTCATGGATGAGCCGACGGTGGGCCTCGATCCCGCCAGCCGCGCCGACTTGCTCAAGCTGCTGCTGACGATGCGGCGCGAGCGTTCGGTGGCGGTGCTGTGGGCGACCCATCTCTGCGAGGAGGTCGACGGGGCGGACCGCGTCATCGTCCTCCACCGCGGCAAGGTGCTGACCGACACCACCCCGACGCTGCTGGTCGAGAGCACCGGCGCGCCGTCGATCGAGGCGGCATTTTTGTCGATGACCGGGCGGCCGGCTGCGCGGGCATGATCGGTGATGGACGGCAATTATACCTGATCTCGTCTGGGTCTATCGGTCGTCTGGTCAAAACGTAGCGTTCCCCTCTTCGTTACGCCAAACAAGCGGATTGTTCTCTACGTTCACAACGCCGGCGCTCGGCATGTAGGTCAGTACGGGTCCCTCCCAATGGCCAGGATTGACGTTTACCCACTTGCCGGTGTCCATCCGCCTGTAGCTGCCGTGTTGAGTTGCCGTTGATGCTCGGACAGCGGCACCCGTGACGTCAGCCAGCATCTGGCAAAGAACATTCCCATCGCCAACCCCGCCCTCATGTCCTGGCTCGATCGATGCCAACCCGCAGATTTTCATGTTGAGCCTTTTAAATTTTCCATTGATCGGGCGCAGCATGCCGACCGTGCTGATAGTGAGTCCTTCCCGGCATAAATCTGCGCCGCAGCAGCCCGGGCCGAACTCGGGGCACGCGACCGTGTGCGATGATATCGACCTCCAAATTTTCGCGGAAGAAGCCGCGCCCTCTGAACACGCCGGCAGCGCCGACCAGACGGACTGCAAGGGTGGACAGCGAAACCGTGCTGTCGACGTTGATCGGATAGTCACCGTAATTTACGGCATTCCCAACACCTGAATCCAAAACGGTGATGAGCGGCATCCTCGCCTCCTGGGCGTTCGAGACATTCGTCAAATTCCAAAGCTCTCGCCCGTTAGTGTGGACGACGCCGCGTTGGTTCACGATCGTTTGAAAGATTTGACGCCTGCGAATTGGCGGCTGACAGCAAGCTGTGTGTGTCAGTATTTAGTTGTGCAAAAAGTCGCCAGAAACTGCGTCAACGGACCATTAGCCTGAATGCCTGTACATCTATCAGTTCTAATGAATCAGAAAACGATCAATCTGAATATCCGTACATTTAATTCTTCGCCGGCAGCACCGGGCCCGACATGGCTTTGAACTGGACGCGCTGCTGATTCTGCAGCCCCTCGAGATCGAGGTTGGCGGCGACTCCGTTCTGGTTCTCGCTTTCGACCATGTTCGGGGTATCGCCCTGCTGCTTCACTTCCGCCTGTGCATCGTCGTTGCCGACATCCTCGGCGCTACCCTCTTGCGGGTTTCCCGACATGATCTCGTCGCGCGCCTTGAGCGAGCGGTCTGCAAGCGGCTTGGTATAGGGCAGCCGATAGGCGCGCGGGATGCCGGCCGGCACGTTGTTCTCGTCGACCGCCTCGACCCAGAGGAAGATCGCTCCCGGATCGCTGATCTTGGGATCGGGCTCGACCACCCGCGTCCACAGCAACTGGAAGCGCGGCGGCAGCGTGCCCACGCCCGGCCAGCCCAGCAGCCCCTTGGTCGCGAAGAACACCTCGACGTAGAACACCGAGGCGACGACGATCGCCACCGCCTTCACCCACCAGGAAAAGCGTGAGCTGAGCGCCATGCTCAGCAACAGGACCGCCATCACCACATAGGCGGCCGAGATGGCCAGGAGGGTCGCGCGCATCGAACTAAGCCTTCCCCTGCGCTGGCAACTATTTCGTCGCGTTTGAGCGGCGCACGCTGCGAGTCAGCTGGATCAGCGACTTGTCGCGATGGCTCACGTCCGTGACGGCGCCGCCCTCAGCTACTTTGAAACGCAGCGCCGTCTTCTCCTGCCCCATGCGATCGAGGTTGATCGTATCGTAGTAGACGAGCTCGACCAGCGGATTGATTTTCTCGACCTTCACGGCGACCGGCACCGGGCCGCCCTTGGTGGCGAGATAGTAATGAATGTTGACCGTGTACTCGCCCGGGACGATGCCGCGGATGCTGATCGTCTCTTCGCGGATCGGGCTCGTCATCTTCTTGCCGTTGACGGTGATGCTGTTGTTGACGCCGCCGCGGTCGTCGCGGTCGAGCACCATGAAGCCCGCCTCGCGCACATGGTACCAGACGATGTTGCCGAGCGGATCCTCGGCATAGAGGTCGATGTCGTCGGGGTTGTTGTCCGGCCATGTCATCGTGATGATGAACTCGGCCTTGGTGTCGATCTTGCCCTGCTTGGCTTCCGGGTTCATCACCAGCAACGCGATGAAGAACAGGAAGGCGATGACCTGCACCGCCTTGAACAGCATCACGCTGAATGGGTCGAACGGCCGTTCGCGCGGATAATTACCGAAGCTGTCCATCGTCCCCTCGTTGGAGATCCGAGACGACAAAGACTTCGGTCAGGTCGGTGGCCAGCGCGAACAGCCTCTGGGTCGCCTCGTCGAGCATGTAGTACTGCGTCTGCACCAGGATCGAGCCGACGAGGCCGGACAGGGTGGTGTACATGGCCACCGCCATGCCGTCGCTCATCAGCCCCATCGACACCTTCACCGAGGCGCGGTCGCCGGCATCGAGCCCCGCGACCGGCGCCAGCATCAGGATGAAGCCGATGATGGTGCCGAGGAGGCCGAGCTTCATCAGCGAGTCGCTGGCATAGGAGCCGAGCTGGTTCGGCCCGCGCAGGTCGTCGGCGAGCCCGCGCAGCAGCAGCGTCTGGTCGATGCGGCCTTGCGCCTGCAGGCGGGCCTTGAGGATCAGGTTGCGGATATGCTCGGTCACACGGCCGCGCGGGAGCAGGGTACCGTCGCCGCTGACCACATCCGGTCCGACGACTTTGAAGCCGCGCGCGCCGCCACTGACCAGGGCCAGCACGCGATTGGCCTTGTCGAGCTCGCGCGAAATCGCCGCGGTGCGCCAGAAGCAATGCAGCGTGATGGCCGCGTACAACACACAGATGATCGCGGAAATGTAGGTCTTGTCGCTCGTGAACATCAGGTGGAACAGGCCGTAATACCAGACCAGCGTGAAGCCGAAGGCGCACACGCCGGTGAACAACAACCAGCGCAGCAGCGGATAGTGGTCGTTCGGAAAATCGGGCTCGAGAACCTGGACTGTCATTGCTGGGCACACGGCTCGCTGGAGGTCAGGATGTCGCAGAAGACGATAGTGACGTAGGCGCGGTCGCTGTCAAGGTTACGGTCGGCGCCTTTGACGATAACCACGCTTTTCGTGGCGATCGCCTTCCACTGGGCGTGGAACGACGATAGCCTCACGACCCCGCCGCCATATCAGGCTTTGGGGAGAGACATGCGCAATTTCGCTCTGGCCGTCCTTGTTCTCGTCGCCACGTCGTCGCTCGCCGCCGGTCAAAACCGGCCCATCCGCTTCTGGAACCTCACCCACAACACGATCTCGGAGTTCTATCTCGCCCCCGCCGGTACCACGAACTGGGGGGCGAACCAGTGCAAGAACGACCGCGACGGAACGGTTGACCCCGACGAGCGCCTGCGGATCACCGGCACCGCGCCCGGCACTTACGATGCCAAGTTCAAGGACACGACCGGCCGGACCTGCACCGTCAGCAACGTCAAGGTCGAAGCCGGCGAGATTTTCTCGATCGAGGAACGCGACGTCACCTCCTGCGATCGCTGACCGTGTATTCCGGGCGCGTGGAGCGCAGCGGGACACGATCCCGATCTCGGGTTTACCCGCGATCGGCTCATATTGCGCAAGTCGGGTAGGCCTGCGGCCGTCGCTTCTCTTCTGGGTTTGGCTCGGTGCTCGCGCCGCGCACACCGGGACGAGATTACGGGACGTCGCGTACGATCGCGTCCACGCAGGCAGATGAGCGCCAAATCTGCCGCAACCGTGTTGACCCTGCCTGAGAGGGCGGACTACCCTCCCCACCGGAAGGCGACGGTCCCTGATTGTGCACCACGCTCCAAATACAACGATGAACGGTCGGGCCATAGACCCGGCGGCAAGGGAGGAATGATCCATGAAAGCCTTGACGATTGCTGGCGCTTTGACGAGCGCGCTGCTCATGGCCACGGCGCTGACGCCGTTGCGCGCGGCCGACATGACTCAGGAACGGGCGCTCAACACCGCGAAGGAGCCGCAGAACTGGCTGCTCAATCACGGCAATTACCAGGGCCACCGGTTCTCTGCGCTCAAGGAGATCAACGCCGACAACGTGAAGAATCTCAAGCTCGCCTTCACCGTCGCGCTCGGCGGTTTCGAGGGGGCGGGTACGCGCTACAAGTTCGGCAATCTCGAAGCCACCCCGCTGGTCGAGGACGGCGTGATGTACCTGCCCGACGGCTGGGGCACGGTCTATGCGATCGACGTTTCCAGCGGCAAGAAGGGGGCGTTCAAGTGGAAGTTCGACCCGGGGACTGACAAAGCCTGGGCGGGCGATGTCGCCTGCTGCGGCGTCAACAACCGCGGCGTTGCGCTCTGGAAGGACAAGGTGATCTCGGTGTCGCTCGACGGGCGGCTGTTCGCGATCAACAAGGCGACCGGCGAGAAGGTCTGGGAGCGCAAGGTCGCCGACCCCGCGCTCGGCGAGACGCTGACGCTCGCGCCGCTGATCGTGCGCGACGTCGCGATCGTGGGCCCCGCCGGCGGTGAATTCGGCATCCGCGGCTATATCGACGGCACCGATCTGAACACCGGCAAGCAGCTCTGGCGCACCTTCACGATCCCCGGCAAGGGCGAGCCGGGCAACGAGACCTGGAAGGACGGCAAGGACCGCTGGCAGCACGGCGGCGGCTCGATCTGGGAGACTGCGACCTACGACGCCGACTCCGACACGATCTACCAAGGGATCGGCAACGCCGGCCCGGACTGGGATCCGGAATACCGGCCGGGTGACAACAAGTGGGCCGCAAGCGTGCTCGCGCTCAACCCGAACAACGGCCAGATCAAGTGGGGCTACCAGTACACCCCGAACGATCCTTACGACTTCGACGAAATCTCCGAGCACCCGATCATCAATGCCAAGGTCAACGGCGAGGATCGCAAGCTGGTGGTGCATGCCGCCCGCAACGGCTTCTACTACGCGCTCGATCGCCTCAACGGCTCGTTCGTCGCCGGCAAGCAGTACGTCGACGAGCTGAACTGGACGACCGGCCTCGATCCGAAGACCGGCAAGCCGCTCAACTACGATCCGACCAAGGACGTGCAGGCCTACAGCCAGGGCAGCCACGGTTCGCGCGCCAACCCGCAAGGCGGCAAGCTTTGCCCGGCGCATTTCGGCGCCAAGAACTGGGAGCCGACCGCCTACAATCCCGAGCTCAACCTGCTCTACATCCCGTCTTACGAAGGCTGCAATCAGGTCTTCACCGAAGAGCAGAAGGACCTCGCCGATCAGGGCGGGCCGCTGAAGCCGCGTGACCGGTTCGCCGGCGGTGGCACCAAGCTGGTGAGCCGGCTCTACGGCAGCCTGAAGGCGATCGACCCGGTCACCGGCGAGATCAAGGCCAACCACCGGCTCGAATATCCGAACCTCTCCGGCGCGCTCGCGACCGCCGGCAATCTCGTGTTCATCGGCGAGCCGGACGGCTCGTTCACCGCCCACGACGCCAAGAGCCTCAACGAGCTGTGGAGCTTCAACACCGGCACCGGCATCAACGCGCCGGCGGTCACCTACTCGGTCAACGGCAAGCAGTACATCGCCGTGCTGGTGGGCTCGAAGCAGCCGAACGCGGTGATGCCGCAGGCGCCCGAGCTCAAGAACACCTCGACCGCGTCGATGCTGTACGTGTTCAGCCTGTAGGCCGACGATCCTTGCCCGCATGGCGGGATCGGCTCGCAACCTTCGTCGTCCCCGCGAACGCGGGGACCCCCACGCCGTCTCATTGAGATGATGACGCCACCTGCGATTTGACTGCGCTTCGGAGGTTATCGGTCCCCGCGTTCGCGGGGACGACCTGCAAGAGCATTCACATCCAATAAGGCCGGCGGCTTTCGACCGGCGCTCAGCGGAGGAATCGCAATGAAAATCCTGACACTCGCGGGCGCGCTGACGAGTTCGCTGCTGATGGCCAGCGCGCTGACTCCGGTGCTGGCGGCCGACATGACCCAGGACCGGGCCGTCAACGCCGCCAAGGAGCCGCAGAACTGGCTCCTGCATCACGGCAACTACCAGGGCCACCGCTTCTCGCCGCTCAAGGAGATCAACACCACCAACGTCAAGAACCTGAAAGTCGCGTTCACGGTCGCGCTCTCCGGCTTCGAGGGCGGCGGCAACCGCTACAAGTTCGGCACCCTGGAAGCGACGCCGCTGGTCGAGGACGGCATCATGTATCTCCCCGACGGCTGGGGCCGCATCTATGCCATCGACGTGTCGAGCGGCAAGAAAGGCACTTTCAAGTGGAAGTTCGATCCGCAGATCGACCGCGCCTGGGCCGGCGACGTCGCCTGCTGCGGGGTCAACAACCGCGGCGTGGCGCTGTGGAAGGACAAGGTCATCTCGATCGCGCTCGATGGGCGCATGTTCGCGCTCAACAAGGTCACCGGCGAGAAGGTCTGGGAGCGCAAGATCGCCGATCCCTCGATCGCCGAGACGATTACGCTGGCACCGCTGGTGGTGCGCGACCTGGCGATCGTCGGCGCGGCCGGCGGCGAATACGGCATCCGTGGCTATCTCGATGCGACCGACCTCAACACCGGCAGGCAGGTCTGGCGCACCTACACGATCCCGGGCGCCGGCGAGCCGGGCAGCGAAACCTGGAAAGACAACGAGGAGCGCTGGAAACACGGCGGCGGCTCGATCTGGGAGACCGCGACCTACGATCCCGACACCGACACCTTCTATCAAGGCATCGGCAATGCCGGCCCCGATTACGACGTCGAATACCGTCCGGGCGACAACAAATGGGCGGCGAGCGTGCTCGCGCTTTCTCCTTCCGACGGCAAGATCAAATGGGGCTTCCAGTACACGCCCAACGATCCGTTCGACTTCGACGAAATCTCCGAGCACCCGATCATCAACGCCAAGGTCAACGGCGAGGATCGCAAGCTGGTCGTGCACGCCGCCCGCAACGGCTTCTACTACGCGCTCGACCGCAGCAACGGCTCGTTCGTTGCCGGCAAGCAATATGTCGACGAGCTGACCTGGACCACCGGCCTCGATCCCAAGACCGGCAAGCCGCTCAACTACGATCCGACCAAGGACGTGCAGGTCTATTCCCCGGGCAGTCACGGCATGCGCGGGGCGGGCGCATCGAAGACCTGCCCCTCGCACGGCGGCGGCAAGAACTGGCAGCCCTCCGCCTACAATCCCGAGCTCAACCTGCTCTACCTGCCGACGATCGAAGGCTGCGATTCGATCACCACCAACGAGCAGAAGGGCTTCGTCGACCAGGGCGGTAGCGTGAAGCCGCGCGAGCGCTATGCCGGTGGCACGACCAAGAACCTTCCCGAGAAACGCTACGGCACCGTCAAGGCGGTCGATCCCGCCACCGGCGAGATCAAGGCGCAGGTCAAGCTTACCTATCCGAACTGGGGCGGCGCGCTCGCGACCGCCGGCAATCTGGTGTTCAACGGCGCGATCGACGGCACGCTCTACGCCTTCGACGGCAAGACCCTGCAGGAGCTCTGGAGCTTCAGCGCCGGCACCGGCATCAACGCGCCGCCGATCAGCTACTCGGTCAACGGCAAACAATACATTGCGGTGCTGGTCGGTTCGAAGCAGTCGCAGCCTACGATGGAGGACTTCCCCGAGCTGAAGAACACGTCGACCGCCTCGATGCTCTACGTGTTCGAGCTCTAAGGTCACCCTTACGCCGTGTCGTTGAGAGTTTAGCGCTGCGGCGAGAATTCCTGCTTCCGAGGGTATCGATCCCCGCTTCGCGGGGACGGCAACCTCCGGCACTCGCGCCAACTAAGCCGGGTCTTGATGCGCCGGCACACATGGGAGGAATCGCGATGAAGACACTAATAATGAGCGGCCTGCTCTTGGCCTCTGCCCTCACGCCGGCCGTCGCGGCCGACATGACGTTCGAGCGCGCGCTCAACGCGCAGCGCGAGCCGCAGAACTGGCTGCTGCATCACGGCAACTACCAGGGCCACCGGTTCTCGCCGCTGACGCAGATCACCGCCGACAACGTCAAGGGCCTGAAGGTCGCGTTCACCGTGGCGCTCGGCGGCTTCCAGGGCGGTGGCACGCGCTACAAGTTCGGCGACCTGGAAGCGACGCCGCTGGTCGAGGACGGCATCATGTACGTGCCCGACGGCTGGGGCACGGTCTCCGCGATCGACCTCACCAAAGGCACCAAGGGCACGTTCAAGTGGAAGTTCGATCCGCAGACCGACAAGGCCTGGGCCGGCGACGTCGCCTGCTGCGGGGTCAACAACCGCGGCGTGGCCTTGTGGAAGGACAAGGTGATCTCGATTGCGCTCGACGGCCGCATGTTCGCGCTTAACAAGATCACCGGCGAGAAGGTCTGGGAGCGCAAGATCGCCGATCCGGCCCTCGGTGAGACCATCACGCTGGCGCCGCTCGTGGTGCGCGACGTGGCGATCGTCGGCGCGGCGGGCGGCGAGTTCGGCATCCGCGGCTATATCGACGGGACCGACCTCAATACCGGCAAGCAGGCTTGGCGTACCTACACGATCCCGGGCGCCGGCGAGCCCGGCAACGAGACCTGGAAGGACGGCCAGGAGCGCTGGAAGCACGGCGGCGGCTCGGTGTGGGAGACCGCGACCTACGACGCCGATTCCGACACATTCTATCAGGGCATCGGCAATGCCGGCCCCGATTACGATGTCGAATACCGGCCGGGCGACAACAAATGGGCGGCGAGCGTGCTCGCGCTTTCTCCTTCCGACGGCAAGATTAAATGGGGCTTCCAGTACACGCCCAACGATCCGTTCGACTTCGACGAAATCTCCGAGCACCCGATCATCAACGCCAAGATCAATGGCGAGGATCGCAAGCTGGTCGTGCACGCCGCGCGCAACGGCTTCTACTACGCGCTCGACCGCCTCAACGGCTCGTTCGTGGCCGGCAAGCAGTACACCGATCAGATGAACTGGACGACGGGCCTCGATCCCAAGACCGGAAAGCCGCTCAACTATGACCCGACCAAGGATGTCCAGGTCTACGCGCCGGGCAGCCACGGCATGCGCGGCGCGGGACCGTCGAAGACCTGCACCTCGCACTCCGGCGGCAAGAACTGGGAGCCGAGCGCCTACAATCCCAACCTCGGGCTGCTCTACCTGCCGACGATCGAAGGCTGCAACTCGATCACCACCGACGAACAGAAGAGCTTCGTCGACCAGGGCGGTACGGTGAAGCCGCGCGAACGGTTCGCGGGCGGCGGTACCAAGAACATTCCGGGCGAGCGCCGCTACGGCGCGCTGAAGGCGATCGACCCGACCACCGGCGAGATCAAGGCGCAGTTGAAGACGACCTACCCGAACTACGGCGGCGCGCTCGCGACCGCCGGCAACCTCGTTTTCATGGGCCAGTTGGACGGCACCTTCGCCGCCTATGATGCGAAGACCCTGCAGGAGGTCTGGAGTTTCAATACCGGCACCGGCATCAACGCGCCGCCGATCAGCTACTCGGTCAACGGCAAGCAGTACATCGCGGTGCTGGTGGGCGCCAAGAACTCCGCCAACGTGGAGGCGCCGGAACTCAAGAACATGTCGACAGCGTCCATGCTCTACGTGTTCGGGCTCTAAGTGATGGCATGATCGCCGCCGGCGCGATACGCTTCGCGCCGGCGTTTTCTTTCTGAGGTTCCGGGGAGGTCCGATGCGTGGCGTTGGAATTTTGGTGGCATCGCTGGGTGCGCTCGCGCTCCTTCCCGCGATTACCCAGGCTCAGCAGCCGCGCAAGGACCCCGGCGAGATCCGCGGCCTCGTGCTCGGGCTCAAGGCCGATACGATGACGCTCGACGGTTTCGGCGAGCTTGCCTGCGGCAGCAATGGCGGCCCGCCGCGCCAAAAGCTCGACGCCTGGTCGGACTTCGCCAAGTGCCGCGCCGAGGAGTTGGGCCTGCACGAAGTCTACGCCCGCTTCGACGACGAAGAGGACTACATCGGCCGCGCGATCGACGATCCGTTGTACGCGCAGCAGAAGGTCGGCACCCGTGTCGCCGGCCACCCCATCATCCTGTCGGTGCTGTTCGACGGCGGCGGCGTGCTGCGCGGCATCCGGTTCGTCAGCGATCCGCGCGGCGATCCACTCGCGCGCCGCATGGCGCATCTCCTGCGGCTCGCGATCATCAACCGCTACGATCCGGCCGGCTGGACCTGCGTCGACCTCCCGCCCGCGCCCGGCGAGACGCCGGTCGGGGGCGTCTTCCTCAAGCAGCACTGCGAGAAAATGACGGCCGAGCGTTCGCTCATGGTGGAGGCCCACTTCCTGCGCAAGCCCGGCCAGAGCGACATCGATCCGGCGACCGGAGATTACACCTCCGGCCAGTTCGAGAGCTGGACGCGGTTCGAGTTGATGGACCCGAACTATAAGAAGCCGTGAGGGGCTCTCGTCATGGCCGTGCTTGTCGCGGCCATCTCGATAGGTGGCGCACGGCGTACACTGCCGGTCGTCATCGCCGGGACAAGCCCGACGATGACGAGGTCCTTATAACAACAGCGTTACTGCTGCTTCGGCGGCCAGCGCGGGAACGGGATGAACCCGTCGCGGTTCGGCATCTTCACCTTCGGCAAAGACTGCGCGTCGATCACGTCGTCCTTGCCGATGACGTTGTTGAGCGCGAGGAGATAGGCGGAGACCGCGTAGACCTCGTCGTTGGTGAGCGACTTCGGCGCCTGCCAGGGCATCGCCCGGCGGACGTAGTCGAACAGCGTGGTCGCGTAGGGCCAATAGCTGCCGACGGTCTTCACCGGCGGCTTGCCCGGCGCGAGCGAGCCCTCGCCGCCGACAAGCCTGTCGTTCGGCCGCCCCGCGCCTTTTTCGCCGTGGCAGGCCTGGCACTTCGCGGCGTACACCGCTTCGCCCTGCGTGGGCGTGCCCTGGCCCGGCGGCAACCCCTTGCCGTCGGGCGCGATGCTGATATCCCAGGCGGCGATGTCCGCGTCGGTCACCGGCTGCCCGTATTGCGGGGCTTGCGCGGCAGCAGCGGTGCTGGCCGCGATCGTCAGCGCGACCGCAAGCGTGAGGCGTTCAAGCATAGGCATTGGCTGCCTCCCCCTTCTCGTCGATGTGCCAGCTTTGGATGGCGTTGAAGTGATATTGCCCGCGCAGCCCGCGATCGGCGATGAACGCCGCGCGCGACGGCTGCACCATGCCGAGATTGTCGGTGGCGCGGCTCTGCAGCACCGCCGGGCCGCCGTTCCATTGCCACGGCGCACGGAAGCGCGTGAGCGCTTTCGACAGCACCGGCTCCTGCAAGGCCGCCGGCGCCCAGGTCATGCCGCCGTCGGCCGAGACTTCGACCTGGCGGATGGTTCCATTCCCCGACCAGGCAAGCCCGGAAATCTCATAGAAGCCCGGCCCCTTGAGCAGCAATCCTGGCGAGGGGTGCGTGATGATCGATTTCACTTCGAGCGGGAACACGAACTGCCAGGCCTTCTCGTCCTTGAGCAGGATCGTGTATTTCGAGGTCTCGTCCTTGGTCATCGTCGGCGTGTCGGTGACCTTGATCCGCCGCAGCCATTTCACGTTCATGTTGCCTTCGAAGCCGGGCAGGAGGAGGCGCAGCGGATAGCCGTTCGCAGGCCGCACGCGCTCGCCGTTCTGGTAGAGGCAGACCATCGCGTCATCGAGCGCTTTCGCGAGCGGAAAGCTGCGGCTCATCGAGGCGGCGTCGGCGCCTTCGGCCAGCAGCCACTTCGCATTCGGATCGACGCCGACTTCCTCGAGCAGCGTCGCCAGCGGCACGCCGGTCCAGTCCGAGCATGAGAGCAGGCCGTGGATCGCCTGCACGTTCGCCTTCTGCGGCTGCGGCGCATTAAGTGCGCCGCTGTTGCCGGCGCATTCGAGGAAGGCGATGCGCGATTTGCGCGCGTAGCGCGACAAGGCGTCGAGCGTGAACACCTTGGGTTGCTTGACCATGCCGTGGATGACAAGCCGATGCTGGTCCGGATCGATGTCGGGAACGCCGGCGTGGCTGCGTTCGTAATGCAGCCCGCTCGGCGTTATCGTCCCGTCAAGGAACTGATGTGGCGTGCGCGACGAACCGATCCCCGGCGTTGCAGGGTTGGCCGACGGCGCCCAGGTGCGCACGACCTTGCTCTCGAAATGCGACGGCACCCCGTAGGCTGTGAACGGGCCGCCCGGCTGCTTCGACCAGGTCGGCACCGTCAGCGGCTCCGCCGCCGCGCCGGAAACGCCAAGGCTTGCGCCGGCCGCGCCGGCGACCAGCGCGCGTTCGAGGAAAATGCGCCGGCTCAGAATGCCGTTGCCGGCCGCGGGTTTGAGGAATTCATCTTCGATTCGTTTCCTGCCCTTGCTCATCGCACCTTCCTTCTTGCGGGGGTGAACTCTTCGGTTGTTTGCACTTCAATTGTTGCGCTTGCCGTCCGGCATGATGGCCGCGTCGAATTTCGCGCCGTCCATTTTCGTATCGCTCAGGATCGCGTTGACGAGATTGGCGCCCTCGAAATTCGCGCCGCGCAGGTCGGCTTCGTGAAAGTTCGCGCCGAACAGGTCGACGCCGGCGAAGTTCGCGCCGCGCAGGTCCGCGCCGGTGAAATCCGCCTCGATCATGTCGCTCATCGTGAAGTCGACGTCGCGCAAGTCGGCCTCGCGCAGGTTCTGCCCGTTGAGCATCGAAGCGCGCATGTCGGTGCCCTTGAGCTTTGCGCCCGCGAGCCGCGCGCCGCGCAGATCGGTGCGCGCGAGCTTGGCGCCTTCGAGATTGGCCTGATTGAGGCGCGCGCGCCCGAGCCGGGCGCCGGTCAGGTTGGCGCCGGCGAGATTGGCGCTCGACAGGTCGGCCTCGTACATCAGCGCCTCGGTGAGATTGGCGCCGGAAAGGTCGGCCCACTTGGCGTCGATGGCATTGAGGTTCGCGTTGTCGAGCTTGGCGCCGCGCAGATCGGCATGCTGGAGCGTGCTGCGGAACAGGCTTGCGTTGGTGAGGTTCGCGTCCGTGAGGACGGCGCGATCAAGCTTGGAGCGCTGGAAATTGCGCTCCTGCAGGTCCTGGCCGGAAAGGTCGCATTCCGTGCAATCGCGCGTGGTGCCGGCGAGGAACGGCCCGGGATCGACGGCAAATGCAACACCGGACGCCAGCACCGACAGCGCGGCGGCGAACATCAGACCTTGGGTTTGATCGCGCATTCTTCGGCGCTGCTCCGCGTCACCTCGAACGCGAGCATAGTCCCAAAACCGGGCGCGCCCAATGGGCTCCGGCGGCGCTAAAGCTTCGCGCGCAGGCCGAGATAGATGGAGAGCGGCTGGCCCGGCACCTCCGTGCGCGGGTCGGTCAAGGTGATCGGCAGGCCGGCGTTGGCGACGCCACTGGTCTCGAAATACGTGCCGTACAGGGCGTACTTGTTGTTGAACACGTTGTTGACGAGCCCGAAGATCTGCACGTCCTTGGTGACTTGATAGGTGGTATGCAGATTTGCCACCCAGTAGGCCGGCAACTTCTCGTTCTGGTTGGCCTCATCGCCGACGAAGAAGCGGCTGCCGACGAACTGCGCGTCGGCGCCGACCTTCCATTCCGGCGTCACGGCGTAATCCGCGCCGACCTTGACCTGATTCAACGGGATCATCGGGATGTGGTCGCCCGGGGTCACGTGGATGTTGCCGTTGGCGTCGGCCATAGGATTGTTCGGCGAGGCAAGGTCGGCAGTAAACTGGAAGGTCGCGTCGATCAACGAGTAGCCGGCGTAGAGGCTCCACGGCCCCTTGGTGTACTCCACGCCGGCTTCGATGCCTTGGCGGCGCGTCTGCGGCACATTCTGGAAAAACCCGCGCCCCTGGATCACGCTCGTGAGCTGGATGATGTCGTCGAAGCTGTCGGTGCGGAACAAGCCGAACTTCCAGTCCACCCGGCCGTCCATGAAGGCGCCGTTGCCGCGCAGCCCGGCTTCGTAGGTCTTGCCGACGACCTGCTTGAGCGGCGGGTCGGCGACCAGGAAATTCTCGATCAGGCAGGGCTGGGTCGGGCTGGCGCAACCGAGCTCCAGCGGGGTCGGCACGCGGTTGGACTCCGAATAGCCGGCGTAGGCCGAGAGCAGCGGGAAGAACTTGTAGGTCAGCCCCGCGACCGGATTGAATCGCGTGTATGTCGGGCTCGAATTGAGGTCGGGACTGGTGCCCAACTGATCCGCGAGGGTAAGCTTGGCGATGTTGAGCCGCCCGCCGGCGGTCGCCGACAGTTGCGAAGTGATGTCGAAGGTGTCGGTGGCGTAGAGCCCGTAATAGGTGTTGGTGGTGTTGAGCAAGACCGGACCGTAGCCGAAGCCGCCGAGCGTATGGATGATCGAGCCGTCGCCCGGGATCGCCGGGTTGCTGACGACGCTCAGGTCGGGGAGGATAAAGCCGAGCTCGCTCGAGGCGCTGAAGGCGGTGCGGCTGTGGTCGATGCTGCCGCCGACGGTGAAGTGATTATCGTGCCCAAGGATCTTGTCGTTGTTCGAGCCCTGCAGCGAGGTGCCGATGGTGGTGGTGTCGCTGCGGGTGCGGTCGATCGTGCCGTAGGGGACGCTGGCGCAGGTGTTGCCGCTGCCGGGCGGGCACGGGATCGTGTTGTTGTTCTGGTCGAGCAGGACGAACTGATCGCGGAACGCCGTCGTCACCGGATTGGGCCGCGGAAAGCCGTCGTCCTGCAGGCACAGATGGTTGGCGAACGAAGACGAGGCGCTGCAGCGCTCCACGTCGGCGCTGTTTCCGTCGACGTGCCGCTGATCGAACTGGCGCAGATAGACGTTGCCCAGCAAGGTCCAGGTATTGGTCACCTCGCGCTTGCCGTTGAGTGCAAGCAGGCCCATCCGGTTTTGCGTGGTCTGCGGCGTCGTGAAGATCGACGTCCAGTCGCGCTCCAGCATCTGGATCGGCGTCGCCGCCGCGACCCCCAACGAGCTCGAGGCGGCCGCCGCAACCAGGTGCAGCTCGGTGCCTTCGTTGCGCCAGCCGGCGTCGGAATAGAAGCGCCCGACATTGGCCGGGGATTTCTGCCGCCAGCCGTCGTCGTGCATGGCCTGCGCCGCCAGGTAGAGGCTGTAGGGGCCGTTCACGGCGCCGTATTGCGCGGAAACGCTCTTGCGTCCGAACGAGCCGGCTTGCAGCTCGGCCTCGTTGCCCTGGTAGGTGAAGCCGTTCTTCATCGTGATGTTGATGGCGCCGCCGAGCGCATTGAGCCCGAACACCGGATTGTTCGACCAGATGTCGGTGCGGGCGATGGCGTTGGTCGGGATCAAATCCCAGTTGACGGTGTCGCCGAACGCCTCGTTGACGCGAATACCGCCCATGTAGACCGCGATGCCCTGCGGGGTGCCCTGCAGCGGCGAGGCCTCAAAGCCGCGATACTGGACGGCCTGCTGCACGCCGTTGCCGTTTGGATCGGTGACAGTGACGGCCGGCACGCGCTGAAACAGGGTGTCGGTGATGTTGGGCGAGGCGGTGCGGGTGAAATCGCTGGCGGTGAGCGTCTGCGTATCCGAAGGCACCTTGTCGCGATCGATCACCGTCGGATCAGCGGGCGGGGCGGGGGCGGGGGCCGGCCCGGGTTGGTTCGGCCGCGCCACCGGGGCAGCGCCAGTGCGCGTCGGCGCGCGGCGCGGTGCGGTCGAGAGCGGTGTCGTCGCGATGACGCGGATTTCGGGGAGGGTGGTGTTTTGTTCTTCCTGTGCGAGCGCCGGCGCGAGTCCAGAACCCACCGTCAGCAGCGCCGTCACGCTGACGGCGCTGCCCAATCCTCGCGCCTTGGCTGCAAGGACCGGCACGCCTCGCCGGCCAGCAACGCCAGCACCCGCACGCATACGATACGCCCCTAACGCATCCCCACCCCACCTGCAGGGATTCTAGCGCGCCGGTGTACGATAATGTTGCTCCAAATGCACCCGGGAACATTTGGCAATCCGTGTGCGGCGGGAGGGCCACATGGGGAAAGTCACCAACTGCGAGCAGGAACTCGCCGCCGCGCCGGCACGAGCCGAAAACCCTGCCGCTGGCCGCGTCCTTGCGCTATATTCACACGCCGCGAGCGGTCCTGCACAGGGAAATCGCCGGAAGGGCCGAGCGGGCAGATTTACGCTGCGTTGCTGTCCAGTTCAAAAGCACTGAAAAAAGGGAGGAAGTTCATGGTTGCAAAGGTCACGGCCGCTTCGTTGGGGGCGCTGCTGGCGGCGAGCGCGGCAGGCGGGTTCAACCGTCCGGCGAGCGCGGAGAGCTTCGTCGAGAACAGCGCCGAGACGCGCATGCAGCTCGATCTGGTCGTGTCGGCGGCAGCGCTCAAGAAATTCCTCCCCGACGGATTTGAGTCCGTTGTCGCGACCCAAGGCGCGGCCAAGGACTGCAACGTGCGGATGATCTTCATCGACCGCATCGACGTCACCAAGCAGGACGGTTCGCCGGCCGCGAACGGCCCGAGCCAGCTCGTCTATCTCGCGGCGCCGGTGAAGCAGACCAGCTCGAACACGCCCGGGCAGATGATCGTCTATGGCATCACCTCGGATCCGAAGGAGGCGCCCGGCCCGTTCGCGGTCTACGACCACGCCACCACTGCCAAGATGTCGCGCGCCGTGACGGCGAACGGCAGCGGCGATCCGATGGTCGAGGACAGCTACGAGTTCGCGACCGCCGGTGGCGAGCACATGCAGATCCGCCTCAAGTACGAGCGCGGCACCGCGCGCAAGGGCGGCGGCGACACCAAGTTCTGGTCTGCGAAAGACCCCAGCCTGGCGCAGATCTTCAAGGTCCAGCAGGGCCTGGACATCATGCGCAACGCCACCGTGCCGGTGAAGGACCGCGTCAAGGAATTCTCCTACAAGGGCGGCGGCGGCAAGATCGCGTCGCTGTTCGACGGCACCGAAAAGGTGGTCAGCATCGACGCGCTGCACTGGTACAACCGCGGGGTCTTTACGCCGTAAGACTCGTTCCGAATGTATGCGAGTCTCTTGCGCAGCCCCCCTACCCTCTCCCCAAACGGGGAGAGGGTAGGGGGTGACAAGGGTCGCGGCGGAATTTTGTGGGACTGTGGGCAGTGCGTATCATGCGAGTCCTGGAACCCATCATCCAACCCGCTCACTGCGAGGAGAGGGCGCGCGCGTCGCCAAGACGCGACGCCGTGCTCCATCTCGTCAAGTAATCCACTTAGTCAACAATCAACAACACGATCTCAGGAGGAAACGACATGGCGACGAAACATACTCGTTCTGCCAAGGCGGCGCTGTTGGCCGGTGCAATGCTGGTGGCGTGGCCGGCACTGGCGGCGGAGGTCACGCCGCAGCGGCTCGTGAATGCCGACAAGGAACCGCAGAACTGGCTGATGAATCATCGGACCTATAACGGCCAGCGTTTTTCGCCGCTCGACAAGATCAATAAGTCCAACGTGAAGGGCCTCAAGCTCGCCTATGCGGTGCCGCTCGGCGGCACGGCCACGCTCGAGTACAACGAATCGACGCCGCTCGCCGAGGACGGCTTTCTCTACGTCGTCGACTCCTGGGGCGTGCTCTACAAGATCGACGGCCGCTCCGGCGATGTCGGCCGCATCGTCTGGCGCATGGATCCGAAGCAGCAGAAGCAGGCGACCAACCGCGGCGCGACCTTCTGGGGCAACTACGTGATCTCGCCCGCCAACCAGCCGGCGCGCATCATCGCGACCGACAAGGAATCCGGCAAGGTCGTGTGGGAGACCAACGTCGTCGGTGACCAGCCGCTGACCGACATCACCGGCGCCCCGCTTGCGGTGAAAGACAAGATCATCGTCGGCGCTTCCGGCGGCGATAAGGGCGTGCGCGACTGGGTGGCGGCGCTCGACGGCGCGACCGGCAAGATGCTGTGGCAGAAGTACACCATTCCGGCACCGGGCGAACCGGGCAGCGACACGTGGAAGGATAAGAACAACGCCTGGCGCACCGGCGGCGGTGCGGTCTGGGTGACCGGCACCTACGATCCAGAGACCAACCAGACCTTCTGGGGCGTCGGCAACCCGGTGCCGATGATGGATGCGCGGCTGCGACCGGGAGACAACCTCTTCACTAACAGCGTGGTCTCCTGGAATCCCGACGACGGCAAGATGAACTGGTACTTTCAGTTCACGCCCGGCGACATGTGGGATTTCGACGAGGTCGGGACCCACATTCTTATTGACCAGACCATCGACGGCCAACCGCGTAAGCTGATCACGCATTCCGCCCGCAACGGCTTCGCCTACACGATGGAGCGCAATAACGGCCAGATCGTCATGGCCAAGCCCTATACCGACGTGAACTGGACCAAGGGCATCGACCAGAAGACCGGCAAGCCGGTCGACTATGATCCCAACAAGGACGTGCAGACCTACTCTGGCGTCGCCAATCCCACCGCGGACAGGCCGGTCGCGCGGGTGTGCCCGAACCGCACCGGGGGCAACAACTACTGGCCGTCCGCCTACAGCCCGAAGACCAAGATGCTCTACATCGCGGCGATGACCGCCTGCGAGGACGTGACCAACAACAAGGCGATCGTCGCCAACGGCAAGGCCGAAGGGTGGTACACCCGTTCCGGCGGCGGCTACAAGGTGGTCGAGCGCTATGAAAGCGACCTGACCGCGGTCGATCCGGTCACCGGCGAGATCAAGAAGAAGCTGCACCTGAAATACCCGAACTACTCGGGCGTACTCGCGACCGGCGGTGGGCTGATCTTCACCGCGGTGATGGACGGAACGATCGCCGCCTTCGATGACACCACGCTCGATGAGCTTTGGAAGGTCAACGTCGGCTCCGGCTTCTCCGCGCCGGCGATGACGTTCGCGGTCAACGGCAAGCAATACCTGGCGATCGTCTCCGGGCCGAGCAACGCCGCCCGCACCAAGGTCCTGGTCGCGCCGGAACTCAAGGACCAGCGCAACTCGACCGTGCTGTACGTGTTCGCGTTGTGACTGCCATGAGCACGCGGCGCGATGCCTCTTCTCCCCCTTGTGGAGTGGGGGGCGGGGGTGGGAGGCGCGTTGCGAGCACTTCTTCGAAGTCATCATTGGCGGCAAGACCCCAGCCCATCCCTCCCCGCAAGCGGGAGGGGTGCGGCGGGCCGGGCCTTGCATCAAAACAACGTTCAGTAGGGAGGCTTGGATATGAAACGAATCCTCATTGCCACGACCGCGCTTGTGACCTTCACGCTGCCCGTGCTCGCGGCCGACGTCACGCCCGAGCGGCTCGTGAACGCCGACAAGGAGCCGCAGAACTGGCTGATGAATCACCGGACCTATGATGGTCAACGCTATTCGCCGCTCGCGCGCATCAACAAGGACAACGTCAAGAACCTGAAGATGGCCTACGCGGTCCCGCTCGGCGGCAAGGGCGGCAACGAATTCACCAACGCCACGCCGCTGGTCGAGGACGGCTTCCTTTACACCACGGACTCCTGGGGCGTGCTCTACAAGATCGACGTCCGCTCCGGCGAATATGGCCGGATCGTGTGGCGCATGGACCCCAAACAGGAGCGCCAGCTTCGCAACCGCGGCGCCGCGCTATGGGGCAACCTGGTGATCACCGGCGCCGGCATCGCGCCGCCGCGCATCATCGCCACCAACAAGGACACCGGCCAGGTGGTCTGGGAGACGTCGTTTCCGGATACGCCGGACGTGACGTTCACTTCGGCGGCGCTGCCGATCAAGGACAAGATCATGATCGGGGCGGCCAACGGCGACCAGGGCGTGCGCGACTGGATCGGCGCGCTCGATGCCAAGACCGGCAAGCTGGTGTGGAAGAAGTTTACGGTTCCGGCGCCGGGAGAGCCCGGCAGCGAGACCTGGAAGGACAAGAACAACGCCTGGCAGACCGGCGGCGGCGCGGTGTGGGTGACCGGCACCTATGATCCGTCCACCAACCAGGCGATCTGGGGCACCGGCAACCCGGTCCCGATGTTCGATCCGACCTATCGGCCGGGCGACAATCTCTACACCAACAGCGCGATCTCCTGGGACCCCGACACCGGCAAGATGAATTGGTATTTTCAGTTCACGCCCGGCGACATGTGGGACTATGACGAGGTCGGCACACACATCCTGATCGACGGCAATGTCGAAGGTCAGCCGCGCAAGCTGATCACCCATTCCGCGCGCAACGGTTTCCTCTACACGATGGAACGCGGCAACGGCGCGATGGTCAGCGCCAAGCCCTATGTCGATATCACCTGGACCAAGGGCATCGACCAGAAGACCGGCAAGCCGGTCGACTATGACCCGACCAAGGACATCCAGACCTACGCGGGCGCCGCCAACTACGACAAGAATGAACCGCTGAAGAAGGTCTGTCCGTCGCAGGGTGGCGGAAACAATTATTTCCCGTCGTCCTACAGTCCCAAGACCAAGCTCATTTACATCCCGGCGACCTCAAACTGCGCCAACGTCCTGATCGACCCGGAGAGACACAGCAAGGAGAAAGGCTGGAATGGCGGCCGGTCGAGCTGGAATGGCCGGTGGGAAAGCAACCTGACTGCCGCCGATCCGGTGACCGGCGAGATCAAGAAGACCATCCATCTGAACTATCCGAACTATAGCGGCACGCTCGCGACCGCCGGCGGTCTCGTCTTCAACGCGCTGCTCGACGGCACGATCGGGGCTTACGACGACACCACGCTCGATGAACTGTGGAAGATCAATATCGGCTCGGGTATTTCGGCGCCGCCGATGACGTTCGAGGTCAACGGCAAGCAATATGTCGCGATCGTGTCGGGAGCCAGCCCGCAATCGCTGACCCGGCTCGTCAACACGCCGGAGCTCCGAGATCAGCGTCACGCGCTCGTACTCTATGTCTTCTCGCTGTGAGCTGCTTCGGTCCAAAGCAACAAGAGGAAACACCATGAGCGCGAAACGCCTCCGGATGTTCAAAGTCGCCCTTGTCGCCGGCTCCGCGCTTGCAGCGGCACCGGCGCTCGCCGCCGACGTCACGGCGGAGCGGCTCATGAATCCGGACAAGGAGCCGCAGAACTGGCTGATGAATCATCGCACCTACGACGGCCAGCGCTACTCGCCGCTCGATCGCATCAACAAGGCGAACGCCAAAAACCTGAAGTTTGCCTACGCGGTGTCGCTCGGCGGCTTGGGCGGCAATGAGTTCACCGAGGCCACGCCGCTCGTGGAGGATGGCTTTCTCTACACCACTGACTCCTTCGCTGTCGTGTACAAGATCGACGTCAGCTCGGGCGACCACGGGCGCATCGTCTGGCGCATGGATCCGAAGCAGGAGCGCCAGATCGCCAATCGCGGCGTCGCCCTGTGGGGCAACCTCGTGGTTTCGGTCGCCAACCGGCCGGCGCGGGTGATCGCCACCGACAAGACCACTGGCAAGGTCGTGTGGGAGACGAACGCCGAGTTCGACACGCCCGGCGCGAGCCTGCGAGGAGCGCCGCTGGCGATCAAGGACAAGATCGTCTTCGGCGCGGCCGGCGGCTCGACCGGCATCCGCGACTGGATTGCCGCGCTTGATGCGGCAACCGGCAAGCTCGTCTGGCGCAAGTTCACCATTCCGGCGCCGGGCGAGTTCGGAAACGATACCTGGAAGAAGCCGGGCTCCTGGCAGACCGGCGGCGGCGGCATCTGGGTCACCGGCACCTACGACGTGGCGACCAACCAGACGATCTGGGGGATCGGCAATCCGGTGCCGGAATACGATCCGACCTACCGGCCGGGAGACAACCTGTTCACCAACAGCGCCGTTTCCTGGGATTCCGACAGCGGCAAGATGAACTGGTACTTCCAGTACACGCCCGGCGACATGTGGGACCTCGACGAGGTCGGCACCCATATCCTGTTCGACGCCGTGGTCGATGGTCAACCGCGGCGGCTGATCACGCACTCGGCGCGCAACGGCTTCCTCTATACGATGGATCGCGCCAACGGCCAGATCGTCAGCGCGAAGCCCTACATGGACAACATCAACTGGACCAAGGGCATTGACCAGAAAACCGGCAAGCCGCTCGACTACGATCCCAACAAGGACATCCAGACCTATGCCGGCGTTGGCAATCTCGATCCCAGCGCCCCGTTGAAGCAGCTTTGCCCCAGCCATGACGGCAGCAACAACTATTGGCCGTCATCTTATAGTCCGAAAACGAAGTCCATCTATATCCCGTCTCTCACCGCCTGCGAGATTGTGACGCTCGATCGCAAGGGACGCGTCGCGGGCAAGAACTGGGTCGGCGGGTCGTTCTCAACCGACGAGCGCTACGAAAGCGAGCTCGCCATGGCCGATCCGGTGACCGGCGAGGTCAAGAAGAAGATTCATTTGAAATATCCGAACTTCAGCGGCACGCTGGCGACGGCCGGCGGGCTCGTTTTCCTCGCGCTGCTCGACGGCACGGTCGCCGCCTACGACGACACCACGCTCGATGAGCTGTGGAAGATCAACGTCGGCTCCGGCTTTACGGCGCCGCCGATGACTTTCGCCGTCAACGGCAAGCAATACGTCGCGATCGCCGCCGGGCCGAGCGCGACAGCCAAGGCGAGGCTGGTGAACACGCCGGAACTCAGGGATCAGCGAAACTCACTCGTGCTTTACGTCTTTGGCCTGTAAAAAAAAGCGAAGGGGAGGAAACAATGGCACGACTGCGCACCTGTTCGGTCAAGGCCGCGTTGCTCGCCGGTGTGGTGCTGGCGACGTGGCCCGCCCTTGCAGCCGAGGTGACGCCGGACCGGCTCACGAATCCGAACAAGGAACCGCAGAACTGGCTGATGAATCATCGCACCTACGACGGCCAGCGCTACTCGCCGCTCGATCGCATCAACAAGTCGAACGTGAAGGGACTGAGGCTCGCGTTCGCCGTTCCGCTCGGCGGCGGGTCAGGGAACGAATACAACGAGGCGACCCCGCTCGCCGAGGATGGCTTCCTCTACATCGTCGACTCCTGGGGCGTGGTCTACAAGATTGACGCCACGTCCGGCGATGCTGGCCGCATCGTCTGGCGCATGGACCCGAAGCAGCAGCGGCAGGAGGCCAACCGCGGCGTCGCGCTTTGGGGCAACCTCGTCGTCTCGGTCGCCAACCAGCCGGCGCGCGTCATCGCCACCGACAAGACCAGCGGCAAAGTCGTATGGGAAAGCAACGTCTCGGATCAGCCGGCGGTGCGGCTCACCGCGGCGCCGCTCGCGATCAAGGACCGGATCATGGTCGGCGCAGCCGGCAGCGGCGGCGGTGCGCGTGACTGGCTCGCCGCGCTCGACGGCGCGACCGGCAAGCTCATCTGGCGCAAATATTCCGTGCCCGCGCCCGGCGAGCCCGGCAGCGAAACCTGGAAGGATAAGAACAACGCCTGGCAGACCGGCGGTGGAGCGATGTGGGTGACCGGGACCTATGACCCGGACTCGAACCAGACGATCTGGGGCACGGGGAACCCGGTCCCGATGTTCGATCCGACCTATCGGCCGGGCGACAATCTCTACACCAACAGCGTGATCTCCTGGTCGCCCGACGACGGCAAGATGAACTGGTACTTCCAGTACACGCCCGGCGACATGTGGGACTACGACGAGGTCGGCACGCATATCCTGATCGACGGCCAGATCAACGGTAACGCCCGCAAGCTGATCACGCATTCGGCCCGCAATGGCTTCATCTATACGATGGAGCGCAACAGCGGGCAGACGGTGTTCGCCAAGCCCTACATGGACAACATCAACTGGACCAAGGGCATCGATCAGAAGACCGGCAAGCCGCTCGATTATGACCCCGGGCAAGGCGTGCAGACATATTCCGGTGCGGCCAATCAGAACCCCACTGAGAAGGTCAAGAAGGTCTGTCCGTCGATCGCGGGCGGCAACAACTACTGGCCGTCATCGTACAGCCCGAAGACGAAGCTGCTTTACATTCCGGCCTTGACCGCGTGCTCGGATGTCACCATCGACACCGAAGCACACAGCAAGGATAAGAACTTCAACGGCGGCGCCTACAAGACCGCCGACCGCTACGAAAGCAATCTCACCGTTGTCGATCCATTGACCGGCGACATCAAGAAGACCGTGCACCTGCGCTATCCGAACTACAGCGGTACGCTCGCGACCGCCGGGGGGCTGGTTTTTCTCGCGCTCACGGACGGCACGGTCGCCGCCTTTGACGACACCAGCCTCGATGAGCTGTGGAAGATCAATGTCGGCTCGGGCTTCTCCGCGCCGCCCATGACCTTCGAGGTCAACGGCAAGCAATATGTCGCAGTCGCCTCCGGCCCAAGCCTGACGGCACGGCGTAAGCTCGCCAACACGCCCGAACTCAAGGACCAGCGCCACGCAACGGTGCTCTACGTGTTCGCGCTGTGATTCTTCTTTCTCCCTCCCCCGCAAGCGGGGAGGGTGCGGCGTGTGATTCACGAAAGTTGGAAAACAGAAGAGGAGAACTTCGAATGACGATTTCCACCCATTCACTCAAGGCCGCGCTCCTCGCCGGCGTCGTAATCATGGCGGCCGCTCCTGCGTTCGCGGCCGACGTCACGTCGGAGCGGCTCGTCAACGCCGACAAGGAGCCGCAGAACTGGCTGATGAATTACCGCACCTACAACGCGCAGCGCTATTCGCCGCTCGACACGATCAACAAGGCCAACGTCAAGGGCCTCAAGCTCGCCTATTCGGTCGCGCTCGGGGGCACTTCGGTCAATGAGAACCTGGAAGCGACCCCGCTGGTCGAGGACGGGTTCATGTACATCGTCGACCTCTGGGGCATTGTCTACAAGATCGACGTGCGCGCGGGCGATGTCGCCCGCATCGTCTGGAGGATGGACCCCAAGCAGGAGAAATTCCCGCTCGCCAACCGCGGCGCAGCGCTCTGGGGCAACCTCGTGATCTCGGTCGCCAATTATCCGCCCCGCGTCATCGCCACCAACAAGGACACCGGCAAGGTCGAGTGGCAGACCAATGTCGACGACAAGCAGCTCGACCTGCAGCTCACCGCCGCGCCGCTCGCGGTCAAGGACAAAGTCATCATCGGCGCCGCCGGTGGCGATCGCGGCGTGCGCGACTTCATCGCCGCGCTCGACGCCAAGACGGGCAAGCTCGACTGGAAGAAATACGTGGTGCCGGCGCCCGGTGAGCCGGGCAGCGAGACCTGGAAGGACAAGAACAACGCCTGGCAGACCGGCGGCGGCGCGATGTGGGTCACCGGCAGCTACGACCCGTCGGCCAATCAGTTGATCTGGGGCACCGGCAACCCGGTGCCGATGTTCGATCCGACCTATCGGCCGGGCGACAACCTCTACACCGACAGCATGATCTCGTGGAATCCCGACGACGGGAAGATGAACTGGTACTTCCAATATCTGCCCGGCGACATGTGGGATTACGACGCCGCCGGCACCCACATTTTGATCGACAGCCAGGTCAACGGCCAGCCGCACACGTTCGTCACACACAGCGCCCGCAACGGTTTCCTCTATACGTTCGAGCGCAGCAACGGCCAGCCGGTGGTGGCCAAGCCCTATGTCGACAACATCACCTGGACCAAGGGCATCGACCAGAAGACCGGCAAGCCGGTCGACTACGATCCCAACAAGGACCTTCAGGTCTATTCCGGGCGGCAGAACCAGACGCTGCAGGAGCGCACCAAGAAACTGTGCCCGTCGATGTCGGGCGGCAACAATTTCTGGCCGTCGTCCTACAGCCCGAAGAGCAAGATGATGTACATCCCGTCGATGACATCGTGCAACGAGCTCACGCTCGATCCAAGCCTGTCCAACAAGGCCGGCGACTGGAAGGGCGCGACCTTCCGCAACATCGAACGCAACGAGAGCGACCTCGTCGCCGCCGATCCGGTGACCGGCGAGATCAAGAAGAAGATCCACATCCCCTATCCCAACAACAGCGGCGCGCTCTCGACCGCCGGCGGCCTTGTCTTCACCGGCTACACCGACGGCACCTTCGCCGCCTACGACGACACCACGCTCGAGCAGCTCTGGAAGATCAACGTCGGCTCGGGCTTCGATGCCCCGCCGATGACTTTCGCGGTGAACGGCAAGCAATACGTCGCGATCCTCTCCGGGCTTTCGCGCATCGCCAAGAAACGGCACGACTTTTCGCCCGAGCTCAAGGAGATGGGCAATCAGATGATGCTGTTCGTGTTCGCGCTGTAAGGGCTCGCGATCGCAAGCTCTGAGCTTGTCGTCCCCGCCCTCGCGGGGATGACGGAGGTTCCGAGTTGATCTTGCACAGCCGATAGATGCTTAACCAGGAGGAAAGACCATCATGACATCCACCACTCGCTCGATCCGCAATGTGTTGCTCGCGGGCAGCGTGCTGGCGCTGGCGGCGCCCGCGCTCGCGGCTGAAGTCACGCCGGACCGGCTCGCCAATCCGGACAAGGAGCCGCAGAACTGGCTGATGAATCATCGCAGCTACGACGGCCAGCGCTATTCGCCGCTCGACAAGATCAACAAGGATAACGTCAAGAACCTCAAGCTCGCCTACGCGGTCGCGCTCGGCGGCAACTCGATCAACGAGAATCTGCAGGCGACGCCGCTCGCCGAAGACGGCTTCCTCTACATCGTCGATCTGTGGGGGGTCGTTTACAAGATCGATGGCCGCTCCGGCGATGCCGGCCGCATCGTCTGGCGCATGGATCCCAAGCAGGAGAAGCTGCCGCTCTCCAACCGCGGCGCCGCGCTGTGGGGCAACTACGTCGTCTCCACTGCCAACTATCCGCCGCGCATCGTCGCGACCGACAAGGAGACCGGCAAGATCGCCTGGCAGACGAATCTCTCCGACCAGCAGTCCGATCTGCAGCTCACCGCGGCTCCGCTCGCGGTCAAGGACAAGATCATCGTCGGCGCAGCCGGGGGCGACCGCGGCGTGCGCGACTTCATCGCGGCGCTCGACGCCAAGACCGGCAAGCTGCTGTGGCGCAAATATGTGATCCCGGCGCCGGGCGAGCCCGGCAGCGAGACCTGGAAGGATCACAACAACGCCTGGCAGACCGGCGGCGGCGCGATGTGGGTCACCGGCACCTACGACGTGGCCTCGAACCAGTTGATCCAGGGCACCGGCAACCCGGTCCCGATGTTCGACCCGACCTACCGGCCGGGCGACAACCTCTATACCAACAGCGTGATCTCCTGGAATCCCGATGAAGGCAAGATGAACTGGTACTTCCAGTACACGCCCGGCGACATGTGGGATTACGACGAGACCGGCACGCACATCCTGATCGACGGCAAGGTCAACGGCGAGACCCGCAAGCTCATCACGCACTCCGCCCGCAACGGCTTCCTCTACACGATGGAGCGCTCGAACGGGCAGACGGTGATGGCCAAGCCGTACCTCGACAACGTGAACTGGACGAAGGGTATCGACCAGAAGACCGGCAAGCCGGTCGACTACGATCCCAAAAAGGATCTGCAGACCTACGCCGGCGTGGCGGCGCCGACGCTGGAGGAGCGCACCAAGAAAATGTGCCCGTCGCCGTCGGGCGGCAACAACTACTGGCCGTCGACCTACAGCCAGCGCACCCACATGCTCTACATCCCGGCGCTTACGCCCTGCGCCGACCTGACGCTCAATCCGAGCCTCTCCAACAAGGCCGGCGACTGGAAGGGCGGCAGCTACAAGGCCGAGCGCTACGAGACCAACGTGTCGATGGCCGATCCACTCTCCGGCGAGATCAAGAAGAGCGTGCACGTTCCGTATCCGAACTACGGCGGCGCGCTGTCGACTGCCGGCGGGCTGGTGTTCACCGGCTTCACCGACGGCACGCTGATGGCCTACGACGACACCACGCTTCAACCTCTGTGGAAGATCAACGTCGGCGACGGCTTCAACGCGCCGCCGATGACGTTCGAGGTCAACGGCAAACAGTACATCGCCATCCTGGCTGGCCTGAGCCGGATCGCGCTCGGCAAGTTCGCGCTGATCCCGGAGTTGAAGGAGCAGCGCAACCAGCCGATGCTGTTCGTGTTCTCGCTGTAATGCGCTGAACTCGAATGGTCATCCCGGCCGAGCGCAGCGAGAGCCGGGACCAACGGGCAGCATGTGCGCAGCGTCGGGTTGCATGCTGAACGTACAGAGAGTTGGGTCCCGGATCGGCCCTGCGGGCCGTCCGGGATGACAGGTCAACGGCATACTGTTCCGAAAGGTGCGGGCGGGAGAGCAGGCCCGACTTTCACTTCCCCCGCACCAGCTCGAACCGCACCGTGCTGTCGAACTGACCGACCGTCTCGCGCCCGCTCTGCGGGTCGAACTGGGCCTGCCCCGGCTTGCGCAGGTAGCGGGTGGCGAGCGAGGCGGTGGTGTGCTCGTCGATCTGCTTGCGGCATTGCTGCTTGACGAAAACGCCGCCGACCGCGCTCTCGCCGTCCGCCAGCGGAAAATCCTCGCACTTCCAGTCTTCGCGCCCGAGCCGCGCGGTGAGGAAATTGCGCAGGAAATAGGCTTCGTCGCGGTTCTGCGAGGTGTCGCGCGGATCGCTGACGATGCGGATGCCGCGCAGGATGCCGTCGTTGTCGATCAGCGCCGAGGCGACGATCGGGAAGCCATAGGTCTTGGTGCCGGTATACTGCTCCATCTGGTCGCCGAGGTCGTTGGCCTTGGCCCAGTATTCCCACTCGTCGTCATAGCGGAAATAGACCTCGCGCAGCCCCGAGGGCTCGGCCCGGCAACGGCGGAAATCGCCGAACGCATTGAGCGGCGCCGACGGCGGCCCGCCGTTGGTTCCGCAGGCGAGATCGATGAACTCGTCTGGCAGCTCGCCAACCGGGCTGCCGAGCTTGAGGTCCCAGATTTCGATCCGGGTCGGTGGCGCGCCCGCGCCCGGGGCCGCGAACGCCGCCGGCGCGCACGCAACGCCGAGCACGAGGGTGCTGCTCAGGAGAACCAGGAACCGCAGGGACATGGCAGAATGTTCCGGGACATGAGTTTGAACGGGCAAGCTATTCGGTTCGTGCCCGGTTCACAACCGGCGGGGGGTGATCGCGAACGCCGCGCCGCACCTGCCCGGTCTTTGGCGCGTTTGCGAAATATGCGAGGATGACGAGTTATTCGGACGCCGGAAGGGAAAGTCATGAGGTTGCGTGCTCGTTGGATGTCGGCGGGTTTCATGCTGGCGCTGTGTCTCATTCCGCTCGCGGCCGCGGCGGACGGGGAGGGCGATTTCCTCGCCGGCCGCTCGAAGGCGTGCCCCAACTGCTCGCTTGAGCACGGCGCCTTCAAGCGCAAGGATCTCTCCGGCGCGGACCTGTCGGGCGCGAAGCTTGCCGGCGCGGTCTTCCACCGCGCCAAGCTGTTGCGCACCAATTTCACCGGCGCCGATCTGACCGGGGCGAACCTCAACAAGACCGACCTCAAGAATGCCTTGCTGACGAAGGCGAAGCTCGACGGCGCGATGCTCTACGAGGCGGACCTGAGCCTTGCCGACCTCAGCGGCGCCGACCTCACCAATGGCAAGATGGGCAAGGCGCGCATGGTGCGCACCAAGCTTGATGGCGCGACAATCGACGGTGCGATGCTGCTCGGCGCGCGTCTCGACGACGCCTCGCTGCGCGGCGCCAAGATCACCGCCACCAACCTCGTCGAGGCATCGCTGCGGCGCGCCAATCTCGAGGGCGCCGATCTCAACAATTCCGGCCTGGTCGAGGCGGTGCTGCGCGAGGCCAATCTCAAGGGCGCGAACCTCTCGGAAGCGGATCTGTTCGGCGCCGACTTGACCGGCGCCAATCTCGCGGGCGCCGACCTTCATGACTCGCGCCTCACCCGTGCGATCCTCACCGACGCCAATCTCGAAGGCGCCAACCTCAAGGGCGCGCTGATGCCCGACGGCAGCGTGCACGAATGAGATGGCGTGTGGTGGAGCGAGTGAGTTCGTCGTCCCCGCGCCGGCGGGGACCGATACGCTCCGAGCATGAGGTTTTTCGCGGTAGCTGCAAAAGCCCGAGGACACGGCCTATGGGTTGCCGCCGGCGCGGGGACCACGGGGCTGCAATCGGATCGCCGGTCCTTTTGTTCTTCGTCTTCACGCTCGCGCTGCTGATCTCCGCCGCCAGCGCCGCGCGCGCGCAGCAGCCGAGGCGCGCCGAGGTGTGGGACCTCAAGCTCGGGACCAAGGCCGAGGCGCTGCCCGACGAGTTCGCCGACTATGCCTGCGGCACCAACGGCGGCGCGCCGTCGCTGCCGCTCAACGGCTTCGCCGGCTTCCGGCGCTGCCGGCCGGAGCCGGACGGGCTGCGCGAGGTTTACTTCCGCTACGACGACGAGCTCGAATACTGGGCGAAGGCCAACGATTTCGCGACCGAGATCGAGAAATTCTCCGGCACCAAGGTCTACGATTTTCCGGTCGTGCTCTCCGCGCGCTTCGGCGACAATGGCGTCCTCGCCGGCATCCGCATCGTGAGCGATCCGCGCGACACCTCGCGCGACCGCGAAGAGTCCTATCTGCTGCGCAACTTCCTCACCGCGCGCTACGGCCGCGAAGGCTGGGACTGCGCCGAGCTGCCGCCCGACGACGGCGAGACGCCGATCGGGCGCACCTTCATCAAGCAGCGCTGCAAGAAGGCGGTGGAGGGCGGCGCGGTCGCCCAGTTCGAAGTCCATTACTTCCGCAAGAAGGGGCAGACGCAATACGACCCGCATTCGGGCCGCGAGACCGAAGGACAGTTCGAGAGCATCGTGCGGTTCGAGCTGACATTGGCGCCTTAACTCGATTCGAGAGCGTGCCGTCAGTTCATCGACGCCGTGACGGAACGCGGCCCGCCGATCGAGCTCAACGGGACATGGTCGCTATCCTAGCGCCACCATCCCTGCCCAGAACTGCTGCTTCTGCGCGGTCGCATCGACGTCGTATTTGCGCACGAACTCGAGCTTGCCGTCGTTGCCGATGCGGAACACCGAGAGGCCGGCGCTCAGCGTTTTGACAACATTGCCCTCGCGCAGCGGGATCGGCGAGGTGCTGGCGACCACGAGCATGCGTCCCGTTGGATCGATGCCGAAGGTGCGCATCTGGTTGAGCCGGCCATCAATGCTTTGAATCAGCGTCGGCTCACCGCTGCTCGGATCGATCGCGTAGACCACAACGGTGTTCTCGCCGCCCGCGAACACCTTCTTGCCCTCGTAATCGGTCAGCCTGGAGGCGCGGTTGGTGAGATAAACGAACTTCCCGTTCGGATGGACGTGGATCGGCCCGGCGCCCTGCCGCGCCTTCGAGGCCGGATCGCTGAGCGTCTCCTTCACGAACAGCGGAGCGCGCGAAAGCCCGGTCGCGGGCTCGCGCTTGTAGACGTAGAGCTTGTTCTGGCTTTCGATCGACACGTAGACCCACGGCTGCGTCGGGTGGAAGTCGAGATGCCGCGGCCCAAAGTGCATGCCGTCGCCGGGCGCGATCGCGGCGAGGTTGCCGAGCACGCCGTTCTTGAAGCTGAAGGTCTTGATCGAGCCGGGGTTCACCGGGTTGTCGCCCGGCGCGTTGTTGCCGCGCGTGACCAGGATGACGTTCGCGTTGTCGGGCGTGGCGCGGATCTGATGCGCGTATTTGCCGGTGTCGAGCGGGCCCGGCTGGTTCACGCGCTCGCCGAGCGAGCCGTCCTTGTTGATGCGATGCACGGTCAGGCTGCTCGGATCGTTGAACGCGGTGAGCAGATATTCGCCGGCCATGTCGACGCTGGTGTTGATCGGCCGCGACGGCAGCATCTGCGGCGCGCCATGCGGCGTCAGCGCGCCGGTCGCCGGATCGATCTTGAAGGCGCTCGCTACGTGCTTGTCGCCGGCCACGGCGGGACCGCCATTGCTCGACACGACGTAGAAATATTCCTTCGATGGATGCGGCCAGGCGTATTGGATGTTGCCTGGAACCGAAACGGTATTGCGTTTGACCATCGCCGCATCGTCGGCGTTGACGCTGTAGAGAGTCAGCTCCGGCCCGAGGCTCGCATAGAACACGACTTTTCCGTTCGCGCCCTGAGCCCGCGACAGTCTCGGTGCGGCGACGACGCCGGCGAGGAGCGTAGCGAATGTGCGACGATCGATCATGGTGTCCTCCCTTGAGCTTTGTTTGTTCAGCGAAGTTTCTCTCCGAATGTTAGTACAGTTGGCGCCTGGAGCCTTTCGGCTAAGCGCGCCGCGCGGCCCGCGAGCGCCTCTTCTTCCTCCCTTCGTGGGGAGGGTCGGGGTGGGGAGCGTGCCGCAAGTGATTACTTCGAAGTCTCAGGTTGCGGCACTTGCCCCCCACAAGGAGGAGGGGCGCAGAGGAGGGGGCGCAACGAGCATGCGGGCCCAGGGTGCTCTTAGACCCATCATAACCCGAACACGAACAGCATCGTGGCGTTGCTCTGGTTCTTCATCTCGGGCGAGCGCGCGAGCTTCGCCCGCGCCACCGGATTGAGCCCCGAAGCAATCGCGATGTATTGCTTGCCGTTCACCGCATAGGTCATCGGCGGGGCGACAAAGCCGGTGCCGACATTGACCCGCCACAACTCGTCGAGCGTCTGGTCGTCGAGCGCGAGGATGGTGCCGTCGAGCGTCGCGATCACCACGATGCCGCCTGCGGTGGTCAGCACCCCGGCGTGGTTCGCGTACGGCAGGTCCTTGCGCGCCTTGAGCGTGCCGGATGCCGGATCGACCACCGACAGCGATCCCGTGATGCGCGCTTCGTTGACATAGCCGCCGCCGCCGAACTTGCCGCGGACGTGCGCGGTCGGATCAGGCCTGATGTTGGCGCAGCCCTCGTTGCCGGCGATGTACATCAGCTTGGTCTTCGGGTCGTAGGACGGCGGCCAGAAATTGGTGCCGCCGTGCACATCGGGGCAGGAGTTCTTGACCTCGTCCTCGTTGCCCTTCCAATCGTGATTGAACGTCTGCACGTTCTTCGCCGGATCGTAATCGACCGGCTTGCCGGTCTTCGGATCGATGCCCTTGGTCCAGGTCACCTTGGCGGAATATTGCACCGCTTTGAGGAACTGGCCGTTCGAACGATCGAGCGTGTAGTTGAAGCCGTTGCGGTTGGCGAGGATAAGGAGCTTGCGATCCTCGCCGTTGACCTTGCCATCGACGAGGATCTGCGGGCCGGCCGAATCATAGTCGTGGTTGTCGTTCGCGGTGTGCTGGAAATACCACTGCATCTTGCCGGTTGCGGCGTCGAACGCCACCGAGCTGTCGGTGAACAGATTGTCGCCGGGACGATAGGCGGAGTTGTAGCGCGGCACCGGGTTGCCGGTGCCCCAATAGGTGAGGTTCGTCGCCGGATCGTAGGAGCCGGTGACGTACAGCGCGCCGCCGCCGGTGCGCCAGGCGTCGGCCTTGTCCTTCCAGGTCTCGCTGCCGGGCTCGCCGGGGGCGGGAACGATGAAGGTCTTCCACTGCGTGTTGCCGGTCTTGGGATCGAGCGCGGCGAGCCAGTCACGCACGCCGTTGTCGCCGCCCGACGCGCCGATCATGACGGAATCCTTGAGCGCAAGCGGCGCGGCGGTGAGTTCGAGGTCGGCCTGATCGCCGATCTTCTTGTCCCACACGACCTTGCCGGTCTCCTTGTCGGTCGCGACCACGCGGCCGTCGAGGCCGGTGACGGAGATAACCAGGTTCCCCCAGAGCGCCACGCCGCGATTGCGGTCGGGCTTTTCCTGGCCGGGGTTCATCTTCCACACCACCTTGCCGGTCATGCCGTCGCGCGCGTCGATCTTGTAGACCACACCCCACACGTCGGTGATGTAGAGGAAGCCGTCCTCCGCGAGCGGGGTCGCCTCGGTGTACTCGTTGGCGGCGCTGCCGCCGAGCGGGACCGCGAAGGCGAGCTTGAGGTTCTTGACGTTCGATTTGTTGATGATGTCGAGCGCGGAGTGCCGCTGCGAACTGTAGTCGTGGTGGTTCATGAGCCAGTTCTGCGGCTCGGGATTGCGCAGGCGCTCGAACGTCATGTCGGCGGCGCGGGCGGGCAGCGCCAGCGTGCCGAATATCGTGAGCGCAGTCGTAGCAATCAGCGCGGACCTGAAAGTTTGTCTCATTCTAACCTCCGTACTCAGTAACGGTGATGCAAGGCGCGGTCGTGATGCAAGGCGCGGTCGCGATGCTGGCGCCGCGGCGGCCTCTTCCCCCTCCCCACAAGGGGGAGGGGCGCGGAGAGGCAGAAAGAAAGTATCACAGTCCGAACACGAAGATCATCGTCGCGTTGGCCATGTTCTTCAGCTCGGGCATGCGGGCGGCCTTGTTCTTGGCGTTGCGGAACAGGCCGGACGCGATCGCGATGTATTGCTTGCCGTTGACGGCATAGGTCATCGGTGGCGCATTGACGCCGGAGCCGACGTTGACGCGCCACAGCTCTTCGAGGGTGGTGTCGTCGAGCGCGACAATGGTGCCGTCGAGCAGCGCGGTGACCACGATGCCGCCCGCGGTCGAGAGCACGCCGGCGAAGTTCGGATAGGGCAGTTCCTTGCGCCCCTTCACTTCGCCAGTGGTCGGATCGACCATGACCACGCTCGACGTGAGGCGACCGGCATCGGCGGTCTTGCCGCCGGCGAAGTTGCCGCGCACATGCGCCCCGTAATCCGGCGTGACGGTGGCACAACCTTCGTTGGCCGGGATGTAGAGCATCTTGGTCTTCTGGCTGTACGACGCCGGCCAGTAGTTGTTGCCACCCGCGGTGTCGGGGCAGACCCGGCGCGCGCGCTTGTCGGCGTTGGCGTCGGCGGGCTCGGCATAGAGCTGGAACTCTTTGGTCGGGTCGTATTCGACCGGCTTGCCGGTCTTCGGGTCGATGCCCTTGGTCCAGGTCACGTCCTTGACGTACTGGTTGGCCTTGAGGAACTGGCCGTTGCCGCGATCGAAGATGTACTGGAAACCGTTGCGGCCGGCGTGCGACACGATCTTGCGATCCTCGCCATTCACCTTCGTGTCGATCAGGATGTGGGTGCCGGTCTCGTCGTAGTCGCGGTTGTCGTTCGGCGTGTACTGATGCCACCAGGAAATCTTGCCGCTGGCGGCGTCGAAAGCGATCGCGCTCGATGTGTAGAGATTGTCGCCGGGCCGGTACTGCGCATCGTAGCCCGGCACCGGATTGCCCGATCCCCAATAGGTGAGATTGCTGGCCGGATCGTAGGAGCCGGTGACGTAGAACGCGCCGCCGCCGCTCTGCCAGGCGTTGTTCTTGTCCTTCCAGGTCTCGCTCCCAGGCTCGCCGGGCGCGGGAATCGAGAACGTCTTCCAGTTCACGTTACCGGTCTTGGCGTCGAGCGAGGCGACCCAGTCGCGCACGCCGCGGTCGCCGCCCGACGCGCCGACGATGATCGAATCCTTGAGCGCGAGCGGCGCGGCCGTGATGAACAGGTCCGGCTGGTCGCGCAGGTTCTTGTCCCAGACGACGACGCCGGTCTCCTTATCGGTCGCGATCACGCGCGCGTCGAGCGACGCGACCGAGATGACGAGATTGCCCCACAGCGCGACGCCGCGGTTGCGATCGAGTTTCTCCTGCTTGGGGTCCATCTTCCAGACGATGCGGCCGGCTTTGCCGTCGCGCACGTCGATCTTGTACACCACGCCCCAGTGGTCGGTGATGTACATGAAGCCGTCGTCGACCAGCGGCGTCCCCTCCAGCGCCTCGTTGCCGGTCGTGCCGCCGAGCGCGATGGCGAACAGCAGGTGCATGTTCTTGACGTTCGACTTGTTGATGATGTCGAGCTTGGAATGGCGCTGCGAGCTGAAGTCATGATGATTCATGAGCCAGTTCTGCGGCTCGGGATTCTGCAGCCGCTCATAGGTGACGTCGGCGGCGCGGGCGGGCAGCACAAGCGCGGCGAGCGCGGTCGTGGCAATCAGCGCGCGTCGGAAGAAGATGGATCGATTCATTGTTAGCCTCCGTACGGCATTACGCTCGGTGCGAGCCGGGGAATTGCAGCACTCTTCTTTTTTCTTCTTCCTCCCGCTTGCGGGCAGGGCGGGGTGGGGGCGCGCCACGAGCCATCACTTCGAAGCTTTCATTCGTGGCACGGCTCCCACCCCCGACCCCTCCCCACCAGGGGGAGAGGAGCGAGGAAGCAACTACACGTCACAGCCCAAACACGTACAGCACGGTCGCGTTCGACTGGTTCTTCAGTTCCGGATTACGCCGCACGCCGGCGAGCGAATTGCTCACCTGTCCCGACGGGCGGACGCAGCACACGCCGGACGCGATCGCGATGTATTGCTTGCCGTTCACCCCATAGCTCATGGGCGCGGCGTTGAAGCCGGTGCCGACGTTGAAGCGCCAAACTTCCGCGAGCGTCTGGTCGTCAAGCGCCACGACGGTGCCGTCCAGCAGGCCGGTGAACACCAGGCCGCCGGCAGTCGAGAGCACTCCCGACGAGTTTGGATAGGGAAACTCGGCGCGCTTCTTCAATTCGCCGCTGACCGGGTCGATCATGGTGACCGAACTGGTGATGTTGGGGCCGGTGGCCGGGCTGCCGCCGAAGAAGCTGCCCCGCACGTGCGCGCTGGTGTCCACCTTGACGCCGCCGCAGCCTTCATAGGCCGAGATGTAGAGATTGCCGGACTTGGGGCTGTACGACGCCGGCCAGAAATTGGTGCCGCCGGTGATGCTCGGGCAGATCTGGCGGGTCACCTTGTCCGCAAAGTTGGCGGGGTTCTCGTTGTAGACTTGGATGTCCTTGTTCGGATCGTAGTCGACCGGCTTGCCGGTCTTGGGGTCGATGCCCTTGGTCCAGGTCAGTTCCTTCACGGTCTGCGTGGCCTTGAGGAACTGGCCGCTGAGACGATCGAAGGTGTAGGTGAAGCCGTTGCGCCCGGCATGCGCGACGAGTTTGCGGTTCTCGCCGTTGATCTTGGTGTCGATCAGGATGTGCGAGCCGGTCTCGTCATAGTCGCGATTGTCGTTTGGCGTGTACTGATGCCACCATGTGATCTTCCCGCTGGTCGCGTTGAACGCGATCGCGCTCGACGTATAGAGGTTGTCGCCGGGCCGGAATGACGAATTGAACGCCGGCACCGGGTTGCCCGAGCCCCAATAGGTGAGGTTGTTGGCGGGATCGTAGGCGCCAGTGCCGTAGTAGGAGCCGCCGCCGGTCTGCCAGGCGTTGTCCTTGTCCTTCCAGGTCTCGCTGCCCGGCTCGCCGGGCGCCGGGATCGAGTAGGTCTTCCACTTGATGTCGCCGGTCTTGGGATCGAGCGCCGCGAGCCAGCCGCGCAGGCCGCGATCGCCGCCGGAGCCGCCGACCAAAATCTCGTCCTTGAGCGCGAGCGGCGCGGCCGTGAGTTCGAGGTCCGGCTGATCGGTGAGGTTCTTGTCCCAGACCACCTGGCCGCTGTCGCGGTTGGTCGCGATCACGTGGCCGGCATAGCCGGTGATCGAGATCACCAGATTGCCCCAGAGCGCGACGCCGCGGTTGCGGTCCTGCTTGTCGAGCTTGGGGTCCATCTTCCAGAGGATCTTGCCGGCGTTGCCGGAGCGCACGTCGATCTTGCTCACGACGCCCCAGCTATCGACGATATACATGAAGCCGTCGTCGACCAGCGGCGTCGCTTCGATGCTTTCGCCCGCCGACTTGCCACCGAGCGGCACCGCGAAGAGCAACTTGAGATTCTTGATGTTCGATTTGTTGATCGCGTCGAGCTGCGAATAGCGCTGCGCGTTGTAGTCGCGATTATACGACAGCCAGTTCTGCGGCTCGGGATTGACCAGCCGCTCATAGGTGACGTCGGCGGCGGACGCTGCCGTGCCGGCGAGCAGGGCGCCTGTAAGAGCTGTGAGCGCCGAGGCGCCGGTCATGGCGCGGCAGAGGCCGAAGTGATGCTTCATTGTTTCCTCCAGTTTGTTGCAATGGTTCTTGAATGATTCTCGGCCCACGATCCTTGGGCCTGTCGCGGCGCTTGGTACCCCTCCCCGCAAGCGGGGAGGGGAAGAAGTCAGAGCGCGAAGACGAACACCATCGTCGCGTTCTTGGAAAAGTTCTTCAGCTCGGGCGTGTTGGCGAGGCGGCCGATCTGGTTGCGCGTGAGCCCGGTCGCGATTGCGATGTATTGCTTGCCGTTGACCGAATAAGTCATCGGCGGCGCGTTGATGCCGGTGCCGAGGTTGATCGACCACAGCTCGTCCAGCGTCTGGTCGTCGAGCGCCATGAGCGTGCCGTCGAGCAGCGCGGTGAACACCACGCCGCCGGCGGTCGCGAGCGCGCCCGACGAGTTCGGATAGGGGAACGCCTTGCGGCCCTTCACCTCGCCGCTGGCGGGATCGACCATCACCACGCCGCTGGTCACGCGCGAGTCGTAGCCGAACGCGCCGCCCTCAAACCTGCCGCGAATGTGCCGGGCCTGGTCGCGCTTGATCCAGGAGCAGCTTTCGATTTCCGGAACGTAGAGCAGCTTGGTCTTCTCGCTGTAGGCCGCCGGCCAGAAATTGCTGCCACCCGGCACCGCCGGACACACGCCGGTGCTTTTGTCCCCCGCCACGATCTTCGCGACCGGAGCGGCGTAGGTCTGTATGTCCTTGCCGGGATCGTAATCGACCGGCTTGCCGGTCTTCGGATCGATGCCCTTGGTCCAGGTTACTTCCGGCACGTATTGCGTGGCCTTCAGGAACTGCCCGTTGGTGCGGTCGAAATTGTAGTAAAAGCCGTTACGGCCGGCGTGCGCGAGCACCTTGCGGTCCTCGCCGTTGACCTTGGCGTCGATCAGAATGTGCGTGCCGGTCTCATCATAGTCCATCGTGTCATTCGGCGTGTACTGATGGAACCATTTGACCTTGCCGGTCGCGGCGTCGATCGCGAGCGCGCTGTTGGTATAGAGGTTGTCGCCGGGGCGGTACGACGAGTTGTATTTCGGAGACGGGTTGCCGGAGCCCCAATAGGTGATGTTGGTGTCGGGATCGTAGGCGCCGGTGACGTAGAACGCGCCGCCGCCGGTCTGCCAGGCGTTGTTCTTGTCCTTCCAGGTCTCGTGCCCGGGCTCGCCGGGGCCGGGAACTGAGAACGTCTTCCACTTCACGTCGCCGGTCTTGGGGTCAAGTCCCGCGATCCAGTCGCGCACGCCGCCGTCGCCGCCGGACGCGCCGACGATGATCTCATCCTTGAGCGCCAGCGGGGCGGCGTTGAGGTTCACGTCCGGCTGGTCGTGCAGGTTCTTGTCCCAGACCACCTTGCCGGTTTCCTTGTCGGTCGCGATCACGCGGCCGTCGCGGCCGGTGACGGAGATCACGAGATCGCCCCACAGCGCGACGCCGCGGTTGCGCTCGATCTTCTCCTGCTTGGGATTCATCTTCCAGACGATGTCGCCGCGCGTGCCGGAGCGGACGTCGATCTTGTAGACCACGCCCCAGGCGTCGGTCATATACATGAAGCCGTCCTCGACCAGCGGGGTCGCCTCCAGGTTCTCCGTGCCCGAGGTGCCGCCGATCGCGACCGCAAACGCGAGGTGGAGGTTCTTGACGTTCGATTTGTTGATCGCGTCGAGCGCGGAATAGCGGTGCGAGCTGAAATCGTGGTGATTCATCAGCCAGTTCTGCGGCTCGGGATGGCGCAGGCGGTCGAAGGTCACGTCCGCCGCGTTGACGCTGCCGGTGGTCGCCAGCAGGATGCCGGCAAGGCCGGCGAGGGTTGCTGCCGCGGACCTTCCGCGATGCAACCGCAAATCGTTGGATTCGGACGGCTTTTTCATCCTGGTCTCCCTGATGGCTGGTCTGCCGGGGAGACTAGATCGGCGGGCTATGGCGTTGCAATGCCGCGACGGCGATGCGACGCACTGGTGTCCGGGACGCGTGCAAGCGAAGCGAACGCAATCCGGGACCCAGCGGAACACTCGCGCCGCGCAATATTGAGACGACCTGCCGCCGTCACTTCTCTCCTGGGTTCCGGATCAGCGTTCGCGCTATGCGCTCAATTGTCCGGGACACAAGTGAGTCCGCGGCGCTGTCAATCCAGCACGTGATTGACCATGCCGTCGGCGAGCTTTGGTTCGAACCAGGTGGACTTCGGCGGCATGATGCCACCGGCGTCGGCGACCGCCATCAGGTCGGCCATCTGCGTCGGATAAAGCGCGAAGGCGACCGCCATCTCGCCCGACTTGACGCGGCGCTCGAGCTCGCCGAGGCCGCGGCCGCCGCCGATGAAATCGACGCGCTTGTCGGTGCGCGGGTCAGTGATGTTGAACAGCGGCTCGATCAGGTTACGCGTGAGCAGCGTGATCGGCAGCCGCCCGATCGGATCGCTGGCAGGCACGAGTTCGGGGCGCAGCGCGAGCCGGTACCAGCGCCCCGCGAGATACATGCCGAATTCGTTCGCCGCCGCGGGGTGGACCGGCGCGGCGGCCTCCGCAACCGCGAAGCACTCGCGCAGCGCGGCGAGAAGCTGTTCGGGGCTGCGGCCGTTGAGATCGCGGATCACGCGGTTGTAGTCGAGGATGGTCATCTGGTGATGCGGGAAGATCACCGAAAGGAAATAGCTGTGCGAGCCTTCGCCGGCGCGCGCCGCCGCGACCCGTGCCGCCGCCGCCGAGCGGTGGTGCCCGTCGGCGATGTAGATCGCCGGCAGCGCTTCGAAAGCGCGCGTGAGCTTGTCGATGGTGGCGTCGTCGCTGATCACCCACATCTGGTGGCGGACGCCGTCGTCGGCCAACACGTCCACATCCGGCGCACCCGACGCGACGGCCGCGAGCATGGCGTCGATTTCCGGCGCCGGCGGATAGCCCATCATCACCGGACCGGTCTGCGCGTTGACCGCTTCGATCTGCCGGACGCGGTCGTCCTCCTTCACCGGGGTCGTGAACTCGTGCTTGCGCACGCGATTGGTGGCGTAGTCGGCGAGCGAGGCGACCGCCGCAAGCCCGGTCTGGATGCGGTCGCGCCAAGTCTGGCGGTAGACGTAATAGCGCGGCTTGTCGTCGCGGATCACCGCGCCGGCGGCGATCAGGCGGCCGAGATTTTCCGCTGCCTTGGCGTAGACCGCGCGGTCATACGGGTCGGTCGCGGGATCGAGATCGATCTCGGGCTTGGAGATGTGCAGGAAGCTCCACGGCTTCCCCATGGCCTGCTCGCGCGCCTCGGCGCTGGAGAGCACGTCATAGGGGGGAGCAAGAATCTCGGCGGCGCGTCCGGGCGCGGGGCGCAGGGCGCGGAACGGCTTGATGAGGGACAAGATGGGGAACTCCGCAGAGGGTGATTGTGGTCGCCGCGGTTTCTAAGCGCCGCCGCCGCCGGATTCAATATCGGAGCGCGCCGGTCCAGAATGCTCCGAAGGGCCATTCTTCCAGAAGAAACTTCAGCTCCACGAAGTCGCCGGCGCGTAGAGCTTCACCGCGGCAACCACTTCGGTCACGTGAAACTTCACGCGACCGCGAGGCTCCGCGGGACATTGGCTCCAATCCAGCATGACATACTCTGAGGAAGTCCTTGGCCTCTCGCAAGCATGGCCGTTGATTCGTGCCGCCCCGGCGGTCTAGCTCGACGCTATGACCAAACCCACCGCCATCCTCCTCGCCGGCCCGACCTCGAGCGGCAAGTCGGCGCTGGCGCTCGCGCTGGCGGAGAAACTCGATGGCGCGATCATCAACGCTGATTCCATGCAGGTTTATCGCGACCTGCGCATCATCACCGCGCGGCCGACGCCGGACGAGGAGTCGCGCGTGTCCCACCTGCTCTACGGTCACGTCGATGCGGCCGAGAACTATTCGGTCGGACGCTGGTGCGTCGATGCGCGTGCGGCGATCGCCGCGGCGGAGACGAGCGGACGGCTGCCCATTCTGGTCGGCGGCACCGGGCTCTATTTCAAGGCGCTCACCCGCGGCCTTGCGGCGGTCCCGCCGATCCCGGCGGACATCCGCGCCGCCGTGCGCGAACGGCTGAGCGCCGAAGGCGTCGGATCGCTCTATGGCGAGCTGAGCGTGCGCGATCCGGCGGCGGCGGAGCGGCTGATGCCGGGCGACCGTTCCCGCATCACCCGCGCGCTCGAAGTCGTGCTGGCGACGGGGCGTTCGCTGGCGGACTGGCACCGCGAGGGCATGCCGCCTTCGCTCGATGCAACGCAAACCGTCAAGATTTTCCTCGATGTCGAACGCGCGCAGCTCTATCGGCGCATCGACGCGCGTTTCGAAGCCATGCTGGCCGCGGGCGCTCTTGACGAAGTGAGCGCGCTCGCCGCACGCAACCTCGACCCTGCGCTGCCGGCGATGAAGGCGCACGGCGTGCCGTCGCTCGTTCGCTACTTGCGTGGCGAGATCACGCTCGCTGAAGCTGCCGAGGGCGGCAAGCGCGACACCCGCCGCTATACCAAGCGGCAGGCTACGTGGTTTCGCAATCAGTTGCCGGAATGGACGTGGGTGGGGCCGCAGAACGTAGCGGACTTCGTCGGCGAGGCGCTGGCACAAACGCCATAACGTTCGCCGTATTCATACGGAATCCGCTTCAACGATTCCGGGTGTCGTCCCTGCTTTCGCAGAGACGACCGCGGAAGTGATCGAGCGGATCAGGCATCAGTCATAAACCGTATCGATGTAGTGCTCCGAATCCACCACCGCCTCGATCACGGTCGGCCCTTGGGTGGCGAGCGCGGTCCGCACTGCCGCTTCGAGCGCATCGGCGCTGCGCACGCCCAGCGCCGGCGCGCCGAAATAGTGCACGGGCGGTTCACGATAGTCCTCAGCCTGCAGTTCGGTGCCGTAGAGCGGGAACTGGCGGCGGATCTGCTTCACCTTGATGAGCGCGAGCCAGCGGTCGTCCAGCACCACGATCGGCAGCGTGAGGCCGAGGCGCTTCGCGGTCGCTACCTCGCCACAGGTCATCTGGAAACAGCCGTCGCCGATCAGGCACACCACCGGGAGATCGGGCCGCGCGAGTTTTGCTGCGATCGCAGCGGGCAGCCCAAAACCCATCGACGACCAGCCGTTGGTGATCAGGAAGCTTTTCGGTGCGTGCGCGTTCCATTGGCTGCCGATCTGGTGCGTGTGTGCGCCGACGTCGAAGGTGAGCACGCCCTCTCGCGGCAGCGCGCGGCGGACCGCGTCGATTGCGGCGTGCACCGTGAAGGTGTCCGCGGCCGGGCGCAGCGCGGCCTGGAACGCGCGGCGATGCTGCGCCAGCGCCTGCGCGGTCCAGGCATTGGCGCTGGCGGGGCGCTCGGCCAGGCGCGTCAGCGCGGCGTCGAGGTTTCCGATGACCTGATGCGCGAGCTTGACCGACGGCGCCAGATCGGGCGGCTCGATGTCGATCTGCAGGAGCGGTACGTCGCCGATCCAGGCCTCGTATTCCACCTCGATCGTGTCGTAGCCGAGCCCCACGATCAGATCGGCGGAGTGCAAGATGCGGCGTTGCACCTGCCGGCACGCGCGTTCGATGCAGCCGAGCGAAAGCGGATCGTCCTCGTCGATCATGCCCTTGGCCATCGTGGTGGTGGCGAAGGGCAGGTTGTGGCGTTCGATCACCTTGCGCAGCAGGCCGGGGTCGGCCATGCGCATCGCGGACGAGCCCAGCACCGCGATCGGCCGCCGGGCGGCCGCGATCAAGTCGCGGGCGCGCAGGATATCGGTCTCGGGCGCGGCGGCGATCGCGACGGGCTTCGCCAAGGCCGGCACCGATTCATCCGTCGGTTTCAGCGCCACGTCTTCCGGCAGGTCGAGGTGCACCGGCCCCACCGGCTCACGCAACGCCGTGGCGAGCGCCGCATGCAACGTCTCGCCGATGCGCCCGTGTTCGAGCCGCAGCGTCGCCTTGGTGATCGGCTTGAACAAGGCGTGGTGGTCGATCCACATCTGGATGCGGCGGCCGAGCTGATCGGTGTTGAGGTTGCAGGTGATGGCGATCAGCGGCGAGCGATCGAGGAACGCTGAGCCGACCCCGGTCGTGAGGTTGGTCGCGCCCGGTCCGAGCGTCGCGATGCAGAGGCCCGGCGCTCCGGTCACGCGGCCGCTGACGTCGGCCGCGAACGCCGCCGAGCCCTCGTGGGCGGTCAGCACGAAGTCGAGGCCGCCCTTGCGCATCGCCTCCATCAGCGGGAGCACGTTGCCGCTCGGGATGCCGAAGCCGCGGCTGATGCCGGCGGCTTTCAGGGTGGCGACGATGAGATCGGCGTTGTTGTGCATGGGCTTTCGATCGCTGACGGTGATGCAGGACAAGGAAGGTGCTTGTCCTCACCCCACCGATACTCATGGAATTCGATCGCCGCGCGCGCCGATCGCTGACGCCGTGAACCTAATCGCGCCCGCGCACAACTACTCAGCGAGATCGAATGCTGCAACCTCGCGGCATCTTCGGAACCCCAAAATCGGAGAATGACCATGGCCAGCCCCGCTGCCACGGGCAACCTGAAAGTTTGCCTCGTCAAGGGCTTTCACTTCGAGCCCGGCTTTGGCGAAGGGGATCTATTCATGGCTGGAACGTTTATCATGGCCTTTTTCAAGGACGTGATCAAACACACCACTTTCGGGAGTTGCAACCTCTTCACCGAACCTACGGCGGCAACGGTCGGCGCGACCGACTTGCTCTGTTACCTCTTGCCGGACGCAAATCACAGCATTGCCATAAAGCGCGGTGCGCCGTTCACCGGCGGAAGCGGCACGACGTGGTGTCCGAACGGCCGGTGCAGTTCCGAGGTCTACATGGATACGGTCATCGGCGGCATTGGCCGGTCGCGGGTGCTCGCGAACGTTATCATTCACGAGCTCCTGCATAACAAGCTGGACGCTGATCCGAATCAAACGATCATGGACGTCCATCGGATTGGCAGCGCGATCGGCCGGGACACCTCGAAGAAGCCGCTGACCGCGAGCGACATGCCGTCCGTCAAGGACGTGCAAGCGATGCGCCAGGGCATCGGCCAGAAGATCAAGCAGTACACCGATCGCATCGGCGGCGTGAGCATCATCCCTTAGCAGATCGTTCCATTAAACCTGCGTAGGGTGGGTTCATTTTAACCCGCCGTCTTGCATGGAATGGCGGGTTAAAGCGAACCCGCCCTACGCCGGTTGATAGGATGGCTCGCGGGACTCTCTTCGGAGAGGTCCGCGGCGCATTTCCGCTTGACCGGTCGTGCCGCAGTGCATATAACAACGCGCAAGGAAATGGCGAAGGTCTAGTGAAATGCGCAATTTTATTACCGTACTTAGGAGGCGCACCGCCGGGGGTGGCTAGGCCACCCGCGATTGTGGCGGTGCGCAAGGGGGCTTCTAGGCCCCTTTTTTGATGCCCGAATGACTGAGGAATTGAAGGAGTTGGACCATGGCGACGGAGCCGACGGCGAGGGAAATGACCGGCGCGGAGATGGTGATCGAGGCGCTGGTCGATCAGGGCGTGCAGCACATCTTCGGGTATCCCGGTGGAGCGGTGCTGCCGATCTATGATGCGCTGTTCCAGCAGTCGAACCGGCTGCAGCACATCCTGGTTCGCCATGAACAGGGTGCGGTGCACGCCGCCGAGGGCTATGCGCGCTCGACCGGGAAAGTCGGTGCGGTGCTGGTGACCTCCGGCCCCGGCGCCACCAATGCGGTCACCGGCCTGACCGACGCCCTGTGCGACTCGATCCCGATCGTCGTCATCACCGGGCAGGTGCCGACCCATCTCATTGGCAACGACGCCTTCCAGGAATGCGACACGGTCGGCATCACGCGGCCCTGCACCAAGTACAACTACCTGGTGAAGAGCGTCGACGATCTGCCGCGCGTGCTGCACGAGGCGTTCCACATCGCCCGCAGCGGGCGGCCGGGGCCGGTCGTGGTCGACATCCCGAAGGACGTCCAGTTCGCCAAGGGCAGCTATTCGAAGCCGAAGGAGTTTCCGCACCAGGGCTACCGGCCGAAGCTCAAGGGCGACCCGGAACGGATCAAGGCCGCGGTCGCGCTGATGCGGTCCGCCAAGCGCCCGCTGTTCTACACCGGCGGCGGCATCATCAATTCCGGTCCGCAGGCGAGCGTGCTGCTGCGCGAGCTGGTGCGCACGACCGGTTTCCCGATCACCTCGACGCTGATGGGGCTCGGCGCCTATCCGGCCTCCGATCCGCAGTGGCTCGGCATGCTCGGCATGCATGGCACCTTCGAGGCGAACACGGCGATGCACGGCTGCGATCTGATGATCTGCATCGGCGCCCGCTTCGACGACCGCATCACCGGGCGGCTCGACGCGTTCTCGCCGGGCTCGAAGAAGATCCACGTCGACATCGATCCGTCCTCGATCAACAAGAACGTCAAGGTGGACATTCCGATCATCGGCGACTGCGCAAACGTGCTCGACGACATGCTGCGGCTGTGGCGCGAGGGCGCGGCGAAGCCCGACCCGGCGGCGATCGCGCCGTGGTGGAAGCAGATCGGCCAGTGGCGCGCGCGCCAATCGCTCGCCTATCGAAACTCGGACGAGATCATCAAGCCGCAATACGCGATCGAGCGGCTCTATGCGCTGACCAAGGACCGCGACACCTACATCACTACCGAAGTGGGCCAGCATCAGATGTGGGCGGCGCAGCTCTACGGGTTCGAGGAGCCGAACCGCTGGATGACCTCGGGCGGCCTCGGCACGATGGGGTATGGCCTGCCGTCGGCGGTCGGCGTGCAGCTTGCGCATCCGGACTTGCTGGTCATCGACATCGCCGGCGAAGCGTCGGTGCTGATGACCATGCAGGAAATGTCGACGGCGGCGCAGTATCGGCTGCCGATCAAGATCTTCATCCTCAACAACAAGTACATGGGGATGGTGCGGCAGTGGCAGGAACTGCTGCACGGCGGCCGCTACTCCGAAAGCTACATGGATGCGCTGCCGGACTTCGTGAAGCTCGCCGAGGCCTACCACGCAGTCGGCATCCGCTGCGACAAGCCGGCCGACCTCGACGCCGCGATCATGGAGATGATCAACGTGAAGAAGCCGGTGATCTTCGACTGCGTGGTCGATCCCACGGAAAACTGCTTCCCGATGATTCCGTCAGGCCGCGCCCACAACGAGATGATATTGGGCGACGCTGCGGTGAGGATCGAGGACGCCGTCACGGAAGAAGGCAAGGTGATGGTGTGACACCTGACCCGCTCGATGCGTTCGCCCGTCGTCCCTGCGAAGCAGGGACCCATACCCTCCGTGTATGGATTTGCTGGGTCGTGCCACAACACCTTGGGCACGGCCTAGGGGTCCCCGCTTTCGCAGGGACGACGCCGCGAATGGGTCAGGTTGATTTCGTATGAGTTGTTCTTCCGTCTGCCGCAGGCGAGACGGTGAAGCGGAGCAAATTCTGTGAGCATGACCCCCAGCACGAGCCATTACCCCGCCGCGCCGATCTCGCAGACTGTCGAGGCGCATACGCTCGCGATCATCGTCGACAACGAGCCGGGCGTGCTGGCGCGCGTCATCGGCCTGTTCTCCGGCCGCGGCTACAATATCGACTCGCTCACGGTCTCGGAGACCGAGCACCAGAAGCACCTCTCGCGCATCACCATCGCGACCCGCGGCACACCGATGGTGATCGAGCAGATCAAGAACCAGCTCGACCGGCTGGTGCCGGTGCACCGCGTGGTCGACATGACCGGCGCCGGCCCCGCGATCCAGCGCGAGCTTGCGATGGTGAAGGTGCGCGGCACCGGCGAGCACCGGGTCGAGGCGCTGCGGCTTGCCGACGCCTTCCGCGCGCGCGTCATCGACGCCGGCACCGAGAGCTTTGTGTTCGAGATCACCGGCGCGAGCGAAAAGATCGAAAGCTTCGTCGCGCTGATGCTGCCGATCGGCCTGGTCGAAGTCTCGCGCACCGGGATCGTGGCGATCGGCCGCGGGCCGGAAGGGATGTAAGCGGTTGCTGATGCCGGTGCCAAAATCCGCGTAATTTTTTCGTAATTCCGCGAATTCTGAAGATGAATATTCTGCGAGCAGCGCAGCAATCGCGGCGCGGCGCGGCGCGGCAACATGGCTATGTGTTCGTTCCGCAACCAAATGCGATGTCCCGTGTTGTCACCTTCGGCCACTCACCGGAAGGGCGACAATTGGACGAGAGCTGGTGGCTGTTCTTCTTCGTCGGGGTGTTGGCCCAACTCGTCGATGGTGCGCTCGGCATGGCCTTCGGCGTCACCGCCACCACGGTGATGCTGAGCTTCGGCGTTGCGCCGGCGCAGGCCAGCGCCATGACCCATATCGCCGAGATCTTCACCACCGCGGCCTCCGGCGCCTCGCATTGGTGGCATCGCAATGTCGACTGGGGAATTGCGCGCCGCATCGCCCTCCCCGGCGTGATCGGCGGCGTCGTCGGCGCGACCGTGTTGTCCAATGTGGACGGTAAGCTGATCGCGCCCTTCGTCGCCATCTACCTCGCGCTGATGGGCGCGCTGATCCTGGCGCGGGCCTTGCGCCCCTTCGCCACCGTCGAGCCGAGCATGCACGGCATGCCGGCGATCGGCTTTGCCGGCGGCCTCCTTGACGCCATCGGCGGCGGCGGCTGGGGCCCGATCGTGACCTCGACGCTGGTCGGCACCGGCCATGTACCGCGCTATGTCATCGGATCGGTCAACCTGACCGAATTCTTCATCACGGTTGCGACCTCCGCCACCTTCATCGTCACGCTGGGGCTCACCGAGCTCACGGCGGTGGTTCCGCTGGTGATTGGTGGGCTGGTCAGTGCGCCGTTCGCGGGCTATCTGGTCCGGATCGTTGCGACGCGCCCCCTGATGCTGATGGTCGGCGCCTTGATCCTGCTGCTGGCGGTGCGATCGCTGTTCAAGCTCGTGGGCTGGCTGTGACCGAAACGCGGCCACACGGCGCTTGATTTTCGCCGCCGATTGCCGTTTCTGCCCCTCAACCAGCAGCCGAGAGAGGGCCCCTGCCAATGCGTGTCTACTACGATCGCGACGCCGACCTGAACCTGATCAAGGGCAAGAAGGTCGCCGTCATCGGCTATGGCAGCCAGGGCCACGCCCATGCGCTCAACTTGCGCGATTCCGGCGTCAAGGACGTCGCGGTCGCGCTGCGCAAGGGCTCGCAGGGCGTCGCCAAGGCCGAGGGCGAGAAGCTCAAGGTCATGGAGGTGGCCGATGCCGCCAAGTGGGCCGACGTGATGATGATGCTGACGCCCGACGAATTGCAGCACGAAATCTACCGCGATCACCTCGCGCCGCACATGAAGAACGGCGCGGCGCTGATGTTCGCGCACGGGCTCAACATCCATTTCAATCTGATCGAACCACGCGCCGACCTCGATGTGATGATGATTGCGCCGAAGGGGCCGGGCCACACGGTGCGCGCCGAATATCAGCGCGGCGCCGGCGTGCCGGTGCTGATGGCGGTGCATAGGGATATATCGGGCAACGCGCACGACCTCTGCCTGTCCTACGGCTCGGCGATCGGCGGCGGCCGCGCCGGCATCATCGAGACCACGTTCCGGGAGGAATGCGAGACCGATCTGTTCGGCGAGCAGTCGGTCCTCTGCGGCGGTCTGGTCGAGCTGATGAAGGCCGGCTACGAGACGCTGATCGAGGCCGGCTACGCGCCCGAGATGGCCTATTTCGAATGCGTGCACGAGGTGAAGCTGATCGTCGACCTCATCTACGAGGGCGGCATCGCCACCATGAACTACTCGATCTCCAACACCGCGGAATATGGCGAATACGTTTCCGGCCCGCGCGTGGTGACGCCGCAGACCAAGGCCGAGATGAAGAAGATCCTCGACGACATCCAGTCCGGCAAGTTCGTCAAGGACTGGATGCTGGAGAACCGCGTCAACCAGACCTCGTTCAAGGCGATGCGCGCGAAACTCGCAGCCCACCCGATCGAGGACGTCGGCGCCAAGCTGCGCGCGATGATGCCGTGGATCAAGCAGCGCGCGCTGGTCGACCGCAGCCGGAATTGATCGCCGGACGCGCGGTCGAACGAGGTCTGCGCGATGGCGCAGGCTATTTTTTCGTTGTGACCGCGAGTGTAAAGATCTTTGCTGCCTGGTCCTTCAGGTCGCAATCAAACCGGCAGTAGATCAGCATGAACCGATAGCTTGAGCTCTCGGTGTACCTGGCCGGACTGAATGCGATCACCTCGTCGGGCGCAACGCCGACCATCGGAGGCGCACCGGGAGCTTGCTTGGGTTGCGGCGGCGCGGGCTGCTTGTCCGCGAAGCGCAGCGGAGACAACGGGTGCAGCAACGCCGACCAGCCATATCCGGCGGTGCCAAGCGGGTTGGCAAGCTGTACAATCAACCTCTGGTTACGCCGAACCGTGATCTCCTTGCCGTTGTCGGCGCTCGTCACCGTGATGTCCGGAAGCGTTTTCTGCGCTGCCGCTGGAGCGGCGGCAATCATGAGTCCTGCCGTTGCGGCGCAGAGCAGCAGCATCGTGGCGCGTGACGGTCTCATCGCACATCGCCTCCAACTCATGGTTCGCACGAATAGCCTATCCTGGATGGCTCATTATGGCCAAACCAGGACCGACGCCTCGACCTTTGACGAATGAGTGGGCGCAAAAGCGACTTTCGGCCAAGCGGCCTCGGGCCGAGGGAAGCCACGGCGCGCCTGGAGGCCCACATCGCTTGCCATGAGGGTTCTGTGACGCGATGATGGCAGCGGATAGGGCTGTCCATTTCAAATCGGGAGAAGCCGCGCGTCGCGGCGTGTTGCGTAATGCCGACTGCAGCAGCGGCCTTCAAGACCTCCGCCTCATTTCGTCGTGCGGCCGGGCTCGCCGTTCTTGTGGCCATTCATCTGGCCGCGCTTGCGCTTCTGCTTCGCTACGAGGACGAGTGGGTGGCGGAGTTGGCCTATGTCCTGTTCTGGGGCGTGCTCAACGGCTTCTGGCTGTTCCTGCTGCGGCGTCCTACGCCGGCGGCCGCGCTGTCGCTGGCGATGCTCGTGCTGCTGATCCAGCTCTCGCTGTTCAAGCACAGCGTGCTGCTGATGACCGTGACCTTCACCGACCTGATGGTGGTCGATTCCGACACCATCTCCTTCCTGCTGACGATCTGGCCCGATCTGCAAGGCAAGCTGATCGCCGGCGCTGCGATCGGCGTGCCGGTGCTGGTGCTGATCTGGTGGCTCGATTCACTGCGCGTGCGGCGGCTCCTCGCGCTGGCGTTTTTCGGGTTCTGCTTCGCGGCGCTGGTCGCGCTCTCGTTCGCGCGGCCGCTCGATCGCGAGGACGAGTTCTCCGGCCGTCATTTCGTATCGAAGTTCGCGCGCTCGGGTGCGGTGGCGCTGGTCGACATCGCCCGGCGTGGCGTGCTCGAGGCCGATGCGGCGAGCAGCAGCCGGCTTGATCTCGCGGCGATGGACGAATGCCCGCGGCCTGCTCTCTTACCTCCTGCGCAAGCGGGGGAGGAGGGGAGGGGACCGCTGCCGCACATCATCATGATTTTCGACGAGTTCGAGCTTCGACATTTCCGCGATCCCCGGCATCGAGGTGCCGCCTGATTATCAAAAGCGCTTCGGTTCGATCGACGGCAAGCAGCGGCATTTTCTGGTCGAGGGCGCCGGCGGCCCGAGCTGGTTCACGGAATACAACGTCCTGACCGGCCTGTCCGTGCGCTCCTATGGCCGCTTCGCCGAGGCGGTCACCCGGCTCGCCAATGGCCGGGTCCTGCGCGGCCTGCCCAATGCGCTGCGGCGCTGCGGCTACCACACCGCGACCATCTATCCCTACCTCGGCGGCTTCCTCGGCGCGCGCAGCTTCCAGACCACGGCCGGAATCGAGAACTTCATCGATGCGAAGGAGCTCGGCTCACGCGACCGCCAGACCGACGGCTTTTACTTCGACTTCGCACTCCGCGCGCTCGCCTCCGAGCACGGTCCGGAGCCGATGTTCATCTTCGTCTATACTTCCGCCAATCACTTCCCCTGGGATTTCCGCTATCGCGCGGATCGGGTGCCGGGCTGGCGGCCGACCAGCAATCGCACCGATGTCGACGAGTATCTGCGCCGGCAGGAGATCAGCGCCCGCGACTATGCGCAATTCGTCGAGCGGCTGCGGCAGGATTTTCCGAACGACAAATTCCTGATCGTGCGGTTCGGCGATCACCAGCCGATGTTCGCCAAGTATCTCGTGGACCCGACGCTCGACGAAGCCGCGCTGGCGCAGCGGATCGACCACTTCGATCCGCGCTATTTCACGACCTATTACGCGATTGACGCCATCAACTTCACCCCTGTCGACCTGTCTTCGGCGGTCGATCCGCTCGACGCGCCCTATCTGCCGTTGGTGGTGCTGGAAGCCGCCGGCGTGCCGCTCGACGCTTCGTTCGCCGAGCAGAAGCAGATCCTGCAGCGTTGCAGCGGCCTGTTTTATCTCTGCAACGGCGGCGCCGAAGCGCGCCGCTTCAATCGGCTTCTGATCGACGCCGGACTGATCAAGGGATTGTGATCAGCATCGGAGCGCGTTCGGTTACGCATGCGTCATCGCTTCTTCGCGCGACCTTGATATCGCTTCCGCTCCAGGTACACTCCGCGTCCTTCGTATCGGTACCGGTCCCCTAGGGAGAGAAATCATGCGTGCACTACACCTTGCCCTTGCCAGCGGGTTTGCCCTGGCTGCATTCGGCGGCGCCGCTTTTGCGGCCGATCCATTTACTTTGACCTCCACGACCTTCAAGGACGGCACGATGATGCCGGCGAAGGTCGCCAACAAGAACACCGGCAACAACGCGAATTGCGTCGGCGAGAACGTGTCGCCACAATTGTCCTGGACCGGCGTGCCGGCCGGCACCAAGAGCTTCGCGCTCCTGATGGAAGATCCGGAAGGCCGCGGCGGCGCCGGCGTGCATCACTGGGTCGCTTACGGCATTCCGGCCAACGTGACCTCGTTTGCGGAAGGCGAAGTGTCCAAGGCGTCGGACAAGTATGTCGGCGGCAAGAGCACCCAGGGCGTGGGCAACTATTCCGGCCCCTGCACGCCGCCCGGGACGCCGCACCACTACACCTTCGTCATCGTCGCCACCGATCTCGACCCGAAGGAGCTGCCGCCCGGCCTGACCCGCGAGGAGGTGCTGGCCAAGATCGTGCCGCCGGGCGCCCCCTCCCATGCGAAGGGCTCGGCGGGCCTCGTCGGCCTGTTCGTGAAGCCGCAATAACGCACCGAGCGCGGCTACCGCACCGCGGTGGCATTGATCCAAAAGTGGTGATCGCCGGGCTTGTCCCGGCGATTGCTTTTAGGGTGGGCGGCTTTCAGCCACTCGGCATTAGTCAAGTAGACGGAGATTTTTAATGCCGCAGGCGCTCGGCGAAGCGTTTGTGACCTTGCAATGTCATATCTAATACCGTTTTATGACAATGGTCCGTGTGCCGGGCGTTTCGAGCGAATTTCATTGCCGGGCACGGGCGTGTCGCCATGGCGCCCTCCCTCGCATTTCTGATCAACCGCAGCCGGGCAAACGAAACGCTCGCCCGCTCCGACAAGTTGCGGATCGCGCTGGTCGCGACGCTGCATCTGGCGGCGCTCGCGATCATGTTGTGGACCGAGATCGCGATCGTGCCCAAGGTCGTTTTCCTGCTCACCTGGGGCATCCTCAATTTCTTCTGGCTGACGCTGCTGCGCCGGCCGCTGGTCGCGGCCGTGCTGTCGCTGGCGATGATCGTCGGCCTGATCATGCTGTCGCGTCTGAAGTACGAGATGATCTGGATGACCGTGAACTTCCTCGATTTCATGATCATCGACCTCGACTCGGTCGGCTACGTGTTCAACTTCATGCCCGATCTGTGGCGCAAGCTGTTGCTCGTCGCGCTGGCGGTTGTTCCAGCCTTCGCGCTGATCTGGTGGCTTGATCGGTTCCGGGTGCGGCGGCGGACTGCCCTTGCCGGCCTCGTCGTCTCCCTCGCCACCGTGACCGGCATAGCGATAGTGGAGCCGCAGGAAGGCTGGGAGGCGTTCTTCGGCGACAGCTACGTCTCGAAATTCACCCGCTCCGGCGTCACCGCCCTGACCGAGTGGACGATGCACGGTTACCTCGACGCCGGCGCTGTGGCCGCGACCGCCGATCGTCTACCGGTCAGAGAGACATCCTGCACGCCGGCGCCGGCGCAGAGGCTGCCGAACATCATCCTCATCCACGACGAGTTCGAGCTTCGACATCCGGGTCGTGCCCGGTGTCAAGGTGCCGCCGGACTACGGGACGCACTTCCGGTCATTCGATGGCAAGGCGCGCCGCTTCATCGTCGAAGGCGTCGGCGGGCCGAGCTGGTTCACGGAGTTCAACGCGCTCGCCGGTCTGTCCGCGCGCTCGTTCGGACGCTTCGCCTATTACGTCAGCCAGATCGCCGCCGGGCATATCGAGCGTGGCCTGCCGGTTTCGCTGCTGCGCTGCGGCTACCGGACCTACTCGATATTTCCGGCGATGGGCGCCTTCATGAGCGCGCGCACCTTCCAGCGCTCGATCGGAATTCAAGAGTTCTACGATCAGACCACGCTCGGAACCGATCGTATCGAGCCCGATCAGTTCTATTACGACGCGGCGATCAAGACGATCGCGCGCGAGCGCGAGAACGGACCTCTCTTCCTTTACGTCTATCTCGCCCAGAACCATTACCCCTGGGACTATCGCTGGCGTCCCGATCTCCTGCCCGAGTGGCGCGACCTCGGCAACGTGCCGATCATCGACGAGTATCTCCGCCGCCAGACCCTGAGCGCTCACGACTATGCGGCGCTGCTCGAAAAGCTCCGGCGCGAGTTTCCCGGCCAGCCGTTCCTGATCGTGCGCTACGGCGATCACCAGCCCGATTTCACGACGTACTATATCGATCCGCAAATCGACGAGACCGGCATCGCGCAGCGTCTCGCGGCCAGCGATCCGCGCTATTTCACGACCTATTACGCGATCAACACGATCAACTTCACGCCGGCCGATCTCACTTCCGCGCTCGACACGATCGAAGGACCCTATCTGCCACTGATCGTGCAGGAGGCCGCGGGAGTGCCGCTCGATGCATCCTTCATCGAGCAGAAAAAGGTTGAGCAGCGCTGCAATGGCCTGTTCTATGGCTGTGCCGGCGGCGCCGAAGCGCGGCGCTTCAACCGGCTGCTGATCGATGCCGGCCTCATCAAGCGTCTTTGACGCCGGAGGCGCCGCATGCCGCCGCTGATGTCTTCGGTCGCCGCCCGGCTGACCTTCCTGGACGCGCGCCCGCGCGACGCAGCGCGGCTTGCGATGGTGTCGGTCCCGCAGCTCGCCGCGCTCGCGCTGATGGCCTGGAGCGAGGAAGGGCCGCTGCGGATGGGGGCGTTCCTGTGCGCCTGGGGCATCGTCAATTTCTTCTGGCTTGCGCTTTTGCGCCGGCCCGCCTTGTCGGGGGTGCTGTCGCTGCTTGTCGTCATCGTGCTGGTCGTGATTTCGCGGTTCAAGTTCCAGGTGCTCTATATGACCGCGAGCTTCATCGACGTGATGATCATCGATTCCGACACGCTGGCCTTCCTCTGGCGCGTATTTCCCAGGCTGCAACTGGCTGCGATCATCGCCCTGCTGGTCGGCGTTCCCGCCGCGGTGATGATCTGGCGGCTCGATCCGTTCCGCATCCGCCGGCGCAGCTCGCTGATGGGATTGATGGGCTGCCTCGGCGGCCTGATCGCGCTGTCGCTCATAGTCCCGCTGCCGCCGGGCGAAGCCTTCGGCGACGTCAACTACGTGTCCGGGTTCGCGCGCTCCGGGGTCGACGCGGTCTCCGCCTTCCTGGCGCACGGATACATTGAATCCGATCCGGCCGGGAGCGATGCGCTCCGCCCGCTGAGAGTTGCCGATGCCTGCGAGCCATCCGCCAAGCGCCCGCACATCCTGCTCATCCATGACGAGGGCAGCTTCGATATCCGTGACGTGAACGGCATCAAGGTGCCCGACGGCTACGGTCCCCACTTCCTGTCGTTCGACGGCAGGGAGCGCAAATTCCTGGTGGAGGGCGCGGGCGGGCCGAGCTGGTACACGGAATACAACGTGATGTCGGGCCTTTCATCGCGCTCGTTCGGCCCCTTTCAGTTCTTCGTCACCCGCATCGCCGCCGGACGGGTGGAGCGTGGACTGCCGCGGGCGCTCACGCGTTGCGGCTACCGCACTTTCGCGATCTATCCGGTGGCCGGCGATTTCCTTGCCGCGCGCACGTTCTTCACCGGCGTCGGCCTTGAACATTTCCAGGACGGCAACGACATCGGCGGCCGCGTGTTCGAGCCGGACCGCTTCTACTTCGACCTTGCCGCGAAGAAGATCGCGCAGGAGCGCGGCCGCGGGCCGTTGTTTCTCTACGCCTACCTGACCGCGAATCATTTCCCCTGGGTGCGCCCTGCGCACGAGGAACCGACGCCGGAGGGCTGGCGCAGTCCCGGCAATACGCCGCCGGAGGTCGATGAATATCTGCGGCGGCAGGCGGTGAGCGCACGCGCCTACCAGGAATTCCTGGCGCGTCTTCGGCGTGAATTCCCCGACGATTTATTTTTGATCGTGCGCTATGGCGATCACCAGCCGGATTTCGGCAAGCTCATCGTCGACCGCTCGATCGATGTCGCGGAACTCGGACGCCGCCTGTTGGCTTACGACCCGCGATATTTCATGACCTACTATGCGATCGACGCGATCAATTTCCAGCCGCCCAACCTGTCCTCGGCGCTCGACGTGCTCGACGCGCCCTACCTGCCGCTGGTGGTGCAGGAGGCTGCCGGCCTGCCGCTCGATCCATCGTTTGCCGAGCAGAAGAAGATCCTGCAGCGCTGCAAAGGCCTGTTCTACGGCTGCAATAACGGCGCCGAAGCGCGGCGTTTTAATCGCCTGCTGATCGACGCCGGGCTGATCAAGGGACTGTAGCCCCCACAGTCGCGGGACGCGGGTGCCGGACGGATGTCCTGCGAAGGCGCACGCCGGACTGCATTCGCCTGCCCGGCTCGGATTTCGTATCATCGCCCGGCATGATCATCCTCTCGATTCAATCGCATGTAGCCTACGGCCATGTCGGCAATTCAGCGGCGGTATTTCCGCTGCAGCGGATCGGCGTCGAGGTGTGGCCGGTGCATACCGTGCAGTTTTCCAACCACACCGGCTATGGCGCGTGGCGCGGGTGCGCGTTCAGCGCCGAGGCGATCCGCAGTGTGGTCGAGGGCATCGAGGAGCGCGGCGTGCTCGGTGAATGCGACGGCGTTCTGTCGGGCTATCTCGGGTCGGCCGATATCGGCGAGGCGGTGGTCGAGGTGGTCGCGCGGGTGAAGAGCGCCAATCCGGCGGCGCGCTATTGCTGCGATCCGGTGATCGGCGATAGCCATAGCGGCGTGTTTGTGCGCGAGGGCGTGCCGGAATTCATCAAGGAGCGCGCGCTGCCGGTGGCTGACATCATCACGCCCAATCAGTTCGAGCTTGATTATCTCGCCGGCGCCGGAGCGTGCTCCGACACGCTCGCTGATGCGCTTGCGGCGATCGATGCGCTGCATGCCCGCGGTCCGCGCCAGATCCTGGTCACATCGCTACAGCTCGACGACACGCCGGAGGATGATCTCGACATGCTGATCTCGGATGCCAGCGGCCGCTACCGGGTGCGCACGCCGCGGCTGCCGATCGTGCCGGACGGAGCTGGCGATGCGATGGCGGCGCTGTTCTTCGCGCATTTCCTGAGCGCGGGATCGGCGGCGGTTGCGCTCTCGCAGGCCGCGAGCTCGATGTTCGGCGTGCTCAGCCGCACCGCCGAGGAGGGCTCGCGCGAGATGCTGCTGGTCCAGGCGCAGAACGAGTTCGTCAAGCCGACCCGCGTCTTTTCCGCGCGGCCGGTCGGCGGGCGCGGCGGGCGCGCGCCATGACGGAGATCACCATCGTCCGCACCGAGCGGCTCGATCTCACGTTTGCGCCGCGGCCGTGGCCGTTCGCGATCGAGCGCCGCGCCGAGATCGATCGCCATTTCGCGGCGGCGCAGCGTCGGCAGCCCGCGCTCTGGAATGGCCGCATCCTGCTCCTCCACCACCACGACATCGCCGGAGCCGTGTTCCGCGGCGCCTATCTCGAATCGGATTTCGCGAGCTTCCTCGCCTGGCGCGACTGGGACTTTCCCGGCGGTGACGTGAAGAACTGCTTTTCGATGGCGGCGATTCGCGCCGCCGACGGGCCATTCCTGCTCGGCATCCAGGGCGCACACACCGCCGGCGCCGGAAAGATCTATTTCGTCGCCGGCACGCCCGATCCGGAGGACCGCAAGGACGGCGCGGTCGATCTCGAGGGCAATCTCTGGCGCGAAGTCGCCGAGGAAACCGGGCTCGCGGCGCGCGATTTCGAGGCGGAGCCCGGCTGGAACACCGTCCTCGCCGGGCCGCGCATCGCCCAGATCAAGGTCCTGCACGCGCGCGAGCGGGCGCACGAGCTGCGCGCGCGCATTCTCGCCAATCTCGCCTGCCAGGCCGAACCCGAGCTTGAGGGGATCGCCATCATCCGCGATGCTCGCGATCTCGATCCGCGCATGCCGGAATTCGTGTCGGCGTTCCTCACCCATGCATGGAGCCAGGTCAGGGCATGAACAATGTGTTCTCGCGATACCGCATCGACGATCCCGAAAAATTCAAGCTTGCCGCCTTCAAAACCGACGACACCGCGGGGCTCGACAAGGACGCCGGCGAAAAACTCCTAGCCAAGGGCGTCAAACGCCTGCGCGAACTGCAGCCGAAGCTCTATGCCGAGCATCGCTGGGCGGTGCTGGTGGTGCTGCAGGGCATGGATGCGGCGGGCAAGGACGGGGTCATCACCCACGTGATGTCGGGTCTCAATCCGCTCGGCTGCGAGGTGCACGCGTTCAAGCAACCGGGGCCGGAAGAGCTTGACCACGACTTCCTCTGGCGCGCCGCGAAGCGGCTTCCGATGCGCGGTCAGGTCGTGATCTTCAACCGCTCCCATTACGAGGAGGTGCTGGTGGTGCGCGTCCACCCCGGGCTGCTGGAGAAACAGAACCTGCCGGCAAAACTCGCCGACGGCGAAATCTGGAAGAGGCGCTTCAAGGACATCCGCGGCTTCGAGGGGCATCTCGCGCACAGCGGCACGCTGGTGCTCAAGTTCTTTTTGCATCATTCCAAGGAGGAGCAGCGGCGACGATTTCTCGACCGGCTCGACGACCCGACCAAGCGCTGGAAATTCTCGATGGGCGACATCGCCGAGCGCAGCCTGTGGGACAAGTACATGGCGGCCTACGAGGAGATGATCCAGGGGACAAGCCAACCGGAGGCGCCCTGGTTCGTCGTTCCCGCCGATCACAAATGGTTCGCGCGCCTTGTTGTGGCGGAGGCGATGATCGACGCGCTCGATCGCCTCGATCTGCAGGTGCCGAAGATCGAAGGCGCTGCGCTGAAGGAACTGGAGAAGGTACGCCAGGCGCTTGAGGGCGACGCCGATGACGATGACAAGAAATCAGCGAAGAATTCGAAGCGCGGCCATAAATGACGTGCGAAGTATGCCACCGAGAGAGGCGCCCCCCGGCAGAGGGTGGTCCGCCGGGGAGCAGGAATTGTCGGAGGACGAATAACTTCGACGATTCAGAACGCGCACGCGGCGGTATGGCCGCCGCGATGCTTGAGCCTCAGAAGTCCTTGCGGGCGCGGAAGGTCCCGACGAAGCCGTTCTGGTCCTTGGCGGTGTAGACGCCCGCCGGCCGAGACCCGACTTTGTTGATGGTGACGAGCTGATTGTCGAAGGCGGTTTGGACGCCCACCCACTGCCCTTCAATGGCGAGCCGCAGTTGCCTGACGGGGTACCAGTCGGCATGGATGCCCACCGCGTGGTAGGCGTAGCCGGGATCGCAGGCCACGTTTGCGGCCACCGAGATACCCTGCCCGGTGCAGAACGCGCGGGAGGCAATGACGGTGTTGTTATACTCGACTTTCGAGTACTGGGCGAAGGGCACGACCCGGACGATGGGACTGAACCAGTGCTCGTAACCACCGCCCACGCCCCAGGCGGTGGTCTGGATGATCTGTCCGCCATTGGTGTAAACGCCATCGGTGTTCCAGCCGAGCGCCACCTGGTTGCCGGTGCCGAAGAACGACGCGCTGGCTAGGTTGTTGCCGGCGGCCGCTGAATAGCCAGTACCGAAATTGGCGTAGCCGCCGATATGATCCTGGTTGCCATTGCCCCACGGCGTATTGATGAAGATGCCGCTGAGAACCGCCCCGCCCCACTTGTCGTTCGGATGGTCGCAGAACGTGGTGCCGGTGTTGGCGCCGACGCAAGCGGCGAAGCCCGGGGTAGTCCCCGTGTAGTAGGGGGCGGAGTTGAGATGGGCGACGCCCGACAAGCCAGCCGAGCCCCAGGCCTGGTTGACCTTGAATGCCAGGTATGGATCCGGGACCGTTTCCAGCGCGCGAGACGTGACCGGCTCGGCACCGACCGTAATCGCGGCATTCGAGAGGTTGCTCAGGCTCTTGAGCGTGCGTTCGTCCGCGCCGCCCGTCAAGGTTACGCCATTGCCGAAGTCCCAGGTATAGGCGATCTGGTTGATGCCGTTGGCGCCGGTATCGACGTGGGCGTCGGACCGGATCAGAGTCGCGAAGTAGGCGTCGCCCATCGTGCCGGGAGTGTCTTTGTAGGATATCGTACGGCCGAATGTGAAGCCGGCGAACTGGATGAAGGCGCGGGAGATGTTGAACGATTCACTCGCGTTCTGGTTCTGGACGTGCAGGCTTTCGTAGGTCCGCAGCGTGCCGTACGCCGTCTGCATGCGGGTATCGACCTGGAAGTTGCCGCGATGGCGGGTATTCCACAGGCCGGCATTCGACGAGCTAAAGCTGGTACGGTCGTGCTCACCGGCAACGCCGAAATAGATTTGCGGCCCGGCGTTGTTCGCTCCCCCGTAGTAGTAGTCGGCCATGACGAAACCGCCGACCCGGATGCAGATGTCGGTGCCGGGGATATAGTAGAACCCGTCACCATAGAGGCTGCAAATCTTCACGTACTCGACCGGCTTGGCCTTGACGGGAAGATCGGCGGCCTGCGCCCCTGCGACCGCAACCACACCTGCTGCGGAGCCGAGGAGAAAACTCTTCACCATTTTCATGTTGCCCTCCAATACATTGCGTTACGATCTTGGAGGTCCCGTCTCGCCAGACGCTCCCTGGCAGGTTCCCCCAGTCCCCGAATGTTCGGCTTTTCGTTCCTTCGCCTGCCGCGTCCCGAGACCCCGACCCGACCGCCCAAGAACCTTCCGCCGGACAGCGCGACTGGGGATGCCCCCCGCGGTCGCAGTCTCAGAGTATCGGAGAATTTGACTTTGAGAATAAAAAATACATATCCACACGTCTAATTTACGAAAAAGTTACAAAAAAGCAACAGGCGATCTTTCGGGATTTTTCCAAAATCAGCAGAAAATAGCTATTCCGAGCAATCAGACAACAGCGCAGATATCGTTGGATCTTAGTGCTCGACCAGGAGATTCGGCGGTCAGCGCAGGTAGTGGAGTTTTCGACGCGATTCGGGCCTGTCAGGATAGCTGCGCGTCGCATGTAGCTTTATAACATATAATATAATTCTTATAACTATATGTTATTTTTAGCATTACGATCGATGGCAGCCAGCCGGAAAAATTGGGCCTGGGCGCAGAGATTCGATCTCGGATCATTCCGCTGGCGGCTGAGCGTCGGTCGATCAAAGCAACAGAGAGTGTGGATGTCTCACCACCGAAATCTCCTCGGTGAAGCCGACGATCAATTCCACCTCAAGCTCGACTTCCTTGACAATATACCTGAGATAAGATTATATTCATATCGCCTCATGCCTACCGAGGACGCGCTTCGAAGGCGTTCAAGTGCGGGGACGGCCGGAGCGGCGCGCCGGAGAGATGATGCGGCGCGTTCGCGAAGGGACCGGCGCGGGGACACCGCGCCGCCGGTTAACGCGGTGCCCGTGCGGCGGGTTCGCAAGCAAGTAGCCCGGATCGGCTGTAGCCCGGATGAGCGAAGCGATATCCGGGGCTGAGCCTGTTTTGAAGCCAACCCGCATGTCGCTGCGCTCATGCGGGCTACGGTCGTTGGCGCGGTTCGCCTCAATTACTTCCTAGCAAGCAAGTAGCCCGGACCGGCTGTAGCCCGGATGAGCGAAGCGATATCCGGGGCTGAGCCGTTTTGAAGCCTGAACCTGTTTTGAAGCCAACCCGCATGTCGCTGCGCTCATGCGGGCTACGGTCCTGCTCAATCGCCGCCACGGTTCATCTTGACAAACTCGTTCATAGGACTATATTCTCCATACCTCGTCCCGACCGAGGGCGCGCTTCGAAGGCGTTCAAAGGGCGGGGACGGCCGGAGCGGCGCGCTGGAGATGCGGCGCGCTTTTGGCTTCGGGATCGGCGCGGGGACACCCGCGACGGTTGGCGCGGTGGCCGTGAGGCGGGTTCGCAAGCCCCGCACGGCGGCCCAAGCCGCGCGGTCCCGGCGCGCCACAGCGCGTCACGGGATTGGCGCACCGCGGCGTTCGCTCCGCCATGCGCGGGCGCTGCGGTCAACTCCTTCAGCGGTGGATAGATGCCGGTCGGCCGCGAGGCACAACCGACGGCATCCGAAACGTCAGCCACCGGGGGTCGCGCGGAGCAAGCCTACAAACACCGCGCGCGGAACGCCGGGGAACCGGCACTTTCCGTGATGAAGACTGCCTGTGCACTCAAACTAATCTTCGTGCACAGGGTCACGGGGTGCTCGGCGCCCCGGCGTTCCGCGCGCCCTCGGACTTTTAGTTCGACGGCGAGGCGAAGTTTGACGACGGCGTACCCCGCGCCGCCAAACAATAGGGGCGGCGCAGCGTTGGCTAAGCGTGCTAAGCCGCAGCGGCGATGCCTTATTTCTCAGGGCGATTGCCCTGACCTTGCGTGGTGGCGGTGTCAGGCACCCACTTCACGGCACTGCGATCGTATTTGTATCCGGGCGCGTTCTCCAGCGCGTCCTTGGTTGTATTCATGACCGGATACCAATTGCCGTTGTTGTCCTTCCGCTTGAAGAGCACGGCGTCGTAAGGAACCGCGACGTCCTTCTCGCCGACGCCGAGGAAACCACCCACGCCAATGATGATTGCGGCGGTCTTGCCATCGTGATCGAGCAACACGTCCTTGATATCGCCGATCTTGTTGTCGGCGGTATCGTAGATGTCGCGTTTGTACCACTCGGTGATGGTCCACGCGTTGTCGGGCAGGCTTGTCAGTATCTTGGCGGCTGGTCCGGCCGCGTTCTCCATTTCATGATGAGCGCTCGCCGCGGTCGCCGCCGCGAGAGCCAAAACAATGGCCGTGATGGCTGTCTTGCGCATGGCAAAGGCTCCTGAACGAAATGACTTTCAGGTAGAGAAACGTGCCCGGCTTAGCTCGGTTCCCCCTCGGCCAACCGTGTTTGCGATGGCGACTCGAACTATTGCGCTCGCACGACTATTCCCCTAGAACGAAACCCGGTCCCACCTCAGGTTTAACGCGGAATTCACTTTGCTCCGCGACCTTTGGCGGTCATGAGGGTGAGAATGTCGATCGGCTGCGATCATCGCGCGATCAACCGGGGGGCCGGAACGGCCCGGCCCGGCGCTGCCCTCGTTCTCGGCGGGCTCCTGCTCCTTACCGTCCCCTGAGGGCCGGACGGGCGTTCGCGCCTGGGCACTCAGGGGTCGATCGAGCCAAGGAACCCCACGAGCGCCCCCGAACCCCGAGAGCAGGGCGCGAATTGAAGGACCCAATCCCATGACCACCCCAGTCCAGTCCGAGAAGGACCGAGTCGTCATCTTCGACACCACCTTGCGCGACGGCGAGCAGAGCCCCGGCGCCACCATGACCCACGAGGAGAAACTCGAGGTCGCCGAGGTGCTCGACCAGATGGGCGTCGACGTCATCGAGGCCGGCTTCCCGATCGCGTCGGATGGCGATTTCGCGGCCGTGCACGAGATCGCCAAGCGCACCAAGAATGCGACCGTCTGCGGGCTCGCGCGCGCGGCGTTCAAGGACATCGACCGTTGCGCCGAGGCGATCAAGCCGGCTGCGCGCAAGCGCATCCACACCTTCCTGTCCACCTCGCCGGTGCACATGAAGTGGAAGCTGCAGAAGGAACCGCACGAAGTCTACGAGATGGTGATCGCGCAGGTCACCCGTGCGCGCAATTTCACCGACGACGTCGAATGGTCATCCGAGGACGGCACCCGCACCGAGCACGATTTCCTCTGCCGTTGTGTCGAGGCCGCCATCAAGGCGGGCGCCACCACGATCAACATCCCCGACACCGTCGGCTATACCGTGCCGGAGGAATATTTCGCGCTCATCAAGATGCTGCGCGACCGCGTGCCGAATGTCGACAAGGCGCGGTTCTCCGCGCATTGCCACGACGATCTCGGCATGGCGGTGGCGAACTCGCTCGCCGGCGTGCGCGCCGGCATCCGGCAGATCGAATGCACGATCAACGGCATCGGCGAGCGCGCCGGCAACGCCGCGCTGGAAGAGGTCGTGATGGCGATGAAGGTGCGCAATGACGTGCTGCCCTATTGGACCAGTGTCGACGCGACCATGCTCACGCGCGCCTCGAAGCTGGTCGCGGCGGTGACCTCGTTCCCGGTGCAGTACAACAAGGCGATCGTCGGGCGGAACGCGTTCGCGCACGAGAGCGGCATCCACCAGGACGGCATGCTCAAGCACACCCAGACCTACGAGATCATGACGCCCGAGAGCGTCGGCGTGAAGCAGACTTCGCTGGTGATGGGCAAGCATTCCGGCCGCCATGCCTTCGCGCACAAGCTCGACGAGCTCGGCTATCACTTGGCCGGCAATCAGCTCGAAGATGCGTTCGTGCGCTTCAAGGCGCTCGCCGACCGCAAGAAGCATGTCTACGACGAGGATATCGAGGCCCTGGTCGATGAGGAGATCGCGACCGCGCAGGACCGTATCAAGCTGGTCTCGCTCACCGTCATCGCCGGCACGATGGGGCCGCAGTCCGCGACTGCGACGCTCGACATCGAGGGCGTGAACCACACGGTGCAGTCGACCGGCAACGGACCGGTCGACGCGACCTTCAACTGCATCAAGGCGCTGATCCCGCACGAGGCCGTGCTCGAACTCTATCAGGTGCACGCCGTCACCGAAGGCACCGACGCGCAGGCGGAAGTGTCGGTACGGCTTGCGGAGAGCGGCCGTTCGGTCACCTCCAAGGGCGCGGACCCCGATACGCTGGTGGCCTCGGCCAAGGCCTATCTGGGCGCGCTCAACAAGCTGATGGTGCGGCGCCAGCGCGGCGCGCTCGAAGCGATCGCTGAGCGGCGCATCCATTCGACCGACGTCGGATAGGCTCCGCTCTCGGTATTCCCAAGCAATCAGTGGCCGGACCTCCTCTCAAGGAGAGTCCGGCCATAGAGTTCCATTTCACGGATTTCAATCGTTGATCTGGCTATCCTCAAGCCCATTGCCGATATTACTGGGCTGAAGTTCCATAATATGGAACTAAAACAATCCTGAAACCTTTGTTGAACGTCCCTCCACTTGCGGCCCTCTGCTTTTTCACCTATGCGGCAATGCACACCATCAAACAAGGAGATCGGGATGCTGAAAGCAGCCCTCGCGGGCGTGCTGCTCGCGACGACCGGAGTGACAGTCGTTTCCGCACAAGAATATCAGACGGCATCATATGAAAACGGTCGGTCTGCCGCATCGCCACGGATCACCGAAGGCCATATCGCGCGGCTGCGGGCGGCACTGAGGCTGACCGGGCCCCAGCAGCATTTCTGGCCGGCGGTCGAAAGCGCACTGCGAAACCTCGTGCATCGCCATACCCCTGAGCGCGGCTCGGCGGGCGTGCTGCACCGGGCGGTGGCGGCAGTCGGGGACGCAAACGGCATCCGGCGCGTTGCAGCCGCGGCCGGGCCGCTGATCGGCGCACTCGACGAGAAGCAGAAGCAGGACGGCATGCGGGTTATCCGCGCCATGGGCTTCGGCAGTCTCGCTTCGGCGCTCTGATACCTTCTCGATTTGTGCGGCCCGCGGAACGGCGCATCCGGCCCGCGGGTTTTGCTTTGCCTGCAATCATTTTTGCAGTGCGATCTTCGCCCTGCCCGTGCTGCGTCGAATGTCTGGATTGACACATACGAGATGGGTTTGCCAGTTTGCTGCGAAAGTGGGGAGAGAGCCCCGATTTCGGCCCCCAAGGAGAATCAACATGAAAACGCTCAAACTATGCCTCCTGGCCGCGGCGGCCGTGCTTGCCACCACGGCCGCGCAAGCCCAGCAGACCCTCACGATCGGCTTCACGGTCTCGCAGACCGGCGCGCTCAACAACGACTCGACGGCGCAGATGCGCGGCTTCGAACTCTGGCGCGACGAGACCAACGCGGCCGGCGGCATCAAGGCCGGGGACAAGTCCTACAAGATCGAATTCAAGCGCTACGATGACGAGTTGCAGAACGCGCGCGTGCAACAACTCTACACACGCCTGATCGCTCAGGACAAGGCGCAGTTCCTGTTCAGTCCCTATTCTTCCGGCCTCGTTGCGACCGCGGCGATCATCTCCGAGCAGTACGGCAAGGTGATGCTCACGACCGGCGGCGCGGAGGAAAAGACCTACAAGCTCGGCAACAAGAACCTGTTTCAGGTGTACTCGCCGGCTGGTCAGTATCTCGCCGGCGCCTTGAATGCGCTCAAGGAGAAGAACCCGAGTCCGAAGATCGCCTTCATCTATGAGGACGATCCGTTCTCGAAGGCCGTGGCGACGGCGACGCGCGATCTCGCCAAGAAAGAGGGGCTCACGACCGCGCTCGATGAATCCTACAGCCAGAGTACGACCGACTTCGGCCCGATCATCAACAAGGTGGTCTCGTCCAAGGCTGACGCGTTGCTCGGCGGCGGCCATTATGCCGACGGCTCGACGCTCGCGCGCCAGCTTTACGACCACAAGGCGGGACTCAAGTGGGTGACGCTGCTGGTCGCCCCGGACACCCCCAAGTTCGCCGAACTCGGCGATTCGGCCGTCGGCATTTCGGTGCCCTCGCAATGGGCTCCGCAGGTGACCTTTAAGCCCGACTTCGGCCCGAACGCGGCCGAATTCACCAAGCACTTTACCGACAAGTACAAGATCGAGCCCGGCTACCACGCCGCCGGTGGCTATGCCACCGGGCTTCTCCTGCAGCATGCGATCGAACAGGCCGGCACGATCGAACAGGCCAAGGTCGCCGACGCGCTCAACAAGATGGACGTGACGACGTTGTTCGGCCGCACCAAGTTCTCGACTGATCCGAAGGAGCATGGCCTCCAGATCGCGCACGCGATGGTCCTGCGGCAGTGGCAGAAGAAGAGTGGTAATCTGGTCAACGAGGTCATCTGGCCGAAGGAAGCCAAGACCGCGGACGCGATTTACTGAGCGTCCACGCCAATGCCCGGCAAACCCGACTGTCATGCCCCGCGAAAGCGGGGCATCCCGTATCCTGCCGCCGCTCCGATGGCTGATTCCTTTTGCGACCGGGGCTACGCATGATCGGCGTGATTGTCTCCGTCATCGACGGCGTGCTGGTTGGCGCGGTCTATGGGCTCGCGGCGATGGGACTGACGCTGATCTGGGGTGTCATGCGCGTGATCAACCTCACCCACGGCGCCATGATCGTGCTCGGCATGTTCATCGTCTATTTCCTCGGCCGAGAGCTGGGCCTGTCGCCCTACGAGAGCGTGCCGGTCGTAATGATCGTGGCCTTCATCGTCGGCGTGGTGCTCTACTGGATCGCGGTCAATCGCGTGATCGGCCGCCCGATCCTCATGAGTTTGCTGGCAACCTTCGCCTGCAACATGGTCCTGATCGGGCTTGGCACCGCGCTGTGGAGCACGAGCCCCTACAACGTGCCGGTGTCGCTGCCGGGGCTGTCATGGGAGGGTTATACCTTTACCGGCACGCACATCATGGCGGCGGTGCTCGCCGGGGTGATCGCGGGATGCCTCTACCTGTTCCTCAACTACACGCGCTACGGCAAAGCCATCCGCGCGGTCGCCAATAATCGCGAGGCGGCGGAGCTTTCAGGTATCCCGACCAGGCAGGTGCTTTCGCTCGCGTTCGGCCTCGGTGTCGCGCTCGCCTGCGCCGCCGGCGCGCTGATCGCGACCTTGTTTCCGTTCACGGTGCTGTCCGGTGCGAACTATCAGCTCAAGAGCTTCGTCGTGACCGTGCTGGGGGGCTCGGCAATCCGGCGGGCGCGCTCCTCGGTGGCATCGCGCTCGGGGTGGTGGAAGGACTGGCGACGCCGTTCATGCCGGTGAGTTGGACGCCGATCATTGAATTCGCGCTGTTCGTAGTCGTCCTGATGGCGTTTCCGCGCGGCATTTTCGCCTTCGCGCGCGCGTGAGCAGGGATTGCAAGCAGAACGCCCATGAGTGCATTCGTTGAAATCGCGCACAAGGATACTCGCGGGCTCGCGATCTCGCGCTTCGCCTTTCCCGCGCTGATCATTGTCTTCGGTCTCCTGTTTGCGTTCATTCCGTATGGGACGGACGACGTTCAGTTGCGCGAGAGCCTGCTGCTGGCCGCCGTCTACATCGTGCTGGCGAGCAACCTCAATCTGATGATCGGCTATGCCGGTTACATCAACTTCGGCAACATCGTCTTCTTCGGCCTCGGCGGCTACGTGTGCGTCTATCTGGTGCTGGAGATGAACTGGCCGTTGATCCCGGCCGCGCTCGCCGGCGGGTTGTCGGTGAGCGCGCTGGCGCTGGTCTTCGGGCTCGGCATCCTGCGCCTGCGCGGGGCGTTCTTTGCGCTCGCCACCATCGGCGTCAACGAGGCGGTCAAGCAGTTCGTCGCCAATTTCGAGCCGTGGGGCGGTGCGACCGGCCTCTATATGTCGATCGACTCCTACAGCCCGCTCGGCGGGCCGATGCAGGCGCTCTGGATCGTCTACATGCTCATCGTCGGCGTCATGGTGGCGTCGCTCCTGCTGAGCTACGCGATCAAGACCTCGAAGTTCGGCCTCGGTCTCCTCGCCATCGGCGAGAACGAGGATGCGGCAGCGGTGCTGGGCGTGCCGACGCCGCGCTACAAGGCGTTGATCTACAGCGTCTCGGCGTTCCTGCCGGCGGTGGCGGGGGGGCTGTTCTTCTTCAAGAGCGGGCTCATCGAGCCGAACGGTGCATTCGACCTCGCGCTCTCGATCGAGGCGATCGTGATGCTGATGCTCGGCGGCCAGGGCACCGTCACCGGGCCTCTCGTCGGCGCGTTCCTCTACGAGGAGTTGCGCGGAGCGCTGCTGACATCCGACACATTCTCCAACTTCCAGCTCGTGATCGCGGGCCTTCTTCTGCTCGCCATCGTGCTGTTCGCGCCAGGCGGTCTGGTCGGCTGGATTCATCAGCGCTGGCCGCGCACGCGGAAGATCCTCGAATGACCGCGCTGCTCGAAGTCACGGGCCTCGGCAAGCGCTTCGGCGGTGTGCAGGCGGTGTCGGATCTGACCTTCACGGTGGGCGAGGGCGAATTGCTCGGACTCATCGGCCCCAACGGCGCCGGCAAGTCGACGGTGTTCAATCTGATCAACGGCGTCTATCCGCCCGACGCCGGACGCATCGTCTTCGCCGGCAGCGACATCACCGGCCTGCCGCCGTACCAGATCGCGCGGCACGGTCTCGCCCGCGCGCATCAGATCGTGCAGCCGCTCACCGGGCTCAGCGTGCTGGAGAACTGCACCGTCGGCGCCTGTTTCGGCCGCGAGAATCTCTCGCTGCGGCAGGGCCGGGAAGTGGTGCGCGAAGTGGCGGACCTGGTCGGTCTGACGGGCCGGCTCGACGAACCAGCCGGCTCGCTGACCACCGCCGGCAAGAAGCGGCTCGAACTCGCGCGTGCGCTGTCCGCACGGCCGCGCCTGCTTCTGCTCGACGAAGTGCTCGCCGGCCTCAACCCGACCGAAATCGAGCGCATGATCGAGGTGATCCGCCAAATCCGCGCGCGCGGCATTTCGATCCTGATGATCGAGCATGTCATGCGCGCGATCATGAGCCTCTCCGACCGCATCGTCGTGCTCAATCTCGGCCGGTTGCTGGCGGAAGGCACACCCGCCGCCGTCGCCAACGACCCGAAGGTCATCGAGGCCTATCTCGGCGACCCGAAGCTCCTTGAGGAAGCGGAGGGCGCGGCATGAGCGAGCCGCTGTTGCGGGTCGAGGGACTCGAGGCCGGCTATGGCGACGTGCAGGTGTTGTGGGGCATCTCGCTCGCGGTCGCGCCAGGCGCGATGACGACGCTCGTCGGCGCCAACGGCGCCGGCAAGACCACGTCGCTGCGCGCCATCACCGGCAGCATCTTGCCGCTGGCCGGTCGCGTGTTCTTCAAGGGCGAGGACGTCACCCGGCTGCCCCCGCACGCCAAGGCGGCGCGCGGTCTCGTGCTGGTGCCCGAAGGTCGCCAGTTGTTCGACGACATGAGCGTCGAAGAGAACCTGGAAATGGGAGCGTTTTCGAGCCGAGCGCGCCCTGGTTTCGCGCAGCGTCTCGACCAGGTCTACGCACTGTTCCCGCGCCTGCTTGAGCGCCGCCGCCAGCGCGCCGGCACCTTCTCCGGTGGCGAGCAGCAGATGCTCGCGATTGGGCGCGGCCTGATGTCCGATCCCGAAGTTTTGATCATCGATGAATTGTCGCTCGGTCTTGCCCCGGTCGTCGTGCAATTGCTGCTGAAGAATCTCAAGGCGCTCAAGCAGGCCGGACTGACCATCCTGTTGGTCGAGCAGAACGTGCATCTCGCGCTGGCGCTGAGCGATTACGCGTACGTGATCGCTGAAGGCCGCGCCTTCGCCGAAGGCCCTTCGGCCAAGGTCGCGGCGATGCCGCAAATCCGGCAGGCCTATCTCGGACTGTGACGGTTCGACGCGGCGCTGCGCTGGTTTCGCCCCCTCTTGCAATTCCAATCACAGCGATTAGCTCACTGCCGCGGCGATCACAAAGATGAAGCGTCGAGATTACCGGCCTGTAATCTGTGACGTCTGTGTTGAGTGATCTAACATAACTTTAACTTGCTTCGGATGTCTTCGCGAATTCTACTTACGGTAATGTAGTCTCAAGCGGAGGACGACCCAATGTGGAAAGCAATCCTTGCCGGCACGACCGCGCTCGCGATCGCTGGTTCTTCGGCGGTATACGCGCAGCAGCGCTTAAGCCGGCCGGAAGGCGCGCAGCGCTGGCAGCCGAGCGTGGAAGACATGCGTGCTTTCAGTGAAGCGCGGCTTGCCGCGTTGAAGGCGGGGCTCGCGTTGACCCCCGACCAGGAAAAGAATTGGCCGGCCTATGAACGGGCGGCGCGCGATCTCGCGAAGCTTCGGCTTGATCGGATCGGCACTGCGATGGCGGCGCGGCGCGGCAATGCGCCCGCCAATGTCGATCCTGCCGAGCGGCTGCGCAACCGCGGCACTGCGATGGCCGATACCGGCGCGGCGTTGACGAAATTGGCCGACGCGATGGACCCGCTCTACAAGAGCCTCGATGACAGCCAGAAGCACCGCTTCGCGCTGCTGTCGCGGATGGGTCGCGAAGGCGGGCCGCGCGGCGACCGTGGTCCTGGGTTCCGCGGGCGCGGCGGTGAAGGTCGCGGCGGCGAAGGTCCAGGCTTCCGCGGTCGCGATGGCGAAGGGCCGCGCAACTTCGGCCCGCGCCGTTCCGAGGTTGAGCCGCGTGATTTCGGGCCGCGCCGCTTCCAGCGCGGTTCCGGCGGGTTTGAAGGCGGCGGTCCGGCCGATTCCGACCATGGGCGTCGCTTCGAGCACCGCGGCCCCGGTGGAACCAGCGGAACCGGATTGGGCGAGGCGCTTTAAGTCTATGAGCTAGCGCGGCGGTCGTACTCCCAGCCCCCCGACACGACTGCCGACGCATGGGAGCCGCCGGGTTCACACCCGGCGGCTTTCCATTTTCAGGGCACGCCATTCGATCAGATTCGATGAGATTACAGTTTGGCGGTCCGATTTGGCCCGGCCGGGGGTCGGTTCGCTGGACAGTCCGAGGTGCCTTTGCTACACGACGCGCGCTCAAGCGTGACCTCGGCGCCCAACGCCGAGCCGTCCCGTGGCGGCGGTCGGGCGCATAGCTCAGTTGGTAGAGCAGCTGACTCTTAATCAGCGGGTCGTAGGTTCGAGTCCTACTGCGCCCACCAAAGCTTTCAATCAATTTGCGAAGAACAGATGCGAACGCCGCGGCGCGTGAGACGCGTCTCATGAGACGGAAGTGTCGCACGGCGTCTCAGGGGATGGCGCCAATCCTCCGGTACAGCTCATCGAGGAAGGGAATGGCGCGATCACCAAGAAGCGCGTTGGCGCGGGTGCTGTAGGTTTCAAACACCTTGTTCGCCGGGTGAGCAGCCGACATGCTGGCGATCGCATTCTGCTTTTCGGCCAGATAGTTTTTGCTCTGCGGCAACAATTGGCCGTGCATGATATCCAGAATGAGGAGCTGGTCGGACGGCGTTTCCACGTAGATGGAAACCGCCACCAGCATGAAGATGCTGTTCAGCCGTTCGTGGGCCGCTTCGAGGTTCAGCCCCACATAGGAATAGGATTTAAGCTGTTCGGCATCATTCGCGGACAGGTGGTGGAGCGCTGAGCGGACATCATCTTCAAATGATTGGATCGCTTCGTTGATGCCCGCCAGTCGGGCGGTGTCATTTGCGTCCAGGATGGCGGCGCGCACCGGCAGCGCTGCCAGCACGAGTGCGACCGCAAGCATGAAGCGGACCGCCAGTCTCGCCATGATCCGATCATTCATATCCTGCACCGGCCTTCGGCACGTTTTCCTGGCGGCTCGACGGCCAAGCTACATCACCGGTCTCGTCATGCGAAGGGCGATCATCCGGCGGGAGCGTCCGCTCGGCGTGCCGTGCTAGCGTTCGGCAGCCGGGATGGTATCATCCCGGCCTTCGAGCGGCGGTATGCCGTCGGCGTTGAAGGCACGAGCCGAAGGCGATCGCGCAATCCGCCCGCTCAACGAACTTGCAAGGGGAAAAGCCCATGGAGCTTCCGTCCTCGGATGAAATCCATCGCCTGACCGTTCAGGAATTCGACACCACCAAGCTACTGGCCCATGCCGCCCGGCAAGCGCGGCAGCGCAAGTACAGCGAGTTCATGATCGTCGACATCGACTCGCACCATTACGAGACCGACCACCTCTCCGAAATCTACGAATACATCGACGAGCCGGTGATCCGGCAGCTCGGCAAGACCTTCCACCAGACCATGGGCCTGCCGATGTTTCCGCAGCGCCGCAGCGATCAGGAGATGGGCGGCCGCATCACCCGCTCGGCGCTGCGCCGGATGGAAAAGAGCCCGCACAAGGACGGCGGCCGGCGTGATATCGACCTCACGCTGCGTTGGATGAACGCGATGGGGGTCGACTACACGTGCCTGTTCCCGACGCCGATGCTGTCGTTCGGCCTGCATCCTCAGATCGAGGTCGAGGTGGCGCTGTCGCACGCCTACAACAAATGGCTTTGCGAGCGGGTTCTCGCGGAGGAGCAGCGCCTGGTCTCGCTGTTGTATCTCCCGTTCAACGATCCGGATGCTTGCGTAAGCGCCATCAAGGAATTCGGCGACAAGAAGGGCGTCGTCGGCTTCCTCGTGACCGGGGTCCGCTACAATGCCGTACACGACAACGAATACATGAAAGTCTACGCGATGTTGGAGGAGATGGGTAAGCCGCTCGCCTTCCACGCCGCCTACAACTGGAATTCGCGCTATATGGAGCAGATGAACCGTTTCATCTCGGTGCACGCGCTCGGATTTCCCTATTACAACATCCTGCACATGACCAATCTGGTCATCAACGGCATCTTTGAACGCTTCCCGAAGCTGCGCACGATGTGGATCGAAGGCGGGATCGCATGGGTGCCGTTCCTGATGCAGCGGCTCGACAACGAGTACATGATGCGCCCCTCCGAGGCGCCGCTGCTCAAGCGCCTGCCGAGCGAATACATGGCGGAGCAATTCTATTCCACCCAGCCGCTCGAGCTGACGCGCAACCGCAAGCTCCTGGAAGCAACGTTCGACGCGATCAAGGCCGAAACCCAGCTCTGCTTCTCGACCGACTACCCGCACTGGGATTTTGATCTGCCGTCGACGGTCTATGACCTGCCGTTCCTGTCGGACCAGACCAAGCACAACATCCTGGGCGGCAATGCGGGCAAGCTGTTCGGCCTGAAACCCTGGCAGCACGACAAGGGCGGCAAGCCGGTCTTCGCCGGCTGATCGCGGCCTCCTGACCGTCCTGGAGAAGATCATGGAATTCCCGTCGAGCGGAGCCACCCCGCTCACCATCGAAGCATTCGACACCACGCAGCATCTGTCGCACGCCGCCAAGCAGGCGCGCGAGCGGGGCTTCGACAAGATCACGCTGGTCGATGCCGACACCCACCATGATGAGACCGGCAGCTTCCGCGAGATGGTCGGCCATATCGATTCGACCGTCGAACGTCATCTCGCGCGCGCCGGCACCAATGACGGCCGCCGGCCGATGATCCCGCGCGTCATCTCCTATGAGGACAATGGCGGGCGGTTGCAGCGCTTCGCCGCCCGTAAGCTCGAGAAGACGCCGGCCAACGTGCATCGCGACATCACGCTGACCCGCCGCTCGATGGAGGCGATGGGCGCGACCTTCGCCGTGCTCTATCCCACCACCTGCATGCGGCTCGCGATCCAGCCCAAGCGCGATTGGGAATACTGGCTCACACTCGCCTACAACAGGTGGATCGCCAACGAGCTGCTGCCGCAGGAGCCAACGCTCAAAGGCATGCTCTATCTGCCGCTGCATCATGCGGCCGAATGCCTGCGCATGATCGAGGAACTGGGTTCGATGCCGGGCATCGCCGGCTGCGTGATCGCATCGCCGCGTTACGAGCGCGTCCACTCGAAGGGCATGATCCGCGTATTGTCCGCGATGGAAGAGCGCGGCCTGGTGCTGGCCTTTCACGGCATGGCGAATTGGGAAGAGGCGGCCCTGGGCGCCATCGATCGCTGGGGGGCGGTGCAGGCCATCGGCGTTCCGCATTCCAATATGATCCACATGACCAACTGGCTCATGCACGGGATGCCGGAGCGCTTCCCGAAGCTGAAAGTGCTGTGGCTCGAATCCGGCGTGGCCTGGGCGCATTATCTGATGCAGCGACTCGACACCATGTACATGGCGCGCGTCGCCGATGCGCCGCTGCTCAAGGAGAAGCCGGGCCATTATATGCGGCGCATGTTCTATTGCTCGCAGCCGCTCGAACGTCCGGACGACCCGGCTGCGCTCGAGGCCGCTTTCCGCGGCATCAATGCGGAGACGCAATTGGTCTGGGGCTCCAACTTCCCGTCCCACGACTTCGATGTACCGGCCTCGATCTGGGACCTTCCGTTCCTGTCCGAGACTGCGAAGAAGGCGATCCTCGGCGGCAACGCCATGCGGCTCTTCAACTTCAAGCCGGGGAGCGCGTGATCGGTGCATCGTGACATGTGGGCACGTCTGGCCGTCCTGGTGCTCGCGCTGCTGGTGGCGGCTGGAACAACGGCGGCCGCAGCCGACGTCGCCGATTTCTATCGCGGCAAGAATCTTCGCATCTTCGTCGGCTATGGGCCCGGCACCGGCTATGACGTCTATGCCCGCCTGCTCGCGCGCCACCTGCCGAAATATCTCCCGGGGCAACCGGGCGTGATCATTCAGAACATGCCCGGCGCCGCGAGCCTCACGATGACCAACTACATGTACAACGTGGCGTCGCGCGACGGCACCGCGATTGGGCTGCCGGCGCGCAACCTGTTTGTCGAGCCGCTGTTCGGGAACGACAACGCCCGCTTCGAGGCGCGCAAGTTCACCTGGATCGGCAGCATGAGCCGCGACGTTGCGCTGTGCTTCACCTGGCACACCAGCGGCGTCGCGACGATCCAGGATGCGATGAAGCGCGAGGTGCTGGTCGGATCGTCCGGGGTCAACAGCGGCAGCTACATGTTCCCGCAACTTCTCAATGCCATGATCGGAACCCGGTTGAAGGTGATCATGGGCTACCCTGACAGCGCTGCGGTCGGGCTGGCGATGGAGCGCGGCGAAATCGGCGGCTATTGCAGCTTCACCTGGGCGAGCATCAAGTCGGCGCGGCCCAAGTGGATCGAGCAGAAGCAAATCAACATCCTGTTGCAGCTGACACTGCACAAGCATCCGGAACTCGACAAGGTTCCGGGGGTGATGGATCTCGCGCCGGATGAGGCGTCGCGTCAGGCCTTCGCGCTGGTGTTCGCCGATCAGGAGATGGGGCGGCCTGTATTTGCGCCGCCCGACGTACCGGCGGACCGCGTGGGGGCGCTCCGGCACGCGTTCGACGCCACCATGAAAGACAACGAGTTCCTCGCCGACGCCGCCCGCACGGCGATCGAGATCAGTCCGATTGAAGGCAGTGCCGTCGAACAGGTGCTCGCCGATATCTATGCGACGCCGAAGAACGTGATCGAGCGGGTCAAGGCCATCTTCGCCGCCCCGGCGAAGTAATATCAGCGGCGTTGGCTTTCTCCGAAGTCGTCCGGGCGGCGGCCGCGTTCTGGCCAGCGGTGTTCTAATCAATTAGGCTTGCTTTGGCTCGGCTTGCCGGTTGATGCGGTCAATGATGGAGGAGGCGATATGACGCGAACTACGCGGGGCTGCGGTACTGATTCGAGCCAGGACGGAAGGCTGCCGGCGGCGCTGCGACCTCAGCGGCGGCAAGTTTTATCAGGGTTGGCCGCATTGAGCGCGAGTACGCCGGCGACATCGCCGCCATTGAACATAAGAATGCGCGTCGGCTGATGCCGGAGCTTCCAGGCTGACTCCAAGATTCCGTTCGTATTACTCAGAGGCTGGTCGGGGAATGGATTTGCGTCTTCGCGGCAAGAGCGTGCTCGTTACCGGCGGGTCCAAGGGCATCGGCTTTGCGTGCGCCGCCGGATTTGCGGCCGAAGGGTGCCGGATTCGTCTCGCGGCGCGGACCGACGCCGAACTGCAGACGGCGCGCGCGCGGCTTGTTGCTGATTATTCCGTCGAGGTCACCTGTCATGTCTGCGACCTGACCGGGACGGATGCCGTGCTCGCACTCGGCCGCGCCTGCAAGGACGTCGATATTCTCATCAACAATGCCGGCTCGATCGGTCGCGCCAGGATTGATCAACTCGATCCGCAAGCGTGGAAGCGCGCCTGGGACCTCAAGGTGTTCGGCTATATCGACCTGACCCGGGAAATTTATGCGGGCATGCGCGCGCGCGGCTCGGGCGTCATCATCAATATCATTGGTTTGTCCGGCGAACGGCATCGGCCGGAATTCATCGCCGGCACCACTGGCAATGCGGCTTTGATGGCATTCACCCGGGCACTCGGCGCCGAAAGCGTGGATTTCGGCGTGCGCGTGCTTGGCATCAATCCGGGCCGGGTCGAAACCGAGCGGCAGATCGAGCACTTGCAGGATGCAGCGCAAAAAATCCTGGGCGATCGCAATCGCTGGCAGGAGATGCGAGCTGAAATGGTCGCAGGCTTGCCCTTCAAGCGCTCAGCGCGGCCCGACGAGGTCGCCGACCTCGTTGTCTTTCTCGCCTCGGAGCGCGCTTCCTACATGAGCGCGACCATCGTCACCATCGATGCCGGCCAGTCGCTGCGTCCGCGGGCGCCGGTTTGAGCGGGGGCCTGACTGGAATGACTCGATCCTGCAGCTTGCAGCGTGAGCCCGGCGTCGCGCTCGCCTACACGGCGGACGATTTCCACGATCGCTGGCGCCCCGCCGACACGATCGTGCTGGTTCATGGATTGGCGGAGAGCGGCGAGGCTTGGTTCGGCTGGGTGCCGCACCTCGCGCGACGATTTCGGGTGGTGCGTCCGGATCTCCGCGGCTTCGGGCGCTCGACTCCGATGCCGCGCGATTTTGCCTGGACCCTCGACGGTCTGGCCGACGATCTCGCTGCGATGATCAGGGAGGAGCTCGACGGCGGGCCGGTGCATCTGGTGGGCGCCAAGATCGGCTCGACCATCTGTGCGCGCTTCGCGGCGACCCACGCAGACCTCTTGCGCACGCTGACGCTGATTGGCCTGCCCGTCGTGGGATCGCGCCATCGGCCGGGCCTCGATCCGGAGACACACGGCGTGCGAGCCTGGGCGCGCTCGAGCATGGAAGAGCGGCTGGGCCGGGTTGCGCCTGCGATGCTGGAGTGGTGGTCCGACCTGATGGGCGCGACTGCGCTGTCGACCTTGCTCGGCTTTTCCCAGGCCGTCGGCAACTTCAACGTCACGGCCGATCTGCCGCGCATCGCGTGTCCGACGCTGTTGCTGACGACCGACAGCGCGCGCCATCCGGCCTCCGACACGGATAAATGGCGGTCCATGATCCCGCAGGCGGAGGCCGTCTTGATTCAGGGGGAGGGCTATCATGCCGCAGCGGTTTACCCGGACGCGTGTGCGGAAGCTGTGCTTGATTTCATTGCCCGGCACGGAGGTGATACGCCGAAGCGTTGACTGAGAGTTGCCGGCCCATCGGAGGAATTCCACGCCAATGCACGAAGATCGTTCATCAAGTGGGGCCATTGGATCACGGACATCGCGACGTGCGTTCTTGGGGATGGGCGCCGGCGGTGTTGCCTCTCTATGCGCAGGCCGGGCACGTGCTCAGGCATTCCCGATTAAGGCCATCCGCCTGATCGTCCCGACGTCGGCTGGCGGCGGCAACGACATCATTGCGCGCGTCATCGGCCAAAGGCTGCAGGAATCCTGGCGGCAGCCGGTCATCGTCGAGAACCGCTCCGGGGCCGATGGCACCATTGGCGCGGCGATGGTCGCGAAGTCGGCTGCGGACGGATACACGCTGATGCTTTGCACCAACGCGGTGCTGACCATCAACCCGCCGCTTTATCCGAACCTGCCCTACAATCCAGTGCGGGACTTCACGCCCATCACCGTCGTCGCTTCGTCGCCCTTCCTGCTGGTCGTCCATCCGTCATTGCCGGTCAACACGATTGCAGAGCTCATCGCCTACGCGAAGGCCAATCCGGGAAAGCTCAACTACAGTTCGTCCGGCACCGGCTCGGTCACGCATCTCGCGGGCGTGCTCTTCAACAAGCTCGCTGGCATCGACACCGTGCATATTCCCTACAAGGGGTCCGCGCCGGCGATCACTGATCTGCTCAGCGGCCGGATTCAGATGCGGTTTTCCGCCGTACCCCCGATCCTGTCGTTGGTGCGCGCCGGGCAGCTCCGCGCGATCGCGGTGACGAGCGTTGATCGCTTCGCACTGCTGCCGGAGCTGCCCGCGGTTGCCGCGACCGTGCCTGGCTACGCCGCGGGAATCTGGTACGGCCTGGTCGGACCGGCGGGGATGCCGCCCGGCCTGGTCGACACGATCAATGCCGAAGTCGTGCGCCAGCTCACCTCGGCCGACGTCACCGCGAAGCTCGTGGCGGACGGGTCGCAAGCGGTTGGAGATTCGCCGACTGATTTTGCGCAACGCGAGCGCACCGAGTTCGGCCCAGTGGCTCGCCGTCATCCGCGAAAGCGGGCTGCACCTGGAACAGTAGGCGCTATCGCGCCGGCTGCGGAAGCGGCCAGTCGAGCCATTCACACAAGCCGCGGCCCATGATCCATTCCTTGTCGGCGTCGGAGAGCCAGGGGATGTCCTCGGTGAACATGGTGATCGACTGCCGATAGCTGCAGGGTAGACGGGAGAAATCGGTCCCCCAGAAAATCCGGCGCGGGCCGAAGGCGTCGTAGACCCGCCGCAAGATCGGGTGCAGGGCCCGATAAGGATAGCGGTCAATCGTACAAGCCGGCAGCGACGACGCCTTCACGGCCACATTGGGCCGCCGCGCCAGCGCCAGCAGATTGTCGAGGTCGCAGAATGCCTCGTTGTCCTTCTTGCCGAGATGGGCGGCGAGATGATCCATGATGAGCTTCAGCCGCGGATGCCGCTCTGCAATCGCGTCGATCAGGTGAAGCCGGCGCGGATTGACGATCATCATGATCGGCAGGCCGAGCGTTTCCGCCTCGGTCCAGAACCAGTCGAGCCGTTCCTCGGTGAGCGGCGCTTCGTATTCCGGCCGTGCAAAATGGAAACGCAGGCCGAGCATCCCGGGCTGGTCGCGCCAGCGCGGCAACAGCCCGCGGGCGCCCGGCTGTTCCGGATCGAGCCGCCCCATGACCGCGAAGCGCGTCGGACGTCGTTTGGCGGCGGCAAGCGCGAGATCGTTGTAGTCGCCTTCCCACGAGGGCGGCACGATCACGACGCGATCGACGCCGCCATCATCCATGTCCTTGAGGAGATCGTCGGCGGAGTACGGCACGGAGCGGTGCGGAATCGCGGGGCGTTTCGGCCACGGCCGCTCCGGCGTGTTGGCCGCCCAGATGTGGACTTGAGAATCAACGATCAGCATCGATCACGCTTTTTTCGGCTGTGCATGCACCGACAGTCGCTCATGGCTTCGCTGGCGGAGCGATGACGGTGGGATAGATGTCGGCGCCGTAGAACTTGCGGATTTCCGCGATCTGCTCCGCACCCGGCGGTTTGTAGTGCAGCCGCTTGCTGGTGAAGGCGCCGCCCATGATGCGGTCGAGCTTCACCGCCATCTCGCCCATCTTCACCAGCGTGGTGATGCCGTTGAGGATCGGCGCGCCCGATGGCGTGGTGTAGACGCGGGCGAAGGCGAGCAGCGCCATCGCCACGCCGCCGGCCGCGATCACGACCTCCGCGCCGGCGTCGGTGTTCGCCTTCGCGGCGGCCTGGAACTGTTCGACGATGCGCTCCCGCGCGGCCTCATCGTGGAAGCCGGCATCGAGATCGGCGATGCGGTCGAGCTGCATCCGGTTCACCGCGACGAGGCGGTCCTTAAGGCCGTAGCGGACGACGTTCTCGATGACGCGCGGGGTGAATTTCTCGTTGAGCGTGACCAGCGAGAAATTCGCCCCACTGATGCAGGCGACGTGACAGGCCGTCTCGCACAGGCCGAGCACCGGAATATTCGCGATCTCGCGACACTCCCGCAGTCCGGGATCGGCGATGTTGCCGATCAGGAATGCATCGAACTTGCGTTCCATCGCCCGGTGCACGTTCTCCATCACCTCCGCAGTCTCGAGATATTCGAGATAACGATATTGCGGCGCGACACCGCCGACCTTGGTGATGCCGTGGATCTCGATTTCCGTGTCGGGGTCTTTCACCTGATCGAGGATCTGGGGGAGATACTGTGAATACGCGCTCCAGACCGCCTGGCGGCTCATGCTCTGGTACCAGATCTTCATTCCTGTTCCTCTTCCGGATGGATCACGATCTGCGGCCGAGGTGAACTTAACGCGTTTCAGGCGCTGCGGTCATTTTTACAGCCGCGTCCGGAGGTTGTCCCTGTGATGCGGCCAATAATCATGGGCGTAGACCTACGCCGGCGTGCCGTGCGCGAGGCACCACGCGAACAACGCCTTACTGAGATTCCACGAAACCTCGATATGGGCGTTCGCCGTGACGACGCAGGATGCGTCGGAATGAGCCGCATCGAGCTGCGCACACAGCGCGGCCGCCGAAGTGTGTGGCTCATAGCTCTGATACGCGAGCTCAATCTCGGGAGCCGCCCGCCGGGCGAGCCGTAACAGCTCGCCGAACATCACGGTGGCTCCGCAGACAGTCCCAAGCCCGAAGTGGTTGATGATGAGAAGCTTGCGACCAAAGCGCGTGGGCGCCGCCTGGCTCATGCAGAAAGCCTCGGCGGCACCCGCTCGACTTGCTTACTCCAGCGGCTGGATGTGCACCAGCCAGCCGTCGTGATCGACGTACCAGACCGAGACCGGGCTGGTGGAATTGTCGATCCAGGATTCCCGGTCCATGCTGAAGGGCTCGGGCATTTCATAGGCGGTGAACTGCTCGGTCTTCGGATTGAAGCGCAGATAATGCCCGCCGTTGAGTTCGCCGGCCCACACCTCGCCGTTCTTGTCGGCCCTGGCGGTGTAGAGCGAGGTATAGGGCGTCGGCAGCGGATATTCGTGGATGCGCTTCTCCTTGATGTCGAACTTGATGAGCGATCCGCCGCGTCCCGCTGACCAGTAGTTGCCGTCGGGATCGAACTCACCGCGCGCCGGGCCGGAGTCGGGGCTGGTATCAGGCTCGAACACTTCACCGGTCTTGCGGTCGTAGACCACCACGCCATCCTTCGGCCAGGCGCCACCGCCGAAGTAGCGATGGTCCCAGCTCAGCGCGCTGCCATAGGTGGAGGCGAATTTCTTCGTCTTGATCGCTTCCATCTTGTGGCCGTCGGCACCGCTGATACGGGAGACCTCGCCTTCACGCACGCGCCAGATGTTGCCTTCCTCGTCGAGCGCATAATTGCCGCCCATTGGAGAGTTGATCGGCTCCTGCACGTTCCAATGCACGCGCTTGAAGTTCCTCAGGTCCTTGTCGACCGTCCAGATGTTGTGCGCCCAGTTCTCGGAGCCCCAGATCGAGCCCTTCGGATCGACGAAGATCCAGTGCGTGCCGGGGAGCGAATTGGCCTGTTCCGGCAGCGGCACCCGGAATTCCTCGACATGCCCATTGGCGGGATCGAGGCGGCCCACATAGGAGCTGCGGTGGGTCGAGTAGTAGACCCGGCCCTGGGCATCGCCGGAGGTGTCGTGGGCCGAGATGTCGAGCCGCGGCAGTTCATATTCGGTGATGACCACTTTGGTCTGTCGCCCCTGCGGCCGCGGCTGCACGACGAAATTCGGCTCCTTCGAATCCGGTCCGCGGACCGTGGCGAGCCAGTGAGCGAAGTGCGCCTCTTCTTCCGGCTTCAGGCGCCCGGGGTTGCGGATGTTGATCAGCGGCGAGCCGGCGCCGTGGGTCATGCGGAAGATGATCTTGGCCCAACCGGCCTCGTCGTAGCGGTTGCGGAAGATCTGCTGATATTCGTGACAGAAATTGCAGTAGACCGTCAGCGTCTTCTTCTCTTCGCCGGTGCCGGGCAGGTTCTGCAGCCATTCAGACCCGGTGAGCTGGGCCGCGATCTCCTGGAACGGCGGCAGGAATTCGCCGGGGGTCACGCGCAGCAGCGTGATGTCATCGAGGGTATCGGAGCCCTTGATCTCAATCTTGGCCTTGGAAAACGGATAAAACTCGAGCGGTTTTGCGACGCGCAGCGTGTAGGAGCCCGGCGGGACCTTGGGAAACTCGTAGTGGCCGTCGTCGTGGCTCAGGACCGTGGTGCGGATTGCGGTCGTGTCCGAAATCAGTTGCACCATGATGCCTTCGATCGGTTCGCCGCGGGCATTCTTCACCGAACCCTTCGGTCCACCGGTCAACGCACTGTAAAGCACCGGCTGCGCCGGCGCGGTGGCGCCCTTGTAGCGTGGGTTGGGCGGCGGCGAGTCGGAATTCCAGCAGCACTTCTCGTCGTGCAGCCACGCCATCAGATCTTTCAAATCGGCGTCGTTCAGCACGTATTTGTAGGCGCCCATGTTGGCGCTGCCGTTGAGGATCTGGTTCTTGACGTTCTCGTCATTGACCGGTGCGCCGGTTACAAGATTGGCCCGCTTGAACAGGCCGACGAGTTTGGGTGCTCCCCCCTGCGCCAGCTCGTTGTGGCACATCCAGCATTTGTAGAAATAGATTTCCTGGCCGCGGGCCGGACCGCTCTGAGCAGCCTTGCGGAATTCATAGATTTCCAGCGAGCGTTGATTGTAATCCTTCGCCGGCTCCGCCGGTTGGCCCCGCGCCGGCTGCGGCCGCGCCTGCTGCTGCGCCGATGCCGTGCCGATCAGGCCCACAACGGCTATCGCCGCAGCAGCAAGAATGAGCTTTTTCGTTGTCTGGGTTGTTATGAGCATGGGACCTCCCTTGCGCGCCGGCGTTATCGCTCGTGTGTTGCCCGGCATTGTAGCCTTGGCGCTCGCTTCCGCAACAGCACGCATGTTTAATGTGAAATAATCCCTGGGGGCCGATCGCGGACGTACACGCTTTGCGGGCATGAACTCCCTATGATCTACGACAAGCGGCATGGACGCCACCGGTACCCGGCGATGAACGTCATGGTCTTGGGCCCGGCGCGCGCTGATTGCCTAAAGTTAGACAGTTTTACTCACAGGGGCGGCGCTGGTCTGCGCCTTGAAGGCTTCGACGATTTGCGCACCGGTGGCCGGCCAGACCGAGCCGGTGTCGAGGATGGCGTCGAGGATGCGCTCGAAGGCGCGGATGCGATGCGGGTAGCCGACGATCCACGGCGTGACCGACAGCGAGAGCAGGCGTCCGCCGTAGCGCTCGGACTCTGCGAGCAAATGGCCAAACGCCGCCAGCACCTGCGCCTCGTAGTCTTCGACCGTTCGATCGTGCTGCACGAGGATCTTGCGATCTGACAATTCGTAGGTAAGCGGCAAGGCGTGCAGCGCTCCCGCCGCTGTGCGGACCGCGTAGGGCAGATCATCGTTGACCCAGTCGGCCACGTAGGAGAGTCCCTGCGCCGCGAGCAGCGCGAGCGTGTTCATCGATTGCGAATGTCCGGGCGAGTGCCAGCCCGCGATGCTCCGGCCAGAAGCCCGACGCAGCGTCGTTACCGATTCGGAGATCAGCGCGCGCTCGGCGTCCGGCGCCAGAGCGCCGTGCTGCAGGCGGCTCATGTTCACGCCGCTCGCCATGATCTCCCAATCGCGCCGCAGCACCTCGTCGAGCAGCCGCGGATAGTGCCGCGCCACATCGGAATTCATCGCAGCGGTCGCGCGAAGCTTGCGGCGATCGAGGACCCGCATGATGCGATAGAGGCCGACGCGATGGCCGTAGTCGCGGTTGGCAAAGCCCCAGAAATCCGGATAGGGGCGATCGAGCCCGCCGATCGGCCGGAACGGCTGTTGCGCGCCGTCGAGCGGGAAGAATTCGATCGGAACCACGATCCAGAGCGCGATCTTGGCGCCGCCGGGCCACGCGATCGGGCGGCGCGCGAACACGGTTTGATGCTCGTACCAATCATGGTCGAGACCGGCGCGCCGGCGGGCATATTGCAGATGGTCCGGAGGGATGGTCATCGCCTGGCCGCCGCTTCACCGGAGGCGAGGAAAGCCGTCGCGGCATCGTAGTGATGCCGGTAGTACCAGTCGGAAATCTCGGCGGCGGTCGCCAGCCAGACGCGGTCATGCGCGGTCACGTACTGCAGCACATCGGCCAACGCCGCGATCCGGTGCGGATGGCCGATGACGAACGGATGCAGCGGCATGCACAGCACCATCCCGTTTTCTTCGCCTTCCGCGTAGAGCTGATCAAAGGCGGCCTTCATCATCGAAGCATAGTGTTCAGGCGCGTAGCCGCGATAATTCAAAATGCGGACATCGTTGATCTCGGAGGAATAGGGCACCGAGATCAGCCGTCCCTGGCGCACCTTGATCGGCATGGGCTGATCGTCGTGCACTACGTCGAGCGTATACTCGATGCCGAATTCCGGCAGCAGGTCGAACACGGTCTCGGTGGCGCTGAGCGCCGGCGCGAGCCAGCCGCGCACGGCCTGTCCGCTGCGCGCGCGGATGGTGTCGACGCTGTCGCGGATCACTTCGCGCACCTGGTCGTCGGTCATCCCGTAGATCAGGCGCGTGTTGTAGACGCCGTGGCTGAACAGCTCCCACTTGAGGCGCAGGCAGGCGTCGATGATGTCCGGGATGTGATCGCACAGCGCGGCGTTGAGCGACACGCTGCCGCGCACGCCGTACCGCTCCATCACTTCCATCATGCGCCAGACGCCGGCGCGGTTGCCGTAGTCGCGTTGCGAATAATGCAGCATGTCCGGCGCCGGGCGCGGCCAGACCGGCACCGGGCCCTTCGGCGGTTCCAATTCGTAGAACTCGATATTGGGTGCGACCCAGAAGGCGACGCGCGCGCCATTCGGCCAGGTGATCTTCGGCCGATCGATGAGCGGCAGATAGGCGTAGCGGCCCGGCTCAGTCAGCATCAATCCGTCCCGGCTGGTCTATGAGGCGCAGTCATTGTGAAGATTATTCCGGGTGAAGATTATACTGGCCTTTGAATTGAACAACGCTCGAAGCTGTCATCCCGGCCGAGCGAAGCGAGAGCCGGGACACAACATGCCACACGCTTACAGCGTCAGATCGTGCGCCGCGCGTGCTACAACTTGGGTCCCGGACCGCCCTTCGGGCGTCCGGGATGACAACCACAACGTCGGTCAACCATTCGGAAGATTGTTATTACTCACGTTCCAGCGCACCACGGCCTTGCACGGCGGCGGCCGCAGCGAACAGCGCCGCATCGGCATCGCGAAAGCCCATCATCTGCAAGCCGAGCGGCAAATTCTCGGCTTCCAGCAGCGGCAACGACAGCGCCGGCACCCCGAGCAGGCTCGACGGCACCGCGAAGATCGGATTGCCGGTGGACGTGATCCCGAGCGGCGCCGGCCCTGGCGCTGCGAGCGTGATGCAGGCGTCGCAGACGCTCGCGAGCCGCGCATAAATCTCGCGAACCTGCGCGCGCCTAGCCAGCAATGTCCGATAGTCCGACTAACTCATGGCCTCGGCTTCCGCGAGACGTTCCTGCATGGCGTGGCTCAGCTTCGAGCGGTCCATGTCGCGTGCGTAGGTGTTGAGCGGCCAGCGCGCTTCCCAGGCGTTGATTCGGCGCGACAGCGTAACCGCGTCCGCGATCGCCACTTCGGCGGCCATGACCTCGGAACGGTTTTCCCGATTGAGAATGGTGATGCCGGCCGAGCTGAGTTTCGCGGCGGCCTGCTCCAACGCGTTGCGGGCTTCCGGCGTCGCCGCGGAATAGCCCGGCCGTCTCCAGCAGCGCGAGCGCGCGCGGCCATTTGGGTTCCGGCGGTGCGAGCGGGCCCGACAAACCCGGGAAGCCGGGGTCGCCTCCGGCATGCGCGGAAATCGTCCGCGACACCATCCAGGCCTCGTCCAGGGTGGCGGCAAGCACGCCGGTGCAGCTCTGGCTGAAGTGGTCGAAGCTGCCGCCGCGATTGATCGCGCCGACGCTGGGCTTGAAGCCGTAGCAGCCGCAATAGCTGGCCGGCCGCAGGATCGAACCAATGACCTGCGTGCCGAGCGCCGCTGAGAGCATGCCGGCGGCGACCGCGGCGGCTGAGCCGCTGCTCGATCCGCCGGGCGTGCGCTGGGGGTCCCAGGGATTGCGCGTGCCGCGCGGCTCGGTGGCGGCAAATTCGGTGGTGACGGTCTTGCCGAGGATGACGGCGCCGGCTTCGCGCAGCGCCGCAACGGCGGCGGCATCGCGACCGCCGCGCCAGCCCGCAAACAGGGGCGAGCCCTGCTCGGTCGGCATGTCCGCGGTTTCCATGATGTCCTTGATGCCGACCGGCATGCCGTCGATGGCGGACAAGGGCTGACTGGTGCGCCATCGTTCACTGGCACGGTCGGCGGCGGCGCGCGCGCCCGGAATATTGAGGCTTACGAAGGCGCCGATCTGCGGTTCGGTCTGTTCGACTTGTTGCAGGCAACGGTCGAGGAACGCACGCGGGGAGTCCGTGCCGGCGCGAAACGCAGGTGTGGCGGCTACATAGGATCGCGCGGTGGGTTTCATTTCACTCCGCCGCCACCGCGGCGTGCGCCTCGAGCTGGCGCTCGGCTTCCTCCCGGTACAGCCGCCGGATCTGGGCCACGCCGATATCGCACTGAAGCAGGTGCTCGCGCCGATGCGCATCAACGGAAATGCCCTCCAAGGCGACGCGATCCTGCTCGAGCACATGCGCGCCGCGCTCCGAGCCCTTGGCCTTGTAGAGGAATCGCCAGGCGTCACGCTTCCAGCCGGACATCTTCTGCATCCGGTAGTTCCACACCAGCGTGTTGTCGCGATCAATCGGCGTCGGGAAGCGGAACAGCCGCCCGAGGCCGCCGCCTTCCTTGCGCGGATAGGGCAGATCGGTGATGGCCCAATATCCGCTGCCGGGAAAGTGGATCAGCCAGGTCTTGTCCAGGTTCACGCCCTGCTGATTCTTGCGCCAGACAACGAAGCCCTTTTCGGTCCGCTCGAAGCCGAGCTCGGCCTCCTTCTTGCCGCCGGACAGGATATGCGTGCCGACGTGCAGATAGCTGCCGTGGATCGGATCAAACTGATTGTCGCGCACGAGCTGCCAGTTGCAGTTGAACGGACGGATGTCGACAAAGCCGGACCATTCGCCGGATTCGAACTCCTCGGGAAACTGCAGGGCGGGGGGCTCGCCCGGCTGCACGCCGTCGCTGAAATAGACCCATACGGCGCCGTGGCGCTGCTCGATCGGGTAGGACGCGATCAGCTTCTTGCCGACCATCGGACTGCCGGGCGTCGGCGGCGTCGCAGTCACCACGCCTTGGCCGTTGACCTGCACGCCATGGTACTCGCAGGCGATGTCGCCGTCGCAGACGTGGCCGAGCGAGAGCCTGGCGCCACGATGCGGGCAGAAGTCCTCGACCGCGTTGAGCTTGCCGGCCTTGTCGCGCCAGATCACAATGTTGCGGTTGAGCCGCTTGAGGCCCAGGGGCTTGCTGCCGATCTCGGTGTCGCGGCACACCAGGTACCAGTTGTTGAGCAGCCCTATTTCCAGGACCTCCTCGACCGAGGACGGGTAGTCGATCGATCTTTTCATGTCACCCACCTTGAGTTCCTGGGCTGCCGGTTCCGGACCGGGCCGCCGCGCGGCGCAGCCCGGTCATCGGCCCAGACGGGATAGTTCGGCCGCGAGCTTCTCCTCGGTCCAGGCGCTGCCGTCGGTTGCGAAGGTGCTGAGTTCGTTCAGACCCTTCACCACGTCCGCGAGACTCTCCGCGCCCTTGTCGAGCACGCGCTCGAGGCCGTCGGCCAGCGCGTTTCGATAAGCCACTTCCACCGGGTTGGTGTCGTATTCACTGGGATCAAAGCCGAGGTCCTTGTTGTCGACGGTCGCCATTACACAAGCCATCCGTTTTGATCACGTTCCGTTTTGATTAGCGGGTTGGCGCCGCAGCACCCGCGATGCAACGCCCATCGAGCCGATCTCGTTGCGCCGCTTGCCGGGACGTGATAAAAGAATACCGGTACCGATATATTTGTCAACGCGGGTGGCCGCCGATGGGTGCGCGATCGTGCGTACCGCGGGAGCGCTTTCCGGGTTCAGGCGGAATACAACAGATCAGCAGCGCGGAAGGAGGTTCGGTCATGGCCTATTCGTCGATCAAAGTGACACCGTTGAGTCCGCATATCGGCGCTGAAATCGGCAACATCGATCTGACCAAGCCGCTGTCCAACCGCGAGGTCGAGGAGTTGCACGAGGCCTTCGCCGCGCACCAGGTCATCTTCTTTCGCGAACAGGTGATCGACCACGAGGCGCATAAGGCGCTGGCCCGGCACTTCGGCGAACTGCACATCCATGTCGGCCCCTCGACCGAAAGCAAGCCGCTGCCGGATCAGCCCGAGATCCGGAAGCTGCACTTCGACGAAAACTCCAAGAAGGTCGCCGGCGAAGCGTGGCACACCGATCAATCCTGCGCGCCGATCCCGCCGCTCGGCAGCATGCTCTATATCCACACGGTGCCGCCCGATGGCGGCGGCGACACGCTGTTCGCGAGCATGTACTCGGCCTACGAAGCGCTCTCGCCGCGCATGAAGGACTATCTCAAGGGCCTGACCGCGACCCACGACGGGCGGCGCGCGTTCGGACCGAATGCGCCGATCACCGTGCATCCGCTGGTCGCGAAGCATCCGGTGACCGGGAAAAAGCTGATCTTCGTCAATCGCGGGCAAACCTCGCACATCAACGAATTGCCGCGTGAGGAGAGCGACGCCATCCTGGCGTTCCTCTATCAGCACTGTTCTCGGCCGGAGTGGCAACTGCGGTTCCGCTGGCGGGCTCATTCGATTGCGTTCTGGGACAACCGCTGCACGCACCACAAGGCGATCTGGGACTACCATCCGCACGTGCGCTCCGGCTTCCGTATCCAGATCAAGGGGACGATCCCGCCGATCGCGGCGTGAAGCGAGCGGCTGCGAATGGCGGCCGGGCGGCAGAGGCAGGGTGAGGGGACAAGTCCGCAATGATGGTTCAGACCGCGCCGGAGAACGAACCTCATTTCGTGCTTACGATGGCGGAACATCTGGATCTGTGCGGCCAGTTCGCGCGGGCGTTCGGCAACGACGAATTCCAGCCGCTGGCGCCGGCCAACGAAAGCCTCTACGCGGTCGAAAATCACGATCGCGGCTGGGATGCGTACGACGCAAACCCCAAGCTCGATCCGGAGACGGGGTTGCCCTACAGCCTCGCGCGCACGCCGGCGGCGGACACGCTCAAGACGATCACGGCGTCGCCCGACTTCAACGAGCGGTACCATCCCTACTGCGGGATTCTCGTCAGCATGCATACCTGGGGCCTGTACAATCGCCGCTACGGCGTCTCGCAGTTCGTGGTACGCCAGCGCAGCACGATGTCCATCACGGTCTCGCAGGCCCACAAAGCGGAGATCGAGGCGAGGCTCGCGAACGAACTGGAGCGCCAGGAGCGCTTGAAGTCGCTCGTCGCCGCCCACAGCGCGAGCCAGACCTGGGTCGAGCCTTCGCATCTGATGCAGAACTACAAGCAGCTTCAGTTCTTCGACACGCTCGCGCTCTATTTTCACCTTCGCCAGGAATCGGAGCGCGGCGAGGAGGTCTACATCCACGTACCGAAGTCCGCGGAATCCGACGCTACGGTCACCGTGCGCGCGCTGGGACAGGGGCGCTACAGCCTCGATCCGTTCCCGTTCGCCAACGACAATTTCAAGGTCGTGTGCCGCGGGCGCTACGTGCGGCCGTTTCCCGCCGGTAAGGCGCTGGCCGATCTCGGCGCCGCGCTGCGCTCGATGACGACTGACTCGCAAACTTACACGCTGGTCGCGGGAGCCTGATCCTTCGCGTCGTCGACGCTGAACCCATCGAGACCAACGATGCAGATCAATATTCCGGAGATTGTCGCCGAGGTGACGGCGCAGTTCATGCGCTACGAGAAGGCGCTCGGCAGCAACGACGTCGACACCATCGACACGCTGTTCTGGGACGACCCGCAGACACTCCGCTATGGCCCGCAGGGGACCATGCTCGGCCATGCGCAGATTTCGGCGTTTCGTCACGGCCGCAAGACCGATGGTATCAAAAGGACGCTGCGCAATACGGTGATCACGACATTCGGCCGGGATTTTGCCGTCGCCAATACAGAGAGTGAGCGGCATGTCACCGGCATCATCAGCCGGCAAAGCCACACCTGGGTCCGCATGCCGGACGGCTGGAAGATCGTGGCGGCGCATGTGTCGGAACTGCCGCCACAACGGGGCAAGTGATAATCAGAATCTGCGCCCGGGACACACAGCACAGACGGAGTCTGCGGCATGAGCATGCGGATCGGATGCATCGGCCTCGGCCGCATGGGCGGGCCCATGTCGCGCAACCTGGCCAAGGCCGGGCACGAGATCGTCGTCTTCGACGTGCGCCCCGATGTCGTGAAAGCCGCGGCGGATTATGGCGCTGCCGGCGCGAGCACGGCGCGCGAAGCGGCCGCGCAGGTCGACGCCGTGCTGATCAGCGTGCCGGGACCGCAGGAAGACGATGAAGTGCTGCTCGGCCGCGATGGCGTGCTGGCCGGCGCCGGCAAGGGGCTGCTGGTGATCGACGCCACGACGATCACGGTCGAGCAGAGCCGCAAGCTGGCGCGCCGCTGCAGCGAGCAGGGCGTCGATTATCTGGAGGCGCCGGTCAGCGGCGCACCGCACGGCGCCGTCGCCGCGACGCTCACCGTGATGGCTGGCGGCGACCAGGCGACATTCGAGCGCGCCCTTCCGATCCTGCGCAGCATTGGATCGAACATCAGGCTGATCGGTCCGAGTGGTTGCGGCACGGCCATCAAACTGATCAACCAGGCGGTCTACGTCTCCTACATGTCGGTGTTCGCGGAAGGGCTGGCGCTTGGCGAGGCGGTCGGCATTTCGCTCGACACGCTGCTCGATGTGCTGGGCACCTCGGCCGCCGGCCATCCGATGATCGCGACCAAATACGATGAGATCCGCGGGCTCGCGAAAACCGGTTTTGCTCTCGAACGCGCGATGCTGTTCATGGATCTGGCGCGCGAGTCGTTCGAGAACGTCAGCCTGAGCACGCCGGTGATCGATGCCGCCGCAGGCTCCGTGCGGCACGGATTGGAACGCGGCTTGCATGCCAGAGACATCATTGTCGCGCGCAACGAGGTTCTGGCGAAGATGTCCGACAATTGACGCGGGGGAAGCGCTCTCCGAACCTGGAGACTTGTGATGCAAACGAAAACGATCTTCGTCGGCGCCGTTGCCTTGTTCTTCGGCCTGGCGCTTGCGCCGCGCGCCCAGGCCGAGGATGCGGCCGCCTTCTACGCCGGCAAGCAAGTGACGTTCCTCATTCCGACCACGGTCGGCGGCGGCTTCGATCTGTATTCCCGGACGCTCATGGAGTTCATGCGGAAATACATTCCGGGCCGGCCAACGATCGTGATGCAGAACATGCCCGGGGCGGGCGGTGTGCGGGCGGCAAGCTACATGTTCAACGTGGTGCCGAAGGACGGCAGCACGTTCGGAATGCCGCTCTCCAATATTCCGCTGGCGGAGGCGCTCGAGCCGGAGGCGGCAAAGTACCGGTCGATCGGATTTACCTGGATCGGCACCATCACGCCGGAAACTGAAATCCTGGCGGTCTGGAAGAAGACCGGCGTCGCGACCCTCGAGGACACGAAAACCAAGGAACTGGCGATCGGAGCGACCGGCAAGCTCGGTACGCTCGCGCTCAATGCCGGGTTGGTGAAGGCGCTGCTCGGCTCCAAGTTCAAGATCATCCTGGGCTATCCCGCCGGCAATGAAGTGAACCTGGCGATGGAGAACGGCGAGGTACAGGGCCGGACCAATCAGTGGACGAGTTGGAAGAGCCAGCGGCCAAAATGGATCGAGGACGGCCTGCTCAGTTACCTGTTGCAGATCGGCCCCAAGGAAAAAGAGCTGCCGCAGGTGCCCGGCTTCCTGGATCTCGTCAAGGCCCCGCGTGACCAGGCGGTGGTGCGGCTGCTGCAGAGCAATCAGCTTTTGGGGCGCTCGATCTACGGCCCACCCGGAATGCCCGCTGACCGATTGGCGGTGCTGCGGGACGCCTTCGAGAAGACGATGCGCGATCCGGAATTTCTCGCGCGCATGAAATCGCTCGACCTCGAGGTCAACCCGCGGCCGGGCGATGCGCTGCAAGCCGAGATCGCCAGCACCATGGAACATGCCGATTCGGCGGCGCGAGACTTCAAGCGGCTGCTCGATTTGTAGGCTTGAGAAACTGGTCGTGGGACCGTGCTCTCCGCTCATTCCTGCGCAAGCAGGAAATCCGGGATCACCGGTACGAACCGCGCAGCTTGTTCCCTGCGTTCCTGCTTTCGCGGAGAAGAACGGCATCTCGCACGAGGGTGCGGAATCCGTGCCCTTGCCAACTAAATCGGGACCGATATAAATTCGCTGCTGTCCTTTTCCGGTTCAGCGTGCTGGCCCGGAAAGGGAGCCTGCAAGTCCGGGCCTCTCGAACCACCGCGCACCCTGCGGCGCGCGAGCACGGAGACTTGCGATGCGCATTGAAGCGATAATGGCCGGCGCGGTCGCGTTGTCCTTGGGCGCGACAATCGGGCCGGGTGCCCAGGCCGACGACGTGGCCTCGTTCTATGCCGGCAAACAGATCATCTTCGTCATCCCCACGACGCCCGGCGGCGGGTTCGATCTCTACTCTCGCACGCTCATGGAATTCATGCGGAAATACATTCCGGGCCAGCCGACCGTGGTGATGCAGAACATGACCGGCGCGTCTGGTCTCCGGGCGGCGAACTACATGTTCAACGTGGCGCCGAAAGATGCCACCACGATCGGAATGCCGCTGTCGAACATCCCGTTTTCGGAGGCCATCGACCCGGGCGCGGTGAAATATCGCTCCGCCCGGTTCGCCTGGATCGGAACGGTGACGGCAGAGACCGAGGTTTTGGGCGTCTGGCACAGCAGCGGCGTCAAGACCGTCGCGGACACTCTGACCAAGGAGCTTGTGATCGGCGGCACCGCCAAGCTCGGGATGCCGACCCTCAATGCGGGCCTGATGAAGGCTCTGCTCGGCTCCAAGTTCAAAATCGTGGTGGGCTATCCCGCCGGCATCGAAGCCATCCTCGCCATGGAGACCGGCGAGGTGCAGGGCCGCTTCAACGAATGGACGAGCTGGAAGAGCCAGCGGCCGCAATGGATCGCAGACGGCAAGCTCAATTTCATCCTGCAGATGGGTCCCAAGGAGAAAGAGCTGCCGCAAGTGCCGTCGTTCTTGGACCTGGTCAAGACCTCGCGCGAACAGGCCATGGTGCGGCTGCTGCAAAGCAATCAGTTCGTCGGCCGCTCGATCTACGCCCCGCCCGGAATACCCGCCGACCGCCTGACAGCGCTGCGCGACGCCTTCGACAAGACCATGCGCGATCCGGAGTTCCTGGCGCGCATGAAGACGCTGAAGCTGGAGGTCAATCCGCAGACGGGCGCGGCGCTGCAGGGCGACATCGAACAAACCATGGAGAATGCCGAAACGGCGGCGCGCGACATCAAGCAGCGCCTTGAACTCTAGAACGGTTATCGATGGATCGGGACAAGACGGAAACTCCGCTCGTCCCCGCGCAAGCGGGGACCCAGGGCCGTCAATACCACGATCGGAGCTAGGCCCCCTGGATTTCCGCTCGCGCCGGAATGAACGGCCGGATCGACTTGAAATGAACGTGCTCCATAGGCTGGGCCATCACAAGAAAAGAGAGAACGCATGAGCAGTGTGGCGATTACCGTCGCGTGCGGCAGCTATGACCGCACGCTTCCGATCCGTGACGGCCGGATTCCGATCGAGGGCTGCGACATCAACTTCATCCCGATGGAGCCGGAGGAGGTGTTCTTCCGCTCGCTGCGCTATGAGGAGTTCGACGTTTCCGAGCTCTCGTTCAGCAGCTACCTGATGCTGACCTCGCGCGGAGAATGCCCCTACGTCGCCGTGCCGGCCTTTATCTCCCGCGTGTTCCGGCACGCGGCGATCTATATCCGGACCGATCGCGGCATCAAGCGTCCCGAAGATCTGAAGGGTCGCCTGGTCGGCGTGCCCGAGTATCAGATCACCGCCGCGGTGTGGGCGCGCGGCATGCTCGAGGAAGAATACGGGGTAAAACCCTCGGACATTCGCTGGCGGACCGGCGGACTGGAAGAGACCGGGCGCGACGAGCGCACCCCGCTCGCCCTCGACAACGGCGTCGAGGTCAAGGCGATCGGCGAGCACCAGACCCTGTGCGCCATGCTCGATGCCGGCGAGATCGATGCGCTCATCACCGCGCGCAACCCCTCATCTTACCTGCGCGGAGCCGCCAACGTCGATCGGCTGTTTCCGGATTATCCGGCGGTCGAGCAGGCGTACTTCCGCAAGACCGGCTTGTTCCCGATCATGCACATCATCGGGGTTCGCAAGCGGCTGGTCGAGCAGCATCCCTGGCTCGCGGCCAGCGTCTACAAGGCGTTTTCGCTGGCCCGCGATTTCGCGGCCAAGGACCTGGCGCAGCGCGGCCAGCTCCGCGTGATCATGCCCTGGGTCGAAGCGGACGTCGATCGCGTGCGCAAGATCATGGGCGATAATTACTGGCCCTACGGCATCAAGGAAAACATCAAGAGCATCGAGGCGATCCTGCGATATGCGTGGGCGCAGGGCCTGCTCGCGCGAAAGCTTACTCCGGAGGAGATTTTTGCAAAATCGACGATCGAGGTCTCGCGCCTGTAGCCAAAGCTCCGGGCTGAGGAATGCAGCCCATCCTCCACACTCAAACTCGGTATTCCGCTCGTCCCCGCGCAAGCGGGGACCCAGGGGCAACAAGCTGCCCGGTTTGTGCAAGCGGCTCCTGGATCCGCGCTGGCGCGGGAATGAGTGGAGAATGTGGATGGGGCGTCGATTTCAAGGGGAAATGGTCCAGCGCCTCCGTGGGAAGCCGGAGAACGTTTCAACGGAATTCCGTATGATTTATGCTTGGCAGAGCGGGCAGCCGCTCCGATTCGGATTGCTGACAAAGGATATTTCATTGGCTTCCCAACCAAGTCGTTCCCGCCGCGCGTCGCCGAAGGACGCCGTGATTCCGAGCCTCGTGCACGAGGCGCAGGTGACGACGCTGATCAACCTCGCCGCACGACTGACGGGCAGGGCCGCCCGCATCCGCATGGGGACGATCGGGGCGTGGCCCGGACAGATTCCGTTGCTGTTGTGGCTCCTGGAAAAAGACGGCGTGATCCAGAAGGAACTGGTCGAGCGCGCCAACATGGAACAGTCGACCGTGGCCGAGCATCTCGAACGGCTGGAGCGAGCCGGCTTCGTCTATCGCAAGCAGGGTGCGGACGACCGGCGCAAATACCGCTTCTACCTGACGGACAAGGCGAGGGCGGCGGCGCGCGAGCTGATCGAGATGCTGGAGTTGGGCGCCCGCACGTTCACCGCCGGCATACCCAAGGATGATCTCGCGGTGTTCGACCGCGTGATCCGGCAGATCATCGAGCGGCTGGAAGACTATGTGCAAAAGGCGGCCGGCGCGGCCAAGCCTGCGGCGCGCAAGGCAGCTTCGCGCCGCGACGGCAAGAGCACGCGATCGAAACGCGTCACCAGTGCAGAGGGCATTCGAGAATAGCCGATGACCGACCCTGCGAGCCGCAACGCCGTCAGTCACTCGACCGCTCATTATTTTCTCGAGGGGCTGATTGAAATCGGGATCGAATATCTGTTCTGCAATTTCGGCACCGACCACGCGCCGATCATCGAGGAGATCGCGCGCTGGGAGCGCAAGGGCCGGCGTGTGCCCAAGGTCATTCTGTGTCCGCACGAGAACGTCGCCATGCACATGGCCGGCGGCTACGCGCTGATGACCGGCCGCGGGCAGGGCGTGCTGGTGCATGTCGATGCCGGCACCGGCAATTGCGTGATCGGAATGCACAATCTGCTGCGCAATCGGCTGCCGGTTCTGCTGATGGCGGGTACGGCGCCGTTCACCAGCTTCGGCGAGCTCGTCGGCACGCGCGATACCTACGTTCACTTCATCCAGCAGCCGTTCGATCAAGGCAGCCTGGTGCGGCCCTATGTGAAGTGGGAATACACCCTGCCGTCGGGCGTCACGACCAAGGAAGTGCTTCGGCGCGCCCACAGCATCATGCAGAGCGAGCCGCGTGGTCCGGTCTATCTGATGCTGCCGCGCGAAACCCTGACGCAGAGCTGGGACGAGGAGGACATTCACCCGTTCGATGCCGCGCGCTTTGGTCCGACGTCGCCGAGCGGCGCTGATCCCGCGCTGGTCGGAGAGCTTGCCGAACGGCTGCTGAACGCTCGAAATCCGATGCTGCTCACGAACTACGGCGGGCGCGATCCCGCGACCTCGGAGGTCGTGGAGCAGCTCGCGCGCATCGCCGGAATTCGCGTCGTCGACTTTTTGACGATCAACAACATCTCGCACGCGTTTGCGCATTTCGGCGGCTTCCAGCCGGACCGACTGGCCGAGGTCGATGTCGGGCTGCTGGTTGATGTCGACGTGCCGTGGATTCCGGCGGCGACCAAGGACAATCCATCAACGTTCTGGGCGCAGATCGATGTCGACGTGCTCAAGAGCGCGTCGCCGATCTGGAGCTTTCCCGGCCAACTTCGCATTCAGGGTCGAAGCAGTCGTATTCTCGGGCAGCTTCTCGAAATCCTGGAGGCGCGAGCCACGCCGGCATTTCGCGTCGCGGCGGCGAAGCGGGTCGAGTTGCTCACGCGGGAGCAGGAGGCGCGGCTACGCGACTACGCTGCGCTCGCGGCCGACAAGGGCGCGACCGGGCAGATCAATCCGCATTATGTCTGCGCCGAGCTCGGGCGCGCGATCGGCCCGAACGACATCGTGCTGAATGAAGCGGTCACGCGGCAGTTCATTCCCAACATGCAGATCCCGCGCCCGAACCCCGGCACGATGATCAGCAATGCCGGCGGCGGCCTTGGCGCCTCGGGCGGCACGGCGCTCGGCGTGAAGCTGGCGCGCCCGGATCTGACCGCGGTTCAGATCGTCGGCGACGGCAGCTTTTACTTCAACAATCCATCCGCGGTGCTGGCGGTCTCGAAGCAATACGGCCTGCCGATCCTGACGGTGGTGCTCGACAATTCCGGCTGGGCTGCGGTGAAGGGCGCGACGCTGCGCGTCTATCCCGACGGCGAAGCCAAGGCGACCGGCAGCTACCAATCGCAGCTTGCACCCGACATGGACTTTTCCAAGATCGCGGAGGCGGCGGGGGCGTATGGCGAAAAATTGCTCGATCCCGAACAGGTGGCCGCAGCGATCGAGCGGTGTTTGAAAGAGGTCCGCGGCGGGCGCAGTGCACTGCTCCACGCTTGCGTGACGAGGCTTTAGCGATGTTTGGTCGTTCCTTCCCTCACCCTGAGGATCGGCGCGTAGCGCCGCGCCTCGAAAGGTCCCGGGGGCGCGCTCGAAGCAGCATCCTTCGAGACGCCACCCTTCGCTTCGCTTGGGGGCTCCTCAAGATGAGGACGTCCGAAGCGATCTGATCTTACAAGTCTCTCGGATCACTCCTCATCAGCGGGAACAAAATGGCGAAGCTTGAACTCAGCCTCGCGGTGGGCCTCTACGACCGCACCTTCGCGATCTTTAATGGGCAGGCGGCGGTCGAGGGTTGCGAGCTCAATGCCGTGCCGCTGTTGCCGGAGGAGGCCTTTCACCGCGCCTTCAAGCATCGCGAGTTCGACATCACCGAGATGTCGCTGAGCAGCCACACCGTGATGACGGCGCGGGGCGACCCGCACTATATCGGCATTCCGGCCTTCACTTCGCGCGTGTTCCGCCACAGCGGCATCTACGTTCGCACCGACCGCGGCATCAAGCGGCCCGAAGACCTCAGGGGCAAGGTGGTCGGCCTGCCGGAATATCAGCAGACCGCGAATGTCTGGATTCGCGGCATCCTGCAGGACGAGCACGGCGTGAAAGCGACCGACATCAAATGGCGCAGCGGTGGCATCGAGGAGCCCGGCCGCGACGAGCGCGCCCCGATCAACCTGCCGGCCGAGATCGACCTGCAGCCGATCCCGCGCGGTCGCACGCTCTCCGACATGCTCGCCAAGGGCGAGATCGACGCCATGATGACGGCGCGGGCGCCGTCAGTGTTTATGCGCGGAACGCCGAACGTGGACCGGCTGTTTCCCGATTACGTGCCGGTGGAGGAAGCCTACTTCAAGCGCACGAAGATCTTCCCGATAATGCATCTCGTCGGCATCCGGCGTTCGCTGGTGGAGAAGCACCCCTGGCTCGCGGTGAGCGTGTTCAAGGCGTTCGCCAAGGCAAAGGAGATGGCGGTCGAGGACCTGGGCCTGATCGGGCATCTGCACGCGACGCTGCCGTGGCCGGTGGCGGCGCTCCATCAGGCACGGAATTTGATGGGCCACGACTTCTGGAGCTACGGCGTCGACGCCAACCGTCACGGGCTCGAGACCATCATGCGCTATTCGCTCGAGCAGGGGCTGATTGCGAAACCGCTGCCGGTCGAGGCATTGTTCGCATCTTCGACGCTCGATCTCACCAAGGTCTGAGCGCCGATCGAACGGAGAGAGCCCATGAGCGCCGTCGGTCTCGTCAAAGTCGTCGGAATTTCCGGTAGCCTGCGCAAGGGCTCGTACAATTCGGCGTTGCTGTGCGCGGCGACGGACCTGCTTCCGGAAGGCATGACGCTCGAAGGTCTCGGACTTGTTGACCTGCCGTTCTACAACAGCGACATCGAGCAGCAGGGGTTGCCGCCGGCGGTGCAACATTTTCGCGCGCGGATCGCGGCCGCGGATGCGCTGTTGTTCGCCGTGCCCGAGTATAATTTCTCGATCTCGGGCGTTCTCAAGAACGCGCTGGAATGGGCCTCGCGGCCGCCCAATCCGCCGGTGAGCGGCAAGGCCTGTGCGCTGATGGGGGCGACCGTCAGTCCGCTCGGCACCGCCCGGGGACAGTTTCACCTGCGGCAGGTGTGCGTTTCGCTCAACGCCTTCGCACTCAACGCGCCGCACGTCGACGTCACGGATGCACGGAAGAAATTCGATGCGGACGGCTGTTTGATCGATCAGCCTTCGCTCGATTCGATCCGCCTGCTCCTGGGCGAACTGCGCGACTTCGCACTGCGGCTGCGTGGCAGCTGATGAATCCACCGTCGTCCCTGCCTTCGCGGGGTACGACGCATACAGATTTGCGTGGCAGTCAATTATTTATTCGAGCGATAGGCCCAGTGCACCATCCGCCGTTCGAACACGGCGCAGATCGCATACATCGCAATCCCCATCACCGCCACGGCGGCGACGCCGGCGAACACCAGGGAGACCTGGAAACGGGAGGAGGCCGCCAGCATCAGATAACCGATGCCGCGGTTCGATGCGACCGTCTCCGAGATCACCGATCCGACGAACGCAAGGGTGACGGCGACCTTGAGCGACGCGAACAAATACGGCAGCGAGCGCGGGATGCCGACCTTCATCAGGATCTCGTGCTGCTTGGCGCCGAGCGCACGCAGGACGTCCAGCATTTCCGGCTCGACCGTGGCGATCCCGGTCGCGACGTTGACCGCGATCGGGAAGAACGACAACGCGAACGCGGTCAGGACAGCAGGCACGGTGCCGATCCCGAACCAGATCACGAATACCGGGACCAGCGCGACCTTCGGGATCGAGTTGAAGCCGATCAGCACCGGATAGAGCCCGCTGTAGACGAAGCTCGAAGCGCCGATCGCCAGGCCCAGCAGGATGCCGCAGACGACGGCGAGGCCGAACCCGAGCGCCGTGGTGAGCAGGGTCCAGACCGCATTTTCGAAGATGACCTCGTGATACTTCACCATCGCCGCGCCGATCGCGGACGGCGGCGGCAGGATGAACTCGGCGATGTGCAGAACGCGGCAGGCGGCCTCCCACAGGCCCAGCAGTCCGAGGGTCACCGCCCACGGCAGAATTTGCCGGACGATGCGCTTGTGATGCCCGGTCACGCGTTTCTCACTTCGCCGATCTTTTCCCGCAGTTCACGCACGATCTCGATGAAATGCGGATCGAATGTCGTCGCCAGCGTGCGCGGCCGTGGCAGGTCTACGGCGCGGCGCAGGACAAACCGGCCGGGCCGATTGCTCATCACGTGCACGGTGTCGGCGAGATACACCGCCTCGCGCAGATCGTGCGTCACCAGGATCGCCGTGAAACGTCGTTGCAGCCAGAGGTCCTGCATGACCGACCACAGTTCCTCGCGGGTGAAGGCGTCGAGCGCCGCGAACGGCTCGTCCAGCATCAGCAGATGCGGTTCGTGGATCAGCGCGCGGCAGAGGCTGGCGCGCTGCTGCATCCCGCCCGACAACTCCCAGGGATGTTTGGCGCCGAACTCCTGGAGCCCGACCGATTCCAGCAATCGCTCGGCGCGGGCTTCGTATTCAGTACGCGCGAGCCGCAGTCGCGACTTGTGCGGCTGCACTACTTCGAGCGGCAGCATCACGTTGCCCAGCGTCGTGCGCCACGGCATCAGCGTGGCGTTCTGGAACGCCATGCCGACATCCCTGATCGGCCGGTCGACGCGTTTGCCGTCGACGATGACGGTGCCGGTCGTCGGCGGCAGCAAGCCGGTGACCAGTTTCATCAGCGTCGACTTGCCGCAGCCAGAGGGGCCGACCACCGCGACGAATTCGCCGTGCCGCAATTGCAGTTGCAGATTCTCGACCGCAAGGGTTGCCCGCTCGCCCTCGCCGTAAGTGAGGCCGACGCCGCGCAATTCCACATGGAGCGAGGTCCGAGCCGAGGCAGAATCCTCGCCGGCGGCTGCCGTCGTGGCCGGCGATGTAACGCCCGTGAGCGCCACGATCTCAGCTCCGGTGCATCTTGGCCAACGCGTCGCCGCTCTAGGGCTTGACCATGCGGTCCTTGTCCGGCGGCAGATAGGCGTCGGTCCAGACCTGATCGGCGTCGGGCTTGGCGATGCCGAGCGCGCTGGAAATCTCGTTCAGCGCCTTGTCGACGCGGCCGGCGTCCACGGCGCCGAGCCCGTGCTTCTTCACGTAATCCGTCATGCTGGTGACGCGATTGGCGATCTCCAGTTCGGCAATGCCCTCGTCGCGTTCGATCAGCTTGTTGTAGCTCTTGAGCGAGTCGACCGCGACCGGCGGCTGCAGAATCGACGTCCGGATCGCCTCGATGCCGCAGGCATTGAATTTCTTCAGGACGTCCGAGTGCGCCGCCGCCCAGCCCGGCTTGCTGACGACCGAATTGCCCATCATGTCGACCCCCCAATCGGCATAGGGCATCAGCGTGAAGTCGCTGTCCTTGAGCCCGAGCCGATGCAGGCCGACCCAGATCGTGAGGAAATTTCCTGCCGCGACGTCGGCCTGCCCGCGCACCAGGCTGGCTTCGCGCAAGTTCGGAGCGACGTTGATCCAGGTGATGCTGTCGGGCTTGATGCCGTTCGCCTTGGCGAAGGCCGGGAACATCTCGCGGCTGGCTTCGCCGACGTTGTCTGCGACGCGCTTGCCGACGATGTCCTGGGGCTTGGTCATGCCGCTGGTCTTGAGCACGCCGATCGACATCGGCGCGCGGTCGTTCATGATCATGGTCGCGATCATGCGCTGCGCCGGAAACCTTGAGTTGAACGACACCAGCGCCGAGAAGTCGGCGATCCCGATGTCATAGGCGCCCGCCGCGACCTTGCTCAGCGTATCGCCGGAGCCGCGGCCGCCGTCGATGGTGACGTCGAGACCGTTGCGTTTGAAGCAGCCGCTGGTTTGCGCGAGCGTCCACGCCGAGGTCGGCGGCTCATAGGTCCAGGCCAGCAGGAACTTGATCGGCGTCTGCGCCGTCGCCGGCAGGATGGTTGCAATGCCGGCGAAGGCGAGCCCCAGCAGGCCGGAACAAACTGTCCGCGATCCTGTTCGGATGAGTCGCATGGCTGCCCCCGTGGCTGATCGAACCAGGTGCGAAACCTGAAGATAGGCCTGCGAGGCCCCGGTCGCATTCGCCGGCCAACGCCTCAAAGGCGCGCAGACTGGCGAATATATCGGGGCCTGTATTGTTTACAATACTATTTTGTGCGAATTGCGGTCGCACATCGCGCGCCAGGTGGGCGACTGCGTAGGATGGGGAGAGCGCGGCGAAACCCATCACTTCGTGCCGGGCCAATGTGAAAAGTGATGGATTTCGCCGCGCTCTAGCCGTCCTACACGCGATCCGGCATCAGGCCGCTTCGTCCAGCGTGATGGATTCCGCACGGCGCTGCATCGTGATCATGCTGCTGCGCAGGAGAAACTGGCGCGCGCGGGCCGGATCTTCCGCGGCGCGCGACAGCTCCTCGAAATTCTGCCGGCGCTGCTCGGGGTCCTTGGCTTCGAGTCGCTTTTTGTTGGCGATCGTCTGCTCCTGGACGAACTCGATCGATACAGTGCGACGTTGCAGCGAGTAGAGCGTCAACTGCGAGTCCGGCGCCCCGTTCAGTACGGCCGCGAGCTTGTCCGAGAGATTGGCGGCGTCCTGCAGGCCGCCGTTTAATCCCATACCGCCGATGGAATTGTTGACATGGGCGGCATCGCCCGCGAGCAGGATGCGGCCGAGCCGGAAGGTGGCCGCGACCCGCTGATGCGTGGTGTAGAGATTGCGATGCACAACCTCGTACGGTTGCAGCGCAGGAAAGAATTTCTGCAATCGATCCTGAACGGCCGCGTCGCTCATGAGCGCGGTTTCGGTCACGTCGGGGTCGGTCGGGAAGACCGTGCGCCACAGGCCGGGCGGCCCGTCGGCCGCGACCTTGAAGCAATTGCACCACTCATCCGGGTCCGCGAAATAGCTCCGGTAGCAGTAGCCGCGATGCGCCAGGAAGTCGAATGGCGTGGTGAGGACGAGAAACCGCTCCGGCCAGGTGAAGCCCTCGAACGCGATGCCGGCCTGCTTGCGGACCGTGCTGCGGCCGCCGTCGGCCCCGATCAGATAGGCGCCGGAGATGGTTCGCTCGCCGCCATCGGCGCGCACCGTGATGGTGACGTCGTCATCGCTTTGCGCGACATCGATCACTTCATGGCCGAAGTTGACACGCACGTTCGCCATCGCGTTGAGCCGCGCGAGCAGGATGGCTGAGGTTTTGAACTGCTCGCATTGAATGACGTAAGGGTAGGGCGTGTCGTCCTTCAGCAGGCCATGATCGAACTCGGCGACGCAGGTTTGGCTCGGCCGGTCCCAGAACTGGAAGATCGGTGCCACGAGGCCCGCCGTCCGCATGTCGTCGACCAGGCCTTCGGCGCCCAGCACTTCCAGCGTCGCTGGATGCGTTGTCGCCGCTCGCGGATCGAGCTGCAATTCGTTGTTGGCGTCGAACACCTCGACTGACACGCCGCGGCGGCCCAGAACCAGGGCGCAAAACAGACCGACGGGTCCCCCGCCTGCGATCAGCACCAGTTTATTTGTCGGCATACGGCACTTCCAAGTCTGATGCATCCAGGCAAATTCGAGCCTTCGATCTTAGTGCATACCGCCGTGATGTGGAATCTGCAGACGCAGGCTCGGTCCGCCCCCCTTGGGAGGAGGGGCTTGCCACGGGCGATCATTTCGAAGTGATACTCGCGGCACGATCCCACCGCCACCCCCTCCCCACGCAGGGGAGGGCGCGCGCACCGCGAGCGAACCGGGGCACGTCGGTTACGGCAACGTGAATCATTGTGCGCCGCTCTGGTGTGACAACCGGCCGGTTAGTGGTAGTCTGCGCCCGCACCGGCTACGGCTTTGCCAAAGTCATAACCATGTTGAGAGGGTACCCCGATGGAACGGAAAAAAGCATCCGATTTCCCGCAGGATCTGTTAAATCTGTTTGACCGCTACATGCATGGCGGCGTCGACCGCCGCGGTTTCCTGGAAGGCGCGCAGAAGTTCGCAGTCGGCGGCGTCACCGCGACAGCGCTGTTCGAGATGCTCAAGCCGAACTACGCCCTGGCGGTCCAGGTTCAGCCTAACGATAGCCGCATCAAGGTAGAGAAGGTGAACATCAACTCGCCGAAGGGCAACGGCAAGGTCGACGGCTATCTGGTCACCCCCGCGAACGCGACCGGCAAGCTGCCCGTCGTGCTGGTGGTGCACGAGAACCGTGGCCGCACCCCCTACATCGAGGATGTGGCGCGTCGGCTGGGCGCTGCCGGGTATGTGGCGCTTGCGCCAGATGGATTGACCTCGGTCGGCGGGTTCCCCGGAACCGACGAGGAGGGCGTGAAGAAGTTTCAGCAGGTCGATGGCGGCAAAATGCGCGAGGATTTCGTCGCCTCCGCGGAATGGCTGAGGGGGCGCCCGAACAGCAGCGGCAAGCTCGGCGTCGTCGGCTTCTGCTTCGGCGGCACGGTCACCAACTACCTTGCGGTCCGGCTCGGAGCGGAAGTCGCGGCCGCAGTGCCGTTCTACGGCGGGCAGCCGAGCGCGGAAGACGCCGCCAAGATCAAGGCGCCGATCAACGCGCAATACGGCGAAGCCGACACCCGCATCACCTCGGGCTGGCCGGCATTCGATGCCGAACTGACCAAGGCGAAGGTCCCGCACGAGGGCCACGTCTACAAGGGCGCCCAGCACGGCTTCCACAACGACACTACGCCCCGCTACGACGACGCCGCGGCGAAAGAGGCCTGGGGCCACACGCTGGACTGGTTCAACAAATACCTCAAGGCGTCGGCCTGATTGCCGACAAGAACGGCATCGCAGCAGATCATCTGCTGCGATGCAGTTCGGCTTTTCCGTCGCCCTGACTTCGAATGAGCGGGCGCGCTCTTTCGCCCGCTCATTTCCGCGAAAGCGGCAATCCGGAGTGCTTTCCCGGAGCATGCCGGCCGCGGAGCGGGTGTTGCTGCCGCAGGTCCGTGCTGCGCCGGAAGAAACGGCCATTCTCGCCAATGGATTCAGCTGCCGCGAACGGATCGGCAAGGCGCCGCCGGTCCAATGCTGCAGCTCGCCGAATTGATCACGCGGCACCCAGGGCGACTGAACGTTTGCTTGCGGTGCTCGCGGCGGCAAGGCCTTTTTTCAGTATTCGCCGGTGCTTTTCGATGCCCGTCGGCGGTTTCTGAGCGCGCCACCGGATGGCGGAATACCGCCGCAACGATTGGGCGAGTAGGCGGTTTTCCGCTGACGAATTTTGTAGGCCGCCGCCATTTTCGACCGTGCTAGGAAAACGATAGGGGCGATGCGCGGCTCGAGGGAGCGGCATCGTGTTGCTAATCGTGTACTATCTCGTATTCATGATACTCGGAGACATCGCCGATTATCTGATCGGTCTGTTTGTGGAGCGGGTATGGCCGGAGGCGAGCCTCATGGTGTTTCTCGCTCTCTACTTCCTTTTCCTATGGATCGCGTGGCTTCTTGCGGTGAGGCTGACCGAGCCCAAGAAGATCGAGGCCGTTCGCCCCGCGACCTGAGCCTGGCGCGGAGGGCAACGCGCGCAGCGGAACTCGCCGGCGATTTCGACTGTCTTCGCCGGCGCGCTGAATTATGGACATGCACTCTATGCGCGCATCGGTACTTCACCGATAGTCGCCGCTCGCTTTGTCGCCTCCAATCGCGCGGTTTTGGCGGGAAATCGAGCCCTGCTCATCAGGCGATCACTCGGGACCGTCGGCCCCGGCGCGCAAGACTGCGCTCTTTTGGTCCATAACAGCTTGCTTCACGGGCACTAATTCCGTTGTATATTTCCGGCCGCCTGGCGGCACTGGGATCATGAGACTGCCAGCGCTCAGCGGGATCGCGCTGCGTCGATAGCGGGGAAATTTTCCATGGAAATGGACATGCTTCATGCGGCAGGGAACGCCCTGCTCATCATCCTCGATCCCATGCGTTTGTTCTATCTGTTCGCGGGCGTGTGCATGGGGCTGGCGCTAGGCATCTTGCCGGGGATCGGCGGCGTGGCCGGTACTGCGCTACTCTTGCCCTTCACCTACAACATGGACGCCCCGGCCGCGTTCGCGCTGCTCTTGGGCCTCGGCGCCACCACATCGACGGCGGATCCGATCTCGGCGATCCTGTTCGGCGCACCGGGTCACGCCGCTTCCGCTGCCACGGCGCTCGACGGCTACCCCATGACCCGCAGGGGTGAAGCCGGCCGTGCCTTGGGCGCATCCTATATGTCGGCGCTGATCGGCGGCCTGTTCGGCGCCGCGCTGATGGCGGTCGCGCTGCCGATCCTGCGCCCCATCATTCTTTTCATGGGCTCTCCCGAGCTCCTGGCCATCGCGGTGTTCGGCATCTCGATGGTGTCCTCGCTGTCGGGCAATACGCCGCTGCGGGGACTGGCGGCGGCCTGTTTCGGGATGATGCTGTCGATGATCGGAACTGATCCGCAGTCGGGAACGCTGCGCTGGACCATGGACAGCCTGTATTTGTGGGACGGCGTGCCGCTGGTGCCGGTCACGCTCGGCGTCTTTGCGCTACCCGAATTGTGCGACCTCGCGATCGGCCGGATGGCGGTCGTGGCGGAAGGCAAGGCGATCGACACCAAGACCGGCATGATGCTGGGCGTCAAGGATTGCCTGACGCATTGGTTCCTGATCCTGCGTTGCTCGTGGCTGGGCGCCGCCCTCGGGGCGATCCCGGGCATCGGGGTCTCGGTCATCGACTGGATCGCCTACGGCCATGCGCTGCGCACCGAAAAGGGCGCGCCCGAGACCTTCGGCAAGGGCGACGTCCGCGGCGTGATCGCCGCCGAAAGCTCGACCAACGCGCGCGAGGGCGGTCACCTGGTGCCGACAGTGGCGTTCGGTGTGCCAAGCGGCGCCGGCATGGCAATCCTCTTGGGCGCCTTCCTCATCCACGGACTGGTGCCCGGGCCGGACATGCTCACCAAGCACCTCGATGTGACCTATTCGATGGTGTGGAGTATCGCGATCGCCAATATCCTGGGTTCCGGGCTTTGCTTCACCTTCAGCGGGCAACTCGCGAAGCTTGCCACGCTGCGCTACACGCTGATCATGCCGATCGTGCTGAGCCTGGTTTACGTCGGCGCGTTCGAAGCCTCGCGTAACTGGGGCGATCTTTATTCGCTCCTGTTCTTCGGAATGCTCGGCTGGGCGATGAAGCACTTCAAGTGGCCGCGCCCGCCGCTGGTGCTCGGCTTCATCCTCGGCGGCATTCTCGAACGCTACATGTTCATCTCGATCGAGCGCTATGGCGTCGAGTGGATGTTGCGTCCGGGCGTTATCGTGATGTTCGCGCTCGCGGTGCTCACGTTGCTGCGGCCGGTAATCCAGGACATCCGTGAGCATCACGGCGTCGGCGCGATGCTGTCGAATTTCGGCAAGCCGCATCTGTCGCTCGACAATCTGTTCCCGGCGGGCTTGCTGATACTGTTCACGGTGATGTTGGCGATGTCGGTCCACTGGCCGTTCGAGGCCAAGATCATTCCGACCATCGTCGGCGTCGGCGCGGTGCTGGCCTGCGGTCTGAGCCTTGCCAATGAGATTTTCAGCAGGGCCCCCAGAGAGGGCACGGCTGAATTTGACGCCAAGGCGATCGTGTCGGGTAAGATCCACATGGACATCACGTCCAAGACCGGGCACCTGCCGCCGACCACCGTCGTGGTCCGGGGATTTCTGTTCTTCGGCTGGATGGTGGCCTTCCTCGGCTCGATGGCGGTGATCGGCCTGATCCCGACCGTGCCGGTCTTCATCATCGCCTATATGCGGCTCGAAGGTCCCGAGAAATGGCGTCACGCAGTGTACATGGCCGCCATCATGACCACGCTGATCTATGTCGTGTTCGATCAACTCCTGACCATTCCGTGGCCGCCAACCTATCTGGGCGCCTGGTTCCCGGAGCTCAAGGTGATCCCGAGCGTTTGATCCGCGATCGCCAGGGTCGTCCCCGCGAAGGCGGGGACGACGGAGAAGATTCACTTCCATTCGAAATCAGCCATCGTCAGTCCCTACGCAGAACTCCTGATCGTGTTGCTGCGTAGTACGTGGCGGCTCTTTTAGTAACAAATCCGGTGCGATACTCGCGCGCGTCATCTCGGAAATAAACTCCGAGAACGCGTCGGCGCGAGCACGCATCGACGCGCACAAGGGCGAGATCGGATTTCTGAACGAATGCAATCACGGCGCCGAGTTTTACTTCGAGCTGCCGGTCTGCCGAGAGCAGCAGCCGGACTCTCAGCCCCGCGGGCTGAGGCCGAAGCGGTAGTCCGCCGGCGTGGTTTCGTCGCTGCCCATGCTGGCGCGCACCTGATTGAACAGCAGCGAGAGTACGACGCTAAGCGTAATGTTGAGCGCGAGCGCGTAGAGCGCCGCGTAGCCCGGCACGGTGAGGCCGTCGAGTTGCAGCGGGAAGGTCGCCGACTGGAAGCCGGTGGTGCCGGCCATCCAGGTGCCGACGGCAAGGCCGGCGGCCCAGCCGGTCAGCAGCGCCCACGGATTGAACCAGCGGGTGTATAGCCCGAAGATCACCGCGGGAATGGTTTGGCTGATCCAGATGCCGCCGAGGAGCTGCAACTGGATCGCGTACTGCAGCGGCAGGAAGATGATGAAGACGAGCGCGCCGATCTTGACCACGAGCGAGACGATCTTGGCGTTCTGGGTCTCCTGTGCCGGCGTCAGATCCGTGCGGATGAAGCGTATGAAGATGTTGCGCGTGAACAGATTGGACGCCGCGATCGACATGATGGCGGCGGGAACAAGGCCGCCGATGCCGATCGCCGCGAAAGCGACGCCCGCGAACCAGTCGGGAAACGAATGCAGGATCAGCGCCGGGATGGCGAAGTTGGATTTGTACTGCGCGAACTGCGGCGCGAATTCCGGCAGCGCGGCGACGCCCGTCGCGAGCGCCATGAATCCGGTCAGAGCGAGGAGGCCGAGCAGGAACGAATAGGCCGGGAGGTAGGCGGCGTTGCGGCGAATCACCTCCGCGTTGGTCGCACTGAGCACGCCGGTCATGGTGTGCGGATAGAGAAACAGCGCGAACGCCGAGCCGAGCGCCAGCGTTGCATAGGCCGAGTACAGGCCGAGCGTCCCGGCGCCGGGCGTCGGTAGCAGGAGTTTCTCCGCCGGGATGGCGGCGAACAGCTTGGCATAGCCGCCGAGCTGGTAGGGAACGACAATCACCAGAGCGAGGACCGTAATGTAGATCAGCGCGTCCTTCACCACAGCGATCATCGCGGGCGCGCGCAGCCCGCTGGTATAGGTGAAGGCGGCGAGGATAAGGAACGCGATGACCAGCGGCAGATCGCCGGCCAGGCCGCCGCCGGTGCCGACGCCCATCGCGCCGATCACGACCTGCAGGCCGAGGAGCTGCAGCGCGATGTAGGGCATGGTCGCGACGATGCCGGTGACCGCAACTGCGAGCGCTAGCCAGCGGTTGCCGTAGCGGCCTTGGACGAAATCGGCGGCGGTGATGTAGTTGTGCCGGTGCGCCACCGACCACATCCGCGGCAGGATCAGGAACACCAGCGGATACACGATGATCGTGTAGGGCAGGGCGAAGAAGCCGATCGCGCCCGCGCCGAACACCAGCGCCGGCACGGCGATGAAGGTGTAGGCGGTGTAGATGTCGCCGCCGAGCAGGAACCAGGTGATGACGGCGCCGAGCCGGCGTCCTGCCAGCCCCCACTCATGCAATTCGGTGAGATCGCCACGGCGCCAGCGGGCGGCGACAAAGCCCATCACCGTGATCAGGCCGAACAGCAGGATAAAGACGGTGAGGGCGGCCCAGTTCACGGCGCTTCACTCCCGCGGGATATCGTGGGTGTCGTTGCGCGCGTGCACACCGTGCGTGCGGAAGTCGACGAACACGATCACGATCGACGTGAGGATGACCCAGAGGAACTGGTACCAGTAGAAGAACGGGATGCCGAAGATCGCGGGATCGATCCGGTTGTAAAAAGGCACCCAGAGCAGCGCGACGAAGGGAATGAGCAGCAGCCAATTCCACCATCGTGCGCTGGCGGACCGGCGTGGAGCACGAAAGGGAGTCACGGACATGTGGGCCTCGGCGGAGAGCTTGGCCAGAAGCGGCCTCCGCTGAGGGAGGCGCTATTCACGGCATCAACTCGTCATTTCTCTCCGGGTTCCACCGGCCGCCACAATTTCCGGGCAGATATGCATCCAGATATGCATCCAGATGCGCATATGGTCTTGCTGATGCGCGCTCCCTCTCTGCACCTGGGATAGGGAGAAGCAAGGAGCGAATCTTGCGTCCTTGTCCGGGCCGCCGTTCACCTCGGTCCTAGTCGGCGAGCAACGCGCCTGCCTGATCCCGAGGTGATCGCGATTGGTTGAGGTAGTTCGCGGGACGGGCGCCGTCGCACGGAGGAGAGGAATGTGGTAGGCGTCGCACATGCGCCGCTTCGTGCTCCTGGTTTTCGCGCTCGTGCTGTGCGGCCCCTGCCTGGCCGCGGATGCCGACGCCGACTTCCGTACCGGTCTCGACGCCTTCAACGTCGCAAACTACGACCGCGCCTTTGCCGCCTGGGGTCCGCTGGCCGACGCTGGCGACGCGCGCTCGCAGTCGGGCCTCGGGTTCATGTATTACTCGGGTCGCGGCGTACCGCGCGACAGCCAGCGGGCGGCCGAGTTGTTCTCTCGCGCCGCCGAGCAGGGCGAGCCGACTGCGCAGCTCTTTCTGGCGCTGATGTACTTCCGCTCGGACGGTGTGCCGGCGAACCTGCCGCTGGCCTTGATGTGGATGGAACTCGCGATGTCGGGCGGACAATCCGAAGCCTACGAGTGGCGCGGTATGATCATGGGCTCGATGAGCGAGGCGGAGCGCGAGGAAGCCTGGCGTCTGCTCGCCCGCTGGCGCCAGAGCCATGCCAAGTAAGAGTGTGGTTCGAATAAGGGTTGGCCGCCGCGTTCGAGCCCAGCTTTCGCTGGGACGGCCAGCTTCGGCTCTGCGCAGCGGCTCCTTGGCGGTGAAGAGAGTGAAATGGCCGCATTGTAGAGGGGCGCTAATTGTGGTTGATTTGTTCTAATTACAACGAGCGAGGAAGCGCCGGACGTCAGCCTCTCCGAGGACTGTCGTGGTCCCGGCAAGCCCGCGCGTTTCATCCACGGTCAGATAATAAGGAGGGCCCATGGATCACTTCATTCCGCCTGATGCCCGTAACTTGCCCGCGGACACGGACTACGAGGCGCTGGCCCGGCAGGATCCCGTCTGGGTGCCGCCGCCGGCGCAGCCGCGCAGTCCCTCCGCCAGCCGCCGCGATTTCATCAAGGGCGTGATCGCGTCCGGCACGGCGGTCTCCGCGCTCTCCTACACGATGGGAGGCAGCACGCCGGCGCGGGCGCAGGCCCAGCGGCCCGGCGCGCCGGAGCGGCTGATCAGCATCACCGTCAACGGCCAGGTTCGCCGCGTCGACGCGATGCCGAACGAAACGCTGGCGATGACGCTGCGCTACAAGCTCGGCCTCACCGGCACCAAGCTCGGCTGCGACCGCGGCGAGTGCGGCGCCTGCACCGTGCTGCTCGACGATGTGCCGCATCACTCATGCTCGACGTTGGTGCATACGCTGCGCGGGCGCAAGGTCTTGACCATCGAGGGGCTCGAAGGCCCCAACGGTGAACTGCATCCGGTGCAGAAGGCGTTCGTGGCCGAGCTCGCGCCGCAGTGCGGCTTCTGCACGCCGGGCCAGATCATGTCGGCGGTCGCGCTGCTCAAGCACAATCCGCATCCCACCCGCGACGAAGCGCGCCTCGCCATGTCCGGCAATCTCTGCCGCTGCGGGGCCTATGACCATTATCTCAATGCGGTGATGCACGCCGCGAAGGAGGTCTGATCATGGCTTATGACCTGATCGGCAAGAACTTCATCCCGCCCGACATCTACGGCAAGGTCACCGGCAAGGCGAAATACGCGGAAGACTACCGCGCCGAAGGCATGGTGTTCTGCCGGCTGCTGACGAGCCCGATGCCGCACGCCAAGGTGAAGAAGATCGATACGTCGGCGGCGCTCAAGCTCAAGGGCGTGCTCGGCATCCTCACGGCCGACGAGGTGCCCGCGTTCCCGCCGCCGAACAATCCGATCCTCACCAATGAGCCGCACTATGTCGGCGAGCCGATCCTCGCGGTCGCCGCCGAGAGCGAGGAGATCGCGCAGGACGCGATCGAGCTGATCAAGATCGACTTCGAGCCGCTGCCGTTCGTGGTCGATCCGCTCGACAGCCTGCATCCCGGCGGCCCGTCCGCGCGGCTCGACGGCAATGTCGCCAACCCGCGGGTCAAGTTCCAGTCCATCAAGTGGACGGCGCGCGACTTTGCGCTGGCCGGCGACGACAAGCTGCCGATGGGCAAGCCGGCGCAGGAATGGACCTATGGTGACCTCGACGCCGGCTTCAAGGATGCGAAGCTCGTGCTTGACGAGAGCTTCGTCGTCGGCGCCATGGGCCACCATTGCATGGAGCCCCGTTCCGCCATGGCCTATTGGCAGAACGGTAAAGTGTTCGTGTTCGGCTCCTCGCAGAGCCAGTCGAACATGATGCCCGGCCTCGCGCGCTACTGCGGCGTGGAGGTCAAGGATCTCAATTATATCGCGGAATATTGCGGCGGCGGCTTCGGCTCCAAGGGCACGCCCTATCCGATCATGTCGGTGCCCGCTCATATGTCGCGCAAGCTCAACGGCCGTCCCGTGATGATGCGCATCTCCCGACACGAGGAATACGCCGTCGGCTCGGGCCGCGCCGGATTCCAGGGCCGCATCAAGGTCGGCTTCCGCGCCGACGGCCGCGTCACCGCCATGGATGCCTACGTGGTGGCCGAGAACGGCGCCAATATCGGCTTCTGGGACTTCGAGAATTTCGGCCACACCCTCTCGGTGGTCTATCAGCCGCTGGCGATGCGTTGGCGTGGCGTGCCGGTGCTCACCAATACGCCGGCGCGCGGTCCGCAGCGCGGCCCCGGCGAGAACCAGACCGCGGTCGCGATGGAACCGATCATGGACAAGGCGGCGCGCCAGCTCGGCCTCGACCGGGTCGCGATCCGCCTGATCAACGCGCCCGACAACAACGGCAAAGAAGGCGAGAAGCAAGGACCGATCACCAGCGCGTTCCTCAAGGATGCGCTGCAGAAGGGCGCCGACCGCTTCAAGTGGGCCGAGAAGGCGAAGCTCAGCGGTCAGCGCAAGGGTTCGAAGGTGATCGGCGTCGGCGTCGGCTCGGCCTTCCACCCGGCCGGCCAGACCGGCTTCGACGGCCTGGTGCGGATCACGCCCGACGGCAAGATCCACATCCACACCGGCGTTGGCAATCTCGGAACCTACTCCTACGCCGGAACCTCGCGCGTGGCGGCCGAGGTGCTCAAGTGCAGTTGGGAGAACTGCATCCTCGAGCGCGGCGACAGCCGCAAGCACCTGCCGTGGAATTCACCGCAGGTCGGCAGCAACACCTCGTTCACGCAGTCGCGCACCAACTACGTGGCGGCGATGGACGCCAAGGCGAAGCTGATGCAGATCGCGGCGACCGACCTCGGCGGCAAGCCGGAGGACTACGACATCGGCGGCGAGAAGGTGTTTCTCAAGTCCGATCCGTCGAAGTCGCTCACCTACGCCCAGGCGGCGCAGCGCGCGATCGATCTCGGCGGCGCTTTCAGCGGCAAGGACGCGCCTTCCGACATCAATCCGATCACCAAAGCTTCGGTCGCCGGACTCGCCGGCACCGGGCTGATCGGGGTGGCCAAGGACAAGCTCGCGATCCACGGCATGCCGCCGGCGCTTGCTGCCGGCTTCGTCATGATCGAGCTCGATACCGAGACCGGGCGCTGGGACATCCTCGAATATCTCGGGGTCGCCGACTGCGGCACCGTCATCCATCCGCAGGGCCTCGGCGCCCAGGTCGTGGGCGGCGCCGTGATGGGCATCGGCATGGCTTCGACCGAGCGCTACGTGCTCGATCCGCAGCTCGGCATCCCAGCCAATGTTGGCTTCCTGAGCCAGAAGCCCGTCAGCTACCTCGATGTGCCCTCCGAAATGCAATGGGATGCGGTCGACAAGGCCGATCCGAGCGCGCCGATGGGCTCGCGCGGCATCGGCGAGCCGCTCGAAGGCTGCGCGGCGGCCGCGCTCCTGTGCGCGATCGCCGACGCGATGGGCGGGGTTTACTTCAACAAGACCCCCGTCGTCGCCGACATGATCTTGAACGCCATCGCCAAGCGCCCGCAGTCCTACAAGGCGCTCGCCGCAAACACCCAGTGAGGATGCAGTCATGGTTCGGGATATGATGCCAAATTTCGAGCTTCTGCAGCCGACCAAGCTGGCGGACGCTCTCGCGCTGCTCGACAGCCGCGGCAAGGACATCTGGAAGATGGCCGGCGGCAACGACAGCCTCGACTGGTTCAAGGACCGCGTGAAGCGGCCCAAGGCCGTGATGGACCTCGGCGGCATCGCGGAGCTTCGCGGCATCCGCGAAACCGCCGACGGCATCGAGATCGGCGCGCTCACCACGCTCGCCGAGATCAACACCAGCCCGATCATCCGCAGCAAATTCAAGGTGCTGGCGGATGCAGCCGGCAGGGTGGCGAGCCCGCAGATCAGGAACGTCTCCACGGTCGGCGGCAACGTCTCGCAGGATGCGCGCTGCTGGTACTACCGCAGCGGGCTGCCCTGCTACCGGGCCGGCGGCAACACCTGCTTCGCTGACACGCCCTCGGGGCAGAACCGCGAGCACGCGATCTTCGACGCCAACCGCTGCATCGCGGTCAGCCCGTCGGACACCGCGCCGGCGCTGCTCGTGCTCGAAGCCAAGATGGTGATCAAGACCGCCAAGGCCGAGCGCGTGGTCGATGCCGAGAAGTACTTCATCGGGCCGGCCGTCGACATCACGCATATGACGGTGGTGCAGCCCGATGAGCTGCTGGTGGCGATCCGCATCCCCAACAAGTGGGCCGGATCGAAGTTTTACTTCGAGAAGGTCGCCGACCGTAAGACCTGGGACTTTGCGCTCGTCAACGTCGCCTCCGCGCTGAAGGTGACCAACGGCACCATCGATGCCGCCCGCGTCGCCTGCGGCGGCGTGGCTGCGACCCCGCGCTTCATCGGCGTGGTCGAGGAGGTGGTGAAGGGCGGCAAGCAGGACGACGAGACCGGTGAACTCGCCGGCAAGACCGCCGTCCACGGCGCGCGGCCCGTGACCTACAATCAGTACAAGGTCCCGCTGATGGAGAACCTGGTCAAGCGCGCGATCCGCGACGCGGTCTGATTGTGTCGCGACTACGCGGGATCGGCGTCCCCCTCCGCTCGTGCAAGCGGGGACCCCGCGCGTGATGAATGTAATGCGGACAATCCGCGTGATGCGCGCTCCCTCTCCCTCACGGGGAGAGGGTTGGGGTGAAGAGGTCTAGGCCGCTCTCTCATCCCGAACTCCGAGACCCCCTCACCCCGGCCCTCTCCCCTCCTGGGAGAGGGAGAAGAAAGGAGCGCGCCTGAGATGACCGCGGACGCAGAGGCCAAGGACGCGCTGGCGCGGCGCATTTCGCAGATCGAAGAGGCCTACGAATTCATGTTGGCCTACGCCGCCCAGGGCTTCTCGCGCGGAATGGAGGGCGATCACATCCGCGATCATCTCAAGCGCCTCGACGCCGCGCTCGACGGTATCGGTGCGGCGACAATGGCGGCGGTCGCGGCCGCCGGCGCAGATCCCGCGACCTTCCGTCCCTTCATCGCGGCGCTCGAAGATGATGCAGCGCGGTCGCGCGCCGGATTGACGCTCGCGCTGACGCAGCGCGCGATCAACTCCCAACTCGTCGACAACCTCAACGCCTCGATCCACCTGCGCGCGTTGCTGACGGACGTGTTCGTCCTCGACGAAGCCCTCGCCTCGATCGGCGCTTGATCAGCGATCATCCTGGAGCGCTAGTTTGAACTAAGCGACGCAACCGAATGTGTCGGCCGCCTCCACCCTGCGCGTGCCGATGAGATCGAGCGTGTCGGACACGGCGCCGCCGTACAGATGGCCCTGCGCCTAAGGCAGCCTTGTTCCAGAAGCATCGTCGCCTGCATCGCCTCACAGCCCAAACACGGCGACGATCGCCGCGGGCTGATAGAGCACCGCGCCGCGCAGCCGCGTCGTGCCGCCGGCGACGACCGCGATGTATTGCTTGCCGCCGACGCTGTAGCTGATCGGCGGCGCCGTGATCGGCGTGCCGAGGCTGAAGCTCCACACTTCCTTGAGCGTGTCGGCATCGTAAGCGGCGAAGCGCCCATTCGAATGACCGGTGAAGAGGAGATCGCCGTCGGTGCTGAGCATGCCGGACTGGAGCGGGATCGGGAACTGCGCCTTCGCCGCGACTTTGCCGGTGCGCACATCGAGCGCCCAGAGCGCGCCGTGCGCGGTGGCGCGGCCCGATTCCTGACAGCACATGCGCTTGCCGACCCAGTCCTTGGTTTCATCCATCGGCGCCTTGATCACATAACCCGTGGTGCAGCCCTCGCCGCCGGACACGTAGGCGATCTGCCGTTTGCCGTCGTAGGTGGGCGGGAAGAACGTCGGCGAGCCGCTCCACCACGGACACGCCTCCTCGCCGTGCTTGTTACGCAGCGTGCCGATGCCGGCGTAGGTTTGCACGTCATGGTTCGGATCGTAATCGACGGGCTTGCCGGTCTTCTGGTCGATGCCCTTGGTCCAGGTCACTTTCTCCTGATACTGGTCGGCGCGCAGGAACTGGCCGCTGGCGCGGTCGAGCGTGTAGTAAAAGCCGTTGCGGGAGAAGTTGCCGACGACCTTGCGTGTCTCGCCGTTCACCGTGGTCTCGTACAACATCTTCGGGCTTGGCGTGTCGAAGTCCCAATGCTCGTTCGGCGTCTCCTGGAAATACCAGGCGATCTTGCCGGTGTCGGCATCGAACGCGAGCGTGCTGGCGGTGTAGAGATTGTCGCCGGGCCGGAATTCCGGGTCGAAGGTCGGGAACGCATCGCCGGTGCCGTAGTAAACGAGATTGGTGCCGGGATCGAATGAGCCGGTCTGCCAGACGCTGGCGCCGCCGATGCGCCACGCATTGTGACTGTCCTTCCAGGAACTCATGGCCGGGCTCGCCCGGCGCCGGGATCGTGAACGTGCGCCAAACCAATTCGCCGGTGTTGGCGTCCCAGGCGCCGACCCAGCTTCGCGTTCCCATCGAGCCGCCGGTGCTTTCGCCCGCCAGCACGAGCTCGCGTCCGCCGCGGGTCTTCAGCGTGAGCGGCGCAGCCGAAAATCCTTGGACTTTCGACGGTGTACCGGTTGCGGGATCCTGCGGCGCCGCGCCTTGCACTTCCCACACTACTTCACCGTTGTCGCGGTTGAGCGCGATCACGCGCGCGTCGTAGGTGAGCACAAATACCTTGTTGCCGTACATCGCGAGGCCGCGGTTGGTGCGCGCGCGCGTGATCTTCGGATCGTAGCGCCACAGCGGAATGGCCTCGGTGCCGCTGCGCACGTCAAACTTCGTTACCCGGCTCCAGGTGTCGGACACGTACATGAAGCCGTCGTCGACCAGCGGCGTCGACTCTTCCTTGCCGCGCTGGGTGCCGCCGGTCGCGGTGCCGCCGATCGAAACCATGAACTTGAGCTTGAGGTCCTTCACCGTTTCGCGATTCACCTCCTTGAGCGGCGAGTGGCGGCTGTTGTTGTAGTCGCGATGGACCATGAGCCAGTTCTGCGGGTCTTGCGCGGCGTTCTGCAGTCGCTGCTGCGTCACGTCGGTTGCAAGTGCCGGGCTGATGATCAAGGCCAGACCGATCGACGATAGCGCGGCGAGGATGGCGCTCTTGGTTAGAGTGCTCCCGGACATGCTTTCCTCCTGCTTGTTTGTTATCGCCACTATATCCGCTCGATGCGACCGCGTCCTTTAAAACGGCGAGGCGATCACGCGATCGATCCAAGCGGCGAACGCATCGAGCGCGTCGTTGCGCACCTGTGCATCCTTCCGGCCGGTTCGCGCCGGCACATGAAACGAATGATCGGCATCCGCGAGCAACTGTAACGTCGCGCGTTCCCCGAGCGCATCGCACAGCGGCTCGAGCTGATCGAGCGTCGCGAGCGCGTCGCGGGTCCCCTGCAGGAACAGCATGGGGACCCTGACCTCGAACAGGTGCTTGGCGCGCTCTTGCGAAGGGCGTCCGGCCGGATGCAGCGGAAACCCGAGGAAGGCGAGGCCGCGGACGCCGGGCAGCGGCGCGGCGGCCTGCGCCTGCGATGTCATCCGGCCGCCGAACGATTTGCCGCCGGCGATCAGCAGCAGCTTCGGCCACCGGCGCGCCGCCTCGGCCACGGCTGCGCGCACCGCCGCGTGGGCCACCCTCGGCGGGTCGGGCCGCTTGCCGCCCCGCTCCATGTAGGGGAACTGATAGCGCAGTGTGGCAATGCCGCGCGCCCCGAGTTCCGCCGCGACCGCCGCCATGAAGGGATGGGCCATCCCGGCCCCGGCGCCATGCGCCAGCACGTAGCAAGCTCGCGCCCTCGGCGGCACCTGCAGCAGGCCGGAGACGTGGACCGTGTCACTGACGGCGATGATGACAGCTTCGATATCCGATGACGACACCAGGCGCTCCCGATCAACAGACCCGTCCGACAAGCTTACCGCGACGGGAATGGTTGCCAACAACATCTGCGGCCCTGGTGAAAGTCTGCGTCAGCGATTATTGCGAAAGCCGCACACAACGCCCATTTTCGGCAGGACCAGCCTTCAGGAGGAACCGAGCCGATGTGCCGCAATATTCGCACGCTCTTTAACTTCGAACCGCCGGCGACCGAGGACGAAATCCGCGCGTCGGCACTGCAGTTCGTGCGCAAGCTCAGCGGATTTGCCCACCCGTCGAAGGCCAACGAAGCGGCATTCAACCGCGCGGTTGAGGAGGTTTCCGATGTGGCGCGCCGGCTCCTGGGATCGCTGCAGACAACGAGCCCCGCGCGCGACCGCGAAACCGAAGCGATTAAAGCGCGCGAGCGGGCGCGGCAGCGTTACGCTTAGTGACGTTCTCAGACTGATCAGCCGGTCGTGTCGCTCCACTCATTCCCGCGCACGCGGAATTCAGCAGGCCTTGCTCAACGCTGGAACTCGCAGCACTGGGTCCCCGCCTGCGCGGGGACGAGCGGAATGCCCGGCATTTGCGCATTCACTGCCGCAGCGCCGCCGGCAGCGGATATTCGTCGGCGTTGAGCACGAAGCCGGGCTTGAGCGAGAAATCGGCGCGCGGCGGTCCGAAGATGTCGACCAGGCGGGCGACGCCGTCGCCGACGTCCTGCGAGGTGTGGATCACCCGCGCGGGAATGACCAGCACCGAGGGGCTGCGATAAAGTTCATGCTCGTCGTTGCGCCACGAGGTCTTGTCGGAGGTCCAGGGATAACGCAGGTGATGCATGAATGAACCTTCGAGACCGAGCGACATCTGCTCGAAGTCGTCGTGCCAGTGGGGACTGAGCTTGGTCTCGTCGCGGCGGCTGGTCCACGGCAGGAAGATGTTGATCATCAGGTTGGTCGAGCGGAACACGCGCATCTTGAGCGGGCTGGGGTCCGGACTGTCGTAGTTTTCGAGCGCGTAGTGGCGCAGGCGAAACCCGCCGACCGGATCGGGCCATGGCTCGATCGGCGTTACTTCCGGCGCGCCGTCGGCGTAGGTCTCGCTGTTCATCGCGCGCGCGGCGAGGTCTTCGGCCTTGCAGGAGAACACCCGCGCGACGACGCCCGCGCTGCGCGCCGCCACCCGGCTTTTTCCCGGCGGCAGGATGGCGAGGCTGTCGCCGGAGGATTCGATGCGCTCGCTGCCGGCTTCGATCACGGCAGCGACGCCCGGCGGCAGCAGCACCATGGATTCATCGGGATTGTCGCGACGTTCGAGCACCGCGCCCGGCTTTACGTCCGAAACGACCATCACGAAATTGCGCGCGCGCGTGATCCAGTTCGGGGTGCCGTCAGGCTCGATCATGTCGGCGGATTGCCGGTAAAACCTGGCATGCGTGGCGGCCCGCATGGCTCCGGTGCTCATTCCATTTCCCCGTTGCATTGCCTTTCGGCAGCCGAAACTTGATCGAGCCTAGCGCAATTATGGCTGGTTCGCGATATGTTAGTTGCGGTCGGTCGCAATCATTTGTGGGACAAGATGACTTTATCACATCAAGACTTCGCCGAGATGCGGCAACTGATCGAGGCGCTGAACGCGGAATTTGCCTGGCTGATCGATCATCAGGATGGCGCCGGGGTCGAGGAGCTTTTTACGGCGAGTGGCGTCTACGACATGTCGAACCAACTCTATCGCGGGCGCGGCGAGATCAAGGGATTCTACGATGCCCGCAAGTCGCGCGGCCGCCGCGCGGCGCGGCACGTCTTTACGAACCTGCGCCTCATGCCGGAGAGCGCGGGCCGCGCCACCGGCACGGTGATCTTGCTGCTATACGCCTGCGATGGCGAGCCGCCCTATCCCACCGACGCGATCCTGATCGCCGACTATGAGGATGTTTACGTGCGTGAGGGCGACGGTTCCTGGCGCTACGAGTCGCGCGCGATCGTGCCGGTGTTCGGTGGCGTCCCGGTGCTGGCCGGGCCGGGCAGCAAGCCGGTCGGGACGGGTTGATCTATGAAGCCAATCCACCCGCTCATTCCCGCGCAAGCAGGAATCCAGGGGGGATAGCTCCGATGGTGGTACTTGCGGCCCGGGGTCCACCCTTGTGCGGGGACGAGCGGAGCATTGTTAGAATCGCACTCAAAACTCCGCGCGCGGCAGCGTGAACAGCCACGGGCGCGCGGTGCTCGCGCGCTGCTGATAATCATCGATCATGCCCTTGATCTGCAATGTCATGTCGATCTCGTCGAGCCCTTCGATGAGCGCACGATAGCGAAATTCGGGCAGCGTGAAGGCGATCCGCCGCCCTTGCGGCGAAGTCAGCATGCGTTGTTCGAGGTTGAGCGTCAGCAGCGCGGACGGCCCGCACGCGACGCATTCGTCGGCCAGTAGTTTCACTTCCGGCTCGCTCAGCGTGACCGGCACCAGCCGGTTCTTGAAGCAGTTGCCGTAGAACAGCGGCCCAAAACTCGGCGCGACGATGCAGCCGATGCCGAACGCGCCGAGCGCCCACACCGCATGCTCACGCGCGCTGCCGCAGCCGAAATTGCGGCCGGCGATGAGGAATTTCGTGGTGCGGAATTCCGGCTTGTTCAAAACGAAATCGGGATTTTCGCGCCCATCATCGAGGAAGCGCAGATGCGCGAACAGATCGCGCGGCGTGACCGTCTCCGCCCCGCCTTGGGTGGCCGCACCGCCGCGCTCGGCGGGAGTGCGCGGGGCGATCGTCATGGCGTCGACATTGTCCCGCAGCAGCAGGGCGGCGGCGCCGGTCAGTACTGGAAACGATTGCGGCATCGCTCACCTACATGTTGCGGACGTCGACGATCCGCCCGGATACGGCGACGGCCGCGGCCATCGCCGGGCTGGCGAGATGCGTGATCGATTTCGGCCCCTGGCGGTTGGGGAAATTGCGGTTGATGGTCGAGACGGCGCGCACCCGCGGCTTCAGCGTCTCGGTGAACCCGTTGCCTTGTCCGCCGCACATCGAACAGCCCGGCTCGCCCCAATTGAATCCCGCGGCGCTGAAGATCGCGTCGAGCCCTTCCGCCTCCGCCTGCGCCTTCACCATCTGCGAGCCTGGAATGACCCAGGCGGTGAGCGTGTCGGCGACCTTGCGGCCGCGCACGATCTCGGCGGCGAGGCGCAGATCGGAAATCCGGTTGTTGGCGCACGAGCCGATGAACACGAAATCGACGGGCGTTCCCGCGATCGGCGCGCCGCCCTGCAGGCCGGTATAGGCGAGCGCCGCCTCGATCTGCGCGCGCCGCTGCGGGTCGCGCTCGTCCGCGGGGTCGGGAATGCGTTCGCCAACGCCGATGACATCCTGCGGGCTGGTGCCCCAGGTGATCTGCGGCTCGACCTTGGTGATATCGAGCGTCACGTCCTGCTCGAACCTCGCGTCCGGCTCGCTCGCCAGCGTTTTCCAATCCGCAATCGCGGCGTCCCAGTGCTCCGGCGCCGGCGCGAACGGGCGGCCCTCGAGGTAATCGAACGTGGTCGCGTCGGGCGCGATCATTGCAAAGCGCGATCCCAACTCGACCGCCATGTTGCACACCGTGAAGCGGCCTTCCATCGGCATGGCGCGGATCACCGCCCCGGCAAACTCCACCGCGCAGCCGGCGGCGCCCGCGATCCCAAGCTGCCTGATCACGTGCAGCATCATGTCCTTGGACGTAATCCCCTGGCCGGGACGGCCTTCGAGGTTGATCCGCATCAGCGGCGGCTGCTTGAGGATGCAGGTCTGGGTCGCAAGCGTATGCAGCACGTCGCCGGCGCAGGACGCCCACGCCGCCGCGCCAAGCGCGCCCGCCGTGCAGGAGTGGCTGTCGAGGACAGTGAAGGTCATGCCGGGATGGACCAGCCCGATCTCGGGCGCCGTTACGCTGCTGATGCCCTGCGCCGGATGATCCACATCGAAGTGAATGAAGCCGTGCTTCTCGGACTTCGCGCGCATGGCACGGGTCCAGCTATTGGCGCGGCTGGTCGTGCGCTCGGCCGCGGGGCGCTGCGTCGCCACGGTATGGTCGGAGATCGCGAACGTGCCCGCGGGATGGCGCAGCGGTAGGCCGCGCAGTTCGAGTTGGTCGAACTGCGGCGTCGACAGGTCGGTGAGGAGCTGCCGGTCGACGAAGATCACGCCGAAACCGTCGCCCAGATCGTGCACGAGGTGGCGGTCCCAGATTTTCTCGAACAGGGTCTTGCTCATTGGCGTCAATACGTCCCAGGCGAAACCGTCATGGCCTCGGCGGGCGGTACTGTAACGCTCATCATGATGCAGTAAACTGCAAATCGGCCGAACCGAAGCGAAGCCGAGAAAGCGAGCCGGAGATCATGCGGAGCCAAAAATCATGCTGAAAATCGCCAGCCGCTGGATCATGGCCGCAGCGATTCTGTCCGTCGGCGTGGCCCCGGGCATGGCGCAGACGGCCGAGCAGTTCTATGCCGGGCACAACGTGAATGTCATCGTGCCGTACGGCCCCGGCGGCTATTACGACATCGGTGCGCGGCTGATGGCGCGCTATTTCGGCAAGCACGTCGTCGGCCATCCGACGATCGTCGTGCAGAACCAGCCGAGCGCCGGCGGCATCGGACTTGCCAACCGCTTCGCGTCGGGCGCCGACAACGACGGAACCGTGCTCGGGATTTTGCAGCGCGCCGTCCCACAGTATGCGTTCGTCGGCTATCAGAGTGCGAAGTTCGATCCGCTCAAACTCACCTGGATCGGCAGTCTGTCGAGCTACGCCCACGACACCTATGTGCTGATCATGAACGCGACGCATCCGGTCAAGACCGTCGATCAGCTTCGGACCACCGCGATCAAGACCCGGCTGGGCTCCGGGCGATCCGGCTCCGCGAATCTGCTCTACGCGCTGGTCGCGAAGGACGTGCTGAAAATCAACGTCGACATGGTGCGCGGCTATGAAGGTACGGCGCCGATCTTCCTGGCGCAGCAGCGCGGCGAGGTGGACGGTCTGTTCGCGGATTTTAGCACGATCCAGGTGGTCGAAACCGAGCAGTGGAAGACCAAGCAGATCGTGCCGGTCGTGCAGTTCGGCCGCAAGACACGCTCGCCCGACGTGCCGGACGCGCCGACCGCGCGCGAGTTGCTGACCGACCCGGACGATCTCGCGTTCCTGGATTTCGCCGAGCTGCCGTTTTTCATCGCGCTGCCGGTCGCCGGCCCGGCCGGGATTCCGCCGGACCGCCTCAAGGCCTTGCGCGACGGCTTCATGGCGATGGCCTCCGACCAGGGGTTCATCGACGAAGCCAGGAAGATGAACTTCGAGGTCAGCCCGATCGGCGGCGACCAGGTGACCGGTGCGATCGAGCAGGCGTCCAAGGCCACGCCTGAAGTGAAAGCGAGATTCAAGGCGCTCGTGTCGCAGTGAAGGCTAGCGGACAGCGGACACTCGGCTCTCGCCACAACCGTTCCTGCAGTGCTCGCCGTCGACGGGACAAGCCCGGCCATGACGAAGGTGAACTTTCGAGTCGGCGACCAATTCAACCTACCGACAACAACCGCCGCGCGATCACCTGCGCCTGAATCTCCGCAGTGCCTTCGAAGATCGAGAAGATGCGCGCGTCGCAGAGCAGGCGTGAGACCGGATACTCCACCGAATAGCCATTGCCGCCGTGGATTTGCACGGCATTGTCGGCGACCGACCAGGCGACGCGGGCGGCGAGCAGCTTGGCCATACCGGCTTCGAGGTCGCAGCGGCGGCCTTGATCCTTCTGCCGCGCAGCAAAATAGGTGAGCTGGCGCGCCAGCATGATTTCCGCCGCCATCAACGCCAGCTTGTCGGCGATGCGCGGAAAGTTGATGATCGCTTCGCCGAATTGCTGGCGCTGTATCGCATACACGAGCGCTGTCTCCATCGCCGCCTGCGCGACCCCGATCGCACGCGCCGCGGTCTGGATGCGCGAAGACTCGAACGTCGCCATGAGCTGGCTGAAGCCGAGCCCTTCAACGCCACCGAGCAGGTTTTCCGCTTTAACTTCGAAACCGTCGAAAGCGATTTCGTATTCCTTCATGCCACGATAGCCGAGCACCCAGATTTCGCTGCCAGCCATGCCGGTCGCCGGGAAGGGGACCTCCTCGGTGCCGCGCGGCTTCTCGGCCAATAGGAGGGAGAGGCCCTGGTGGCCGGGATCCTTGCCGGTGCGCGCGAGCAGCAGCATGAGATCGGCGCGCACCGCATGGGTGATGAAGGTCTTGCTGCCGGTCACGCGATAGACACTGTCGTGGCGAACCGCGCGCGTCTTGATCGAGGCGAGGTCGGAGCCGCTGCCAGGCTCGGTGAAGACCGCGGTCGGCATTACGTCGCCGGACGCGATGCGCGGCAGCCACTTGCGCTTCTGCTCCTCGGTGCCGGCGGCGAGGATGAGTTCGGAGGCAATGTCCGAGCGGGTGCCGAGCGAACCTACCCCGACATAGCCGCGCGAGAGCTCCTCGGCGGCGACACACATCGCTTCCCTGCCGAGGCCCAAGCCGCCATGCGCCCGCGGGATGGTGATCCCGAACACGCCGAGCTCGGACATCTGCGCGACGATATCGAGCGGGATGTAATTGTTGAGCAGGTGCCACTCGTTCGCCTGCGGGATGATCTCGCCGTCGGCGAACCGGCGCATCTCCTCGCGGATCGAGACATGGGTCTCGTCGAGCCCGCAATCGCCGATGGTGGCATCGTGATGCCGGCGCATGAGGCCGGCCAGGCGCTCGCGCCGCGCGACGTTGCTTTCGGAGATGAGGCCCGCGAGCGGCCCTTCCATGCGCGCGGCCACCACCGTGGCGTTGAGCCCGACATCGGAAGGACGCACGAATTCGCTCTGGTTCATCGGGATGCCGCCGATGATCTGCGCCAGGAATTCCCCGAGCCCGATTTCGACGACGAGTTCCTCGATCTCGCCGAGCCCGTTGGCGTCAAAGAGCCGGTCCGCATAAGCCGCGAGTTGGCGGATCGCCTCGACGGTGGTGGCGAGCCAGGCGAGCCCATGGGCGGCGCGCTGCTCGCGCGTGAACAGCCGGTCGACCAGGTGGCCCTCGACAGTGACGCGGGTCCGCACCGCCTGGGTGGCGTCACGTAGCACCGCCTCTGCGGCGCGGACGGCTTCGCGCCCGAGCACCACCAGCTTCAGCCCGGCTTCGCGTGCGGTCACCGTGTGCAGCATCGAAGCTCTCCAGACAGCAGGTCTTGCCCAGTCCTAGGACTGGCTGGTCGTTGATGGCAAGCCTCGCGCCCGCACGCGCCGCGCCGCGCCGCACCAGTTGAGCTGGAACCGGCGGGCTGGAGCGGATCATCGCCATATTGAAATCGGTTAGTTAGGTCGCCAATTTTTTAACCATTTCGAGGTTTCTTGGCGTCAAGAACGCCAGCCGAAGGCCGGAGCGGTCATCGAGGCCTTCCGAGCCCACGCCTCCCGAGCTGATGATGATGGTGAAACAAGCGTGGCAGCGCCTCAATTCCGGATATTCCGTCCGCGCACGCATCATCGCAATTTCAATCATCCCGCTGGCGGGTTTCCTGATCGACGGCATCGCGTTTACCGGTGGTGAACGCGAAGTCGATCACGCCTTCCGGTCGGTAAGCGATGCCGCCGTGATCGACGATGCCGCGCGCGAACTCAAGGACTCCGCCAGCACCATGCGGGTCGCTGCGCGCGACTTCGCGAGCCGGCCCAGCAAGGAATCGATGGGCGCCTTCGAGAATGCCCAGCAGCGGGCGGTGCGTTTTCTCGACACGATCGCAGATTGCCGAAGGCGCGAACCGGGCGTCGAGCGAAGCGCGAACCAGCGCCGAATCAATGAGCCGGTTAGCGGGTGTCAGCAGCGACGCCCGCGTTCGTCAGTTCCTGGCCGACGTCGAGGCTGCCTGAACGGTTGAATTTCAACTCCGCTCATTCCGGCGCAAGCGGGAATCCAGGGCCGTTTGCACAGAGGCCGCTTGCACAGAGCTTCCCGCTTGTTGCCCCAGGGTCCCCGCTCGCGCGGGGACGAGCGAAGGCGAGTGAATTCACTTCAGCGAGAAATGCTCTAAGCTTGTGCCAGATCAAGCTTGATCTTCTCGATATGCGCTCGCGCCGCGGCGCAACGCCACGGAGCACGGATGGATGCCCCTCGTGCAGCCCCTTCGCTGGTTCTTTCGGGTCGCCTACGATGCGTTCGTCCGCTTCCATGCCGACGACGGCTGGGCGATCGCAAGCCATATCGCGCTCTCGGGTCTGATGTCGCTGTTTCCGTTCCTGATCGTGGTTACTTCGCTCGCCGCCTTTCTTGGCTCCAGCAATCTCGCCGACGGAGTCGCAAATCTGCTGTTGGACGCCTGGCCGCACGAGGTCGCTGATCCGATCGCCGATCAGGTCCACCGGGTACTCACGACCGCACGGGGCGACGTATTGACGGTAAGCAGCCTGTTCGCGCTTTATTTCGCGTCGAGCGGGGTCGAGAGCCTGCGGATCGGACTTAACCGCGCCTACGACGCCGTGGAAACCCGCCGCTGGCTGATGCTGCGCCTCGAATCGATCGCCTACGTCCTGATCGCGGCGGTCGCGCTGCTGACGCTGGCGTTTCTGATCGTGCTGGGTCCGCGGGTCTACCCGATCGCGGTCAGGATTGCGCCCGTGCTGGCGCCCTTCGCGGCGACGTCGACCTTCGTGCGATACGGGATCGCGACATTCGCGATCGTAACGGCGCTGCTCGTAGCGCACAAATGGCTCACGGCCGGGCGGCGTCCGTTTTCCGAAATCATGCCAGGCATCGTCGCCACGCTGGTGCTGTGGGCCGCGAGCGGCTTCCTGTTCGGAAAATATCTCGCGGAATTCGCCAATGCCTATGTCATATATTACGCTGGGCTGGCGTCGGTGATGATCGTGCTGGTGTTTCTGTATTTCTCCGCATCGATTTTCGTATACGGCGGCGAGTTCAATTCCGCGATCAAGCGCGACCGCGAACGGGCGCGATCGATCGATGACCCTCATTCTGGATGATTGCTTGCTCTGGATATTGTCCCCGCTAAAGCGCGCGGGCGTTGAATGAGATGTGTGAAAGGCTCGTATAAGGAGCGTCCGCGCGGGCCGTTCAGCCGCGGCCGGCGGTGAGTTCTTTCACCTTGCGGGCGTGGCCGACCGCGTCGCGTGCCGCCTGGTTCTGCGTGAACAGTTCGAGGCTTGCGGTCTCGCTGTCGGCGACCGGTGTCAGCGCGAGATCAGTGTAGTGCGCGCGCGCGGGATCACCGGCGACCCGGCGATAGATGCGCCAAATTCGCCATGTGTCTCGCACCGCCCGGCCGAGCTTGGCGAACAACTCCGCGGCGAATTGCAGATAGAACCGTCCTGCCGTCTCGATCGGCAGGCCCGGCCGGCGCTCCAGTGGATGCTTGAGCCGCAGCAGGCCGCTCTGCAGCGGATGCACGCGCTCGACCTTGAAGGCAAGCGTGAACAACAGCAGGATCTTCAACAGCCCGAACAATTTGGAGCCGCTGGCGCCCGCACGCCGCAGGATCGTCGCGATGTGCTCGGGCGTGTAGTAGATCTCCCAGGCCTCGTCGTAGGCGGCCTTCCACTCGGCACGCGTCATCCTGCCGTGATCGGTGACGACGTGCTCGGTCTCGTAGCTGTTGAAGTCGGCGTCCATCGCAACGCCCTTGTTCCACAGCGACTTGTGGTCCTCGGAGCCGGGCAGCGGCGTCAGGATGAAGAATTCGAGCAGGTCGACTGGAAGCTCGCGCTTGACGATCTCGATGTCGCGCCGCACCGATTCCAAAGTGTCATGCGGGAAGCCGATGATGTAGCCGGCATAGGTCCAGATGCCGACCGCCTTCCAGGCCTGCATCATGGTGCGGTACTCGGTGATCTTGTTCTGCCGTTTCTTCGCCGCGATGAGATTGTCGGGATTGATGTTCTCAAGCCCGATGAAGATGCGGGTGACGCCGGCGCGCTTCGACTTGACGATGAAATTAGGGATGCGGTGGCAGAGCGTGTCGACTTGGATCATGAAGCCGAGATCGAGGCCGTCGCGTTCGCGCAGCTCGATCAGGCGGTCGAAGATCGGCTCCCAGTCCTTGTTGCGAGCGAAGTTGTCATCGGTGATGAAAAAGCGGTTGATGCCCTGCGCCAGGTTGAGACGGATGATGTGCTCGACATCGTCGGGCGTGCGTTTGCGGGACTTGCGGCCCTGCACGTTGATGATGGTGCAGAACGAGCACTGGTAGGGACAACCGCGTCCGGCGTCGAATGTCGTCATGCGTCCGAGCGTGCGCTCGACGAAGCGGCGCGGGAGAAACGGCACCGTCGATCCTTCCAGCGCGGGCAGATCGTTCACGAAGTTATAGATCGGCTTGAGCGCGCCGGCGGCGGCATCGCGGAACAGATCGGCCAGGCGGCCTTCGGCTTCGCCGCTGAACAGGGTGACGCCCATGTCGAGCGCTTCCTGCAGGTCGGCCATGACGGTCGGGAACATCGCCAGCATGCCGGAGACGTGGAATCCGCCAATCACGACCGGAATGCCGGCCGCGCGCAGCGGCCGCGCGATGTCGAGCGCGCGCGGATACTGGTTCGACTGCACCCCCACCAGGCCGACCAGGCCGAAATTCCCGTCCGCGGCGAAATCCGCAATCATGCGGTCGATCCGCACCCGGGTGTTGGTTTCGTCGATCGGGAGCACGTCGAAGTCGACGTCGGGACCGAGGACTTGCTGCTGCGCTGCTTCGGCCGCGATCCCGTAGACCGACGCCAGTGAATTCGATGGCATGAAGTTGCGGAACCAGCGGATCACATAACCGTCGTCGTCATAGTGCGACGGCTTGATCAAGATGATGCGGAAACGGCGGCGATCCCGGAAGGATGCGGCCGTGTTCGCGCGCGGTCCTTCGTGGTCCGACACCTAATAATTCCTCTGGCGCGCAGCCTGCAGCGGCAAATTCAATATCCCGGTCTCCGACCCGAGCGGCGCCAGACTGAGCGATAGCCCATTGCATCGCTTGGCGCCATCGCTTTCGCGCGGTTCAGATGCGCCAACCGCGGCGGAGGATTGGCCGCAGGTCCGCACAATCAACGATGTGACGCTTGTGCCGGCTGACAGGCCCGCGTGGGGGCGCTATCTTGCGGCCGTCGGTTGAAAACCGTCGGCAGGCGCCAGTGCGCCGGAGGGGGAGTCAGTATCATGTTGCTAGAGCCTATCGGATTGATTTCATTGCTCATCGTCGGTGCCATCGCTGGCTGGCTGGCGGGGCAGATCGTGCGCGGCTACGGCTTCGGACTGATCGGCAACATCATCATCGGCATCATCGGTGCGTTCATCGGCGCCTGGCTGCTGACCCGGCTCGGCGTCGTCATCGGTGGTGGAACGATTGGGTGGATCATCAACGCCACGATCGGTGCGGTGATTCTCCTGTTCATCATCGGCTTGATCAAGCGCTAGATGTGAGCATGATCCCGAAAAGTTGCACTTTTCGGATCAGGTCATGCGACTAACCAAAAAGAAGCGGAGTAGGATCGCTTCAATCTGAAGCGATCTTGCTTGAGCGCGCGCCGCCGGATCAACTCCGCGACGTGAGCGTGAGCAGCAGCGGAGCGAGCGTGCTCGGGCTTAGCGGCTTGAGCAGATACGCATTCATGCCGGCGCCGCGGCCCGCCGCGTCGTCGCCGACCTGTGCGCGGCCGGAGATGCCGACGATCGGGATGCTCCCGGCCGGAGCATCGAGCGCCCTGATCCGGCGCGTCGCCTCGAAGCCATCGATCCCCGGCAGCGTCACGTCCATCAGGATGAGGTCGTAGCGGCCGCGCGCTGACGCCGCGACCGCGGCATCGCCGGATCCGACGAAGTCGACGTGGTGGCCAAGCTCTGTCAGGATCGTGTTGAGCACGACGCGTCCATACGGGTTGTCTTCGGCGCAGAGGATTGCGAGTGGGCGCGTCGGCACGCCCAGCGCTCCCGTCGCCGCACCCGCCGCCGCGCCGTCGGCCGGACCCGGCAAGTCAACCAGCACGGCGAGCCGGAACGCACTGCCGCCGCGCGGTTTGCTGGTGATGGCGAGATCGCCGCCCATGGCCTTGGCGATCCGCTTCACGGATGAAAGTCCGAGCCCGGCACCGCCAAACCGTTGCGCGACGGCGGCGCTGGCCTGCGCAAACGGGCGAAACAGCCGTTTGATGTCGGCGGCCGTGAGACCGAGACCGGTGTCTGTGATCGTGAAAACGAGCCGCGCACGGCCGCGTGCCGCTTTTTCGCTCGCGACTGCAAAGCGCACGCTGCCGCGTTCGGTGAACTTCACCGCATTATCGATGACGTTTTCCAGCGCCGCGCGCAGCCGCAGCAGGTCGCTCATCACCACCGGCGGCAGATCCTCTGCGATCGCGATCTCCGCCTTCAGGCCCTTGGATTCTGCGCGCGCCGCGAGCGACGCGCCCAGCGCTTCGGCGAGTTGTCGCGGCCGCACCCGTTCGCGCCGTAGCACGAGCCCTTTGGTGCTGGCGCGCACGGCGTCGACGATCAGCGAGGTCAGCAGGTTGAGATGCTCGCCGGTGCTTTTGATCGCTCTCGCCCAGCCGCGCTCGCGTTCGGTAAGCTCGGAGGCAGAGAGCAATTCGCTGAGCGCGAGGATGCCCGACAGCGGCGTGCGGATGTCGTGGGCGAACTCGGCGAGGGCGGTTTCGAGCGCCCGCGACTCGGATGCAGACGGCCGGCGCCGGCGCGCCGGTCGTTTCCGTCGGGCGGATGGCTTGGCTCTCGGCATTGGACCCCCGGTAGCAGAATGCCACGTTACACGCGCGCGAGCCATGCCCACGGCGCGGGGGCGGCTATTCGAGGCCGACGATCCGGCGGATGTCCTGTGGGGTGGCGCCCTCTGCTCTTAGCTCGCGCAACGCCGTTGCCCGGGTCGATTTGGCGAGCTTGCGGCCTTCCTCGTCCAGCACCAGACGATGATGGTGATATTCGGGGGCCGGCAGCCCGAGCAGCGTCTGCAACAGGCGATGGACACTGGTCGACCAGAACAGGTCTTGCCCCCGCACTACCTGAGTCACGCCTTGCAGCGCGTCGTCGACCACCACGGCGAGGTGGTAGCTGGTCGGCGCGTCCCTGCGCGCCAGAACCACATCGCCCCACGCCGCCGGATTGGCGGCGACCGAATCGCTCACGCGCTGCGGTCCCGATTCGATTTCCGCCCAGGTGAGTGCGCCGGTGTGGGCGACGGCGGCCACCATGTCGAGCCGAAATGCGTACGGCTCGCCGGCGGCGATGCGCGCCGTCCGTTCCGCAACCGACAGGGTCTTGCCCGTGCCTGGATAGAGCGGCGCGCCGTCAGGATCGCGCGGCCATTGCGGTCCGCGCGCGTCGACGAGCGCGGCGACGTCAGCGCGGCTCGCGAAGCTTGGATAGACCAGGCCCTGCGCGTCGAGCCGTGCAAGTGCGGCGCGATAATCGTCGAAGTGTTCGCTCTGCCGCCGCACCGGCTGTTCCCAGGCGATGCCGAGCCAAGCGAGGTCCTGGTAGATTGCGTCTTCATATTCCGGGCGGCAGCGTGCGCGGTCGATGTCTTCGATCCGCAGCAGCAACCGTCCGCGAGCCATGCGCGCCATGTCGAAGTTCAGCAGCGCCGACAGCGCGTGACCGAGGTGCAAAAAGCCGTTCGGGCTCGGGGCGAAACGGAAGGTCGGCGTCGGAATGGTCATGGCGAGAAACGGCCTTGAGAAAACGGTTGCGTTCGCATGCCTTTTGTAGATGCTTCGCGCCGGTCATGTCCTTCTACATTCACACCGAGGCCGATCTCGACGTCGCGATCGCGCACTTGATCGATGCCGATCCGCGCTTTGGCGACGCACTTGCCTTCGGCGGCCGCCCGCCGCTGCGACGGCGTCCAGACGGATTCGCGGGCCTTGCGCAGATCGTGGTCGCGCAGCAGCTCTCCACCGCGAGCGCCAACGCTATTTGGGGACGGCTGAACGCCGCCTTCGATCCGTTCGATTACGCCGCGGTGCTGCGCGCCCGCACCGCCAAGCTCGCGCGCGCGGGCCTCTCGGCGGCGAAGATCCGCACGCTCAAGGCAATCGCTAAAGCAATCGACCGGGGCGAGATCGACCTCAGCAAGCTCGCCGACCGTCCCGCCGACGAGGCGCACCAGGCGCTTACCTCGCTGCATGGCATCGGGCCGTGGACGGCGGATATCTATCTGCTGTTCTGCCTCGGTCACGCCGACGCGTGGCCGGCGGGAGATCTCGCTTTGCAGGAAGCCGCACGCCTGCTGCTCACCCTGCCGACGCGGCCGACCACGCGGGACATGCAGCCGCTGGCCGAGCCGTGGCGACCTTGGCGCGGCGCGGCGGCGTGCATGCTCTGGACCTATTATCGGGCGGCAAAACGCCGTGACGGCGCGCCCGTCGCGGCATCGCCCACAGCGCGGAGTTCCTGATGGCGGTTGAATTGAACGGTCCGCGGCTTGAACCGCGCGCGGGCGGCGCTGCGCGCCAGCTCGTCGTCTTTCTGCACGGCTACGGCGCGGACGGAAATGATCTCATCGACATCGGGCGAAGCTGGCAGCCATTGCTGCCGCACGCGGCCTTCGTCTCGCCGCATGCGCCGGAGCCGTGCGGCCAGGCGCCGACCGGGCGACAATGGTTTCCGCTGACCTTCCGCGATCCGAACGAGCGCTGGCTTGGCGTCAACAAGGCCGCGCCCGGGCTCGAGCGCTTCCTCGACGCCGAGCTCGCGCGCCGCCATCTGCCGCCGTCGGCGCTGGCCCTGGTCGGCTTCAGCCAAGGCACCATGATGGCGCTGCATCTTGGTCTGCGGCGCGCCACCGCGCCGGCCGCGATCGTCGGCTATTCTGGCCTGCTCGTGCTGCCACCCGAGGCCGAGCCCGAGGCGCTCGCCGCCGAGATCAAAGCGCGGCCGCCGATCCTGCTGGTGCACGGCGAGCGCGACGATCTTATTCCCGTGCAGGCTCTGTTCCATGCCGCAGGTGGGCTTTCCTCGCTCGATATTCCGGTCGAGTGGCACCTGTCCGGCGGAATCGGCCACGGCATCGATCCCGAAGGGTTGCGTCACGGTGGCGAGTTCCTGGCTCGGCGGTTCGAAGCGGGAGCGCGGCTCTCCGGACCGTAAGCGGCCGCACTGCCTTCACATTCTCGTCACGCTGCCCTATAGACTGGGGGTGCCGCCGTACCCGGCAGCGAGTCGCTGCAAGCCGCAGCGAAAGGAGGTTGAGGAGCGCCGCTGTGAATGCCCATGTCGCCCCGACGAGTGTCTCGCCGACAGGCTGGCCCGCCCTCGTGCTCAACGCGGATTTCCGTCCGCTGAGCTACTATCCGCTGTCGCTGTGGTCCTGGCAGGACGCCATCAAGGCCGTCTTCCTCGAGCGGGTGAACATCGTCGCTCTGTACGACCAGGCAGTGCGCAGCCCGAGCCTGGAGATGAAGCTGCCGAGCGTCGTCTCGCTCAAGACCTTCGTGAAGCCGGCGACGCAGCCCGCGTTCACGCGCTTCAACGTATTCCTGCGCGACAAGTTCGCCTGCCAGTATTGCAACTCGCACGAGGACCTCACGTTCGACCATCTGCTGCCGCGCTCGCGCGGCGGGCATACGACTTGGGTCAACGTCGTCGCCGCCTGCTCGTCCTGCAATTTGCGCAAGGGCAACAAGACCATGGCCGAGGCGCAGATGTGGCCTTCGCAGATGCCGTTCCAGCCCTCCGTGAACCACCTGCACCGCAACGGCCGGCGCTTCCCGCCGAACTACCTGCACGATAGCTGGCTCGATTATCTCTATTGGGACACCGAGCTCGATCCGTGAGGGATAACCTCGTGTCGGCAGTTTTCCCCTGATTCCGCTTGCGCGGGAATGAGCGGAAGGATCAACTTGAACGGCTGATCCGGGAGGGCGGCATGAAACTCCCCCGTCGCCGATTTCTGACGCTCATCGCCAGCGCCGCGGCGCTCCCGGCCGCGTCTCACATGGCGCGCGCGCAGAGTTATCCGACGCGGCCCGTGCGCATCGTGGTCGGTTTTTCCGCCGGCGGCCCGAACGACATCAATGCGCGCCTCATCGGCCAGTGGCTGTCGGAGCGCCTCGGCCAGCAATTCATCATCGACAATCGGCCTGGCGCGAGCGGCAACATCGCGATGGAGCAGGTCGTGAAGTCGCCGCCGGACGGCTATACGCTCACGATGATCGCGCTCAGCAGCGCGGTCAACGCCACGCTCTATCCGAATCTCAACTTCAATTTCCTGCGCGACATTGCACCGGTTGCAACGCTCACCCGCAATTATTTTGTGATGGAGGTGCATCCTTCCGTTCCGGTGAAGACGGGCGCCGAATTCATCGCCTACGCCAAGGCCAATCCCGGCGCCCTCAACATGGCTTCGCCGGGCAGCGGGACCGGGCCGCATATGGCGGCCGAGCGTCGCGATGTCGCGGGGGAATCAGTACCTGAGGCTCTATCCGAGAAGTCGCTTACGAAGCTCGATGTGTTCGCGTCGCCAATTCGGAGTTTCCATACCGAGATGCAGTCCCATCTGAGCAAGCACTTCTTTGATCTCGTTGAGCGACTTCCGTCCGAAATTGGGCGTTCGCAACATCTCGGCTTCTTCCTTTTGTACGAGTTCGCCGATGTAGACGATGTTGTCGTTCTTCAAGCAGTTGGCCGTCCTGACGGATAGCTCTAGGTCGTCCACTCTTTCGAGGAATTGCATTGGATGTCGGGAGTGGACGGCCAATCGTGGACCGTCATGCCGTACTCCAAACCGAGCGGGATCAGCCAATTCTTTATCTCGAAGAAGAGGTGATGATCAAAGCCCGGCAGCTCCCGCATCTGGTCATCCGTCTTCTGGACCAAATCACCGACCTGCCATATGAAGTTTTTTGTCAGCCAGGCAGCCGCGTCGTCAGAAAGCCCGATCTCATTGACGCGCTTGAGTAACACAGGCGCAAACTTCCGGTCGGGTCTTGTTTCCCTAACTTCGTTAATCACGTTGACCAGTTCCTGAAACGAGCATTCGTCATACTGTGACAGAAACAGTCTCGCGACTTCCTGCCGCGTCATCGTAAGCCGCGCGAGGTACCCCCCGTTGAGCGTGATCTTCGCGAAGAAGCACACTTCGACGTTGCCATTCGGCACAACGCGAAGCTCTTTCATATACGGCCACGGCTCCTTGCTCTCAGTAGTTGTGACGTAGACCTCCGGGCGGGCGTAATCGTTGTACGAAGACAGCCGCGCCTTGGTCAGGTCGCGTCTCGCAATGACTTTTTCGCCGTGATCCCGGCCCCAACCGCTGACTACCAGTTCCATGGCCGCGCTCCCTTCTCTAAGTTAAGGAGCCTTATGTTAGACAATGAGCCTTGTGTCAGTCAAGGAGGCCTGTGTCAGTTTGCGGCAATTTTCATCGTAGCCGCGTCACGCCCTCGGCGCGGCTCGCCCAGCTTGGCAACGACGGATTTGCGCTCTCGCCGCCGGCGTTCGGCAAGCTGCTCGCGGACGAGACCGAGAAGTGGGGCAGGGTGGTGAAGTTCGCCGGCCTCAAGCCGGAGTGAGGCGGGGCAACATGCATTTGACCTTCACCGCACGTGCCGTATACGACCGGCACCGAAGAAGGCTATTCTTGCAACCGGGCTAATGACCAGGAGACGCCCCTATGGACCTCATCGCTGATCGCGGCCGCCGCGTGGCGATCGAAGAGCTCAACACCGGCCGGCTGCTGGCGCATGCGCGGCGGCAGGCGCGCGAGCGCAATCTCGATGACATCATGGTCGCCGACGTCGACAGCCATCATTACGAGAACGAGTGCTACGACGAATTTCTCCCCTTCATCGAGAACGAGGTGTTGCGCCAGCTCGTGCTCGCCGGCCGCGCCAAGGGCCGCCAGACCTTGATGCCGACGCAGGTGAGCTTCCAGGACATGGGCGGCCGCATCACGCGCTATCCGATGCGCTCCTCGGAAAAGACCGAGGGCGGCAAGCCGCGCGACGTCCAGCTCGGCCATCGCTGGATGGACGCGATGAGCGTCGACTATGCCTGCCTGTTCCCGACCATGCTGCTGGCCGTCGGGCTGCATCCCTCGACCGAGATGGAGATCGAGCTGTGCTTTGCCTACAACCGTTGGCTCACCGAAAAGGCGCTGCCGGAGGCCGACGGTCGCTTCTATTCTATGCTGGCGATGCCGTTCTCCGATCCCGACGAGGCGCTGCGCACGGTCGAGACGTTCGGCGATCGGAAGCACGTCACTGGTTTCATGATCACGTCGGTCCGCCACCTGCCGGTCTATCACAACAGCTACATGAAGGTTTATCGGGCGATGGAGGAACGCGGCCTTTCGCTCGCGTTCCATTCCGCGGTCAACATGGGCGAGCCGGTATTCAAGAGCCTCAACCGGTTCGCCTCGGTGCATGCGCTCGGCTTTCCGTTCTACAACATCCTGCATCTCACCAACTGGGTGACCAACGGGCTCGGCGAACGTTTCCCCAAGCTGCCGGTGATCTGGATCGAGGGCGGGCTCGCCTGGGTGCCGTTCCTGATGCAGCGGCTCGATCACGAGTTCATGCTGCGCCATTCGGAATATCCGCTGCTGAAGAAGAAGCCGTCGGACTACATGCGCGACATGTTCTACGCCTCGCAGCCGATGGAGCGGGTCGACATGGCCGCGCTCGAATGCACCTTCCGCATGATCAATGCCGAGACGCAGTTGATGTATGCGTCCGACTATCCGCACTGGGACTTCGACCTGCCCTCGACGGTCTGGGACCTGCCGTTCCTGTCCGAGAAGGCGAAACACAACATCCTGGGCGGCACAGCTGCGCGGCTGTTCAAGCTGCCGCCACGCAACGACAAGCAGAAGGAAAATTTGAAACGCTTCGGTAATCTCGCAACGTGATCGACCGCAGCTAATTCTCACCAGTAAACGATGTCCTGCCTCCAAACCTCTTTGCGTAATTGAAAGGAAATGGTCATGAATCGCAGAAATCTCTTCGCGGTCTTCACAGCGCTCGCCGCGGTCACTCCGTTCGGCGTCCGCAAGGCAGCCGCCGAAGGTGACAAGAAGGTCCACAGGCTCGCGTTTCACGTGGACCAGAACGACCCTGCCGTCATGAATCTCGTGCTCGGCAACGCGACGAATTTCTACGAGCACTACAACGAACTTGGCGAGGAAGCGGTGGTCGAGATCGTGGCTTACAGCCAGGGTTTGCACATGCTGCGTGACGACACTTCGCCGGTGAAGGACAAGATCAAGGCTTTGCGCGCGAAAGCGGCAAAGACCGTGTTCTCCGCCTGCAACAACACCATGCGCGCCATGGAAAAGGCCGAGGGCAAGCGGCCGCCGCTCATTTCCGAAGCGACGATCGTGCCGGCCGGCGTGGTGCGGCTTTCGGAACTGCAGGAGCAGGGCTGGAGCTACGTGAAGCCGTAGGCTGCCGCTTGCGGAGAGCGACTCGTTCCCCGCAGCGGATGGGCTTGCCCGTCAGTGGATGCCGATCAGCGGCGAGGAGAACGGCGCCAGCAGCATCAGGATGATGAACTCGACGAGGGTGAGCCAGGCGCCGACCCGCACCAGGTCGCGCGCGTCGAAGTAGCCGTAGGGCATGGCCTACCACGGGTCGCGGCCGGCGCCGGCAATTTCCCGGTGTCAGTCGTCGTATCGCGCGGGCAGACGCCAAGTCGCCGCCAAGCCCCAGGCCGCGACCGCGGCGAGCGCAAGCGAGATAAGTGCGTTGTAGCCTGCGAGCGAAATGCCGAGGAAGCGCCAGGCGGCTTCGTCGCAGCGCACCGGGCTCATGGTGCGGAGCTGATCCATCAGATTGCCGCCAAGGCTATCGAGCGAGCCTGAGCACTCCTGCGGGCCGGCCCACAGCTTCCATTCGATGCCGGCGTGATAGACGCCGAGCCCGGCGTTCCAGAGCATCCCCGCAGCAATGATCGCAAGGCCGGCGATCAAGACCCGGCGCTTGGCGCCGACCGAGTCGCCCAGCATCAGCAGCGCCGCGAGCGGAATCCCGAAATAATACGCATAGCGCTGCTCGAGGCAGAGCGGGCAAGGCTTGAGCCCGAGGCCGAACTGAAAGAACCAGGCCCCGAGGATCGCCGCAGCGCCGAAGGCGGCGACCACCGCGGCAGCCGCCGTGACCGGCCGCTCGCGCGCGAGCCGCATGATGTCATAATGTGTCGCCGGCCGCTGCAATCTCGCATCCATGGCCCTTCTCCATCCCCATCGCCTGCGAGGCCAGTGGCCGGGCGGCCAACCGGCTCCCAGGCAGCGACGCCCATCGATCTAATGGTGAGCGGCGTCCTTTAATACAAGCGCGAAAGCGGCGATTTTGCGCAGGGCGATTTCCCGTTGGTTTTGCCGGACTTCACCGCTATACGGTATCCGCAATCGCGGGTGTGGCGGAACTGGTAGACGCGCTGGATTCAAAATCCAGTTCCCTCAAAAGGAGTGTGGGTTCAATTCCCTCCACCCGCACCATCTCTCCAAAATAGGGTGTTCTCTCAATATACTGCTGAAAAGACTAGACATTTATCCAGGCCGCGCTGCAACAATCGTAACACATGCCCCTTGTAGCGAAGGCCAAATTCAGCGCCAATAGGCGCGGCGTTTTCACTGCCAGGAAGCGTATTCCTGCCGATGTGCAAGCTGAAACGCAAAGCTGTACGGCGTGTCGTGGGAGGAGCGTTTCAATAGCGGCCCCGTGAGCATTTTACTCGCGCGGCAAAAGCACCGTGAGTGGGAGACCAAGATTGAGGGCAGGATTGCCACCATACGTGCTGCGCGCAGCGGCGAGGGGCGGCCTCTGACCCCACAGCAAGCGCGTGGATTGGCTGGGGATTGGTATCAGTGGTTCACAGCGCGGGCCTAGCCTAGTGGGCCCTTTTCCATACAAGCTGCGCAGCCTCTGCGGGATTGGCTGTCGAACTCGCTGCCGTGTATCGCAGTTCGTCGCCCACGAACTCGAACTTCCTTTGTTGGTCAGTTCCCTCCCAGTTGGGGAATGAGCTGCGCTCGATATGAAGGGTGACGAGGCGGTCGGTCTCATTCACGGTGTAGGTGCCGAAATACGCGACCACGCCGTGCGATATGGCCTCGTATTCCTGCGGCGTGCCCGCCATGCGATTGTTCGAGGCGAATTTCGGCAGATTGGCTGCCGTGACCTGTGTGGCAAAGCGCGTACCGTCAAACACCAACATGCCTTTGGCGTCAGGCCCGAAGGGTTCGATTGCGGCGCCATCCGGGCGCACGTAGCGGATTGAGACGAGTGACCAGGTGCCCACAAACTGGTCCTTGACAGGCTGGGTCGTCGCCGTGCGGCTTGCAAGCGGCAACAGCAGCAGACACGCCATCGCAATAAGCAGCAACTTTCGCGGCACGGCCTGACCCTCCAAGTTGTCCGTTGCCTTTTACTGGTCCCTCGATTATTTGATAATTCTATATTATTGGAACGACCTGTTCGCCTGAGCCGAACAATGCGAGGGGCTAAATTTGCTGAAATGTCCGCCTTCGCGGCGATTGCCGAGCAGCGGAGCTTTGCCAAAGCGGCAGCGCAGCTAGGACTCGGCAAGTCCACGCTCAGCCAAAATCTTCGCTCGCTGGAGGAGCGGCTGGGCGTCAGGCTGTTGAATAGAACGACCCGCAGCGTCTCGCTTACTGAAGCTGGTGCGCGTCTACTCGCGCGCGTGGGTCCCTCGCTTGTCGAGTTGAATGCGGCGGTCGACGAAGTTGCTAATCACTGGCAAAATCCGACGGGATTGCTGCGTCTCGTAGTGCAGCCGCCAGTGGCAACCTTACTCATCGAACCGATTCTCGCGCGCTTTTTGGGGGAATATCCCGGCGTCCAAATGGATGTTGCTGTCGTCAAGATGCCGGCTGATATCGTCGCCGAAGGCTTCGATGCGGGCATCCGTATCGGCGAACAGATCGACCGCGATATGATCGCGATGAGGGTCATGGGTGAAGTACGCTTTTTAGTCGTTGCCTCGCCCGATTACGTCGCGCGTCATCCGCAGCCTAAGACACCGCGCGACTTGCGCCATCATGATTGCATCCGCAATCGTCTGCCGAACGGCGCAATTTTCGGATGGGATTTTGAAAAGAACGGCAAGGTGCTGCATATCAGTGTTGAAGGCCGCCTGATTGTGAACGACATAGAGCTTTCGATCCGTGCGGTCCGCGATGGTCTTGGACTGGCGTACCTGTTGTACGAATACGTCGCTGCCGATCTCAAAGCGGGTCGACTCGTTCCGTTACTGGAGGATTGGTCGCCACGATTGTCGGGTTTCTTTCTTTACTATTCGAGCCGCCGCCAAATCACCGGCCCACTCCAGGCTTTAATCACATTCTTGAAGGCAGAAGCTGCGCGGCGTGGAGTTGCTCCTGCGATGCCGCCAAGCGTTGGCGTCTATCCAACTCATCGCCTGGCGGGAAAATCACGTCGATAAATAGCGACGGTGACTGATCGCACTCAATCCGGCCAAATCGCCTTCGGGTCGAAAGGCGTCGCGGTTGGCCAAGAGAGCCCGTCGATCCGCTTCCGCAATGCCGTGAAAGCGGACGCAACGTCAGAGCATCGGCATCTTTCGCGATGGGTCCAAGCGCTCCAACGGCAACTGTTTGTGACCTTTCATGTCGTGGGTGCCAAGCGTCAGATTTGAACCGCTATCGTCCTAGCAATACATAACTAAACCTTAGTTATTCCTAACTAAACCTTAGTTATTCCTAATATTAGATGTGCAATCACGCCAACACCCTGACCCACTTCACTCGAAGGAGATCAGGGCAAGTCTCATCGCGATTTCAGCGTTTAGCTAGCTGACTTGTCAGCCGTCCGTTACTTTGGGGTTGGATGCAGCGGCTGCGATCCGTTCCCCTGCGTGCCTGAGGGCCTTCCCTGACCGCTGGTAGCCGCGGCACGCGGATTATCAATGCAGCGCACGCCGGGCGAGGCCTGGTGGTCCGATTCGCAGGCATGCATGGTTTGGAACGAGCAATTCAACGACCCGTCCCGGTTCTGCATGCAATAGGGTGCCGCGTTGGCGGGAGAACCGGCCTGTGCCAGCGCAAGCTGAGGAATGGCAAGCGCTGCCACGATGGCTGCTGAGGCGATGAGGGTCCGCATGGGAACTTTCTCCGGGTTAGGTCGCTCCTCATCCTTGAACGAGTTGTCGCAGGGATCGTTCCGAAGCTGGCGGATATATTGGACGGCAGTTGATGTAAAAGCTTCGTAACAGTAGGTCAGTTGTCGGATAGCCGACTGCTGCCGTAAGCCGAACAACAACGAGGGGCTTTACCGGCTTTTTCGATTTGAAATCACCGGGAGGGTTGGTGAAAGGGGACCCATTTTTCATGCACACAGCGGAGCACCTACGGCCCCCGCCGTTCCAGTCCGAGCAAAGGAACCCCGCACCGCTGACAAAGGGGGTTAGCCAATGTCGAGCGGCACGGGGCGTGAAGCAGGCTGGAAACGGACTACGGGCCGGCTTTGATGGAGACCGGTTCTAAGTCACGGGCATTCGATAGCGGCGGTGCGCCCGGTGGAAACACAAGCTCGTATTGCTTGGGCTGCACGGTTTGCCACCATTCGGGTGGCCGGGACGTTCACGCGGCATGGACGACGCGACCGACAAGATCGGCGCAGGCGCCCGATATAGACGCGACCACGCAAGAGGTTCGCGGCACGTGCGTCGCGAGTGCGTGGGCCGATTTGTTAGATGGATCATGGGAGGCCGCATTAGTGACGCCATGCGCGTGACTACATTCATCCGAGGGAAGCGCGATTGTTGGATTTGCGAAGCGGCGAACCGATTCCCCGCGCTCGCGCCACCGAAGCCCAAATCTCGCCAAGTTGCGGAAGTTGATACATTCCGAGCGACGGAGTGAGTTTGAGAGATAAAAGAATGGAACCCACGGCCGATGCTCAGAAGTTCGCCCTCAGTAAGATCCCCGAGGTAACGCTCGGCTTTTGGATCATAAAAATATTTGCAACTACACTTGGCGAGGTCGGCGGCAATGCGGTGACCTTGACATTGGGATTTGGCTACCTGACCGGGACGATGATTTTCGCCGCGCTCCTGATCGTAACGGTGAGTGCCCAAATCATGGCGAAGGGATTTCACCCATTTCTGTACTGGGCTGTGATCACTGCGACCACTCTCACAGGCACGGCCTTGGCCGACTTCTTCGACCGCTCGCTCGGCATCGGCTATCTGGGTGGTTCACTTTCTCTTTTTACCCTTGTAATGGCGACGCTCGGCATCTGGTATTGGGCCCTCGGTTCCGTTGCCGTTGAGACCATCAACTCTCCCAAAGTCGAAGCATTCTACTGGACCACCATCATGTTCTCGCAAACGCTTGGCACAGCGCTTGGCGACTGGATGGCCGATGACACTGGACTGGGCTACAACGGCAGCGCGCTTTTAATTGCTGTACTGCTCGCCCTGCTCGCAGTGCTCTACTTCTTTACCAACCTCTCCCGTACACTCCTGTTCTGGGCCGCCTTCATCCTGACGCGCCCATTGGGAGCTACCATTGCCAACTCCTTCGATAAGCCTATCGCTCAAGGGGGCCTTGGTGTAAGCGATCTATCCGCCTCCGCAGTTCTCGCTGTGCTTATCATCATTTCCATTTATCTCATTCCGCAGCGTCCTGGGCGGCATGTTGCGGGCGGCGCAGCATCTCCATAAATAAGATCAGTTTCGTGTGTTGGGAGTGGGCGCCTCATTCTGCGCCAAGGCTCAGCGGGCGTCTCGTGTGGTTTTGGCCCATCTGTATGGACCGGCCGCTGTCCCGTGAACAACAGGAACAGCCAATAGGCGCGCTGCATTCCGTCGCCGATCTTGCGCCAGTCGGCAAGCCATGCCGGGAATTGATCGAGATTCACGCGCGGCAAAGGAAGTGTTGCGCTCCGGTCAAAGCGGCATCGCGATCAGCCGCTTGTATTTGGAGTTTGCGCCCATCGTCTAAGCAATTTCGAATGTTGGCCATTTGGATGGGGCGGGATCGCCACCGCTGTTGTGCTGAGTTGCGTTCTGAGTTTCACAGTCCTGAGCACCGCGAATGGCCGTATCTTGATCTTGTGCCGCGATGTCTAACTTGCGGCCGGTGGGTGTTTCTATCGTGTAGGTTTGCCAGCCCCCGTAGGGGCTGGGGTTGTCTTTTTGTCCATTTCCATTTCAGAGTTGAAGATTGCAGATTAGGAGCGCGAGCGGCGGCCTTAGGTCCGGACAAATGTCTGCGCAATGACGAGGAATTGCCGTCAAAATGCCGCACCGCGGCTGTGCAATCCAGGCACGGCGTTGAGCGCAGGGGTGGGGTACGCGTTGGACAGAACCATCTAGCCAGCACGGGGCTCCCGCGCTCCGCCGATTATGAGCGTCGATGTGTGGCTTCTGGGACTGTGCGATGAGGAAGCCTGGCATCAAAATAAAACCCGCCGCGGCGGGGGTACGCACACGGCGGGCCTAAATCCAAGGAGCGCTTGGGGGTGATCGGGGGATCGGGAGCGCGCCTTGGCAAGGATCGATATAGCGCGCGAATGCCTTGTGGGACAGCGCTGGGTCTTCACGTTTTGCTGAGAGGCTTAATGACACCCGGTTACGCCGCCCCAAGCACCCGATAAACGCTCGCCCAGCCGATCTTCAGGCGCTTGGCGATCTCTGAGGCATCGACGTCCTGCGCTTTCAATGCGCGCACCTGTGCGGCCGCTATGGTCGCGGGACGGCCCTTGTAAACGCGAGCCGCCTTGGCCTTCGCGATACCCTCAAGCTGGCGTTCCTTACGGAGGTTGGTTTCGAATTCAGCAAACACCCCAAGCATATCGAGGAAGCACTTCCCGGCTGCGATGGTGGTGTCGATTGGTTGTTCGGCGGCGCGCAACGCCTCACCCTTGGCCCGCAGGGTCCGAACGATATCCTGAAGATCACCAATGGACCGTGCGAGCCGATCAATCCGGGTGACCACCATGTGTCCCCTTGGCGTACGAAGTCCAGGACGGTCCTAAGCTCAGCCCGCTTTTCCCTTGCGGAGCGTGACCCTGCTTGTTACGCGGCGAATGCGGTAAGGAGAAGAACCTCAACGTCGTGGCTGGCCCGGATTTCATCCCGGGTCGCGGAGGGTGCCAATCAGCGGCAGCAACACCGCTGGCTAGACTAGCGCAGCGGTGAGTTGGCTGCTTCCGGGTTCTTGGCCATCAACTCGGCGGACCGGCGGACGTAGCGGCGACGGTCGATGCCCAGACGCGCCATCTTCTCACTGAGAGTGCGCCGCGGGATGTCGAGCCGCTGCATGACGGCGCTGATCCGGCCGCCGCACTCCGCCAGGCATTGCTCGATGGCCGCACGCTCGAAGGCTTGGACCTGCTGCGCCAGCGACTGGGGCGCGCTTCGGCGTTCCGAACTCCCCGCCACCTCGCGCAGCTCAAGCTTGCCGTCGAGCTGCAAGGACGGCATCAGCAAGTCAAAGCCCTTGCCGTCAAGGTGCGGCACCGCGACGCCGAGCGTGAGGCTTTCGTCGTCCCGTCCCGGCCGAGGGATGACGAGATAAACGCCGAATCTGGGCGCAGCGTCTTCGGCCACGGGGCTGGGAACCAGATCGATGGAATGCTGCATGGGAAAAGGCCATAGCTATTTGCCTGGTCACAACCGCAATTAGCGTGCCAGTGATCCCAGCGTGCCAGAGTCATTTTCTCACATTAATTCACGCTCTTAGGTGTTTCACCGAAATGACCCGGGGGTGGCATCGGCGAAATTCCACCGATTGATCCAAAACGGTCGGCAGAATCACGCCCAGTCTGGAATCGCACCAAACGCCCACCGTTCGGAGCTCGACATCCGAGAGCTTGGCGCGAGGATTCAACGCCGTCTCAGTTGCAGATCGCGCGGGTGACAAAGGTCTCGGTCGGGCAGGTGCCCTCGACCGGCTGGCGACCGGACAGCCACACCCAGGTCGGGCATTTCTGGGCGGAATGAATATCGAGTCCGCGGCCGGTCTCGAAGCCGCGTTTGCGGCACAGCGCCTCGATCGCGCCGGTACAATCGGCACCGCCGTTCGATGCCACTGTGCAGCGCTGGTGACCCGTGACGATCCGGGTACCGGGGATGCTCACGATTGCGCCGGTCGCCTGCTGGGCGGCACTGGCGGCGTCGCGGGCGGTGCTGGTCGCCTGGCTGCCGATGTCGCCGATCGCATCCTGGGTGCTCTTGAGCTGCGAGCCGATCCGGGCGCGGCCCTGGCCGAGCCAGTGCCCCAGCGCATCGATGAAGCCGGGCTTGAAAGCAGGTTGAGCGGGCGGCGGGGCCGCCTCCGGTGGCGCCGCCTCGGGCGGTACACTCGGTTGCTGCGTGGCAAGGGGGGCTGGCTCGGCCGCGAATGGTCTCTCCTGCGTGGCCGCAGGCGCCGCCAGCAGAAATAGCCCGGCGAAGCCTGCGAGGATGGCGCAGATCGCCTCTTTTGGGTGAGAACCGGTGTTACCCCGATATCCAGCCATGACCCCCGCACCATGGGTTTGCGGGATGGCGAAAATGAGGAACGGGCTCAGAACACGTAGACTGCGATGATGATCCCGGCGACCAGCGTGAGCGCGCTGATTGTGACCCAGAGCCCCAGCCGTTCCTCGATGATGACGCGCGCCTGAGGACCGTATCGGTTGAGCAGAAACGCGACCACGTAGAACCGCATGCCGCGTGCGACCAGAGATAGCAGCACAAACGGGATGAACGGATAGGCCGTGAATCCCGACGCAATCGTGACGATCTTGTAGGGGATCGGGGTGAGACCCTTGAGCAGGATGATCAAGGCTCCCCACTTGAGGTAGGCCTCGCGGAAAGCTTCGAGCTTGTCGCCATAGCCGTAGAGGCTGATCAGCCAATGCCCGACCGAGTTGTAAAGGAAGGCGCCGATCACATAGCCGAGGATGCCGCCCGCGACCGACGTGATAGTACAAAGTGTCGCATAGGAATAGGCCCGGTCCGGCCGGGAGAGCGACATTGGGATCAGCATGGCATCGGGTGGCACGGGAAAGAACGAGCTTTCCACGAACGACACGACGCCCATGATCCACAGCGCATGCGGCTTTCCGGCGGCGTTGATGCACCAATCATAAAGGCGGCGAAGCATGCCGGGTGCTTAGCGGGGTGGGAGCGGGTTGTCCATGTTCCCATCCGCAGCGACAAGTAGCGACTGACGCTTGCCCGATCGCGCGCACACTCGCTACGATTGTCACGATCGATAGCCGGGGGCAGGCCATGACCGACAGCGCGGAGCACGCACAGCCGCAGACACCTGGAGTGGACGATCAGGCGGAAGGCCGGCTGACGGTCGTGCAGCGCATCTTCTCTGCGAGCCCGCAAGGCGTGATGCAGGCGGCCGGTGTGGTCTTGACTTTCGTCGCGGCTTTCGCATTCGCGTACGGCATCTATGGTCTGATCAAGTACGAGCCGACGCAAGCCGATTTGCGCGCGTCAGGATTCAATTTCTGGCGCGATGTGTTCGGGCCCAACTTCAAATTCATCGCCATCGCCGGCATCGGCATGGTGTGCGCCCTCTTCAGCGTGCGACTGTTCTCGAAGGCTGGCTCTCTTACGAGCCAAGTCATTCGAAAAGAGGAAGCTGCCCATCTTTGGCCCTTGATCGAACGGGCCGACAGGGACGCGGTCAATGAATATATCCGTCTGGCCTCCCTTTCGGGATTTTCCGGGACTTTCACGAAACTCGGTTTCACCGGATTGCCACTCGCCACGGTAACGCTCACGCTCCTGCTTCTTGCAATTGCGCTGGTCACCAGCGACGCGGAGATGCAAAAGAGCGTGTTTGATATGGCCAAGCTAACGCTTGGCGCGTTTCTCGGCTCCTTTGTTCAACGGAATATCGAACAGGAAAAACTGGTCGGCCATCCGTCCGCAGGCGGAACGGGCGATGGCGGCGGTAAATCATCCGAGACGGACGGCTCGCCTGCGGACCGAAGGTCAGGCACGCCGCTTCGGACAGCGGATGACCCGATTGTCACCGCAACCAGGGCCCAGTGAGCGCAACTCCCGCAGTCCCATGGCGATAGAGCGATCGCCGAGGCAAGCGGCCAAACCTTCGGTTGACGACATCGTCATCGATTCAAGACTGAATCCGAGCCGACGGAATGGCATCCGAACCAGCGTCAGCGACGCTTGCGGACGCGGCGGCTTTCCAGTGCGACGACTTTGCGGCGGGAGACCGTGTCGAGCGCGCGCTTGGGAACTTTCTCGGCGATGCCGAAAAGCCGCTCCCGCCGCTCCATCTCGCTCCAGACGTCCTTCGGATGAACGCCGGCCGCGACCCAGAGCACGACTAGGTTGTACATGAGATCGGCGCTTTCGCGGACCACCGCCTGGGTGTCGCCGTGCATAGTGTCGATCACCACCTCAACGGCTTCCTCCGCCATCTTCTTGGCCATCTTGCTGCGGCCCGCGCGCAGCAAGCGAGCGGTGCGCGAAGACGCCGGATCGGCGTGGCGCGCTGCCAGCACGGCCTCATAGAGGCGGGCGAGAGAATCAGCCATTGCACAATCAGAATAGTCACAATTCGACGAGAGTGTGTTAATTCCGCCTTGCTGCTCCAAAAAAAGCCAAAGCCGGCGCTTCATCCGGACTTCGCCCGGCGGCGATTTATTCCTCCGCTGCGAGCAGCGAAGCATTCCCGCCGGCTGCAGCGGTATTAACCGTCACCACTTGTTCGGTGGTGAAGCGCCGGAGATAATTCGGCCCGCCGGCCTTCGGGCCGGTCCCCGAAAGCGCAGTGCCGCCGAACGGCTGCGTGCCGACAACGGCGCCGATCATGTTGCGGTTGACGTAGACGTTGCCGTGCGGGAGCCGGGTTGAAATCTGCTCGGCGGTGGCGTCGATGCGGCTATGGATGCCGAGCGTGAGCGCGTAGCCGTTGGCCGCGATGTCGTCGAGCAACTGAGCGAGCGCGTCGGCGCGCCAGCGCACGACATGCAGGATCGGCCCAAAGACCTCTAGCTCGAGATCGCGCGCGCTGGCGAGCTCGATGACCGTGGGCGGCACGTAGAGGCCTGCCGTTGGCAGCGGCTTGAAACGATCCCAGCGGAAGCGGACGCGGCCGGCGCCTTCCATGCCGGCGATCCAACGGTCGAGCTTGTCCTGGGCCTCGGCGTCGATGACCGGGCCGACATGGGTCGACGGATCACGCGGATCACCCAGCTTGAGTTCGCGTGCGGCGCCCGTGATCATCGCCATGATGCGGTCGGCTACGTCTTCCTGCACGCAGAGCAGCCGCAGCGCCGAGCAGCGCTGGCCGGCGGAGCGGAACGCGGAGGTCACCACGTCATCGGTGACCTGTTCGGGTAGCGCAGTCGCATCGACGATCATCGGATTGATCCCGCCGGTCTCGGCGATCAGGGGGACGATCGGTGCATCCTTGCCGGCGAGCGCACGATTGATGGCGCGCGCCACCTCGGTCGAGCCGGTGAAGGCGACCCCCGCCGTGCGTCGGTGGGCGACCAGCGCGGCGCCGACCTTGCCGTCGCCGGGAACGAGATGAAGCGCGCTGACGGGAACGCCCGCTGTGTGCAGAAGCCGCACCGTCTCGGCGGCAATCAGGGGAGTCTGTTCGGCCGGTTTGGCCACCACCGAATTTCCCGCAACGAGCGCTGCGCTCACCTGGCCGGCGAAGATCGAGAGCGGAAAATTCCACGGGCTGATGCATACGAACACGCCGCGCCCGCGATGGCGCAGCTCGTTGGTCTCGCCGGTCGGTCCGGGCAGCGGTTGCGGGGCGAGCGCGCGCCGGGCCTCGGCGGCGTAGTAGCGGCAGAAATCGACCGCCTCGCGGACTTCGGCGAGCGCATCATCGAGTGTCTTGCCGCCTTCGCGCTGCATCAGGGCGATGAGCCGCCCACGGTTGGCCTCGAAAAGATCGCCCGCGCGTTCAAGCGCGGTGGCGCGGGCCTCGATCGGCGTCGCTTGCCAATCCGGGAAGCCGGCATGGGCCGCCGCCATCGCCGCGTCCGCGGTTGTCTCGTTGCCCTCGATCACGCGGCCGATCGGTGCGCCATCGACGGGTGATCTCAATTCGCGCGCGATCCCGTCGCGCGCCACCCCGCCCACGAGCGGTGTGGCATCTGCCGGCGCGTTCGCGTCACGCGCTTCGGCCACCAGTGCATCGAGGCTCGCCCGGTCGCCGAATTCGACGCCCGCGGAATTACGGCGCGCAGAGCCGTAGAGATCGCGCGGCAGCGGGATCTTCGGATGGCGCGCATGCTGCGGATCGCCGATCCAGCTCTGCGGTCGTCGGAGCAACACCTCGATCGGCACCGAGGGATCGGCGGCGACCGACACGAAGGAAGAATTGGCGCCGTTCTCCAGGAGCCGCCGCACGAGGTAGGCCAGCAGGTCGCGGTGGCCGCCGACGGGGGCATAAACGCGCAAACCGGCGTGCGGAAACTCTTCGAGCAGTTGCCGGTAGAGCACCTCGCCCATGCCATGGAGCCGCTGGAACTCGAACCCGTCGACGCCGCCGGCATCCTCGATCACGCTCGCCACGGTGGCCGCATTGTGGGTGGCGAATTGCGGATAGAGGCGGGGGCGCGCCGCCAGCAGCCGGCGCGTGCAGGCAGCATAGGAGAGGTCGGTCATCGCCTTGCGGGTGAAGACGGGATAGTCGGCAAGCCCACGCTCCTGCGCACGCTTGACCTCGGTGTCCCAGTAGGCGCCCTTGACGAGTCGCACCATCAGCCTCCGGCCGAGCCCTGCGGCGCAATCGTCAAGCCAATCGATCACGGCGGACGCGCGCTTCTGATACGCCTGAATGGCAAGTCCAAAGCCTTCCCAGCCGCGCAGGGACGGATCGGCAAGCGTTGCGGCGATCACGTCGAGAGAAAGTTCGAGCCGGTCCGCCTCCTCGGCATCGATTGTGAAGTTGAGTTCGTGGTCGCGGGCCTGGCGGGCCAGTTCGATGACCTTGGGTACAAGCTCGGTCAGAACCCGCTCGCGCGAGACCGCCTCGAAGCGCGGGTGCAGCGCTGAGAGCTTGACCGAGATTCCCGGCCGGTTCGGGAGCGCTGCAGTCCCGGCGCCGACCCCGATCGCGGCGATCGCGGCTGAATAGGCGTGAAGATAGCGCTCGGCGTCGGTCGCCGTGCGCGCACCCTCTCCCAGCATGTCGAAGGAATAGCGCTCGTGCTTGCCGCGGGTGCGGGCGAGCGCCTCCTCGATGGTCTGTCCGAGCACGAAGTGGGAGCCGAGCAGGCGCATGGCCTGCCGCGTCGCGGTCCGCACCGCCGGCAGACCTAGACGCTTGATCAGGCTCTCGAGAATCGTATCCGGCGTCTCCCCCGGGTGGATGATGCGGGCGGTCAATCCGAGCGTCCAGGCCGACGCGGAGACGAGGAAAGCATGCGACCTCAGGTCGTGCGATGCCCAATCGCCAGTGGCGAGCTTGTCTTCGATCAGACGATCCGCAGTGGTGGCGTCGGGTACCCGCAGCAGCGCCTCGGCGAGCACCATGAGGGCAAGCCCCTCCTTGGTAGAGAGCGAGTAGGCATGGAGAAAATCCTCGATGCCACCGAGCCCGCCCGTTTTTGCGCGAATACCCTCGATCAGCACGCGGGCGCGGGCATCGATCCGAGCCTCGGCTGCCGGAACGCGCGGTGCCGCGGCGAGGAGGCGGGCAGCGATCTCCTCATCGCGCGGCGCATAGGCTGCGCGAAACGCCGGTGGCGCCGCCGCGTGCGCCTCGAACGTCAGGGACATGACCGGGCTCATGAACCGGGACTTAAGCTTCGGTGACTAATACTAACAGCGGCACGGCCCACCCTGGCCGAGAAAAATCGGGTGGCGCCGACGATTGGGCGCGCCGTGGTGTTCCCTTTTGCGTGAGGGGCAGGGGGCGGCGCTGATCTTGTTCTTGCGCTTTGCACCGTCCTGTTCTTTGCTGCGTTGTCAGCACCGCAGTTGGCCAGACGGGGAGTATAGCGGAGTCCGTCATGGGCCTTTTCCAGTTCACCCGGCTCGCGCGCGCCGCCTCGATCTTCATGGGGGCGGCCTGGATTGTTGCGGCCTTGGCGGCTCCCGCTATGGCTCAGGTCAGGATCAATTTCTCGCTCGACGAAAAGCTGGAGGGACCGGCGGCGTTCTTTCTGCTGCCGCAGGACCGGGGCTATTTCAAAGACGAGGGCCTGGACGTCACGATCGATGAGGGCAATTCCGCGATCGAGCCGATCACGCGCGTCGCCAGCGGCAGTTACGAGATGGGCTTTGCCGACATCAATGCGCTGATCAAGTATCGCGACCAGAACCCGTCGGCCCCGATCAAGGCGGTGTTCATGGTCTACAACAAGCCGCCTTATGCGATCGTCGGCCGCAAGAGCCGCGGCATCGGCGAGCCCAGGAGCCTTGAGGGCAAGAAGCTCGGCGCACCGCCGACCGGCTCGACCTTTGCGGTGTGGCCGCTGTTCGCCAAGCTCAACGAGATCGACCTGTCCAAGGTCTCGATCGAGAAGATCGGCATCCCGGTCCGCGTGCCGATGCTCGCCGCCGGGCAGCTCGATGCGACGCTCGGCTATGCGTTCCGGGTCTATGTGGACATCAAGGACCGCGGCGTCCCCGTCGACGACGTGGTGCTGCTGCAAATGGCGAATTACGGGATGAAGCTCTACGGCAGCGCCGTGGTCGTGAACACCAAGTTCGCCGGCGAAAAGCCGGAGGCCGTCAAGGCGTTCCTGCACGCCACGGTGAAGGGCCTCAGGGAAACAATCAGGTCCCCTGCGGGTGCGGTCGAACTCGGTGCTCAAGCGCGAGGATGTGGCCAGGAAAGGGGTCGAGCTTGAGCGGTTGCGGATGGTCATCCGTGACAACATTCTGACGCCGGAGGTGCAGGCGAACGGCTTCGGGGCGATCGATTCTGTGCGGCTCGATGAATCCATCAGCCAGTTGGCGCTGGCCCACACCTTCAAGGCCAAGCCGAAGGGTGGCGACATCTTCGATGCGACGTTTCTGCCGCCTGCATCGGAGCGCAAGGTCAATTAGCCGGAGTAATCCGCCGCCGGATCTATCGCGAGGCGCGCATGACGGGTGCGCCGCGCCCATTACGATGGCCGAGCGTGGTGTAGTCCACCCACAAATCCGCGGCGAGATAGTCAGCCAGTTCCTCGACCGCGGGCTGGTTCCCGGTCTCGCGCAAGAAGATCCCACAACAAAGATCCGGCAGCGGCGGCAGCGGCGGATCTTCCCAGATCGTGAGCTTGCTCATCGCCGCGCGTCCTCGCGGCATCACCATTAATCCAAAGCCCGCCGCCACCGCTGCCACGAGACTCAGGTGGCTGCGTGAGGTGAACACGAAGTTGCATTCGCGGCCGGCGCGATGGAGCGTGGCGACCGCCAGTTGCTGGCAGGCGCAGTCTTCGCCGTAGGACACCAGCGGCACCGGGCCTTCAGGATCGTATTTGGTCGCTTCACTGCGGACCCATACTGGTTTGATGGTCCAGCGGTGCCGCGCCTGCTCGGTTTCCTCAGGCTCCGAAAGGGCAAAGACAAGGTCGAGGTCGCCTTGCTTGAGGTCGCGGAGCATGCCCTCGACCCCACTGCTGACCACATTGAATGAGATGTCGGGCCAGCGCAGACGGAAGCGCGCCAGCGTGGCAGGCAGTCTCTGCCCGGCGTAATCACCGGGGATTCCGACGCGGATCGTCTGCGCCGAAGGGCGTCCGCTGGTCAGCTCGAGGATCGAATCGTTGATGGTCAGCATCCGCCGCGCGTGATCCATGACGATGTCGCCACGCCGGGTCAGGCTCACGCCCGGTGCGCTCTTGTCGAGCAGTTCGAAGCCGAGCAGATATTGCAGCCGTTTGATTTGCGCGCTCACCGCCGGCTGGGTGATGCCAAGGGACTGCGCCGCCTTGGTGAAGCTTCGCAGGTCAACGACAGCAATCAGCGTTCTCAGAAGGTCGGTCGGAATGTTCATCATGTGTCATCCGCCATTTTTGCCGCATTTGCGCAGGCCACGAGGATCGATGGCCTCGCTGCTCGGGTCCCGCCGACGGAGGACCGACCCTCCGCCCCGCCGATCATTTCCATCGGGGCGGACAAATTCAAGCGCCATCCCCAGGTTGCGAAGTCAATGTAATGCTGCCGGCTCCGCAATGATACCCGTAAGAGCCTGAATTATAAAAAGATTACGAGTTCTTTGCGTTGAACGACGATTTGCGCCAGAAATTGCAGGCGACAGCTCGTTGCGGGGGCAGGGCGTCGCGGTAACGTCCCCGTCCCCGCGCTCGGACGTGTCCGCACCATGAAACTCCTGCGACTCTACATCCGGGTTCTCGAACTGCTCGGGCACGAAGCGCGCCTCGGCTGGACCCTGGCGGTCGCCGATGTCGCGCTCGCCATGGCGATGTTCGTTGAGCCGATTCTGTTCGGGCGCATTGTCGACATTCTCGCCGAGGCGCAGGGCAAATCCGAGCAACTGCGTTGGTCGACCTTGTTCCTGCTGGTTGGCGGGTGGACGGCCTTCGGGATTTTTTCGATCGCCGCGGGCACCCTGGTGGCGCTGCATGCCGACCGCCTGGCGCACCGGCACAGCCAGGTGGTGCGGACCCAGTACTTCGAGCACGTACTGCAATTGCCGCTGAGCTATCACACCGGCAGCCATTCCGGCCGGCTGATGAAAGTGATGATCACCGGCACGAACACCCTTTGGGGTCTTTGGCTGTACTTCTTCCGCGAGAATTTCTCGAGCTTCCTCTCGCTCATCGTCCTGCTGCCGCTGACGCTCTTCCTCAACTGGCGCTTCGCTCTGCTGCTGATCGTGCTGTGCGTAATCTTCGCGACGCTGATCGCCATGGTTCTGCACAAGACCGAGACGCTGCAAGCGGCGGTGGAGACTCATTACTCCGACCTCGCCGAGCGCACCTCCGATACGCTGGGCAATATCGCGCTGGTGCAGAGCTTCTCCCGGATCGAACACGAGGTATCGGGGCTCAAGAATGTCGGCGACCTGATGCTCAACGCCCAGATCCCGGTGCTGTCGTGGTGGGCGTTGGCGGCGGTGCTGACCCGCGCCTCGACGACGCTGACGATGCTCTCGATCCTCATCGTCGGCGTCTGGTTCTACATCGAGGGGCTCACCACGGTCGGCGAGATCGTGATGTTCATGAGTTTCGCGACGATGCTGGTCAGCCGGCTCGAGCAGGTCGTGCATTTCGCCAACCGCATGGTCATGGACGCGCCGCGGGTCGCCGAATTCTTCGACGTGCTCGATACCGAGCCTGCGATCCGCGACCGGCCGGACGCCGTCGATCCCGGCCGCGTGCGCGGCCTGGTCGAATTCAAGGATGTCTCTTACTCCTACGACGGCAAGCGGCCGGCGGTGGCCGACCTGAACTTCACCGCTCTTCCGGGCGAAACCGTCGCGCTGGTCGGGGCCACCGGGGCAGGCAAGTCGACCGCACTGGCGTTGCTCCATCGCGCGTTCGACCCGCAATCCGGCTCGATCAAGATCGACGGCATGGATATCCGCGCGCTCCAGCTTTCGGCGCTGCGCCATAACATCGGCGTCGTGTTCCAGGAGGCGCTGCTGTTCAATCGCTCGATCGCCGACAACCTGCGCGTCGGCAAGCCCGATGCCACCGAGGAGGAAATGCGCGAGGCCTGCGCGCGGGCGCAGGTTCTCGACGTGATCGAGAGCAATCCGCAATCGTTCGAAGCGGCGGTCGGCGAGCGGGGGCGGCTGCTCTCGGGCGGTGAGCGCCAGCGTCTCTCGATCGCCCGCGCGCTGCTCAAGGACCCGCCGATCCTGATCCTCGACGAGGCGACCAGCGCGCTCGACGCGCTGACGGAAGCGCGCGTGCAGGGGGCGCTGGTTGAGGTCATGAAAGGCCGCACGACCTTCGTGATCGCGCACCGCCTCGCAACGGTGCGCAACGCATCGCGCGTCATGGTGTTCCAGGGCGGCCACATCATCGAGTCCGGGACCTTCGACGAGCTTGTCCGGCTTGGCGGCCATTTCGCCGAACTCGCCAGGACACAGTTCATGGTCACGGAAGTCGCCCGCCCAGCATCGGACAGCTCCAATCCCCCGCTGGTGACGGGCTGACCAGGGTGCGAAAGCCGGCTTAACCGCGTCGGTAAACCGCGCAAATCGCTGCGGCAGACCTCTTTCCCAGGCACAAGGTGCACTTACATATCACGAGGCTGGCCGCCGTCAGGGACCGGCCGGCGGTTGCTTATGGCCGTCAGAACCCTTCGCCACATGGGAAGGAAAGCCATGGATTTCGAAAAATACACCGACCGCGCCCGCGGTTTCGTTCAGTCTGCCCAGTCGCTGGCGCTCCGCGAGGGCCACCAGCAATTCGCGCCCGAACATCTGCTCAAGGTTCTGCTCGACGACCCGGAAGGGCTCGCCGCCGGGCTGATCGATCGTTCCGGCGGTCGCTCGCGCGAAGCGCTCGCCGACGTGGAGGCGGCGCTGGCAAAGCTGCCCAAGGTCTCCGGCGGCGGCGCCGGCCAGGTCTACCTCGCGCCGGCGATGGCGCGCGTGTTCGACCAGGCGCAGAAGGTCGCCGACAAGGCCGGCGACAGCTACGTCACGGTCGAGCGGCTGCTGCTGGCTCTTGCGCTTGAAAAGGACAGCGATGCAGGAAGGATTCTCGCCAAGGCCGGCGTCACGCCGCAGAACCTCAACGCCGCGATCAATGCGCTGCGCAAGGGCCGCACCGCCGACACCTCGTCGGCCGAGAACGCGTACGACGCGCTCAAGAAATACGCCCGCGACCTCACGCAAGCCGCGCGCGATGGCAAGATCGACCCAGTGATCGGCCGTGACGAGGAGATCAGGCGCACCATCCAGGTGCTGTCGCGCCGGACCAAGAACAACCCAGTGCTGATCGGCGAGCCCGGCGTCGGCAAGACCGCGATCGTGGAAGGTCTCGCGCAGCGCATCGTCAACGGCGACGTGCCAGAGAGCCTGCAGGACAAGAAGCTCCTTGCGCTCGACCTCGGCGCACTGGTCGCCGGCGCCAAATATCGCGGCGAATTCGAGGAGCGGCTCAAGGCCGTGCTGCAGGAGGTGATCGCGGCGGAGGGCGCCTTCATCCTGTTCATTGACGAAATGCACACGCTGATCGGCGCGGGCAAGGCGGACGGGGCGATGGACGCCTCGAACCTGCTCAAGCCGGCGCTGGCGCGCGGCGAGCTGCACTGTATCGGCGCGACCACGCTCGACGAGTACAAGAAGCACGTCGAAAAGGACGCCGCGCTCGCGCGGCGCTTCCAGCCGGTGTTCGTGAGCGAGCCGACGGTCGAGGACACGATCTCGATCCTGCGTGGGCTCAAGGACCGCTACGAGCAGCACCACGGCGTGCGGATCACCGATTCCGCGCTGGTGGCAGCGGCGACGCTGTCGAACCGCTACATCACCGACCGCTTCCTGCCGGATAAAGCCATCGACCTCGTCGACGAGGCGGCAGCGCGGCTCAAGATGCAGGTGGATTCCAAGCCCGAGGAACTGGATTCGATCGACCGCGAAGTCGTGCGGCTCAAGATCGAGCAGGAAGCCCTGAAGAAGGAGCACGACCCCGGTTCCCGCGCGCGCTTGAACGGGCTCGAGACCGAACTTGCGGCGCTCGAAAAGAAATCCGCGGACCTCACCACGCGCTGGAAATCCGAGAAGGAGAAGCTTTCCGACGCCCAGAAACTCAAGACCGAACTGGATCAACTGCGCGTGGAACTCGCCAATGCGCAGCGCAAGGGTGAGTACCAGCGCGCGGGCGAACTCGCCTACGGCCGTATCCCCGAGCTGGAAAAGAAACTCAAGAGCGTGGAAGGCAGCGAAGGCAAAGGCGCCATGGTCGAGGAGGCGGTGACCGCCGACCACGTGGCGCAAGTGGTGTCGCGCTGGACCGGAGTACCGGTCGACAGGATGCTGGAAGGCGAAAAGGCAAAGCTCCTGCGCATGGAGCAGCAGATCGGCAAGCGCATCATCGGACAGGCCGAGGCCGTCAAGGCGGTGTCGACTGCCGTGCGGCGGGCGCGCGCCGGCTTGCAGGACCCCAACCGGCCGATCGGCTCATTCATGTTTCTGGGACCGACCGGCGTCGGCAAGACCGAGTTGACCAAGGCGCTTGCGGAATTCCTTTTCGACGATGAGAGCGCTTTGCTTCGGGTCGACATGTCAGAATACATGGAAAAGCATGCTGTCGCCCGTCTGCTTGGCGCGCCTCCGGGCTATGTCGGCTACGAGGAGGGCGGCACCCTCACCGAAGCGGTGCGGCGGCGGCCCTACCAGGTCATCCTGTTCGACGAGATCGAGAAGGCGCATCCGGATGTGTTCAACGTCCTGCTGCAGGTGCTCGACGACGGCCGGTTGACCGACGGGCAGGGCCACACCGTCGACTTCCGCAACACGCTGATCGTGATGACCTCCAACCTCGGCTCCGAATTCCTTGCCAACCAGCCGGACGGGCAGGATACCGACGCCGTGCGCGATCAGGTCATGGCGGTGGTGCGGGCGAGCTTCCGGCCGGAGTTCCTCAACCGCGTCGACGAGATCATCCTGTTCCACCGGCTCAAGCGTGACGAGATGACGAAGATCGTCGATATCCAGTTGGCGCGGCTGGCCAAGCTCCTGACCGAGCGCAAGATCGAGATCGTGCTCGAACCATCGGCGCGCGAATGGCTCGCCGAAAAAGGCTGGGACCCGGCCTATGGCGCGCGCCCGCTCAAGCGCGTGATCCAGAAGTCGGTGCAGGATCCGCTCGCGGAAATGATCCTCGCGGGCACCGTGAAGGACGGCGACAAGGTCGTCGTTTCCGCCGGCAAGCAGGGGCTGACCTTCAACGGGAAGCTCGCTGCAGCAGCCTGATGAGTTGAACAGCCTTCGCGTATTGGGTCACGTGAGCGTGTGAAGAGTTGGGTCCCGGATCGACCATGCGGGTCGTCCGGGACAACCCCCGGCTTGGTGTGAAGGTCACGCCCGCGGCGCGGCCGGGGTTGCCGACGGAGCTTGATTCATTCGCTGGCGCACGTGTTCGACGAATTGACGGGCGCTGCCTTTGGGCAGCCCTTCGATCGTCAGCGGATTGAGGCCGCCGCTGCTCTCGATGATGACCTTGTCCCAGATCAGGCCGCGCTCGTGCGTGACCTCGGCGATATGTGACATCGGCAGATGTTCGTCGGACCTGATCCAAGGGGTCAGCCAGAAGCTCACCTTCACCAGCGAAATGCCGAAGTCGTCCGCGGCGAGTGTGTTGCGGAACAGCAAATCGGTGATTTTCATGTGAAAGAACGCCCACAACCGGCTCGAATGAACCTCGATGTGCTTCGTGATGGAGCGGGGATCACTCACTAAGGCCTCCGGATCACCGCTTGCGGGAAGATCCCCGGGGCTCGCGCCTTAGCGGTCAATGGTTTGCGCGACCCTCGGCGCTGGCGCCGCGCGCGCAACAGGCGCGTTGCGGGTCATCATGTTGTCCATGCGGTCGCGCTCCTGCTCGAAGTTGGCGAGCAACGGACCGTCAAGCACGCGGCCGCGCGGCAGCTTGACCTTCATCGGATCGACGAAGCGGCCGTTGATCAGGATTTCGTAGTGCAGGTGGGCGCCGGTCGAGAGGCCAGTCGATCCGACATAACCGATCACCTGGCCCTGGCGGACCTTCTTGCCGACTTCCATGCCGCGCGCGAACGCCGACATGTGTCCGTAGCCGGTTTCATAGCCATTGGCGTGACGAACGCGGATGTAGCGTCCGTAACCGCCTTCCCAGCCGATCTTCTCGATCTCGCCGTTGCCGGACGCGTAGATCGGCGTCCCCATCGGCGCGGCCCAGTCCACACCGGTGTGCATGCGGGTGTAATGCAGCAGCGGATGGCTACGTTCGCCGAAGCCCGAGCGCATGATGCCTTCGGCCGCCGGCTTGCGGACCAGGAACTTCTTCGCGCTCTTGCCGGTCTCGTCGTAGTAGTCGACCAGGCCGTCGTCATTGGATTGGTAGCGATAGAACCGCTTGGTCTCGCCGTTGGCGGTCAGCGCGGCGAACAGGACGTCGTTCTTCTCGCTGGTCTCGTCTTCGCCCGCGAACAAGACCTCGAAGGAGTTGCCGGGCTGGACCTTGCGCTGGAAATCGACATCGTAGGAATAGATGCGAATGAGGTCGTCGATCACAGGGCGCGGCACTTGGCGGCGCAGCGCCGTCTCGTAGAGACTCTGGTAGAGCCGCACGCCGCTGCCGTCGTCTTCCTCTTCGTCGTCCCGCGTCTTCGCTCTGGCGACCTCAGTGACGCTGCGTACGTCGACGGCGACGTATTTGCCGCTGTCGGAGAGCGCCACGATCGCATCGGTCGCGGTATCGCTTCCCAAGATCACCCGGATCGGCTGGACCCGCTTGTCGTCGGTCGGGGCGAGGAGCACGCGCAGCTTCTGGCCTTCCTTGACGGCGCCGTCGCGCCGGCTGCCGAGCATCGAGAGGATTTGCTTGATGTCCTCCGGCTTTGCGCCGAGATCGCGCAGCGTGGACCCGACCGTGTCGCCCTTCTTCAAGGCGACCACCCGCTCGGTCCAGTCGTTGCCTCCAGTCGTCTGTGCGGTGGTCTTGGGCAGCAGCGTGATGTTCTCCGGCGCGATGCGCGTGACCATGCCGATGTAGGGGTCGATGTCGCCATCCGCCGCGTAAGCGAACTTGGTGTCGGTCGGAATGCTGGCGGTCGCGTAACGGGCGGGCGGCAGGCTGCCGGTCCAATTGGCTGCGTCACGCACGGCGACGATGATGTCGTCCATCGGGACGACGGCTGCGCTCGCGAGCTTGGCGCGCGGCAGCACCGGCGACAGATCGCGGGTGACGAAGGAGACTTCGGCGTCGATCTCGCCCTCGGGAGCTTCCTCCGGCGCCACGGCCTCGGGGCCGCCATCCGCGAGCATCATTTTTTGCGGATTGAAGGGTGGAATGCCGGCGGAAAGTTCGGTCACCGAGAGCGAAAGATTGCCCGATACCCGTACGAAGGGTCGTACCCGCACGACCTCGCGGTTGCCGACGCGGGTGGTGGCGCTGATCCGGATGACCTGCCGGTGATTGCTGGCTTCGCCCGCCGCCGGCAGCCGGTCGCCCTTGCGGGTGCTTGCAACCAGTCGCTCCGCAAGGTTCCCGGCCGCCCGCAGGGCGACCCCGACCCGCTCGGGAACGGTGGCGAAGTTGGTCTGTCCATCCAGGGCAGCAAAAACGGCGCCGCCCATGAGAGCAGCGCCGCAAAGCCCGGTCAGGATCGTGCCCGAAAACCATTGCACCGAAACGCGCCGCCGATCGATCAGCCCGCCCGGGCCGCCGTCGACGGAAAGCGGAGGTTCGTTGCCGAGATCGAGCTGCTCGGCTTCCACCGCGGATCGGTATGCGCTGCGCCGCTTGCCGTGATCCAAGGCCGACGTCCCCTCCACCCATTGCGGGTGGCCTGCCGCTACAACACTCTGAGGTGCCAAACGCGGCCGAACGACCGGCCTTCGATTTCGAATCGCGGCACGTTGCCGTGGCCAACGCGATCCGTCAATGGACCGGGCCCGTCGTTCTTCGCGTATTATCGGGTGAAGCGCTTGGTCACAGACCCCCCGTGACGTCGGCGCTGATCCCCCCGAACTTGACACCTCCCGCCGGCTCTAAGGGGGAAGGAAAAATGTGGCCCAAGTGCGGCGTGGGGGGACGGGAGCACACGTTTCGCGGCGGGCGTGTCCGCCGTTCAGGCAGATGGGGCTCGTGGCGGCCCACCAGATCAGCTCCTCCAGCGCGCGCTTGCTGGAGTTCCAACCTCAGCTCGTTCGCGAATCCGGGTTTGCGGAATCCGAGTATACGGCTCGTTCGATCGTTCTTATATGACAATCACGACCAGGCGCTAGCCGCGCCCAGTCGGCCTTGCCCGGCGCGGGTGTAGAGCTACCAAAATTTGGTGGCGAAACGGTTGACAGGGTCGGAGCGCCAACATATAACACACCCATGGCGTCGCCGTCCGCCGACACGGTGCGATGGCGCGTCTCCGAAGCTCCTCACTGATAGAGGTGAAAAGCTCCCGACAGTCATCGGGGGCTTTCAGCTTCGGCGGCCTTCCGGTTCACCGGAGGGCGGGGCCGCCAGGCTCCGGGCTGTTTGACAAGTGAATCGGAAGAAAGAGAAACGTGGACGGCGGAGTCCTTGCGGGCCGCTTCCTCGGGCGGAGAGGTTTCGATGAGAAGCTTCTTTGCAAGAGAGGCGGCCGGACGAGACTTCGGCGGTACACGTTTCAGGTCAACACTGTGGACGTGAAGCGGCAGGCGGGAAGGCGAGCAATCGCTGACGCGCTTGAGCGCGCACGAACAGAGTGGGACCTCGTCAAAGTTACGATGCGGGCGAACGCAAGTTCGCAAGCATTGCGACGCGCAAACGTGACCAAGCCGGTTTCAAAAGTTCTCATCCAACTTGAGAGTTTGATCCTGGCTCAGAGCGAACGCTGGCGGCAGGCCTAACACATGCAAGTCGAGCGGTCGTAGCAATACGGCAGCGGCAGACGGGAGAGTAACACGTGGGAACGTACCCTTCAGTTCGGAACAACCAAGGGAAACTTTGGCTAATACCGGATACGTCCGTAAGGAGAAAGATTTATCGCTGAAGGATCGGCCCGCGTCTGATTAGCTTGTTGGTGAGGTAACGGCTCACCAAGGCGACGATCAGTAGCTGGTCTGAGAGGATGATCAGCCTCACTGGGACTGAGACACGGCCC